>NZ_JBQWRA010000013.1:0-985 GCF_052547135.1 Lysobacter sp. F60174L2 | reverse complement strand
CGACTTCGGGGGCATCTACGCTATCCTCGATTTCGGAAGCCACCCAGCGCGGGTCGGCTTAACTCAGGCGTTAGGCCTTTTGGAGCGAAGTGCGTTGGTCGCAGTGGAAGCCAAGCTTACTTTGGAGCGGAAGGAGGGAACGGTGAACGACAAAGCTAGGGATGCGACTCACGGTCATCGCGCGACCCCCTACGGCCTGATCGCCGCGAGCTTTATTGTTGCAGCGCTCTTAGCAAGTTTCGCCGCGGAGGCCTTGGACGCGGACCACATCATAGGCTTGGTACCGCTGGGCGGTTTAGTGGGCGCGGCATTAGCAGAGTGGCTTTGGCGTGCCCGGCGCAAGGCCTAACAGTTCGTTCAAGCCGAACGCGCTTCGCTACACCAACAACATGGCAGATAAAGCTTGCCATGTTGTTGGCTCCGCTACGCACGTCAGCTTAACTCAAGGTGTTAGGCCTCACCAAAGCTGGCGCCATGTAATGCACTGGAAATCCGACCAATGGTGCTGACAGTGGGCAATATTTGGCCCTAGTATTTAACTCTCCACGGCCTTCGGGAAAACACGTGGCAAACAAAGAACGCTACTCCATGAAAATCGGAAGCATCGGCCAAGAGGAAATTGACCTTCTTGAGTGCTTGCTTCGTATTGACATGCGCCAAGCGCTGGACTCTCGCGCTGGCGGCATGCGCGAACGTTTGATTGAAGAGGGGCTTGTTGATAGCTCTGACGGGGAACTCTCGCTCACTATTGCGGGTATTGAGCGCTGCCAGTCTTTACAGCATCGTATTGCTGGAGATAAAGAGGCCGCCAAAGTACTCGCTGACCGTGGCATCGCGATCGCGATTTCCAGTGATCAGTGAAGGGCGTGAGGCCTAACAATTCATTCAAGCCGAAGCCGCTTCGCGGCTCGGCTTAATTCAGGCGTTAGGCTGCAGCGCCGAAATTTCTCGCGGCGGACACGGCTACTGTCAGAATTATCGGACG
>NZ_JBQWRA010000012.1:0-1172 GCF_052547135.1 Lysobacter sp. F60174L2 | reverse complement strand
TCAGGCGTTAGGCTGCAGCGCCGAAATTTCTCGCGGCGGACACGGCTACTGTCAGAATTATCGGACGGCGCAAGGCGGCGTCCGCCGATCGACTGAATGGCGAGCGGGCTGCTAGAAAAGCGGTTAGCCCACGCGCGCAAAGCGTGCTTTGCAGACGTGGGCTAACCGCTTTTCCTGGCATCGTGTCGCACGCGACCGGCCGCAGTGATTCGGGGAGGCCAGACCTTCCTTTTGCCGGGCCGGCACGGCCGAGCGGGTCGTGTCGGCTGCACCCTAACCAGTCGTTCAAGCCGAACCCGCTTCGGCGCTCAACGACTTCGGGGGCATCTACGCTATCCTCGATTTCGGAAGCCACCCAGCGCGGGTCGGCTTAACTCAGGCGTTAGCACTCAAAGGTTGGCACATGGCAAAGGACGCAAAAGTCATCTACCAAATCAGTGGCGCTGGCGTCGTTGTGTTTGCTGACCAATCAGAACCTGCAATTTCCATCACCGCTGGACGACTCAAGCAGCTACATGAACTGGCCAAGAGTCTCGCCCTAGAAGGTAAGAGTGATGGTTACGGCTCAGACTTGTTTAAGCACAACCTGCAGTCGTTGCAAAATTCGCTGGCGGATTACTTGCTTGAGCTTCAGGAGTCTGGTGCAAAGCATGGCCATCCAGTTAAACAAGAACATCGCATTGCAGGCAGCAGTGACTTCATCACGCTGGAACCTCAGTGAGGCGTCCCGCGTTGAGTGCTAACAATTCATTCAAGCCGAAGCCGCTTCGCGGCTCGGCTTAATTCAGGCGTTAGGCTGCAGCGCCGAAATTTCTCGCGGCGGACACGGCTACTGTCAGAATTATCGGACGGCGCAAGGCGGCGTCCGCCGATCGACTGAATGGCGAGCGGGCTGCTAGAAAAGCGGTTAGCCCACGCGCGCAAAGCGTGCTTTGCAGACGTGGGCTAACCGCTTTTCCTGGCATCGTGTCGCACGCGACCGGCCGCAGTGATTCGGGGAGGCCAGACCTTCCTTTTGCCGGGCCGGCACGGCCGAGCGGGTCGTGTCGGCTGCACCCTAACCAGTCGTTCAAGCCGAACCCGCTTCGGCGCTCAACGACTTCGGGGGCATCTACGCTATCCTCGATTTCGGAAGCCACCCAGCGCGGGTCGGCTTAACTCAGGCGTTAGGC
>NZ_JBQWRA010000011.1:0-2431 GCF_052547135.1 Lysobacter sp. F60174L2 | reverse complement strand
TGCTCGCCGTAGATCGGCAGCCCGCGGAAGGTCTGCTGGTAGCGCGTGTTGCGCACGCCGAAGTCGGTGTTGCGGCTCTGCAGCACCAGGCGCGAGTCATCGCCCATCTGCAGCAACTGCGCGTGGCGGGCATGGGCCATGGCCGGCGCGCCGGTGCGGGCGACCGATGCCTGGTACTGGGTGTGGAGGGAGGTGACATCCAGATGGTGCAGATCGACACGATCGGCCGCCATGGCGCCGCCACTGAGTGCGAGCGCGGTGGCCCCGACGAGCACTTTGGTTGGAAGATTTCGATTCACTTGCTGATACCCCAGATTGAAAAGGAATGTCCGGCCACGGGGGTGACCGGTTCTTTTGAAGGGTGTTGCATGCGACTTGGCGTTCCGTGGTCCGGTGTGCGGAGCGCGGAACCGTCCGAGCGTCACCTTGCGGGCGTGTGAGGAACTTCTTCCGATAGATCAAAGTTTTCTCTTTGCGAGAAAATTCGCGACGTTAATCACAAAAATCTGCGGCCACGCGGCCCGACTTCGATCAGTACGGCCACGTGTGAATTCAAAGTCGCGCCGGTGCGGATACCCGCACCGGCGCGTGGAACTTACAGCCTGGTCCAGGCCAGGTCCGAGAACAGCCCGGTGCCCGGTTCGAAGTAGGAAGCGGTGCTGTTGCACCAGCTGCCATACGGAGCCGGACGGCACTGGTACAGCTCGCCGTCGGTGGCCAGCACCACGGTCTGCCCGGCGACGTAGCTGCCACGACCCTGCGGATAGACGAAGTCGTAGTCGTCCTGCGGATCGCCGTCATCGGCCGGGGTGTAACTGCCGGTCAGGCTGACGCCCGAGATCGCGCTCCAGGCGTGGACCAGCACATGGTAGGTGCCGGCCTGCACGTTGTTGATGGTGCAGGTTTCGCCAGTGGTCGGGGTTTCGGACTTGCAGTCGAAGCTGGTGGTGCTCGGCTGGCTGCCGAACTTCACGTACAGGTCGGCATCGCCGCTGCCACCGGAAGTCGTGAACTTCAGGTTGGTGGCGCCTGCTGGAACAACCAGGGTGAAGTACCGGTTGGCCTTGGAGGCACCGCTGATGCCGCTTTCCGGCACGCCGTTCTCCAGTTCGCCATCGCCGCCGTTGCCGCCGCCGCTCACGGTTACCGACTTGGTTTCGGTATCCGTCGCCCCTTCGTTGTCGGTCACGGTCAGGGTGACGTTGTAGGTGCCATCGGCCGCGTAGGTGTGGCTCGGATTGGTCTGGGTCGAGGAGCCGCCGTCACCGAAATCCCAGTTGCGCGACGCGATGCTACCGTCGCTGTCGCTGGAACCGTCGGTGAAGCTCACCGTAAGGCCGTTGACGCTGGGGCTGAAGCCCGCCGTCGGAGCCTGGTTGTCACCACCGCCCCCGCCGCCGCACCCTGACGGCAACGCCCCGCCATTGACGCCGACGACCTGGAACGCGTCGATCACGTCCTGGCCATCCATGCCCATGTCACACGCCGCCTGGACCACGCCCGGCGCGCCCTGGTTGAAGGTGCTGCTGGCGGTCCAGTAGTCGCGGTTGGCGCGGGCGAAGGCCTGGAACGCGGTCTTGGTGTTCCATCCCGACGTCGTGGCCAGGGTGTAGAACGCCTTGTTGTAGACGCCCGAGGAGTGATGCACGTCCATGCCGTTGTAGTAATCGCTGGCGTGACCGATCGACTGGCCGTCCTGGGTCGGGTCCGCCATGTAGCGCAACGCGCCGTTGCCCTTGAAGATCTGGGCGCCGACCAGCCAGTCGTTGCTGCCGTTCATGAAGTACTCGGCGGCCTCGCCGGCCATGTCCGAGAAGGCCTCGTTCATGCCGCCGGACTGGTTGGAGTAGATCAACCCCGAGTTCTGCTCGGTGTAGCCGTGCGAGACCTCGTGGCCCGACACGTCCAGCGAAACCAGCGGATAAAACGTGTTGCGGCCATCGCCGAACAGCATTGCCGAGCCGTTCCAGTACGCGTTCTCGTGCTGGGAGCCGTAATGCACCGCCATGGTCAGCTGGAAGCTGAGCGGCGCCGCGTCCATGTAGTCGCTGTACATGTCGAAGATCACGCCGCCGAAGTACAGCGCGTCGTTGATCGGCGAGTAGGCGCCATTGACCTGCTTGAAGGTGTTGCGCGGGCAGGTGTACGAATAGGCGGGCTTGCCGGCCTCGCTGGTGGCGCCGTTGAGGTTGACCGCCTTGACGTTGACGTTGCTCATCGTGCAGGTGCTACCGCTCTGCTGCACGTCCAGATAACCGAAGTCGACGCCGTACTCGTACTGGCCGGTCTTCTGGTTGCCGCCCGGGCCGGAGCCATCGGCCGACTGCAGGTTCTCGTACTGGTGCAGGATGCGCCCGGTATCGGCATCGACGATCACCACCGGCCGCGTCGGCGCGCCGCCGCCGGCCTTGTCGGCGAAGTACGACACGAC
>NZ_JBQWRA010000010.1:0-3828 GCF_052547135.1 Lysobacter sp. F60174L2 | reverse complement strand
ACGACTTCGGGGGCATCTACGCTATCCTCGATTTCGGAAGCCACCCAGCGCGGGTCGGCTTAACTCAGGCGTTAGGCGGCTTGAGGAAGTCTTCAGCCGCTGAGACACTCCCTCCATCGATTGGCCGGGGGAACCGTTGAACACCATTCCTTTCTTCATCGCGGATATTTGGCAAGGCCTGCTCAAGGGTCACGGCTTGGTCAATCTGCAAGGCGACCGACTTCGGCTGGAGATTCAGGTCGTCGACTCACTTACCGGACTGGTCAAGATCAAGCACTTGGTCCATGAGGCGCCGCTGTCAGACGTCGCGTCCATATCCATGCGGTCTTACTTGCACGGGCTGTACAACGTGCTCTCGGTGCAGGGCACTCGCATGGATGTGTTCTCTGGCTTTCCAAGGGCGCGCGGTGGGCGCTGCCGACTTCGGATCGCTCGGCGCGACCGGCAGAACTGCGTGGCCTTCGTGCAGCACTTCGCAACTGTGAAAGCGGCTGAGCCATTGTTGGCCGCCGCCTAACAATTCATTCAAGCCGAAGCCGCTTCGCGGCTCGGCTTAATTCAGGCGTTAGACCGCACTCCAAATGACTCAGTCTCTCAAGCCTCTATTGCCGCATGTGGTTGCATACTTACTGACGCAGCATGCTGCTGAGTGGGCGTCACTCTCTCGCGGCATGGCGACATACGTAGTACGTCGCGGCAAAGGCGCAACTGTAATTCTGCGCACTCCAAAACTCGGTTCAGAGCGGTTGGTATCGGCTCGGGTTCTTGTGCAAGTTCCCGGAGATGATGATGGCTGGCGGGCCCTCCGAGCAGATTTGCTAAAGACAGACCAGCTTGCGCCGGCACAGCATCGCTATCTTTTTGTCCCGGAGGCTGCGCTGGCCGGAGCTACAACAGCTATGAAGCGCAGTCCCATACAAGTGCGGTCTAACAATTCGTTCAAGCCGAACTTGCTTCGCTCCACCAACAATGTGGCAGGTTAAGCTTGCCACGTTGTCGGCTCCGCTACGCAAGTCGGCTTAACTCAGGCGTTAGGCCGCACGGATAGATCAATGAGCATCAACATCCAAAAAGTTGCTGACGGATATCTGGCTCAAGTGACGCCTCCGCATGGGGGTGACTCAGCTTGGGAAGCAACTGAGCCACTGGCTATTGATGCACTTATCAAAAAGTTGCTAGCTCTCGGCTGCCACCAAACAGATATCGGCGATGCTTTCTATCAAGCTGATCCTCATTGGCTTGAGCAAGAATAGGCATGCACGGCACGGTGGCTTTGCGGCCTAACAATTCATTCAAGCCGAACTTGCTTCGCTACATCAACAACATGGCAGATAAAGCTTGCCATGTTGTTGCCTCCGCTACGCAAGTCGGCTTAATTCAGGCGTTAGGCCTCACATGACAGATCTCGGTGACCGCATCATTAAGGTCAATCATGCTGGCGAGCATGGCGCAATCTGCATCTACACGGGCCAGATCATCATGGCCCGGCTCACTGCGCGGCAAATGACCCAAGAGCTCGCCGAGTTCCGCACACATGAGCAACGGCACCGAGCAATATTTGCTGCTGAGCTGCAGCGTCGCGGGCAACGCCGATGTCCCAGCTACTGGTTCTGTGGCATTGGCGGGTTCGTACTTGGAGCCATTTCCGGTTTGCTCGGGGCGACCGCCATTGCAGCCACAACAGTAGCCGTTGAGAGCGTAGTGCTTCGGCATCTGGAGCAACAGCTCGTCAACTTGCGCAGCAGCGACCCGGCAGCCGTTGCCGCCATCTCGGCCATAGTCGCGGAGGAGCGGCAGCACCACGACCATTCCGTTAACCATGTCCAGACTGGTACATTCTGGTCAAAGGTTCTCACGCCCATAGTGTCCGGCTCTACGGAGGCAGTCATATGGCTGGGCATGCGGCTGTGAGGCCTAACAATTCGTTCAAGCCGAAACCGCTTCGTTACACCAACAACATGGCAGGTAAAGCTTGCCATGTTGTTGGCTCCACTACGCGGTTCGGCTTAACTCAGGCGTTAGGTCTCACACGGAGTTCGTATGGTCTTGCAAGTTCCTGACCGGCAAAAGCTCTCCGGCATAACTTTCGCCGAGCCTCTCTCTCCGGAGACTGAGACCAAGAGACGCAATCTGCTGTTCGCTTCATGCTTCTCGATTCTGCTGGCCGTCTACGGCCTCAAGGTTACAAAAACCCCATGGCTAGACTTTGAGATACCTGATGGTGCGCCCAACATCCTTCACGGTGCGTTGTCGGCTTCACTTCTCTACACGTTCATTGTCTTTGCCCTTCATGCCTTCGCAGATTTGCGCCGCTGGTTAACGGCAGGCGACATGATGTACCTGCACAACTACTTCGACTTGACTCTAAAGACACGCGGGCACCTCAACGCCGTCACTCAATGGCTGGACAAGCCGCTACCCACAGAGCCAGAAAAGCGAGCTTCGGTGGCAAAGATGTATGCCAGTGCTGATTCTTTCCTTGGAGAGCTTGACGCTGCTGTGTCTGCTGCAAAGGGGAGTCATCGCAAGCTGTCGGCGCTCCAATGGACGCGCCTAGCACTCATTGACCTCGGTATACCGCTCGTTCTTGGCATCTTCGCCATGTGTAAGATCGGTCCCGCCCTACTGCCGTTTCTCGCGGTGGTGTGGGGTGAGACCTAACAATTCGTTCAAGCCGAACTTGCTTCGTTACACCAATGCCATGGCAGAAAAAGCTTGCCATGGCTTTGGCTCCACTACGCAAGTCGGCTTAACTCAGGCGTTAGCTTCGCATGGGGATTCATCGCAACGTGACCATAGGCTCTCTTAACCGTAGTGCGTGGCACATGGCTACGACACTCATGAAAGTCGGTTTTCCAGCCTTCTTCCTCATTGGTGGGCTGTACTTGGCACTGGGTCACGAACTCCAGCGTGCCCTAGGGGTTGGTTTGGTCTTCCCCGTGGTTCTCGGTAGCGTTGCGGGCATTGCTGTGGTCCGGGCGGCCCGGCAAAGGCACCGAGTACGTACGCTTACCGCGGCCAACCTCCGCATGGCACTTTTCGCAGGCGCTTGGGCCGCAGCTTGGTCGGTCCCGTTCGTGCTGGCTATAGGCCTGCAAGAGCTGACGTTCCAGCCGTATTCGGAAAACGCGGTTGGTCCCTTGGCCTGGGGTGCAGCTTGCTTTATTGGGGCAGCGCTTCCGGCCGTGCGCAGCTAACAATTCATTCAAGCCGAACCCGCTTCGTCGCTTCGATGAAATGTGTTGTTGTTCAACTCCATCCACTCATAGACTGGCACGTTGCGGGTCGGCTTAATTCAAGCGTTAGACCGCACTCCAAATGACTCAGTCTCTCAAGCCTCTATTGCCGCATGTGGTTGCATACTTACTGACGCAGCATGCTGCTGAGTGGGCGTCACTCTCTCGCGGCATGGCGACATACGTAGTACGTCGCGGCAAAGGCGCAACTGTAATTCTGCGCACTCCAAAACTCGGTTCAGAGCGGTTGGTATCGGCTCGGGTTCTTGTGCAAGTTCCCGGAGATGATGATGGCTGGCGGGCCCTCCGAGCAGATTTGCTAAAGACAGACCAGCTTGCGCCGGCACAGCATCGCTATCTTTTTGTCCCGGAGGCTGCGCTGGCCGGAGCTACAACAGCTATGAAGCGCAGTCCCATACAAGTGCGGTCTAACAATTCGTTCAAGCCGAACTTGCTTCGCTCCACCAACAATGTGGCAGGTTAAGCTTGCCACGTTGTCGGCTCCGCTACGCAAGTCGGCTTAACTCAGGCGTTAGGCTGCAGCGCCGAAATTTCTCGCGGCGGACACGGCTACTGTCAGAATTATCGGACG
>NZ_JBQWRA010000009.1:0-5788 GCF_052547135.1 Lysobacter sp. F60174L2 | reverse complement strand
GGGGGCAGCGGGATGAAAAAAGTGGTCGGGAAGGTGTTGACGGCCACGAAATCTGCTGTAAGATGTGCGGCTCACTCGGGCACTTTGGTGAACGAGTTGGAACGCGGCGCTGAGGCCGGTTCCGAAGATCTTTGACAGTGTGCGCAGGTGACTTGTGCGGACGTCTGGCGGGTGGATGGTTGTCCATTGGCAGATGTTCGACACAGTCCAAATGAATCAAGCACCGCATCGCAAGATGCGAGTGATCGAGTAATTTGGGCTGGGACGACACTGCACTCAAAGCATAGGCGGAGCCTTCGGGCCGAGCCGCAATACTTAAGTGAAGAGTTTGATCCTGGCTCAGAGTGAACGCTGGCGGCAGGCCTAACACATGCAAGTCGAACGGCAGCACGAGAGAGCTTGCTCTCTTGGTGGCGAGTGGCGGACGGGTGAGGATAGCGTCGGAATCTGCCTTTTTGTGGGGGATAACGTAGGGAAACTTACGCTAATACCGCATACGACCTACGGGTGAAAGCGGAGGACCTTCGGGCTTCGCGCAGAAAGATGAGCCGACGTCGGATTAGCTAGTTGGAGGGGTAAAGGCCCACCAAGGCGACGATCCGTAGCTGGTCTGAGAGGATGATCAGCCACACTGGGACTGAGACACGGCCCAGACTCCTACGGGAGGCAGCAGTGGGGAATATTGGACAATGGGCGCAAGCCTGATCCAGCCATGCCGCGTGTGTGAAGAAGGCCTTCGGGTTGTAAAGCACTTTTGTTGGGGAAGAAAAGCCATGGGTTAATACCCTGTGGTTCTGACGGTACCCAAAGAATAAGCACCGGCTAACTTCGTGCCAGCAGCCGCGGTAATACGAAGGGTGCAAGCGTTACTCGGAATTACTGGGCGTAAAGCGTGCGTAGGTGGTTTGTTAAGTCTGATGTGAAAGCCCCGGGCTCAACCTGGGAATGGCATTGGATACTGGCAGTCTAGAGTGCGGTAGAGGGTAGCGGAATTCCCGGTGTAGCAGTGAAATGCGTAGATATCGGGAGGAACATCCGTGGCGAAGGCGGCTACCTGGACCAGCACTGACACTGAGGCACGAAAGCGTGGGGAGCAAACAGGATTAGATACCCTGGTAGTCCACGCCCTAAACGATGCGAACTGGATGTTGGGGACACTTAGGTCTTCAGTATCGAAGCTAACGCGTTAAGTTCGCCGCCTGGGAAGTACGGTCGCAAGACTGAAACTCAAAGGAATTGACGGGGGCCCGCACAAGCGGTGGAGTATGTGGTTTAATTCGATGCAACGCGCAGAACCTTACCTGGCCTTGACATGTCGCGAACTTTCCAGAGATGGATTGGTGCCTTCGGGAACGCGAACACAGGTGCTGCATGGCTGTCGTCAGCTCGTGTCGTGAGATGTTGGGTTAAGTCCCGCAACGAGCGCAACCCTTGTCCTTAGTTGCCAGCACGTAATGGTGGGAACTCTAAGGAGACCGCCGGTGACAAACCGGAGGAAGGTGGGGATGACGTCAAGTCATCATGGCCCTTACGGCCAGGGCTACACACGTACTACAATGGTGGGGACAGAGGGCTGCGAACCCGCGAGGGCAAGCCAATCCCAGAAACCCCATCTCAGTCCGGATTGGAGTCTGCAACTCGACTCCATGAAGTCGGAATCGCTAGTAATCGCAGATCAGCATTGCTGCGGTGAATACGTTCCCGGGCCTTGTACACACCGCCCGTCACACCATGGGAGTGGGTTGCTCCAGAAGTAGCTAGTCTAACCTTCGGGGGGACGGTTACCACGGAGTGATTCATGACTGGGGTGAAGTCGTAACAAGGTAGCCGTATCGGAAGGTGCGGCTGGATCACCTCCTTTAGAGACAAAAGACAGCACATTGCCTGTCCAGGCGTCCGCACAAGTGACCTGCATTCAGAGTTTCAGCACGGGGCTTTAGCTCAGCTGGGAGAGCACCTGCTTTGCAAGCAGGGGGTCGTCGGTTCGATCCCGACAAGCTCCACCATGCTGCGGCCCGGGCACAGCACGACTTTTTGGGTCTGTAGCTCAGGTGGTTAGAGCGCACCCCTGATAAGGGTGAGGCCGGTGGTTCGAGTCCTCCCAGACCCACCACCGAAAGGCGAGCCGCCCGCGAACTCTGGATGATTCTGCGCACACTCAAGATTTGAAGCGATCGGGCGTTGAGGCCGGATCGCGTTCTTTGAAAACTGGGACGTAGCGAGCGTTTTGAGACGGAATGTCCATGACGTGTCGTAGAGGCTAAGGCGGGGGACTTGATCCCCTAATATTTGAAGTGAGACGTTGTATTCACGCAACGTATGACTCTGAGGCGACTTGGGGTTATATGGTCAAGTGAATAAGCGCACACGGTGGATGCCTTGGCGGTCAGAGGCGATGAAGGACGTGGCAGCCTGCGAAAAGCGTGGGGGAGCTGGCAACAAGCATTGATCCCGCGATGTCCGAATGGGGAAACCCACTGCGCAAGCAGTATTGCATGGTGAATACATAGCCATGCAAGGCGAACCCGGTGAACTGAAATATCTAAGTAACCGGAGGAAAAGAAATCAACCGAGATTCCCTGAGTAGTGACGAGCGAACGGGGAGCAGCCCTTAAGTCGGTTGGGTTCTAGCAAAACGAGTTGGAAAGCTCGGCCATAGACGGTGACAGCCCGGTATGCGAAAGAACCCTTCCGATGAAATCGAGTAGGGCGGGGCACGAGAAACCCTGTCTGAACATGGGGGGACCATCCTCCAAGGCTAAATACTCCTGACCGACCGATAGTGAACCAGTACCGTGAGGGAAAGGCGAAAAGAACCCTGGTGAAGGGAGTGAAATAGACCCTGAAACCGTGTGCGTACAAGCAGTAGGAGCCCTTCGGGGTGACTGCGTACCTTTTGTATAATGGGTCAGCGACTTACAGTTCGTGGCAAGCTTAACCGTATAGGGGAGGCGAAGGGAAACCGAGTCTGAATAGGGCGCATAGTCGCGGGCTGTAGACCCGAAACCGGGTGATCTAGTCATGCCCAGGGTGAAGGTACCGTAACAGGTACTGGAGGCCCGAACCCACTCCCGTTGCAAAGGTAGGGGATGAGGTGTGATTAGGAGTGAAAAGCTAATCGAACCCGGAGATAGCTGGTTCTCCTCGAAAGCTATTTAGGTAGCGCCTCGGACGAATACTGCTGGGGGTAGAGCACTGTTATGGCTAGGGGGTCATTGCGACTTACCAAACCATGGCAAACTCCGAATACCAGCACGTACTATCCGGGAGACACACGGCGGGTGCTAACGTCCGTCGTGAAAAGGGAAACAACCCAGACCCACAGCTAAGGTCCCAAATCAGTGCTGAGTGGAAAACGATGTGGAAAGGCACAGACAGCCAGGAGGTTGGCTTAGAAGCAGCCACCCTTTAAAGAAAGCGTAATAGCTCACTGGTCGAGTCGGTCTGCGCGGAAGATTTAACGGGGCTAAGTACTGAACCGAAGCTTGGGGTGCATGCTCTGCATGCGCGGTAGAGGAGCGTTCCGTAAGCCGTTGAAGGTGGATTGAGAAGTCTGCTGGAGGTATCGGAAGTGCGAATGCTGACATGAGTAACGATAATGCGGGTGAAAAGCCCGCACGCCGAAAGCCCAAGGTTTCCTTGCGCAACGTTAATCGACGCAGGGTGAGTCGGCCCCTAAGGCGAGGCAGAAATGCGTAGTCGATGGGAAGCAGGTTAATATTCCTGCACCTCGCGTAAGTGCGATGGAGGGACGGAGAAGGTTAGGTCTACCGGGCGTTGGTTGTCCCGGGGAAAGCAGGTAGGTGGGGGTCTTAGGCAAATCCGGGACCCCATTCAACACCGAGCAGCGAGACGAGCCCATCAGGGCGAAGTGACTGATACCACGCTTCCAGGAAAAGCTCCTAAGCTTCAGCTTACGCAGACCGTACCGTAAACCGACACAGGTGGGCAGGATGAGAATTCTCAGGCGCTTGAGAGAACTCGGGTGAAGGAACTAGGCAACATGGCACCGTAACTTCGGGAGAAGGTGCACCCCTGCTGGTGGCCCATGCGGGCTACAGCTGGCGGGGGTCGCAGTGACCAGGCCGCTGCGACTGTTTATCAAAAACACAGCACTCTGCAAACACGAAAGTGGACGTATAGGGTGTGACGCCTGCCCGGTGCTGGAAGGTTAATTGATGGGGTCAGCCGCAAGGCGAAGCTCTTGATCGAAGCCCCAGTAAACGGCGGCCGTAACTATAACGGTCCTAAGGTAGCGAAATTCCTTGTCGGGTAAGTTCCGACCTGCACGAATGGCGTAACGACAGCGGCGCTGTCTCCACCCGAGACTCAGTGAAATTGAAATCGCTGTGAAGATGCAGCGTTCCCGTGGCAAGACGGAAAGACCCCGTGAACCTTTACTATAGCTTTACATTGAACGTTGAGTTCGTCTGTGTAGGATAGGTGGGAGGCTTTGAAGCCGAGGCGCCAGCCTTGGTGGAGCCATCCTTGAAATACCACCCTGTCGTGCTTGACGTTCTAACCTGGGCCCGTTATCCGGGTCGGGGACCATGTATGGTGGGTAGTTTGACTGGGGCGGTCTCCTCCCAAAGTGTAACGGAGGAGCACGAAGGTACGCTCAGCGCGGTCGGACATCGCGCACTGTGTGCAAAGGCATAAGCGTGCTTGACTGCGAGATCGACGGATCAAGCAGGTACGAAAGTAGGTCTTAGTGATCCGGTGGTTCTGTATGGAAGGGCCATCGCTCAACGGATAAAAGGTACTCCGGGGATAACAGGCTGATACCGCCCAAGAGTTCATATCGACGGCGGTGTTTGGCACCTCGATGTCGGCTCATCACATCCTGGGGCTGTAGTCGGTCCCAAGGGTATGGCTGTTCGCCATTTAAAGTGGTACGCGAGCTGGGTTCAGAACGTCGTGAGACAGTTCGGTCCCTATCTGCCATGGGCGTTGGAGATTTGAGAGGGGCTGCTCCTAGTACGAGAGGACCGGAGTGGACGAACCCCTGGTGTTCCGGTTGTCACGCCAGTGGCATTGCCGGGTAGCTATGTTCGGAAGCGATAACCGCTGAAAGCATCTAAGCGGGAAGCGCGCCTCAAGATGAGATCTCCCGGGAGCTTGACTCCCCTGAAGGAACCATCAAGACCAGGTGGTTGATAGGCTGGGTGTGTAAGTGCAGCAATGCATTGAGCTAACCAGTACTAATGATCCGTGTGGCTTGACCATATAACCTCAAGTGGCCTTGGACTCGACGACGCGTCGACATTCCAAACCTCAATCGCTACGTCCCACCCCATGCAAGCTGGCGCCGACAGGCGACGCTTCAACAGCTTGCCCAGTGACAATAGCTGTGTGGCACCACCCGATCCCATCCCGAACTCGGAAGTGAAACGCACACGCGCCGATGGTAGTGTGGCCTAAGCCATGCAAGAGTAGGTCATCGCTGGGCATTTACACCCAAGGCCGGTCCCCGAAAGGGACCGGCCTTTTTTTATGGCGATTGGAAACCGGAAAGGATCCGGCGGCTGTCTTGGCGGACGGCTTTGTAGGAGCGACGTGAGTCGCGATCGGACAATCGTCTGCCGAACCGGCTCCCCGATCGCGACTTACGTCGCTCCTACACCACCTACACCACCTACACCACCTGCACCAGCTGCGAAGCGGACGGGGTGGCGGGCACCGCGCGGTATGTCACCACCAGCACGTCCCGGTGCGATGCCAAACCCGGGTCCAGCGGCGTCACCGCCGTTACACCATGGTAGACCCGCGCGTCCGCCACCAGGGCGGC
>NZ_JBQWRA010000008.1:0-5835 GCF_052547135.1 Lysobacter sp. F60174L2 | reverse complement strand
CGACTTCGGGGGCATCTACGCTATCCTCGATTTCGGAAGCCACCCAGCGCGGGTCGGCTTAACTCAGGCGTTAGGCCGCATGAAGCAGTTATCGCAATCGGATACATGCAGACAGTTCGGGTCGCTCTTTCAGCCGCCTGCCGAAGATGATCGCTTGGGTGTTGCGCTTTCTACGCTGTCGCAGTTGCCTCTCAACGCCCTCCGGCATTCCTCAGACGGCGGAGCATGCGGCTGGTACATCTGGGGCGGCGATTACTCGGAAGATCCCGATTTTTTCCAATCACTGCATGTGCATCACATCGTGGAGCATGCACCACAGTTGGTGCCCTACTTGGCGCTTGCTCCGGGCTGGCGCGTCTTGCTAGCGCCCGAGCAAACGGACGTCTGGTATGACCCGGCTCTCATTGCCGTGTAGTCTGCGGCCTAACAATTCGTTCAAGCCGAACTTGCTTCGTTACACCAAAGCCATGGCAGAAAAAGCTTGCCATGGCTTTGGCTCCACTACGCAAGTCGGCTTAACTCAGGCGTTAGGCCTCAGGAGCAGCACCCATGAACTCCGAGCAGTGGAGCCAAGACGTTGCGGGGTTGGTGGCTGATGCGCTCCGGGATGCAAGGCTCATCGCACCGGAGACGTTCGAACGCGCCCAAGCGATTGTTGCGGAAGAGATTTGGGTGCGGTTGAACCTGGGCGATTACCCGCCACGAGATCCAAAGTAGGCATGCCGCGGTCCGGACCACTCGCCCGGCCCGCCAAACCCCAACAGCGGCCCTCGTACACGCTAAGCTGAGGCCTAACAATTCGTTCAAGCCGAACTTGCTTCGTTACACCAAAGCCATGGCAGAAAAAGCTTGCCATGGCTTTGGCTCCACTACGCAAGTCGGCTTAACTCAGGCGTTAGACCTCAATACCAAGAATTCTGCAACCCCGAGAGTCGCAATGCTCATACCTAAGCTCTCTAGTCCAATCGAACGCATCGGATTTTTGCTCACAATCATCGGAGCAATGTCGGCGCTTGTCGGAGTTGTTCCGAGCTTGCCGCATTTAGACCAGCCGCCCAATCGCCCGGAGTTCAATGCGGCAGCGTCGGCTCGTTGGGCTGCACAACAAGAACAGTTGCGGTTGGAACAAATACGTAACGAAATGGCTCACCCCGTTGATATCCAAATTCGGCCAAGTAGTGGGGTCGAGCTCCACACGGAACTTGCACCACCATGGGAGCCACTACCGTCCCGAGATCCGCTGGCCCATTGGACAGTTCCAACTTATTTAAGCAAGGCCCTATACAACCTTAGCGAGTCCTTTACCAATCCAGATTCATGGGACCAATTAGCTTTCTCTTACGGCATAAAGGCTCTGCTCCTCGGCCTATTCCTTTGGCTATTGTTTGAGCGCACGCTTGCTCGCCTATACAAATGGATTCGTCTCGGAAAAACGGTTCCGTGAGGTGAGAGGCTTGAGGTCTAACAATTCATTCAAGCCGAAGCCGCTTCGCGGCTCGGCTTAATTCAGGCGTTAGCACTCATGAACAAACCTCCCGTCGCACTCGTTGCCCCCGCTGTCGCGTACCTCGGCTACTTGGCCGTCATGCTGGTCTTGGACTTCACTCCTGTAGTTGCTGGCCGCCTAGCCATCTCTGCAATCTTGTTCTTCTTCGTACTCCGCGGCAGTCGTATCGCAGGCAATATCCTCGCCGTCCTGTGCGGGCTCAGTGCCTTAGTGCTTCTAGTTGCGGCGGTAGCAACTTTCCCGGAAAACCCGATGGGAGCCATCACCTTCACGTTAATTGCAGGGCTGCTAGCCGTGTTCGCTGGCTATCTTTTCTTTAGCCCCGCGGTTCGCGTATTCCAAGGCAAAGCACTCTCAGCCACCTCGGCATAAGTGCTAACAATTCGTTCAAGCCGAACTTGCTTCGTTACACCAAAGCCATGGCAGAAGAAGCTTGCCATGGCTTTAGCTCCACTGCGCAAGTCGGCTTAACTCAGGCGTTAGGCCGCACATGGAAATAGTCGCAAGCTTGTGTTTCGTACTCGCCGCAGT
This sequence comes from Lysobacter sp. F60174L2, assembly GCF_052547135.1. Lineage (NCBI taxonomy): Bacteria > Pseudomonadati > Pseudomonadota > Gammaproteobacteria > Lysobacterales > Lysobacteraceae > Lysobacter > Lysobacter sp. F60174L2. The sequence goes on along the minus strand of NZ_JBQWRA010000008.1, from coordinate 3,797 downwards.
GCTTACGGTGATCTACCTGCATGCCTTAGCAAAGTTCCATGGCATCCTTCGGCAGGAGCGACCAGAACTGGTGGACCAGCGAGGCTCGCTCAGCTTCTTCTATACCGGCATGCCTCGAATCGCAGACCCAAACGTCGGAGTTGCTACTCTCAAGGTCGCGTTTAGCCGCAACCTACCGGAGTTGCGGTCCCCCGCAGCGTTGAGCTATGTCAGTCGTATCCGGCTCTGTCTTCCATTGGGCCTGCTGTTGTACGGGGTCGCATTTGTCGCGTTAGCGGTCGGTGCGGCCTAACAATTCGTTCAAGCCGAACTTGCTTCGTTACACCAAAGCCATGGCAGAAAAAGCTTGCCATGGCTTTGGCTCCACTACGCAAGTCGGCTTAACTCAGGCGTTAGGCCCCAATCCAACATCCATGCAAGCCTTGATCAAAAAGCTAGGAAAGCCGCGTAGCTGGTTGGTGTTCGCAGCAGCATGCCTTACGAGCCTTTTGCTCGGAGCGCTGTGCGTTGGGCTCTACTTCGGTGGCCTGCAAGTTGCAGGACGCATTGGCTTTTGGGTCGTTTTAGTTTGTTGGGCTGTTGCCGGATTCTCGTGCTTCAGCTATTTCACTGGCCAGCTTTCCGGGCGCTACCGCGACTTGCAAGGCAAGGGCTGGGCGGAGTTGCCGTGGTAAGTTGTGGCCTAACAATTCGTTCAAGCCGAAACCGCTTCGTTACACCAAAGGCATGGCAGGAAAAGCTTGCCATGTCTTTGGCTCCACTACGCGGTTCGGCTTAACTCAGGCGTTAGGCACCTTTTGGGGAGAAATCGGCGTATGAAATACCTACTGGTCGTGATCCTGATGCTTTGCCCCGTAGCTCATGCGCAAACGGAGCCAGAAAAGGCGGAGGATCCACAATTCCAGACAGCCATGGGGTCAACTGACACGCTGCCATCACAAGGAATTCCAGCCATCTATCCCGGCGCCGCATCCGAGGAGGCGGTTGCTGCGACCATCACAACAGCACCTGTTGTCACTCCTTCCCGTCAACGAGAGTGGAGCGACATTGAGGTCTATTTAACCTTTGCCATTCTGGCGTTCACACTTGTCGCCTGGGGCATGCTGGCCTATCTGGCCCGCAACGCTCAAAAGGCTTGGTCGCCTCAGTCAATTCTTCGCGTGTTTGGCATAACGCTCATCATTCCCATGGCTGTCTTGTTGATCGTTGCGGGCTACAGTGAAAAGCAGATCGCCTCAGTTGTAGGTTTGCTCGGCGTCATCGCGGGCTACCTTTTGGGCAACGGGGACCGCCCGCGGGCAGGTGCCTAACAATTCGTTCAAGCCGAAACCGCTTCGTTACACCAAAGGCATGGCAGGAAAAGCTTGCCATGCCTTTGGCTCCACTACGCGGTTCGGCTTAACTCAGGCGTTAGGCCTCACAGGAGAGATCATGCAGGTCCGTCTTACATTCCGCGAGCTCGTCGCGGCCGAAGCAACTCCCACGTGTCCGTTCGTGCCTGAGCGAGATGAGTATGAAAGGCACTTTTGGGCTGTCGTTGAAGACATGCGCGCAATCGACGAGGTCATTGAAGTAGTGGCGCAAGATGACCACGTGGTGATCGTGACAATCGGGGAACTCGACCTCGAAGGTTTCAAGGCTAGTCTAAAGCCGATACTCCAGCACAACTTTTGCTATCTGCGGATCGCAGACATCGCACCGTGGCCTCGCGCTGGTGAGGCCTAACAATTCGTTCAAGCCGAACTTGCTTCGTTACAGCAAAAGCGTGGCATAAAAAGCCTGCCACGCTTTTGCCTCCACTACGCAAGTCGGCTTAACTCAGGCGTTAGGCTGCAGCAGCCAGTCATTTCGCAACCGGGGAAAACATGGCACATCCTCTTGTGCTTCCAATGGCAGCGCACGTAGCGCTCGCTGCACTCCTCTACGCTCTGCTTACCGTTGCGCGCGCCCCTAAAGTCTGGGGCATCGGCCAACGCACGGATGGCTCCAATCCGTGGGCAGCTATTGAGCCCCGTATCGGTGCAAACCTATCCAATCAGTTCGAGTGGCCCGTTTTGTTCTACGCGGCATGCCTGCTACTAATGCAAGGCGATCTGGTGAGCACTGCTGCGGTTGCTCTTGCCTGGGTCTTTGTCGTCGGACGCTTGGCACATAGTTGTGTTCAAATCTTCACCGCAAACATTCGGCTGCGCGGCTTGGTGTTCACGGTCAACTTCCTCGCTACACTCGGACTGTGGGTTGTGGTTCTTCAGTCCCAGTAGCCGGGGGCAGCAGCCTAACAATTCGTTCAAGCCGAACTTGCTTCGCTACACCAAACACATGGCCGAAAAAGCTTGCCATGTGTTTGGCTCCGCTACGCAAGTCGGCTTAACTCAGGCGTTAGGCCGCACAAGCAGCAACGGTTCTTTGCTTGGTCCGCAGCGGCTTGCAGCTGATCGCGCTACCGACTCTTTTGGTCCATCGCGTTTGCTGCGCCCTCGCCCTTCGGAAGATTGTAGTGAGGGTTCGCGGTGGTCTGCGCGGTTGGGTTCTCGCTCGGCCAGTGCATCGCATCGTGCAGTTCCTGGCAGTGCAGGTTCTCGGCGCGCAGGTACGGTTCTCGCCGCGGCTTCGTGCATGTAGCGGCGTCGCACTCGGGCCTTCGTCGGGGTACAGTGCGGCCTAACAAGTCATTCAAGCCGAACTTGCTTCGTTACAGCAAAAGCGTGGCAGAAAAAGCTTGCCACGCTTTTGCCTCCACTACGCAAGTCGGCTTAATTCCGGCGTTAGGCGGCAATGGGGAGTCGCGCGATGGACCGATACAAATTCGAACTGCAAGGACGCGCTTTCGATGGAGGCGACCGTCTGGACAAGGTGGCTGCTGGGCTAACCGCCTTGCAGCACGTATTTGATGCTCAGTATCGAGCCATCACCGACAAGAAGCGCCTTTCGGAGCAAGATCGTGCAAACTTCCAAGTTCGACTTACGCGCTACGAAGATGGCTCGTTTGTCACGTACTTGGAAGCAATCTATACAGGGCTCCAGCTGGCACTTCCCTTCTTGGCAGGTACCCCAAACATCTGGGAAGCCACGAAGAACGCGTTTGATTTCCTTAAAGCCCTGTACGAGCTAGCCCATCAAGGCAAGGAATTCCAAGTCACCCAGAACGGCGACGGAAACACTGTTGTCACTAGCGGTGACACGCACCAAGTGTTCAATGGCCCGGTGTACATGATCGGCAACCAGCTCATTGGTGCAGTTCGTGAGATGGATGACCTCCTAGAAGGTGATGAGGTACAACGGGTTGCACTGGAGGGGCCTGATAGCCAACCTGTGTTGGAGCTGACATCGGACATGAAGGGCTTGTTCTACCCACCAACGGAGGTGGATGAAACGCCCATCAGGCTTACTTGTGACATATACGATTTCAATAAGTACGAGAAAGTTGGCAAGGCTCGCGTGCTTACTGACCAGCCAATTCCTCCGGGCAACTACAAATTCAAGAACATAGGCGATCAAGCCGTAGACGACTTTATTCTCTCAATGACGGAATCGCAGGTGACGCTGAACTGTCTTATCAAGTACCAGCATGATCCGTTGTCAGAAAGCCGCATTGCGGAAATACTTGTTGTGCGGGTTGCCGCCTAACAATTCGTTCAAGCCGAAACCGCTTCGTTACACCAAAGGCATGGCAGAAAAAGCTTGCCATACCTTTGGCTCCACTACGCGGTTCGGCTTAACTCAGGCGTTAGGCTGCAGCGCCGAAATTTCTCGCGGCGGACACGGCTACTGTCAGAATTATCGGACGGCGCAAGGCG
>NZ_JBQWRA010000007.1:0-16168 GCF_052547135.1 Lysobacter sp. F60174L2 | reverse complement strand
TCTTGCCGTGGTCGACGTGACCGATCGTGCCGACGTTCACGTGCGGCTTGGTGCGCTCGAACTTACCCTTGGCCATGACTGTCTACCTCTGAACTTTGTCTGTTGATCTTGTTGGGAATGACCGGCGGCCCGGGGCCGCCGGCCGGTGCATCAGTTCTTCTTGACCACCGCCTCGGCGATGTTGGTCGGCGCCTCGGCGTAGTGGTCGAACTCCATCGTGAAGGTGGCGCGGCCCTGCGACATCGAACGCAGCGACGTCGCGTAGCCGAACATCTCGCCCAGCGGCAGCATCGCGTTGATGACCTTGCCCGACGGGGTGTCGTCCTGGCCCTGCAGGATGCCGCGACGACGGCTGACGTCGCCCATCACGTCGCCGAGGTACTCCTCCGGCGTCACGATCTCGACCTTCATGATCGGCTCCAGCAGGACCGGGTTGGCCTTGTTGAAACCTTCCTTGAAGCCCATCGAGCCGGCGATCTTGAACGCCATTTCGGAGGAGTCGACCTCGTGGTACGAACCGTCGACCAGCTTCACCTTGACGTCGACGATCGGGTAGCCGGCCATCAGGCCGTTGGCGACCGCTTCCTGGATGCCCTTGTCGACCGCCGGGATGTATTCCTTCGGCACGACGCCGCCGACGATCGCGTTCTCGAACACGTAGCCGCCGCCGGTCTCGTTGGGCTCGATCTCGAGCCAGACGTGGCCGAACTGGCCCTTGCCGCCGGACTGGCGCACGAACTTACCTTCGGCCTTGACCGCCTTGCGGATGGTCTCGCGGTAGGCGACCTGCGGCTTGCCGACGTTGGCCTCGACGTTGAACTCGCGCTTCATGCGGTCGACCAGGATGTCCAGGTGCAACTCGCCCATGCCCGAGATGATGGTCTGGCCGGACTCTTCGTCGGTACGCACGCGGAACGACGGATCCTCCTGCGCCAGGCGACCCAGCGCCAGGCCCATCTTCTCCTGGTCGGACTTGGTCTTGGGCTCCACCGCCATCGAGATGACCGGCTCCGGGAACACCATCCGCTCAAGCGTGATGATGTGGTCCTGGGCGCACAGGGTGTCACCGGTGGTGACGTCCTTCAGGCCGACCGCCGCGGCGATATCGCCGGCGCGGACTTCCTTGATCTCCTCGCGGTTGTTGGAGTGCATCTGCAGGATGCGACCCACCCGCTCCTTCTTGGACTTGACCGGGTTGAACACCGCGTCGCCGGAATTGAGCACGCCCGAGTAGACCCGGAAGAAGGTCAGCGAACCGACGTACGGATCGGTCATGATCTTGAACGCCAGCGCCGAGAACGGCTCGGAATCGAGCGCCTTGCGGCTGTCTTCCTTCTCGTTCTCGTCGATGCCGGAAACCGGCGGACGATCGGACGGCGACGGCAGCAGCTGGATCACGCCGTCGAGCATGGCCTGCACGCCCTTGTTCTTGAACGCGGTACCGCAGAACACCGGGATGATCGAGGTCGCCAGCGTACCGGCACGCAGGCCGGCGATGATCTCGGCCTCCGACAGGTCGCCGTCGTTGAGGTACTTGTCCATCAGCTCTTCACTGGTCTCGGCCGCGGCCTCGACCATGAACGCGCGCGCTTCGGTGGCCTTGTCGAGCAGGTCGGCGGGGATATCGCCGTACTCGAACACGGTGCCCTGGGACGCGGTATCCCAATGGATGCGCTTCATCTTGAGCAGGTCGATGACGCCGTCGAAGCCGTCCTCGGCGCCGACCGGCACCTGCATCGGCACAGGGTAGGCACCCAGGCGCGTCTTCAGCTGCTCGACGACCTTGTCGAAGTTGGCGCCGGTGCGGTCCATCTTGTTGACGAACGCAAGGCGCGGCACCTTGTACTTGTTGGCCTGGCGCCAGACGGTCTCGGACTGCGGCTGCACGCCACCGACCGCGCACAGCACGAACACCGCGCCGTCGAGCACGCGCAGCGAACGCTCCACCTCGATGGTGAAGTCGACGTGCCCGGGGGTGTCGATGATGTTGAAGCGGTGCTGCGGCAGCGACTTGTCCATGCCCGACCAGAACGCGGTGGTCGCCGCGGACGTGATCGTGATGCCGCGCTCCTGCTCCTGCTCCATCCAGTCCATGGTCGCGGCGCCGTCGTGGACTTCGCCGATCTTGTGGCTGACACCGGTGTAGAACAGGATGCGTTCGGACGTGGTGGTCTTGCCGGCATCGATGTGGGCCATGATGCCGAAGTTGCGGTAACGCTCGATGGGAGTGGTGCGAGCCACGGGACCCTCTCGTATTGTAGGTTCGTGTTTACGAGTTCGTTTTTACGAACTGCAGATGGCCGGACGCCGCCTCACGGCGGCTTCCGGTTCGCATGACGGCGATCGCGCCGCCGCGACAGCACCGGAGGTGCTGCGGAACGCCCCGGCCGCTAATGCAACCGGGACGCTTGGATCACCAGCGGTAGTGCGCGAACGCCTTGTTCGCTTCCGCCATGCGGTGGGTCTCTTCACGCTTCTTGACGGCACCGCCACGGCTTTCCGCGGCATCCATCAGTTCGGCGGCGAGCTTGCGCGGCATGGTGTTCTCGCCACGCTTGCGGGCGGACTCGATCAGCCAGCGCATCGCCAGCGCCATGCGGCGCGACGCGCGAACCTCGACCGGCACCTGGTAGGTGGAGCCACCGACGCGGCGTGACTTGACCTCGACCGTCGGCGAGATGTTGCCGAGCGCCTTCTCGACCAGCTCCAGGACGTTCGGGTTCTTCTCCCCGATCACATCCATGGCGCCATAGACGATCTTCTCGGCGACCGACTTCTTGCCGCTCAGCATGACCATATTGATGAAACGCGCGATCGTCTCGCTGCCATGCTTGGGATCAGGCAGGACCGAACGCTGCGGGGCGGAACCTTTACGCGACATGGATCAAATTCCTCAGGACTTCGGGCGCTTGGCGCCGTACTTGGAGCGACGCTGGCGACGCTTGGCGACGCCGGCGGCATCGAGCGCACCGCGCACGGTGTGGTAACGCACGCCGGGCAGGTCCTTGACGCGACCGCCGCGGATCAGCACCACCGAGTGCTCCTGCAGGTTGTGGCCTTCGCCGCCGATGTACGAGATGACCTCGTAACCGTTGGTCAGGCGCACCTTGGCCACCTTCCGCATCGCCGAGTTCGGCTTCTTCGGTGTGGTGGTGTAGACACGGGTGCAGACGCCACGGCGCTGCGGGCAGTTCTCGAGCGCCGGGGAGGTGCTCTTGAAGGTCGGCGCCTGCCGCGGCTTGCGGACCAGCTGATTGATCGTCGCCATCTGATGCTCTTTGATGAAGGCCGTGCTGCTTGCCTGCCGTTAGGCGTGGTCGCTGAGCGGGCCCTGCGTGAAAACGAACGGCAAGCCGGATACACCCGGCCCACCGAGACGGAAAAGTATAGCCTGCGCAAAACGTCGCCGTCAAACGCAAACAATTCGAAATCGGCGGGGCCGGGACTCAGCGCCCGCGACCCCGCGATATTCCGATGATCCCGCCCTTCCCTGGGCCCAACACGAGGCGCTCCGTGCGCCTCTTTTGGTGATCTGGGGCAGCCCCACCAGGAGGCCGCGTACAACCGAACCTTATGCGGCGCCGGACTCCTCGCCCGCGACATCCGCAACCTCGTCCGCACCGGCCGAGACCGGGGCCGCCAGGGCCTCCATCTCGGACTCGGTCAGGCCGGAGGCGTTCTTGCGGCGCTGCGTGTGGTACGCCAGGCCGGTACCGGCCGGGATCAGGCGACCCACGATGACGTTCTCCTTCAGGCCACGCAGGCCATCGCGGGTACCGCGCACGGCGGCCTCGGTCAGCACGCGGGTGGTCTCCTGGAACGACGCGGCCGAGATGAACGACTCGGTCGCCAGCGAGGCCTTGGTGATGCCCAGCAGCACCGGGTCGAACTGCGGCACGATCTCGTTGCGGGCAGCCACGCGTGCGTGCTCCTCGACGAAACGCTGGCGCTCGACCTGCTCGCCGTGCAGGAACTTGCTGTCGCCCTGGTCGGTGATCTCGACCTTGCGCAGCATCTGGCGGACGATCACCTCGATGTGCTTGTCGTTGATCTTCACGCCCTGCAGGCGGTAGACGTCCTGGATTTCCTTGGTCAGGTACACCGCCAGCGGCTCGACGCCGAGCAGGCGCAGGATGTCCTGCGGGGTCGGCTCGCCGTCCACCACGGTCTCGCCCTTCTCCACGTGCTCGCCTTCGAACACGATGATCTGGCGGTACTTCGGGATCAGCTCCTCGTGCTCGTCACCCGAGGCGTCCTTGATGATCAGGCGCTGCTTGCCCTTGGTGTCCTTGCCGAAGCTGACGATGCCCGAACGCTCGGCCAGCACCGCCGGATCCTTCGGCTTGCGCGCCTCGAACAGGTCGGCCACGCGCGGCAGACCACCGGTGATGTCGCGGGTCTTGGACGCTTCCTGCGGGATCTTGGCGACCACGTCGCCGACGCCCACGGCCGCGCCATCCTGCAGGTTGACGACCGAGCGCGGCGGCAGCAGGTACTGCGCCGGCAGGTCGGTGCCCGGGATGTTGAGGTCGTTGCCCTTCTTGTCGACGATCCGGACGATCGGACGCAGGTCCTTGGCGGCGGATCCACGACGCTTCGGATCGGTGATCTCGCGCGACGCCAGGCCGGTCAGCTCGTCGGTCTTCTCGATCACGGTCACGCCGTCGACGAAGTCGATGAAGCGCAGGAAACCGGCGACTTCCGACACGATCGGATGGTTGTGCGGATCCCAGTTGGCGACCTGCTGGCCGGCCTTGATCTCGCCGCCGTCCTTGACCGAAACCGTCGCACCGTACGGCAGCTTGTAGCGCTCGCGCTCGCGGCCGTGGTTGTCGAGCACCGACAACTCGCCCGAGCGCGACACCGCGACCAGGTGGCCGTTGGCGTGCTGCACGTGCTTGAGGTTGTTGAACTTGATCGAACCGGTGGTCTTGACCGTGACGTTGTCGATGGCCGCCGCACGCGACGCCGCACCACCGATGTGGAACGTACGCATGGTCAGCTGCGTGCCCGGCTCGCCGATGGACTGCGCGGCAACCACGCCGACCGCCTCGCCATGGTTGACCAGGTGGCCACGGCCGAGGTCACGGCCATAGCAGTGCGAGCAGACGCCGAACGCGGACTGGCAGGTGATGGTCGAACGCACCTTGACCGCCTGCACGCTGGCGTCCTCGAGCTTCTGCACCCAGGCCTCGTCGAGCAGGGTGTTGCGGGTGACGATCGGATCCTCGTCGTTGCCCGGCAGGAACACGTCCTCGGCGACGACACGACCCAGCACGCGGTCGCGCAACGGCTCGACCACGTCGCCGCCTTCGACGATCGGGGTCATCATCAGGCCGTCGAGCGTGCCGCAGTCGGTCTCGGTGATCACCACGTCCTGCGCCACGTCGACCAGGCGGCGGGTGAGGTAACCGGAGTTGGCGGTCTTCAGCGCGGTGTCCGCGAGGCCCTTGCGGGCGCCGTGGGTCGAGATGAAGTACTGCTGGACGTTCAGGCCCTCGCGGAAGTTCGAGGTGATCGGGGTCTCGATGATGGAGCCGTCCGGCTTGGCCATCAGGCCGCGCATGCCGGCCAGCTGGCGGATCTGCGCCTGCGAACCACGCGCGCCGGAGTCGGCCATGATGTAGACCGAGTTCATCGACTTCTGCGCGACCTTCTCGCCCTTGGCGTTGGTCACGGTGTCGGTGCCGATCGCGTCCATCATCGCCTTGGCCACGCGTTCGTTGGTGCGCGACCAGATGTCGACCACCTTGTTGTAGCGCTCGCCGGCGGTGACCAGGCCCGACTGGTACTGCTCCTGGATTTCCAGCACCTCGGACTCGGCCTCGTCGAGGATGCCCTTCTTCTCGTCCGGGATGGTCATGTCGTCGATGCCGATCGAGACGCCGGCGCGGGTCGCGTAGGCGAAGCCGGTGTACATCAGCTGGTCGGCGAACACGACCGTGTCCTTCAGGCCCAGCAGGCGGTAGCTGGAGTTGATCAGGCGGCTGATGTTCTTCTTGGTCAGCTCGACGTTGGCCAGCGCGAACGGCAGGCCCTCCGGCAGGATTTCGTGCAGCAGGGCGCGACCGACCGTGGTGTCCACGATCGAGGTCTTGTTGCTGCGCTCGCCGTCCTCGCCGATCACCGACTCGGTGATGCGGACCTTGACCTTGGCGTGCAGCTGCACGACGCGGTTGTCGTAGGCGCGCTTGACCTCGGCGACGTTGGCGAACGCCATGCCCTCGCCCGCCTTGTTCTCCAGCGCACGGGTCATGTAGTACAGGCCGAGCACGACGTCCTGCGACGGCACGATGATCGGCTCGCCGTTGGCCGGCGACAGGATGTTGTTGGACGCCATCATCAGCGCGCGCGCTTCAAGCTGGGCTTCCAGCGAGAGCGGCACGTGGACGGCCATCTGGTCACCGTCGAAGTCGGCGTTGAACGCGGTGCAGACCAGCGGGTGCAGCTGGATCGCCTTGCCCTCGATCAGCACCGGCTCGAACGCCTGGATACCCAGGCGATGCAGGGTCGGCGCACGGTTCAGCAGGACCGGATGCTCGCGGATGACTTCTTCCAGGATGTCCCAGACTTCCGCCTCTTCACGCTCGACCAGCTTCTTGGCGGCCTTGATGGTGGTGGCCAGGCCACGGCGCTGCAGCTTGGCGAAGATGAAGGGCTTGAACAGCTCCAACGCCATCTTCTTGGGCAGGCCGCACTGGTGCAGCTTGAGGTAGGGCCCAACGACAATCACCGAACGGCCGGAGTAGTCGACGCGCTTGCCGAGCAGGTTCTGGCGGAAGCGGCCCTGCTTGCCCTTGATCATGTCGGCCAGCGACTTGAGCGGGCGCTTATTGGTGCCGGTGATGGCACGGCCGCGGCGGCCGTTGTCCATCAGCGCATCGACCGACTCCTGCAGCATGCGCTTCTCGTTGCGCACGATGATTTCCGGCGCGTTGAGCTCGAGCAGGCGGCGCAGGCGGTTGTTGCGGTTGATGACGCGGCGGTACAGGTCGTTGAGGTCGGAGGTCGCGAAGCGGCCACCGTCCAGCGGCACCAGCGGACGCAGGTCCGGCGGCAGCACCGGCAGCACGGTCATGATCATCCACTCGGGCTTGTTGCCCGACTCGATGAAGGCCTCGACCAGCTTGACCCGCTTGGTCAGGCGCTTGAGCTTGGTTTCCGAACCGGTGGCGGCGATGTCTTCCTTCAGCTGCACCATCTCGGACTGCAGATCGATCGTGCGCAGCAGGTCGTAGACGGCCTCGGCGCCCATCGCGGCCTCGAAGTCGTCGCCGTGCTCCTGGCGCGCCTGCATGAACTGCTCTTCATTGAGCAGCTGGCCGCGCTCGAACGGGGTCAGGCCCGGCTCGGTGACGACGAACGCCTCGAAGTACAGGATCCGCTCGATGTCGCGCAGGGTCATGTCCAGCATCAGGCCGATGCGGCTGGGCAGCGACTTGAGGAACCAGATGTGCGCGACCGGCGATGCCAGGTCGATGTGGCCCATGCGCTCGCGGCGGACCTTGGCCAGGGTGACCTCGGTGCCACACTTCTCGCAGACCACGCCGCGGTGCTTCATGCGCTTGTACTTGCCACACAGGCACTCGTAGTCCTTGATCGGCCCGAAGATGGCCGCGCAGAACAGGCCGTCGCGCTCGGGCTTGAAGGTGCGGTAGTTGATGGTCTCGGGCTTCTTGACCTCGCCGAAGGACCACGAACGGATCAGGTCCGGCGACGCCAACGCGATCTTGATCGCATCGAAGTCAAGCGCGGGACGCTGCTGGTTGAACAGGTTGAGCAAGTCTTTCATCAGGAATTCTCCAGTATCGAAAACCTTCGTCCTTGAAGGCTTTCAGGCTGCGGCAGGCGGTGTGCGCCTGCCGCGCTCTTTCCTCGGGTGTCGGTATCAGTCGCCAGCGATCACTTGGTCTCTTCGAGTTCCATGTTGATCGCGAGCGAACGGATTTCCTTCACCAGCACGTTGAAGGACTCCGGCATGCCGGCCACCATTTCGTACTCGCCGTCGACGATGTTCTTGTACATCTGGTTGCGGCCCTGCACGTCGTCGGACTTCACCGTCAGCATTTCCTGCAGGGTGTAGGCCGCGCCGTAGGCTTCCAGCGCCCAGACTTCCATCTCGCCGAAGCGCTGGCCGCCGAACTGCGCCTTGCCGCCCAGCGGCTGCTGGGTGACGAGCGAGTACGGACCGGTCGAACGCGCGTGCATCTTGTCGTCGACCAGGTGGTTCAGCTTCAGCATGTGCATGTAGCCGACCGTGACCTCGCGCTCGAACGCCTCGCCGGTGCGACCGTCGTGCAGCACGGTCTGGCCGCTCTCGGGCAGGTCGGCCAGCTTCAGCATCGCCTTGATCTCCGACTCCTCGGCACCGTCGAACACCGGCGTGGCCATCGGCACGCCGTCGGTCAGGTTCTGCGCGAGGGCCAGCAGCTCCTTGTCGCTGAACTGCTTGAGGTCGACCCGCTCACCGACCACCTTGGTGTCGTGGTTGTAGATCTCGTCGAGGAACTTGCGCAGCTCGGCGACCTTGGCCTGCGCTTCCATCATGCGCTGGATCTTCTGGCCCAGGCCCTTGGCGGCCCAGCCCAGGTGGACTTCCAGCACCTGGCCGATGTTCATTCGGCTCGGAACGCCCAGCGGGTTCAGGACGATGTCGACGGTCTGGCCATCGGCCATGTACGGCATGTCCTGCACCGGCACGATGGTCGACACGACACCCTTGTTGCCGTGGCGGCCGGCCATCTTGTCGCCCGGCTGGATGCGGCGCTTGACGGCCAGGAACACCTTGACCATCTTCAGCACGCCCGGGGCGAGGTCGTCGCCCTGGGTGATCTTGCCGCGCTTGTCGGCGAAGCGGCGCTCGAACTCCTTCTCGTGGGTGTCGAGCTGCTTCTGCGCGCGCTCGATCGCCTCGACCGCGTCGTCGTCCTTCATGCGCAGGCCGAACCAGTCCTTCCGGCTCAGGCCGTCGAGCACCAGCGAGGTCACCGTCTCGCCCTTCTTCAGGCCGGCGCCGCCATTGGCGACCTTGCCGATCAGCTGGCTGCGAAGACGGTTGTAGATCGCCGCCTCGAGGATGCGGAACTGGTCGTCGAAGTCCTTCTTGACCCGGCGGATCTCGTTCTCCTCGATCTGGCGGGCGCGCTTGTCCTTCTCGATGCCGTCGCGGGTGAAGACCTGCACGTCGATGACCGTGCCGTCCATGCCCGGCGGCACGCGCAGCGAGCTGTCCTTAACGTCGGACGCCTTCTCGCCGAAGATCGCGCGCAGCAGCTTCTCTTCCGGGGTCAGCTGGCTCTCGCCCTTGGGCGTGACCTTGCCGACCAGGATGTCGCCGGCACGCACTTCCGCGCCGATGTACACCACGCCGGACTCGTCGAGGCGGTTGAGCGCCTGCTCGGACACGTTCGGGATGTCGGCGGAAATCTCCTCCGGCCCGAGCTTGGTGTCGCGCGCGACCGCGGTCAGCTCCTCGATGTGGATCGTGGTGTAGCGGTCTTCCTGGACGACGCGCTCCGACAGCAGGATCGAGTCCTCGAAGTTGTAGCCGTTCCACGGCATGAACGCGACCAGCATGTTCTGCCCGAGCGCCAGCTCACCGATGTCGGTGGACGGGCCATCGGCCAGCACGTCGCCGCGCGCGATCACGTCGCCCACGTTGACCAGCGGGGTCTGGTTGATGCAGGTGTTCTGGTTGGAGCGGGTGTACTTGATCAGGTTGTAGATGTCGACGCCGGCATCCGCCGCGCCGACGATCTCGTCCTCGTTGGCCTTGACCACGATGCGGCCGGCGTCGATCTGCTCGATCACGCCGCCACGCAGGGCGTTCACGGTCACGCCCGAGTCGCGCGCCACGGCGCGCTCGATGCCGGTGCCGACCAGCGGCTTCTGCGAGCGCAGCGTCGGCACGGCCTGGCGCTGCATGTTGGCGCCCATCAATGCGCGGTTCGCATCATCGTGCTCGAGGAACGGCACCAGCGCCGCCGCGACCGACACGGTCTGCATCGGCGAGACGTCCATGAAGTGGATCTCGCTCGGCGGCTTCAGCAGGTTCTCGCCCTGGTAGCGGCAGGCGACGAACTGGGCCGACAGCTTGCCCTTCTCGTCCTGCGCCGCATTGGCCTGGGCGATGACGTACTCGTTCTCCTCGATCGCCGACAGGTACTCGATCTCGTCGGTGACCTTGCCGTCCACGACCTTGCGGTACGGCGTCTCGAGGAAGCCATAACGGTTGGTTCGGGCGAACACCGCCAGCGAGTTGATCAGGCCGATGTTGGGGCCTTCCGGGGTTTCGATCGTGCAGACGCGGCCGTAGTGGGTCGGGTGCACGTCGCGCACCTCGAAGCCGGCGCGCTCGCGGGTCAGGCCGCCCGGGCCCAGGGCCGACACGCGGCGCTTGTGGGTGACCTCCGACAGCGGGTTGTTCTGGTCCATGAACTGCGACAGCTGCGAGGAGCCGAAGAACTCCTTGATCGCGGCGGCGACGGGCTTGGCGTTGATCAGCTCCTGCGGGGTCAGGCCTTCGGACTCGGCCATCGACAGCCGCTCCTTGACCGCGCGCTCGACGCGAACCAGGCCGACGCGGAAGGTGTTCTCGGCCATTTCGCCGACCGAACGCACGCGACGGTTGCCGAGGTGGTCGATGTCGTCGACCACGCCGCGACCGTTGCGGATCTCGGTCAGCACCTTGAGCACGTCGAGGATGTCGGAGCTGTCGCCGTACTCGGCCACCAGCTTCTTCGACTCCTCGTCCTTGCGCTCGGCGTAGTACCGGGCGTCGTACAGCACCGAGGCGCCGGTGGTTTCCTTGCGGCCGATGCGGCGGTTGAACTTCATCCGGCCCACGGCCGACAGGTCGTAGCGGTCGAAGGTGAAGAACAGGTTGTGGAAGAGGTTCTGCGCGGCATCCTTGGTCGGCGGCTCGCCCGGACGCATCATCCGGTAGATCTCGACCAGCGCCTCGAGCTGGGTCTTGCTCGGGTCGATGCGCAGGGTGTTGGAGATGAACGGACCGCGGTCCAGGTCATTGGTCCAGATCGTGCCGACGGTCTCGATGCCACCCTTGCGGAACAGCTCCAGCTGCTCCTCGGTGATCTCGTCGTTGGCCGCGGCGATCAGCTCGCCGGTGGCGGTGTCGACCACGTCGTGGGACAGGATGCGACCGACCAGGTAGGCGTCGGGCACGGCCAGCGCCTCGATGCCGGCGGCCTCGAGCTGCTTGACGTGGCGCGCGGTGATGCGGCGGCCCGCCTCGACGATAACCTTGTCGCCATCGGCCAGGTCGAAATCAAGGGTCTCGCCGCGCAGGCGCTCGGGCACCAGCTCCAGCTGCACGCCTTCGGCCGGGTCGATGTGGAAGGTGTTGACCTCGAAGAACTCGGCCAGCATCTCTTCGTTGGTGTAGCCCAGCGCACGCAGCAGGATGGTCACCGGCAGCTTGCGGCGGCGGTCGATGCGGGTGAACAGGCCGTCCTTCGGGTCGAACTCGAAGTCCAGCCAGGAGCCGCGGTACGGGATGATGCGGGCGCTGTACAGCAGCTTGCCGGAGCTGTGGGTCTTGCCGCGGTCGTGGTCGAAGAACACGCCCGGGCTGCGGTGCAGCTGCGAGACGATGACGCGCTCGGTGCCGTTGACGATGAAGGTGCCGTTGCCGGTCATGAGCGGGATCTCGCCCATGTAGACCTCCTGCTCCTTCACGTACTTGATGGCCTTGGTCGACGACTCGCGGTCGTAGATCACCAGGCGCACGGTCACGCGCAGCGGCGCGCCGTAGCTCATGCCACGCTGGCGGCACTCGCGCTCGTCGAACGCCGGCTCGCCGAGCTTGTAGCCCACGTACTCCAGCGCGGCGTTGCCGCTGTAGCTGGAGATCGGGAACACCGACTTCAGCGCGGCGTGCAGGCCGCGGTCCTCGCGCCGGGAAGACTCGACGTCCTCCTGCAGGAAGGCGCGGTACGAATCGACCTGGATCGCCAGCAGGAAGGGCACTTCGAGGATCGACTTGCGCTTGCCGAAGTTCTTGCGGATGCGCTTCTTTTCGGTGAACGAGTAGTCGGCCGTGGAAGCCGTCGTCTTGGAAGCTGTGGTCATGGGGCTACCGCCTCGATTTTCATTGGACCGCGCGTCCGCGGGCCCGGGGGAAACGTGAAGTTGCTACTTGGAAGTCGCTGGTATTGCCGGCACCAGCACGCCCTCTCCTGCTACTTCCAACTACCAACTCGGGTGTCATTTTTAGAGTGCTGCAACAACGGCCAAAGGCCGGGGGCTTACGCCCCCAGCCTCAGGTGGTCGCCGATGACGCCTGGCGACGCAAGTACGGCTTACTTCAGCTCGACGGTCGCGCCGGCGGCCTCGAGGTCCTTCTTGAACTTCTCGGCGTCTTCCTTCGAAGCGCCTTCCTTCACCACGCCACCGGCTTCGGCGAGGTCCTTGGCTTCCTTCAGGCCCAGGCCGGTGATGGCGCGGACGGCCTTGATGACCTCGACCTTCTTGGCGCCGGTGTCCTTCAGGATGACGTTGAACTCGGTCTGCTCCTCGGCAGCGGCACCGGCGGCGGCCGGACCGGCGGCCATCATGACCGGGGCAGCGGCGGTGACGCCGAACTTCTCTTCGATGGCCTTCACCAGCTCCATCACTTCCATCAGCGACTTGGCGGCGACGGCGTCGACGATCTGATCGTTGGACAGGGACATTGTAATTACCTCTGGAAAATTGATCTTACGAATCGTGGTTGAGTCGCGTGTGCGAATCAGGCTTCGGCGGCAGCTTCTTCGGCGGGAGCGGCTTCGCCACCACCCTGCTGGTCGGCCACGGCCTTGACGACGCGGGCGAACATCGAGGCCGGCTCGGCCAGGACGCGTGCCAGCATGGACAGCGCCTGCTCGCGGGTCGGCAGCGACGCCAGTACATCGACGTGCTCGGCCGGCAGCAGCTTGCCTTCCACCGACACGAGGCGCGGCTTGAGCTTGTCGTTGCCCTTGGCGGCATCCTTGATCAGACGCCCGGCAGCGCCGGGTTCTTCCAGCGAGAACGCATACAGCAGCGGACCGGTCAGGACGTCCTTGACGACCTCGAACTCGGTACCGGCCACGGCGCGCGACGCCAGCGTGTTCTTGACAACCTTCAAGTACACACCGGTTTCACGAGCCGTCTTGCGCATCGCGGTCATCTGACTGACCGTGGTGCCCGCGTACTCGGCTGCGACCAAGGAGTGGGCCTTGGCGGCGATGTCTGCCAGCTCGGCGACTACTTCTTGCTTCTGGGACAGATTGAGAGCCATTGCACTCCTCCAATTGAATTCCGCTCACGGCTCCTGCCGCTTGCGGTCCTAGGCGACGCCTGTCCCTGGCATCGGAGACGCCTTGCGGCGTCCCGGTGGTGGCCACTCCAGAAAAATTTCCAGAAGGCACCATCTACGCAGGTCGACCCGAAAGTCCGGATTAAGCAGTCCCGTTTCCACCGACGGCGATTCCCTGCCATGTCGAGCTTCCATGCCCGTCGCCGGTAGGCGTTGACCGCACCTGCGGTCTTTGACGGCTACCGCTCGGGCCGAAGCCTTCGCGATGCCCTCAAAATCTCTTGCTTACTTCAAAACCAGGGTCGACTGGTCGACAGTCACGCCGGGGCCCATGGTCGAGCTGATCGCGACCTTCTGCAGGTACTGGCCCTTGGCGGTCGCCGGCTTGGCCTTGATCAGGTCGAGCAGCAGCGCCTCGAGGTTGCCCTTGAGCGAACCGTCGTCGAAGTCGGCCTTGCCGATGGTGCAGTGGATGATGCCGGCCTTGTCGGTGCGGTAGCGGACCTGGCCACCCTTGGCGGCCTTGACCGCTTCGGCCGGGTTCGGCGACACGGTACCGACCTTCGGGTTCGGCATCAGGCCGCGCGGGCCGAGCACCTGGCCGAGCTTGCCGACCACGCGCATCGCATCCGGGGTCGCGATGACGACGTCGTAGTTGAGGTCGCCGGCCTGCATCTTCTCGGCCAGGTCGTCCATGCCGACCGCCTCGGCGCCGGCGGCCAGGGCCTCGTCGGCCTTGGCGCCGGCCGGGGCGAACACCGCCACGCGCACCGACTTGCCGGTACCGGCCGGCAGCACGGTCGAGCCGCGCACCTGCTGGTCGGACTTCTTGGCGTCCACGCCCAGGCGCACGGCGACGTCGACGGACTCGACGAACTTGGCCTTGGTGGCGGTCTTGATGATCTTGATCGCTTCGTCGAAGGCGTACGCCTTGCCCGGAACGACGGCGGCCTTGATGGCCTTCTCACGCTTGGTCATAGCCATCTTCTCAGCCCTCCACCGTCAAACCCATGGCACGGGCCGAACCCGCGATCGTGCGCACCGCCGCTTCCAGGTCGGCCGCGGTCAGGTCCGCTTCCTTCTGCTTGGCGATCTCTTCGAGCTGGGCGCGGGTGACCTTGCCCACCTTCTCGGTGTTCGGGCGCTTGGAACCGCTGGTCACGCCGGCGGCCTTCTTGAGCAGCACGGTGGCCGGGGTGCTCTTGGTGATGAAGGTGAAGGTACGGTCGGAGTACGCGGTGATGATCACCGGCGTCGGCAGGCCCGGCTCGAGCTTCGAGGTGGCCGCGTTGAACGCCTTGCAGAACTCCATGATGTTCAGGCCACGCTGGCCGAGGGCGGGACCCACCGGCGGCGACGGATTGGCCTGACCGGCCTTGACCTGCAGCTTGATATAGCCGACTACTTTCTTTGCCATTTGGTTTGCTCTCCGGGTGCAAGCGCCTGTTCAAGGCTCCCCATCGCGCCGGGAAAATCACGTGTCCCGGCTTCACGTCGAATCGATCAAATCACTGTTACGCCGACAGCCGCCTTGCGGCAGCTGCGGGATTTTGCGGACGGCTCGGCCATGCGCAGCCGGGCAGTATACAGGTTTTCAGGGCGCCGTTCTCGCAGCGCCAAGGCCGTTCAGATATCAGGCCTTTTCGACCTGGCCGAAGGCGAGTTCGACCGGCGTCGAGCGACCGAAGATCAGCACCGCCACGCGCAGGCGGCTCTTCTCGTAGTTGATTTCCTCGACCACGCCGTTGAAGTCGTTGAACGGGCCGTCGATGACGCGGACCATCTCGCCCGGCTCGAACAGCACCTTGGGCTTCGGCTTGGCGACGCCTTCCTGGACCCGGTTCAGGATCGCGTCGGCCTCGTGGTCGGCGATCGGCAGCGGGCGGTCGGCGGTGCCGCCGATGAAACCCATCACCTTCGGGGTTTCCTTGATCAGATGCCAGCACTCGCTGTCGATCCGCGGGATGCCGGACTCGTCGTGGGTCGCGATCTGGACCAGCACGTAGCCGGGGAAGAACTTGCGCTCGGAACGGCGCTTCTGGCCGGAGCGCATTTCCACCACTTCCTCAGTCGGGACCAGCACCTCGCCGAAGCGGTCCTGCATTTCCGCCCGCACGATGCGATCCCGCAGCGCCTGGGCCACCGACTTCTCGAAGCCGGAATAGGCATGGACCACGTACCAGCGGCGGTTGTCGGCCGCATTGGCCACGGGGCTGTTGTCGGCGTTTTCCACCTGTGTCATCTCCTTAACGTCCCAGCAGCCACTTGACGCCGGCCTGGATGACCACGTCGAAACCGGCCAGGAGCAGGCTGAGGATCACCACCGCCAATGCGACCACCCACGTGGTGCGCATGGCCTCCTGGCGCGTCGGCCAGACCACCTTGCGCAACTCGAAACGCGATTCCGACAGGAACTCGAGGGCCTGCCCGCCCTTCTGGCTGGACAGGAACACCGCGGTACCCGCCACCAGGCCGGCCACCACGGCCAGCGCGCGCAACGCGCCCGGCCACTGCTCGAACCAGATGTAGGCGAACACGCCGCCGGCGACCAGCAACACCGCCAGTGCGTACTTGGCGATGTCACCCGCGTTGGTGGACCTGGGTTGTTCGACCTTGCTGTTCAATCGATCTTCCGCATTTGGCACGCCAGGAGGGACTCGAACCCCCAACCTGCGGTTTTGGAGACCGCTGCTCTGCCAATTGAGCTACTGGCGTATTGACTGGTTCCGAAAAAGGCGACGGCGGCCTACGCCGCCACCACCGTTTCATCAGCTATTCCGGCAAGGCCGGAACAACACGCTTACTTGATGATCTTGGAGACGACGCCGGCGCCGACGGTGCGACCGCCTTCGCGGATCGCGAAGCGCAGGC
>NZ_JBQWRA010000006.1:0-93909 GCF_052547135.1 Lysobacter sp. F60174L2 | reverse complement strand
GCCATGGATGGCGCACGTCCCCGACTCGGGCCATGGATGGCCCGACGGAGGGGCGGAGACAATACCCCGGCAGGGCGTCGCCCATCCCGAAGCCGGGAAGCCTCAAGCTCCTGCCGTTGCCGTTGCCGTTGCCGTTGCCGTTGCCATTGCTTTGCTTTGCCTTGCAGCGGCAGCGGCAGCGGCAGCGGCAGCACAGCCAAAGCCACGGCAATCAGTGGCGGAAGTGCCGCACCCCGGTGAACACCATCGCGATGCCGTGCTCGTCGGCGGCGGCGATCACCTCGTTGTCGCGCATCGAGCCACCCGGCTGGATCACCGCCTTGATGCCGGCCGCAGCGGCGGCGTCGAGGCCATCGCGGAACGGGAAGAACGCATCGCTGGCCATCACCGAGCCCGGCACCACCAGCCCGGCTTCCTCGGCCTTCAAGCCGGCGATCTTCGCCGAGACCACCCGGCTCATCTGCCCCGCACCGATGCCGATGCTGCGCCCGTCCTTCGCATAGATGATCGCGTTGGATTTCACGAACTTGGCGATGCGCCAGGCGAACAGCAGGTCGTCGAGTTGCGCGTCGGTCGGCGCGATCTTCGTGACCACCTTCAACTCCTCGCGCGTCACCTCGCGGATATCGCTGGTCTGCATCAGCAGCCCGGAGCCAACCCGCTTGACGTCGAAGTTGTTGCGACCGTCGCCGTGCGGGATCTGCAGCACCCGCACATTGGCCTTCTTCTTCGCGTAGGCAAGCGCCTCGGCATCGTAATCAGGCGCGATCAGCACCTCGACGAACTGGCGGTCGAGGATGGTCTTCGCCGTCGCCGCGTCGAGCGTCTTGTTGAACGCGATGATGCCGCCGAACGCCGAAGTCGGGTCGGTCGCGAACGCCGCCTCGTAGGCCTCGCCGTTGCCCGTGCCGACTGCGACGCCGCACGGGTTGGCGTGCTTGACGATCACGCAGGCCGGTGCGTCGAACTGGCGCACGCATTCCCACGCCGCATCGGCGTCGGCGAGGTTGTTGAAGCTCAGCTCCTTGCCCTGCAACTGGGTGAACGTCGCCAGCGTGCCCGGCACCGGCCACAGGTCGCGGTAGAACGCGCCGTGCTGGTGCGGATTCTCGCCGTAGCGCAGGTCCATTACCTTGGTGAAGTTGCTGTTGCTCTGCGCCGGGAACAGCGCGCGGCTGCCGTCGTCGTTGATCGACGACAGGTAGTTGCCGATGCAGGCGTCATAGAACGCGACGCGGTTGAACGCGGCCACCGACAGCGCGAAGCGGGTCTTGGCCGACAGCGCGCCGTCGTTCGCCGCCATCTCGGCCAGCAACGCGTCGTATTGCCCCGGCTCGGTCGCGACCGCGACGCGGGCGAAGTTCTTCGCCGCCGAGCGCAGCATCGCCGGGCCGCCGATATCGATGTTCTCGATGATCTCGTCCATCGTGCTGTCGGGATTGGCCGAGACCGACTCGAACGGGTACAGGTTCAGCACCAGCAGGTCGATCGCGTCGATGCCGTGCTGCGCCATCACCGCCTCGTCGACGCCGGCGCGGCCGAGCAGACCACCGTGCACGACCGGATGCAGAGTCTTGACCCGGCCGTCCATCATCTCCGGGAAGCCGGTGGCCTCCGATACGTCCTTCACCGCCAGCCCGGCATCGCGGATCGCCCTGGCGGTGCCGCCGGTCGACAGCAGTTCGACGCCGTGGCCGGCGAGGGCGCGGGCCAGTTCGACCAGGCCGGTCTTGTCTGACACGGAAAGCAGGGCGCGGCGGATCTTTACCGGCGCGGCGGGCGAGGGGGCGGACGTCATGGCAGGCGGCTTCGGCGGGAAAGCCGATAATTATACCGGCCCCGGTGCGGCGGCCTCAGGCCAGGCCGTAGTCGCGCAGCTTCTTGCGCAGGGTCGCGCGGTGGATGCCGAGCATCGCCGCGGCGCGGCTCTGGTTGCCGTCGCAGTGCGTCAGCACTTCGGCGAACAGCGGGATCTCCAGTTCCTGCAGCGCGATCTGGTACAGGTCGCCGTTGTCGCAACCGTCGAGGTCGCCGAGGTAGCGGCGGATCGACGTGGCGACGTGGTCCCGTAGCGGCACCCGCGGACCGGTGCGTCCGGCTTCCGGGCGGCTGGAATCGTTACGGTCTGCTGCGGCGTTCAAACGCGTCTCCCCCGGACGTAGGCAACCGTCGCGCGGCATGCGCCGCATCCTGCGGTTCGACGACGGGGGGTCGAGTCTAACCCGCGAACGTCGCCACCGACACCGCGGCGGGCCCGTTCATCGAAATTCGAAGTCGAATGCGACGATCGGCGAAGCCGGCTCGGCCACGTCGAACTGCACGCTGGCGCTCTGTCCGGGCGCCAGTCCGGCGTCGCCGTCCGCGCCGGTACCACGGTAGTCGGCGGGCGCGAACGTGCGTTGCGCGACAGGCTGGCCGCGCACGTCCGACAGGCTCAGTGCCAGCGCCGGCCACGGCTGCGGCCAGCGCGCGTCGTTGCGGAAGCTGGCGGTGACGCGCAACACGCCGGGCGTGCCGGACGGCTGCACGCTGCGCGCGAGCATGGTGTACGCGCCGGGCTCGTGCCACGGCGGAAGCGCGCAGCCCAACACCGCGCAGACACCGCCGGCCAGTGGCCGCCAGCGCTCGCTCGCGGCGAGTTCCTGGCGTTGCGCGAGCAGCAGTTGCAGCACCAGGAGCACGGCCAGTGCGGCGACGATCAACCAGCCGGACCATCGCGGCCTGCGCGCGGCCGGTGCGGGTGCGATGACCCGGGCGAAGCTGGGTGCGTTCGTACGGCGGACGCGTCGGCGCGGTCGCTCGGCCGGTGATGGGGCGGGCGGTGCGGATGGCGCGTTGGCGGGCGGTTGTTCCGGCTGCTGCTCTGCCTGTGGTGCCGGCTCGAGCGACGGCTCCGGGGCCTGCGAAGTGGCCGCGTCAGCGCCGGTTCCCGCGTCCGGTTCGACATCCAGCGGGTTCCTGCACCGTGGACAGTGCTGCGCCGGCCCGCCCCGCGAGACGATCAGGGCTACCAGGAATCCGCAATGGGGGCAGGGGACAAACATGCGCCGGAGTTTAGCCGAGCCCGCGCGCGGCCCGGGCCTCAGCGGCGACGGACGCCACTGATCCGGATCCAGTCGTCCAGTTGCTCGACCCGCAACTGTTCGAAATCACCCGCATAGCGCGCCAGCACCTCGTCCTGCTGTCCGCAGAGGATGCCCGACAGCGCGATGCGGCCGCCCGGCGCGACCCGCGCGGCGAGCGTGTCGGCCAGCGCCACCAGCGCCGAAGCGAGGATGTTGGCGACCACGACCGGGTACGTCGCCACCGGCTCGTCGTCCGGCAGGTACACCGCAAGCCGCTCGCCGACACCGTTGCGCGCGGCGTTGTCGTCGGTGGCGAGCAGCGCCTGCGGGTCGTTGTCGACGCCGACCGCCCGGGCGGCACCGAGCTTGAGCGCGGCCAGCGCGAGGATGCCGGAACCGCAGCCGAAATCGAGCACGGTCGCGCCATCGAGTGCGCCGTCGCCAGCCAGCGTGTCGAGCCATTGCAGGCACAACGCGGTGGTCGGATGGGTGCCGGAGCCGAACGCGAGGCCGGGGTCGAGCCGCACCACCGCCGTGCCCGGGGCGTCCGCGCCTTCGGGCAGGTCGTGGTTCCACGGCACGATCCAGGTCCGGGTGCCGAACTTCAGCGGCTCGTACTGGTCCATCCACGCCCGCTCCCAGTCCTGGTCGGCGACCTCGCGGAATTGCGCGCGCGACCAGTCGATGCCCTCGTCGGCGGCTGCCAACGCATGCAGCAGCAGGGCCTCGGAGGTGCCGCCCTCGAACAGCGCGGTCAGCACCAGCTCGCCCCACATCGGGGTCTGGCCGACGCCGGGTTCGAAGATCGCCTGCTCGTCGGGCGCGTCGGCGTGGGCGTCGGACAGGGTGACCGCGAGCGCGCCGACGGACTCCAGCGCCTGCTCGTGACGCGGCTGGTCGGCTTCGGTGCAGGACACGGTGAGTTCGAGGAAGGGCATGGCGGGCAGTCGCGTGCGGGACGTGCATGTTGGGACGTGTGCCCGGCGCAGGCAACCGCCCGTTGATCTAATATGGCGCGCCGCACGTGTCGCGATTCGACACCGGGAGCCGCCTCCTTTGCCTGCCGTGCACCGCCAACTCGTCCTGTTCGCATTGGCGTCGGCGCTGTTGCTGGCGGCGATCGTGGCGTATCGGAGCGACCCGGGCGCGGTGGTTTCCATCGACGCGGTGGCGACCGGGCTGGCCGGCGAGGTGCCGGTCGATGCCGGGCAACCCGTCGCCGAACGGATCGCCGCCGACGCGCGGTCCGGGCAGCCGCAACGCGGCGTCCCCGGCATGCAGGGCCACCGCGCGGAATTCGAGCATGCACGCGACCTGTACGCCTACGCCAACACGCTGGCGCCCGCGGCACGGGCCGGTGATCCCGAGGCGACCTGGATGTTGAGCCGGGTCTACGACTACTGCTCGGCGTACGCCATGGCGCCAGCCGATTACGTCGGGGACACCCGGGCGATCCGGGACATGGGGCTGAAGACGTCCGCCGCGATGGTCGCAGCACGGACCCGCACCAGCGAGCGCTGTGCCCGGTTCGTGCCCGGCGACGATCTGTCGTACACGGTGATCCTGGGCATGACCCGCGAGGCCGCCGAGGCCGGGAGCCTCGCCGCGGAAGCCGCGCTGCTGGCCGTCGGCGAGCCGCTCGACACCAGCGATGCATACAAGCACGACCTGGTGGACCGGGTGCAGCAGTCGCAGGATCCGGAATCCTTCGCGGCACTGGCGCCGGCGATGGGCATCCAGGCGAGCGGAGACCGCGCCTTCGAGGGCCAGGTCGCGGGCACCCGGCTGGCGGAAGTGGCATGGCAGGTCGCCGCCTGCGAGCTGGGCATGGAGTGCGGTGCCGACAGCGCGGTGATGGTGTCGCAGTGTGCCAATGGCGGGATCTGTTCGCGCGATCCCGGGCAGGATTTCAGCAGTTTTGTCTTCGATGCCGCAGTGCCGCGACAGGGGGCGGACGTGGTGAATGAAATGGCCGACTCGCTCGTGGGCGGGAAGAAGGTGCAGAAATGAAAAACGAGGCTGTCGTACGCAGGGTCAAGCTGGTGTTCTGGACCACGTTGTTCGCCGCGTATTCCGTGGCGGCCGCCGGGGTCGTGATCGACGTGCTCGGGAAGGATTACCGCGGGATGTCGGCGGTGACCGCCACGTCGGTGACTTCGCCGCTGGAGAAACGGGTGGCCGGTGCCGCCCAGGTCGCCGCGGCCTATCGCGCCGGCAGCGGCGCGCCGTTCGCCACGCTTCCGACCGGGAGTTCCTTCCGGGTCATCTGGCCCGACGGTTCCAGCGAGTACGTGACCGTGGTCAGCGTCTCCTCGAGCGACGGCGTGCGGCCGATCCCGGGGACCCAGCAGCCGGCGCCGGAACCGGAGCCCGCGCAGGGACTCCGGTAGATCCACGCCCCGAAGGGCATGACTACACGATCGACAGCGACTTTTCCTTCTGCTCCTTCAGTCGCTTTTCCAGGTAGTGGATGTTCTGTCCACCCTGCTGGAAGCCGACGTCGGCCAGGATGCGTTGCTGCAGCGGGATGTTGGTCTTGATGCCGTCCACCACCATCTCACTCAGCGCCACCCGCATGCGGCAGATCGCGGTCTCGCGGTCGGGGCCGTGCACGATCAGCTTGCCGATCATCGAGTCGTAATTCGGCGGCACGCGGTAGCCCTCGTAGATGTGGCTGTCGACGCGCACGCCGGGGCCACCGGGGGCATGGAAATGCTGGATCAGGCCCGGGCTCGGCATGAAGGTGTCCGGGTCCTCGGCGTTGATCCGGCACTCGATCGCGTGGCCTTCCAGCACGATGTCGTCCTGCTTCAATGACAGCTTGTGGCCGGCGGCGATGTTGAGCTGCTCGCGCACCAGGTCGATGCCGGTGACCATCTCGGTGACCGGGTGCTCGACCTGGATGCGGGTGTTCATCTCGATGAAGTAGAAGCGGCCGTTCTCGTACAGGAACTCGAACGTGCCGGCGCCGCGATAGCCGATCCGGATGCAGGCCTCGGTGCAGACCTTGCCGATCTCCGCGCGCTGCTCGGGGGTGATGCCCGGCGCCGGCGCTTCCTCGACCACCTTCTGGTGGCGGCGCTGCATCGAGCAGTCGCGCTCGCCCAGGTGCACGGCGCCGCCCTGGCCGTCGGCGAGCACCTGGATCTCCACGTGGCGCGGGTTCTCCAGGAACTTCTCCATGTAGACCATGTCGTTGCCGAACGCGGCCTTGGCCTCGGCCTTGGTGGTGGCGATGGCGTTGACCAGCGCCGCCTCGGTATGGACCACGCGCATGCCGCGGCCACCGCCGCCGCCGGCCGCCTTGACGATCACCGGGTAGCCGATCTCGC
Organism: Lysobacter sp. F60174L2; assembly: GCF_052547135.1. Taxonomy (NCBI): domain Bacteria; kingdom Pseudomonadati; phylum Pseudomonadota; class Gammaproteobacteria; order Lysobacterales; family Lysobacteraceae; genus Lysobacter; species Lysobacter sp. F60174L2. The sequence goes on along the minus strand of NZ_JBQWRA010000006.1, from coordinate 87,512 downwards.
GGGCGATCCCGGTGTTGGTCGCGGCATCGTCGCCGAGCGGGCCGCCGCTGCCGGGCACGCAGGGCACGCCGGCCTCCTTCATCGCCCGGATCGCCTCGACCTTGTCGCCCATCAGGCGGATGGTCTCGGCCTTCGGTCCGATGAAGACGAAGCCCGATTCCTCGACCCGCTCGGCGAAGTCGGCGTTCTCCGACAGGAAGCCGTAACCCGGGTGGATCGCCTGGGCGTCGGTGACCTCGGCCGCGGCGATCAGCTGCGCCATGTTGAGGTAGCTGTCGGTCGACGGCGCCGGGCCAATGCAAACCGACTCGTCGGCCATCGCGACGTGCTTGAGGTTGCGGTCGACGGTGGAGTGCACCGCGACCGTGCGGATGCCGAGCGCGTGGCAGGCGCGCAGGATGCGCAGCGCGATCTCGCCCCGGTTGGCAATGACGACTTTATCGAGCATGGCTCACCCGATCACGAACAGCGGCTGGTCGAACTCGATCGGCTGGCCGCTCTCGGCCAGCACCTTGAGCACGGTGCCGGAGGTGTCGGCCTCGATCGGATTGAACATCTTCATCGCTTCGATGATCGCCAGGGTGTCGCCGGCCTGCACCGACTGGCCGACGGTCACGAATGGGGGCTTGTCCGGCGCCGGCGAGGTGTAGAAGGTGCCGACCATCGGCGCGCGCAGCACGTGCCCGGCGGGCAGGTCGTCGGCGGCCTTGGCGGCGCCGCCGGTGGCGGCATCGACCGGCGACTGCATCGGCATCGGGGCCTGCGCCTGCACCTGCATTGGGGCGGCCTGGATCATCGGCGTGGCGGCGACCCCGCCGCGCGGGCTGCGGGCCAGGCGCACGGACTCCTCGCCTTCCTTGATTTCGATCTCGGCCAGGTTGGACTCTTCCAGCAGGTCGATGAGTTTCTTGATTTTTCGCAGGTCCATGGGTGGGCCTCTTGGTGGAATTCAGGACGCCGCGGGGAGCGGCAACGTAAAGGGGGGGGGGCGGCCGTCAGGGCCGGGCCGTGGCCAGCCGCGACAGCGCGGCATCGAGCGCATAGCGGTAACTGTCGACGCCGAACCCCGCGACCACGCCGACCGCCAGGTCGCTGAAATAGCTGTGGTGGCGGAACGGTTCGCGGGCGTGCGGGTTGGACAGGTGGATCTCGTAGAACGGCACCGCCGCGGCGGCCAGCGCATCGCGCAGCGCCACGCTGGTGTGGGTGAAGGCCGCCGGGTTGATGAGGATCAGCGCGGTGCCGTCGGCGCGGGCTGCCTGCACCCGCTCGACCAGCACGTGCTCGGCGTTGGACTGCATGCACTCCAGCGCATGGCCGGCGGCCTCGGCGCGTGCGCGCAGGTCGGCGTCGATCGCGGCCAGCGTGGCCTGCCCGTACACGGCCGGCTCGCGTTCGCCGAGCAGGTTGAGGTTGGGGCCGTGCAGGACCAGCAGCTTTGGCATGAAGGGCCGGGATTCGGAAAGGCGGCAGTGTGGCCGAAGCGTTACCGCGTTGTCCAGAAGTTCGCTGCCGTTTCGCCGAAGTTGTCGCGATTTAAACGAATGTTTGAATGTGGGCGGCTACCGCGCCGCCCATTCGTCGATCTCGCCGTGCTCGAACGGGCCGATCTTCTGTTTGACCAGCCGGCCCTCCGCGTCGATCAGCGCGGTGAACGGCAGGACGCCCTTGGGATTGCCGAACTGCACCCCGGCATCGCGTGGCCCGGGCGTATCGAGCAGGATCGGGTAGCGCACCGGCGTGTGCTGCAGGAAGGCCCGGACCGCCTCCACGTCGTCCAGCGCGATCCCGACCACCTGCACGCCGTCGGCGGCGGCCTGGTTGGCGGCGAAACGGTCGAGCTCCGGCATCTCCTGGATGCACGGGCCGCACCAGCTGGCCCAGAAGTTGACCAGCAGCGGGCGGCCCGCGTGGGCGGCGGGCAGGGTGACCGGGCGACCGTCGAGGTCGGGAAGCACCACGGTCGGGATCACTTCGCCACGTCGGGCGACGGCCAGTCCGTCCGGTGTCGGCGGGGCGGACGCGGACAGCGCTTGCTGCAGGGCGCGCTGGCCGAGTTCGGATTCCAGCAGCCGCCCGGGGCCGTTGGACCACAGCCCGGCGACGATGCCGAGCGTTCCGGCACCGACCGCGACCAGCAGGACCTTGGTGAACGGTTTCATGGCAGCGCCGCCCGCGCCCGGTCGGCGCGTTGGGCGAACTTCGCGGCGGGTTCGAAGCCGAACAGCCGCAGTTCGCGGCGTTCGACGCCATCGACGTAATACAGCGTCGCCGGCGGGCCGATGATGCCGAGCCGCTTCATCAGCGCCTGGTCGGTGGCGTCGTTGGCGGTGACGTCGGCCTTGAGCAGGACGAAGTCGGCGAGCGCGGCGTGCACGGTGGGCTCCGGGAAGGTGTCGCGTTCCATTTCCTTGCAGGCCACGCACCAGTCGGCATAGAAGTCGAGCAGCAGCGGGCGGCCGGCGGCCTGGGCGGCGTTGATCTCGCGGTCGAGGTCGCCCAGCGATTTGATCGTGCGGAACGGCAGTTCCCGGACCTCGGTGCCGCCGCCGCGCAGGCCCGCCAGCGGCTGCAGGGGGTCGTGGCTGCCGGCCAGCGCGCCGACCACCTGCGTCGCGCCGGCCACGCCCAGCAGCGCGGCCAGTGTCCAGCCGAGCGCGCGCAGACCGTCGCGGGCCGTCGACTTGCCCAGCGCCAGCGCCAGCATCGCCGCCGCCCCGATCAGCAACGCGCCCCACAGCCCCAGCACCAGCGGCGCCGGCAGGACCCGGGACAGCATCCACACCGCCAGGCCGAGGAATACAAAACCGAACACCCGCTGCACCGCGACCATCCACGGGCCGCTGGTCGGCAGGCCCTTGCCGGCGGCGACGCCGAACGCCAGCAGGGGCACTCCCATGCCCATCGCCAGCAGGAATAGGGCGGCGCCACCAAATACGGGGTCCTGGGTCTGGCCGATATACAGCACCGCGGCGGCCAGCGGCGGCGCCACGCACGGGCCGACGATCAATGCCGACAATGCCCCCATGACGGCGACCCCGGCCAGCGAGCCACCACGCTGGCGGTCGCTGAGGCCGCCGAGCCGGTTGCGCAGCGCCGATGGCAGCTGGATTTCGTACAGACCGAAGCTCGACAGCGCCAGCGCCACGAACAGCGCCGCGAACGCCGCCAGCACCCACGGGTTCTGGAATGCGATCTGCAGGTTGGCGCCGACCAGCCCGGCGACCACGCCCGCCACGGTGAACACCATCGCGCTGGCGAGTACATAGACCAGTGACAGCCCGAACGCACGGCCGGCACCGAGCCCCCGTCCGTGGCCCGCCGACGCACCCGCGATGAGCCCGGACAGGATCGGGATCATCGGCAGCACGCACGGCGTGAACGCCAGCAACAGGCCGAAACCGAAGAAACTCAGCAGCGCCAGCCAGCGGTCGGGGCCGGACAGGGCGGCGGCGAGGCGGCTGTCCTCGGCGAGGCCGGCGTCCGGTACTCCCGCGACATCCCGCGAGTCGCCCCCTGTAGGAGCGACGTCAGTCGCGAGCGCCTCGCCATCCGGCGTCGCCGTGCGGTCGCGACTTACGTCGCTCCTACCCGAAGCGGATGCCACTGGCGGTGCGGTGGGATCGGGCTTGTCCCGTGATGCTTCATCCCGATCGGCGGATGCAGGGACGGCAGCGTTGCTCCCAGTCACCCCGCCCGCCGGCACAGCCACCTCGACACTCCGCGTCATCGGCGGATAGCAGATCCCGTCCGTCTGGCAGCCCTGGAAGGTCGCGGTCAGCCGCAGCGTGGCCGGGTCGGGGCGTGTGCGCCGCAATGGCAGCGGCACGTCGATCTGGCGGAAATAGACCACCACGTCGCCGAAATGCTCGTCGCGGTGCTCGGTCCCCTGCGGCCACTGCGGCGCGCCGAGGGTGATGCCGGCAGCGTTGCCGGCCAGCGTGAGCGAGGTGTTGTCGCGGTACAGGTAGTAGCCACGCGCCGGGGTGAAGCGCAGCAGCAGGGAATTGCCGTCACCGGCGATCGCTTCGAACCCGAACGCCTGCTCCGGCGGCAACGGCAACGGGTCGGTGCCGGCCGCGGTACCGCCCAGCAATGGATTGACGCCCCCGGCCAGCGGATTGGCCGCGCCCGCGGCACCCCCGTTGCCAAAGGCCACCAGCGGCGCGGCTTCTGCATTGTTCGCCCCCCCGGTCGGCAGCGCCACGGTCAGCTTGCGCGTCTGCGGCGGGTAGCAGATGCCGGCGTCGGCGCAGCCCTGGTACTTGACTGTCAGGACCGTGCTCGCCGCCCTGGCCTGGCCCGGTAGGGTCGCGTGCAGCCGGTCGCGGTAGGTCTCGACCGCACCGAAGAATTCGTCCTCGTGGGCTTCCCCGGCAGGCATCCGCAGCGATCGTGCGTCGAAACCGCTATCGGCCTCGACGCTGGTGCGGTGCCGGTAGAGGTAGTAGCCATCGGCGATCCGCCAGTCGATCGAGATCGCACCGGGCGATTCCGCCCGCGCCTGCAGCGCGAAGGCCTCGTCGACGGGGAGCAGGTCATCCGGATCGATCGCCGCCGTGGCCGGCGCAAGCGCGCCGAGCAGCAGGACCAGGCCCAGCAGTTGAAAGCCCCGCCGGCGCGGGCGCTTGGATTCTTCAGTCATCTTCACGGGTCTGTTCGGCCACCCAGGCGAGGTACGGCGCCAGTCCGCCGGCGGCTTCGACCGCGATCAGTTCCGGCAGTTCATATGGATGCAGGGCCTGGACCCTCGCGGTAACCGCGTCGAGCCGGTCGGCGCCGGTCTTGATCAGCAGCAGCACTTCATCGGCATGCTCGACCGCACCCTCCCAGCGATAGGTCGACTGCAGCCCCGGCAACCGGCTGACGCAGGCGGCCAGACGTTCCGTGACCAGTGCCTCGGCGATGACGCGGGCGCTGGTGGTGTCGGGGCAGGTGCACAGGCAAAGCAGGACGGACATCGGCCGGGAAACCGCGGGCGGGAGGGCTGTATAGCCTAGCCCAGTGCGTCGCCCGGGCCGGTGGCCTCAACCCCGGCCGCCGCCCCGCGGCCGGCCGACCCGGTGCACCGCCAACTGTTCGGCGATCTCGACCAGCGGCACCCGCGAGCGCGGCGGGCTGTCGCGGAACGCGGTCAGCAGCCGCAGCTCCAGCGCATCGTCGACCAGCAGGGCGTCCGCCGCCGCGACCGAGTCCATCGCCACTTCCGGCGACAACGTCATCTTGCCGCGCCCGGTCGCCAGCCATTCGAACTGCACGCCGGTGGCCATCGCCACCTGGCGCAGGTTCGATGCGCTGGGCGATTTGCCGGGCGAGGCTTCCCAGTGGCTGACCGCGCTGCGCTGGACGCCGACCGCGGCGGCAAGCGCGGCCTGCGACAGGCCGCCGTGGCGACGGGCGAGGCGGATGCGGAGTTCCGGGGTCATCTAGCTGTAAAAGTGGGAGCGGAGATACCTGTATTAACCATGCTCCCGAAAGTCACGTCAAGTCGTGTGCTATCGGTATCCATATTCTCCTGATAGTCAGCTTCCGTCGTATTATTTCGACGTATATCACACATATGGGATACCAAAAGTAGCTTTTCCATACCGGGAAGTCCGTAGTCACGGTGACCAAAACTGGCCATCATGGCCACTGACCGACAGGAAGTCGGCTCGACATGGGGGTCCAGGTCAGGGGAGAGGTGCAGGATCGCGCCGCGCTCGGAAGCCAATCCCGAAACCGGAAAAGAGCGTGTCCTTCGGGCCACGCTCTTTTTTTGTGCGCGGATCGCAACGGCGGGCTTGAAAGCGCCATGGCGCCCCCCATTTACCCGGCAGTCCCGTTGAGTCGGGCATGTCGCCCACGGTCGTCATCCGGTCGTGGCCGGCAGCTGGATTCCGCGTTCTTTTCCCACTATTTCAACCATTTAGAGGTTGCCATGAATATCAAGCCGCTGTTCGACCGCGTGGTCATCAAGCGTATGGAAGAAGAAAAGATGTCCGCCGGCGGCATCGTGATCCCGGATTCGGCCACCGAGAAGCCGATCAAGGGCGAGGTCGTCGCGGTCGGCGAAGGCAAGACCCTCGACAACGGCAGCGTGCGCGCGCCGAAGGTCAAGGCCGGCGACAAGGTGCTGTTCGGCAAGTACAGCGGCACCGAAGTGAAGCTCGACGGCACCGACCTGCTGGTGGTCAAGGAAGACGACATCTTCGCGATCCTCGGCTGATCGCGGTCGTCCTTCCGTTTCCCATCCCTTTTTCGCAATTCTTTTGAGGTAATCCGCAATGGCTGCCAAGGAAATCCGTTTCGGCGAAGACGCGCGCGCAAAGATGGTGCGCGGCGTCAACGTTCTCGCCAATGCCGTCAAGGCCACCCTGGGCCCGAAGGGCCGCAACGTCGTGCTCGACAAGAGCTATGGCGCCCCCACGATCACCAAGGACGGCGTGTCCGTCGCCAAGGAGATCGAGCTGGCCGACAAGTTCGAGAACATGGGCGCGCAGATGGTCAAGGAAGTCGCTTCCAAGACCTCCGACAACGCCGGTGACGGCACCACCACCGCGACCGTGCTGGCCCAGGCGTTCATCCGCGAGGGCATGAAGGCGGTCGCCGCCGGCATGAACCCGATGGACCTCAAGCGCGGCATCGACAAGGCCGTCGGCTCGGCCGTCGCCGAGCTGAAGAACCTGTCCAAGCCGTCGTCGACCTCCAAGGAAATCGCCCAGGTCGGCACCATCTCGGCCAACTCCGACGCCAACATCGGCGACCTGATCGCCCAGGCGATGGACAAGGTCGGCAAGGAAGGCGTGATCACCGTCGAGGACGGTTCGGGCCTGGAGAACGAGCTGGACGTGGTCGAGGGCATGCAGTTCGACCGCGGCTACCTGTCGCCGTACTTCATCAACAACCAGCAGTCGATGCAGGCCGAGCTGGACGACCCGTTCATCCTGCTCTACGACAAGAAGATCTCCAACGTGCGCGACCTGCTGCCCGTGCTCGAGGGCGTGGCCAAGGCCGGCAAGCCGCTGCTGATCGTCGCCGAGGACGTCGAGGGCGAGGCGCTGGCGACCCTGGTGGTCAACACCATCCGCGGCATCGTCAAGGTCTGCGCGGTCAAGGCGCCGGGCTTCGGTGACCGTCGCAAGTCGATGCTGGAAGACATGGCCGTGCTGACCGGCGGCACCGTGATCTCCGAGGAAGTCGGCCTGCAGCTCGAGAAGGCGACCATCAACGACCTCGGCCGCGCGAAGAAGGTGCAGGTCTCCAAGGAGAACACCACCATCATCGACGGCGCCGGCGACACCGCGGGCATCGAGAGCCGCATCAAGCAGATCAAGGCGCAGATCGAGGAGACTTCCTCCGACTACGACCGCGAGAAGCTGCAGGAGCGCGTGGCCAAGCTGGCCGGCGGCGTGGCGGTGATCAAGGTCGGTGCCTCGACCGAGATCGAGATGAAGGAAAAGAAGGCCCGCGTCGAAGACGCCCTGCACGCCACGCGCGCCGCAGTTGAGGAAGGCGTGGTCCCGGGCGGCGGTGTCGCGCTGATCCGCGCGCTGGCCGCGATCACCGGCCTGAAGGGTGACAACGAAGACCAGAACCACGGCATCCAGATCGCCCTGCGGGCGATGGAAGCGCCGCTGCGCGAGATCGTCATCAACGCCGGCGAGGAAGCTTCGGTCGTCCTCAACAACGTCAAGGAAGGCAAGGGCAGCTACGGCTACAACGCCGCCAACGGCGAGTACGGCGACATGCTCGAGTTCGGCATCCTCGACCCGACCAAGGTCACCCGCACCGCGCTGCAGAACGCCGCGTCGATCGCCGGGCTGATGATCACCACCGAGGCGATGGTCGCCGAGCTGCCGAAGAAGGAAGAGCCGCCGATGCCGGGCGGTGGCGACATGGGTGGGATGGGCGGCATGGGTGGCATGGGCTTCTGATCCAAGCCTTTCCGCACCACCAGCAACACCAGGGACCCCGCCGCAAGGCGGGGTTCTTGCTTTCAGTATCATTCCCGAAGAAACAGGGGAATCGATCAAGTGGATCAGGCGCAGCTCAACACCCTCACCAATTTCATATGGAACATCGCCGACGACGTGCTGCGCGACATCTACGTGCGCGGTAAATACCGCGATGTGATCCTGCCGATGACGGTGTTGCGTCGCCTGGATGCGGTGCTCGAACCGAGCAAGCAGACAGTGCTGGACATGAAGGCCGCGCTCGACCGCGAAGGCATCGCAAACCAGGACGATGCCCTACGCACGGCCGCCGGACAGGCCTTCTACAACACCTCGCCATTCCGGCTCCGGGACCTCAAGTCCCGAGCCACGCGGCAGACGCTGCGGGATGACTTCGAGGCCTATCTCGACGGCTTCTCGCCGAACGTGCAGGACATCCTCGACAATTTCGAGTTCCGCAACCAGATCCCGCGCCTGTCCCGGGCCGACGCCCTGGGCCCGCTGATCGAGAAATTCCTCGACAAGGACGTCAACCTCGGCCCGCGGCCGCTCGGCGACCTGCCGGGGCTGGACAACCACTCCATGGGCACCTTGTTCGAGGAGCTGGTGCGCCGCTTCAACGAAGACAACAACGAGGAGGCCGGCGAGCACTGGACCCCGCGCGACGCCGTGCGCCTGATGGCCAGCCTGATGTTCCTGCCAGTGGCCGAACAGATCGAATCCGGCACCTACCTGCTGTACGACTGCGCCTGCGGCACCGGCGGCATGCTCACCGTGGCCGAGGAAACCCTGCAGCAGATCGCCAGCGAACACGGCAAGCAGGTGGCCACGCATCTGTACGGGCAGGAGATCAACGGCGAGACCTACGCCATCTGCAAGGCCGACCTGCTGATCAAGGGCGACGGCGATGCCGCCGACAACATCGTCGGCGGACCGGAACACTCCACCCTGTCGAACGACGCCTTCCGCGCGCAGACGTTCGACTTCATGCTCGCCAATCCGCCCTACGGCAAGAGCTGGAAGAGCGACCTGGAGCGCATGGGCGGCAAGAAGGAATTGCGCGACCCTCGCTTCGTCATCCAGCACGGCGACGACCCGGAATACTCGCTGGTTACCCGCTCCAGCGACGGCCAGATGATGTTCCTGGCCAACATGCTGAGCAAGATGAAGCACGACACCCCGCTCGGCAGCCGCATCGCCGAGGTGCACAACGGCTCCTCGCTGTTCACCGGCGATGCCGGCCAGGGCGAGAGCAATATCCGCCGCTGGATCATCGAGAACGACTGGCTCGAAGCCATCGTCGCGCTGCCGCTGAACATGTTCTACAACACTGGCATCGCCACCTACGTCTGGGTGCTGGGCAACCGCAAGCCGGAGCACCGCCGCGGCAAGGTGCAGCTGATCGACGCTAGCGGTTGGTTCCGCCCGCTGCGCAAGAACATGGGCAAAAAGAACTGCGAACTGTCGCCCGACGACATCCGCCGCATCTGCGACACCTTCCTGGCCTTCGAGGAAAGCGAGCAGTCGAAGATCTTTCCCAACGAAGCTTTTGGTTACTGGAAGGTCAAGGTGGAGCGCCCGCTGCGCCTGCACAGCCAGCTCGCCCACGCCCGCATCGAAAGCCTGCGCTTCGCTTCCGGCGATGCGGATATCCGCGAAGCCCTGTACGACGAGTTCGGCGAGGCCCTGTTCGACAAGCCTGTCTCGGTGCGCAAGGCGCTGGAGCAACGCCTGGACGCCTGGGGGGCAAGCGACGGTGACGAAGACGATGACGACGACACACCCGCACCGCGTCGCCTGCCGGAGAAGAAAAAGAAGAAGCTGCTCAGCGCCGAAACCTGGAAGCGCGACGCGATTCTGGTGGAAACCACCCGGCGCCTGCGCGACGAGCTCGGCGACGACCTGTACGAGGACCACAACGGGTTCCTCGACCAGTTCAACGCCGCGCTCAAGCGTCTTGGCATCAAGCTCGGCGCACCCGACAGGAAGCTGATCGTCAATGCCGTGAGCTGGCGGGTCGAGGGCGCGCCGCCGGTGATCAAGAAGGTCCACAAGGCTGGCAAGGTCGATGCCGACCCGCTGCGCGGCCTGTACCCGGTCGAGATCGACGGCAAGCCGGTCGTGGTCGAGTACGAGCCCGACAGCGAGCTGCGCGACCACGAGCAGGTACCCCTGCTGGAGGAGGGCGGCATCGAGGCCTTCATCCGTCGCGAGGTGCTGCCCTACACGCCGGACGCCTGGATCGTCGAAGCCGATACCAAGGTCGGCTACGAAATCAGCTTCACCCGCCATTTCTACAAGCCGCCGGTGTTGCGCAGCCTGGCGCAGATCAGCGCCGACATCCTGGAGTTGGAACAGGAAACCGAAGGCCTGCTGTCGGAGATCACCGGCGGGACGCCCGCGTGAGGTCGCTGTCATGCAGCAGCCTGCCTTGCCTACAGACGCGGACCGCGCCTATATTGCAGGCAGGGTTTAATATGGAAAGCAATCCGGGCCATATGCAAGCCAGCCGCGCATGAATACCCCAGCCTCCCGCCAGCCGGACGACGCCATGCGCCACCGCGCCGGGCGCCGCATCGCCCAGTCCACCGGCTACCGCGCCTTCCACCCGGCGCCGCTGCCGCCGGACCCGCCGGTACGGCTGGAAGGCGGGCTGCAGGCCCTGCTGTCGCAGGCCGACCGCGCCCTGGGCCGGCTCGACGGCTCCATCCAGACCCTGCCCAACCCGGACCTGTTTGTATTCATGTACGTGCGCAAGGAGGCGGTGCTGTCCAGCCAGATCGAGGGCACGCAGAGCTCCCTGCAGGACCTGCTGGCCGCCGAGGCGCACGTGCTGGCCCCGGACCGCCCGCGCGATGTCGACGAAGTGGTCAACTACGTCAACGCGATGAACCACGGCCTGCACCGCCTGCACGAGCTGCCGGTGTCGGTGCGCCTGATCCGCGAGATCCACCATCGGCTGCTGCAGGGCGTGCGCGGCGCGCGGCTCACGCCCGGCGAGCTGCGCCGCACCCAGAACTGGATAGGCCCCGCCGGCTGCACCCTCAACGAGGCGACGTTCGTCCCGCCGCCACCGCACGAAGTGCCGGTCGCACTGGGTGCGCTGGAGAACTTCCTGCACACCGACAGCGAGCTGCCGCAGCTGATCCAGATCGGCCTGGCGCACGCGCAGTTCGAGACCATCCATCCCTTCCTCGACGGCAACGGCCGCGTCGGCCGCCTGCTGATCACCTTCCTGCTGTGCCAGCGCGAGATCCTGATCAAGCCGGTGCTGTACCTGTCGCACTTCTTCAAGCAGCACCGCACCGAGTACTACGAGCGCCTGCAGGCGATCCGCGATGTCGGCGACTGGGAAGGCTGGCTGGCGTTCTTCCTGCGCGGCGTGGCCAGCGTCAGCCGCGAGGCCACCGAGACCGCGCGCCGCATCCTGGCCCTGCGCGAGGATCATCGGGACAGGGTCACCACCGGCCTGGGCCGCGCCGCCGGTAACGGCCACAGGGTGCTCGAACACCTGTACCAGCGCCCCATCGTGTCGGTGGCCGACGTGGAGGAGCTGACCGGCACCTCGTACACCGCCGCCAACAACCTGGTCTCGCGGATGGTGGAGCAGGGCGTGCTGGTGGAAGCCACCGGCTACCGGCGCAACCGGCTGTTCCGCTACCAGGCGTATATCGACCTGTTTGGCGAGCCGGCCGATGCAGAAGGGGAAGCCGCGTGATTGACGGGTTGAAGCCGTATGTGGCGTACAAAGATTCCGGCTCTAAGTGGCTGGGCGAGGTGCCGGAAGGGTGGGAAGTTCGAAACCTGCGCACTCTCGTCGGGAAGCGCACTGAGCGCAATTGCCCCGACCTTCCGTTGCTGTCGGTCGCGCGCGAGAAGGGGGTCTTCGTCCGTTCGTTGACCGATTCGGGCGAAAACCACAATGTCATTCCCGACGACCTGAGCAACTACAAAGTTGCCCGTGCTGGAGATCTTGTAATCAACAAGATGAAGGCGTGGCAGGGTTCAATGGGAATCGCGCCTTGCGATGGCATCGTTAGCCCGGCCTATTTCGTGTTCGATCTTCGGTTGGCCAACGCTGCATTCGGTCAGCGGTTGCTTCGCAGCAGTCCGTACGTGGCGCATTTCGCGCAGGCATCCGATGGCGTGAGAATTGGCCAATGGGACTTGTCTGTTCCAGGGATGCGGGAGATTCCGGTACTCATTCCCCCAACCGATGAGCAAGCCGCCATCGTGCGCTTCCTGGAGCACGCCAACCGTAAGATCGACGGCTTCATCCGCGCCAAGCGCAAGCTGATCGCGCTGCTCAACGAGCAGAAGCAGGCCATCATCCACCGCGCGGTGACGCGCGGGCTTGATCCCGGTGTCGCGCTAAAGCCTTCGGGTATCGAGTGGCTTGGTGATATTCCAGCACATTGGGATCTGCGGCCGTTTGTACGCTCCGTGATCGAAAAGGCCGACTATCGAGGTGCGACTCCGGAGAAGGTCGAGAGTGGCGTCTTCTTGGTAACCGCGAAGAACATCCGCAAAGGATGGATCGACTACGAGTCTTCCAAGGAATATGTCCGAAAATGCGACTACGCCAAGATCATGAGGAGAGGGTTGCCAAAGGTTGGCGATATTCTGTTGACTACCGAAGCCCCGCTCGGACATGTTGCTTTGATTGATGACGAAAGTATCGCCCTGGCGCAGAGGATTATCAGATTCCGACCGGATCCCGGCTTGCTGCGGTCTGATTTCGCTTTGTACAGCATGAATTCTCGCTATTTTCAGTGCCAGCTTGCCGAGAGAGGTACCGGTTCCACCGCTGTGGGGATCAAGGCCAGCAAGTTGCCACAACTCAGAATCGCGTTGCCTCCAGTGTCAGAGCAAGAGCAAATCGTTCTTCGAGCCAATAGTGATTGCATGCCGCTCGAGAGCGCGATCGCGCGGGCAGAGCGCGAAATCGCCCTGATGCAGGAATACCGCACCCGCCTGACCACCGACATCGTCACCGGCAAGCTGGACGTGCGCGCGGCAGCTGCGACATTGCCCAAGGTTGCCGATGCGGCAGCAGACGAGCCCGTCACCGACGAGCCCGCTGACGAGCTGGAGTACGAGGACGCCTGATGAGCAGCCGACCGGCCATTCCCGCAGCCGTCAAACGGCAGGTCCTCCATGAATCCTGCCACCGCTGCGCGGTCTGCGGCTTCGGTCTGTCGCTCGAGATCGCACACATCATCCCGTGGCGTGAGTCGAAGGATCACGGCGCCGACAACCTGATCGCCCTGTGCGCCACCTGCCACACCATGGCCGATGCGCAGGGCTGGACCAGCAAGGACTTCGAAACCTACAAGACGTTGCCGTGGGCGCTGCGCACCAATGCCGCCCAGCCGATGAGCGCCGCGCAGAAGGCGATGGTCGACCTGATCCTGGCGCGCGACGCCGTCGACATGGGCGAGTACCAGCGCATGCAGCTGGTGCAGATGGTTGCGGCGTACGCGGGGGTCATGATTGCCGACGTGAAGCTGGTGGCCGTTGCGCCCAGCAACAGCGCGCTGGTCCGCATCGAGCTTCCGGTCGATGCCGCCGAACGCCTGATCCTCGCCTTCCAGGCGCAGGACCCGCGACTGGCGTCGTTCCTCGACGGCTTTGCGTTGCCGGCCGGCTTCGACATTGCCGGCGTCGCGCCCGCCTTCGGCCTCGATGGCGGCATCAAGCGGATCGAAACCGCGCGGCCGACGCCGGCGGACAAGCCGCCGGTCACCAACATCAAGGAAGAAGGGCTGGAGTCGCTGATCGTCGGCGCGATGACGGCTTTCGACTGGATCGCCGGGCGCAACGCCGATTACGAGCGCGAGTACGCCGTCGACCTGGAACAGCTCGCCACGTTCCTGGAACAGACCCAGGAGGACGTGGCCGCCGCGCTGGACCTGCGTGGCGACGGCCCGACGCGGCGCAGGTTCCTGGCCCAGCTGCAGGGCGAGATCACCCGCCGCGGCACCATCGACGTGCTGCGCAAGGGCATCGGCCACGGCAAGCACCACATCGACCTGTTCTACGGCACGCCATCACCGGAGAACGCCAAGGCCGTGGACCGCCACGCGGCCAACCGCTTCAGCATCACCCGGCAGCTGCACTACAGTCGCGAACAGTCGCGGCGTTCGCTGGACCTGGCGCTGTTCATCAACGGCCTGCCGGTGGCGACCTTCGAGCTGAAGAACAGCCTGACCAAGCAGACCGCCGAGGACGCCGAGGAGCAGTACAAGCGCGACCGCGACCCGCGCGAAACCCTGTTCCAGTTCGGCCGCTGCGTCGTGCACTTCGCCCTGGACGATCACGAGGTGCGCATGTGCACCGCGCTGAAGGGCGACAAGGGCACGGCCAGGGAGTCCTGGTTCCTGCCGTTCAACCAGGGCTGGAACCAGGGCGCGGGCAACCCGCCCAATCCCTACGGCATCAAGACCGACTACCTGTGGCGGCGCATCCTCACCCCGGGCGGGCTGACCGACATCCTCGAGAACTACGCCCAGATCGTCGAGGAGAAGAACGAGAAGACCGGCAGGAAGAAGCGGGTGCAGATCTTTCCGCGCTTCCATCAGCTCGACGTGGTGCGCAAGCTGCTGGCCGATGCGGCGTGGACCGGCGCCGGCAAGCGCTACCTGATCCAGCACTCGGCCGGCAGCGGCAAGTCCAATTCGATCGCCTGGCTGGCGCACCAGCTGATCGGATTGCGCAAGGACGGGCGCGACGTGTTCGATTCGATCATCGTCATCACCGACCGGCGCATCCTCGACCGCCAGATTCGCGAGACCATCCGCGGCTTCGCCCAGGTGTCGACACTGGTCGGCGCGGTGACGGAGGGCGGGGGTAGTTCCAAGACCGAGCAGCTGGCGAAGTTCCTGCGCGACGGCAAGAAGATCATCATCTCCACGGTGCAGACCTTCCCGTTCGTGCTCGACCGCATCGGCGACGAGCACCGCAGCGGCCGCTTCGCGATCATCATCGACGAGGCGCATTCCAGCCAGGGCGGGCGCACCGCCAGCAAGCTGAACATGGCGCTGGCCGAGGAGCCAGCCGACTACAACGGCGAGCCGGATTTCGAAGACCGCATCAACGCGATCATCGCCTCGCGCAAGATGCTGGGCAACGCGAGCTATTTCGCCTTTACCGCCACGCCGAAGAACAAGACCCTGGAAATGTTCGGCACGCCGTACCAGGAAGGCGGGGAGACCAAGTATCGGCCGTTCCACACCTACACGATGAAACAGGCGATCGAGGAAGGCTTCATCCTCGATGTGCTCAAGCACTACACGCCGGTAGCCAGCTATTACCGGCTGGCCAAGACCATCGAAGGCGACCCCGAGTTCGACGTCAAGAAGGCGCGCAAGAAGCTGCGCATCTACGTGGAAGGCCACGGCAAGGCGATCCGCGACAAGGCCGAGATCATGGTCGACCACTTCCACGAGCAGGTGATCGGCCGGCGCAAGATCGGTGGCCAGGCGCGGGCGATGGTGGTGACCGGCAGTATCGAACGTGCAATTCGGTACTTCTTCGCCTTTCGCGACTACTTGGCCGAGACCCGTAGTCCATACAAGGCCATCGTCGCCTTCTCCGGCGAACCCGAGTACAAGGGCGAGAAGGTCACCGAGACCAGTTTGAACGGCTTTCCAAGCGGAGAGATTGCCGAGCGCATCCAGGAGGATCCCTATCGCTTCCTGATCTGCGCCGACAAGTTCCAGACTGGATATGACGAGCCGCTGCTGCACACCATGTATGTGGACAAGGCCCTGTCTCACGTCAAGGCGGTGCAGACGCTGTCGCGGCTCAACCGGGCGCACCCGAAGAAGCGCGACGTGTTCGTGCTCGATTTCCACAATGACGTCGAAACCGTCGAACACGCCTTCGCCGACTATTACCGCACCACGATACTCAGCCGTGAAACCGATGCCGACAAGCTGCATACGCTCAAGTACGAGCTGGACGGCTCTCAGGTCTATGTGCAAACGCAGGTCGACTCCCTGGTGCAGCTATACCTGAATGGCGCCGAGCGCGACCGGCTCGACCCCATCCTCGACGCCTGCGTTGCGGTGTACTTGCAGGACCTGGACGAGGACGGACAGGTTGCTTTCAAGGGCAAGGCCAAGGCATTTACCCGCACCTACGACTTCCTCGCCAGTATCCTTCCCTATGGCGTGCAGGCTTGGGAAAAGCTGTCGATCTTCCTGAACTTCCTGATCGCCAAGCTGCCGGCACCAGTCGAGGAAGACCTGTCCAAGGGCATCCTCGACGCCATCGACATGGACAGTTATCGCGCGGAAAAGCAGGCGACCTTGGCGATCGCGCTGCCCGACGCCGACGCCGAGATTGAGCCGGTGCCGACCTCCGGCGGTGGCCGTAAGCCCGAGCCGGAACTGGACCGGCTGTCAAACATAGTGAAGGCGTTCAACGAACAGTTCGGCGGCCTGTTCGCCGACCCGCAGCGCATGGAGCAACGCATCACCGACGAGATCCCTAGCCGCGTGGCGGCCGACCAGGCTTACAAGAACGCCAAGCAGAACTCGGATCGCCAGAATGCCAGGATCGAGCACGACAAGGCGCTCAAGCGTGTCCTCATGGCGCTGTTCGCGGACGACGCTCAATTGTTCAAGCAATTCCAAGACAACGAGTCGTTCCGTCATTGGTTGGCGGAAACCGTTTTTTCCATGACCTACGATCAACCCTGAGAAAAGAAGGCTCGCGTCAAGACGCCCTGCACGCGACCCCCGCTGCGGTGGAAGAAGGCCCTCAACAACGTCAAGGAAGGCAAGGGCAGCTACGGCTACAACGCCGCCAACGGCGAGTACGGCGACATGCTCGAGTTCGGCATCCTCGACCCGACCAAGGTCACCCGCACCGCGCTGCAGAACGCCGCGTCGATCGCCGGGCTGATGATCACCACCGAGGCGATGGTCGCCGAGCTGCCGAAGAAGGAAGAGCCGCCGATGCCGGGCGGTGGCGACATGGGTGGCATGGGCGGCATGGGTGGCATGGGCTTCTGATCCAAGCCTTTCCGCACCACCAGCAACACCAGGGACCCCGCCGCAAGGCGGGGTTTCTGTTTGCACGCTTCGCCGGGCCAAGGCTTGGCGCCGCGGGGTCCTGTGGAAACGTTTCTGAACCCGACGGTTCTTTATTGCACTGCAGCGTGCACTCGACCTAACAAGTCCTTCACGATCGAGCCGCATCCCGACGTGGGGGAGGGAGCAGGCCCGCTACCGGTTCGACCGGGGCGGGCTTTTTACTTTCTGCCATCATCGTGTCGATGAACGATGCCCCCGACGGTTCCGCCATCGATGCCATCGCCGAGCGCGCGATGGCGCGCCTGCCTGCCGCCGCGCCGCTGACACCAGCCCAGCAGGTGCGGGTGCGCGCGGTTGCGGTTGCCAGTGATTTCGCGGTCGACACGCTGGTGCGGCAGCCCGGTTTGTTGCGGCAGTTGCTCGACGATGACGGAGCCAACCCCGTGGCGGCGCCCGCGCTTGACGCCGACCGGCGCGACGACTGGCCGGGCCTGCTGCGACGCTACCGCGCGGCCGAATCGACCCGGCTGGTCTGGCGCGACGTGCACGGCCTCGACGATGTCGACGCGACCCTGGCCGGCAGCACCGCCTTGGCCGAAACCTGCCTGGCACTCGCGCTGGATGCGCTGGAGCCCGATTTCGCCAGCCGCCACGGCGTCGTGCGTGACGACGATGGCGTGCATCAGCGGCTGGTGGTGTTCGGGCTCGGCAAGCTCGGCGGTGGCGAACTCAACTTCAGTTCGGACATCGACCTGGTCTATGCCTACGAGCACGGCGGCGGAACCAGCGACGGCACCCGGCCGCTTGAAGCCGAGCAGTACTTTTCGCGGCTCGGGCAGCACCTGGTCAGGCTGCTCGACGAGGTAACCGCCGACGGCTTCTGCCACCGGGTCGACCTGCGGCTGCGCCCGTACGGCAATGCGGGGCGGGTCGCGTGGTCGTTCCCGGCGATGGAGCAGTACTTCCAGCGCGAAGGGCGCGACTGGGAGCGCTACGCCTGGCAGAAAGCGCGGCCGGTGGCGGGCGACCGGGACGCGGGCGAGCGTTTCCTGGAGACCCTGCGGCCGTTCGTCTACCGGCGCTACCTGGACTACGGCGCGCTCGACGGCCTGCGCAGCATGAAGGCCGCGATCAGCGCCGAGGTCGCGCGCAAGGAGCTGGCCGACGACATCAAGCGCGGCCCCGGCGGCATCCGCGAGATCGAGTTCCTGGTGCAGACGCTGCAGCTGATCCGCGGCGGTCGCGAACCGGAACTGCGCGTGCGCCAGTTGCAGCCCGCACTGGCCGCGCTGGTGGAGGCCAACCAGGTCGAACCCTCCGCGGGCGACGCGCTCGACACGGCCTACCGCCACCTGCGCCGACTGGAAAACCGCCTGCAGATGCTGCGCGACGAGCAGACCCACGCGCTGCCCGAGGACGCGGTCGACCGCGCCCGCATTGCCGATGGCCTCGGTCACGGCGACTGGACGGCCCTGCGCGCCGCGCTGGACGTGCATCGCGCGGTGGTCAGCGAGGAGTTCGCCGCGCTGCTGGCGCCGCGGCCATCCAGCCACCAGCCGGCTGCGCTGGCCGGTTACTGGCGCAAGTTGCGCGACACCTCGGGCGACCAGCCCGGCGAGCTCGCGCTGCTGTCCGACGCCGGCTTCGCCGACGCCGGGCCGGCCGACTCGCTGTTACGCGACCTGGTCCGCAGCCCCGGCGTGCGCGGCCTGTCGGACAGCACCAGCGCCCGGCTCGACCGCGTGCTGCCGGCGTTGCTGCAGGGCGCGGCCGGATCAAGCCAGCCGATGCTCGCGTTGCGCCGGTTGCTCGCGTTGCTGCACAACATCCTGCGCCGCAGCGCCTACCTCGCGTTGCTGGACGAGCAGCCGCCGGCGCTGGCACGGCTGGTCGAGGTGGTCGGCCACAGCGCGTTGCTGGCCGAGCGGCTGGCGTCGTACCCGCTGTTGCTGGACGAACTGCTGGACGCGCGCATCGGCGGCCCGCTCCCCGGGCGCGAAGAGCTGATCGAGGCCTGTTTGGCGGTCGCGCGCGATGCCGACGACGGCGTCGACGATGGCATCGCCGCCGACGACACCGAGGCCGTGCTCAATGCGCTCAATGAAGTCCGGCAGGCGTTGAGCTTCCGGATCGCGATGGCCACCCGCGACGGCCGCCAGGATGCGGTCGAGAGCGCACAGCAACTGGCGTGGCTGGCCGACGGGGTGGTGATGCGCGTGCTCGCCCTGGCCCAACGCGAGGTCGCGGCCGCGCATGGCCGGGTACCCGGGGCGCGGTTCGCGGTGCTGGGTTACGGCAGCCTTGGTGGCGGCGAGCTGGGGTTCGGGTCCGACCTCGACCTGGTGTTCCTCTACGACACCACCGGTGGTGCCGACCAGTCCGACGGCGCCCGTCCGCTGGATGCCTCGCGCTGGTTCGCGCGGCTGGCGCAGAAGGTGGTGGCGCTGCTCGGCACGGTATCGGCGGCCGGCCGGCTGTTCGACGTCGACGTGCGGTTGCGACCCGACGGCGCCAAGGGCCTGCTGGTATCGACCCTGGCCAGCTTCGCCGACTACCAGCGCAGCCGCGCGTGGAACTGGGAACACCAGGCGCTGGTACGCGCGCGCTGCGTCAGCGGTGACGCCAGCCTGTGCGCCGACTTCGGGCGCGTGCGCGACGAGACGCTTGCGCGCGAGCGCGACCCCGCGCAGGTGCGTGCCGACGTGTCGAAGATGCGCGCGCGCATGCGTGCCGAACTGGATCGAAGCGACGCGGCGGCGTTCGACCTCAAGCAGGGCGAAGGTGGGCTGGTCGACCTGGAGTTCCTGCTGCAGGCGCTGGTGCTGGACCATGCCGACGCGGCGCCCGGGTTGCTGGGCCCGCGTGATACGCCCGGCCTGATCGGGGCGCTGCGGGAGGCGGGCGTGTTCGGCGCGGACACCGCCGACAGGCTGCTCGCAGCGCACGCGGCGTTGCTCGCGCGCGGGCTCGAATGCAGTCTTGACCGGCGCCAGCGGCGGGTGCCACGCGACGAGGCCGTCGAAGCGGCGCGCGCCGCGATACGGGATGCAGTGGCGGCGCATGGCCTGGATTTCAGCGGGACGGCTGCGGCGGAACCCGGAGCGGGTCGCGATATCCCCACGCGATATCCCCATGTAGGAGCGACGTAAGTCGCGATTTCCTCGGGAACCGGGATCGCCGTGCAATCGCGACTTACGTCGCTCCTACATGGGGCGGGATCCGGACTTCAATCCAGCCCCAGTCGCTTACGCACTTCCGCAGCAACCCGGGCAGTCTCCCGCAACGGCGTCACCGCGAATGCCGCCAGGGCGTCATCCACCGGCCGCACCCGGCCAAGACCGAGCAGGCTGTCGACGAACCGCCGCGGCCGCCCGCGCACCGCGTCGATGCCGGCGACGAACACCGGCAGCGTGGTCGCGCAGGCTTCCGACAGCATGTTGACCGAGTCCGCGGTGCACACGATGCGGTCGGCGCAGGCCAGCAGGCCGGAATACGGGTTCGGCCCATCGGCGCTGCCGCTCCAGACCATGCCTTGGCGGCCGGCGAAGCGCTGGTGCAGGCGCGCGACGACATCGGCGGGAGTGCGTCGCGACGTGGTCACCAGCAGGCAACCGCCCTCGGCCTCGACCACCCGTTGCAGGCGGTCGGCCAGCGCATCCCACCACGCCGGCTGGAACCGCGCATGCGCGCTGTTGCCTCCCAGCAGCAGCGCGGTGCGCGGTTGCGACAGCGTCGCCAGCGCACTGAAGTGACGCCGCGCGGACTGCAGCCAGGCGTCGTCGATCGGATTGAGGCTGCCGAGCAGGCGGATGACGTTGTCGCCGGCCAGGTCGTCGTGTTCCGGCGCGATCACCAGGTCCCAGTGCCGCGGCGCGAGTCGCGGGTCGAGTATCTGCACCGCCCGCGCACCGCGCCGACGCAGCAGCCGGGTCGCCAGCGCGGCCTGCCGGCCACAGCCGATCGCCAGCCGTGGCGGCGTTGCGAGCGCGTCGCGGAAATCATCACCGAACGCGAAGCCCGCGCCGGGCAGCGCACGCGGGGCCAGCCATCGCCATGGCGCGCGCGCCTGCAGCACCCATTCGCGCGCCGGCCGCCCCAGCGCCGCCGCCAGCGCACGCGCCTGGCGCACGTTGCCGGCATTGCCGTCGGTCAGCATCCAATTGCTCGCGCGGGGGTTCGATTGTTCCATTTATGGCAGTAATCCGTTGCGAGGGCATCGGCTGTTGCTTCAACGGCAGACTTTACACTTGCATGCATCGGCCGCGGCTTCCCCGCGACCATCGCATTCACGGAGACCAGGATGACCGACCAGGCCACGCCCCCGACCGCAGCACTGCCGCCGCAGGCGCTCGACCAGCTGTTCCGTACCGCCCGTACCCACAACGAGCTGGGTGGCGAGGTCAGCGACGAAACGCTGCGCGAACTCTACGACCTGCTGAAGTGGGGCCCGACCAGCGCCAACCAGACGCCGGCACGGTTCGTGTTCGTCAAGTCGGCCGAAGCCAAGGCCAAGCTCGGCCCGGCGCTGAGCGAGGGCAACCACGCCAAGACCATGGCCGCGCCGGTGACGGTGATCATCGGCTATGACGAGGATTTCCACGAGAAGCTGCCGTACCTGTTCCCGCATACCGACGCCAAGAGCTGGTTCGACGGCCCGCGCGAGGGTCGCCATGACCACGCGTTCCGCAACAGCAGCCTGCAGGGCGCCTACCTGATCCTCGCGGCGCGCGCGCTGGGCCTCGACACCGGTCCGATGTCGGGCTTCGACAACGCGATGGTCGACGAATTGTTCTTCAGCGGCACCACGATCAAGTCCAACTTCCTGGTCAACCTCGGTCACGGTGACCCGGACAAGCTGTTCGCACGTTCGCCGCGGCTGCCGTTCGACGAGGCCGCGCGGATCCTTTGACCGACCCGCCGGATGCGCAGCCGCCTCCGGCACATCCCAACAAGCTTCGGAGATATCCCATGTTCAAGAAACTCGTCCTCACCGTCGCCCTGGCCAGCGCCAGCACGCTCGCGTTCGCCGAGCCGGTGACCTACAAGCTCGACCCCGCCCACACCGACGTGATCGCGCAGTGGAGCCACTTCGGCTTCTCCAACCCGAGCGCGCACTTCGGCGATGCCGACGGCACCCTGGTCTACGACGCCGACAACGTCGCCGCCTCCAGCGTCGAGGTGACCCTGCCGCTGTCGGGCCTCAACAGCTTCACCGACAAGTTCGACGAGCACCTGCGCAGCAGCGACTTCTTCGATGCGGCCGCGTTCCCGGTCGCGACCTTCAAGAGCACCAGGGTCGAGTCCGCTGGCGAAGGCAAGCTCACGGTCACCGGCAACCTGACCATCAAGGACATCACCCGTCCGGTCGTGCTCGACGTCACCCTCAACAAGATCGGCGAGAACATGGGCGGGCAGCCGGCGATCGGTTTCGACGCCACCACCACCGTCAAGCGCACCGACTTCGACCTGGGCATGGCGGCGCCGGCCGTCAGCGACGAGGTGAGCCTGCGCATCACCACCGAGGCCGCGGTGCCCAAGGACGCCTGAACATGATCATCGAACGCCCTTCCGCCAATCGTGGCCACGGCCCGGCGCATGTCGACTGGCTCGACAGCCGCCACACGTTCTCGTTCGGCGATTACCACGATCCGGACTGGATGGGCTTCGGTGTGCTGCGGGTGATCAACGAAGACCGCGTCGCGCCCGGCGCGGGCTTCCCGACCCATGGCCACTCCAACATGGAAATCCTCAGCTACGTGCTGGCCGGCGCGCTTGCGCACGAGGACAGCACCGGCGGCGGTGGAGTGATCCGTCCGGGCGAACTGCAGTGGATGAGCGCCGGCCACGGTGTGCGCCACAGCGAGTTCAACGCATCGAAGGACGATCCGGTGCATTTCCTGCAGATCTGGCTGCAGCCCGACCGGGTCAACGCGGCACCGGCGTATGCGCAGCGCGACGCCGTCGAGGCCGTGGGCTGGCAGTTGCTGGCTTCGCCCGACGGCGCCGACGGCAGCCTGGCGATCAGGCAGGATGCGCGGGTGTTCAATGCGCGGCTGGCAGCAGGCGAGGCGGCGGAACGGGAGTTGCAGCGGTCGCGGCGCTACTGGCTGCACGTGGCGCAGGGCGCGGTGGAGGCCAATGGTCGCGCGTTGGTGGCCGGTGACGCAATGGGCTACGTCGAGGAAGGTGGTTCATTGCGGATCACGGGCCAAGGCGAGTCACGCGCTGACATCCTGCTGTTCGACCTGCCGGCCTGACCCGCCAGAGGGTTCATGTAGGAGCGACGTAAGTCGCGATCGCACGGCGATCCCGGTTCGCGAGGAAATCGCGACTTACGTCGCTCCTACATGAGCGGGCGGACAGGCGGGGCTTTGCGGCTGGCGGCTGCTAAACTGCGGCCCTCGCACCACCGCCGCCATCGACCATGACCGCAGCCGCCCACGACCATCCCATCCAGGCCAACGCCGAGCGCCGCTACACCGTCTCGCGCAACGACCTGCCGTTGAGCTGCCCGTTGCCATCGATGGCGCTGTGGAACTCGCATCCGCGGGTCTACCTGCCGATCGAAGCCGAGCGCGAATGCGATTGCCCGTACTGCGGCGCCCATTTCGTCCTCGAAGACTGACCATCGCCTGGCCGCTGCCCGGATACCCGCGGCCATGCGCCGGCTG
Organism: Lysobacter sp. F60174L2; assembly: GCF_052547135.1. Lineage (NCBI taxonomy): Bacteria > Pseudomonadati > Pseudomonadota > Gammaproteobacteria > Lysobacterales > Lysobacteraceae > Lysobacter > Lysobacter sp. F60174L2. The sequence continues at coordinate 63,866 of NZ_JBQWRA010000006.1, read as the reverse complement.
ACCGTCGTCCAGCTGTTGCCGGCGATGGAGTCGGGCGGGGTCGAACGCTCCACCCTCGAAATCGCGCAGGCGCTGGTCGAAGCCGGCCATCGCGCCGTCGTGGTGTCCGCGGGCGGACGACTGGTGCAGCGGCTGCAGGCGCTCGGCGCCGAGCACGTGGAACTCGACATCGGCCGCAAGTCGCTGGCCACGTTTGCCCGGGTGCGTCCGCTGCGCGCGCTGCTGCAACGCGAGCATGCCGATATCGTCCACGTGCGTTCGCGGCTGCCGGCCTGGGTCGGCGTGGTGGCCCTGCGCGGCATGGACGCGTCCGTGCGTCCGCGGCTTGTCAGCACCGTGCATGGGCTCAATTCGCCGTCGCGCTACAGCGCGGTGATGACCCGCGGCGAACGCGTGGTCTGCGTGTCCGGCACCGTGCGCGATTACGTGCTGCGCCACTACCCCTCGACCGATCCGGTCAAGCTGCGGGTGATTCCGCGCGGGATCGACCCGCTCGCGTTTCCACCCGCGCCGGTGCCGGATCGCGATGCGCGTGCGTGGGCCGTTGACCTGCACCCGGCGTTGGCTGGCGACGGCCCATTGCTGCTGTTGCCCGGCCGCGGCACCCGCCTGAAGGGCCACGCCGACGCGCTGGAACTGCTTGCGCGCCTGCGCGGCGATGGCGTGGATGCGCGCCTGTGGCTGCCGGGTGCACGCGAGGCCGGCCGGGAGTCCTATATCGCCGAACTCGAAGCACGTGCCCGTGCGCTTGCTGTCGCCGATGCCGTGGCGTTCACTCCGCCGACGGACCGGATCGCCCGCGCCTATGCCGCCAGCGACCTGGTGCTGCAACTGTCGCGCAAGCCCGAAGCCTTCGGCCGCACCGTGGTCGAGGCGCTGTCGTGCGCGCGGCCGGTACTGGGCTGGGCCCACGGCGGGGTCGGCGAACTGTTGCGCGAGTTGCAACCCGATGGCGCGATTGCACCCTTCGACCCGGACGCACTGCATGCCGGTGCCCGGGCATTGCTTGCGCGTCCGGCGGTGTCAGCCGGTACGATGCCTGCACTGTCCGACTACACCCTGCGCGCGATGCAGCGCGCCACCCTGGCCGTCTATGCCGAACTCATCGACTGATTCGCCTGCACTGCCGTCGCCTGGCCACGATCACGATCACGGCCCGGTCCGCGGCTGGCGCTGGGCGCCGGCCTGGATCCTCGCCTATGTCGCGCTGTGGCCCGCCCCGGGCTACGCCGAAGGTATCCTGGTGCTGGGCGCGTTGCTGGCGATCGTCAAACTGGTCTCCTCGCGTTTCAGCGGCGGCAGCCAGTTGCTGAGCCACCAGGCCTGGGCACTGACCAGCGTGCTGTTCTTCGCCTACTGGCTGCCCGAACTGGTGTCGGCCTTCGATGCGGTCGATCCGCCCAGGGCCCTGCGCGAGGCCGCGGTCGACCTGCGCTATCTGCCGTTCCTGTGGCTGGCGGCGTCGGCGGTGGCCAACGGCCGGGGACGCCGCACCACGTTCGGCGGACTGGCGGTGATCCTCGGGATCTGGACGGTCGATGCGCTGCTGCAGGCGCTGACCGGCACCAGTCCGTTGTTCTTCGGGATCGACTCGATCAAGCAGGTGATCAGCGGCCACGGCATGTGCACGGCCGAGGAGGTCGCGGGCGCCGACCGCCTCAGCGGCATCCTCGGGCCATGCAACCTGAAACTCGGAATCGTGATTGCGAGCCTGTCGCCGTTCGCGCTCTACGCGGCCGGGCGTCGGTTCGGCAGTGTCGGCTGGCTCGTCGCCGCGGCCGCGGTTGGCGTGGTCGTGGTGCTGGCCGGCTCGCGCGCGTCCTGGGTCACCTACGCACTGGTGCTGGTGCTGTCGGGTTGGCGGGTGCTGGGCTGGAAGAAGCTGGTCGCGGTGTTCGGCTTCGGCGCGGTGATGCTGGTGGTGCTGGCCTACGCCTCGCACGATGTCCGCGACCGCCTGGTCCGTACCACCCACGTACTCGCGGCCAACGAGGAAGGCGTCGACCGGGCGTTGTCGGGACGCAGCAGGATCTGGGGCGCGGCGCTGTGCATGGCCGGGCGGCACCCGGTCAACGGCGTGGGCGCGCGTGGCTTCCGCGAGGCGTTCCCGGCCTGCGACCCGCAGCGCGGCGAGGTCGCGCAATGGGGCGAGGGGCCGGCGTTCCATGCCCACCAGATCGTGCTGGAGGTACTCAGCGAAACCGGTGGTTTCGGGCTGCTGCTGTGGCTGATGGGTGCCGCGCTGGCCTGGCGCGCGTGGCGCTTCGCCAGTGCGGTCGCCCGCGAACGCGCACGGCCGGCGATGCTGGCGCTGGTGGTGACGGTGTTCCCGCTCAACACCCACCTGGCGTTCTACTCGACGTTCTGGGGCGGGCTGACGTTGTTGCTGGCGGCGCTGTATGCCGGCAGCCTGCTGGCGGGGCGTGCGACCGAGCCGCCAGCGGCGGCCTGAGCCGGCTCAGCGGTACGGCGATTCCAGCCCCGGCGGGCGTCGCTTGAAGCGACGGTGGATCCACAGGTACTGGCTCGGCGCCTCGCGCACCATCGCCTCGATCGCGGCATTGACCCGGGTGCTGTCGCTTTGCGCATCGGTGGACGGAAAGTCCGGCAGCGGCTCACCCAGCCGCAGTACGTAGTCGGCGCCTTCGCGGCGATGGAAGAACGGCACCACCGCGCAGCCCGACAGCCGGGCGAACTGGTGGGTCGCGGTGATCGTCGCCGCCGGCACCCCGAAGAACGGTGCGAACACGGTGTCCTTGCCGCGCATGTCCTGGTCGGGCGCGTACCACAGGATGCCGCCGCGCTTGAGATGACGCATCGCCCCGCGCAACTCGTCGTTGGCGAACATCGCGGTGGCATAGCGCAGCCGCCCGCGCATCACCGCCCACTCCATCACCGGGCTGCGGTGGCGGCGGTACATGCCGGCCAGCGGCAGCTCGTCGCACATCAGGCGTCCGCACATCTCCAGGGTCATGAAGTGGCCCGAAACCAGCAGCACGCCGCGCCCGCCGTCGAGGATGTCCCGGACCCGCTCGACCCCTTCGATCCGCACCGTGCGACGCATCGGCGCGACCGATCCCCACCACGCCCGCGCGAACTCGAACAGGCCGATGCCGAAGTCACGGAAGCTCCCGCGCAGCAATGCCTCGCGGGCAGCCTCGTCCATTTCCGGAAAACACAACGCGAGGTTGATCCGTGCCGCGCGCCGCCGCGCCCCGGCCAGGCGCATCGCCAGTGCACCGATGCCAGCACCCAGCGCGCGTTGAAGCGACCACGGCAACCGCGCGCCGAGCCACATCAGGCCGAGCGCCATCCAGGTCGGCCAGTGGCGCGGGCCCCGTGGCGGAGCGGGCAGGTCGGAAGGGGGCGGATTCGACATGCGGGTGATTCTATCGCCGCCGCGCCTGCGCCCGGTGGTGCGCGTCGTTCGCTATCCTTGGCAGGATGCGGACGGACATGATCGAGCGCCTGTTGCGCGGCCTGTACTCGGCCGCGCTGTACCTGTTGGTGCCGGTCACGGTCTATCACCTGATCTGGCGGGGCTTCCGCCAACCGGCCTATTTCCAGCGGTGGCACGAGCGTTACGCCCGCTACCGCACCGCATCCTATGGGCGGACGCTGTGGCTGCACGCGGTGTCGGTCGGTGAGGTCAATGCGGCGGTGCCGCTGGTCAACGCGCTCAGGCGCGGGCGTCCGGACCTGCGCCTGCTGGTCACCACCATCACCCCGACCGGCTCGGAGCGCGTACGCGCACTGTGGCGCCATGAGGAAGTCGAGCACGTCTACCTGCCGTACGACCTTCCCGGCGCGGTCGGCCGCTTCCTCGACCATTACCGGCCCCATGCGGGATTGATCATGGAAACCGAGCTGTGGCCGAACCTGCTGTTCGGCTGCCGCGACCGCGCAATTCCGACGCTGATCCTCAACGCGCGGCTGTCGGAGCGCTCGCTGCGTGGCTACCGGGTGCTGGCGCCGCTGATTGGCAGGGCCTTGCGCACGGTGCGCACGGTCGCGGCGCAGTCACTCGCGGACGGGATGCGTTTCGTGCGTCTCGGAGCCCGTGCGCAACAGGTGGTCGAGACCGGCAACCTGAAGTTCGACGTGGCCGTGCCGGAGACGCTGGAAACCTTCGCCGGCGGGTTCCGCGCCGATTGCGGCCAGCGGCCGGTGTGGATTGCCGCCAGCACCCACGAGGACGAGGAAGCCGCGGTCATCGGCATCCACCGGCACCTGCGTGCGCGCTTCCCCGACCTGTTGCTGCTGTGGGCGCCGCGCCATCCGGAGCGCTTCAGGCTGGTCGCCGAACACGCGCGGTCGGCGGGCTGGTCGGTGTCGACGCGTTCGCGCGGCCGCCGGCCAGGCGCCGGTGATGCGGTGTTCGTGATCGACACGCTGGGCGAGCTGATGAACTTCTATGCCTGCGCCGATGTCGCGTTCGTCGGCGGCAGCCTGCAGCCGGTCGGAGGGCACAACCTGCTGGAGCCGGCGGCGGCGGGAACCGCGATCGTCACCGGCCCGCACCTGCACAATTTTTCCGAGATATCGCGCCGACTCGATGACGCGGGCGCATTGCGAATCCGCGCCGATGCCGGCGAGGTCGAACTGGAACTGGCGCGCCTGCTGGATGACCCGCAGGCGCGCGAAGCGATGGCCGAGGCCGGCCGGGTGCTGGTCGAAACCGGCCGCGGCGCGCTGGCGCAGACGCTGGTGCTGTTGCAGGCGGTGTTGCCGTCGGCGAGCGGGAAGGGCCCCGCGTCGGAACCCCTGTAGGAGCGACGTGAGTCGCGATCGGGCAACCGGTTTCGCGAGCCGATTTTCCGATCGCGACTCACGTCGCTCCTACAGAGAAGTCCGAAACAACGCGCGCTGTTACTGCCGGATTTCCGACTGCACCTGAGCGTCCGCGTCGACGGTCAGCAGGCGGTTGATGTCCTGCACGTCGGCGATGTCGAGGGTGCCGGCGGCCTGCTCCAGCGTCAGGCGCTGCTGCAGGTAGTTGTAGCGGGCCAGCGCATAGGCCTGCTGCGCGGTGAACAGGTTGTTCTGGTTGTTCAGCACGTCGAGCACGGTGCGGGTGCCGACCTCCAGTCCGACCTGCGAGGCGTCGTAGGCGGCCTGGGCGGAGACCAGCGCGAGGCGACGTGCCTCGACCTCGCTGATGCCGGCGACCAGGGTCTCGTAGGCGTTGCGGGTGTTGCGCTCGAGCGCGCGCTTCTGCTGTTCCAGTTCGTCGGTGGCGATGTCGCGCTGGGCGATCGCCTGCCGCACGCGCGACTGGGTGGTGCCGCCGGAGAAGATCGGCACGTTGAGGGTGATGCCGATTTCAGGGCCGCGGCTCTCGCTCTCGATCGGGCTGGTGACCGATTCGGGCAGGTCGCTGCTGCTGAAGGTGCGGTCGCCGGTGGTCTTGCCCTTGCTGTAGCCACCGCTGAGGTAAAGCGTCGGCAGGTGCGCGGCCTGCGCGGTGCGGACATCGGCCTGGGCCGATTCGACCTGGAGCTGCTTGGCCTGCAGCGCCGGATTGGTCTCGAACGCGGTCTGCACCCACGAATCCACGCCCTCGCTGACCGGCAGCTGCGGCTGGAAGTCCGCCGGCAGCCCCTTGACGTTGTTGACCGGCGTGCCGGTGATTTCGGCCAGCGCCTGGTAGGCATCGGCGACCCGGGTGCGCGCAAGGATGGTGTTGGCGCGCGCGCTGTCGTACTGGGCGCGGGCCTCGTGGACGTCGGTGATCGGCGCCAGGCCGACCTCCAGTCGCTTGGAGGCGAAGTCGAACTGCTTCTGCAACGCGGTCTCGGCGGCTTCCGCGGCGGCCAGCGTTTCCAGTTCGACCAGCACATTGAAGTACGCGGCCGAAGTGCGGGTGATCAGGTTGTCGCCTGCGGCCTCGAGCTGGAAGTCGCTGGCGCGGCTCAATGCCTTCTGGCTGCGCAGCGCGGTGAAACGCGACATGTCGAACAGCATCTGGGTACCGTTGATGCCGACGCTGCGGGTGGTGGTCTCGCTTTCGATGTCGCCGGTGAACTGCACCGGCTCGCCCGACGTCGGATCGAACTGGGTCTGGGTCGCCGGACCTTCGCTGCGCGAGCGCCGGATACTGGCGCTGCCGTCGATCTGCGGCAGCATCTGCGCGCGCGCCTGCACCGCGCCTTCGCGGGTGAACAGACGGCCTGATTCAGCCGCGGCGAACTGCGGGTCGCCGGCGCGGGCCAGCTCGTAGGTCTGCAACAGGTCTTCCGCGGCGGCGGTGGCCGGCAGCAGGACGAAGGCGAGGGCGAGAACGAGGCGGCGGCGAATCATGCTGTGTCCTTTGGGGGTTTCTCAGAACTCGAAGACGGGCTGGGGCGCCGCGCCGGCGAGATAGGGGAGGTCGGTCTCGAACAGTGATTCGATGCGCGGCTGGCCGGCATCGTTGTGCAGCAGTACCGCTTCCATTGCCGGCGAGCGGCCACGGATGACGAACATGCGTCCGCCCGGTTGCAGCCATTCGACGAACTTCGCCGGGATGCTGTCGACCGCAGCGGTCACGCAGATCGCGCTGAAGCGGCGATCGGTGTCGTAGGCAAACGCGTCGGCATGGATCACGTTGACGTTGCCCAGGTGCTGGGCGTCGAGCTGGTGGCGGGCGGCGTCGGCCAGGTCGGCGTGCTGCTCCAGGCTGACCACGTCGCGCGCCAGCCGCGCCAGGCAGGCGGTCAGGTAGCCGCTGCCGGTGCCGATCTCGAGCACGTCGTCGCCGGCATCGAGCGCCAGCGCCTGCAGGGTGCGGCCCTCGACCACCGGCTTCATCATGCGCTCGCCGTGCGGCAGCGGCAGTGCCATGTCGGTGTAGGCCAGCGCGCGGTGGGCGGCGGGCACGAACTCCTCGCGCGGCAGCGTGGCGATCACGTCGAGCACCCGGGGGTCGAGTACGTCCCAGGGCCGAACCTGTTGTTCGACCATCAGTTCACGGGCGTTGGCGTAATCGATCGTGCTCATTGCAGGGTCTCAGTCTCGCGGTGGACCGCCAATTGTACCGGCGCCGGGCGCCGCTGGCCGCTTGATGCGGCCGCGACAGGATCGCCGTTCGGGTCGCGCGGCCCTGAGTGCCAGAAGTAACCGCGACCGCGGTCAGGGGTCATCGCGAGCTCCGCGGGGCTCCGTTCCGATCGGTGGCGTAGGCGCGCAGGAACATGTCGACCGAAGCGGCCAGGTGCGCCTCGATGTCGGCCGGGTCGACGTCGCCGCAGCCGAACACCAGCATCGCGTGCGGCTCGCCCTTGAGCAGCACGCAGAACTGGGTGGCGGCGCGATGGATCGCCTCGGGGCGGGGCTCGATATCCAGTTCGCCGGACGCGATGCGCCGTTCCAGCAGCGTGGCGAACGCGTTCTGTACGCGATCCGGCCCGGCCTCCCAGAACAGCCGCGACAGTGGCGTGCCGGCCAGTTGCGGCGTGCACAGCATGCGGTGGCCGGCAATCGCCTCGGGGCTGGTGATCATGCCGTAGAACGCCCGGGCGACGGCCAGCAGGCGTTCGCGCAACGGGATGTCCGGGCGGGCCTCGAACAGCGACGGCGGCAGGCCGGTTTCGCAGTGGGACTTCACCGCGGCGCCGAACAGCGTTTCCTTGTCGCCGAAGTGGCTGTAGACGGTGAGCTTGGAGACCCCGGCCTCGGCCGCGATCTGGTCCATGCTGGCGCCGTCGAAGCCGAGCCGGGTGAACATCCGCTTGGCCGCTTCGAGGATCGCCGCGCGCTTGCCCAGGTCCTTCGGCCGCCCGGGTCCGGCGGCCCGGGCTGGGGTCGACTGGGCCGGGGCCGGCTTGGCGGGGGCGGCCGGCTTGGCGGCGGGACGGTCGCGAGAGGGTCGGGCGGTCATCATTCAATACTAGACTAATCGGTTTGTTATTTATACAGTACCGCCTGGTCCATTAATTGAGCCGCAATCGATCGGTTGCGGTCGCCCTGCCAACCTCCCCCAGAGACGTCCGACCATGCGCAGTCGTGTCCGCAATGCCCGCTCCGCGCCCCGGCTGATGCCGGCGTTGATGATCGTTGCCAGCCTGCTGCTCGCGGCCTGTGCCGGCGACGAGGCCACGGTCGAGTCCGCCCGTCCGGTGCTGGTGACCCGGCCGCAGGCGGCGGTCGACGGCTTCAGTTCATTGGCCGGCGAGATCCGCGCCCGCGAGGAAAGCCCGTTGTCGTTCCGGGTCGGCGGCAAGCTGGTCGAGCGGCGGGTCGACGTCGGCGACCACGTCAAGCAGGGCGACGTGCTGGCAACGCTCGATGCCGGCGACCTGCAGGCCCGCGCCCGCGCCGCCCGCGCGCAACTGGCCGCGGCCGAAGCCGAACTCGGCCGCGCCCGCGCCGACCGCGCCCGGTTCGCGACCCTCGCCGAGCAGCAACTGGTCAGCCGCTCGACGATGGACGCGCAAAACGCCGCCACGGTTGCCGCCGAAGGCCAGGTCAAGGCCGCCCGCGCCGAACTCGAGGTCGCCGGCAACCAGGCCGGCTACAGCGAGTTGCGGGCGCCGGCCGATGGGGTGATCGCCGCGCGCCAGGCCGAGGCCGGACAGGTGGTCGGCGCCGGCCAGCCGGTTTTCACGCTGGCCGCCGACGGTCGCCGCGAGGTCGGGTTCGCGGTGCCCGAGGGCGCGATCGATGCGGTCAAGCCGGGCCAGGCGGTGCGCGTCGAGCTCTGGTCCGATCCCGGCAAGCGCTGGCCCGGCATCGTGCGCGAGATCGCGCCGCTGGCCGACGCGGCGTCGCGCACGTTCGCCGCGCGGGCCACGGTCGAGGCGCCGGCCGGCGCGCTCGACCTCGGCCAGAGCGCGCGGGTCTATTTCGCCAGCGCCAACGACGCCGCGCTCAGCGTGCCGCTGTCGGCGCTGCAGCGCACCGGCGAGGACGGCGTCGCGGTATTCGTGGTCGATCCCGAGACCTCGACCCTGGAACTGCAGCCGATCCGGATCGGTCCCTACGGCAGCGAGCGCGCGCCGGTGATCGATGGCCTCGCCTCCGACGCCTGGGTGGTGGGCGCCGGCGGCCACCTGCTGCGCGAAGGCCAGCAGGTCACCCCGGTCGATCGCGACAACCGCCGCGTCACCGCCGAACGGGGCAAGCCCGCCGAGCCCGTCGCCGCGCCGGCGACCACTGCCGACGAAGGCTGAGCCATGCGCTTCAATCTTTCCGAAGCCGCGTTGCGCCACCGCAGCCTGGTAGTCTACGCGATGCTGGTGCTGGCGATCGCCGGTGCGATGTCGTACTTCAAGCTCGGCCGCAGCGAGGACCCGGAGTTCACCTTCAAGGTGATGGTGATCCACACCCTGTGGCCGGGTGCGACCGCCGAGCAGGTCGGCCGCCAGGTCACCGACCGGATCGAGCAGAAGCTCATGGAGACCGGCGAGTACGACTTCATCCGCTCGTACTCGCGGCCGGGCGAGTCGCAGGTGATCTTCGCCGCGAACGACGCGATGCGCTCCGACGAGATTCCCGAGCTGTTCTACCAGGTGCGCAAGAAGGTCGGCGACCTGCGGCCGGAGTTGCCGCGCGACATCGTCGGGCCGTTCTTCAACGACGAGTTCGGCGACACCTTCGGCAACATCTACGCGCTGACCGGCGAGGGCTTCGACTACGCGGTGCTGAAGGACTACGCCGAGCGCGTGCAACTCGCCCTGCAACAGGTGCCCGATGTCGGCAAGATCGAGCTGTTCGGGGTGCAGGACGAGAAGATCTGGATCGAGCTGTCCAACACCAAGCTGGCGACCCTCGGGGTGCCGGCGTCGGCGGTGAAGGACGCGCTCGACCAGCAGAACGCGATGGTGCCGGCGGGCTTCTTCGAGACCCCGAGCAGCCGGGTGCCGCTGCGGATCAGCGGCCAGTTCAGGACGGTCGAGCAGATCCGCGACTTCCCGATCCGGGTCGGCGACCGTACGTTCCGGCTCGGCGACGTTGCCCAGGTCCATCGCGGCTTCGCCGACCCGCCGGGGCCGGGCATGCGCTTCATGGGCGACAACGCGATCGGCATCGGCGTGTCGATGCGCGACGGTGGCGACATCCTCGAACTGGGCGAGACGCTGGAGGCGAAGTTCGCCGAATTGCAGCAGACCCTGCCGGCCGGGATGACCCTCGGCAAGGTGTCCGACCAGCCGGCCGCGGTCGAGGAATCGGTCAACGAGTTCGTCAAGGTGCTGACCGAGGCGGTGGTGATCGTGCTGCTGGTCAGCTTCCTGTCGCTGGGCCTGCGCACCGGGCTGGTGGTGGCGCTGTCGATCCCGCTGGTGCTGGCGATGACCTTCACCGTGATGCAGCTGTTCGGGGTCGGCCTGCACAAGATTTCGCTGGGCGCACTGGTGCTGTCGCTGGGGCTGCTGGTCGACGACGCGATCATCGCGGTCGAGATGATGGTGATCAAGATGGAGCAGGGTTTCGACCGCCTGCGCGCGGCGGCGTTCGCCTGGGATTCCACCGCGTTCCCGATGCTGACCGGCACCCTGATCACCGCTGCCGGCTTCCTGCCGATCGCGACCGCGGCGTCGAGCACCGGCGAGTACACCCGGTCGCTGTTCCAGGTGGTGACGATCGCGTTGCTGGTGTCGTGGGTCGCGGCGGTGGTGTTCATCCCGTACCTCGGCGACAAGCTGCTGCCCGACCACGGTCATTCGGCCGCGCTCAAGCCAGGTTCAATCGCCGCGCGCTGGCATGCGCAGCGGTTGCGCTGGGCCGACCGCTTCCCCGCATTCGCCGACTTCATCGCCCCGGCGCCGCACGACGGCCATGCCCACGATCCGTACGGCACCCGCTTCTACCAGCGCTTCCGGGCGTGGCTGGTGTGGTGCGTGCGTCGGCGCTGGCTGGTGATCGGCCTGACCATCGCCGGCTTCGTCGCCTCCCTGATGCTGTTCCGGTTCGTGCCGCAGCAGTTCTTCCCCGACTCGGTGCGGCCGGAACTCATGGTCGACATGGAACTGGCCGAAGGCAGCTCGCTGAAGGCGACCCAGGCCCAGGTCGAGCGGCTGGAGAAGCTGCTGGAACAACGCGACGACCTGGTCAACTACACCGCCTACGTCGGCACCGGCTCGCCGCGCTTCTACCTGCCGCTGGACCAGCAGCTGCCGGCGGCCAACTTCGCCCAGTTCGTGCTGATGCCCGAGGACATCGAGGCGCGCGAAGAAGTGCGCAGCTGGATGATCGAGGAGATCGTGCCGCAGTTCCCCGAACTGCAGCTGCGCGTGACCCGGCTCGAGAACGGCCCGCCGGTCGGCTACCCGGTGCAGTTCCGGGTGTCGGGCGAGCACATCGACCAGGTCCGCGAAATCGCCTATCAGGTCCGGGAAAAGATCCGCGGGAACGGCCACGTCGCCAATGTAAATCTCGACTGGGATGAGCCGGGCAAGGTCGTGCGCCTGCAGCTCGACCAGACCCGCGCGCGGGCGCTCGGGATCAGTTCGGCGCAACTGGCGCAGGTGCTCGGCGGCTCGCTGTCGGGCAACCAGGTCAGCGTCTATCGCGAAGGCGACGAGCTGATCGAGATGATGCTGCGCGGCGCCGACGACGAGCGCGCGCGGCTCGACCAGCTCGGCAGCCTGATGGTCCCGACCGCCAGCGGCCAAAGCGTGCCGCTGGGGCAGATCGCGACGCTGGAGTACGGCTTCGAGGAAGGCATCATCTGGCACCGCGACCGCAAGCCGACGATGACCGTGCGCGCCGACATCTACGACGGCACCCAGCCGGCGACGGTGATGGCGCAGATCTCGCCGACACTCGATGACATCCGCGCCGGGCTGCCGTTCGGCTACTCGGTCGAGATCGGCGGCAGCGTCGAGGATTCCAGTCGCGGCCAGGCTTCGATCGCCGCCGGCGTGCCGCTGTTCCTGCTGGTGGTGTTCACCCTGCTGATGCTGCAACTGCGCAGTTTCTCGCGCAGCATCATGGTGCTGCTGACCGCGCCGCTGGGGCTGATCGGCGTGACCCTGTTCCTGCTGGTGTTCCGGGTGCCGTTCGGCTTCGTGGCGATGCTCGGCACGATCGCACTGGCCGGCATGATCATGCGCAACTCGGTGATCCTGGTCGACCAGATCGAGCAGGACCGCAACGATGGGCGCGAGACCTGGGAGGCCATCGTCGAAGCGACCGTGCGTCGCTTCCGGCCGATCCTGCTGACCGCGCTGGCGGCGATCCTGGCGATGATCCCGCTGTCGCGCAGCGCGTTCTTCGGGCCGATGGCGGTGGCGATCATGGGTGGTCTGCTGGTGGCGACCGTGCTGACCCTGTTCTTCCTGCCGGCGCTGTACGCGGCGTGGTTCCGGGTCCGGGTGCCGGCCGGGACGTAGTCGCCCGGGCTAGTCGTCGGCGCCCCACGGCGCCGGCGGTGGCGCAACCGGCCGGGCCAGGTCGAACCGCACCCGGAACAGCCGGCCGCCGGGCCGCGACAGTTCGTAGACGAAGGCCTCGCCCGGCTCGATCTCCATTGCCCAGGTGTTGGTGTTGGACGCTGTCATGTCGGCCGTGGTGAACATCGCGACGGACTCCGCATCGACCGGGAACTCCTGCCGCGTCGCGGTGCCGGCGCCAGTCGTGTCGCCGCCGTACATCGTGACCGCGTCGTCGCTGCCGTCGGCGTGGCGGTGGTCGTGCTTGAGCCGCAGGCCGGCGTCGGTGCGGGTCAGCACCCAGGTGCGCGAGCGGTCGTCGCCGACGTGGAACGGAATGCGGATTTCATTGGCGTCGCATTCGCGCACGTGCATCACCAGCGGCTTGCCGGCGAACGGATCGGCGCCGGTCGGCGCCGGCGTGTCGGCGACCACCGTGCCGGCGAAGGCCTGGCCACACAATGTCGCGATGTCGGCCATGAAGGCATCGGCCGGGATGCTGCTGGCCACGGTCGGGGTTGTGGCGGTGTCGATGGCGGTCTCGACCGGTGCGCGCGAGCCGCTGTCACAAGCGGCAACCGCGAGGACAACGGCGGCGAGGACAGCGGGGACGAGGACTGGCAGGCGCAGGTGATTGTTCATCCGCGCACCGTAGCCGCCCGCGGCGGGCCGGGCAATCATGCGTCGACGCCCCGCAACAGATGCTCGCGGAGCGCCGCGTAGTCCGCCGCCAGCGCCTGCGCATGGGCTGGCTGCGCCAGCGCGGTGGCCAATGCCGCCGGCGGCTCGACCGCATGCCCGACCAGCGGCTCGACGACGCCCTCGAACTTGGCCGGGTGCGCGGTGGCGACCACGGCCCAGTTGCCGGCGTCACCGCCGGCGCGCAATCGCTCCAGCACCCGCAGGCCGACCGCGGTGTGCGGGCACGGAACCACGCCGTGTCGCTGCGGTGCGCCGGCAATGGTGTCGCGGATCGCGGCGTCGTCGACCCGGAACGCGCGCAACCCGGCGCGCAGTCCGGCATCGTCCGGGTGCCACCAGCGCAGCCGTTCGAAGTTGCTCGGCGCGCCGACATCCATCGCGTTGGCGAGCGTCGCTTCGGTAGCGCGCGGCGCGTAGTCCCCACCGTCCAGGTAGCGCGGCAGCGCGTCGTTGGCGTTGCAGGCCAGCACGATCGCGCCGATCGGCAGGCCCATGCGTCGCGCCAGCCAGCAGGCGAGGGCGTTGCCGAGGTTGCCGGTCGGCACGATGAAGTCCAGCGGCATGCCGCGACGGGTGTGGAAGTCGAGCGCCGCATGCGCGTAGTACGCGATCTGCGGCAGCAGCCGCCCCAGGCTGATGCTGTTGGCCGAGGTCAGCGCCAGCCGCTCGCGCAAGGACGCATCGACCAGCGCCTGCTTCACCAGCCGCTGGCAATCGTCGAAGCTGCCATCCACCCGCATCGCCTGCACGTTGTCGCCAAAGCTGCCGAGCACGTGCGCCTGCCGCGGCGACACGCGGCCGTCGGGGTACAGCACGAGCACGCGGAAACCGGGGCGGCGGTGGAACGCGGCGGCGACCGCGGCGCCGGTATCGCCGGAGGTGGCGACCAGGACGGTGGTGGTCGGATCCGCGGGCCTGCGCAGCCGCGCCAGTGTTCCGGCGAGGAAGCGCGCGGCGTAATCCTTGAACGCCGCGGTCGGACCGTGGAACAACTCCAGCAGGTAGTCGTCGGTTCCGTCCAGTGCGCGCAGCGGCGCGGGGAAGTCGAACGCCGCCTCGCACAGTTGCGGCAGATGCCCGAGCAGGTCCGAGCCGGCGAAGTACGGCGCCAGCACCTGCTGCGCGGTCTGCGCCAGGGTCGCCTGCGGGCGCGCCAGCTCGACGACCGGGACGCGTTGGGGCACGTACAGCCCTCCATCGGGGGCGAGGCCGGCGGCCATCGCGACCTCCAGCGACACCGGCGCGATGCCGCCGCGGGTGCTGACGTAGTTCATCCGACCACCTCCGCGCGCGGCCCGTTGACCGGCGACACCCAGGCCGTGCTGTGCAGGTCCGCCTGCGCGAACGCCGCCTGCATGTCCCGCGACGCGGCCTCGGCGCGTTCGCGCTCGGCGAACCAGCCGAACACCGTCGGCCCGGCGCCGGAGATGCTCGCACCGAGGGCGCCGTGCGACAGCGCGGCATCGCGCACCGCGGCAAAGCCGGGAATCAGTGCGGCCCGGCGCGGCTCGACCAGCACGTCGCGCAGGCCTTCGCCGATCAGCGCCTGGTCGCCGCGGGCCAGGCCGCTCAGGAACAGCGCGAGGTGCTCGCTCTGCCGCACGAAGTCGGCCAGCGGATACGGCGCCGCCAAGGCCTCGCGCGCGCGCCGGGTTTCGAGCACGAACGCCGGATGCACCACCGCGCAGAACAGCGGGGGTGCGGCCAGCGCGATCATTCGCGTCGGTGTCGCCAGTACCACGCCGCCGAGCAGCATCGGCGCGACGTTGTCGCCGTGCACGCTGCCGCTGGCGACCGCCTCGCCGACCAGCGCCAACGGGTACAGCTCATCACGCGTGAGCGGCGCATCCAGGACCGCGTTGGCCGCCACCAGCGCCGCCACGCACGACGCCGCCGAACCGCCCAGCCCGGAACCGAGCGCGATGCCCTTGTGCAACCGCAACTCGAACCCGTGGGCGATGCCGTGGCGTTGCCGCAACTCGATCAACGCGCGTCCGGCGGTATTGCGTTCGGCCTGCAACGGCAACTGCTTGGCGCCGGCGACCTCGCCCTCGATCGCGACGATGCGCACCTCGGGCGTGTCGATGCGGCGCACCGTGGCGCGGTCGCCCGGGCCTTCGATGGTGTGGCCGAGCAGGTCGAAACCGACCCCGATGTTGCCGACGCTGGCCGGCGCGAATGCGGTGACGGCCGCGCCAGCGGCACGGTTGCGCGTGATGTCCGTATCGATGTCGTTCAAAACCTGCCTCCCAGTGATTGCGCGATCGCAAGTACGTCGCCGAACACGCCGGCGGCGGTGACCTCGGGCCCCGCACCGGGACCCTGCACCACCAGCGGATTATCCGCGTAGCGGCGGGTACGGAACTGGGTGAGGTTGTCGGTCAGGCGACTGTGCATGCTGGCGTGGCCGGGCGCAGGTGCGACCACGCCGACCCGCGCGCGGCCGGTACCATCGCAGTCGAGGCTGGCGAGATGCCGCAACGACCGGCCCTCCGCCCGCGCCGCCTGCAGCCGTTGCAGCAACGGCGCGTCGAGTTCGTGCAGCCGCGCGAGGAATTCGTCCAGCCCCACCTCGCGCAGATCCGGCGGCACCAGGTTGTCGATCTCGACATCCTCCAGCGACAGGTCGCCGCCGGCTTCGCGGGCGAGGATCACCAGCTTGCGCGCCACGTCGATGCCCGACAGGTCCTCGCGCGGGTCCGGTTCGGTGTAACCCAGCGCGTGGGCTTCGCGCAGCAGGTCGGAGAACGGCACGCTGCCGTCGAAGCGGTTGAACAGCCAGGCCAGGGTGCCCGACAGCACGCCTTCCATCGACAGCAGTTCGTCGCCGGTGTCGAGCAGCGATCGCAGCGTCTGGATCACCGGCAGGCCGGCGCCGACGCTGGCCTCGTAACGGAACTGGCCGCCATCGCGCGATGCCGCGCGGATCGCCCGGTAACGTTGCATGTCGCCGCTGCCCGCGTGCTTGCCCGGCGTCACCACGTGGATGCCCGCCGCCAGCCACTGCGGATAATGCGCGGCGACCGCATCGCTGCCGCTGCAGTCGATGATCACCGCGTGGGGCAGGTGTTCGGCGCGCACGTGGGCGGTGAAGCGATCGAGATCGAGCGGTTCGGCCCCGGCCATGCCGGCCGCCTGCGACGGATCGAGCTGGCGCTCGGCCAGCACCATGCCGCGGCTGTTGCACACCGCGCGCAACCGCAGGTCGAGGCGTTTCTCCAGCTGCGGGTCACTGGCGAAACGCGGCGCCGCGGCGGCCAGTTGCGCGAGCAGCGCGCGACCGACGTTGCCCGGCCCGACCAGTCCGATCGACAGGGTCCGTGGCGACAGCCAGAACGCCGTGTGCGCCGCCCGCAACGCACGCGTCGCATCGTCGGCGGCGATCGCCACGGAGATGTTGCGTTCGCTCGCGCCCTGCGCGATGGCGCGGATATTGATCCGTGCGCGCGCCAGCCCCGCGAACAGGCGCGCGGCCACGCCCCGGGTGCCGACCATGCCGTCGCCGACCGCGGCGAGTATCGCGATGCCGGTGGTGGCGGTCACGCCTTCGACCTGGCCCTCGGCGATCGCGCCGGCAAATGCCGCCGCCGCAACCGTGCGTGCGCGCTCGACCTCGCAGTCCGGCACCACGCAGCAGATCGAGTGCTCCGATGAACCCTGCGAAATCATCGTCACCGAAATGGCGGCATCGCGCAGGGCGGCGAACAGCCGTTCCGCGGTGCCGGGTACCCCGGCCAGGCCGGTGCCGGCCAGCTCCAGGATCGCGCAGCCTTCGGCCAGGCTGAGGCCCTTGACCGGCGATGTAGCGCAAGTCGCCCTCGTGTCATCGCCGGGCCCTGTCGCGACCTCCTGCGCAGCGGTGATCCAGGTGCCGACGGCGTGTGGATCCCGCGAGTTGCGGATGCGGACCGGCATGCCGAGCTGCATGACCGGTACCAGCGTCTGCGGGTGCAGCACCTTGGCGCCGAAGTAGGCCAGTTCGCAGGCTTCGGCATAGGACAGCCGCGGCAGCGACACGGCATCGGGCACGCGCCGCGGGTCGGCGCTGAGCACGCCGTCGACATCGGTCCAGATCGTCAGTTCGCTGGACTCGAACAGCCGGGCGAAGATCGCGGCGGAATGATCGCTGCCATTGCGACCGAGCGTGGTCGCGCGGCCCTGTGCGTCGCGGGCGACGAAGCCGGTGATCACCACGCCTTGTGCGGAAGCCGGCGACGGTTGGCGGGCCTGCCAGGCTGCGAGGTGGTCGCGGGTCCCGTTCCAGTCGACGAGGATGCCCGGTTCGCCCTGGTGCACCACCAGCACTTCGCGCGCGTCCAGGCAGTGCCAGCCGGCCGGCTCGGCACCCAGGGCGGCGTGCATGATGCGGGCGGACCAGACTTCGCCCAGGCCGTGTATGCGCGAGGCGAGCGCGCTGTCGAAGTGCGCCTGCCTGCACGCGTGCTCCAACTCCAGTCGCAGGGCGTCGAACTGCGAGGCCAGCCAGTCGTGCAGGTCCCGGTTGGTGGCGGCAAGCGCCTCGGCGGTCCGCAGGTGGCGCTCGCGCAGCGCGTCCCAGCCGGGTATCCAGTCCCTGCCGGGATGGACGGAATCACTGACGGCGCACCCGGCCAGCGCGACCAGTGCATCGGTCACGCCCTGCATTGCGGACACCACGACGATCTGCGGGCCAATCGGGTCCAGCAACCCGATCGCCCGGCGGAAGTGCTTCGCGTCAGCGAGGCTGCTGCCGCCGAACTTGTGGGCGGGACAACCCGATGCAGGCATGGGCTGGTCGAGTGGAACGGGAGAAAGAGGGAATGACATTGCAAGGCTCCTGTTGAGCCCCGCCCCACCGGCTGCGGACACTCCGCACCCGGGTCGGGTGCGGAGCGTGGTCCGGGTTCAGTCCGACACGCGCATCCGCTCCCGCCACCAGGTGGTGGTGCGAGTGGTAATCGTGCCGGTGTGGGTGGGATGTCGGTAGGGATTCATTGTCGTGGCGGCACGGGATCAGTCGCGCAGTTGCACCGCGCACAACGGCGCGCACAGCCGGTCGAGAACGGCCCGGGCCGTCGCATCGGTGCCGATGGCGGGCTGGCCGGACAGCCCGGCGCCGGCCAGGTCCGCGGTCAACGCGCCCTCGTCCAGGGCCTGCGCCACGGCCTGCTCGACCGCGACCGCCTCCTCTTCCAGCTGCAGCGAGTGGCGCAGCAACAGGGCGACGCTGAGGATCGCGCCGCACGGGTTGGCGATGTCGCGGCCGGCGATGTCCGGCGCCGAACCATGGATCGGTTCGTACACGCCGTTGCGTCCTTCGCCGATCGATGCCGAGGGCAGCAGGCCGAGCGAGCCGGCGAGCATCGACGCCTCGTCGGTGAGGATGTCGCCGAACATGTTCTCGGTGACGATGACGTCGTAGTCGCGCGGGCGCGCCAGCAGGTGCATCGCCATCGAGTCCACCAGCTGGTGTTCCAGCTCGATGTCGGGGAACTCCTCGGCGACGACGCGGGTGGCCACTTCGCGCCACAGCCGCGATGTCTCCAGCACGTTGGCCTTGTCGACCGACACCACGTGCCTGCGGCGCTTGCGTGCCAGTTCGCAGGCGCGGCGCATGACCCGCTCGATCTCGACCACGGTGTACCCGCACAGGTCGCTGGCGCCATCGGCGCTGCGCTGCTTGTCGCCGAAGTAGATGCCGCCGGTGAGTTCGCGCACCACCATCAGGTCCACCCCGGCGAGCAGGTGCGGCTTTATCGGTGAGGCACGCAGCGCGACCGGGTGGGGCTGCACCGGTCGCAGGTTGGCGTAGAGGTTGAGCCCCTTGCGCAGCGCCAGCAGGCCCTGCTCGGGACGGACCTTCGCCTGCGGGTCGGACCAGCGCGGGCCGCCCACGGCACCGAGCAGCACCGCGTCGGCCGCGCGGCAGGCCGCCAGCGTCGCCGGTGGCAGCGGATCGCCGGTCGCGTCGATCGCCGCACCGCCGATCAGGTGGGTGGACAGGGTGAAGTGGTGACCGTAGCGGTCCGCGACCGCCTGCAGCACCCGTGTCGCCGCCCGGGTGACTTCCGGGCCGATGCCGTCGCCCGGCAGCACCACGATGTCAGCACGCATGGCGCACCTCGTGCTGTGGCAGTGCGGGGGTGTCGGCGAGGCGCTGTCGCGAGGCCTCGTAATGATCGATCGCGGGCGACTGCCTGAGCAGGTAGCCCAACTGGTCCACGCCTTCCAGCAGGCAGGTACGGGCGAAGGCGTCCAGCGGGAACGCGAAGCTGCGCGAATCCGGCAGCGTCACCCGGCACTGCTCGACATCGACCCGCAGCTCGATGCCGGGGTGGTCCAGCAGCTCGTCCACCACCGCCTCCTCCAGCACCACCGGAAACAGGCCGTTCTTCAATGCATTGCTGCGGAAGATGTCGGCGATCTCGGCGCTGATCACCACCCGCAGGCCCAGGTCGACCAGCGCCCACGCCGCATGCTCGCGCGAGGAGCCGCAGCCGAAGTTGCGTCCGGCGACGAGGATCCGGGCGCCGTCGTTGGCCGGGTCGTTGAAGGCGAACGACGGGTCGATGCTTCCGTCGGCGCGCACCCGCCAGTCGTTGAACGCGTGCCGGCCCAGGCCGGTGCGCCCGGTGGTGGTGAGGAAGCGGGCCGGGATGATGCGGTCGGTGTCGATGTTGCGGTCGCGCAGCACGACCGTGCGCGACCGCAGTTCGGTGAAGGGAGACATCAGGCGGATTCCATGGCTGGGGTGGAGGGCGGGGACGCCGGAGCGTCCGCGATCGGTGCTGCAACCGGCGCGGACCGGCTGGCCGTGGGGGTGAGCCGGCGGGGATCGGCAATCTCGCCGGCGACCGCGCAGGCGGCGGCCACCGGTGGCGAGGCCAGCACCGTGCGCGCGCCCGGCCCTTGGCGGCCCTCGAAGTTTCGGTTCGAGGTCGACACGGCCAGTTGTCCCGGTTCGACCAGGTCGCCGTTCATGGCGATGCACATCGAGCAGCCCGGCTCGCGCCATTCCGCGCCGGCCTCGCGGAAGATCCGGTCCAGGCCCTCGGCCTCGGCGTCGCGCTTGATCCGGTTCGAGCCGGGCACCACCAGCATCCGCACGCGTGGATGCACCTTCCGGCCGCGCAGGACGCTGGCGGCCTGGCGCAGGTCGTCGAGCCGCGAGTTGGTGCAACTGCCGACGAACACCACGTCGACCGGCTGCCCCGACAGCGGCCGGCCGGCGGTGAAACCCATGTAGGACAGCGCCCTGGCCGCGTCGGCATCACTGCCGTCGGGCAGGGGCTGGTCGATGGCGACCACCTGCCCGGGATGGGTGCCCCAGGTGAGCGTGGGGCGGACATCGCCGGCGTAGATCACCACCTCGCGGTCGAAACGCGCACCGACGTCACTGCGGAACCGTTTCCATTGCGACACCGCCGCGGCGAATGCGGCGCGGTTGCCGGTGGCGACACCGGGTGCGCGCGGGGTGCGCGCGAGGTAGTCGAACGTCACTTGGTCGGGCGCGATCAAACCGGCACGCGCGCCGGCCTCGATCGACATGTTGCAGATGGTCATCCGCTCGTCCATCGACAGCGCGCGGATGGCCGGGCCGCGGTACTCGATGACGTGGCCGGTGCCGCCGTTGACCCCGACCATCCCGATCACGTGCAGGATCAGGTCCTTGGCGGTGACGCCCGGCGCCAGCTGGCCGTCGATGGTGATGGCCAGCGTCTTCGGCTTGCGCTGCAGCAGGCATTGGGTCGCCATCACGTGGCCGACCTCGCTGGTGCCGATGCCGAACGCGAGCGCACCGAACGCGCCGTGGGTGGCGGTGTGGCTGTCGCCGCAGACCACGGTCATGCCGGGCTGGGTGAGCCCGAGCTCCGGAGCGGTGACGTGGACGATGCCGCGGTGCTCGCTGTCGTAGTCGAACAGTTCGATGCCGTGGCGGGCGGCGTTGCCGCGCAGGGCATCGACCTGGTCGCGTGCCTGTGTGTTGACGTAGGCGCGCTCGCCCGTCGCCAGGTCGGGCAGGGTCGGGGTGGAGTGGTCGAGCGTGCCCTTGGTCAGGTCCGGGCGACGCACGCCGATGCCGCGTGCCTCCAGTTCGGCGAAGGCCTGCGGCGAGGTCACTTCGTGGATGAGGTGCAGGTCGATGTACAGCACCGCGGGCGACGCGTCGGTCTCCGGCGTTACCGCGTGCGCGTCCCACAACTTGTCCAGCAGGGTTCTT
Source organism: Lysobacter sp. F60174L2 (assembly GCF_052547135.1). Classification (NCBI taxonomy): domain Bacteria; kingdom Pseudomonadati; phylum Pseudomonadota; class Gammaproteobacteria; order Lysobacterales; family Lysobacteraceae; genus Lysobacter; species Lysobacter sp. F60174L2. The sequence goes on along the minus strand of NZ_JBQWRA010000006.1, from coordinate 42,614 downwards.
GGTTTCGACATGGTCATCTCAGGCAATGGCAGTGGCAGTGGGGGAGGCGGTCTGTCGCGGGCGTCGGACGTGGCCGGTGCGGGCCAGGCGGTTGGCGATGTCCAGCCAGGCGTGGGCGCTGGCTTCGAGGATGTCGGTGCTGGTGCCCGAGCCGGTCAGCTCCACGCCGTCGTGGCGCGCGGTCAGGCTGGCCTGGCCCTGGGCGTCGTCGCCGGTGGTGACGCTGGACACGTGGTAGCTGTCGATCTGCAGCTCGATGCCGGTGGCACGGCCGAGCGCTTCGAACAACGCGTGCACGGGGCCATCGCCGATGGCGGCTTCGCTGAGGGTGGTGCCGTCCGGATCGAGCAGCTGCACGCTCGCGGTCGGCAGGTTGCCGTCGCCGACGCCGGTGCCGACCTGCACGCGCAGCAGCCGATACGCGCGGGCGACGTTCGCATCGGCGCCGAGCACCAATGCCTCCAGGTCGGCGTCGAACACCTCGCGCTTCTTCTCGGCGAGCGCCTTGAAGCGGGCGAACACGGCATTCAGGGCGGCCTCATCCACCGCCATTCCGAGCGCAGCCAGTCGGTCCTGCAGTGCGGCGCGGCCGCTGTGGCGGCCCAGCACCATCTGCGAGCGCGACCAGCCGACGTCCTCGGGTCGCATGATCTCGTAGGTGCCACGGTGCTTGAGCATGCCGTGCTGGTGGATGCCGGCTTCGTGGGCGAACGCGTTCTGGCCGACGATCGCCTTGTTGCGCTGCACGCTCATGCCGGTGATCCGCGCCAGCAGCCGCGAGGTCGGTACCAGCCGGCGGGTGTCGATGCGGGTGCCGACGCCGAAGTGCGCGCGGCGCACGTTGAGCGCCATCACCACTTCCTCCAGCGCACAGTTGCCGGCGCGTTCGCCGATCCCGTTGATGGTGCATTCGACCTGGCGCGCACCGCCCTCGATCGCGGCCAGGCTGTTGGCCACTGCGAGGCCGAGGTCGTTGTGGCAATGCGTGCTGAACACCGCGCGCCCGGCGTCGCGCACGTTCGCGCGCAGGTACTCGAACAGCTCGCGGATCTCGCCGGGGGTGGTGTAGCCGACGGTGTCGGGAATGTTGATGGTGCGCGCACCGGCGGCGATCGCCGCAGCGCAGACCTCGGCCAGGAAGTCGCGCTCGGTGCGCAAGGCATCCTCGGCGGAAAACTCCACGTCGTCGACATGCCGGCGGGCGAGTTGCACGCCCATGACCGCGCGCTCCAGCACTTCCTCGCGGCTCAACCCCAGCTTGTGCTCGCGGTGCAGCGGGCTGGTCGACACGAACACATGGATGCGTGGCGCCTGCGCTTGCTCCAGCGCGGCGGCGCAGGCCTCGATGTCGCCGGCATGGCAGCGCGCGAGGGTCGCCACCGTGGTGTTCCGCAACTCGCGCGCGATGGCGCGGGTGGCGTCCATGTCGGCGCTGGAACTGGCCGGGAATCCGGCCTCGACGATGTCCACGCCCAGCTCGGCCAGCGCATGCGCGAAGCGGAGCTTCTGCGTAGCGGTCATGCTGCAGCCGGGCGACTGCTCGCCGTCCCTGAGGCTGGTGTCGAAAATGCGGACGTCGTGCGGCGATACGGCGGTCGGTTCTGGCGGCGATGCATTCATCAGACGATCTCCGGGACTCGCGCCTTGGGCGCTTTCGTGGATGGGCGGGATGGGGCAGGGACCTCGACGGCGTGGAGACCGGGTTTTTGCGTGGCTTTCGACACAACCGGTGTTGCGGTCGAAGGCTCCACGCGGCGGCGTCGGCGCGGTCGCCGCGGCGCACGCGGGCGGACCCGCGACAGCAGGTCCGCGAGCACCGCGGCATCGATGTTGCCGCCCGAGACCACCGCGCACTTGCGGCGTCCGGGTACGCGCCGGCCGGCCGCCAGCGCCAGGGCACCGGCACCCTCGGCGATGACGTGCTCCTCGAGCGCGAGCCGCACCAGCGTTTCGCGCAACTCGGCTTCGCGGACGATGACGATGTCGTCCAGCAGGTCGTGCAGCACCTGTTCGGTGATGCGTCCGGGCGCGCGCACGTTGACGCCGTCGGCCAGCGTCGTGACCTGCGCGACCGGAGAGCGGTCGCCACGCAGCGCACGCGCCATCGCGTCGACGCCTTCGACCTGCGCGCCGACGATGCGGATGCCGCGTGTCTGCTTGATCGCGGCGAGGCAGGCCGGTTTCAACGCCAGGCACACCCCGGCGGCCAGCCCGCCGCCGCCGATCGGCACCATCACCACGTCGGGCACCAGCGAGGCGATTTCCAGGCCGACCGTGCCCTGGCCGGCGATCACGTCGGGGTCGTCGAACGCCGACAGCAGCCGGTATCCGTGGCGGTCGGCCAGCTCGGTGGCGAAGCGTCGCGCGTCTTCGTAATGCTGGCCGTGCAGTCGTACCGTCGCGCCCCAGTGGGTGACGCCGGCGATCTTGGTCTGCGGCGCGTTGCACGGCATCACGGTAATCACCGGCACGCCCAGGCGATACCCGGCCCAGGCCAGGCCCTGCGCGTGGTTGCCGGCCGACGCGGCGATCACCGGACGCAGGTCGCCGCGTTCGCGCCCGGCCAGCAGGGCGTTCATCGCACCGCGCACCTTGTAGGAACCGGTGCGCTGGAAGTTCTCCAGCTTCAGCCAGCAGCCGAACCGCTCCGCATGGTGCAGCGGCGTGGCCGGCAGGTGCGGACGCAGCCGCGCCTGCGCGGCGAGCACGTCGGCCGCGCCCACCATCACTTGCGGATTGCCGTGGCCGACCTCAGGCATGGGTCAGCCAATGACGGTAGGCGGGCGCGTTGCCGCGCACGATGCGGCGGTACAGGCTGGCCACTTCGTTGCCGACCTTGCTGCCCGCGTAGGCGCGATCTTCCAGCCGCGACACCGGTGCGACTTCGGCGGCGGTGCCACACACGAACACCTCGTCGGCATCGCGCAGCTCGTCCAGCGTCACCGCGCGCGACTGCGCACCCGTGACCTCCAGCAGCGTCGCCGCGGTGATACCGGCAAGCGCATCGGGATGCTCTACCGCGGTGATGCGGTCGCCCTGCACCATGAAGACGTTGGCGCCGGTGCACTCCACCACGTGTCCGGACGCGTCCACGAACAGGGCTTCCTCGAACCCCCGCGCAGCAACCTCGTGCTTGGCCAGCAGCGAGTTAACGTAGGCCCCGCACAGCTTCAGCGGTGGCAGCGACGTCGCCGGATTGCGTCGCCAGCCGGATACGCCCAGCCGGATGCTCGCGCCACCCAGGTGCACGGCCGGCGTCATCGTCGCCACCATCAGGTGCTGGCTCAGCGCGGTCACGTCCAGTCCCATCGAGCCCACGCCGAGCCATGCCAGCGGGCGGATGTAGGCATCGCGATGGCGGTTGCGCCGCAGGACCTGCAACACGATGTCCGATACGTGGTCGACATCCAGCGAGATGCCGAGCAGCCGCGCGCCGCGCTGCATGCGCTCCAGGTGTTCGGGCAGGCGGAACACGGCGGTACCGCCGTCGTCGGTGGCATAGCTGCGGATGCCCTCGAACACGCCGCTGCCGTAATGCAGGGCGTGGGTGGTGGCGGGCAGGCACGACGCATCGGCGGGAAGGAACGCGCCATCGATCCACAGCTGCGGGGTGCCGGTCGCCACCGGTGGCGACGTGGTGCCCGCGTCGGCATCCGCGCGCGAAGGAGTGATCACCGACATGGCTGCACCTCCACCGTGAGACAGTCGTAGAGCTTTTCCAGTTGCGTCTGCAGCAGCGCGGCCGGTCGCTCGCTCTCGACCGACAGGCGCAGGTGCCAGCAGTCGGCGGTCCCGGTGCCACTCACGGCGCCGCTCTCGGCGTCCACCGCGATCGGCCGGAAGCCGCGGCGCTCGGTCGTGCCGAGCGCCCGCATCAGCGCGCCCTCGGCCTTTCGCAGGGTCAGTTCAACTCGATAGCGCTGCATTGGCGACCTCCGGGTCGTGGAGCATCTGCGCGTTGTTGCGGTTGGGCGGGACCAGTGGCCAGACGTTGGCCATGGCGTCGATGGCGACATGCAGCAGCGCCGGTCCCGGCGCGGCGAGCAGCCGCTCGAGCGCGGCATCGGCATCGGCGGCGCGGTCGAGGTGGAAGCTTTCGATGCCGAACGAGGCGGCGAGGGCAACGAAATCGGGGTTGTCCGACAGGTCGGTTTCCGAATAGCGCTGCTGGAAGAACAGCTCCTGCCACTGCCGGACCATGCCGAGGCGCTGGTTGTCGAGCAGGACGATCTTCACCGGCAACCGGTAGCGGCCCAGCGTGGCCAGCTCCTGCACGTTCATCAGGAACGAACCGTCGCCGCTGACGCAGACGACCTGCGCGCGCGGGCAGGCCAGCTGCGCACCGAGCGCGGCCGGCAGGCCGAAGCCCATCGCGCCGAGCGCGCCGCTGGTGAGGTGCCGGCGCGGGTGGTCGAAGCGCCAGTGCTGCGCCACCCACATCTGGTGCTGGCCGACGTCGCAGCTGACGATGGCCGATGGCGCCAGTTCCGACAGCCGCCGCAGCAGGGCCGGGGCATAGACGCCGGGGCCGGGCGCGTCGTAGCGGAATGCGTGCTGCCGTTTCCGCTCCTGGCAGGCAGTCCGCCAGGCCACGCAGTCGGGTCGGCCATGGTCATGCGCCGCGGCGGTGAGGGCGCCGAGGCTGTCGCGCAGGTCGCCCCGCAAACCGGCCGCCACCTTCCGCAACTTGCCGATCTCGGCCGCGTCGATGTCGAGGTGGATCACCTGGGCGTCTGGCGCGAACTCCTCCAGCTTGCCGGTGGCGCGGTCGTCGAAACGCGCGCCGACGACCACCAGCAGGTCGGCCTCCTGCACCGCCATGTTGGCGGTGCGGGTGCCGTGCATGCCGAGCATGCCGAGGTTGAGCGGGTGCGCGTCCGGCAGGGCGCCCAGTCCGCGCAGGGTCGACACGGTCGGTACGCCGGCGGCATCCACGAACTCGCGGAACGCTTCCAGCGCATCGCCCAGGGCGATGCCGCCGCCGGCATAGATCACCGGACGGCGCGCCTGCGCAAGCAGCCAGGTCGCGCGTGCGATCTCGACCTGGGCCGCCACGCCGGTCGCATCCACCGGCAGTGGCCGGTGCGGCGGCAGGTGCGATGCGTCGGTGGTCTGCACGTTCTTCGGCAGGTCGACCAGGACCGGACCCGGCCGGCCCGAGCGCGCAAGCCGGAACGCCTCGCCGACGGCCGCGGGCAGCTCGTCGACGTGGCGGACCAGGAAGCTGTGCTTGACCAGCGGCAGGGTCATGCCGAACACGTCCACTTCCTGGAACGCATCCGTCCCCATCAGCGACGTGGGCACCTGGCCGGTGATCACCACCATCGGCACCGAATCGAGCAGCGCATCGGCGATCCCGGTGACCAGGTTGGTCGCGCCCGGGCCTGAGGTCGCCACGCACACGCCGGCACGGCCACTGGCGCGCGCGTAGCCGTTGGCGGCGAACACCGCGCCCTGCTCGTGACGGACCAGGATGTGCTTCAGGTCCGACCCGTAGAGCGCGTCGTAGAAGGGCATGATCGCCCCGCCCGGATAACCGAACAGGGTGTCCAAGCCTTCGGCGGCCAGTGCGCGCACCAGCCACTGTGAAGCGTTCATGCGATGGCCTTCTCGGCTGTGCGGGTCGGACCCGCCGCCTGCGGCGCCGCGGCTGCCTGCGCCGGCGCAGGTGCCGACAGCCACGGCATCGCCGCGCGCAGCTTGCGGCCGGTGGCTTCGATCGGGTGGTCGAGGTCGGCCTGGCGCAGGGCGCGGTAACGCTCGCCACCGGCCTGGTGCTCGGCGATCCACTCGCGGGCGAAGGTGCCGTCGCGGATTTCCGCCAGCACCTTGCGCATCTGCGCGCGGGTGTTGTCGTCGACCACGTAGTCGCCGCGCGTCACCGCGCCGAACTGCGCGGTCTCGCTGATGAACTCGTGCATGCGGGTGATGCCGCCTTCGTAGAACAGGTCGACGATCAGCTTCAGCTCGTGCAGGCACTCGTAGTACGCGACCTCGGGCTGGTAGCCGGCCTCGACCAGGGTTTCCCAGCCGGCCTGCACCAGACGCACCGCGCCGCCGCACAGGACCGCCTGCTCGCCGAACAGATCGGTTTCGGTCTCCTCCTGGAAGGTCGTGCGGATCGCGTTCTGGCGCGCGCCGCCGATGCCGGCGCAGTAGGCCAGCGCCAACGCCTCGGCGTTGCCGCTGCGGTCCTGGTGCGCGGCGTACACCGACGGCACGCCGCGGCCGATCTCGTACTCGCGCCGCACCAGCGCGCCCGGTCCCTTGGGCGCGACCAGAACCACATCGATGTCCGCGCGCGGCGTGATCTGGCCGTAGTGGACGTTGAAACCGTGCGCGAACAGCAGGCACGCGCCCGGTGCGAGATTGGGTTCCAGCACCTCGGTGTAGAGCTGCGGCTGGACCATGTCGGGGGTCAGCACGGCGACCAGTTCGGCCGCGGCGACGGCCTCGGCCGGAGTGACGACAGTGAAGCCGTCGGCCTGCGCCTTCAGCGAGGTCGGCCCGCCGGGGCGCAGGCCGACGGTCACGTCGAACCCGGAGTCGCGCAGGTTGAGGGCGTGCGCGCGGCCCTGGCTGCCGTAACCGATGACGGCGATGCGCGGATTCTTGCTGTTGCTCATGTGCGTGTTTTCCTGGAGGTGGAGTGGGTTGCGGGGTGGAGGTGGTTGGCGCGTCGTGGCTCAGGCCGCGCCGGCGAGCGTCTGTTCGGCGACCGCGACATCCAGCGGTCCGGGCGTGGTCACCGCGCCGTGCGAGGCGGAACCGACGACGAGCGCGTATCGGGCGAGCGCGCCGGTGGCCACGCGCGGGGCGAGGGAGGCCGGATTGCGAACGGAGAGGTCGGCGTCGACGTCGATCCGGCGCGTGGCGACGTCGATGCGAACCCGGTCGCCGTCGCGTAGCTTCGCGATCGGCCCGCCGCGCGCGGCCTCGGGAGCGACGTGGCCGACCATGAAGCCGTGGGTGGCACCGCTGAACCGGCCGTCGGTGATCAGCGCGACATCGTTGCCGAGCCCCTGGCCGACCAGCGCCGCGGTGACCGCGAGCATCTCGCGCATGCCCGGTCCGCCAGCGGGACCCTCGAAGCGGATCACCACCACATCGCCGGCCCGGACGTGGCAGGCCTGTACGGCGGCGAACGCGGCTTCCTCGGAATCGAATACGCGCGCGGGTCCTTCGAAGTGGTCGCGGCCGTGGCCGGCGAGCTTGACGATGCAGCCGTCGGGCGCGACGTCGCCGTAGAGGATCGAGTAGCCGCCGCGCGGCTTGATCGGATCGGCGATGGCGCGGACCACGTCCTGCGGGCCGGCGGCGGGCAGCGCGTCGAGCATCTGGAAAAGCGAGCGGCCGGTGACCGTCGGCGTGTCCTGCAGCAGGCCGGCCGTGCGCAGCTCGCGTGCGACCAGCGCGGTGCCACCGGCGACGAACAGCTCCGCCGCGGTGTAACGGCCGCCGGGCTTGAGGTCGGCGATTACCGGCGTGGCCGCGGCGGCGATCTCGAACTCCTCCAGTCCGAACGCGACACCGGCTTCGTGCGCGATCGCGAGCAAATGCAGCACCGCATTGGTGGATCCGGCGGTCGCCGACACCGCGCGCGCGGCATTGCGCAGCGCGTCGATGCCGAGCAGTTCGCGCGGCAGCGGTCCGCCATCGCGCAGGCGCTGCATGACCAGTTCGCCGCAGGCGTGCGCGGCGGCGGGCTTGTCCGGATGGATCGCCGGGATGTCGTTGAGCTGCAACGGCGACAGGCCGAGGAAGCCCAGCACCATTGCCATGGTGTTGGCGGTGAACTGGCCACCGCAGGCGCCCGCACCCGGACAGGAATGCGACTCGACGCGGTGCAGCTGCGCGTCGTCGATGCGGCCGGCCGAATGCGCGCCCACCGCTTCGAACACTTCCTGCACCGTGATCGCCGCATCGCCGCCGCCGGCGCGCGGGCACTGCCCCGGCATGATGGTGCCGCCGTAGAGCACCACCGTGGGGATGTCCAGGCGCGCGGCCGCCATCGCGGCGGCCGGCAGGGTCTTGTCGCAGCCGACCAGCAGCACCATGGCGTCCAGGCAATGGCCACTGACCGCCAGCTCGATCGAATCGGCGATCGTCTCGCGCGACGGCAACGATGCGCGCATGCCGTCGCTGCCCATCGCGATGCCGTCGGTGACCGCGATCGTGTTGAACTCCACCGCGGTGCCGCCGCTGGCGTGCACGCCCGTCTGCACGTGACCGGCCAACTCGCGCAGGGTCAGGTTGCACGGCGAGACGTTGGTCCAGGTATGGACGACGCCGACCAGCGGTTTGGCGATCGCCGCGTCGTCGAGTCCGGTGGCGCGCAGCATCGCGCGCGCTGCTGCGCGGGCGGGGCCTTGCTTGATGGCGTTGCTTCTCATGATCACGCGTTCCTTTGGGGAACCCGGGACCGAACAAACAAAAACCCCGCGCCGTTTCGGGCGCGGGGTCTGGTTTCTTCGACCTGGGTTTGTGTGGACTAGCTACGCAAACCCGTTCCCCGCGCCGGTTAGGACGGTAATAAGGGTAATAAGGGTAAGTACGAGTACGAGTACGGGCAGCAGCGTCATGCGCGCGTCGCCGGCCACGCGGATCTGCGTGGGCGAGGGCGTCTGCGGCGATGTATTGCGCTGCGTCATGGATGCGAGAAGATCACGCGGCTCGGGACAGTGTCAAATAACCATTGGGAATGGTGCGGATAATCTTTTCCGGTAACGCGGATTATTCGCTCGCCAGCCATTCCTGCGTCAGCCAGCGATGGGTCGTGCCGCGCAGGCCGGTCCGGGCAAGCAGGGCGAAGCGTTCGTCGGCCGTGCAGACGGTGCCCGGGGTATCGGGTGTCATCCAGCCGTGCAGTTCCACCTGTGCGAGCACGTCGCCGTGGCGGTGGGCGTCGCGGTCGAGTTCGGCCAGCATGCGGGTGGCATCGGCGATGCGTCCGCCATGGCGCAACAGCGCGATGTCGATCAGCCGCAGGCGGTAGCGAAGGCCCCAGCGTTGCGGCTCCACCAGTTCCACCGCCGCCTTGGCCTGTTTGCGTGCGACCGAGAACCGGCCGCGGGCCAGCGCAGTTTCGGCCGCGGCGACACGGGCACTGCCTTCGAGCAGGTGGTAGCCGGACCGTTCGAGCCCGGGCAGCAGCGCGTCCAGCAGTTGCGCGGCGGTGTCGGGGTCGCCCGCGCGGGTCAGCAGCAATGCGGTGTCGATGCCCACGCCCCAGCGGCCGGTCTGGGTGCCGATCTCGTCCAGGCTTCCGGGGATGGTTTCCAGGCTTGCCAGCGCCGAGGCGCGGTCGCCGCTGGCGAGGTCGATCTCGGCCATTCCGATGCGCGACTGCCAGCGCGAGTACCGGCTGATCGTGCCGCAGCGCGCCTGCTCGCTGCGCGCGTCCATCGGCTGCCCGCGGGTCAGCAGGACCAGGCCGCGCACGCAGGTGAACATCGTCGCTCGCGGCGACGGTTGCGTTCCGGCATGCGCATAACGCTCGCCACGCTCCCAGGCGACCATCGCTTCCTCGAAGCGACCGTGTTCGTAGGCCAGCAGTCCCTGGTAGAAGTGGGCCCACATGGCCATGTCGCCCTGCATGCCGGCGTCCTCGATCCGCTTGACGCGCATCTCGACTTCGTCGAAGTCGCCGCGCAGGAAGGCCTCGTTCAGAAGATCGCCTTCGAGCGCCGCGAGCCCCCAGTCGTCATCCATTGCCTCGGCGACCGCCGCCGCCTGCGCGAGATGCTCGCGATAGCGTTTGAAGTCGCCCGCACGGTAGTGCTTGAACGCGACGTCGCGCAGCGCATCCAGCTCCATCTGTTGCTGGCCGGCGGCGCGCGTCTGCGCCAGCCACGCGTCCAGGTACTCGGACGTGCCCGCGCCCGGCGCGGCCATCTCGCCCATGAACAGCGAGCGCAGCGCCGAAAACTTGTCGCCGGCCACGGTGAACTGCTTTGCGGCCTGCTCGAAATAGGGCGAGCCGCGCGTCGCACCGGCGGCATAGGAGTCCACGCGCGCGAGGGCCAGCAGCGTCTGCCCGCGCTCGTACTCCCAGCCTTCGCCGGCGACCTCGACCAGGCGGTCGGCCTCGTCCGCGCTGACGCGCGCGCTGGTCGGGTCGGCCAGCCTGAGCTGCAACCACGACAGGGTGTTGAGTCGCGCGACCTGCATCGCAACCGGCTGCGGTTGTGTCCACGGCGGTTCGGACAGCACCGTCATTGCATCGGCAAAGCGGCCCATGCGTCCGAGTGCGTTCGCGTGCTGCAGCGAAAATGCGGTCTGCGCCGGATGGCGTCGGGCCAGCTCGGCATAGGCCTCGGCCGCGGCGGCGTGGTCGGGCGACAGCGCCAGCAGTTCCGCGTCGATCACCGCCCCGGCCTCGGCGGGCAGCCGCTTCATCAATGAGCGTCCGGTTTGCAGGTGCTGCCGCGCCGCGGGCAGTTGCCGCAGGGTGGCGAGGCTCTCCGCGTGCTGCAGGTGGCCGAGAGCAAACCCCGGCGCGTGTTCGGTCAAATCGCGCCCCAGCTGCACCGCCTCGACCCAGTGATGCGCACGCCGGGCCTGCCGCAACGCGAGGTACTGGCGCGCGGTCGCACGGTCGAGTCGCAGCGAGGGCCACGGTTGCCGGGCCGCAGCCGGTGCCAGTTCGGCGAGCACCTCCCGCGACACCGCATCGACCATCTTCGTCCACTGTGCGGGCGGGCCTTCGTGCTGGATCCGCTTCGGGCCGGAGGTGCCCTCGAACTGTGCACGCAGATAGATCTTCGACGGGTCCTGCGCGTCGTGGCCGGAAAACAGCAGGACCACCACGTTGCTGGCTTGCGCCGAGGGGTCGGCCGCGAGCTGCGTGGGCGTGAGCAGGGTCAGCTGCGGCAGCGCCGAGAGCTTCCACTCCAGCCAGGCGTACAGCATCTCGGCGGGAAGTTGCGCCTCGGCCGGGACCGCCGGGTCCTGCGTATGGACCAGGGTGACCGACGGGGGCGCAGCGGGTGGCGTCAGGGCCGGCCGCACGGCCACCTGCCAGGCGCCGGCCGCGACCGCGACCGCGGCCAGTGCCAATGCGAGTACGGGCGTCATCCAGGTCCGGCGTCGGCGCGGGACGGGCGCCGGCCCGGCCGCCGCCGGTGCGTCTTCCTGCACGCAGGTCGCGGCCACCGGTTGCTGTTCGATCGCCTCGACAGGTGCCGGTGGGTCGAATACGTATCCCTTCTTGGCGACCGTGCGGATCCAGCCTTTGTGCTCGCCGAGCGCCTTGCGCAGCATCCAGATGCTCTGCGACAGGTTGGCGTCCTCGACAACCACGTCGGGCCAGATGCGTTGCAGCAGTTCCACGCGCGGGTGCAGCCGATGCGGTTCGGCCGCCAGCAGCAACAGCAGCTCGAACATGCGCGGCGGCAACTCGGCATCGCCGTCCGGACGCTGCACCCGCCGGTAGTGCAGATCGATCCGCAACGAATCGATCCGCAGCTCCCGCGTCTGCAGCGGCCAGAGGGGTGACGGCGGCGGCTGGTTCATCTCATTCATTGCTTCCCTGGCATTGAATTACGCATGGCGCGCTGCAGCAATCGACGCCGGCGGACCGCGATCGGCCAGGTGCCTGCGTCTGTGTCGATGCACCGGCCCCCCTGCCGGATGCGGATCACCTTACTCCAGCTTTCCATTGCCAACGCAAGCTCCGCGCGCGTGTTCCGGCGTCCGGAAACGCCCATGGGAGAACGATTTGAGAAAAATTTGAGAACGACGAAGAAGCACATTTCATCGAACCTGCACCCAATCGGCGTGCCGGGCGCCGCTATTGGCGGTCGGTGTCCGTCCAATGTCACTCAACCCAGGTAGCAGATCAAATGAACAAAAATGCATCCTTGCGCCTCTCGTTGCTGGCGGTGGCCACCGCGACAGCACTTGCGGCGCCGGCGGCCTTCGCGCAGCAGGCCCGGCTCAATCTCAGCGGTCTCCAGACCGCACCGACCCATGACCGATTTATCGTCAAGTACCGCGATGGCAGCGCGGCGCAGGCGAGTGCCACCTCATTGACGAGGTCGCTCAATGCCACGGCGCGCGCCTTGCCCGCGGTACGCGGCCGCACGCTCTCGCTGCAGCCGGTCCGCGAACTGGCGCTCGGCGCCCAGCTTGTCAGTACCGGTCGGGCGCTCGACCGCGTCGAAGCCGAGTTGCTGATGCGGCAGTTCGCGGCGGACCCGAATGTGGAGTTCGTCGAAGTCGATGCCCTCCAGCACCACGCGGGCAACCCGAACGACCCCGACTACGGCAGCAAGCAGTGGCACTATCGCGAGCCGACCGGCGGCCTCAACCTGCCGCAGGCCTGGGACAAGTCCACCGGCCAGGGCATCGTCGTTGCAGTGGTCGACAGCGGCCACCTCTCGCACAGCGACCTCGACGACAACGTGGTCGGCGGGTACGACTTCGTCAGCAGCACCACCGGCGGCAACGGCGGTTCCAGCGACGGCAACGGCCGCGACAGCAACTACACCGACGCATCGAATGTCCGGCACGGCACCCACGTCGCCGGTACCGTCGCCGCGGTAACCAACAACAACCGCGGCGTCGCCGGCGTGGCCTACGGCGCCAAGATCGTGCAGGCGCGCGTACTCGGCAACAGTGGCTGGGGATCGACTTCGGATATCGCCGACGCGATCGTATGGGCTGCCGGCGGCAGCGTGCCCGGCGTGCCTTCGAATCAGAACCCGGCCGAAGTGATCAATCTCAGCCTGGGCGGTGGTGGCTCGTGCCCGAACGTCTACCAGAACGCAATCAACCAGGCGGTGCAGCTCGGTGCCACCGTAGTGGTCGCGGCGGGCAATGGCCATACCAACGTGTCCAACGAAAATCCGGCCAACTGCAACAATGTAGTGGCGGTGGCGGCCAACGACATCCACGGCGACCGCGCCTGGTACTCGAACTACGGTGCGAAAATCGACGTCACCGCGCCCGGCGGCGAAATCTGCGAGCCCAATTCGGACTACAGCGGCTGTGGCTCGATCAGCCATCCCGAAGAGGGCGTCCTTTCGACCGTCAACAACAACGGCTACGCGTTCTGGGACGGTACGTCGATGGCCACCCCGCACGTGGCGGGCACCGTTGCACTGGTGCAATCGGCAGCCGCCCAGCCGTTGAGCCCGGCCGAGATCGAGCAACTGCTAAAGGACACCGCGCGCCCGTTGCCGGGTAGCTGCTCGGGCGGCTGTGGCGCCGGTATCGTCGATGCCAAGGCAGCGGTGGATGCGGTGGCCGGCGGTGGCGACCCGGACCCGGATCCGGATCCGGATCCGGATCCCCAGACGCCGACCGCCGGGTTCGACTACAGCAAGGACGGGCTGAGCGTCAGCTTCACCAGCACCTCCAGCGACAGTGACGGCACCATCGCCTCGTACAGCTGGGACTTCGGCGACGGCACGGGTTCGACCCAGGCCAATCCGACCAAGACCTACGCTGCCGCCGGTAGCTATACCGTCAAACTGACCGTCACCGACAACGACGGCGGCAGCGATGACGAAACCAAGACGGTCAGCGTCAGTGCCGACGTTCCCGGTGGCGGCACGCTCGAGAATGGCGTGCCCGTCACCGGCCTGGCCGGCGCCAAGAACGCGTTGCTCCGTTACACCCTGGAAGTCCCGGCCGGCGCCACCGACCTGAAGTTCGTGACCTCCGGCGGCAGCGGCGACCCCGACCTGTACGTGAAGTTCGGCTCCGAGCCGACGACATCGAGCTACAACTGCCGCTCCACCACACCCGGCACCAACGAAAGCTGCACCATCAACAACGTCCAGGCCGGCACCTACCACGTGCTCGTCCACGCCTGGTCGGCGATCAATGGCGTGAGCCTCACCGGCAGCTACAACACCGATGGCGGCGGCGACGACGATGACGATGGCGACCGGCAGACCTACAGCAATGGCAACAATGTCTGGATCTTCGACCGGACCTGGGTGGATAGCGTGGTCAACGTGTGGGGTCGCAGCGGCAATGCGCCTTCCAACGCCTCGGTGAACGTCGACATCAAGCACACCTACCGCGGTGAGGTGCGCATCGACCTGATCGCGCCGGACGGCTCCTCCTACCGGCTCAAGGACACCAGCAACGACAGCGGCGACAACATCAACGCGACCTACAGCGTGAACCTGTCGAACGAGGCCCTCAACGGCATGTGGCGCCTGCGGGTGACCGACACCGACTGGAACGACTCCGGCTACATCGACAACTGGAGCATCACGTTCTGATTTCGCGTCTCCAAGGCGTTTTCCCATAGTGTTGTCCTTTCCCCCGGCGCGAGCCGGGGGACTTTTTTTTCCGGTCGTCGCGGCACACCCGTCCCGGAACACACGGCATTGGAACCGGCACCCGTCCCGTGGTGAAATAGCGGTGAAGCGGGGGTACCGGCGGCTGCCGGTTGAGACAGACCCTTCGAACCTGATGCGGGTGATGCCGCCGTAGGGAAGCTTTCGCGACAGGCGTATTGCGCCTGCGCACCGCCGCTTCGTCCCGCCTTGGCGCTCCACAGGACGAAACGCATGAACGCGGTGCCCTCCCAGTTGCAGCAGCAGGCCGAGCAGTTGTCGGCCGACGTCATCCGCCCGATCCCCGGCTCGCGCAAGATCCATGTCGAGGGCTCACGCCCGGACATCCGGGTGCCGATGCGCGAGATCACCCTGGCGCCGACCTCGACCCTGTTCGGCGGCGAGGACAACGCGCCGCTGGCGGTCTACGACTGCTCCGGTGCCTACACCGATCCGGCCGCGACGATCGACCTGGCCCGCGGCCTGAGCCCGCTGCGCGCGCAATGGATCGCCGAGCGCGGCGACACCGAGGCGCTGCCCGGGCTGTCGTCGGACTTCGGTCGCCAGCGCGAGCACGACCCGAAGCTCGATGCGGTGCGTTTCGGCAACCGCCCGCTGCCGCGCCGCGCCTTGGCCGGCGCCAACGTCACCCAGATGCACTACGCCCGTCGCGGCATCGTCACCCCGGAGATGGAGTTCATCGCGATCCGCGAGAACCAGCGCATCGACGCGATCCGCGAGGCGCACCTGCTGAAGCAACACCCGGGCGAGTCGTTCGGCGCCAGCATCCAGAAGATCATCACCCCCGAGTTCGTCCGCGACGAGGTCGCCCGCGGCCGCGCGATCATCCCCAGCAACATCAACCACCCCGAGAGCGAGCCGATGATCATCGGCCGCAACTTCCTGACCAAGGTCAACGCGAACATCGGCAACAGCGCCGTGAGTTCGGGCATCGCCGAGGAAGTCGAGAAACTGGTCTGGTCGATGCGCTGGGGCGCCGACACGGTGATGGACCTGTCGACCGGCAAGCACATCCACGAGACCCGCGAGTGGATCATCCGCAACTCGCCGGTCCCGATCGGCACGGTGCCGATCTACCAGGCGCTGGAGAAGGTCGACGGCCGCGCCGAGGAACTGACCTGGGAGATCTTCCGCGACACGCTGATCGAACAGGCCGAGCAGGGTGTGGACTACTTCACCATCCACGCCGGCGTGCTGCTGCGCTACGTGCCGCTGACCGCCAAACGCGTCACCGGCATCGTTTCGCGCGGCGGCTCGATCATGGCCAAGTGGTGCCTGGCCCACCACAGGGAAAGCTTCCTCTACGAACACTTCGAGGACATCTGCGAAATCATGAAGGCCTACGACGTCGCCTTCAGCCTCGGCGACGGCCTGCGCCCGGGCTCGATCGCCGACGCCAACGACGCCGCCCAGTTCGGCGAGCTCGAGACGCTTGGCGAGCTGACCAAGATCGCCTGGAAGCACGACGTCCAGACCATGATCGAAGGCCCGGGCCACGTGCCGATGCAGCTGATCAAGGAGAACATGGACAAGCAACTGGTCGAATGCGGCGAGGCGCCGTTCTACACCCTCGGCCCGCTGACCACCGACATCGCGCCCGGCTACGACCACATCACGTCCGCAATAGGAGCGGCGATGATCGGCTGGTACGGCTGCGCGATGCTCTGCTACGTCACTCCGAAGGAGCACCTCGGCCTGCCCAACAAGCACGACGTGCGCGAAGGCCTGATGGCCTACAAGATCGCCGCCCACGCCGCCGACCTCGCCAAGGGCCACCCCGGCGCGCAAGCGCGCGACAACGCACTTTCCAAGGCGCGTTTCGAGTTCCGCTGGGAGGACCAGTTCAACCTCGGCCTCGACCCCGAGCGCGCCGCCGAATACCACGACGAGACCCTGCCCAAGGACGCCCACAAGAGCGCGCATTTCTGCTCGATGTGCGGCCCGCACTTCTGCTCGATGAAGATCACCCAGGACGTGCGCGACTACGCCGCCGAGCACGGCGTCGACGAGCAGGCCGCGCTGGCCGAGGGCATGGCGGAGAAGGCCTCGGAGTTCCGCGCCGCCGGGGCCGAGGTCTACCGCAAGGTCTGAGCACGCGCGCCGGCGGCGGTTCTGCGGCAAACTCGCGGCCATGCCCATGAGCAACCACGGTTTCCTCTACCGCCGCTGGCGTTTCCTCGCCAGCCGGCATCCCTCGGCGGTGCTGCTGGCGGCGCAGTTGCTGAGCCTGCTGCTGTACCCGGTGTTCGACGGCCGCCACAGCGGCCGCGCGCTGTTCGGCGCGTTCGGCATCCTGTTCCCGCTGCTGGCGGTGTGGGTGGTCTCGCGCAGCCCGGCGGTCAAGTGGGTGGCCTGGCTGGTCGCGGCGCCGGCCATCCTGGCGTCGATACTCTCGATCCTGCTGGCCAGCGACACCCTGATGATCGTGTCGTCGACGCTGGAATCGGCGCTGTATTTCTACGCCGCGAGCGGCCTGATCCGCTACATGTTGAGCGACCACGTCGTCAGCGCCGACGAACTGTTCGCCGCCGGCGCGACGTTCACCCTGCTGGTCTGGGCGTTCGCGTTCGCCTACCTGGTGTGCCAGATGGTGGATCCGGGCAGCTTCGTCAACATGCTGGACCCCGCGCCGAACCGGCCGTGGATCGAGCTGCTGTTCCTCAGTGCCACCAACCTGTCGGCCACCGGCCTGGGGGACGTGGTGCCGGTGACGCCGATGGCGCGGGTGCTGGTGATGCTGGAGCAGTTCGCGGGGGTCGGCTACCTCGCGCTGGTGGTGTCGCGGCTGATCGGCCTGACACTGGGACGGACGCGCGACGCAGACTAGTTGCGGGCGTCTGGAACAGTCCCGTTTTGCGACATCGGGCGGTTCGCTTGTCCTTCAGGCACATGACCGCACGTTCGGTGTGCGTCAGAATTGAACGGATAGATGTCGAGCTACCTTGAACTCCTGCCATCCGATCGCCTGCGCGTGGGCCAATGCGAGGTGGACGTGCCGCTGCGCGAAGTCCACGCGCCGGGTGCACGCCGGCCGGTGCGGATCACGCCCAAGTCGATGGGCGTGTTGCGGGTGCTGGTCGGCAACGCCGGGAAGGTGGTCAGTCGCGATACGTTGCTGGCCGAGGTCTGGCCCGACACCCTGCCGACCAATGACGTCGTCACCCAGGCCGTGACCCAGCTGCGCAAGGCGTTCGGGCCGGCGGACAGTGCGACTCCTTATATAGAGACCATCGCCAAGGGCGGCTACCGGCTTCTTGCCGAGGTCGAGTGGCTGTCGCCGGTCGGAGTCGCCGCGGAGCCCGCGATAGCGGTGTCGCCAGGGTCCGATGGACCTGCCGGGGCCGGGGTGGTTCCGCCCGGACGCGACATCGACAGCCCGGCCGTCGCGCGACAGCAACGTGCCGGCTGGGGCGCGATGCTCGGGGCGACGCTGGTCGCGCTCGTGCTGGCCGGACTCCTTTACGGGTGGTCGGTGTGGCACGGCGCGCCGGCCCCGCCGCTCGCCACGCCGGTACCGGTACCGGCGGCCGTGACCTATGTTTCCGCGCCGCGGCTCATCACGTCTTCGCCGGGCTTCGAATGGAGTCCCAGCCTCAGTCCGGATGCGTCGATGGTCGCGTATATGGCCGTGCCGCAGGGCCAGCGCAACATCGCGATCATGGTCCAGACCACGACCCCGACGCCGTCGCGCCAGCTGACCCGGCCGGACGGGCAGGCCGACGACCTCAGCCCGGCCTGGTCCCCGGATGGCCGCGAGATCGCATTCCTGCGGGTGGTGCAGGGCGAACGCTGCGAGATCCGCGTGGTGTCCGCCAGCGGCGGTGCCGCCCGCGTCGTGGGCCAGTGCGATGAACACCACATGCCGAGTTTCGACTGGACCCCCGATGGCAAGGGGCTGGTGTTCGGCAGCCATGGCATCTCCCACGACCGTCCCGGCCTGCAGCGGCTCGACCTGGACACGGGCCGGCTGACCACGCTGGAGGACGGCGCCAGTCCGCTGAACCATGACTTCGCCCCGCGCTACTCGCCCGACGGGCGCTGGATCGTCTTCGTCCGCAACACCCCCCTGGGCGATTTCTGGCGCCTGCCCGCCACCGGCGGGACCGCGGAGCGGCTGACCCACCTGAACGCCCAGGTCCGTGGCTGGGACTGGGACCGCAACGGGAAGGCGCTGGTGTATTCCCGCCACCACGACAGCGAGAGCCGGCTGTACCGGCTGGATCTCGACACCGGCGCCCACGTCGAGCTGGGGATCAGGGACGGCGAGGATCCGGTGATCGCCGCCGACGCCCCCGCGCTGGCCTACGTGCAGCGCACCACCTGGTTCGGTATCTACCGGTTCGACCTGGACGAGGACGGCCCCGGCGAGCGCCTGTTCCGCTCATCGGGCCGCGACCGTCTGCCCGCCATCGCCCCGGATGGGCGGCAACTGGCGTTCGTTTCCGACCGTTCCGGTGAATACCGGCTGTGGTGGGCCGACGTTGACCAGCCGGACTCGCTGCGCCTGCTGGACGGCCTGCGGCCCGAGTCCCGCTACCTCCCGCGCTGGTCGGCCGACAGCCGCCACCTGCTCGTGGTCGGCCGCGAAATCGATTCCGCCGGCACGGCGTCGCCCGGCGTGTACGAGGTGGAGCCCGCCAGCGGTCGCATGACCCGGCTCGCGCTGCCGGTGGAGGAGCCGTTGCAGGCGATCTACATGCCGGACCCGACCGGCACCGGGGAGCGTGTGCTGGTGGTGTCGGCCGACCGCCGCGGGCGGCTGCACGCCGACCTGCTGGACCGCCTGCGCGACGGCTGGAAACGGGTGGGCCGGCTCGACGACGTGTCCCGGGTCGAGCTGGACGCATCCAGCGGCCGGATCCTGTTCGCGCGCCCGGCCGAATCCGGGCTCTGGCAGGCCGACCTTCAACTCCGGCCCGACAGCGTGCGCCAGGTCGACGCCATCTGGCCGACCCCTGCGCGTTACCGGTCGTGGACCGCGGCGACCGCGGGCGGGGTCTACGGCATCGAGCGCACCGCCGGCTGTTCGGCCCTGCTCGACGTGCACGGGGGAGCGGGCGGCACGGTGCCGCGCTGCCTGGACGCCAACCGCCGCGCAGCGACCTACGGACTCAGCCTGGACCCGCGCTCGAACCGGCTGTACGTCACATTGGTGGAGTACGACGCCAGCGACATTGGCTTTGCGGACTACGACCCGCCGCCCGAAACGCTCTGGCCGGGCGTGGGCAAGTAATTGACCCGATTGGGAAAAGTCCTTTCGTGATTTTTTCGTCTGGTCCTTCGGCACGATTTCGGCCAACTCTCCGCGAACTTTCCTGAAGCCGGCCAGCCGATGCGGCAAACCCATGGGCCACTCCTGGCAAATGGGTAGGCGATGGACAAGACACTCTGGGCCGATCGGGGCCAACTGCTGCAACTCGACCCGGCGGATGGCGGGGCTCTTGCGGGCAACGTCCCGGCCACCTGTATCGGCATCTCCCGGCTCGGCAGCGCGCAGTTGTCGCCACAGGTGTTCACCATCTGGGTGCAACTGCGTGGCAGTTCCTGGGTCGAGGCACGCGAAGGCCGGTTCCGGCTGCGTCGTGGCGAGTGGATGGCGCTCGAGCGCGATTCCCGCCCGCAACTGCAGACCGACCGCCACGGCGTCTGCATCGGCATCAGCCTTGGCGCGGACGCGCTGAAGGCGGCGGGCCGTGTTCCGGATCTCGGGCTGTACGCCGGGCGGGGCGGGCTGCAGAAGCGCGAAGCGCGGATGCTGGTACGCCTCTGGCGCGCCGCCGGCCATCGCCTCGCCTCGCTCCAGCCGGGTGCCGACGGCGCCGCCGAGATCGCCGTGTTGAGGCCGCTGCTGTTGCAACTGGCGGCGGTCCAGGGCGACCTGCGCGGGCGCATAGCGCGCTGCCCCGGACGTTCGGGGGTACGCAAGCGCCAGGTGTTCGGACGCCTGCAACGCGCCTACATGTACCTGGAAGGCAACTGCGACCGGGTGGTCCGGATCAGCGAACTGGCCGAACTGACCAGCTTCTCCAGCTGGTATTTCTCCAAGACCTTCCACGCCCTGTACGGCGAAAGCCCGCAGGCGGCGTCCGCGCGAATGCGGCTGGAGCGCGCGGCGGACCTGCTGGACAACAGCCAGATGATGATCGGCGAAGTGGCCGCCGCCTCGGGCTTCGACAACTGCTGCAGCTTTGCCCGCGCATTCCGCGCGCGCTACGGGGTTTCCGCCACCGGCTACCGCAATGCCGCCAGGAAGCTGGAAATGGCCTCTTTACCGGCGCTGTCAAGCGTGGCCGCAAGGACCGGTTCGGCAAAGTCAGCCGGCCCCCGACGCAAAGCGGCGTAGCCCTGCGGGCCGTAGTTTGGGCGACGCGCTTAACGCGCCCATAACGTTATCTGGAGAGAGATACATGAGTAACCGCAATTTGCGCCCCGCGATGAGGCTCGGCCTGCTGCCGGCCGGCATCGCGGTGGCCCTTGTGCCGGCCCTTGCCGGCGCGCAGGAAGCCGCCCCCGCCCCGCAGAACCCCACCACCCTCGATCGCATCGAGGTTACCGGTTCGCGCATCCGCCAGGTCGACCTGGAAACCGCCGCCCCGGTGCTGCAGATCAGCCGTGACGACATCGAGCAGCAGGGCTTCAACTCCGTTGCCGACATCCTGCAGAACATCAGCGCCGCCGGTTCCCCGGCGATCAGCCGCACCTCGCCGCTGTCCTCGGGTGAGGCCGTCGGCGGTTCCTACATCGACCTGCGCAACCTCGGTGCCAACCGCACCCTGATCCTGGTCAACGGCAAGCGCCTGGGCATTACCAACGGCGGCCTGCAGGACGTCGCCTCGATCCCGGCCGCGATGGTCGAGCGGATCGAAGTGCTGAAGGACGGCGCGTCGACCATCTACGGTTCCGACGCGATCGCCGGTGTGATCAACATCATCACCCGCCAGAACTTCGACGGCGCCGAAGCAAATGCCTACATCGGCCAGTACGGCCAGGGCGACGGCACCCGCGAGCAGTACAGCTTCGTGATGGGCAACACCGGCGACCGCGGGTCGGTCACCGTTGGCGTCGAGTTCACCGAGGAAGACCCGGTGTGGGCCAAGGACCGCTGGTTCAGCCGCGATGCCTTCCCGACCGGCAAGGGCTCGGCCCCGCGTCCCGGCGGCCTGTCCAGCATCAGCCAGTGGGGCAGCATCGTTGATGGTCCGCAGGGTTCGTTGCTGGGATACGACAAAAACACCGGTGAGCCGATCTACAACACCTCGTACACCCTCAACCGTCCGGGCGGTGACGCCACCGACTTCTCGGATTTCCATGAGACCAGCGGCGACGACGTCACCAACCCGGCCCTCGCTTCGACCGTTTATTCCGGTGTCAAGCGCAAGTCGGTGTTCTTCAACGGTGTCTACGACATCTCCGACGACATCCGCTTCGAAAGCGATGTGCTGTACACCGATCGCGAGTCGTTTGCGCAGAACGCCGGCTATCCGTACCGCTCCAACGTGTTCGGCACCCCGATGTCGATCGACAGCTACTACAACCCGCTGGGCAACCAGAGCGACTACGCGGGCGAGAAACAGGCGATCAACTTCTGGCGCCGTGGCTGGGAAGTGCCGCGCCAGGTGCAGAACAACCTGACCACCTTCCGCTTCACCGGCGAGTTCGCCGGCGCGTTCCAGATCGCCGACAGGTACTGGGACTGGGATGCCGGCTATCTGTACAACCAGAACAAGGGCACCCAGATCAGCACCGGCAACTTCAGCCTGGCTGCGGTTGAGGGCGCGGTGGGTCCGTCGTTCCTCAACAGCCAGGGCGTGGTCCAGTGCGGTACCGCGGACAACCCGATCCCGCTGGGGTTCGGTCCGGGCGCGTGCACCCCGTGGAATCCGCTGGTTCCGGACGGCGTGACCGGTCAGGGCGGCCTGGCCGATGCGGCCGTGCAGGCCTATCTGTACCTGCCGGGCCAAGCGTTGTCGGAGACCACCACCAAGTCGTACTACGCCAACCTGGCCGGCTCGCTGTTCAGCCTGCCGGCCGGTGACGTCGGCGTTGCGGTCGGCATCGAGCACCGTGACGAAGATGGCTACTTCTCGCCTGACGCCTTGGCCCAGACTGGCACCTCCACGGACCTGGCCTCCGGTCCGACCGGTGGCGGCTACTCGCTGGACGAGGCCTATGTCGAGTTCCTGGTGCCGCTGCTGGCCGACCTGCCGTTCGCGCAGGAACTGAGCGTCAGCCTCGCCAGCCGCTACTCCGACTACGACACCTTCGGTGACACCACCAACAGCAAGTTCGGCTTCACCTGGAAGCCGGTCGACTCGCTGCTGGTCCGTGGTACCTGGTCGGAAGGCTTCCGTGCGCCGACCGTTGCCGACTTGTATGGCGGCGTGGGCCAGAGCTTCGAGACCTACACCGATCCGTGCGATACCAAGTTCGGCTCGGTGGGCGGCAGCGCCCAGTGTCTGGCCGATGTTCCGGTCGGGTACCGTCAGCCGGCCAGCGATCCCGATGGCCTCGCCGATGGCCCGGGTACCGCTACCCCGACTCCGTTCCTGTCGGGCTCCAACGCGGATCTGACCCCCGAAACCTCGGAGTCGACGACCTTCGGCGTGGTGTGGAGCCCCGGCTTCGCGCAGAACCTGAACCTGTCGCTGGACTGGTTCAACATCCGCATCGAGAACACCATCGTCGATGACTCCCCGACCGCGATCCTCGACGACTGCTACGTCCGTGGCATCGAGTCGCGTTGCGATGCGCTGGGTTCGGATGCCTTCGTCCGTGATCCGGTCACCGGCGAGATCACCTCGCTGTCGTTTGGTGGGCGCAATGCGGGCTTCCAGGAGATCGAGGGTTTCGATTTCGATCTCAACTACCGTATGGAGACTGCTTACGGCAACTTCGGTCTGGCCTGGTTGAACACCTACGTCAGCAAGAACGAGCTCAAGACCGACAACCTGGATGGCGCACCACAGCAGCAGAACGGCTTCGGCGGCAACTTCCGCGTCCGCTCCAATGCCAGCCTGTCGTGGGACATGGGTGACTTCGGTGCCACCTGGTCGACCCGCTACTACTCGGGCGTCAAGGAAACCTGCACCTTCACCCTTGAGGATGATGGTCCGGAACTGGCCCGTTGCAGCCTGCCGAACTACGCTGCGCCGGACACCCAGGGCAACATCACGCCGATGAACGAACTGGGTTCCACCACGTTCCACGACCTGCAGCTCCGCTGGAACGCACCGTGGAATGCCACGATCGCCGTGGGTGCGAACAACGTGTTCGAGCACTATGCTTCGCCGAACTACGATGCTCCGAACTCCGGCTACTCGTACTACGGCGGATTCGACGTCGGTCGCTTCGTGTACATGAAGTACCAGCAGCGCTTCTGATCGATCCATTGATCGAAGTTGCAGGAGGCGGCCCCGGAAACGGGGCCGCTTTTTTTGATGCTGCTAC
Source organism: Lysobacter sp. F60174L2 (assembly GCF_052547135.1). Lineage (NCBI taxonomy): Bacteria > Pseudomonadati > Pseudomonadota > Gammaproteobacteria > Lysobacterales > Lysobacteraceae > Lysobacter > Lysobacter sp. F60174L2. The sequence goes on along the minus strand of NZ_JBQWRA010000006.1, from coordinate 18,852 downwards.
CGGCCGACGCCGGGCATGAAAAAGGCCGCCCGAAGGCGGCCTTTTTCATGCCCGGCGATCCGCGCGGCGCGATCAGAAGTTCGGCTTGTCCGAGGATTCCTCGTAGCGCTTCATCGAGTCGAGCAGGATCTGCTTGGCTTCCGCGGCGTCGCCCCAGCCGTCGAGCTTGACCCACTTGCCCTTTTCCAGGTCCTTGTAGTGCTCGAAGAAGTGGCCGATGCGCTCGAGCCAGTGCGGGCTGACCTTGGCGATGTCGTCGATGTGGGTGTAGCCGGCGAAAACCTTCTCGACCGGCACGGCGAGGATCTTCTCGTCGCTGCCTGCCTCGTCGCTCATGCGCAGCACGCCGACCGGGCGGCAGCGGATTACCGAGCCGGGGATCAGCGGCAGCGGCAGGATCACCAGCACGTCGGCCGGGTCGCCGTCGCCGCACAGGGTGTGGGGGATGTAGCCGTAGTTGCACGGGTAGCGCATCGGCGTCGACAGGATGCGGTCGACGAAGATCGCGCCGGAGGCCTTGTCGACCTCGTACTTGACGGGCTCGGCGTCCTTCGGGATTTCGATGATGACGTTGATCTCATCCGGCGGGTTCTTGCCGGCGGGGACGAGGTCCAGGCCCATGCGGGAGTACTCCAGTAAAGCTGAGGGGGCGCGCCTGGTGGCGCGGTTGGCTGGCCATTTTAGCCGGCATCCTGCTGCGCTGCAGCAACCGTCCCGGAATGGAGACGTGCCCCAAAAGGAAACGGCGGCGATGCCTCGCCGCCGTTCCAGCCCTCCCGCACCTACTGTCCGCCGGGCGGTCGCCGGTCGAGGTACTGGTTGGCCCAGCGCTGGGCCACCTGCCCGGCGGCGTCGCGCCCGCCGAGGCCGAAGGCGAGTGCGACGGCCACGGCCACCGCGCCCAATACCAGTCCAAACGCGAGGTTGACGATGTCATCGGCCACGCCCATCGCGCGCAGGCCCATCGCGACCACCAAGCCGAGGATCGCCAGCCGCGCGATCCGGGCCATGCCGCGGCCTTCCGGGTTCGCGCGCTCGATCGCCGTGGCGGCCACGTCGGCCAGCCAGTAGCCGACCACGAAGATCACCAGCCCCAGCAGGATGTCCGCACCGAAGGCGATGAACTGCTCCAGCAGGCTGTGTACGCCGCCGAAGCCGAGCAGGGCGGCGGCTTCGACGGTGGCGAACAGCATGATGAAGAACAGCGCGACCTTGCCGGCCAGGTCCGACAGCGTCAGCGGCATGCCATCGGATGGCGAGGTGCCGACGCCGGTCGGGACGACGGTGCCATCGGGCGCGATGGTGGCGTCGGGGCCGGTGGTCGTCGGCGCCGGGGCTTGGGCGAACGCGTGGCCCAGGCCGATACGCTCGGGCAGCCGGTCGAAACCGAGGTTGCCTAGCAACCGCGCCACCAGCCCGGCGACGAAGCGGCCGATGAACCACGCCAGGATCAGGATCGCGGCGGCCGCGAGCACGTTCGGCACCGCCTGCAGGAACACGTCGAGCATGCGCGTCAGCGGCCGCGAGATCGCCTCGATCCGCAATGCGTCTAGCGCCGCGATCAGGGTCGGTACGATCACCAGGATGAAGGCCAGCGTGCCGCCCAGTTGCGACAGTTTGATGCCGCGGGTGTTCTCGTTGCTCTCTACGAAACGGTCGACGCCGGTCGCCGCCAGCAGGTTGCTGACGATGCCGCGGACCACCTTGGCGATGACCCAGCCGATCACGCCGATGATCGCCGCGGCCAGCAGGTTGGGCAGCATGCCGAGCAGGTCGGTCATCATGTTCGACAGCGGCGCCATCAACCCTTCGATCTGCAGCACGCCGACGATCGCCGGCAGGAACAGCAGCAGGACCAGCCAGTAGGCGACGTTGCCGAGGGTCTGCGACATCGGCTGGGCGTTGGCCTTCTCCGACAACTTCTCGTCGAGCTGGCTCGCCGCCAGCGCCTTGTTGACCACCACCCGGGCGAGGGTCGCCACCAGCCAGGCGACCAGCGCCAGCACGGCGGCGGGAATGATCGTCGAGGCGAACGACGACAACGGGCCCGATACGCCATCGACGTGCATGAAACTGAGCGCGCCGATCAGCGCCACCAGCAGGATCGTCCAGAACACGATGCGCGAGACGATGCGCTCGATGTCGACGTTGGAGCGGGTCTGCGCCGACAGGCGCTGGTTGGCGTTCACGGCTGCCAGTCCCTTGCGGGTCAGGGCGCTGGCGATCAGCGCGACGATCCAGCCGACCAGCAGGATCGCCAGTCCGCCGAGGATGCCGGGCAGGTAGGCGCCGAACGAGTTCTGCACGGAATCTTGCCAAGTGACAACTTGCATTTTCATCTCCCTCCCTGGGATGCGCGCACCCGCGGTGGCATGCACGCGGCGTGTGGATGCCGCAACGGCGACCCGTCGAACATGCCAAACGCAGGGTGAACATGGCGTTGGCTCGACGTTCATGCCGGCGGCCACGCGACGGGTCGCCCACGAAAAAGGCGGCCCGGAGGCCGCCTGGTTCATATCGAAAACCGCCTGCTTCAGAGCAACGGCACCATCAGCAGCGCGACGATGTTGATGATCTTGATCAGCGGATTGATCGCTGGGCCGGCGGTGTCCTTGTACGGATCGCCGACGGTATCGCCGGTGACCGCGGCCTTGTGCGCCTCGCTGCCCTTGCCGCCGTGGTTGCCGTCCTCGATGTACTTCTTGGCGTTGTCCCAGGCGCCACCGCCGGTGGTCATCGAGATCGCCACGAACAGGCCGGTGACGATGGTGCCGATCAGCAGGCCGCCGAGCGCCTTCGGCCCGAGCAGCAGGCCGACCACCACCGGCACCGCGACCGGCAGCAGCGAGGGCACCACCATCTCCTTGATCGCCGATCTGGTCAGCATGTCGACCGCGCGCGAATAGTCGGGCTTGCCGGTACCTTCCATGATGCCGGCGATCTCGCGGAACTGCCGGCGCACTTCCTCGACCACCGCACCGGCCGCGCGACCGACCGCTTCCATCGCCATCGCGCCGAACAGGTACGGGATCAGGCCGCCGATCAGCAGGCCGATGATCACCATGTGGTCGGACAGGTCGAAGGTGAAGACTTCGCCCGGGTTGTTGGCCTGCAGGTTGTGGGTGTAGTCGGCGAACAGGACGAGCGCGGCGAGGGCGGCCGAACCGATCGCGTAACCCTTGGTCACCGCCTTGGTGGTGTTGCCGACCGCGTCCAGCGGGTCGGTGATGTCGCGGATCTCCGACGGCAGCTCGGCCATCTCGGCGATGCCGCCGGCGTTGTCGGTGATCGGGCCGTAGGCATCGAGCGCGACGATCATGCCGGCCATCGACAGCATCGAGGTCGCCGCGATCGCGATGCCGTACAGGCCGCCGAGTTCGAACGCGCCCCAGATCGCCGCGCACACCGCGATCACCGGCAGTGCGGTCGACTTCATCGATACCCCGAGGCCGGCGATGATGTTGGTGCCGTGGCCAGTGGTCGAGGCCTGCGCGATGTGCCGCACCGGCTTGAACTGGGTGCCGGTGTAGTACTCGGTGATCCACACGATGATGCCGGTCAGGGCCAGCCCGATCAGCGCACAGCCGTAGAGGTTGAGCGCGCCGAAGCTGTTGTCGCCCATCAGCGCGGTGGTGATCGGGTAGAACGCGATCGCCGCCAGCACCGCCGACACGATCACGCCCTTGTACAGCGCGCCCATGATCGAGCCGCCAGCCTTCACCTTGACGAACATCGCGCCGATGATCGAGGCGATGATCGACACCCCGCCCAGCACCAGCGGATACAGCACCGCATTGGTGCCGGCCTCGGCGACCATCAGCCCGCCCAACAGCATGGTGGCGATCACCGTGACCGCGTAGGTTTCGAACAGGTCGGCCGCCATGCCGGCGCAGTCGCCGACGTTGTCACCGACGTTGTCGGCGATCACCGCCGGGTTGCGCGGATCGTCCTCCGGAATCCCGGCCTCGACCTTGCCGACCAGGTCGGCGCCGACGTCCGCGCCCTTGGTGAAGATGCCGCCACCAAGTCGCGCGAAGATCGAGATCAGCGAGGCGCCGAATGCCAGCCCGACCAGCGCATGCAGTGCCGGCTCGCCGGTGATGCCCATCGCGCCCAGCACCCACCAGTACCCGGCCACGCCGAGCAGGCCGAGCCCGACTACCAGCATCCCGGTGATCGCGCCGCCGCGGAACGCCACGTCCATCGCCGGGCCCATGCCCTTGCGCGCCGCTTCCGCGGTGCGCACGTTGGCGCGCACCGAGACGTTCATGCCGATGTAGCCGGCCGCGCCCGAGAGCACCGCGCCGAGCAGGAAGCCGATCGCGGTCGGCCAGTTGAGGAACAGCCCGATCACCACCAACAGCACCACGCCGGCAATCGCGATCGTGGTGTATTGCCGGTTGAGGTAGGCGCGTGCACCTTCCTGGATCGCGCCGGCGATCTCCTGCATGCGCTGGTTGCCGGCGGGCTGCGCGCCGATCCAGCGCGCCGAGATGATCCCGTACAGGATCGCGATGACGGCGCACACGAGCGCCAAGGTCAAACCGTACTGCTCCAGCATGGACCCCTCCCCATAGAAAGTGGACAACATGGAATTTCGGATTACGCACCTTCGAGTTGTGACCGCGGGCGGGACAGGCCCGGCCCGCAGTGTTCCGACTATGGCATAGGTCGGCACCGCGGTTCCGTGTCGACCGGCGGTTCAGGCGGCCCGTGCCAGCCTGCGCCGACATCCTCAGCCGGAGCGCCCCCATGCGCCAGACGCCGCTGTTGCCACTGATGCTCGCTGTCGCGGCGATGCCTGCCCTGGCCGCCGATCCCAGGCCGGAGATCGACCGGCCCGAATCCACCCCGCAGACGGTCGGCGTGGCCCATACCCTGCGCTCGATCCCCGAGGCCTGCGCCCGGATCGAGGGCGTCTTCACCGGACAGGCCGCCGAGCCGTACCGGTTCGCGGTCGTCCGCACCAGCCCGAACTGCCAGCCGCGCGCGCGCTTCGTCGATGTCGACAAGGTCAGGCCATCGACCGCCGATGGCTGGGTGTTCAACGACCTGATCAGCGTGCCGAACGCGGCCTGTCCGTCGCAGAAAGCGGTGGTGAAGGTCTGGCGCAAACCCGGTGCCTCGACATCGCCGGAACTCGACGCGCAGGGCAGCGCACGGATCTACCTGGGCGATGCCAGGCAGGCGGCGGAAGGCGACAAACTCGCGGCGATCCCGATGTTCGCCGCGTCGATGGCGGTCGAGGGCGAGTCCTGCGATTGAGCCGATTTCCCATCGCGACTTACGTCGCTCCTACAACAGCCCGCGGCCGGGGTTCCTGTAGGAGCGACGTAAGTCGCGACGGAGAGCCGGTCACCCCTCCCAACCCTCCAGCTTGCGCTCCACCCCCACGTTCCCCAGCTCCACGTACTTCGGCAACCCATCCCGCCCATACGGCGGCGGCGCCTCACCACGGATCAACGGCTCCAGGTAACGCCGCGCCTTGTCGGTGATGCCATACCCGTCGCGACGGATGAACCCCGCGGGCATCTTCTTCTCGTGGTTGGCCACCTTCGACAGCTTTGCTGCCTCGATCTTCCAGCGATACGGCGCGTCGGACGTGCGCACGATCACCGGCATCACCGAATTCATCCCCTTCAACGCGAACTCGACCGCGGCCTTGCCGACCGCCTGCGCCTGTTCCAGGTCGGTCTTCGAGGCGATGTGCCGCGCCGATCGCTGCAGGTAGTCGGGCAGGGTCCAGTGGACCTTGTAGCCAAGTGCGTCCTTGACCCGTCCGGCCAGGTGCGAGGCGACGCCGCCGAGCTGCGTGTGCCCGAACGAATCCTTGCCGCCGCCGGCATCGGCGACGAAGCGGCCGTCGGCGGTCTGGATACCCTCGCTGGCGACCACCACGCAGTAGCCGACGCGTTCGACCGTCGCCTTCACCCGCTTGAAGAAATCAGCCTCGTCATACGGCCGTTCCGGGAACAGGATCAGGTGCGGCGCCTGGTCCGGCCCGTTGCCCGCCAGTCCCGCCGACGCCGCCAGCCAGCCGGCGTGCCGGCCCATCGCCTCGTACACGAACACCTTGGTCGAGGTGTCCGCCATCGCCGCCACGTCCAGCGCCGCCTCGCGTACCGACACCGCGGTGTACTTGGCGGCCGAGCCGAAGCCGGGGCAGCAGTCGGTCACCGCGAGGTCGTTGTCGACCGTCTTGGGTACGCCCACGCAGGTCAGCGGGTAATCGAACTCGGCGGCCAGCTTCGAGACCTTCAACGCGGTGTCGGCCGAGTCGTTGCCGCCGTTGTAGAGGAACCAGCGCACGTCGTGGGCCCTGAACACATCGAGCAGGCGCTCGTATTTCGCCCGGTCCTCGTCCAGCGACTTGAGCTTGACCCGGCACGAGCCGAACGCGCCGCCGGGCGTATGGGCGAGCGCCCGGATCGCCGCGATCGACTCCTTCGAAGTATCGATCAGGTCCTCGCGCAAGGCGCCCAGGATGCCGTTGCGGGCGGCCAGCACTTTCACCTTTTTGGTGCGCGCGGCCTGGATCACCGCCGATGCGGTGGCGTTGATGACGGCGGTGACGCCACCGGACTGGGCGTAGAGCAGGGTTCCCGATGCCATGTGTTTTCCAGTGTGGGGGCCGGAGCGGGGGGCGGGATGCGCTAAACTGGGTCCCGTTTGCCCCGGCAGGGGGTCAGGTCGCTGCAGTGTAGCGCCGGCCCGTTGCGCCGCGGGTTCCAGCATTCAACAACGCATTCCCAGGAGCGACACGATGCGATTGGTACTTCTTGGCGCACCCGGCTCGGGCAAGGGCACGCAGGCAGCGCGGCTGAAGGAGCATCTGCAGGTGCCGCACATCTCCACCGGCGACCTGCTGCGCGCGGAAGTCGCCGCCGGCAGCAAGCTCGGACTGGAGGCGAAGGAAATCATGGCCCGCGGCGAGCTGGTCAGCGACGCGATCCTGCTGGGCATGCTCGAGGACCGCTTCTCGCGCGACGACACGAAGGGCGGCTTCATCCTCGACGGCTACCCGCGCAACCTCGCCCAGGCCGACGCGCTCAACGCGCTGCTGGAGCGGATCGGCCAGCCGATGGACGCCGCGGTGCAACTCGAGGTGCCGACCGAGCTGCTGGTCGAGCGCATCGCCGGCCGCGCCGCCGCCGAAGGCCGCGCCGACGACAGCCCGGAATCCGTCCGCACCCGCCTGCAGGTCTACAACGACCAGACCGCGCCGGTGGTCGATTTCTTCCGCCAGCACGGCAAGCTCAGCGTGGTCGATGGCGTGGGTTCGCTGGACGAGGTGTTCAACCGGATCGTCGGGGCGCTGGCACTGGTTCCCGCGGTCGGCTGAAAGAATCCACCTGCACGAATGAAACTGCACATCCTCGGCATCGCCGGCACCTTCATGGGCGGCGTTGCCGCGCTCGCGCGTGAACTCGGTCACGAAGTCGAGGGCAGCGACCAGGCGGTCTATCCGCCGATGTCGACCCAGCTGGAAACGCTGGGTATCGACCTGAAGCAGGGCTACGTGCCCGGCAACATTTCGCCGGATTGCGACCAGATCGTGGTCGGCAACGCGCTGTCGCGTGGCAACCCGGCGGTCGAGCAGGTGCTGGACGACGGCCGCAAGTACATCTCCGGTGCGCAATGGCTGGCGGAGAACGTGCTGCCCGGTCGCGACACGCTTGCGGTCGCCGGCACCCACGGCAAGACCACCACCAGCACCATCCTGACCTACCTGCTGCAGGCGGCCGGGCGCGAGCCGGGGTTTTTGATCGGCGGGGTGGCGGAGGATTTCGGGGTGTCGGCGCGCATCGGCAGCGGCCGCGGGTTCGTAGTCGAAGCCGACGAATACGACACCGCGTTCTTCGACAAGCGCAGCAAGTTCGTGCACTACCGGCCGCTGGTGGCGATCCTCAACAACCTCGAGTTCGACCACGCCGACATCTTTCCGGATGTCGCCGCGATCCAGCGCCAGTTCCATCACCTGGTGCGCACGGTGCCCCGTCGCGGGCGGTTGATCGTCAACGGCGAGGACGCGCGCCTGGCCGAAGTGCTGCAGATGGGTTGCTGGACGCCGGTGGAGACCTTCGGCCTCGATGCCAGCCTGCTGGCGCAGCCGCGCGACGGTGAACCCGCGGCGGCATTCAACTGGAGCGCGCGGCTGCTCGCCGAGGACGGCAGCGCGTTCGTCGTCATCCACGACGGCGCGGAACTGGGCGAACTCCACTGGCCGCTGCTCGGCCGCCACAACGTCATGAACGCGCTGGCCGCTTTGGCAGCGGTCAACGCGGTTGGTGGCGACGTCGCGGCTGTCCTGCCGTCGCTGGCGCAGTTCCGCAGCGTCAAGCGGCGCATGGAAGTGATCGGCCGCGCTCGCGGCATCACCGTCTACGACGACTTCGCCCACCACCCGACCGCGATCGCGACCACGCTGGCCGGATTGCGCGCGAAGGTTGCCGGCGCGCGAATCGTGGTGGCGATGGAACCGCGCAGCAATTCGATGCGACTGGGCGCGCACGCCGACGCGCTGGCGCCGTCGCTGGATGGCGCCGACACGGTGGTGTTCCTGCATCGCCCGGAACTGGCGTGGGACGCCGGCAAGGTCGTCGCCGACCTGCGCGGAGAAGGCGTGGCAGCGACCGATGTCGACGCGCTGATCGGGATCCTGCGTGAGCGCGTGGGCGAAGGCGACCACGTGGTGTTCATGTCCAACGGTGGCTTTGACGGCGCGCCGCGACGGTTCCTCGCAGCGTTGCAGGCGGACTGAGCCCGGCCGGATCCGTGCACCTCGACGAGGACGTCACCGGCGATCGCGCGGGCTGCGTTAGGCTGTCGTCGATGACGAACCCGTCCCGGTCCCGCCCCCTGCCGCTGTTCCCGCTGCCTACCGTGCTCGTGCCCGGGGCATCGCTCGGCCTGCGCATCTTCGAGCCGCGCTATCTCGACCTGGTCCGCGAATGCGGCCGCCACCAGTCCGGCTTCGGCATCTGCCTCGTGATCGATGGCGAAGCCGGCGGCGAGGCCGGCGCGGCGGCGGCCTACGGGACCGAGGCGCTGATCGAGGATTTCGACACCGGCGACGATGGCCTGCTGACCCTGCGCGTGCGCGGCGCGCGCCGTTTCCACGCGCGCCAGGTGCGGGTGCGCGACAACGGGTTGCAGATGGCCGATGTCGATTGGTGCGAGCCCGATCCGGTGGAGCCGCTGCGACCCGAGCACGGACTGCTCGCGAACCTGCTGCAGACCGTGCTCGAGCAGGTCGGTGGCGAACATGCCAAGGCCATGGACGCGCACATCGATGACGCCGCGTGGGTCGGCTGGCGCCTGGCCGAAATGCTGCCGCTGGAGGATGCGCAGCGCCAGCAGCTGCTGCAGGTCGACGATCCGCACGAGCGGATGGACCGGCTGCTGTCGTTGCTGCCGGACGCCTGAAGCCGCCGGGCGTGCGCGGCTACCGCCAGTCGGCGGTGCGCAGGCGCAGGACCCTCACGCCGCCGTGGGGATGCGGCATCTCGATCGTGTCGAATCCGGTGGTCGCCGATTGCACGGCATCGTGGGCTTCGCCGTCGTGCGGCACCGGCCGCCACAGCACCGCGGCTCCCAACGGCTTGCTGACCTGCAGAGTCTGGGTCGTGCCGAGCCACAGTGCGGTGCCGTCGGCCAGCGCCACCGGGGCCGGCCATAGCCGCAGGGCGTACTGCTCACCGGGCCGGGCGCCGTCGCGGAGCATCAGCAACGCCTCGGCGTGCGCATCCAGTGTGGCCGGCAGGACCACCTGGGCGTACTCGGGGGTGTCGTCGTCGAGCAGGGCAAGGGTCGCCACCCAGTCGGCTTGCGGCTGCACGCGCCATCCGGCTGACTGCAGCGCCTGCCGCAACGGTTCCAGCGGCCCTGCGACCTGCACATCCAGGGGCCAGCGCAGGCGCTCGTCGCCTTCATTGCGCCGCGCCGGCAGGGTCGACCAGTCCTGCTGCCACCAGTCGACCGTCGCGATCACGTCCGTCGGCGGCGCCACGCTGAACTTCGCCAGCAGGGTGTCGGCGGCCCGCGGCGCATGCCACGCCGCCGCCAGCGCGAACGTGCCATAGAACAGGATCGCCAGCGGCCGCATCCAGAACGAGCGGGCCACGTGGCTGCGATAGGCGATGCCGAGCACGAGCACCCAGGCCAGTCCGAACAGCGTGCCGCCGACCAGGTCGCTGGTCCAGTGCGCGCCCAGGTAAAGCCGCGCGAACGCGATCACGGTGGTGACCACGCCGGCCAGCAGGTACGGCCAGACCCGCTTGCGCCCGGGCAGTTCGCGGGCGATTAGTACCGCGAAGAAGCCGAACACGATCGTGGTCATCGTCACCGCGACCGACGGGAAACCGAAGCCGGCGGGCGCGGTCGGCGGCCGCGGCATCACGATCACCGCCTCCAGCAACGCCGTCAGCACCAGTCCGAACACCAGCGCCGCCAGCCAGTGCGCCGCGGCCATCCAGCGCCGTCGCCACAGCAGGTAGGCCAGTGCCACCGCCGCCGCCGCGCCCAGCACCTGGGCATCGCCGAGGCTGGCCAGGCCGGCCATCAGGCGGTCCGCCAGCGGGTTGCGCAGCGTCCACATCAGCTCGTGCAACTGGTGGTCGAGCGCGAGCGGGCCGCCGCTGGCCAGCAGCATCGCCAGCAGGGTGAACCAGATCCAGCTGATCGCCAGCAGGCAGGCGGCGAGCATCGCCAGCGAGGCCGACTCCGGCCGATTGGGGTCGATCAACGCGCCTGCGTAGCGACCCAGCCTTGGATGCATGCGCGTCCAGCGCAGCGCCCGGGCGAGCAGGGCGTCGGCATGTTCGGCGAACCAGCGCCAGGTGTAGAGCACGCCGGCCCAGACCAGTGCCACCGCCACCGCCATTGCACCCAGCGCCAGCGCCAGCCGGTCGGCGACCGAGGCCACCGCCTCGTAGGAGGCGCCGAGTACCCAGCCCGGTGCCAGGAACAGCGCCGCCCATGCCACGCAGGCGACCAGGCTGGGCACCGCATAGCGCCGCAACGGCATCCGCAACATGCCCGCGATCGCCGGCACGAACGGCCGCACCGCGCCGACGAAGCGTGCGATGAAAATGCTCTTGATGCCGTGCCGGCGGAAAAGCGATTCGCCGCGGTCGAGCCATTGCGGATAGCGCGCGAACGGCCAGCGCTGGCGCAGTTGCGGACCCCAGCGGTAGCCGATCCAGTAACTCAGCGAATCGCCGGCGAACGCACCCAGGGCGGCGCAGGCCAGCGCGTAGGGGCCGTCGATATGGCCCAGCCCGACCAGCGCGCCCACCGCGAACAGCAACGGCAGCGCGGGAACCACGATCCCGGCCACAACCAGCGCATCGCAGAACGCGACCATGAAGATCAGCGCGCCGGCCGCGACGGGGTTTGCGCTGATCCAGGAGGTCGCGCTTTCGATCCAGGCCGGGTTCATCGGGTAATTATGGCAGCGCGGACTGAATTTCCGTTGGCTCTGCGTGCCGGAATCCGCGCTTCGGCGTCCCGGCGTTACGTAGACTGTGCCGATGTCCGCCGACGCAATCCCCGATTCCGCGAACGAAGTCGCCGCACTCAAGTCCGACAGCTTCGGCCGGATCGCGCTGATGCGTGATGTCGATGGCCTGTTCGTGCGCCGCGACCTCGCCCACGTGCCGCTGTGGCTGCGCCTGCCGGCCTGGTGGCTGGCCCGCCGCGAAGCCGCCGCACTGCGGCAGGTCGATGGCCTGCCGGCGACGCCGCAGTTGTTGCGCTGGGACGGCCGCTGGCTCGATCGCAGCTACATGGCAGGCGCGGCGATGTACCAGCGCCCGCCGCATGGCGACCTCGCGTACTTCCGGCGGGCCCGCCGGCTGCTGCAGCAACTGCACCGGCGCGGCCTTGCGCACAATGACCTGGCCAAGGAAGCCAACTGGCTGGTGCTCGATGATGGCGCCCCGGCGATCATCGACTTCCAGCTCGCCACCCGCGGCAACCCGCGCGCGCGCTGGATGCGCCTGCTCGCCCGCGAGGACCTGCGCCACCTGCTCAAGCACAAGCGGACGTACTGCCGCGAGCACCTGACTCCGGTCGAGCGACGCGTACTGAAGCGCCATTCCTGGCTGCGCGACGCCTGGTTCGCGACCGGCAAGCCGGTCTATCGCTTCGTCACCCGCAAACTTCTGAAGTGGGAAGACAACGAGGGCCAAGGCCCAAAACCCTGACGCGGCACCCATACCCGCTCCCCTTGACTGTAGGAGCGACGTAAGTCGCGAACGCGCAGTGATCCGGTAGTCGAGCCAATCGATCCACGCCGATCCCCGCCGGATCAACCGACGGCTCGCGAACGAGGGCGCCGAGGCAACACTCGCATCGACCGCCCACTCTCCCCGCGTTCGCGACTCACGTCGCTCCTACAATGGCGGTCTACCCCTCACGGTCGGGAACCCTCGATGACGACCCTCTCCGGCAAGACTCTCTTCATCACCGGCGCGTCCCGCGGCATCGGCCGCGCGATCGCCCTGCGCGCAGCCCGCGACGGTGCCAATGTCGCGATCGCTTCCAAGTCCTCGGTCGCCAACCCGAAGCTGCCCGGCACCATCCATTCGGTCGCCGCCGAGGTCGAGGCGGCCGGCGGCCAGGCGCTGGCGCTCAAATGCGACATCCGCGACGAGGATGCGGTCGGCGCCGCGGTGGCCGCGACCGCCGACGCCTTCGGCGGCATCGACATCCTGGTCAACAACGCCAGCGCGATCTGGCTGCGCGGCGCGCTCGATACCCCGATGAAGCGCTTCGACCTGATGCAGCAGGTCAATGCCCGCGGCAGCTTCGTCTGCGCGCAGGCCTGCCTGCCGTGGCTGCTGCAGGCGCCGAATCCGCACATCCTCACCCTCGCGCCGCCGCCCAGCCTCGACCCGAAATGGTGGGCGCCGCATACCGGCTACACCCTGGCCAAGATGGGCATGAGCTTCGTCACCCTCGGGCTGGCGGCGGAGTTCGCTGGGCAGGGCGTCGCGATCAACGCGCTGTGGCCGCGCACGGTGATCGCCACCGATGCGATCAACATGATCCCCGGTGTCGATGCGGCGCGTTGCCGGACCCCGCGGATCGTCGCCGATGCGGCCCACGCGATCCTCGTGGCGCCAGCTTCCACGCGCACGGGCGAATTCCTGATCGACGAAGAGGTCCTGCGCGAAGCCGGCGTCGTCGACTTCAGCCAGTACGCGGTCGATCCCACCCGGCCATTGCTGCCGGACCTGTTCCTCGACTGATCGCCCTCCCGCACACCTTCCACGGAGACAACGATGCGCTACCTGCACGCCATGGTCCGGGTCCGTGACCTCGACGCCTCGCTGGAGTTCTTCCGCGACGGCCTCGGCCTGGTCGAAACCCGGCGACGTGACTACCCCGAAAGCCGCTTCACCCTGGTCTATCTCGGCGCCCCGAAAAACCCGGAGGCCGAGGTCGAACTGACCTTCAACTACGACGACGAGGACTACGGTTCGGCGCGCAACTTCGGCCACCTCGCGTTCGAGGTCGACGACATCTACGCCACCTGCGCGCACCTGCAGGCGCAGGGCATCACCATCAACCGGCCGCCGCGTGATGGCCGCATGGCGTTCGTGCGATCGCCCGACCTGATCTCAATCGAGTTGCTGCAGAAGGGCGAGGCGTGGCCACCGGCCGAGCCGTGGCTGTCGATGCCCAACAGCGGGAACTGGTAACGGCGCCTAGCCCATCCGCTTGGGCAACTGGTGGCCGCAGCCACGGCAATGCATGGCGTCGGGGTCATGGCCTTCCAGCCCGCATTCGGGGCAGCCGCGGTGGTCGTGGTGTCCATCGCCATGCGTAGCCTCGCGCAGGCTGCTGGCCAACTCCGCAGTGTAGATGCCGGTCGGTACCGCGATGATGCTGTAGCCGATCAGGATCAGCACCGAGGCGATGAGCCGCCCTAGCGGCGTTGCCGGCGACAGGTCGCCATAGCCGACCGTCGCCATCGTCACGATTGCCCAGTACATGCCGGTCGGGATCGTGCTGAACCCATGCTCGGGGCCCTCGATCACGAACATGATCGCGCCAAAGATCACCGCGATCGTCAGCAGCGCGCTCACGAACAGGAAGATCTTGCGCCGGCTGCGCCACAACGCGGTCATCAGCAGTCCGCCTTCCTCGACATACTGGGTCAGCTTGAGGATCCGGAACAGCCGCAGTACGCGCAGGATCCGCACCACCAGCAGCGCCTGGCTGCCGGGGAAAAGCAGCGACAGGTAGGTCGGCAGGATCGACAGCAGGTCGATGATGCCCCACAGGCTCAGCGCGTAGCGTAGTGGCCGACGTACCACCAGCAGGCGCATCACGTACTCGGCGGTGAACAGTGCGGTGAAGCCCCACTCGATCGCATAGAGGATCCGCGCGTGGTCGACATGCAGCCACGGATCGCTGTCGAGCATGATCACGATGACGCTGGCGAGGATCGCCACGATCAGCAACAGGTCGAAATTGCGCGACGGTGGAGTGTCGTGGCGATAGATGATCTCGAACCAGCGCCGGCGCCAGCCGGTTTCGGTCGCGGGATTTAGCTGCGGGCTGGACAACAGGCGCATTGCGGACCTCCGCGGTCATTGTGCCGCGGCCATCCGGATGGATCGCAGCGGCGTCGAATCGACGACAATAGAGCTTTCCCCCGCCGTTACGCGACCCATGCCTGCCAGCGATTTGCAGAACCTCCTCGAGCGCTACTATCTGCCCGTCTACCGGCCACGCGGGATCGTGCTTGATCACGGACGCGGTTCACGGCTATGGGATCGCGACGGTCGGGAATATATTGATTTCGGCGCCGGTATCGCGGTCAACGCACTCGGCCACGCCCACCCCGCGCTGGTCGAAGCACTGACCGCGCAGGCCGGCAAGCTGTGGCACACCAGCAACGTGTTCGTCAGCGAGCCGCCGTTGGAACTGGCGCGGGCACTGGTCGAAGCGGCCGGCTTCGCCGAGCGGGCGTTCTTCTGCAATTCCGGCGCCGAAGCCAACGAGGCCGCGATCAAGCTCGCGCGGCAGTGGGCGACCTCATGCGGCCGCGAGCCGGAACGCCGGGTGATCCTGAGTTTCCGCGGCAGCTTCCATGGCCGCACCCTCGCCGCGGTCACCGCGACGGCGCAACCGAAGTACCACGCCGGTTTCGAGCCGCTGCCGCCGGGCTTCCGCTACAGCGACTTCAACGACCTCGCGGGCGCCGAAGCGGCGATGGCCGCGGGCGATGTCTGCGCGGTGCTGGTCGAGCCGGTGCAGGGCGAGGGCGGGGTGACGCCGGCCAATGACGCGTTCCTGCACGGCCTGCGTGCGCTGTGCGATCGCCACGATGCACTGCTGGTATTCGACGAGATCCAGTGCGGAATGGGTCGTACCGGCCAGTTGTTCGCCTGCGACGGCTACGGCGTGCGGCCGGACGTGGTGACGCTGGCCAAGGCGCTCGGCGGTGGTTTTCCGATCGGCGCGATGCTGGTCGGCGCACGCGCCGCCGACGCGCTGCAGTTCGGCCAGCACGGCACCACCTTCGGCGGCAACCCGCTCGCCACCGCGGTTGCCGGCGCGGCGCTGCGTGAACTGTCGTCGCCGGCGCTGCTGGCGAATGTCGAGCAACAGTCGCAAGCCTTGCGCAATGGATTGGCGGCGCTCGAAGCGGAGTTCCGTCTGTTCAGCGAAATCCGCGGCCGCGGCCTGATGCTCGGTGCCCAGTTGCGCCCGGAACATGCCGGACAAGCGGGTGCGATGGTCGATCGTGCAATCGAGAACGGCCTGCTGATGCTGCAGGCCGGCCCGGACGTGCTGCGCTTCGTGCCGGCGCTCAACATCACCGATGCGGATATCGCTGAAGGCCTGGCACGGCTGCGCGCGACGCTCGCCGGATTTGCCGACGGCTGACGGCTACCGAGGCCGCGATCAGGCCAGTTCGCGGAACGCCGCCCGAGCGGCCTCGAGGGTCTGCGCGATCTCGGCCTCGCCATGCGCACTCGACATGAAGCCCGCTTCGAACGCCGACGGCGCCAGGTACACGCCGCGCTCGAGCATCGCGTGGAAGAACCGGCCGAACTTCGCCGCGTCCGAGCCCATCGAATCGGCAAAACTTTCGACCGGCCCTTCGCGGAAATACAGCCCGAACATGCCCGGCGCGCGGGTGGTGTGGAACGCCACCCCGGCCTCACGCGCGGCGGCTTCGAGGCCGTCGCACAGCGCATGGGTGCTGGCCTCCAGCGCGTCGTGGAAACCCGGTGCCTGGATCAGTTCCAGCGTCGCCAGCCCGGCCGCCATCGCCACCGGGTTGCCGCTCAGCGTACCGGCCTGGTAGATCGGTCCGCTCGGAGCAACCTGCGACATCAGCTCGCGGCGGCCGCCATAAGCACCGACCGGCATGCCGCCGCCGATGATCTTGCCGAACGTGCTGAGGTCCGGGGTGATGCCGTAACGCTGCTGCGCGCCGCCGAGCGCGACCCGGAAGCCGGTCATCACCTCGTCGAAGATCAGCAGTGCGCCATGCTTCGTGCACAGATCGCGCAGGTGCTGCAGGTAGCCGTCGCGCGGCAGGATGCAGTTCGCGTTGCCGACGATCGGCTCGATGATCAGCCCGGCGATCTCGCTGCCGATCTCGTCGAACAGCTTCGTGGCCGCATCGAAATCGTTGTACGGGATCGTCATGGTCAGGTCGGCCAGCGCGCCCGGCACGCCCGGCGAATTCGGCAGGCCCAGGGTCAGCGCGCCGCTGCCGGCCTTGACCAGGAAGCTGTCGCCGTGGCCGTGGTAGCAGCCTTCGAACTTGACGATCCGCGAGCGCTCGGTCGCGCCGCGCGCCACCCGGATCGCCGACAGCGTCGCCTCGGTGCCGGAGTTGACCATCCGCACCATCTCGCAGCTCGGTACGATCGCGGTGATCGCCTCGGCCATCGTCACTTCCAGCGCGTTCGGCACGCCGAAGCTGAGGCCGTCGCGCATCGTCGCGGCGACCGCATCGAGCACCTGCGGATGGGCGTGGCCGGCGATCATCGGACCCCACGAGCCGACATAGTCGATGTAGCGGTTGCCGTCGACATCGAACAGGAACGCGCCCTCCGCCCGGGCGGCGAAAAACGGTTCGCCGCCGACCGACTTGAACGCGCGCACCGGTGAGTTGACGCCGCCGGGAAGCAACTCGGAAGCGCGGGCGAACAGGGCGTGGGAGCGATCGTGGTTCATGCGGGACTCGGTCAGTGGGATGGGGTGAAGCAGGACAGATAGGCGCGGGTGGCGGCGCCGGGATCGGGTGCGTCGAATACGCCACTGATCACCGCAAGCAGGTCCGCGCCAGCGTCGACGAGGGAAGCCCCATTGTCCGGCGTGATGCCTCCGATCGCCACCAGCGGCACGCCCAGCGGCGCGGCAGCGGACAGCAGCCCGGGTTTCGCGACGCGCGCGTTCGGTTTGGTCGGGGAAGGAAAAAGCGCGCCGAACGCGACATAGTCGGCGCCGGCGGCGACCGCGTTGCGGGCCAACTCCAGGCTGTCGTAGCAGGAGGCGCCGATGATCGCATCCGGGCCGAGCGCCGCGCGCGCCGTGACGATCTCCCCGTCGTCTTCGCCGAGGTGCACGCCGTCGGCGCCGACCGCCGCGGCCAGCCGCCAGTCGTCGTTGACGATCAGCGGCACATCGTGGCGCGCGCAAGCCGCCTGCAGCAGCCGCGCCTGTCGCGCGCGCAGGCTCGCATCCGCGGACTTGTTGCGGTACTGCAACCATGTTGCACCCGCCGTCAGCACCACTTCCACGCGTTCGAGCAGGCGATCGCTGTCGGCCTCGTCGGGCGTGATGGCATACAGGCCGGAGGATTTCCGCGACAGCGCGGTGCGGGGCTGGTTCATAACGGAGCTTTCGTCGATGCGGGTGGGATGGGACAATGCGGGATCGTTCCCGCAGCCACCCATTATCCGACCATGTCCGAAGCCGCCACGACCACCGCGTTCCGCACCTGGATGTGCGTCGTCTGCGGCTTCATCTATGACGAGGCCAAGGGGTTGCCGGAAGAGGGGATCGAGCCCGGTACGCGTTGGGACGACATTCCAGACACGTGGACGTGTCCCGATTGCGGCGTGACCAAGGACGACTTCGAGATGATGGAGCTGTAGGCCGCAGCGCCCTCAAGGGCCTGCCGGAGCAGGAATGCCGGGCCCCAGCGTCAGCTCGCTCCCGTCCTGCAGCCCCAGCTTCTCCGCCACGCCGGCGTTGAGTTCCAGTACATAGCGGGCGGGTTCGTCGCTGGGATAGGAGGGGCAGGCGTTGCCGGCCGAACACGGCGGCACGTCGCGCTGCTGCGACACCAGTACGCGCGCATCGTCGAAGTACAGGATGTCCAGCGGGATCCGGGTGTTCTTCATCCAGTAGGCCTGCGGTTCCTCGCGAT
The DNA here is from genome assembly GCF_052547135.1 of Lysobacter sp. F60174L2. Taxonomy (NCBI): domain Bacteria; kingdom Pseudomonadati; phylum Pseudomonadota; class Gammaproteobacteria; order Lysobacterales; family Lysobacteraceae; genus Lysobacter; species Lysobacter sp. F60174L2. Next base: position 446 of record NZ_JBQWRA010000006.1, on the reverse strand, counting down.
CATGGATGAACAGCATGCCGTGGTCCGCCGCCATCTCGTCGCGGAACATCAGGCCTCGGGCCCGCTCCGCGTTGTCGTCGGCGATCTCGACCGTGTAGCGCGAGCCGCCCAGCTCGACCCATAGATCGCTGCCCGAGGCGCAACCGGCTGCAAGCAGGGTGCAGCCGACCAACGTGCCTCGCATGACGCCCGGGAACCAACGCATCGGCCTTCTCCATCCAGACTGGGTAAGGCAGGAAGGTCGACCAGGCACCCGACCGCGTCAAGTCCCGACAGCCGCCCCGAAAAAAATTTCACATTGCCTCTTCCCGTAACGTTAACGGGTGTGCATAATGCGCGGCCCGCAACGACCGAAGCACTGGAAGCGGCGGGGGCAGCGGGATGAAAAAAGTGGTCGGGAAGGTGTTGACGGCCACGAAATCTGCTGTAAGATGTGCGGCTCACTC
>NZ_JBQWRA010000005.1:0-196978 GCF_052547135.1 Lysobacter sp. F60174L2 | reverse complement strand
TCGGCGTCGTCGACCATGTCGGCCTTGTTCAGGAACACCACGATGTACGGCACGCCGACCTGGCGCGCCAGCAGGATGTGCTCGCGGGTCTGCGGCATCGGGCCGTCAGCGGCCGAGCACACCAGGATCGCGCCGTCCATCTGCGCCGCACCGGTGATCATGTTCTTCACGTAGTCGGCGTGGCCCGGGCAATCGACGTGCGCGTAATGGCGGATCGGCGATTCGTATTCCACGTGCGAGGTCGAGATCGTGATGCCACGCGCCTTCTCTTCCGGCGCACGGTCGATCGCGTCGTACGCGCTGAACTCGCCACCGAAACGCTCCGCGCCCACCTTGGTCAGCGCTGCGGTCAGCGTGGTCTTGCCGTGGTCGACGTGACCGATCGTGCCGACGTTCACGTGCGGCTTGGTGCGCTCGAACTTACCCTTGGCCATGGCTGCTTCTCAATGGTGTGCGAAGTTGAAATGTGGTGCTCACGAAAGGAATCGAACCTTCGACCTCCTCCTTACCAAGGAGGTGCTCTACCGACTGAGCTACGTGAGCAAGTTGTTCCAGCAGGCATTTCGTCGCGGCATCAATGGAGCGGGAGACGGGGATCGAACCCGCACCATCAGCTTGGAAGGCTGAGGTTCTACCATTGAACTACTCCCGCGCCGGACAAACCTGCTTGGGTACTGCACCGGTTGCTGGTAAGGCATCCGGGTGGTGCTTCTCCACCTGCCGGGCCGACGTGCCGCATGTCGACCGGAAGCTGGTGGAGGGAGGTGGATTCGAACCACCGAAGGCGTAAGCCAGCAGATTTACAGTCTGCCCCCGTTGGCCGCTTGGGTATCCCTCCAAAGAGCCCGCAATTCTGGGGCGCGTTTGCCGGGAAGTCAATGCCGGATTCGGGGTTTTTTCAATCGACCTACACGTTGAAGCGGAAGTGCAGGACATCGCCTTCCTGCACACGGTACTCCTTGCCTTCCAGGCGCAGCCGTCCGGCGTCGCGGGCACCGGCTTCGCCCTTGTACTTGATGAAGTCGTCGTAGCCGATCGTCTCGGCGCGGATGAAGCCCTTCTCGAAGTCGGTATGGATCACCGCGGCGGCCTGCGGCGCGGTCGAACCGCCCTTGACGGTCCAGGCACGGACTTCCTTGACCCCGGCGGTGAAGTAGGTCTGCAGGCCCAGCAACGTGTAGGCGGCGCGGATCACCCGGTTCAGGCCGGGCTCGTCGAGGCCGAGGTCGGACAGGAACTCGTCGCGGTCGGCATCGTCCAGCTGGCTCAGCTCCTCCTCGATCGCGGCCGACACCGGCACCACCTCGGCGCCCTCGGTGACCGCGCGGGCACGCACCGCCTCGAGGTGCGGGTTGTTGTCGAAACCGTCCTCGAGCACGTTGGCGACGTACATCACCGGCTTCAGGGTCAGCAGGAACAGGTCGCGCACCGCCAGCCGGTCATCGTCGGACAGCGCCAGCGCGCGCGCCGGCTTGCCGGCGTCGAGGCCTTCGCGCACGCGCGCCAGCACCTCGACACGGGCCTTGGCCTCCTTGTCGCCGGTCTTGGCGCTGCGCTCGGCGCGCTGCAGGGCGCGCTCGACCGAGTCGAGGTCGGCCAGCGCCAGCTCGGTGTCGATCGTGTCGATGTCGGCGATCGGGTCGATCCTGTTGTTGACGTGGATCACGTCGTCGTTCTCGAAGCAGCGAACCACGTGGGTGATCGCGTCGACCTCGCGGATGTGGGCGAGGAACTTGTTGCCCAGGCCCTCGCCGCTGGCCGCACCCGCGACCAGCCCGGCGATGTCGACGAACTCGACCGCCGTGGGGATGCATTTCTGCGGCTTGACGATTTCGGCCAGCGCGTTCAACCGCGGGTCCGGCACGGGCACCACGCCGACGTTGGGCTCGATCGTGCAGAACGGAAAATTGGCCGCGGCGATGCCGGCCTTGGTCAGGGCATTGAAGAGGGTCGACTTGCCGACGTTGGGCAGGCCGACGATGCCGCATTTGATGCCCATGACGCTTTACTCGCTTTGATTGATTGGGTGGAACCGGGATGTCTTGCCTGGCCGCTCAGGAGCGCGGCGTGTGCAGGCGCTTCATCGCCTCGTTGAAATCGCCATCGACCGCCAGCGGCATCACGTCGATCGCGTCGTCGATGGCGCGCAGGATCAACGTTTCGTCGTCACCACCGGGCCGCCCGAGCACCCATGGGGTGACGCGGTCCTTGTGGCCGGGATGGCCAATGCCGACCCGCAGGCGGTGGAAACCGCCGTGGCCGAGCAGGCGCATGGTGTCACGCAGGCCGTTCTGGCCGCCGTGGCCGCCATCGAACTTGAGTCGCGCGGTACCCGGGGGCAGGTCGAGCTCGTCATGCGCGAGCAGTGCCTGCTCCGGCTCGATCTTCCAGTAGCGCAGGGCCGCGGTGACCGACTTGCCCGACAGGTTCATGAAGGTGGCCGGCTTCAACAGCCAGACCGGCTGGCCGGCGATTTCGACCCTGCAGGTCTCGCCGAACAGCTTGGAATCCACGTTGAAACGGCCGCCGAACTTTTCCGCCACGGCGTCCACAAACCAGAACCCGGCGTTGTGCCGGGTCCGGATGTGCTCGGGACCGGGATTGCCCAGCCCGACGATGAGACGCAGTCCGGCCATCGAAGGGGAACAACCAGCAGGCCGGCACGCCCGCAGGGGACATGCCGGCCGGACGCTGGCTTATTCCTCGTCCTTCTCGACCTTGGCCGCCGGCACTTCGGCCGCGGCGGCCTCGGCTTCGGTCGCGCCCTCGGTGGCCTCGACATCGACCCGGCCCTGGCGCGCCACGACCACGGCGACGTCGTGCTCCTTGCCCAGCTTCAGCTCCGGGATCTCCACGCCCTTCGGCAGCTTCAGCTCCGACAGGTGCACGGTCTGGCCCAGGGTCAGGCCGGCGAGATCGATCTCGATGAACTCCGGCAGGTCCTTCGGCAGGCAGCTGATGTTGACCTCGTTGAGCTCGTGGGTGACCACGACGTCGGAGGCCTTGCCGGCCGGCGACTGCTCGACGTTCAGGAAGTGCAGCGGCACCGCGACCTTGATCGCCTGCTTGGCGTCAACGCGCTGGAAGTCCAGGTGCATGATCAGCTGCTTGTACGGGTGGCGCTGCATGTCACGCAGCAGCACCTGCTCGACCTTGCCGTCGATGTCCAGGTCCAGGATCGACGAGTAGAACCACTCGTGCTTGTTGGCCAGCCAGATCTGCTCGTGGTCGAGCTGGATCGGCTGCGGCGCGGCCTTGCCGCCATAGACGATGGCCGGGATGCTGGCGGCGTGGCGCAGGCGGCGGCTCGCACCCTTCCCCTCGACACTGCGGCCAGTGGCCTTGATGGTGTGATCAGACATTTCAGTTACTCACTTTGCTTGCATTGAACCGCCTCGCGGCGGTGGAAACGCTCACCCGCGACCAGGTGAGCGCATTGCGGCGCCGGACTGCTCCGGCATCGCGAATTCCGGGTTGGATCAATCGACGTACAGCGAGCTGACCGACTCGCCGAAGGCGATCCGGCGGATGGTTTCGGCCAGCAACTCGGCGACGCTGAGCTGGCGGACCCTGCCGCACTCGCGGGCGGCATCGGTCAGCGGGATGGTGTCGGTGACCACCAGCTCATCGAGCTCCGACCCGCTGATGTTGCTGATCGCCGCGCCCGACAGCACCGGGTGGGTGCAGTAGGCGACGACCTTGGTGGCGCCCTGCGCCTTCAACGCGGCAGCGGCGGCGCACAGGGTGCCTGCGGTGTCGACGATGTCGTCGACCAGCACGCAGGTCTTGCCGGCCACGTCGCCGATGATGTTCATCACGGTGGCGACGTTGGCGCGCGGGCGGCGCTTGTCGATGATCGCCAGGTCGGCGTCGTCGAGGCGCTTGGCGATCGCGCGGGCGCGGACCACGCCGCCGACGTCGGGGCTGACCACGATCAGGTTGTCGGTGCCATGCGCGCGCCAGATATCGGCCAGCAGCAGCGGCGAGGCGTAGACGTTGTCCACGGGCATGTCGAAGAAGCCCTGGATCTGGTCGGCGTGCAGGTCGACCGTCAGCACGCGGTCGCAGCCGACCGCGCCGAACATCTTGGCCGCGACCTTGGCCGTGATCGGCACGCGCGAGGAGCGCGGGCGGCGATCCTGCCGGGCGTAGCCGAAGTACGGCACCACCGCAGTGACCGAGCTGACCGAGGCGCGCTTGAGCGCGTCGATCAACACCAGCAGCTCGACCAGGTTCTCGGCGCTGGGCGCGCAGGTCGGCTGGATAACGAACGCCTCCTGCCGGCGCACGTTCTCCTCGATCTCGACCTGCACCTCGCCATCGGAAAAGCGCCCGATCTGGGCCTTGCCGGGACGGATGCCGAGTTCCTTGCACACCGCCTGCGCGAGCGGGCGGTTCGCATTGCCACTGAAGACCAGCAGGCCGGGATCGTTTTGCACGTGTTTACTCCGCTTCGCTCTGACCTGGCGGTGCCGGGACCCGGCAGTTGCCTTGCATGTCTGGCAGGGGCGGTAGGATTCGAACCTACGAATGCCAGGATCAAAACCTGGTGCCTTGGGCCTCTTGGCGACGCCCCTGCGGTAACTTGTCCAACGCTTGTATCTACTGCTTGCAGGCCTCGAGCGCGACGTGCAGCGGTGAACGCGCAACGCCCGCCGCGACTCGGGCCCGAAGGCCCCCTGGCAATTCCGCCAGCGCCGCCTCGGCGGCTTCGCGGGTGGCGAATTCGACGAAGCAACCACTGCCGGAGCCGGTCAGGTGCGGCGTGCCGACCCGCGACAAGGCTGCAAACACGGTCTCGACGGCCGGTTCGCGCCCGCGCAACACCGGCTCGAACGCGTTCCCGAGCGGTACGCCCGAAACGAAGTCGGACATTGTCGCGGGCGACGCATCGCGCGTCAATTCGGGCGCGCGATACAGTTCGGCGGTCGGCACCTGGACACCCGGATCGACCAGCAGGTACCACGCGGGCGGCAGCCGGACCGGGCTCAGGATCTCGCCGATGCCCTCGCCCCAGGCGTTGTCGCCGCGGACGAACACCGGCACGTCGGCGCCCAGTTGCAACCCCAGCCCGGCCAGGCGATCCAGCCCGAGACGGGTATCCCAAAGCGTGTCGAGCGCGACCAGCACCGTTGCCGCATCGGACGAGCCGCCGCCGAAACCGCCGCCCGCCGGAATCCGCTTTTCGACGCTGATATCGGCGCCTTTACCGGTTTTTGATGCCGTTTGCAGAAGTTTTGCCGCCCGCACCATCAGGTCGTCGGCTTCGGCGACACCCGCCACGGACTCGCCATGGCGGACGATCCGGCCGTCGTCGCGCGGCCGCAGGCGGACCGTGTCGCCCCAGTCGAGCAGCCGGAACACCGTCTGCAGCAGGTGGTAGCCGTCCGCGCGTCGGCCGGGGATGCGCAGGAACAGGTTGAGCTTGGCTGGCGCGGGCCAGTCGCTCCAACCGGCGTGGTCCACCATCGGCTAGGCCCCGCCCCACTCGTCGACCAGCAGTTTCACCGACGCCTCGCCGCGAGTGGCGTCGAGACGGGTGGGCAACAGCGGGGTGCCGTCGGGCTCGGCCGGGTCGGATTCCGGCCACTGGTATTCGATCAGCCAGCCGCCCTGCTCGATCGACCAGGGCAGGCCATTGACCCCGTACTGGATGCGCGCCGGCCCGAGGGAGGAAGCGCGGGCGCCTCGGATCCACTCGGACAGCGCCTGCACCGGGATGTCCCAGCCGGTCGCCTCGAGCAGCAGCAGGCGCGCATCGGAGCCGGTGCGCGGGCCGCCTTCGAGCCCTTCCAGCAACGCATGGCCGGCATCGCCGGACAGGCGCCAGCCCTGGCGGGTCACCGGCGCACTGAGCGCGACCTCGTAGGCCGCGCCGCGCTGGCTCCATTCGATCCGGCCGCTGCCGCCCTTGCCGCGGTTGGATACCGCGATGCGGCCCGCCAGCGACCAGTCCCCTCGCCCGCGCAGCTCCGCCTCGCGCCCAAGCTGCGCGGCCTCGGCGGCGGCGACCTGGGCCGGGGTCAGGTCGGGACGGACCGGAGCGGGCGCGCAGGCGGCGAGCAACAGCGCCAGTGCGGCGATGGCGATCGCCGGGCGGAGGTAGCTGGAGATTCTCATGCGCCGGTCTTTTCCAGTGCGCGCTGCAGGGCGCGGTTGTCGGGGTCGAGTTCGCGCGCCTGGCGGAAGTACTCGCGGGCTTCCTCGCGCTTGCCAAGCACCCACAGCACTTCGCCGAGGTGGGCGCCGATTTCGGCGTCCTTCTGCAGGGCGAAGGCGCGACGCAGCTCGCCCAGCGCCTCTTCGTTGCGGCCGAGCCGGTAGAGCACCCAGCCGTAGCTGTCGATGATCGCGGCATTGTCGGGCTCGGCCGCGCGGGCGCGATTGATCAACTCCAGCGCCTCCTGGTAACGGCTGGTGCGGTCGGCCAGGGTGTAGCCCAGCGCGTTGAGCGCGGCGACCGATTCGGGCTCGATCACCAGCAACCGGCGCAGGTCGGCCTCGGCGCGGGCGATGTCGTCGCGGCGCTCCCAGCTCAGGGCGCGGGCGTAGAGGATTTCGAGGTCGTCGGGGAACGCCGCGAGGCCGCGGGCGAAGGCGTCCATCTCCGCCTCGGGCGTACCGTCTTCCTCCAGCAGCGACGCTTCCAGCAGGTAGGCGTCGCGCCGGGCATCGTCGGGCGCGGCCGCGTCGGCCTGGATGTCGTGCAGCAGGCCGTAGCTCTCTTCGCTGCGCTGGAGTTCATGCAGCACGTTGGCGCTGCGCAAACGCGCCGGCCAGCGCTGCGGACCGCCGGGAACCCCTTCGTACCAGCCCAGTGCCTCGTCGAAACGATCCAGGAATTCGGCCATCTGGCCGAGCAGCAGGCGTCGCGAGGGGTCGGGCTTGGCGGCGGTGCGGCGCAGTTCCTCGTAGAGCCCGGCCAGGGCGCCCTTGTCCTCGGCGCGGGCCAGCAGCGAGGCGCGCAGGGCGTAGGTCTGGTCGTCCTGCGGGCCGCGCGCGAGGATCGCCGAGGCCGCGCCGAGGTCGCCGAGCGCGTCGTATTCGTAGGCCATCGCCAGGCGCAGTTCGGCGTTGCCACTGGCCTGTTCGGCGAGTGACTCCAAGACCTTGCGGGCTTCGTCGTCCCTGTCGGCCTCGCGCAACTGGCTCGCGCGTAGCAGAGCCACCCGCGGTTCGCCGGGAAACCGCCGGACCACCTCGGTGACGATGGTCTCGGCCAAGCCGGGTTGACCCATCCGCTGGGCGAGGCCGCCAAAGGCCAGCCAGGCCTGCAGGTTGTCGGGGATGCGGCCGCCCTCGACCAGCCGCTCCAGCACGGTCGCGGCCTGTTCCGGGTCGCGTGCTCCGCCCGCGACCACGCCCAACGCCTGCCGCCAGCCGTCGTCGCCGGGCGTTTGCAGCAGTTCGACCAGGTGCTTGCGGGCGACGCGTTCCCTGTTGTCGCGCAGCGCCAGGGTGGCCTCGGCAGCGAGCAGGCTGGTGCCTTCGCCGCCCTGCCGGCGCCACAGTTCCAGCGCCTGCGCGGCGCGGGCGTTGTCCCCGGCGAGCAGGGCGATCCGGGTGGCGCGCTCGGCCAGTTCGACATCGCGCGCGGCGCGGGCGGCCTCCAGGTACCAGCGGGCGGCATCGTCGAGCCGGCCGGACTGGACCGCGAATTCAGCCGCCAGCAGCGGCTCCAGCGCCTCGACCACGGGATCATCCGACGGCAGCGACGCGGCCTGCGACGGATCGGCCCGCAGGGCGGTGCCGGCCGCGGCCTGGGCGGTCGCGCCGGCCAGGGCCAGCGCGACGGCGAATGCAACGCCGGTGGCGGGCCGGCGCAACGCCATGAACGGATGCAAAGCGTGGGGCATCGGGTGCAAATCCCTCGATTTCGCCGGGCCGGTAGAATGGCGACCTTCAGCAGCCAGCAGCTTATCGCAAGCACCTGAACGGGTAGTCCAGCTCCGCCATGTCCCTGTTTGTCCTCGGCCTCAACCACCAGACCGCGCCGGTCAGCCTGCGCGAACGGGTGGCATTCTCCGCCGACGCGGTGCCCGCGGCGCTGGCGGCGCTGCGCGCGTTGCCGCAAGTCCGCGAGGCGGCCCTGCTGTCGACCTGCAACCGCACCGAGGTCTACGCGGTCAGCGACGACGACGGCAGCACGGTGGCCGACTGGCTCGCGACCCATCCCGGCGAGGTTGGCGACCTGCACGCCTACCTGTACCGCCATCGCGATGCCGATGCGGTGCGCCACCTGTTCCGGGTCGCGACCGGGCTGGATTCGCTGGTGCTCGGCGAGCCGCAGATCCTCGGCCAGGTCAAGGACGCCTGGGCCACCGCGCGGGCGTCCGGCAGCCTCGGCAGCCAGCTCGACCGGCTGTTCCAGCACACCTTCACCACCGCCAAGCGCGCCCGCACCGACACCCGGATCGGTGCCAACCCGGTGTCGGTCGCGTCCGCCGCGGTGCGGCTGGCGCAGGAGTCGTTCGCCCGGCTGGAAGACTCGACCGTGCTGCTGATCGGCGCCGGCGAGACCGTCGAACTGGCCGCGCGGCACCTGGTGCAGGCCAGGGCCAAGCGCCTGCTGATCGCCAACCGCACCCTCGCCCACGCGCAGGAACTGGCCAGCCGCCACGGCGGCGTCGCGCTGCCGCTGGGCGAACTCGACCGCCACCTCGGCGAGGCCGACATCGTGCTGTCGGCGACCGCCAGCCGCGAACCGGTGTTGCAGCGCGCGCAGGTCGCCGCCGCGCTGGCCAGCCGCAGGCACCGGCCGATGCTGCTGCTCGACCTGGCGGTGCCGCGCGACATCGCCGCCGACGTCGCCGGGCTCGACGACGTGTTCCTCTACACCGTCGACGACCTTGAACGCGCGATCGAGGACAACCGCCGCAGCCGTCGTGAGGCCGCCACCGAGGCCGAGGCGATCGTCGAGCTGCAGGTCGCGCGCTTCATGGAATCGTTCGCCGCACGCGGTCGCACCGGGCCGCTCAAGCGCCTGCGCGCGCACGGCGAGATCGCCCAGGCCGAAGTGCTGGCCAAGGCGCGGGCGCAACTCGCCGCGGGCGAGGCGCCGGACGCGGTGCTCGATTTCCTCGCCCACACCCTGACCAACCGCCTGCTGCACGCGCCGACCGTGGCATTGCGCGAGGAAGCGCTGGCCGGCACCACGGAACTGGCGCGCGCCACCGAGAAGCTGTTCCCGTCGACCGGTCGCGAGCAGGACGCCGACGCTGGCGCCGACGCCCGTTAGCGTCGCCCCGCTTATCCTTGTCGCAGCGCGCGCGTTTGTCGCGGGCTGCCGCGAAGCCTGCTTCGCCCCCGCCCGCGAGCCGACGACACCCCGATGACCCCTACCCTGCGCCGCAAACTCGAAGCCCTCGCCGAACGCCGCGAGGAGCTCGAGCGCCTGCTCGCCGACCCCGGCGTGATCGGCGATGCCAAGCGCTTCCGCACGCTGTCGCGCGAATTCGCCCAGCTCGAACCGATCGCCACCGCGCTGGCCGACGAGGCCGCCGCCAAGGCCGACCTCGCCGCCGCCCAGGCGATGCGCAACGACCCGGAACTGGGCGAGCTGGCCGAGGAGGAAATCGCCGCCGCGACCGAGCGGCTCGAGCAGCTCGATGCCGAGCTGCTCGCGCAGATGATCCCCAAGGACCCGCGCGACGACGGCGACATCTACCTCGAAGTCCGCGCCGGCACCGGCGGCGACGAAGCGGCGATCTTCGCCGGCGACCTGTTCCGGATGTATTCGCGCTACGCCGAGCGCCAGGGCTGGCGGGTCGAGGTCGAATCGGCCAGCCCCGGCGAGCACGGCGGCTTCAAGGAGGTCGTCGCGCGCATCGAGGGCCGCGGCGCGTACTCGCGGCTGAAGTTCGAATCCGGGACCCATCGCGTCCAACGCGTGCCCGAGACCGAATCGCAGGGCCGCATCCACACCTCCGCGGCGACGGTCGCGATCATCGCGGTCGAGCCCGAGGGCGAGCCGATCGAGATCAACGCGTCCGACCTGCGGATCGACACCTTCCGCTCCTCCGGCGCCGGCGGCCAGCACGTCAACAAGACCGACTCGGCGATCCGCATCACCCACATCCCGACCGGCTTCGTGGTCGAGAGCCAGACCGAACGCAGCCAGCACGCCAACCGCGACAAGGCGATGAAGCGCCTCGCCGCCAACCTCGCCGAGGCGCAGGCCGCCAAGGCCGCCGCCGCGATCGCGCAGGACCGCAAGCTGCAGGTCGGCAGCGGCGACCGCAGCCAGCGCATCCGCACCTACAACTACCCGCAGGGCCGGATCACCGACCACCGGGTCGACGGCCTGACCCTGTACGACCTGCCGAACGTGCTGACCGGCGACCTCGATGCATTGATCGCGCGGTTGCAGCAGGAGCACCAGGCCGACGAACTGGCGCGGCTGACGCAGGGCGCGTGACGCCCGAAACCGCATTCGCCCCGACACGCCGGACCGGCCTTGGTCATCGCACCCGACTGTAGGAGCGACGTAAGTCGCGATTTCACTGACGGTCGCCAATCGATACGCCACGCCTGCCCGAATGCCTGATTGATGCACCCGCAACAGCGCGCTCAACACGCGGCAACGATGAATCAGTGAAATCGCGACTTACGTCGCTCCTACAAGTCGCTCCTACAATGGCCATTGCCGTTTCCTGCGAGGACTTCCGATGACGCTTGCGATCCGCCGCGCGACCTCCGCCGACCTCGACGCTGTCGCACCGCTGTTCGACGCGTACCGCCGCTTCTACGGCCAGCCCGGCGACCTGCCGCGTGCACGCGCGTTCCTCGCCGACCGTATCGGGGCCGATGAATCCATCGTGCTGCTGGCCGAGCGTGACGGCCAAGCGGTCGGCTTCACCCAGCTCTATCCGATGTTCTCCTCGGTGCGCGCCGCGCGCATGTGGGTACTCAACGACCTCTACGTCGACGCTGGCGCGCGTCGCGGCGGCGTTGCCCGCGGCCTGCTCGATGCCGCCGCGGACCTCGCCCGCGACGACGGCGCGGTGCGCATCGTGCTCGAGACCACGGTCGACAACACCGCCGCACGCGCGTTGTACCGCGATGCCGGCTGGCAGGAAGAACCCAGCCAGTGGTACGCCTTGCCACTGGACGGCGACTGAGCGATGCAGCACGCCGACCCGCGCCAGCAGGCCCGCCTGGCGACGCAGCGCGCGCCACACGATGCGATGGCCTGGATCATCCTTGCCGATGCCGAACTGGAGGCCGGCGATGCCGTCGCGGGCGAGGCGGCATGCCATCGCGCCCTGAGCCTGCGCCCCGGCCACCCCGAAGCCCTCGCCCGCCTCGGCCGTGCGCAGTGGATGCTGGGTCGTCGCGACGACGCCGTCGCCAGCCTGCGCGCGGCGGCGAGTACTGCCCCGAACCATCCCGGCATCGCGGTCTGGCTCGGCCATGCGCTGGAGGACAACGGCGAAGCCGAGGCCGCTTCCGACGCGTACGCCCGTGCCCATGCGCTGGCGCCGGGCGAACCGCAACTGGCGGCCTACCTGTTGGCCTGGCGCCGCAAGCTGTGCGACTGGCGTGATCTCGACGCGCTGTCGGCGCAGGTGCGCGATGCCGTGCGCCGGGGCCACGCCGCGGTCGAGCCGTTCGCGTTCCTCAGCGAGGACGCCAGCGCCGCCGAACAGTTGCAATGCGCCCGGCTGCGCGCAGCGCACATCGCGCGCCACGTGCGTCCGTTGCCGCCCCCGCCGCCGCGCGTCGCCGGCACGATCCGCACCGGGTTCCTGTCCAACGGGTTCGGCGCGCATCCGACCGGGCTGCTGACGGTCGCTCTGTTCGAATCACTGGCCGGCCACGCCGAGCTCGACCTCCACCTGTTCGCGCTCAACCGCGACGATGGCAGCCCGATCCGCCAGCGCCTGCACGCCGCGACCACGCTTCACGACGTCGCCAATCGCAACCACGCGCAGGTTGCCCATGCCATCCGCGATGCTGGCATCGACGTGTTGTTCGACCTGCGCGGCTGGGGTGGCGGCGGCGTGCCCGAGGTGCTGGCGATGCGACCGGCACCGGTGCAGGTCAACTGGCTGGCCTACCCCGGCACCTCGGGGGCGCCGTGGATCGACCACGTATTGGCCGATGGCTTCGTCCTGCCCGACACGCTTGCAGCACATTTCAGCGAGCAGGTCGTGCGCCTGCCGCGCTGCTTCCAGCCGTCGGACACGTCACGCCAACTGATGCAACCGCCGTCGCGCGCCGAGTGCGGCCTGCCGGCCGAAGGCGTGGTGTTGTGCTGCTTCAACAACAGCTACAAGCTCAACCCGCGCAGCGTCGCGCGCCTGCTGGCGGTGCTGCGTGGCGTGCCCGGCAGCGTCCTGTGGCTGCTCTCCGGGCCCGGCCGGGCCGATGACCGCCTGCGTGCCGCCGCGCAGGCGCAGGGCATCGATCCTCAATGCCTGGTATTCATGCGCAAGCAGCCGCATGCCGAGTACCTCGCGCGACTGCAGCACGCCGACCTGTTCCTGGACACCGAGCCGTACAACGCGCATACCACCGCGTCCGACGCCCTGTGGGCCGGCTGTCCGGTGCTGACCCGGCCGGGCGACACGTTCGCAGCGCGCGTCGCCGGCAGCCTCAACCATCATCTCGGCATGCAGGCGATGAACGTCGACACCGACGAGGCTTTCATCGCCCGTGCAATCGAACTGGGTCGCGACGCGCAGGCCCTGGCCGCGGTGCGCGCGGAACTCGCGGTGCGGCGCCGCGACGGCAGGCTGTTCGACATGGACGGCTTCGCCCGTGACTTCGCCGCGGCGGTGCGGGCAATGGCGCGTTAACTGGATGCGGGTGCTGACGTGTCCGCGTCGGGGCCACCATGCCTTGCAATCGCGTCTTCGATCTCGCGTGCGGTGACCGGCCCGATCACCTTTTCGGCGACGCTTCCATCGGGCGCGATCAGGTAGGTCATCGGCAACCCCCGCGGCGTCTCGAAATCCGCCGGCGGGTCGTAGGTATCGACGATCGCGACGGGATAGACCACCGGGTGTTCATCCAGGAACGCACGCATCGCCTCCACCTCGATGTCCTCGTAGGCCAGGCCGATCACCTCGATGTGTTCATGCATCGCGTCCAACGCCGACAGCTCCGGCATTTCCTTAAGGCACGGCGCGCACCAGGTCGCCCAGAAATTGACCACCACCCATTTGCCGCGATGCGCCGCGAGGTCGTAGCCCGACCCGTCGATGGCGGACAGCTTCAACACCGGCCGTTCGGTTTCGGCGTTGCCGTCGTCCGGCGCCGGGGTCGCGGTCGGTTCCTCCGCCGGTCCGGTCGACGGCGTGGTGTCGAGGGCTGGCCCGGCAGTGGCGCTGGAATCGGAATCGGGTGCATCGGACGGCTGGCAGGCCGACAGCGCGGTGGCGGCCAGCAGAGCGCCCAGCATGGCGACGACAACGGGATGGCGCATCGATCATTCCTCCTCGGCGTGGATGGTCCCGACGCGGCGCTTGAGCAGGTTGCGCAGCGGCACGCGCAACTCGTCCATGGCGTCCACCGCCGATTGTCCCAGCGCATCATCGCGGCACGGCAGGTGCGCCTCGGCGATGGGAATGCGCAGGTGGCAGGCTTCGTACAGCTCCGACAGGGGCAACCCGTCGAGGTCGCGCGCGAGCAGCCATTCGCCACCCTCCGCGCGCCGCACCACGTTGATCTCGACGAGCTGGCCGAGCATGTCCTGCACCAGCGCATCGGTCAGGATCGGCTCCAGTTGCTGGATCTCGTCGGTGTGCAGGCCGCGGCCATGGCGACGCGCCTCGTTGAAGCGCGCGAGCAGGCGCAGCAGGCCGTAGAACTCGTAGCCGTGCGGTAGCCGCATCGACACCGGCTGGTAGCGGAACGCGGAAATGGACGACGCCAGCGACGCGCCCAGCAGCACCGCGATCCAGCTCAGGAAGATCCACAGCAGGAAGATCGGCACGAACGCGAGCGTGCCGTAGATCCTCGAGTAGTTGCCGAACGTGCCCAGGTACAGGCCGATGCCGCTCTTGACCAGTTCGAACAGCAGCGTGGCCAGCACGGCACCGGCGATCGCATGGCGCCAGTGCACCGTGCGGTGCGGCACCACCTTGTAGATGCTCGCGATCGCCAGCAGCTCCAGCGCCATCGGCGCGGCGCGCAGCATGAAGTCCTCCAGCACGTGTCCGGCGCTGGTGTCGAATATCGACAAAGCGAAGAACCGCGCCGACAGCGCCAGGCTGGCCGCCGCCACCAGCGCGCCAAGGGTCAGCACCGTCCAGTAGACCAGGAACCGGCCCAGTTTCGGCCGGTGCGAGTGGACCCGCCAGATCCGGTTGAACGCGGCTTCGACCCCGTTGAGCGTGATCAGCAGCGACACCACCAGCGCGATCACGCCGGCGACGGTCAGCTGGCCGGCGTTGGTCGAGAACTGCAGCAGGTAGTCCTCGACCGAGCGCGCGGCGGTCGGCACGAAGTTGGAGAAGATGTAGTCGCTGAGCCGCTCGCTCCATTCGGCGAACAGCGGGAACCCCGACAGCACCCCGAACACCACCATCGACAGGGGCACCAGCGCGAACACGGTGGTGAACGACAGCGCGCCGGCCGCCTGGAACAGGTCGTCCTCGTTGAAGCGCCTGGCGAGGAA
The DNA here is from genome assembly GCF_052547135.1 of Lysobacter sp. F60174L2. Taxonomy (NCBI): domain Bacteria; kingdom Pseudomonadati; phylum Pseudomonadota; class Gammaproteobacteria; order Lysobacterales; family Lysobacteraceae; genus Lysobacter; species Lysobacter sp. F60174L2. Next base: position 182,355 of record NZ_JBQWRA010000005.1, on the reverse strand, counting down.
GCGCAGGAACGCGCCCGCCCGCGCCTTGTCGCGCATGCGGTCGCTCCAGCGGTACAGCGAATCCAGCGGTTCCATTGGCCGGAGGTTAACCGATGGCGTCGGGGCCGGCGCGTGAGCTTGCTCTATCCTTGGCGCCTGCCCTGCACGAGACGCGTCGATGCCCGAGATCCTGGTCCTGTACTACAGCCGCGGCGGTTCGGTCGCACGGCTCGCCCGCCATGTCGCCCGCGGCATCGGCGAGGTCGATGGCATGCAGGCGCGCGTGCGCACGGTGCCGCCGGTCGCGGCGGTGACCCAGGCCGCGGCGCCACCGGTTCCGGAAGACGGCGCGCCCTATGTCGAGGCGCGCGACCTCGACGAGTGCGCCGGCCTGCTGCTCGGCAGCCCGACCCGCTTCGGCAACATGGCCGCGCCGCTCAAGCACTGGCTCGACGGGCTTGGCGCGCAGTGGGCCAGCGGCACCCTGGTCGGCAAGCCGGCCGCGGTGTTCACCTCGACCGCGAGCATGCACGGCGGCCAGGAGTCGACCCTGCTGACGATGATGGTGCCGCTGCTGCACCACGGTTGCCTGGTGCTCGGCATCCCCTTCACCGAGCCGCTGCTGAGCACGACCCGCGGCGGTGGCACGCCGTACGGCGCCAGCCACGTCGCCGGCAGCGCAGACGATCCGCAGCCCAGTGACGACGAGGCGCACTTGGCGCGCGCGCTTGGTCGCCGCGTCGCGATGGTCGCGGCGAAACTGGCATGAGCGCGACGTCGCCGCTGTCGCCGGCCCGGCGGATACTGATCGCAAGCCTGATCGCGCTGGTGCTGCTGTATGCGTTCTGGTTTGGCCGCGCGCATCCGGACACGGCCGCGCTGCTGGTGTTCGGCCTGCCGCCGGCCCTGTGCGCGTTCGCCGCATGGCGGCGCGCGCGCACCGCCGGGTTGTGGAGCGCGGTGCTCGCGCTGGCGTGGTTCAGCCACGGCGTGCTGGTTGCGTGGATCCGCCCGGAGGAGCGCGGGCTGGCGTGGATCGAATTGCTGCTTGCGGTGGTGATCGTGTTCGCCGCCAGCCTGCCGGGGCTGCGGGCGCGGTTCAAGCGGAAGCGCGGCTGACCTCCGGGTTGCCGCACACAACCCGCCGTCGTTTACCGTAGGAGCGAGGTAAGTCGCGATTGCACGGCGAATCCGGATATCGGCGCGTTCGCGACTTACGTCGCTCCTACATGTCGCTTGGGGCTTCCTTTTCCGCGAAGCGTTATAACCCGGCCCCGCCTCCAACCGTATAATCCAGCGTCCCCAGCACACCGGCTTCCCATGGACCAGCTCTGCATCGTCACCACCGGCGGCACGATCGACAAGATCTACTTCGACGACAAGTCGGACTACCAGATCGGCGAGCCGCAGATCGGGCGCATCCTCGACGAACTCGGCGTCGCGTTCCGCTACGACGTCCTGCCGATCATGCGCAAGGACTCGCTGCACATCGAGGATGCCGACCGCGAGCTGATCCGGGCGACCATCGCCGCGCAGGATGCACGCCACGTGCTGGTCACCCATGGCACCGACTCGATGGTCGCCACCGCCAGGGTGCTGGGCGACATCGAGGGCAAGACCATCGTGCTGACCGGCGCGCTGAACCCGGCCCGCTTCCGCGGCTCGGATGCCGAGTTCAACATCGGCACCGCGGTCGGCGCGGTGCAGTCGCTGCCGCCCGGGGTCTACATCGCGATGAACGGACGCATCTGGGACCCGGCGAAGGTCCGCAAGAACGTCGAGGCAAACCGGTTCGAGTCGCTGTAGCAGTCTGGCTCGACCAGGCAGGCCCGAACGGGCCGGTTCAGCCATCGCATAACAAACGCCCCGGCAATACCGGGGCGTTTGTGTGTACGGGCATCGCGCTGTCGGTCAGAACTCCAGGCCCCAGCTGTTGATGTAGCCGTCGTCGTAGCTGTAGTTGTCGTTGACCCGCAGCTTCCAGGTGCCGTCGAGCGGTTCGCTCGAGAGGTCCACCGTGTAGCTGCCGATCAGGTCGTTGGCGCTGCCGCCGCCGCGGTTGTGCAGGTTGTAGAGGCTGCCGTCGGGCGCCACCAGGTCGACTCGCAGGTCGCCGCGGTAGCTGTGGCGGATGTCGACCGAGACCACCGCATCGGCCGGCGCGTTGCCGCTGCGACCGGACACGCTGATCGGGCTTTCGACCGTGGCATTGTCGTTGACGTCGTAATCGGTGTCGTTCGCGTAGGCCTGGCGCTCGTCGCCACCGCCATCGTCGCCACCATCAACGGTGTAGTTGGCCACCAGGCTGACGCCGCTGAAGGCCTGGTACGCCTTGACCCGCACGTGCCAGGTCCCCGCCTGTGGCGTCGCGAAGCTGCAAGTTTCGGCGTTGCCGTTGCGGTACGGCCGGCAGTCGTACGAGCTGTCGGTCGGTGCGCTGCCGAAGTTGACGTACAGGTCGGCGTCGCCGCTGCCGCCGGAGATCGTGAAGTCGAGGTCGCTGGCCCCCTGCGGGACGTCCAGCGTGTAGACGACATCGCTGCCCGTGCCGGCCGACAGGCCGCTCACCGGCACGCCGTTCTCCAGCACGTCGCCCTCGTCCGGCGGATCGGTGTCGCCGCCGCCTTCGGTCTTGGCCAGCTCGCCGAGGAAGGCCAGGCCCAGCTTGGCCAGCGGCACCGAGGCGTTGGCGGTGCCACCCATGTTGGACAGGGTGTCGTACGGGGTGTGGATGTCGTTGTTGAAACTGGCCTCGAACATCATCGCCGCCGGGTAGCCGGCACTGGTCCACGAGGCATGGTCGGAGCAGCCGTAGCCGCAGGTATAGGTCCCGCGGGTCAGCCCCAGCGGCGCCAGGTACTCGTCGAAGATGTCGCGCAGGAACTGCTGCAGGTCGGCGTTGGAGTAGTCGGTGATCAACTGCATGTCGACCGATGCACCCGAGGCGTAGTTGGTCATGTCCAGCTGCAGCACGCCGACCACGTCCTCGCCCTGGCTGGCGAACGACTGGGCGATCGCGTTGGAACCGCGCAGCCCGACCTCCTCGGCGGCGTAACCCATGAACTTGACCGTGCGCCGCGGCTTCCAGTCGCCGGCCAGCGCGACCCGGATCACCTCGGTCAGGGTCGCGATGCCGGAGGCGTCGTCGTCGGCGCCGGGCGCGTCCATGTTGTTGCCGCTGCCGGAACTGGAGATCGAGTCGAGGTGGCCGCCGAGCACGACGACCTCGTCGGCCAGGTCGGTGCCTTCGATGGTCAGGATCACCGACGGCTGGGTCGAGCAGTTGCTGCAACCGGTGAACAGCTCGGCACTGGCGTCGCTGCGGCCGTTGGCGAGTGCCGCCCAGCTGTCGCGGATCCATTCGGCCGACTGCCGGCCGGAAGTGCTGGCGTAGTAGCGGTTCGGGTAGTCGTTTGAGAGGTGGTCGATGGTGGCCCGGATGTTGGACTCCTGAACCTGCGGCAGCCACGGACCGACCGTGGCCTGGTTGTCGACGCTGTAGTCGGCGAAGGTCGTGGCGATGGCCTGCGCGCTCTGCTCGCTGGCCAGGAACGCCTCGGCCTCGTCGCGGCTGGCGAACGCGAAGAAGCCGCCGCAGCGATGCTCCTGCGCGTGGATCTGCCGACTCACGGCGGTCAGCTGGTGGGCCTGTATCCGCGAGATCACCAAGGTGTTGCCGATGCCGTCGCTCTCGGTGCTGGGCGCGCTGGCGATGGTTTGCAGGCCGCGCTGGTAGCTGTCGAGCGAGGTGACGATGTAGACCGGTGCAAAGGGGTCGTGGGCGAGCCTTTCGGTCAGTTCGGGGCTGGCATGGCGATGGTCGCCCTGCGCGTGGGCTACGCCCGCGAACAGGGTTGCCGCGACCAGCGCGGCCAGCAATCGGGTATTGCGGTTCATTGGGGCACTCCTTGTGGAACGCCGGTGGCCCGGCGACTTTCCGTGTATGGCGATGGGTCGACAACGCCCCCCTGCCCGGATCCCCCTGTCCATCCGGCCGATGCCTCGTACCGGCAATCTTTGCCAGCCCCGTGACGCTACGCGCCCCGGCGCCATGGACTCAAGCTGCAGGCGCAGCAAAACGGCGCACCCGGGCGTGATGCGCGTCATGAAACCGCAATTCGCCGCCGTATCGGGGCGGCACGCGCTCAGAACATCCCGGTTTCCAGCCGCGCCGCTTCGGACATCATGTGGCGCCCCCACGGCGGCTCGAACACGAGGTCGACGTCGGCTTCGGCCACGGTCGGGATCATCTCGATCTTGTCGCGCACGTCCGACACCAGGATCTCGCCCATGCCGCAGCCCGGTGCGGTCAGGGTCATGTCGATGTGCACCAGGCGCTGGCCATCGTGCTCCGGATGCGGCGAGATGGTGGCCGAATAGACCAGTCCGAGGTCGACCACGTTGATCGGGATCTCCGGATCGAAGCAGGTGCGCAGCTGCTTCCAGACCAGTTGCTCGACCGCTTCGTCATCGGCGCCTTCGGCCAGTTCCAGTGGCTCGGCGGGCTCCTTTCCGATGGCGTCGGCGTCCTTGCCTGCGATCCGGAACAGGTTGCCCTCGACGAACACCGTGTAGCTGCCGCCGAGCGCCTGGGTGATGTAACCGACGCTGCCGGCCGGCAGGTTGACCGCCTCGCCCTGGGGCACGAGGACGGCGGCGCAATCGCGCTCGAAACGGACGGGTTCGCTGCTGCGGGAGTACATGTGGAGGGCGCCGGGTCTGTGCAAACGGAAGTAGGACCATTCTAGTCCAATATGACGGAAACCCCACTCCGGCTATGCTCTGGGGCTCCCGCCCACCCGCGGCCGGTTCCAGCCCTCCCACGACACGACACACCGCATGAGCCCATGTCCATGACCGCCTCCGTTCCCGGCCGCCAGGCGAGCCGGACATCGCGGGGGACGATTCCGTGGATTTCGTGGCCGTTGCTGGTACTGGGCATCTGCGGCTTCGCCGCGGCGTGGGTCACGCTGGGGTTCTACAACGGCTCACAGAACAGCTGGATGGCGATGATCGCCGCACTCGATGTCGCCTGGATGCTGCGGCTGGGCCGATGGCCGCGCGGGCCGGCGCGGATCGCGGTGGCACTGCTCGCCACGGTCGCGATCGTGGTGCTGGCCAACTGGGGCATCATCGCCGCGCAACTGGGCGCGATGCTCGGGCTGACACCGTGGGCATCGGCGCTGAAGCTCGGGTTCCACCATGCGTGGACGCTGGCGCAACTGGCCAACGGCGCCGGGGATATGGCCTGGCTGCTGCTGGCCCTGCTGGTGGCGGCGGTCACCGCACGCTGACCGCCACCGCCGGCGGGCTCAATGCCCGCCGTCGAGCGCCTTCAATTCCGACACCAGCGCACTCGCCATCTCGGCACCGTCGCCGTACAGCATCCGGGTGTTGTCGGCGTAGAACAGCGCGTTCTCGATGCCGGCGAATCCGGTGCCCTTGCCGCGCTTGATCACGATCGTGTTCCTGGCCTCGACCACGTCGAGGATCGGCATGCCGTAGATCGGGCTGGCGGGATCGGTCTTGGCCACCGGATTGACCACGTCGTTGGCGCCGATCACCAGCGCCACGTCGGTGTTCGGGAACTCCGGGTTGATGTCGTCCATGTCGGCGATCAGGTCGTACGGCACCCCGGCTTCGGCCAGCAACACGTTCATGTGGCCGGGCATGCGGCCGGCGACCGGGTGGATCGCGAACTTCACCTTGACCCCGCGCTCGATCAGCTTCTGGCTGAGCTCCCAGATCTTGTGCTGCGCCTGCGCGACCGCCATGCCGTAGCCGGGCACGATCACCACGCGCTCGGCATAGGCCATCATCGCGGCGACGTCGCCGGCCTCGATCGGCTTCTGGCTGCCGGCGATCTCCTGCGCCTCGCCGCCGCCACCGAAGTTGGAGAACAGCACGCCGCTGATCGGCCGGTTCATCGCCTTGGCCATCAGCTTTGTCAGCAACATGCCGGCGGCGCCGACCATCATGCCGGCGATGATCAGCGCCTGGTTGCCGAGCACGTAGCCTTCGAACGCCACCGCCAGGCCGGTCAGCGCGTTGTACAGCGAGATCACGACGGGCATGTCGGCGCCGCCGATCGGCAGCGTCATCAGCACGCCCAGCAGCAGCGCCAGGGCAAAGAACGCGAGGATCACCGGCACCTCCAGCGTCATCACCGCCCAGCCGCCGGCGACCAGCATCGCCACCAGCACCAGTGCGTTGAACAACTGCTGGCCGGGGAACACCACCCGCCGGTCGAGCCGGCCGTCGAGTTTGGCCCAGGCGATCACCGAGCCCGACAGCGACACCGCGCCGATCGCCGCGCCGAGCACGGCCAGCACCAGCACCACGGTCGAAGGTTGCAGCTCCCCGGCACCTGCCAATGCCGGTTCCGTCGGCACCAGCGAGGCGTATTTCAGCAATTCGACCGCGCCGATCGCCGCCGCCGAACCACCGCCCATGCCGTTGTACAGCGCGACCATCTGCGGCATGTCGGTGATCGCGACCTTCTTGCCCGACCACCACGCCGCGCCGGTGCCGATCACCAGCGCCGTCAGGATCAGGCCGAGGTTGTCGAGGTCAAGCAGGAAGGTCGCCGCGGTCGCGATGACCATGCCGGCGCCGGCCCAGCGGATGCCGCTGCGCGCGGTTTTCGGCGAGGCCATGCGCTGCAGGCCGAGCAGGAACAGCGTCGCGGCGACGAAGTAGCTCGCCGTCGCGAGCCATTGCGTGCCGGTCACGGCGCATTCTCCCTGGACTTGTCGGCGGCCGGCTTGCTCGACTTGAACATGTCCAGCATCCGCTCGGTCACCACGTAGCCGCCGGCCGCGTTGCCCGCACCCAGCAGCACCGCGACGAACCCGATCACCTTCTCCAGCGTGGTGTCGGCATGGCCCAGCACCACCATCGCGCCGATCAGCACGATGCCGTGGATGAAGTTGGAGCCCGACATCAACGGCGTATGCAGGATCACCGGCACCCGCGAGATGATCACGTGGCCGGCGATCGCCGCCAGCATGAAGATGTAGAGCATCGTGAATGCCTGTGCCACCGAACCATCGCCCATCGCCGGCCCCTCCATGAGTTTCCGCGCATCATAACTGCGGCCGGGATACCCGGCGGTACGGTGTTTCGGGCGCTCCGTCGGCGTGTCAACCGCGGGCGGGTCCGCGCGTTTCCCCTTGCAGCAGGGAGCGCCCTATATGCTCGACCCCGTGAGCCAGCACGCCGATGACAACCCGTCCACCCTGTCGCTGCAGTCGCCTGCCGGGCGCGAATCCGTGCCGGCAACGCAGGACTACGCATCGCTGGACCACTTCCTGGCCAGCATCGGCACGCGCGCGTTCCGTTTCGCCGAGATCGGCCTGCGCCAGCGCGAGGACTCGCTGGACGCGGTGCAGGACGCGATGATGAAGATGCTCAAGTACCAGGACCGGCCCTCGGCCGAATGGACGCCGCTGTTCTGGAGCATCCTGCGCAGCCGCATCGTCGACATCCAGCGCCGGCGCACGTTCCGCCTGCGCTGGCTGGCGCCGAGCCTGGAACGCGATGACGGCAGCATGCCGGACTGGACCGACGACGGCCCCGACCCGTCGCGCACGCACGACGGCCGCGAAGCGTACGCACGGCTGTCCGAGGCCCTCGGGCGACTGCCACGTCGCCAGCGCGAGGCGTTCAGCCTGCGCATCCTGGAAGAGCTCGACGTCGCCACCACCGCGCAAGCGATGGGCTGCAGCGAGGGCTCGGTCAAAACCCACCTGTCGCGCGCACGCGATGCGCTGCAGAAGCAACTGGAGGATTGGCGATGAACCATCCCGACACCCGTTTCGACCGCGACGCCCGCGACCACCACACGCAGGCGCTGGACCACGTCTCGCCACAGGTCCGTGCCCGCCTGCGCGAGGCCCGCCGCGCGGCGCTGGCATCCACGCCGGCGCGACACCACCGCTTCGGCTGGCTGGTCGCCGGCGGCAGCGTCGCGGCCGCACTCGCGCTCGTGCTTGTCTCGCAACTGCAGCCGATGACGCCGGACGCCGCCCCGACGCCGCGGATGGCCAGCGCCGGCGATGCGCTCGTGGCGCCGTCGCCCGACCCGTTGGAACGCGCCAGCCAGCGCGCCGAAATCGACAGCGAGATCGACGGCATGCTCGCGGCACTCGACGAGAACCCCGACCTTTACCTGTGGCTGGCAGCCAACGACGACACCCTGTCGCCGCCCTCGGAATACTGACCATGAACCATCCGACCCGTCGCACCCCCACCCGAACCGCGCCGCGCCGCCTGTGCTGGATGCTGCTGGCCGCACTCGCTATCGGCCCGTCCCTCGCGCTGGCCGCGCCCCCGCAGGACCTGCCCGCCTGGGACGGGTTGAGCGAAGCCCAGCGCGAGCAGCTGATCGCGCCGGTCCGCGAACGCTGGAATGCCGAACCCGAACACCGCCAGCGCCTGCTCGAACGCGCGCAACGCTGGCAGCAGATGACGCCCGAAGAACGACGCCACGCCCATCGCGGGATCCGGCGATGGCAACACATGTCGCCCGAGCAGCGCACCGAGGCGCGTGCGCTCTACCACCGCATGCGCGGCCTCGACGATGCCGGGCGCAAGGCGCTCAAGGCCGAGTGGCGCGCGATGACGCCGGAACAGCGCAAGGCCTGGGTAACGGCGCACCCCGCGCCGGAGCGCGACGGCGGGGAATAGCCGCTAGGCGCTGGCGACGGCCGGGGCGGCCTGGGTTTCGCCGGCACGCTCCGGCCACACCGTCTTCGCCAGCAGTTCATCGTCCCAGTCGAACGCCAGCGCGCCATCACGCAGCAGCAGGCTGGCGAAATTGAACACGTTGCGGGCGTACATCTCGCTGGCGTGCACCGCGCCACTGCTGGCGAGGTTGAGCGGGCCGGCGACGGTGACGCCGCCGACATCGATCGTCTCGCCCGGGCGGGTCGCGTCGCAATTGCCGCCGCTTTCGGCCGCCAGGTCGACGATCACGCTGCCCGGCTTCATGCCCGACACCATTTCCGCACTGACGATCTTCGGCGCCGGGCGCCCGGGTACCGCGGCGGTGGTCACGACGACATCGATTCCCTTGAGGTGGTCGCCGAGGCGGCGCTGCTGCTCGGCGCGTTCCCCGTCGGTCAGCTGGCGCGCGTAGCCGCCCTCGCCGGCGGCGCTGACGCCGAGGTCGAGGAACCGGCCACCGAGCGACTCGATCTGTTCGCGGGTCTCCGGACGCACGTCGAAGCCCTCGACCTGCGCGCCGAGCCGCCGCGCGGTCGCGATCGCCTGCAGGCCGGCGACACCGGCACCGACCACCAGCACCTTCGAAGGCCGGATCGTGCCGGCGGCGGTGGTCAGCATCGGGAAGAAGCGCGGCGCCAGCTGGGCCGCGACCAGCACCGCCTTGTAACCGGCCATGCCGGCCTGGGAACTGAGCACGTCCATCGACTGCGCGCGGGTCGTGCGCGGCAGCCGTTCCAGCGCGAACGCCACCAGCCCGCGACCGGTGATCGCCGCGGCCCGCTCCGGATCGGCCTGCGGCGCCAGCAGGCCGATGAGCACCGTGCCTTCGCGAAGCTGCTGCAGGCGCGCGGCGGCGGGCGGCTGGACGCACAGCACCAGGTCGGCCCCGTCCAGGGCCGCGGCGGCATCGGCCACCGGCTCGGCACCGGCCTGGACATAGGCCTCGTCGACGAACCCCGAGGCAAAACCGGCGCCGCGCTCGATCCGGACCCGCGCGCCCGCGGCAACCAGCTTCTTCGCCGTTTCCGGGGTCAGCGCGACCCGACGCTCGCCGGGCGCGGTCTCACCGGCGACGCCAATCGTGATCCTTGCCTTGTCCATACGCACGCTCCATCGGTTCGCCGCATCGTAGCGAATGCCGTTCGGCGATGCGATCGCGCCACGCGCGGGTGCAACGATGCGGGATGGTCCGGTGCCGGACGCGTCAGTGCCGGGTCGCGCCGTCGAGTTGCTCGCGCATGTGACGCATCGCCTGCTCGAACGCGGTCGGCTCGCAACCGATCTGCAGGCGGTTGACGGCGGACAGCCGCGCCAGTTCGTCGACCGATGCGACGAGCACCCGCAGGCCACGCCGGTTGACCATCAGCCGGCGCCGGGTCAGCGGGCTGACCCAGGCGACCTTGGCATCGACCGCCTCGCCCTGCAGGTCGGTCAACTGCAACCAGTCGCCCGGCTGCAGCTTGCCCATGCGCTCGACCGTGGCCGCATCGGCCTTCGCGGCGTCGGTTGCGGCATCCAGCCACAACCCGCGTTCGGCGGCGTCGTCCTCGGCCTGCGAGGCGGGCGGCGCGTGCAGGTCGCGCGGTGCGTTCGGATAGACCAGGCCTTTCACCAGCACCGCCAGCCCGTGCTCCGCGGCGCTGTGGTCGAGTCCGGAACTGCCCAGGCAGGCCACGATCGCCGGCTCCAGCGCGAGCAGCCGATCGGCCAGGTCACGGCCGCGACCGTCGGCCGCGATCCGGTCGGCCTCGACCAGTGCGTCGCCCAGGCGCACCGCCTGGGTGAACGCTTCGGCCTCGTCGCCCTCGCGCAGCAGGGTCTGGACCAGGTGATGGCGCCACGAGGTGCCGAGGAATTCCGATACCGCATGGCTCAGCGGCGGTGCGGCCAGGCGCCGCGCGAGCACCGCGTCGGCCTGCTCGCGCGCGTGGTTGAGCCGCTCGCGGCCGTAGGTCGCCTTGGCCGCGCGTTCGGCCTGCAGTTCGATCCGGCGGCGTTGCTGCTGCAGCAACGCGTCGAGTTCCGCATGGGCGGTCTCGAAGATCGCCAGGTCCTCGTTGTATTCCGATACCACCCGCTGCGACGCCGCCGCGGCGCGATCAAGCAGCTCGCGCTCCTGCGGGGTCTCGGCGCGGTTGCCGGCACAGGCCTCGGTGATGGCGTCGAGCAGGCGGCGGGCGGGATGGGACGAGTCCACGAACAACGCCTGGTCGGTCATCGCGACCTTCACGTACGGCAGCACCAGCCGCGCATAGAGCCGGCGCGCACGCTCCTGCAGCTGGTGGCTGGTGAACAGTGAATCGAACAGCAGCGCGACCAGGTCGATCGCGTCTTCTTCCTGCACGCTGAAGCTGATCTTCTCGGGATCCAGGCCGAGCCGGCGCGAGCCGTCGTTGAGCTGGTCGCGGATGGTGCCCGCCAGGCGGCCGGAGCCGGCCAGCGCACGCGCGAACACATCCGCGGCCTCGCCCTGCAGCAGCGACGCCACGCTGACCACCTCGTCGACCCGCAACTGCCGCCGCGCGGCCGGTGGCGGAGCGACGGCCTGCGGGGCCTCCGCCGCCAGCGGGTCCCTGTCCGCGGCGGACTGCAGCGAACCCTCGCGCCAGGCGTGGAGCATGCTGCGCAGTTCACCGAGTTCGGCCGGGGTCGCGCTTTCGCCGGCGCCCGGGTATCCGTATCCCTGCGCCGGTGCCGCACCCGCGTACTGGCCTTCACCGGCGACCGGACCGCCCGGGGCGGCCCCCTGGCCCGGTCCCACGCCTCCGGCGTAACCGCCACCGCCCGCGCCCGGATGGGTTCCACCCGCGGTACCGCCACCCGTGCCCGGGTAGACTCCGCCCGCGGCACCACCACCCGCGTGCGGGTGGACCGGTGCCTGGCGACGGGCCGACGGCGCATCGACGCCAAAGCCACTCCCCGCCAACAGGGCGTTGACCTTGGGGTACAGCTCGCCCAGCAGCCGCACCAGTTCCTTTTCGTACTGGGTGAACAACAGCACGCGCAGGGCCGACGGCACCTGCTCGTCGCTGAAGGTTTCGACGAAGGCGGTCGCGAGCCGCGTCGGGCCGATCGGGTTGACCGGCTTGGGCAGGCCGAGCGCCGAGGCGACCGCATGCAGGCGCCCGTCCATGGTGTCGAGCAGGGCGGCGTGGCGGTTCTCCACCACTTCGGCCAGGGCCTGCCCGGCGAGGTGGAAGTCGATCTGGCTTTCGTCGATCAGCCCCAGCGGCAGATCGCCACGGCTGCGGATGCGCAGCGCACGGAAGTCATCGAAACCCTGCGCCACCTGCTGGCGATAGCGCATGACATGGACGGCGTGGTGCTGGCGCAGCACCCACAGCGCGGCCTGGTTCTGGTACAGGATCTGCGGGGTATCGGGGGCGTCGTCGTGACTGGCGGCGGTCTTCAGCGCCTCCTCGACGGACTCGTACAGTCCACCCGGCAACCCGCCCAGCTGCTCGAGCGTGAGACGCTTGATCTCCTCGAGCATCCGCATGGGATCCATGCGCGCCGCGGGGGCGGCGCCGAGCGGGTGTGTGGACACGTTTGCTCCCCGAACCGATGTGACGTGGCTGCGTCCGATCGGGACGCTCAGCGCAGCATAGTGGCAAGATACGGCAGCACTTCCGCCTGCTTCATGATGTGTGACAGATGTCGCCAAACGACCGTGGCCGGTTCGACTATACCCCCGTCCGGCGGCCGGATCCGGACCCGTCCGACCCACTCGCATTGCTCGATGTACGCCGTTCAGTACCGTTCCTGCAACTGCAGGCGCCCGGGCCGGACCCGCAGACCCTGCTCCGGCTGCTGGCCAGCGCCACCCGGGTGCCGGACCATGGCAAGCGGGTGCCGTTCCGCTTCCTGAGCCTGCGCGGCGATGCGCGGCGGGTGTTCGGCGAACGCCTGGCCGCGCGGCATGCCGAGATCGACCCCGACATCAGCCCGGCCCTGCTCGACAAGGACCGCGACCGCTACCTGCACGCGCCGCTGATCGTGGTGGTGATCGCGCGGCTCGGCGATGACCCGAAGATCCCCGGACAGGAGCGCCTGCTCAGTGCCGGCTGCACCTGTTTCGCGCTGCTGCAGGGTGCCCAGGCGCTCGGCTTCCGAGGTTGCTGGCTGACCGGCTGGGCCGCCTACGATCGCGGCGTCGCGGACCTGCTCGGACTGGACGCGGACGAGCACGTGATCGGCTTCGTCCACCTGGGCACGCCGAAGATCGAGGTGCCCGAGCGCGAGCGCCCGGATCCGGCGGAACTGCTTCGCGAGTGGACACCGTGAGCGCGTTCGCGGTCGCGCCCCATCGCACCCTCTACCTGGTCGACGCCAGCCTGTACGTGTTCCGGGCCTGGCACTCGATGCCCGACGAGTTCCGCGACGCCGACGGCTGGCCGACCAATGCGGTCCACGGCTTCGCCCGCTTCCTGCTGGAACTGCTCGATCGCGCCCGCCCGCAGCACATCGCGATCGCCTTCGACGAGGCGCTCGATTCGTGCTTCCGCAACGCCCTCTACCCGGCCTACAAGGCCAACCGGGAACCGGCGCCGGAGGAGCTCAAGCGCCAGTTCGCGCATTGCCGCGCGCTATGCGTGGCGCTCGGCCTCGACGTGCTCGGCCACAGCGAGTACGAGGCCGACGACCTGATCGGCAGTGCCTGCCACGGCGCCCGCGCGCACGGGTTCCGCTCGGTGATCGTGTCGGCCGACAAGGACCTGTCGCAGTTGCTGGGCGCCCACGACGAGCAATGGGACTTCGCGCGCGGCCAGCGCTGGGGCGCCGACGGCGTGCCCGCGCGGCACGGCGTCGAGGCCCGGCAGATGGCCGACTACCTGGCCCTCTGCGGCGACGCGGTCGACAACATCCCCGGCGTGCCCGGCATCGGCGCCAAGACCGCGGCGGCTTTGCTGGCGCATTTCGACACGCTCGATGCATTGCTCGAACGCGTCGAGGAGATCCCGTTCCTCCGCCTGCGCGGTGCCAGGGCCTGCGCCGAACGGCTGCGGCTGCATCGCGAGCAGGCGCTGCTGTGCCGGCAGCTGTCGACGATCGCCTGCGACGTTGCGCTGGACGGTGCCGATCGCCACTTCGTCCGCGGCGATGCCGATCGCGCGGGGCTGGCCGCGTTGTGCGACAGCCTGCGGTTCGGCCCGATGACCCGGCGCCGGTTGCACGATGCGGCCGGCCTGGCGTTCGCTCCGCCTGTGTAGGAGCGACGTGAGTCGCGATAGCCAACCGCAGGGCGGCCGAGTGTCCGATCGCGACTTACGTCGCTCCTACAGGAGGTTGGATTGTCGCCCTCCCGCCGCCGTGCGCGGTTAGGATCTGCAGCATGAGCCAACACGACGACGCCCCGGAAATCCTCTACGACGGCCAGTGGCTGCGCATGGTCCGCCGCGGGCACTGGGAGTACGCCGAGCGCACCCATGGCAATGGCATGGCGGTGATCATCATCGCGGTCACGCCCGACGACGACGTGCTGTTCGTCGAGCAGTACCGGGTGCCGCTGGGCGCGCGCACGATCGAGATGCCGGCCGGCCTGGTCGGGGACGACCACGCCCACGACACCCTGGAATCGGCCGCGCGGCGTGAGCTGGTCGAGGAAACCGGCTGGGAACCCGCGCGGGTCGATGTACTGCTGGTCGGGCCGACGTCCTCGGGCATGAGCAGCGAGCGCATCGCGTTCGTCCGCGCGCGCGGCCTGACCCGGGTCGGCGAAGGCGGCGGCGTCGACAACGAGGACATCACCGTCCACAAGGTGCCCCGCGCGCAGGCGCCGGCATGGCTGATGCGGAAACAGGCCGAGGGTTTCGAACTCGACCTCAAGCTGTGGGCCGGGTTGTGGATGATCGACCACAACCCGGACGGTTCAGCGGTCTCCGACTAGCTCGCGAAGCCGTCGGTCGCGCGCACCAGCGCGTCGATGTTCTCGACCTCGAACGCGGAGTGGCCGGACGCCGGGGTGATCGCCAGTTCCGCCTTCGGCCAGGCCTTGTGCAGGTCCCAGGCATTGCGCACCGGGCAGACCACGTCGTAACGGCCGTGGACGATGATGCCGGGGATGTCGGCGATGTTGCCCGCATCGCGCAGCAGCTGGTCGTCGACCTCGAAGAAGCCGCTGTTGACGAAGTAGTGGTTCTCGATCCGGGCGAACGCCAGCGCGAACTTCGGGTCCTCGTGGCTGTTGGCGAAGTCCTCGTCGATGTGCAGGAAGCTGGTCGCGCCCTCCCACACACTCCAGGCCCTGGCCGCGGCCAGCCGGGTCTTCTCGTCGTCACTGGTCAGGCGGCGGTGGAACGCGCTGATCAGGTCGTGCCGCTCGACCTCGGGGATCGCCTTGAGGTAGTGCTCCCACGCTTCCGGGAACAGCCGGTTGGCGCCCTCCTGGTAGAACCACTCCAGCTCCCAGCGGCGCAACATGAAGATGCCGCGCAGGACCAGCTCGGTGACGCGCTTGGGATGCTTCTCGGCGTAGGCCAGCGCCAGGGTCGAGCCCCAGCTGCCGCCGAACACCTGCCACTTGTCGACGTCGAGCTTGACCCGCAGCTTCTCGATGTCCTCGACCAGGTGCCAGGTGGTGTTGTCGACCAGGTCCGCGTGCGGGGTCGAGCGGCCGCTGCCGCGCTGGTCGAACAGGATGATCCGGTACTTCGCGGGGTCGTGGAAACGCCGCATCTTGCTGCTGCAGCCGCCGCCCGGGCCGCCATGCAGCAACACCACCGGCTTGCCGTCGGGGTTGCCGCACTGCTCGTAGTACAGCGTGTGGCGCTCGTCGACCTTGAGGGTGCCGGTGTCGTAGGGCTGGATTTCGGGGTACAGGGTGCGCATGCGGAGGCTCGTGGGGAGGAGCTGGCCAGTCTAGCGAGGCGGCCGTGGCGTCGCAGCCTCAGTCGCCAGCGAAGGGCCGGCGGCCGAGGCTGATGCGGTCGCGCTGCTCGAGGTCGCGGACGGTTTCCACCTCCACCAGCCCGGCCGCCGCCAGCAGCCCGCGCACGGCATCGCCCTGGTCCCGGCCGTGCTCCAGCAGCAGCCAGCCGCCGGGAACCAGGTGCCTCGGCGCGTCGGCCACGATCCGGCGGATCGCATCGAGGCCATCGATGCCGGAGGCCAGCGCGCCGCGGGGTTCGTAACGCAGGTCGCCCTCGCCCAGGTGCGCGTCGCCATCGGCGATGTAGGGCGGGTTGCTGGCGATCAGGTCGAACGTCTCGCTGGCGAGCGGCGCGAACCAGTCGCCCCGGAGGAACCGCACGTTGGCCAGTGCCAGCGCGCGCGCATTGGCGGCGGCGACCCCCAGCGCATCGGCGCTCGCGTCGGTTGCGAGTACATCGGCGCGGGGTCGCTCGTGCGCCAGCGCCAGCGCGATCGCGCCGCTGCCGGTGCCGAGATCGGCGACCTGCTGCGGCTGGTCGGCGGGCAGGCGTGCGAGCGCGAGTTCGACCAGCAATTCGGTTTCAGGGCGTGGAATCAGGGTGGCCGGGCCGACCTGCAGGTCGAACCGCCAGAAGCCGCGGCGCCCGGTGAGGTAGGCGACGGGTTCGCCGGCGCGGCGGCGCGCCAGCAGGTCGGCGAAGCGGACCGTGGCGTCGGCGTCGAGGTCATCGTCGCCATGGGCATAGAGCCAGCTGCGGGGCCGGTCAAGCACGTGGGCCAGCAGCACTTCGGCATCGCCCGGCTCGAGTCCGGCGCGGGCATCGCGCAGTACGGCGTCTATCCGTGCCATCGGAGGGTGCGGCGGAAAGTCATGGGAGCTCGGCGTATTCGATGGCGGGCATCGTACGCGAGGGGTGGGAGATGGGGGTGCCGGCGTCCGGCGACAAGACGCATCGCGCTGTGCCCGCAGGCCGTGAATGTAGGAGCGACGTAAGTCGCGATTTCACGGCGAAACCGGATATCAGTGAAATCGCGGCTTACGTCGCTCCTACAAAAAGCCGACGGACCGCTTGGCGGGTTGCCGGCGGAGGCGACGGGCGCCGCCTCCGCCTCCCGATCAGTACTCGATCGGCTGGTCCGCCCGCGCCGCCTTCGCGGCGGCGCACAGGCCGATCGCCTCCACCCGCTGCTTGAGGTCCAGCGGGCCGCCTTCGATGGTCTCCATGCGCTTGCCGAAGCGGGCCTGCAGTGCCGTCGCCTCTTCGGTGCTGCACATGCCGGCCGCATAGGCGCCGGCGATCGCCGAACCACCCGGGTCGAGCTTGGCCTGCAGCGCGTCGTAGTTGGTCTCCAGCCACTCACGCAGCGCCGGGCGCAGTTCCTCCTCGCCGGCCTGGCTGAAGATCACCGAGAAGATCTCGTTGAGCCGCAGCAGGCCCGGCTCCAGCACGAAGCCGCGCGCGCGCGCCGCCAGGGCCGGGTCGGTGACGCTGCCCATCGCCGCCAGCAGCTCGCGGCGGATCACCGCGTCGTCGCTCGCGCGCAGGTGCTTCTCGGCAAGGTCGAACGCTGCCTTGCCGCCGTCCTGCACCGCCACGCCGACCGCCGTATCGCGCAGGTCCTGGGCCACCGCGTCGGCATGCAGTTCGCCGTCGCCGCCGAGGCCGAGCACGCGGTTGCCACGCTCGACGAAGTCGGCGCGCACGGTCGGGTCTTCCACGCCCTCGGCGAAGTAGCCGATCAACTGGCTGCGCAGCAGGCGGTCGTCGTCGCTCTCGCCGTCCTTAGGAGCCATGCCTAATGCCTGCAGGCGCGGGCGGTAGATGTCGGCGAAGTGGTCACGCAACTTCGCACGCTCGGCCTCGTCGTCGACCAAGTGGTCGTTGATCCAGTCGAAGGTCCACATGCCGGCGGTCGCGGTCTGGCGCGAGTCGGCGGTGGCGAATTGCGGCAGCGCGGCGATCATCTGCGACACGGTCAGGTCGCCGGCGCCGTAGGCCGCGGTGACCGAGTCGGCGTAGACGCGCTGCTCGCGTTCGTCGAGGTCGGCGAACGCGTCCGACAGCGACTGCTGCCACTTCGGCGCCAGCGCGAAACGGTAGTAGCCGTCGCCATGCGCATTGGGCATCACCCACGCCGGGCAGCTCTGCGCGTCTTCCAGTTCGAAGCGTGCCTGCTCGCCTTCCACCAGGCCGCACTGCTCGTGCACCTTGCCGTCGGCCGAGTAGCGCACGCACATCGGGATGCCCCAGGTCTGCGCGGCGCTGGCGGCCGAACCCAGCGGCAGGTAGCGACTCTGGGCCAGGGTCAGCGCCGGCGACGTGCCATCGGCGCAGTCGACATCGACCTTGACCATCGGCACGCCGGGCTGGTCGATGAAGCTCAGGAACGAGGCGGTGATGCCCGCCGGGTTGTCGCTCTGCGCGGCCACCGACTCGATCAGGTCGGTGCTGGTGGCGTTGCCGCGGGCGTGCTCGACCAGATAGTCGTGGATGCCCTTGCGGAAGTTCTCCTCGCCGACGAAGTTCTCGAACATCGACAGCACCGCGCCACCCTTCTGGTAGGTGATGCCGTCGAACGCCGACTGGATCTGGGTGAAGTCGCCGATCGGCTGGTGGATGCGGCGGGTGCTGGCGAGGCTGTCGGCGCCCATCGCGCGCAGGCCGCCCTCGAGGATGTTGCGGTCGGTGTGGAAGCTCGGCTGCAGCTGGCCGGTGATCTTGTTGCCCATCCAGGTCGCGAACGCCTCGTTGAGCCACAGGTCGTCCCACCACGCCATGGTGACGAGGTTGCCGAACCACTGGTGGGCCAGCTCATGCGCGCTGACGCCCCAGAAGCCCTGGCGCTGGCCGACCGAAGAGTCGTCATCGATCAGCATCAGGGTGTCGCGGTAGATGATCAGGCCGGCGTTCTCCATCGCACCGGCGCCGAAGTCCGGCGCGGCGACGTTGTCGAGCTTGGAGAACGGGTACGGGATGCCGAAGTAGTCCTCCAGCGCGGTCACGATGGCCGGGGTGTTCTGCAGCGAGTACGCCATGCGCTCGCCCTCGCCCGCGGCGGCAACGCCACGCAGCGGGATCGGCTGGGTGCGGTCGCCATTGGCGGCGATGTCGGGGCCGGCCGGCACGTCCCACGGACCGACCACGAACGCCAGCAGATAGGTGGGCAACGCCTCGGTGCGGGCGTAGGTGATCTTCTTCCACGGACCGTCGAGGTCCTCGGTCTTCTCGACCAAGGTGTTGGCGATCGCGGTGTCGGCGTCCGGCACGACCAGGGTCACGTCCCACGGCTGCTTGAAGCTGGGCTCGTCGAAGCTCGGGAACGTGCTGCGCGCGCCGATCGCCTCCATCTGGGTGACGATGTAGTTCTGGTCCTTGGGCTTGACCCGGTAGGCGCCCATCAGGTTGCCGTACGGCGCCTCGAAGGCGATCTCGATGTCGACCTTGCCGGCCGGCAGGGCCTGCGCGGCGGCCAGTTTGAGCACGCCGGAGACATGCACCTGCTCGGCATCCAGGGCGACCCGGGTACCGTCGGGCAACACCGCTTCGGCCGACGTGATGTCGAGGTCGCGGCCGTGCATCCAGACCACGTCGGTCGCCTCGGCGACGTCGGCGTGGATCACGGTGCGGCCCGAGAAGCGCTCCTGCGCCGGATCGAGCTTGAGTTCCAGTTCGACCAGGCTCGGCACCACGGTGCGCGGCAGTTGGCCCGTCGGGACGGCGCTTTCGACGGCGGCGGGGGCCTGCGACTGCGCGGCCATGGCGGCGGTCGAGGTGGTCAGCGCCAGCGCGACGGCGCAGGCAAGGTGGCGGATGCGGTGCACGGCGGGACCCCCAAGGTCATTGTCCAGGTGAACGCCGACGATAGCCGCCATGCCGTCGGGTGCCCCATGACGATAGTCACGACGACCGGCTTACACAGCCGGGCCTATCGTCCGTCCGGGTAGGCAACGGCGCGGGTTTCCATATACACGATCTATTACATCGATCCCATCAATCGATTTGATCGAATCGATACCCCGGCCTACCATGGCCGCACTTTCCACCCTCCCACCCACCACCAAGGACTGACTCAATGTCTCTGATCAACACCGAAATCAAGCCGTTCAAGGCGCAGGCGTTCAAGGAAGGCAAGTTCTTCGAAGTCTCCGACGCCGACCTGAAGGGCAAGTGGTCGATCGTGTTCTTCTACCCGGCCGACTTCACCTTCGTCTGCCCGACCGAGCTGGAAGACCTGGCCGACAACTACGCCGAGTTCCAGAAGCTGGGCGCGGAGATCTACAGCGTCTCCACCGACACCCATTTCGCCCACAAGGCGTGGCACGACAGCTCCGAGGCGATCAAGAAGATCAAGTACACGATGGTCGGCGACCCGACCGGCGTGATCAGCCGCAACTTCGAGGTGATGATCGAGGACGTCGGCCTGGCCGACCGCGGCACCTTCGTGATCGACCCGGACGGCAAGATCCAGATCCTCGAGATCAACGCCGGTGGCATCGGCCGCGACGCCAGCGAGCTGCTGCGCAAGGTCAAGGCCGCCCAGTACGTCGCCGCCCACCCGAACGAGGTCTGCCCGGCCAAGTGGAAGGAAGGCGAGAAGACCCTGGAGCCGTCGCTGGACCTGGTCGGCAAGATCTAAGCCTTCGGTTGCTCCCTCTCCCGCTTGCGGGAGAGGGCTGGGGTGAGGGCAGGCCTCTGCCCTTACCCCGGATGCTTGCACCAGCGGCCTGGGACGTGCCGGATTTCTTCCCACCGGCTCCCTCCCTCCGGCCCAGGCCGCTCCTGCAAGCACCCTCTCCCCGATTTCCAGTCACTGGAGCCGTCCCCATGCTCGACGACAACCTCAAGACCCAGTTGAAGGCCTACCTGGAGAAGCTGGTCCAGCCGATCGAGCTGGTGGCTTCGCTCGATGACGGCGACAAGTCGCGTGAACTCGACGCGCTGTTGCACGACATCGCCTCGATGTCCGACAGGATCACCCTGCGTCGCGACGACAGCGCCGACGCGCGCAAGCCGTCGTTCGCGATCAACCGGCTCGGCACCGACGTCACGGTGTCGTTCGCCGCGATCCCGATGGGCCACGAGTTCACCTCGCTGGTGCTGGCGCTGCTGTGGGTCGGCGGCCATCCGCCGAAGATCGACGAGGAACTGGCCAACCAGGTCCGCGACCTCGAAGGCGAGTTCCATTTCGAAACCTTCATGTCGCTGTCGTGCCAGAGCTGCCCCGATACCGTGCAGGCGCTCAACCTGATGAGCGTGCTGAACCCCAACATCCACCACGTCGCGATCGACGGCGCGCTGTTCCAGAGCGAAGTCGAGGCGCGCGAGATCATGTCGGTGCCGACCGTGCTGCTCAACGGAGAGGCGTTCGACACCGGCCGGATGACGGTCGAGCAGATCATCGCCCGGCTCGACACCGGCGCCGGCGAGCGCGCGGCCGAGCAGATCAAGGCCAAGGACGCGTTCGACGTGCTGGTCGTCGGCGGTGGCCCGGCCGGCTCGGCGGCGGCGGTCTACGCTGCGCGCAAGGGCATCCGCACCGGCGTCGCCGCCGAGCGCTTCGGCGGCCAGGTGCTGGACACCATGGCGATCGAGAACTTCATCTCGGTGCAGTACACCGAGGGCCCGAAGATGGCGACCGCGCTGGAGCAGCACGTGCGCGAATACGACGTCGACATCATGAACCTGCAGCGCGCCGAGAAGCTGATCCCCGCTTCCGAACCCGGCGGTCTGGTCGAAGTGCAACTGGCCAATGGCGCGTCGCTGAAGTCGCGCAGCGTGATCATCTCCACCGGCGCGCGCTGGCGGCAGATGGGCGTGCCCGGCGAGGAGCAGTACCGCAACAAGGGCGTGGCCTACTGCCCGCACTGCGACGGCCCGCTGTACAAGGGCAAGCGGGTGGCGGTGATCGGCGGCGGCAACTCCGGCGTCGAGGCCGCGATCGACCTGGCCGGCATCGTCCGCCACGTGACCCTGGTCGAGTTCGACAGCAAGCTGCGCGCCGATGAAGTACTGCAGCGCAAGCTGCGCAGCCTGCCGAACGTCGACATCATCGTCAGCGCGCAGAGCACCGAGGTGCTCGGCGACGGCCAGAAGGTCACCGGCCTGGTCTACACCGACCGCGAGAACGGCGGCAGCCATACCGTCGAGCTGGAAGGCATCTTCGTGCAGATCGGCCTGCTGCCGAACACCGAATGGCTCAAGGGCGACGTCGAACTGTCGCCGCGCGGCGAGATCGTGATCGACGAGCGCGGCGCGACCTCGATGCCGGGCGTGTTCGCCGCCGGCGATGCGACCACGGTGCCGTACAAGCAGATCGTGATCGCGATGGGCGCCGGCAGTACCGCCGCATTGAGCGCGTTCGACCACCTGATCCGCACCTCCGCACCGGCGCAGCAAGCGCAGGCGGCGTAGGGTTTTCGCTCCCTCTCCCGCTTGCGGGGTGAGATGATGCGGCTTGCGCGCCACTGGCGCGCGCATCATCGAACGCCCACACCGCTGGTGTGGGCCGGGGCGCGGAGCGGGGCTGGGGTGAGGGCAAGCGACACACAACATGCGGCGCTTGCCACCGAAAAGCGCCCTCATCCGCCCTCCGGGCACCTTCTCCCGCCAGCGGGAGAAGGAAAAGGCAGAGCCCCTATGAACCTGCGTGACCTCAAGTACCTGCTGGCGCTGGCCGACCACAAGCACTTCGGTCGTGCCGCCGCGGCCAGCTTCGTCAGCCAGCCGACCCTGTCGACCCAGATCAGGAAGCTGGAGGAGGAACTCGGGGTGGCGCTGGTCGAGCGCGCGCCGCGACGGGTGATGCTGACCCCGATCGGCCGCGACATCGTCGAACGCGCACGGCGGGTGATCGCCGAGATCGACCAGATGGCCGAGGTCGCCCGCCGCAGCCAGGATCCGGAAGCCGGCACGGTGCGGCTGGGTCTGTTCCCGACCCTCGCCCCGTACCTGCTGCCGCACGTGCTGCCGGCCGTGCGCGAGCGCTTCCCGCGGCTGGAACTGCTGCTGGTCGAGGAGAAGACCGACCAGATCCTCGCCCGCCTGCGCGACGGCCGGCTCGACGCCGGCATCCTCGCGCTGCCGCTGCATGACGAGCAGTTGCACATCGAGCCGCTGTTCGACGAACCGTTCCTGCTCGCGGTGCCACGCGGCCACCCGATGGCCCGGCAGGAGTCGCTGGACCTGAGCCAGCTCGACGACCAGCACCTGCTGTTGCTGGAGGAAGGCCACTGCCTGCGCGACCAAGCACTCGATGTCTGCCGCCTGTCCGGCGCCGACGAGCGCGACGGCTTCCGCGCGACCTCGCTGGAAACGCTTCGGCAGATGGTCGCCTCCGGCGTCGGCATCACCCTGCTGCCGGTGCTGGCGGTGCAACCGCCGGTGCCGGTGTCGCCGGATATCGCGCTGCTGCCGTTCAAGAACCAGCCGCCGCATCGCCGGATCGCGATGGTGTGGCGCAGGAGCTCGGCGATGGATGCGTTTTTGCAGCAGCTGGCCGGCGCGTTCCGGCAGGTGCCGGCGGCGTTGTTGCAGCCGCCCAGGGCCGCCTGAGCGCCGCTTCGCGAGCGTTGCGGCGCTGACGGGCCGGGTTCCGGGCGACGGATCGGATTCCGATGTGTCGGTACCCGCTGATGTCGGGCTCCGATGCGTCGGGCTCCAATGGCGTCAGGCTCCGATGTAGGAGCGACGTAAGTCGCGATTTCACTGATACCCGGAATTGCCGTGAAATCGCGACTTACGTCGCTCCTACCCAAGTACACAAAGTGGTCAGCCGGGGGCTGGCAGGGCGTCGCCCTCGCCGGGCACCTGTTCGCCCTCGGCCATCTCCGAACCGAGATCCAGCGCATCCACCACCTCCCGCGCCTGCGGCCAGGCGCTGTCCGGCACGCAGACCTGCACCACGCCGAACAGCGGCAACTCGCCCATGCCGCCCAGCAGCGCCTCGCCCTTGAGGAACACCGGGATCTCGGCGGCCTCCAGCGCATGCTTGACCAAGTGCGCGTCGATCAGGCCGGCCGCTTCGTAGACAACTTTCATCAAGGGCGCTCCGCAGCGGGGATGTCGGCAGCATAGCCGCGCCCGCGTGAACCCGCGGAGGCCGGCGGATGCAGCGCCCAACCGCTAAACTGCACGACCTCCCCGCCTGCAGTCGCGCCGCATGTCCGTTACGCCAGACCCCAACGCCCCCGCCACTCCGGATGCCCCCGTCAGGCAGGACTTCGTCCGGCAAATCGTCCGCGACGACCTCGCCAGCGGCAAGCACGACGCGGTCAAGACCCGCTTCCCGCCCGAGCCCAACGGCTACCTGCACATCGGCCACGCCAAGGCGATCTGCCTGGACTTCGGCCTGGCGGCGGAATTCGGCGGCGTCTGCAACCTGCGGCTGGACGACACCAACCCGGCGAAGGAGGACCCCGAGTACGTCGCCGCGATCCAGGAGGACGTGCGCTGGCTCGGCTTCGAGTGGAACGAGCTGCGCCACGCCTCCGACTACTTCGAGGTGTTCTACCGCGGCGCCGAGAAGCTGATCGAACAGGGCGACGCGTTCGTCTGCGACCTGAGCGCCGAGCAGATCCGAGAATACCGCGGCAGCCTGACCGAGCCGGGCCGCGAGTCGCCATTCCGCAACCGCAGCGTCGAGGAGAACCTCGACCTGTTCCGCCGCATGCGCGCGGGCGAGTTCGCCGACGGCAGCCACACCCTCCGCGCGAAGATCGACATGGCCAGCGGCAACATCAACCTGCGCGACCCGGCGCTGTACCGGGTCAAGAAGGTGCCCCACCAGAACACCGGCGATGCCTGGCCGATCTATCCGATGTACGACTACGCGCACTCGCTCAGCGACGCGATCGAGGGCATCACCCATTCGCTGTGCACGCTGGAGTTCGAAGACCACCGGCCGCTGTACGACTGGTGCGTCGACAAGGTCGACCTCGCCAACTCGCCCGAACTGCTGGAGTCGCTGACCTCCAACGGCTTGCCGTTCGAGGCGCGCAAGCCACGCCAGATCGAGTTCTCCCGCGCCAACCTCAACTACACGGTGATGAGCAAGCGCAAGCTCATGGCGCTGGTGCAGGCCGGGCTGGTCGACGGCTGGGACGACCCGCGCATGCCGACCCTGCAGGGCATCCGCCGGCGCGGCTACACCCCGGCGTCGCTGCGGCTGTTCGCCGAGCGCCTGGGCGTCAGCAAGCAGAACTCGCTGATCGATTTCTCGGTGCTCGAAGGCTGCCTGCGCGAGGACCTCGACGTCGCCGCGCCGCGACGGATGGCGGTGATCGAACCGTTGAAGCTGGTGCTGACCAACCTGCCCGACGACCACACCGAATCGTTGACCTTCCCGAACCACCCGAAGGACGAAAGCTTCGGCAGTCGCGCCGTGCCGTTCTCGCGCGAGCTGTGGATCGAACGCGACGACTTCGCCGAAGTCCCGCCGAAGGGCTTCAAGCGCCTGATCCCCGGCGGCGAAGTGCGCCTGCGCGGCGCCGGTATCGTGCGCTGCGACGAGATGATCAAGGACGACGCCGGCCACGTGGTCGAGCTGCGCGGCACACTCGACCCCGAGTCGCGTCCCGGCATGGAAGGCGCCAACCGCAAGATCAAGGGCACCATCCACTGGGTCGGCGCGCGTGATGCGGTGGCAGCCGAAATCCGCCTGTACGACCGCCTGTTCTCGGTGCCCAATCCCGACGACGACAGCGATGGCAAGACCTACCAGGACCACCTGAACCCGGATTCGCGCCGCACCGTGACCGGCTATGTCGAGCCGGCCGCCGCGAGCGCCGCGCCCGAGCAGGCGTTCCAGTTCGAGCGGCTCGGCTACTTCAGCGCCGACCGCCGCGACCACACGCCCGCACGCCCGGTGTTCAACCGCAGCGTCACGCTGCGTGACATCTGGGCAGGCAAAGCTTGAGCGCCCCAAGCCACGGAGAAGCCTGATGTCCGTCCCGTCGCTGTTCCGTTCGATCCGCCGGTTCGGCCTTCCCGTGCTTGCGGCGCTGGCCCTGGCGGGCGCCGGTTGCGCGGCGCCGTCGCCCGGGAACGGTCGCACCGCGCCGGTCGCGTCGGTGCCCACATCCGCCGCACCCGATGCCGGACCGGCACCGGCCGCGCCGGTTCCGGCAGGCCGTACCGACCTGGGGCAACCCGGTTCGCAACTGCGACCTGCACCACGACTCGACGCCCCGCCATCGCGTTCCCCGGCCGATCCCGCCAGCGTGGAAATCGACCGCAGCTGCAGCACCGACGCCGAATGCACGGTCAAGGACGTCGGCAACTGCTGCGGCTACTACCCCGCCTGCGTCAACGTCGACAGCCCGACCGACCCGGAAGGCGTCAAGGCCCAGTGCGCGAAGTCCGGCATGGCCTCGGTCTGCGGCTTCCCCGCGATCACCAGTTGCCAGTGCGTGGCCGGCGAGTGCAAGGGCAGCAACAAGGCATTGCTGCAATAGGAGTCCGACGATGCTGTACGCACAGATCCACCTGACCCTGCCGGCCTGGGTACACGAGGCCGTCGACAGCGGGCGCAGCTATCCGGGCGACGATGCCAAGGTCGAGCTTGCGATCGAACTGGCCCGGCGCAACGTCGATGCCCGCAGTGGCGGCCCGTTCGGCGCCGCGGTATTCGGTCCCGACGACCGCATCATCTCGGTCGGGGTCAACCGCGTGCTGCCGCAATCGTGTTCGCTGGCGCACGCCGAGACGATGGCCTACATGCTGGCCCAGCAGCGCACCCAGCGCCCCAGGCTCAACGAGCTGGAGCCGGGTGTCCACGCCGGCCCGGTGACCCTCGCGACCTCCGCCCAGCCCTGCTGCCAGTGCTATGGCGCAACGTTCTGGGCCGGCATCGACCGCCTGCTGATCGGTGCGCGCAGCGAGGACGTGGAAGCGCTGACCGAGTTCGACGAGGGTCCGCTGCCGGCGGACTGGACCGGCGAACTGCAACGCCGGGGCATCGAGGTGGTGCGTGACCTGCAGCGCGACCGCGCCTGCGAGGTGCTGCGCGATTACGGCCGTCTGGGTGGCGGCAACTACTGAGCTGGCGCACCCCGCCGGCGCCTCGCCGGCGAACCCCGCGGCAGACGCGAGGTGCACGGACGCGTATGGTCACCCCGACTGTCGATCGCGGCTGAAGCCGTTCCTATCCGAGACCCCATGACCGACGCCCTGTTTTGCTGGTGCCGCGCCGGCTTCGAACCCGAACTCGCCGCCGAACTCACCGAACGTGCCGCGCTCGCCGGCCAACCCGGTTATGCCCGCGCCGACCGCGGCACCGGCTACGTGGAGTTCATCGGTGACAACGCCGCGGCACTGTCGCGCGCGTTGCCGTTCGAACAACTGGTGTTCGCCCGGCAGAAGCTGCTGCGGCTGGCCGACCTGCGCGGCCTCAACCCGACCGACCGGATCACCCCGGTACTCGACGCGCTCAACGCGCTGGGCCCGGTCGCGCCATTCGGCGAGCTGTGGACGGAACACCCCGATTCCGACACCGGCAAGCCGCTGGCGGGCCTCGCCCGCAGCTTCGGCAACGCGCTGCGACCGGCCCTGCGCAAGGCCGGCTGGCTGACCGCGCAGGACGATCCCCGCCGCCCGCGGCTGCACGTGGTTTTCCTCGGCGGCCACCACATCGTCCTGGCCAGCAGCGACCCGGCCGACAGCGCCCCGTGGCCGCTCGGCATCCCGCGCCTGCGCGTCAACGCCGACGCCCCGAGCCGTTCCGCGCTGAAACTCGAGGAGGCGCTGCTGACTCTGCTCGACGAGGACGAACGCGCCCGCCTGCTGCGCGACAACATGCAGGCGGCCGACCTCGGCGCCGCACCCGGCGGCTGGACCTGGGTGCTGATGCGCCACGGCATGATGGTCACCGCGGTCGACAACGGCCCGCTGAAGCAGGCGCTGCTGGACAGCGGCCGGGTCGACCACCTGCGCGCCGACGGCTTCACCTGGCAGCCGCGGCGCCGGCTCGACTGGATGGTCTGCGACATGGTCGAACAGCCGCGCCGCGTCGCCGAGCGCATGGCCACCTGGTTCCGCGAGGACTGGTGCCGGCACGCGGTGTTCAACCTCAAGCTGCCGATGAAGAAGCGCTGGGAGGAGACTCGGATCTGCCTGGAGGCCTTCGAGCACGGCAGCCACCGCAAGCTGACCATCCGCGCGCGGCAACTGTTCCATGACCGCGAGGAAATCACGGTGTTCGCCATGCCCAAGGGCTGAGCGCCCGTTCAGCTGCAGTCCGGTCGCTGTTCAGCCTGGAGTCCGGCTGTCCACGCGTGGTTGACCGGCGCCGGTCCAACATCGGCCCGTCACCACCCGCGGAGGGCCTGCAATGAACACCGAACTCACCACTCCCGCCACGAGCATCCCGGCTTCAACCCTGCCGGACCGACGTGCCCTGATGGTCCATGCGCTGGCCCTGGCCATGTTCGCCGCGCTGGGCATGAGCGGCACGGCGCTCGCCCAGGAACGCATGACCGAAGTGGAAGCCGAGGTCGAGGCGACCGCGGAGGCCGGCGACGCCCTGACCGCGGCACAGGCCGCGCGGGCCGACGCGGCGGCCGCGCAGGACGCCGCGGTGACCGCGGACGCGATCAGCGATACCCCCGCCGCCAGCCTCGACGGTGAACTCACCGCCGAGGCCACGGCCGCGATTGCCGACCAGGCGTCGATAGACGCGCAAGTGGCGGCGCAGCAGGCGTCGCGGGCGGCACAGGCCGCGCTCGGCGCCCAGGCTGCCGCCGAGGACGGCGACCGGCAGGTCGGCGCCGCGATGGAGGCGCAGCAGGCCGCGAGCGAAGCCGAACTGGCAGGTGCGGTGGCCGATGACGCCAACCAGGTCGCCGAGGCCGCCGCGATCGCGACCGCGCAGGCCACGACCGCCGCCCCCGCGGTAGCGCCGGTGCCGCAGCAACCACCCGTGCCTGCCGCAGGCGCGGCGGGCGAAGCCGAAGTGACCTTCACTTCCAGCCCGTCGAATTCGATCGTCGGTGATTACCAGATCGATTTCGACACGATGGACGGCAATGGCAACGGCAGCATCAGCCGCTCCGAAGCCAGTTCCAACACGACCCTGACCGCCGAGTTCGCCGCGGTCGATGTCGACCGCAACGGGCAGCTGAGCAAATCCGAATTGAAGGGCTGGCTGTAAGCAGTCGGAACGTTAAAGTCCGGCCGCGCGTCGCCACAGCGCCTGCGTGAGTGGCGGCAACCGGCCGGCCAGGCCCAGCAACGGTCCTCGGACCAGGGTCGGCACCAGCGCATCGTTCGAAAACAGGCGATTGATCCCTTCGAACGCGTGGGCCGCCAGCGCGTTGTCGCTGCGGCACCGGCGCGCCCAGCGCCGCAGGGGCTCGGGCCGGCCCACGTCGCCATCGCGGCGGATCACGTCGGCCAACCGCTCCCGCAACGTCGCGACGTCGCGGAGGCCGAGGTTGACGCCCTGGCCGGCCAGCGGATGCACCACGTGGGCGGCATCCCCGACGATCGCGACGCGGCCCGCGAGCTGTGAACCCGCCAGTTGCCGGCGTAGTGGGAACGCGGCCCGTTTCGACACGCTCCGCACGGGTCCCAGCGGCCCATCGAAGGCCCGCTCCAGTTCGACCAGGAACGCCGCGTCATCGACCGCGAGCAGGCGCGTCGCCTCGTCTTCGGGCAACGACCACACGATCGAGCTTCGCGGCCCGTGCGCGTCATCGGGAAATGGCAGGAAAGCCAGCGGGCCACCCGGCAGGAAGCGCTGCCAGCAGGTCGACTGGTGGGGTGCCTCGTGCCCGATGAACGCGACCAGTCCGCGCTGGTGGTAGTCGTGGCGGACGGTCTCGACCCCGGCCAGTTCACGCAGTTGTGAATCGGCGCCGTCGGCCGCGACCACCAGCCGCGCACGCAGGTAGCGGCGCGCCATCGATCCAGCGGTATCGGACGGATCGGTGGAGGCGGCCCGGGCGGGAGCCGCCACGGATTCGACTTCCAGCGTGGCGCTGTCATCGTCCTGCTCGAGTCCGACCACCCGGGCCGGGCAATGCAGATGGACCCCGGCGGCAGGCAGCGCCGACCACAGGCGATCCACCAGCAGCCCGTGTTCGACGATCCAGCCGAGTTCGCGCCGGGCGAGCCGGTCGGCGTCGAACACCAGCTCGTCGCCACCGGCGGCGTCCCAGACCCGCATCGAGCGGTAAGGCTGGACCCGCGCCCGACGCACCGCATCCCAGACGCCGAGTTCATCGAGCAGCGCGGCATTGTCCGGCGCGAACGCGTAGACGCGCAGGTCCGGCGCATCGACGCGCCAGGGCGGCGGCTCGCGACTCTCGACCAGCGCGACCCGCAGGCCATCCCGGGCGAACCCCAGCGCCGCGGCGGCACCGACCACACCGGCGCCGACCACGACCACGTCGAGCAGGTCGCGACGGCTCATGCACGCGCTCCGGCATCGTCGGCGGGCGTGCGGCACAGCGCCGGCACGTCGCCGCGGTAGCCCAGTGCGCCGCCGACCAGTCCCGCCTGCACCGACGGCAACCGGTCCAGCGCGAACAGGCCCAGGCTGCGCAGCGGCCGCAGCAGCCCGGCCGGATTGGCGCTGAGCCGCGCGAGCCCGTCGGAGAACCGCAGGGTGCGCTCGCGATCCCCGCCACGCCGCGTAACGTAGCGCTCAAGCAGCGCTGCATCGCCGCAGTCGGCATCGGCCGTGCGCTCGCGCGCCTGGCCGATCAGCTCGGCCAAGGTCAGCGCATCGCGCAGGCCCAGGTTGAACCCTTGCGCGCCGATCGGGTGGATCGTCTGCACGGCATTGCCGACCAGCACCGCGCGCGCGGCGGTGGTCCGTTGCGCCAGCACGCGGGTCGCCGGGTAGGCGGAACGCGCGCCGCATGCAAGGAAGCGCCCGACCCGCCAGCCAAACGCGGCCTGGGCATGCTGGAGGAACCCGGCTTCGTCGAGGCTGGCGACCGCATAGGCCTCGTCGCGCGCAACCGCATGGACCAGTCCGTAGTGGCGGTCACCGCGTGGCAGCAACGCCGTCGGGCCATGTTCCCCGAGCCGTTCGTAGGCGGTGCCATCGGGGCCGCGCTCGGCGCGAAGCCGGGTCACGAACAGGGTCTGGTGGTAGTCGTGCACATCGGTATCGATACCCAGCGATTCGCGCACGCCACTGCGGGTGCCGTCGGCGCCGACCAGCAATCGCGCGCGCAACACCCGTTCGCCGGCGTCGTCGGCCACCCGGATCGCCCGGACACCCGAGGTAGCGGATTCGCCGTCCGCGTCGACAAGCCCGAGGAAGCGCACCGGCCGATAGCGGGTCAATCCGCGCAACCCGGCCAGCCGCGACTCCAGCGCCTCGCCGAAATCACGCGCGACCACCACCCGGCCGAACTCCGCGCGGCCATGGTCGGACGCCCGCAGCAGGCCGCGCCCGAAGTCACCGCGCCGGCTGACGTGGATGCGCTCGATCGCGCCGCCGGGCGCGCGCAGCTTCTGCATCACTCCCAACGCGGTGAGTGCGTTGACGGTGGCTTCGGCGAAGCTGAGGTTGCGTTCGTCGAACACTGCGGGCAACGCGCCCGGCGCCGCGGCCTCGACCAGGCCGACATCGACGCCGATGCGGTCGAGCGCGATCGCCAGGCTGGCGCCGACCAGGCCGCCGCCGACGATCAGCACGTCGTGCAGCGGAGCGGGTTGGTCGGCGGATTTTTGCGGGGAAGCCAAGTCAGCCATTGCGCTATGCTAACGGCTCCTGTCGGCCCGTATCCGAGTCACGATGAACCGTCCTGCTGCCTCCACCCTTTTCGCCGCCGGCCCGCTGCTCCTGGCCGGCCTGATCGTGCTTGCCGCGATGACCCGGGTGCTGCCGCACCCGCCGAACTTCTCGCCGGTCGCGGCGATCGCGCTGTTCGGTGGCGCCTATTTCGCCAATCGCAGCTGGGCGCTGATCGTGCCGCTGGCGGGGCTGTTCCTGTCCGACTTGGCGCTGGCCTCGATCAACGGCGGCCTGTACGCCAGCTGGTTCGGTGGCACCGGCATCTGGCTGGTCTACGGCTGCATCGTGCTGACCACGGCGATGGGCTTCGGCATGCGCGGCAAGGTCGGCGGCGCCCGGGTACTGGGCTATTCGCTGGCCGGCTCGGTGCTGTTTTTCCTGGTCACCAACTTCGGTGCATGGCTGGGCGACCCGATGTACCCGAAGAACGCCGCCGGCCTGATGGCGGCCTATGCGGCCGGCATCCCGTTCTTCCAGTGGTCGGTGCTGGGCACGCTGTTCTATTCGGCGATCCTGTTCGGTGGCTTCGCCGCGCTGCGCTCGCAATGGCCGGCGCTGCGCGCGCAAACGGCCTGACGGACGGCGGCGGGCGTGGGCAACCGGCTCTCGAAGATCTACACCCGCACCGGTGACGACGGCAGCACCGGGCTGGGCGACGGCAGCCGCGTCGCCAAGGATTCCGCCCGCGTCACCGCCTACGGCACCATCGACGAGGCGAACTCGACGATCGGCCTGATCCTGGCCAGCGAGCTGCCCGACGATATCCGCACCGTGCTGGTGGCGATCCAGCACCAGTTGTTCGATCTGGGCGGCGAGCTGTGCATCCCCGGCCATGCGGCGATCGACGATGCCGATATCGACCGGCTCGAACAGCACCTCGACGCCTTCAACGAAGCTCTGCCACCACTGAAGGACTTCATCCTGCCCGGCGGTGGCGAGGCCGGCGCACGCTGCCACATCGCCCGCACGGTGGTCCGCCGCGCCGAGCGCGAAACCGTTGCGCTGGCACGACTGGAAACCGTCCGGCCGCAGGCGGTGCGTTACCTCAACCGCCTGTCGGACCTGCTGTTCGTGCTGTCGCGGGTGCTCGCACGCGCCAGCGGCCACGGCGAAGTGCTGTGGAACCACGACCGCCGCAAGGCCTGAACGTGAAAACGCGCGACGGGCAACGCCCGGATCGCCTTCGCCTCTACACCCATCGCGCCTGTCTCGGACACGACCCCGGCGCCTCCCACCCCGAACGCCCGGCCCGCCTGCAGGCCGTTATCGATGCGATCTCCGCGGCCGTCCCCGACCCCGACTGGCTGGACGCGCCGCGCGCCAGCCGCAGCCAGTTGTCGCGGGTGCATGACGACGCCCTGCTCGCACGGGTGCTGGACACGGAAGTCGCGCCCGGTGCCACGTCACTGGCGCTCGACCCGGACACGCTGCTGGGCCACGGCTCGGCCGAGGCCGCATTGCGCGCCGCCGGCGCCGGCATCGCCGCGGTGGATGCGGTAATGAGCAACGCGCCCCGCCGGGCGTTCTGCGCGGTGCGCCCGCCCGGCCACCACGCCACCGCCACCACCGCGATGGGCTTCTGCCTGTTCAACAACATCGCCATCGCCGCCGCCCATGCCTGCGATGCCCATCGACTGCAA
Source organism: Lysobacter sp. F60174L2 (assembly GCF_052547135.1). NCBI lineage: Bacteria > Pseudomonadati > Pseudomonadota > Gammaproteobacteria > Lysobacterales > Lysobacteraceae > Lysobacter > Lysobacter sp. F60174L2. The sequence goes on along the minus strand of NZ_JBQWRA010000005.1, from coordinate 149,392 downwards.
CGGGTCGCGGTGGTCGACTTCGATGTCCACCACGGCAACGGCACCCAGGCGATCTTCCAGGCCGACCCGCGGGTGATGTACCTCTCGTCCCACCAGTCGCCGTTGTACCCGGCCAGCGGCGGTGTCGAGGAGCGTGGCGTCGGCAACGTCCTCAACCAGCCGCTCGCTGCCGGTACCGGCAGCGACGGATTCCGGAGCGCCTGGCGTGAGCGGTTGCTGCCGGCATTGCAGGGGTTCCGGCCGCAGTTGCTGCTGGTTTCGGCTGGCTTCGATGGCCACCGGCTGGACCCGCTGGCGCAACTGGAACTCGACGCCGACGATTACCGCTGGCTCACCACCGAACTGGTCGCCATCGCCGAACGTCACGCGCAAGGCCGGGTCGTCTCCATGCTCGAGGGCGGTTATGACCTCGATGCCTTGCGTGAAAGCAGCGTCGCCCACGTCGAGGCGCTGCTGGGCTGACTCGCCGGGCGGTGCACGGCCGGTCGCCACCCGTCCCTTCATCGCATGCGCGCAAACATGAATGCTTGGGCGCCTGACCCATGGATCGAATTGCCGCCACCCCGGGGATGCGGCAAGCTAGCGGCCGTTTCCGCCCATCGGATGGCCGCGTGCGCCCCAGCTTCCGCCTGCTTCCATTGTCGCTGTGCATCGCGCTGGCTTTACCGGCCCATGCCGACGAGGATTCCGAGAACTGGGGGTTGTGCCCGATCGAGGACGCCGTGCCCGCGTTCGAGGATGCCCCCGTCCCCGACGCCGCGCCTGGCAGCACCACCGAGGACCGCGCCGACCAGCCCACCGACATCGCCGGTGATGCGCTGAATGCCAGCGAGGCCGACAGCACGGTTTTCCAGGGCAACGTGGAACTCACCCGCGGCGACCAGTTCCTCGGTACCGACAAGCTGACCTACAGCAGCGACGACGGCACCTACGTCGCCGAGGGCAGCGTTCGCTACCAGGACGCCGGCATGCGGATCCTCGCCGAACGCGCCCACGGCGACCAGGAAGCCGACAGGCACACCATCGAGGATCTGCGTTACCAGCTGATCCAGCGCCGCGGCAACGGCGGCGCCGAGCGGATCGAACTGCAAGGCGACCAGGGCGCCCTGGTCGGCTCGACCTACTCGACCTGCCCCCCGTCGCAACGCGCCTGGGAACTGCGCGCCAAGCGCATCGACATCGATACCGCCGAAGGGCTCGGCGTCGCCCACAAGGCGACCGTGCGGATCGGCAAGGTGCCGGTGCTGTACGTGCCATGGCTGATGTTCCCGATCGACGACCGTCGACGCACCGGCCTGCTGTATCCGAAGATCAAGCTCTCCGGCCGCAACGGCCTCGACTGGCTGCAACCGGTCTACCTGAACCTTGCGCCCAACTACGACGCGACGCTCTATCCGCGCGTCATGACCCAGCGCGGCGTGCAGTTGGGTGGCGAGTTCCGCTGGTTGTATTCCAGAGGTCGTGGCGAGTTCTACGGCGAGTGGATGCCGAAGGACAAACTCCCCGAAAAAGAGCCGGGACGCTACTCCGACGATCCGACAATTCCCACCAGGAATCGCGGCAGCCTGCGTTTCAACGGCTTGCATAACGTCAGTCAACACTGGGCGGCGCGGGCAAATCTCGCCTGGGTCAGCGACACCCATTACCTGGAAGACTTCAGCAACAGTCTTTACGGACAATCCGCCTACCATCTGGTGAGTTCCGCCGGCCTGTACGGCCGTGGGCGGTACTGGGACTCCAGCCTGACCGTAACCCACAACCAGTTGGCGGATTACACCCTGCCCGAAAGCAGCGTGGCCTATGACCGGCTTCCCAGGGCAACTCTAAACTGGGACCAGCCGGTCAGCCGATGGCTTGAAGCGGGCCTCAATGCTGAAGCCGTACGATTCAGCCACGACATCCGCAATGAAGGCAGTCGTCTCGACATCAAACCTTTCGTCAGCATGCCGCTGGAGGGGTCCGGCTGGTTCATGACCCCGAAACTGGCCTGGCGCTACACCGCCTACGACCTCGATGACAAGCTTGCCGCCGCCAATGACGGCGATGGGTCTCCCACCCGCAGCCTGCCGATCGCTTCATTTGACGCAGGACTGTTCTTCGACCGCCAGTTCAACTTCCGCGGCGAGTCCTACCTGCATACGCTTGAACCCCGGATCTTCTACCTCAACGTTCCCTATGAGGACCAGAGCGGCCTGCCACTGTTCGACACCCGGGCCATGACGTTCAGTTGGGGGCAGTTGTTCCGCGACAACCGTTTCACCGGAGGTGATCGCCAGGTCGACGCCAACCAGTTGACCACCGCGGTTACCACCCGCCTCATCAGCCAGGAGAACGGGCGCGAACTGCTGTCCGCCAGCGTTGGCCAGATCCAGTACTTCGAGGACAGCCGGGTAACCGCCGGTTCCAGTGCGCCGATCGAACAGGGCAAGTCCGCATGGGTCGCCAATCTCGGGGTCTCTCCGAACGACCGCTGGACCATAAATGCAGCCTACCAGTGGGACCCCAATTTTCGCCGCCAGGACCTGGCAAGCCTTACTACCAGCTACCTGATCGGTGACACAGGCGTCATCAACCTCGGCTACCGTTACCGACGCAACCTGACCGAGCAGGTCGACCTGTCGTTCCTTTATCCGATCACGTCCAACTGGAGCGTGGTTGGGCGCTACTACTATTCGCTGGGCGACGACCGGCGGGGCATCGATGCCAAACTGCTCGAATCGATCGCCGGCGTGCAGTGGGAAAGCTGCTGCATGGCCGTGCGACTGGTCGCGCGGCGCTACATCCGCGACCGCGACGGCGACCTGGACGATTCGCTGCGGCTCGAGTTCGAGCTGAAGGGCCTGGGTTCGGCCGGCCAGAAATCCGAGGAAATACTGAGCCGTGCTATCCTCGGTTACGATCGTGACGATCTCTATCTCTTGCCGCCTTCTTCGGTGAACGCCGGCAACTTCGACAACTCCATCGATCCGATCCCATGAAGAAATTTTTCGCGTGTGTCCTTGCCACCGCGCTGCTGGCTTCGCCTGCGCTGGCGCAGCAGTTGCAGCCCATCGACGGCATTGCCGTGGTGGTCGACGAGGACGTGATCCTCCAGAGCGAACTCGACCGTGCGGTCGGCAACATCCGCGCCCAGTACGCCGGGCGCACCGAACAGCTGCCGCCACCGGACGTGCTGGAACGGCAGGTCGGCGAGCGCCTGGTGCTGCTCAAGTTGCAGGTCGCGCGGGCCGAAGCCACCGGCGTGCGCGTCACCGACCAGGAGATCGACCAGGCCATCGGCGCGATCGCCGCGCAGAACCAGGCCAGCGTCGACCAGCTGCGGGCGCAACTCACCGCCGACGGAAGCTCGTTCAACCAGTTCCGCGACTCGATCCGCGACGAGCTGCTGGTGCAACGCCTGCGCCAGCGTTTCGCCCAGAGCCAGATTTCGGTCAGCGATGCCGAGGTCGAAGCCGCGCTCGCCTCGCAGCAGGCCAGCGGCCAGCAGTTCCACCTCGCCCACATCCTGGTCGCGCTGCCCGAGGGGGCCACCCCCGAGCAGATCGCCACCGCGCAGTCCAAGATCGAAGGCATCAAGGGACTGCTCGATCGTGGCGAGATGAACTTCGCGGCCGCGGCCGTGCGCTATTCCGACAGCCCCAACGCGCTGGAAGGCGGCGACCTCGGCTGGCGTGCCGCCAACGAGATCCCCGCCGCGTTCGCCGAACTGGTCAACCAGATGTCCGCCGGCCAGGTCACCGCCCCGATCCGCGGCCCCAGCGGCTTCCAGCTGCTGCAACTGGTGGAAGCCCGTGACGCCTCGCAGGCGGGCCCGAGCATGGTGACCCAGTTCCAGGCCAGCCACATCCTCATCCGGGTCGACGACGACACCAGCGTGGCAGAGGCCAAGGCCAGGATCGATACCTTGCATGCCCGCATCGTGGGCGGCGCCGACTTCGCCGAGCTTGCCCGCGAATCGTCGGAAGACCCGAGCTCGCAGGCCGCCGGCGGCGACCTGGGCTGGTTCAGCCAGAACGATTTCGGGCCCGATTTCGGCAGCCAGGTCGCGGCCCTCGCCGATGGCGGCGTGTCCGCGCCGTTCCGCACCCAGGCCGGCTGGCACATCGTCAAGCGCACCGCGACCCGCGAGGCCGACGTCGGCGACGACAACCAGCGTGCGCAGGCACGCGAGACCATTGGCCGGCGCAAGCTGGAGGACCAGTGGAACCGCTTCCTGCGCGAGATGCGCGGCGAGGCCTTCGTCGAGTTCCGCAACCAGGCCGAGCCCGACGCGGTGCCCACCACCGAGCCGACGCCCGCACCGGCGACCGGCGGCTGAGTGGCCCCGCCCCGGCTCGCGCTGGTCCCGGGTGAACCGGCCGGCGTCGGGCCGGAGCTTTGCGTACGGCTCGCCCAGCAGCCCCGCGATTATTCGCTGACCGCATTCGCCGACCGCGCCACGCTGCTGGCGGCGGCCGACCTGCTGGGCCTGCCCCTGCAACTGGTCGATGCACGCGATGGCGGTGTGGCGCCGGGTGAGCTGGCCCTGGTCGAGATTCCCAACGCCGTGCCCGGCCGGTTCGGCCAGCCGGATCCGCGCAACGCGCAGGCGGTGATCGACGCGCTGCACCGGGGCGCCGCCGGCTGCCTGGCGGGCGATTTCGACGGCATCGTCACCGGACCGGTAAACAAGGCGGCCATCAACGAGGGCGGCATCGCCTACAGCGGCACCACGGAACTGCTCGCGGCGCAGGCCGGCCGCGAGGTCGTGATGATGCTGGCGACGCCGACCCTGCGCGTCGCCCTGGCGACCACCCACCTTCCGCTGCGCGCGGTCGCCGACGCGATTGGCGTCGAGTCGCTTTCGCGCACGTTGCGGATCGTGCACGCTTCGCTCCGCATCGACTTCGGCATTGCCGACCCGGTCATCGCGGTGCTCGGGCTGAATCCGCACGCGGGCGAGGCCGGCCATCTCGGCCACGAGGAAATCGAGGTGATCGAACCGGTCGTCGACGCGTTGCGTGCCGAGGGCCTGGAACTGGTCGGCCCCCTGCCGGCCGACACCGCATTCCTGCCGGCCCGGTTGCGCGGGTTCGATGCGGTGCTGGCGATGTACCACGACCAGGGCCTGCCGGTGCTCAAGTTCAGCGGCTTCGAGCAGGCGGTCAACCTCACCCTCGGCCTGCCCTATCCGCGCGTCGCGGTCGACCATGGCACCGCGCTCGATCTCGCCGGGACCGGCCGGGCCGACCCGTCCAGCCTGATCGCCGCCGCCGAAACCTGCGCACGCATCGCCAGGACGAGGGCCATCGCATGACATCGAAGAACCGGTATTCCAGCGCGACACGCGGGACGAACTCCGACGGTTTCGCGGCACAGGCCAAGAAGCACCTCGGCCAGAACTTCCTGCACGAGCGCACGATCATCGACAGGATCGTGCAGGCGGTGAATCCGAGGCCCGGCGACCGGCTGGTCGAGATCGGCCCGGGCCAGGGCGCGATCACCTTTCCGCTGCTCGATCGCCACGGCGAGTTGACCGTGATCGAGTTCGACCGCGACCTGATCTTCCCGTTGACCGAAGCCGCGCGCGCGCACGGCACGCTGACGGTGATCCATCGCGACGTGCTCAAGGTCGACTTCGGCGCGCTTGCCGCCGATGACGGCCACGACCGCGACGGTGCGCCAGCTACCTCCAGGCAGATCCGCCTGGTCGGCAACCTTCCCTACAACCTGTCATCGCCGATCCTGTTCCACGCGCTCGAACACGCCGATGCGATCTCCGACATGACCTTCATGCTGCAGAAGGAAGTCGTCGAGCGCATGGCCTCCGGGCCGGGCAGCAAGGTCTACGGGCGGCTCAGCGTGATGCTGCAGGCCTACTGCACGGTGACGCCGCTGTTCACCGTGCCACCGGGTGCATTCCGGCCGGCGCCGAAAGTCGACTCGGCGGTGGTGCGGCTGGTGCCGCATGCGCCGGACCGCATCGGCATCGAGGATCGCGCGCAGTTCGAGCGGGTCGTGCGCGACGCGTTCGGCCAGCGTCGCAAGACCCTGCGCAACGCGTTGTCGCAGGTCTGCGATGCCGCCGCGATCGAAGCCGCGGGCATCCGCCCGGACGCGCGCGCCGAGCAACTCGACGTCGTCGACTTCATACGCCTGTCCAACTCGTTGCCGCGCTAGGCGCGTGCCGGTTGCATCGCGCATCACGATGCGCGCTTCACCCGCCTACGTCATACACTAGCCGGCATGGAACGCTCCACTGAATATGCGGTCGACATCGATGTCGCCACCCGCTACCTCGATGACCAGTCCGAGCCCGCGCAGGACCGGTACGTGTTCGCCTACACGATCCAGATCCGCAACCGCGGCACCGTCGGCGCACGCCTGCTGTCGCGCCACTGGGTGATCACCGACGCCAACGGCAAGGTGCAGGAAGTCCAGGGCGAAGGCGTGGTCGGCGAGCAGCCGTGGCTGCAACCGGGCGAAGGCTTCGAGTACACCTCCGGCGCCGTGCTCGAGACCGACCTGGGCACGATGGAAGGCAGCTACGCGATGCTGGCCGACGACGGCACCGGCTTCGACGCGCCGATCGCGCCGTTCACCCTGACCGTGCCACGCACCCTGCACTGATGGCGATGCCGGCATGAGCGTCTGGGCGATTGGCGACCTGCAGGGCTGTTACGACGTCACCCAGCGGTTGCTGGAGAAGATCGCGTTCGACCCCGCGCGCGACCGCCTGTGGTTCTGCGGCGACCTGGTCAATCGCGGCGGGCAGTCGCTGGAGACGCTGCGGCTGGTGCATTCATTGCGCGACCACGCCACCGTCGTGCTCGGCAACCACGACCTGTCGCTGCTCGCGGTCGGCCAGCGCCGCGAGGAGGAGCAGCGCAAGGTCAATCCCGACCTGCAGCGGATCGTCTTCGCCGAGGACGGGCCGGTCCTGCTCGAGTGGCTGCGCAGGCAGAAGCTGGTGCACGTCGATCGCAACCTCGGCTGGATGATGGTGCACGCCGGCCTGGCGCCAAAATGGACTGCGCAACTGGCCGAGAAGCACGGCCGCGAGATCGAGGAGCGCCTGCAGGGCGACCAGTACGGCCGCCTGCTCAAGAACATGTACGGCGACGGCCCGGTGTGGAACCCGCGCCTGGCCGGGCTGGACCGCCAGCGCGCGATCATCAACATCCTCACCCGCCTGCGCTACTGCTCGCCGCGCGGGCGGATCTCGTACGAGGACAAGGGCGTGCCCGGCACCCAGCCGCCGGGGCTGTATCCTTGGTACGCCGTGCCCGGTCGCGCCGAACGGGGTCTCCGGGTGGTATGCGGTCACTGGTCGGCACTGGGGCTGTTCATCGGCCACGGCGTGCACGCCATCGATACGGGGGCGGTTTGGGGCGGCAAGCTGACCGCCTTGCAGCTCGACACCGACGAGTTGCGCGTGGTCCAGGTGCCCGGCCGTGACGTGCCGGCGAACCCGCCGAAGTCGCGCCACCGCTCGCGGCGTTGAGGGTCGGGTCATCGGCGAACTGCCCCGTCGCTCCGGGTATCACCCATGTACATGTAGGAGCGACGTAAGTCGCGATAGGAGCTTCCGCCGCCTCACGGTTGCCCATCGCGACTTACGTCGCTCCTACAGGAGCTGTGCCGCGGCGACCCTGCGGTAATCGACGAACTCGAACGCACAGGCATGCTTCGCATCGGCCGCGTGCACTTCCCGCGCGACCACCTCCCAGCTCGCCACATCGAACACCGGGAAAAACGCATCTCCCCCTTCGACCGCGGTATCGACATGGGTCAGGTGCATGCGCGTCGCCTGCGCCAGGCACAACGCGTAGACCTCGCCGCCGCCGATCACGCACAGCTCCTCCGCCCCATCGTCGCGCGCGATCGCAAGCGCGTCGTCGATCGATGCAACCGCCTGCATGCCCTCGAACGGCACTTCGCCCGATCGCGTCAACACCAGGTTGCGTCGCCCCGGCAGCGCCCGGCCGAGTGATTCGGCGGTCTTGCGCCCCATCAGCACCGGCTTGCCCAGGGTCAGTGCCTTGAAGCGCTTGAGGTCGTCCGGCAGGCGCCACGGCAATGCGTTGGCGCGGCCGATCGCGCGGTTGCGATCGAGCGCCGCGATCAGCACCAGGTCGCTCATCCGCCTGCCGACCGTCGCGTCATACCGCGACCGGCGCCTTGATCGCCGGGTGCGGGTCGTACCCTTCGATCGCGATATCGTCGAAACCGAAGCCGAAGATGTCGGTCACCGCGGGGTCGAGCTTCAATGTCGGCAGTGCGCGTGGCTCGCGCGACAGCTGCTCGCGGGCCTGCCCGTAATGGTTCGAATACAGGTGCGCGTCGCCCAGCGTGTGCACGAAGTCGCCCACGCCGAGCCCGCAGGCCTGCGCGACCATGTGGGTCAGCAGCGCATAGCTGGCGATGTTGAACGGCACCCCGAGGAAGATATCGCCGCTGCGCTGGTACAGCTGGCAGCTGAGCCTGCCGTCGACCACGTAGAACTGGAACAGCGTGTGGCACGGCATCAGCGCCATGTGCGGCAGGTCGGCGACGTTCCACGCCGAGACGATCAGCCGGCGCGAATCCGGGTTTCGCCTGATCTCCTCGACCACCCACTTGATCTGGTCGATCTCGATGCCATCCGCGCCCGCCCAGCGGCGCCACTGCTTGCCGTACACCGGCCCCAGCTCGCCGGCCTCGTCGGCCCACTCGTCCCAGATGCTGACCTTGTGGTCCTTGAGGTAGGCGACGTTGGTCTCGCCGCGCAGGAACCACAGCAACTCGTGCACGATCGAACGCAGGTGCAGCTTCTTGGTGGTGACCAGCGGGAAGCCTTCGTTGAGGTCGAAGCGCATCTGCCAGCCGAACACCGAGCGGGTGCCGGTGCCGGTGCGGTCGGATTTCTCGCTGCCGTGTTCGAGCACGTGGCGCAACAGGTCGAGGTATTGCTTCATGACAGCTCCGGCTTCACTGTTCGGGAGGTTGCAGTCGCAGCGTCGGCGAGCGGTGCGACAGCCACAACCAGAACAGGCCGATCGCGACCAGCGGCAGGCTCAGCACCTGGCCCATGGTCAGCCAGCCGAACGCGAGGTAGCCAAGCTGCGCGTCCGGCATGCGGACGAACTCGACCAGGAACCGGAAGGTGCCGTACAGCAGCGCGAACAGCCCGGCGATGGCATAACGCGGACGCGGCTTGCTGGAGTACCACCACAGGATGCAGAACATCGCCAGTCCTTCCAGCGCGGCCTGGTAAAGCTGCGACGGATGGCGGGCGAAGCGGTCGAGCACACCGGCGGCGAACTGCGCCTGCAATTGCTCGTTGCTCCAACCGGCGAACTCGGCAGCCCGCGGGAACACCACGCCCCAGCCACCATCGGTGAACTTGCCCCACAACTCGCCGCCGATGTAGTTGCCGATCCGCCCGAACCCCAGTCCGGGCGGCACCAGCGGCGCGACGAAATCGGCCACGTCGAAGAAATGCAGGCGGTGCTTGCGCGCCCACCACAGGGTCGCCGCCATCACGCCCAGCAGGCCACCGTGGAAGCTCATGCCGCCTTCCCAGATGCGGAACAGCATCAGCGGATCGCGCAACAGGTCCTCGAACCCGTAGAACAGCACGTAGCCGATCCGCCCACCGAGGACGACGCCGAGCATGCCGTAGAACAACAGGTCGCCGAAGGCCTGCTCGTCGACACCGGGCAGGCGGCCGGCGCGGATTCGGCGCCGGCCGAGCCACCAGGCCAGGCCGAACCCGAGCAGGTACATGATCCCGTACCAGTGGACTTGCAGCGGGCCGAGGCCGAAGGCGATCGGGTCGATCTGGTGCAGGATGATCATGGAGCGCGCGGCTTCCTACGGGGCAAAGACCATTGTGCCCGAGCCATCGCAGGCTTGCCCGGCGCGGCGGTCATAAAACGTGGGGCAGATCCGGCAACTCGTTGTGGTCGACGTCATCCGGGCCACGCGGAAAGTGTTCGGCCACCAGCGTCGACAGGGCCTCGATACCGTCGACCACCGCGGACCCGGAGTCACCCGCGCGCAGCCGCTCCTCGATCAGCTTGCACACACCGCGCCATTGTTCGGCGCTGACCCGGTCGCGGAAACCCCGGTCGGCGATGATTTCGATCCGGTGGTCGGCCAGCAGCAGGTACAGCAGCACGCCGTTGTTGGCCTCGGTGTCCCAGACCCGCAACCGGCTGAAAACCTCGCCGGCGCGGTCGCGCGCCTGGCGGCCGGCAAGTACCGCCGATGCCGGCAGCGCAGCCTCGACCGCGAAACAGATCTCGCCACGGTGGCGCAGCTCGCCAGCCTTGATCGCATCGGTGATCCGCTGCAGGCGCGCTTCCGGGAACATGCGCCGGGCCGAGGGAGCGAACAGGTGTCTGAGTATGCGCATCAAGCCATCCTCACCAGCTGCCGGAGGCGCCACCGCCCCCGCTCATGCCACCGCCGCCGGACCAGCCGCCGCCGAAACCACCACCGCCTCCTCCGAAGCCGCCGCCGCCCCAGCCACCGCCGCCCATGCCGCCAAATCCGCCCCAGCCACCATCGCGTGCGAAGCGGCCACCGGAGCCGCTGGCGAGGCCGTACAGCAGGCCAACCAGGCCGCCGATGCCACCGACCAGCAGCAGCGAAGACAGCAGCCACGCCACCCCGCCCGCGGCCAGTCCCGCACCGATACTTCGCACCGCGCGCGGCGCGCGCCCGAGGATCCCGCGCGCGACCTGGGCGACGATGAAGGCCGCGAACACCGCGAACAGCCAGCCGCTACCGCCGCCATCGGACTTCTTTCGAGGACTGGCCATCGGAGGCGGCAACGGCTCGCCGTCGACCAGCTTGACCAGCGCCGCGGTGGCTTCGCTGATCCCGCCCGCGTAATCGCCGGCACGGAACCGCGGCACCATGTATTCCTGGATCACCCGCATCGAGGTCGCATCCGGAATCGCGCCCTCCAGCCCGTAACCGACCTCGATCCGGACCCGCCGGTCGTCCTTGGCGACCACCAGCAACAGACCGTCGTCGACCTTCTCCCGCCCCAGCCGCCACTGGTCATAGACCCGCACGGCGTACTGGGCGATGTCTTCCGGCTGGGTCGTCGGCACCACCAGCACCTGCAACTGGCTGCCCTTGCGTTGCTGCAGCGCCAATGCCTGCGCTTCCAGTCGCTGGCGCGTGGCCGCATCCAGGGTGCCGGTGACGTCGACCACCGGGGAGTCCAGCGGCGGAATCGGCGCCAGCTGCTGCGCGGTCGCCAGCAGGGTGGACAGCGACAGCACCAGCAACACCGCGAGCCGCATCGGCCAACCCGGCGCGTGGCCGCGTCGCACGGGGATCACTGCACCAGGTCGTGAACCACTCACCCGTTGGAAGGCGCGGGTTGCTGCGGTGCAGGCGGCTGCGGAGCCGTCGCCGGCGCACCGAAATCGACCTGCGGCGGCTGCTGGATCTGCGCCTCGTTCTCGACCGTGAAGTTGGGCTTCGGGTCGTAGCCGAACACCATCGCCGTCAGGTTGGTCGGGAACTTGCGGATGTAGGTGTTGTAGTCCTGCACGGACTCGATGTAGCGCTGGCGCTCGACCGTGATCCGGTTCTCGGTGCCTTCCAGTTGCGCCTGCAGCTGCAGGAAGTTCTGGTTGGCCTTGAGGTCGGGGTAGTTCTCGCTGACCAGCAGCAGGCGGCCGATCGCGCTCTGCAACTGCCCCTGGGCCTGCTGGAACTGCTGCAGCGACGCCGGGTCGTCGGCATTGACGTTGATGCTGCCAACCCGCGAGCGCGCCTCGGTGACCTCGGTCAGGACCTGCTGCTCATGGGACGCATAGCCCCGGACCGTCGCCACCAGGTTCGGTACCAGGTCGGCCCGGCGCTTGTAGACGTTGAGCACCTGCGACCACGCCGCGGTGACGGCCTCGTCCTTCTGCTGGATGGTGTTGTAGCCGCAACCGCTCAGCAGTACCGACAACAGCAGCACGAGCAACATGCGCATGGCGCGACTCCTTGCCTGACGTTGGCCGGCATTGCACCACCGCCCGCAGGGCCGCGCAATAGCGGCTGCGTGAAGCCACACGCGGCCGCTACCGAACCCGCGCCCGCGTCAGTCGCCGGTGACGCGCCGCAACTGGCGGCGCTTGGCCCACAGGTTCAGGCACTCGACCAGCGCCGAGAAACCCATTGCGCCGTAGATGTAGCCCTTCGGGATGTGCAGCCCGAAACCGTCGGCGACGAGGTAGGCGCCGATCAGCACGATGAAGGCCAGCGCCAGCATCTTGATGGTCGGGTTGCGTTCGATGAACTTGCCCAGCGGGGTGGCCGCCATCAGCATCACCGCGACCGCCAGCAGGATCGCGCAGACCATGATCCAGGTCTGGTTGGCCATGCCGACCGCGGCGATCACCGAGTCGAGCGAGAACACGATGTCGATCACCGCGATCTGCGCGATCACCATCGCGAACGACGTCACCGGCTTGGTGTGGATGTCCTCGGACTCCGCCTCGCCGACGATGCCGTCGCGGATTTCCATGCCACCCTTCACCAGCAGGAACGCGCCGCCCAGGATCAGCACCAGGTCGCGCACCGAGATGCCCTGCCCGAACAGCGTGAACAGGTCGTTGGTCAGCCCGGCCAGCCAGGCCAGGGTCAGCAGCAGGCCGATCCGGCTGAGGCAGGCGACCGCGATGCCGAACTTTCGGGCCCGCTCGCGCGTCTCGACCGGCAGCTTGCTGACCGCGATGGAGATGAACACCAGGTTGTCGATGCCCAGCACGATCTCGATCGCGCTCAGGGTGATCAGGGTGATCCAGACTTCCGGATCCATCAGCATTTCAATCACAGTCGTTTCCCGGTTTTGTGTTCAGTCCAGCTGGCCATGGAGGATGAGCCCCCACGTCAGCACTACGTTGATCATCAGCACGAACACGGCGGCCGAGCCCATGTCCTTGGCCCGGCCGGCCAGTTCGTGGAACTCGGCGCCATAGCGTTCGATCACCGCCTCGATCGCCGAGTTGAGCAGTTCGATGCTCAGCACCAGCAGCATCGAGCCGATCAGCAGCACGCGCTCCACCGGGGTCTGGCCAAGCCAGCAGGCCAGCGGCGCGAGCAGCACGAACAGATAGGCCTCGAGGCGGAACGAGGACTCGTGCCGCCAGGCGGCGACCAGGCCCTGTATCGACCATTTGGCCGCCAGCAATATGCGGCCCGGGCGGCGCGGCAGGTTACCGATCTCGTCGGCCATCTCAGCGGAGGCGTCCGTGGATCGGCATGGGATCGGCAGCGTTGCGCGGGATCGTCATCGAGGATTCTTGGCTGGGCGGGCCGGGCGACGGGCCAATGGCCGCCCGACGGACAATTTTGCCACAAGGGCCATCCCGCCGCCGGTCCAGCGAGGCGCTAACGCAACCTTCGCGTCCAGTTAGCAGGTTCCGCGACACGCTGGCGCGTCCAGAGCCGCTCCCGGAGAACATGCCCATGGCCGTACCCCCCATCCCCGACGGCTACCACAGCGTCACCCCCTACCTGATCGTCGAGGATGCCGCCGCGGCGATCGATTTCTACCAGCGCGCATTCGGCGCGCAGGAACTCTACCGCCTGCCCATGAAGGACGCCGACGGCCGCGACCGCATCGGCCATGCCGAGATCCGCATCGGCGACTGCAACCTGATGCTGTCGGACGAGTGGCCCGACATGCAGGCGCTCGGTCCCAACGCACGCGGCGGGACCACGGTCAGCTTCATGGTCTACGGCGACGACGTCGATCGCGCCTACCAGCGGGCGCTGGATGCCGGTGCGAAGGCCGACAAGCCGATCAGGGACGAGTTCTGGGGCGACCGCATGGGCTCGGTGATCGACCCGTTCGGGCACAAGTGGGCGCTGGCGACCCACGTCGAGGACGTGCCGCCGGAGGAAATGGAAAAGCGCATGGCCGCGTGGACGGAACAACAGGGCCAGTAGCCCCGGCTACTCCTCGAAGATCGCGACGCCGCGGCTGCCGTCGGGCCTGATCCACGCCCGGTACATGGTGCCGGTGTTGAACGGCATCGCGATGTTGCCCTCGCGATCGAGCGCGATCGCACCGCCATCGCCGCCGGCGGCGGGCACGATCCGGTTGACCACTTCCTCCGCCGCCTCCGCGAGCGAATCGCCGCGGTAGGCCACGCGGGCGCAGATGTCGTGGGCGACCGCGTTGCGGATGTAGAACTCGCCCCAGCCGGTGCCCGACACGCCGCAGTTGTCGTTGGCCCAGGTGCCGGCGCCGATCACCGGCGAGTCGCCGATCCGGCCCCACTTCTTGTTGGTCATGCCGCCGGTGCTGGTGGCCGCGGCGATATGGCCGTGCTTGTCCAGCGCGACTGCACCGACCGTGCCGAAGTACTGCCCGGGATTCTCATCGCCAGCGGCGGCTTGCCGCTGGGCCTTCTCGAGCGCCTTGCGGCGGTGGTCGGTATCGAACCAGTCATTGGGAACGCGTTCGATCTCCGGCCGCGAATCGGCGAACGCCTCCGCGCCCTCACCGGCCAGCATCACGTGCGGCGAGTGCTCCATCACCGTCCGCGCCAGTGTGATCGGGCTACGCACCGTGGTGACCCCGGCAACCGCCCCGGCGCGACGGGTATGGCCTTCCATGATCGAGGCGTCGAGTTCATGGCCGCCGCGCGCGTTGAACACCGCGCCCTTGCCCGCGTTGAAGCGCGGCGACTCCTCCAGCACCACGATCGCGGCCTGCACCGCGTCGAGCGCCGTGCCACCGGCGGACAGGACCGCGTTGCCGGCATCCAGCGCACGCCCGAGGTCCGCGCGCGCGGCCCGCTCCGCCTCGGCATCACGCGGCACGTAGCCGGCACCGCCGTGGATGACCAGCGCGGTCTTCGACTCGGCCTGCGATGGAACGGACGGGACTTGTGCGTGGGCGGTCATGGTGGAGAGCGCGAGCAGAAGGGTGGACGCAAGAAAGGCCGGGAACGCGGGCTTGTGCATGGCGGGTGCGCGATGACGAGTGATGCCGCGAGGATAACGCGGATGCCGGGGGTGGTTTTGGAGGTTCTGTCGCAGCGGAGATGTCTGGACGGTTTGCACCCACACGCCCCTGAAAAAGCACCCATTGTAGGAGCGACGTAAGTCGCGAATGCCTCACCATCCCATGGGTTCAGAGCGTCGCGACTTACGTCGCTCCTACAACGGAGGAAAGCCGCTTTCGCCGCAACCATCTCGACAATGCAGTGCCACACGAAGCCACAGCCCCCACGCTGCGGCGCGACGTCCTGCCGGGGTATTGCGGAGAGTGCGCCATGGATGGCGCACGTCCCCGACTCGGGCCATGGATGGCCCGACGGAGGGGCGGAGACAATACCCCGGCAGGGCGGCGCTACCGCCCGAAGCCCCGCTTCCGCCTTCGCTCCACCTCCGCTGCCACCCAACCTACTGCTGCCGCAACGCCTCGATCGGATCCAGCAGCGACGCCTTGCGCGCCGGGTAGTAACCGAAGAACAACCCCGTGGCGATCGAGAACCCCGCAGCCAACCCCACCACCTGCCCGTTCAACACCACCGGCAACGCACCGAACCGCCCCACCAGCAGCGCCCCGACGATCCCGATCCCGATGCCGAGCGCCCCGCCGATCAGCGAAATCAGCATCGCCTCCGCCAGGAACTGCCGGCGGATGTCCGACGGCCCCGCCCCGACCGCCATCCGCAGGCCGATCTCGCGGATCCGCTCGGTCACCGACACCAGCATGATGTTCATGATCCCGATGCCGCCGACGATCAACGAGATCGTCGCGACCGCACCCAGCAGCAACGACATCAACCGCGTCGTCTGCGTCCGCGTCGCCACGATCTCGGCGATGTTGCGCACCCGGAAATCGTCCTCCGCGCCCGGCTGGATATCGTGGCGCTGCCGCAGCAGCGACTCGATCTGCCCCTGCACATAGCCCAGGTCGTCGGCCCGTGCGACCCCGACCGCTATCTGCCGCACCGCGCCCGGCGGCAACCCCATCGAGCCCATCAGCCGGCGCCGCGCCGTCTCCAGCGGCACCAGCATCACGTCGTCCTGGTCCTGGCCGAAGCCGCCCTGCCCCTTCGGCTCCAGCGTACCGACCACGGTGAACGGCACCCGCCCGATGCGCACGCTCTGGCCGACCGGATCCTCGTCGCCAAACAGCTCGCGCCGCACCGTCTCGCCAAGGATCACCGACTTGCCGCCACCGTTGTAGTCACGCGCGTCGAAACCCGCGCCGGAAGCCAGCCGCCAGTTCTCCAGCTCGAAGTAGTCCGGCTGGATGCCTTCCCAGTCGGCCGACCAGTTGTTCTCGGCGAACACCACCTGGGAACTGCCGCGCATCGAACCGGCGACGTACTGCACTTCCGGGATCTGCTCGCGGATCGCGTCGACATCGTCCTCGTCGATCGTGTAGAAACTGCTCGCGCTCATGCGCACGCCACCGGCGCCGCGTCGAGAGTTGGGACTGATGTCGAGGCGGTTCGAGCCGAGTCCGGAGACCAGCTTGTCGATTTCCGACTGCGTGCCCTGCCCGACCGAGACCATCACGATCACCGCGGCGATGCCGATGATCACGCCCAGCGAGGTCAGCCCGCTGCGCAGCCAGTTGCCGCGCAGGGCGAAGATCGCGGTGCGCAGGACTTCCAGGAAGTTCATCGCGCGATCCCCGGGAAATGCGCCTGCGCGAACGGCGAAGTGGCATCGTGCAACTCGCCGTCGTGCATGACGAAGCCGCGGTCGGCGTGCGCCGCGACCTCCGGGTCGTGGGTGATCAGCACGACGGTGTGGCCGTCGGCCTGCAACTGCTTGAACAGCGCGAGGATCTCCTCGCCGGTGCGGCTGTCGAGCGCCCCGGTCGGCTCGTCGGCCAGCAGGATCGGCGGCCGGTTGATCAGCGAACGCGCGATCGCGACGCGTTGTTGCTGGCCGCCCGACAGCTCGCTGGGCCGATGCGATTCGCGACTGGCCAGCCCGACCGCAGCCAGCGCCGCATGAGCACGTTCCATGCGCTCGGCATGCGGCACGTTGGCGTAACCCATCGGCATCGCCACGTTCTCCAGCGCACTCATGCGCGGCAGCAGGTTGAAGCCCTGGAACACGAAGCCGATCTTGTCGCGACGGAGCACCGCCAGCACCTCCGCGTCGAGGGTCGCCACGTCGGTGCCGTCGCACAGGTAACGACCATGGCTTGGCGTGTCGAGGCAACCGACCAGGTTCATCAGGGTCGACTTGCCCGAGCCCGACGGCCCCATGATCGCGACGAACTCGCCGCGTTCGATGCGCAGGTCGACGCCATGGAGCGCGACCACCTCGGCCTGGGTACTTGGCGAATAGACCTTGCCGAGGCCATGGGTCTCGATCACCGCCGGCCGCGCGCTCATTCGACCGGGCGCTCGACGCCGACGACGACCGTCTCGCCATCGGCCAGCGGACCCGACACCGCGGTCCAGCTGCCATCGCTGGCGCCGACCCGGACCGTGACCGCCTCGACCTCGCCGTCGACGAGACGGTACAGCGTTACCCGGCGCGCGGCGGCCAGCGCCGCGAGCTCACGATCCCAGTCGGCCTGCTGGGCGTCGGACAGCGTGTCGCGGAATGCCGCGAACTGCTGCCGGAAGCGCTCCTGCATCCGTTGCCGCGTGCCACCGCCATCCGCCGCGCGCGGGCTGCCGCCACGCGGCCCGCCGAACATCGAGCCACCGCCATTGGGAGGGGCAGCCGCCGCAGGCGCGGCACGTGCGGCGCGACGCTGCCGCATCGCCTCCAGCGCGGTATCGAACGCGGCCTGCTGCGCAGCGTCGAGCCCGAGCGAGGCGGCGATACCCGGCAACTCGGCGGCCACGCCGGCAGCGCCCGGGGCCGGGGCCGGTCCGGCGGCCTCGCCCTCCGCCGGCTTGTAGCGCAGCGCGGCATTGGGCACGCGCAACACGTCGTCGCGGCGGCTGACCTCGATCTCGGCGCTCGCGGTCATGCCGGGCAGCAGGATCTGGTCGCTGTTGTCGACCGCCACCACCACCGGATAGGTGATGACGTTGTTGGTGTTGGTCGCCGACAGCCGCACCTGCTGCACGCTGCCGCGGAACTGGCGGTCGGGGAACGCATCGACGCTGAACGACACCGTCTGCCCGGCCGCGACCTGGCCGATGTCGGCCTCGTCGATCGCCAGCACGATCTCCATCTGCGACAGGTCCTCGGCGATCTGGAACAGCACCGGCGATTGCAGGCTCGCCGCCACGGTCTGACCGGGCTCGACGGTACGCGTCAGCACCACGCCGTCGACCGGCGAGCGGATCACGGCGCGGCCGAGGTTGAGCCGGGCGGTCTGGGTCGAGGCACGTTGCTGGACGATCTGCGCCTGTGCCGCGTTGACCTGGGCGCGGGCCTGGTCGCGCGCCGCACGGGCGAGGTCGACATCGCTGGCGGCCACCAGCTGGTCGCGGCCCAGCTCGGCCTTGCGGGTGTAGTCGGCCTCGGCATTGCGCAGGCTGGCCCGGGCCGTGGCGAGGTTGGCACGGGCGGCGTTGACCGCGGCATCGCCCTGGGCGATCTGCGCATCGAACGTGCTCGGATCGATCCGGGCGAGGACCTGGCCCTTGGTCACCCGGTCGTTGAAGTCGGCCAGCACCTCGGTGACCTGGCCTGAGATCTGGCTGCCGACATCCACCGTGGAAATGGCGGCCAGGGTGCCGGTCGCGGAAATCGTCACCCGGATGTCGCCGCGTTCGACCGTGGCGGTGCGGTAGCCGCTCCCGGCCGACGCGCCGTGCCCCTGCCACAGGTAAACCGCGATGGCGACGGCGGCGACCACCGCCCCCGCGACGATGCCGCGACGCCACCAGTTGGCACGCGCGGGCTTGGGTACGGGGCTGCGGGGAGTTGTCATCGGGTCGTCGAGTCGTGGGAACAGCATCGCCAACGCGCCCGCGCGCCCACGGTTGACAGGCATGGCAGCGCCCACGCAGGAACGCCCGCGGCGGTACAGGAACGTCGCAGTCTGCCGGCCGTGCCGGCCGGCTCAGCCGAGGAAGCGGATGGTCGCCGTGGTGCCCTGTCCCGGCAGGCTGTGCAGGCTGACCGGCCAGCCCATGCGCTCGCCCATCCGGCGCGCGATCGACAGGCCCATGCCCTTGCTTTCCTCGCGCGACGGGTCGGCGCGGTAGAACGGCTCGAATGCCTTGGCGAGGGTTTGCGCATCCATGCCGATGCCGCTGTCGCGGACCTCGATCCGGTCCGGGCCGAGCCGCACCTCGATGTCGCCGTGGTCGGTGAAATGCACGGCGTTGCTGAGCAGGTTGCCGAGCATCACCGCGAGCACGTGCGGCGGCCCGAACAGGCGCGGGGCACCGTTGTCGACCACCTCGATCGCCACCGGCTTGTCCTGCAGCATCGGTCGCACCCGCTCGACCTGGTCATGGACGATGTCGCGGACCTCGAACTCGGCGCTTTGCGGCGCGATGTCGGCCTCGCGGGCGAGGATCAGGAACGCGTCGATCACCGCTTCCATGTCGCGGCCGGCGCGCTGCACGCGCGCCAGTGCACGCAGGGTGCGCGGATGCGTGTCGGGGTCGCCCAGCATCATGTCGGTGGCGACCCGGATCACGGTCAGCGGGGTCCGCAGCTCGTGGCTGGCGTCGCGGGTGAAGTCGCGCTCGCGCTCGACGAAATCGGCGACCCGGTCGGCCAGCCCGACCAGTGCGCGCGACAGGTGGCGCACCTCGCTGCCCGCTTCCGGCGGCAGGTTGCGCGGGGTGATCGCGCTGGCGTCGGGGTCGCGCGGATCCCAGTTGGACACCACGTTGGCCAGCCAGCTGACCGGCCCGACCAGACGCTTGGAGGTGCGGTAGGTGAGCCAGGAAATCAGGTAGGTCGCCAGCAGCGACAGGATCAACGAGACCAGCCCGGTCAGCAGGATCGCGCGGTCGACATGGCCCGCCTCGAAGGTCAGGTAGAACGTGCCCTGCGGGCGGTGGTCGACCAGGACGTCCTGCTTCTTCCCCACGACGCCGGGCAGGGCGCGGCGGTGCATGCCCGGCTCCAGTTGGCGCAGTTCGCGCGGCACGATGCGATCGCCGGGCGCGGCCGGGTCGAGGTAGCCGGCCATGGTCGAGGTCCTCGGCAGCGGGTACGCGGGACTGGCGGCGCGGCCGGTCCAGAACACGTCGGCCTCGCGCTGCATCCGCTGCGACAGGACGCCTTCGCGCACCAGCAGGCCGGCGAGTACGACGCCGGCCGTGATGACGATGCTGCCCAGGATCGCCTGCACGATGAATGCAAGCTTGATCCGGCGCGGAAGACCTTGGGTCATGGCATGCGCATCGCCGTCACTCGGGCGGCTGCGAGATGTCCGCGACCCGGTATCCGGCCGACTGCACGGTGTGCAGCAACTGCTTGTCGAACGGCTTGTCGATGGTCTTGCGAAGGTTGTAGAGATGGCTGCGCAACGTATCCGAGTCCGGCAGGCCGTTGCCCCAGATCTCGCGCTCGATCTCCTGCCGGCTGACCACCCGCGGCGACTCGCGCATCAGGATCGTCAGCAGGCGCAGGCCAATCGGCGACAGCTGCAGTTCGCTGCCGCCGCGGGTGACCCGCAGGCTGGCCGGGTCGAGCACGAGGTCGGCGACCTTGAGCACCTCGCCGCCGACCTGGCGGCGCTCCCGCCGGATCAACGCGCGCAGCCGGGCTTCCAGTTCCTGGATCGCGAACGGCTTGGTGAGGTAGTCGTCGGCGCCCGCGGACAGGCCGGTCAGTTTCTCGTCCAGGGTGTCGCGTGCGGTCAGCATCAATACCGGCGTCGACTTGCGCGCTTCCTCGCGCAGGCGCTTGCAGACCTCGATGCCGTCGAGCCTCGGCAGCATCAGGTCGAGCACGATCACGTCGTAACTGTTCTCGGCGGCCAGCCGGTAGCCGTCGAGCCCATCGGCAGCGAAATCCACCTCGAAGCCGCGGCTTTCGAGGTATTCCCCCACCATCTCCGAAATATTGCGATTGTCCTCGACGATCAGGACCAGACCGCCGTCGCGGGTACCCGACATACAGATTCTCCACCCTTCAGTTTTGTGAAGGTTGCCGGGTCCCGGGTAGACGTACCGTGAAGGCGGACGAACCCCGGGACAATGGCTACTCCCGCGCCTTCACCCGCTGCCAGTAGCGTTCATGGGCCTCCAGCGGCTGCCCGGCGAGAGGTTCTCCCTCCGCCGCCGCGATCGCCTCCATGGCACGGAAGCGGCGCTCGAACTTGTGGTTGGCCCGTCGCAACGCGCTGCCGACGTCGACGCCGGCGTGGCGTGCGAGGTTGGCGGCCACGAACAGCAGGTCGCCGATTTCGTCTTCCAGCCGATCCTGCACCGCCGGGTCATCCGGGCTGGATTCACGCGCCTGGAACTCGGCCCGGACCTCTTCGATCTCTTCGTGCAGCTTGGCGATCACTGGGGCGGGTCCGGGCCAGTCGAAGCCGACCCGTGCGGCGCGTTTCTGCAATTTCACCGCGCGCTGCCACTCCGGCAGGCCGCGGGCGATGCCGGCCAGCGCGGAAGTGTCGGCGTCCCCGGCGGCGGCGCGTTCGCGGCGCTTCAACTCTTCCCACGCGACAGTCTGGGCGGCGGCGTCCGGCATGGATTCGTCGCCGAACACGTGCGGGTGGCGGCGCACCATCTTGTCGCAGATCGCGGCGACCACGTCGTCGAAGCCGAACGCCCCCTGCTCCTGCGCCATCCGCGCGTGGAACACCACCTGCAGCAGCAGATCGCCGAGTTCGTCCCTCAGGCCATCGAGGTCGCCACGGTCGATCGCGTCGGCGACCTCGTAGGCCTCCTCGACGGTATAGGGCGCGATCGTCGCGAAGGTCTGCTGAATGTCCCACGGGCAGCCCGCGTGCGGATCGCGCAGGCTGGCCATGATGTCCAGCAGGCGATGGATACCGTCGGAAGCGTCGCTCATGCGGCGGTCCAGGCCTGCCACGGCAACGCGGTGTCGCCCAGTGCGATGAACTCGCCGTTGAGCAGGGTGTCGCGCTGGTTGTAGCGGAAGGGCCGGCCCCGCAGGTCGAGCACTTCGCCCCCGGCACCCTCGAGCACGGCCTGCGCGGCCGCGGTGTCCCATTCGCTGGTCGGGCCGAACCGCGGGTAGATGTCGATCGCGCCCTCGGCGATCCGGCAGAACTTCAGCGACGAGCCCAGCCCGACCGGCTCGACCTCGCCCATGCGCTCGATGAACGTCGCGGTGCGCTGGTCGCGATGGGAGCGACTCGCGGCAACCCGCAGCGGCGCGGTCGCCGGCGCACGCACGCGCAGCGGCTGCTCGTTGCCTGCGCCATCCCGGCGAAATGCCCCGATGCCGCGCCCGCCATGCCAGGCCACGCCGGTCACCGGCGCCTGAACCACGCCGAACGTCGATACGCCGTCCTCGATCAGCGCGATATTGACCGTGAACTCGCCATTGCGCTTGACGAATTCGCGGGTGCCGTCGAGCGGGTCGACCAGCCACATGCACGGCCACGACCGCCGCTGCGCGGTGGTGATGCCGGAGGACTCCTCCGAGAGCACCGGGATGTCCGGCGTCAGGCGCTCGAGGCCGTCGACGATGCAGCGGTGCGCGGCGAGGTCCGCCGCGGTGAGCGGCGAACGGTCATCCTTGTGCTCGACCGCGAACTCGCTGTCGTAGATTTCAAGGATCGCAGTCGCGGCGGCACGGGCGATGGCGATCACGCCGTCGCGCAATTGCAGGTCGATCTTCATTGCTCGATCTTCATCGGTCGATCTTCATTAGGTCCGCAACCACTCCCTCGCGATGAACAACGCGGCGATGCTGCGGCCTTCGGAAAAATCGTCGCGCAGGATCAGCTCGTGCAGCGCATCGAGCCTCCACGGCACCACTTCGAGCGGCTCGGGTTCGTCACCGGCCAGGCGCTCGGGGTACAGCTCGCGCGCCAGCACCAGGTGGGTGGCGTGGCTCATGTAGGTCGGGGCCAGGGTCAGTTCGCGCAGCACGGTCAGCGAGCGCGCACCGTAGCCGGCCTCCTCCTTGAGTTCGCGGTCGGCCGCCTGCGAAGGGGTTTCGCCCGCATCGATCCGGCCCTTCACCAGCCCCAGTTCGTATCGATGCAGGCCGGCCGCGTATTCGCGCACCAGCAGCACGGTTTCATCGTCGAGCATCGGCACCACCACCACCGCGCCATGACCGCGCCCGTGCAACCGCTGGAACCGGCGGCGCTCGCCGTTGCTGAACTCGAGATCGAGGTGCTCGACCCGGTACGGGCCGCTGTCGTCGGTGACGATGTTGTGGATCGTCGGCAGGCGCCGGCTCATCGCATGCCTTCCATGACCGGAGCACGATCCGGAGCAGGCACGCGACGAAAAGCGATAATGGGCGGATGCAGAAGACGAATCACGATCCAGCGATGCTAGCAGAGGCCCGGGACAACAATGGCCGCGACGGCGGCGATGCCGTCGCCGATGCCTGGCGCGAACGCGACCTGTCGGTGCTGTGGCACCCGTGCACGCAGATGCGCGAGCACCAGCGCGACCGCGCCCCGGGTCCGCGCACCGACACCCTGCCGTTGCTGCCGATCGCGCGCGGCGAAGGCCCGTGGCTGATCGGCCGCGATGGCCGCCGCTACCTCGACGCGGTCTCGAGCTGGTGGGTCAACCTGTTCGGCCACGCCGAGCCGCGCATCGCCGAGGCGATCGCGACCCAGGCGCGCGAGTTGCAGCACGTGATCCTCGCCGGCTGCTCGCACGCACCGGCGGTCGAACTCGCCGAGAAGCTGCTGGCGATCGCGCCGCGCGAGCCGGGCCGCGCGCCGCTGGCCAAGGTGTTCTATGCCGACAACGGCTCGGCCGGGGTCGAGGTCGCACTGAAGATGGCGTTCCACTGGTTCCGCAACCGCGGCGAGGAACGGCGGACCAAATTCGTCGCGCTGGAGGGCGGCTACCACGGCGAGACACTCGGGGCGCTCGCGGTCGGCGACGTGCCGCTGTACCGCCGGGTCTACGCGCCGCTGCTGACGGAGGCACTGTTCACGCCGTCACCGGACGCATTCCTCGCCCGCCCGGGCCTAAGCGCCGCCAGCCACGCCGAGGAAGCCGCCGACGCCCTCGCCCGTTTGCTCGACCACCACGCCGGCGAGATCTGCGCGCTGATCCTGGAACCGCGGGTGCAATGCGCCGGCGGCATGCGCATGCACGACCCGGTCTATCTCAAGCGCGCACGCGAGTTGTGCGACGTGCACGGCATCTTCCTGATCGCCGACGAGATCGCGGTCGGCTTCGGCCGCACCGGCACGATGTTCGCCTGCGAGCAGGCCGGCATCGCGCCCGACCTGTTGTGCCTGTCGAAGGGCTTGACCGGCGGCAGCCTGCCGCTGTGCGCGGTGCTGGCGACCCAGGAGCTGTACGAGGGTTTCCTCGACAATTCGCGCGAGCGTGCGTTCCTGCATTCGCACAGCTACACCGGCAATCCGCTGGCCTGTGCCGCGGCGTTGGCGACGCTGGGCATCTTCGAGTCCGACGACGTGCTCGAACGCAATCGCGCGACCGCCGCGAAGATGGCAGGACTGGCCGCACGGATCGGGGATCATCCGCACGTCGCCGACGTGCGCCAGGCCGGGATGATCGTCGCCTTCGAGTTCGGGCGCGATGGCGACAAATCCGCCCCGTTCGACCCGGCCGCGCGGTTCGGCCTGCACGCCTATCGCGCCGCGCTCGACCGCGGCGTGCTGCTGCGGCCGCTCGGCGACATCCTGTACTGGATGCCGCCGTACACGATCGACGACGATGGCCTGGCACTGCTGGCCGACACCACCCGCGCGGTGATCAACCAGGCGATCCGGGAAACCCGATGCGCCTGACCCGCGTCCACGTCGACCTGCCACTGGCGCCAGGCATGGAGCTGGCGCTGCCCGAGGCGCCGGCGGTACACCTCGCGCGGGTGCTGCGGCTCGGCGTCGGCGATGACTGCGTGCTGTTCAACGGCGACGGCTCGGATTACGCGGCCCGCGTGCTCGCCATCGGCAAACGCGAACTGCGCGTCGGCATCAGCGCCGCGACCCCGGTCGAGCGCGAATCACCGTTGCCTATCGTGCTGCTGCAGGGCATCGCCCGCGGCGAGAAGATGGACCTGATCCTGCAGAAGGCGACCGAACTGGGCGTCGCCGCGATACTTCCGGTCACGTCGCAACGTAGCGAGGTCAAGCTCGACGCGGCGCGGGCGGCCAAGCGGCTGGCCCACTGGCGCAATGTCGTCATCGCGGCGTGCGAACAGAGCGGTCGCGCCGTGGTGCCGGACGTGGCGGCACCCGCGACCTTGCAGGAAGCGCTGGCGTCGCTGCCCACCGGCGGACTGCGCCTGCTGCTCGATCCCGAGGGCCGGCAGTCGATCGCCACGCTCGCGGCGATCGACGGGCAGGCGTTGCTTGCGGTGGGGCCGGAAGGTGGCTGGTCGCCGCGCGACCGCGAACAGTTGCAGTCCGCGGACTTCCAGGGACTGCGGCTGGGGCCGCGGGTGCTGCGTACCGAAACCGCCGGCCTGGCCGCGATCGCGGCGTTGCAGTCGCGGTTCGGCGATCTCGCCTGACGCTCGGGGCATTGCGGCATCCGCGCGGTCGGCGGATGCGTCCGGCGTCAGGCCGCCTGCGCGAGCGCCTCGGCAATCAGCCGCTCGATCGCGACAAGGTCGGGCACCAGCGCGTCGTCGAGGTTGAGGGTGACCCTCGCCTGCACCGCCAGCGGCAACTCGCCGCCATCGGCATCGACCTGCAGGCCCGCACGCGAGACCGTCACCAGGCGCGGGAAGCCCTGGGTCAGGATCGCGAAATACGGGACCTTGGAATCGCCGCCCAGCGCCTTGAACACGATCACCTTGCTGCCGAGGCCGCCCTGCTCGTCGGCCAGCCCGGCCAGCTGCGAGAAGCTGATCAGCGGCAACTGCCAGCCGCGCCAGCGCATCCGGCCGAGCAGCCAGTCCGGCGTGCCTTCCACCGGCTCCGGCGGAGCGAACGACAGCACCTCGGCAATGGTCGCGTTGGGCAGCAGCAGGCGTGCGCCCGAGAGCTGGATCACCACGCCGCGGATATCCGCTTCGGGCCCGGTCTGGGACGGCGCCTGCGGCGCCGCGTGGGAATGCTTGGACATCTCTTTCCCCGGTTCGGATCGCGTCATGGCCAGCGCTCCGAAAGTCGTTGGGCCAGCTCGACTGCCGGCGCGGTGTCGCCGCCGCGGGCGGCCAGTGCATTCGCGGCGGCGGCGTCGTAGCAGCCATCCGCGGCCTGGCCGGCGACCAGCGCGCCGGCCCAGCTGTGTTTCATCACCGCGTCGACCAGCGCCGGGTCACTGCCGCTGAGCAGCAGCACCGCGCTATCGGCGGATGGCAGCGCGGACAGCAGCTCGCCGCCCTCGTTGAAGCGGATGCCGGCACTGGCCACGTCCACGCCGACATCGGCCGGAAGGATGTAGACAAAACCGGCGTGCGCCGTCTGGCCCGGCACCGCCAGTTGCACCGGCGCCTGGGTGGCCCGCTGCATCTGCGCGACCAGCTTGTCGTAGCGCGCACCATCGAGGCGTTGCTGGATCAGCACCGGCCGCGCGAACTCCGCCGGCAATGCGCCGAGCAGTTGCCGCACCGCGTCCGGGCCGCCGATGCCGGCCAGCACCAGCACGGCGCCCGACGCTTGTTCGGGGCCGCGCACGGGGGTGTCGTCGACCAGTTCCAGGCCGGAAATCCGGCTCTCCAGGTCGCTCAGGTCACGCTTGAACTTGTGGTTGGCCTCGTGGCTCTCGGCGACGATATCGCTGTTGCCGTCGTCGAGCGTGAGGTTGCCGAACCGCGATGCGGGGGCGGGGTCGGACGTCGTCTCTGCCGTCTCCGGGCCGGAAGGCTCCATGGCGGCGTCGGCCGACGGCGACGGCTCGGCTTCGACCGCCTCGGCTTCGACCGGTTCATCGTCGGTCGGCAGCGACAGTTCCGGAATCCCGGCGGCAACCGGCACGAATGCGTTTTCGTATCCGGTTCCCGCTTCGATCCCGGCGTCCGGACCGCTGTCGAACTCGGCCATCACCGGATCGAACGCGTTGTAGTCGGCTGCGGGCGCCTCCGCGGTCGGCGCGGGATCGGCCGTCTCCGCTTGCAGGCCGGCACTCTCCACGGAAGCGGCGGGATCGGATTCGAACCCGGCAACATCCTGCGATGCGATCGCCGGCGCAATCGCCGGAACAGCCGCCGGTGCGGACGCAGCGGCATCGACCTCATCGGGTTCGCGACCGGGCGGCAGGACATCGCCATGGCGCTGCAGCTTGGCCACCAGGTGGCGTTGCCAGCGCGCCACGTCCCAGCCTTCGCGCGAGGCTGTGAGTTCCGCCTCCTCGTAGATCACGTCCACCGCGGGATCGAACAGCACGTCGTCGAAACGGTCGAGCACGTTCTCGGTCGCCGGATCCAGCGCCACCAGCACCACCTGCGGTGCGGCGACGACCAGGGCCGGCAGCTCCAGTTCGGTCGGGTCGGCTTCGAGCACCTGCCGGGCGCCCGACTGCTCGAGCGCGCCGCGCAGGCGATCGCAGGCGACGCCGGGCCGGGCCAGCAAGGCGACCCGCAGCGCCTCAGCCTCCATGTCGACGCTCGATTCCGAGCAACTCGAACACGTTCCGCATCAGTTCGGGTTCCTGGTAGGGCTTGCCGAGGTAACGATCGACACCGATGTCCATCGCACGCTGGCGATGCTTGTCGCCGGTACGCGAGGTGATCATCACGATCGGCACGTTGCGCAGCCGCGGGTCGGCCTTCATCTGGGTGGCCAGCTCGTAGCCATCCATCCGCGGCATCTCGATGTCGAGCAGCATCAGGTCCGGCACGACGTCGACCATCCGCTCGAGCGCGTCGATGCCGTCCTTCGCGGTGGCGACCTCGAAGTTGTTGCGCTCCAGCACGCGGCCGGTGACCTTGCGCATGGTGACGGAGTCGTCGACCACCATCACCAGCGGGACCTGGCGGTGTTCCACCACCGCAGGCGCCGCCCGCAGGTCGCGTGGCAGGGTCGCATGGCGGCGGACCAGCGGGGCGATATCGAGGATCACGACCACGCGGCCGTCACCCATGATGGTCGCACCGAAGATGCCCGGCACCGAAGCGACCTGCGGCCCGACCGGCTTGACCACGATTTCGCGGTTGCCGATGACCTGGTCGACGGTGACCGCGGCATGCAGGTCGCCGGAGCGGATCAGCAGCACCGGCATCTGCAACTGGCCTTCGGCCTTGGCGGTGCCGTGGCCGACCAGGTCGCCGAGGTCATGCACGATGTAGTCGTCGCCGCCGTAAGCGTAGCTGGCATCGCGCGGCTGGCCATTGGCATCGACCAGCTCCTCGCGGGCGATGCGGCCCACGCCGCGGACCGAGGCGATCGGCACCGCGAAGGTGGTCTCGCCGATCTTGACGAACACCGCCTGGGTGACCGCGAGGGTCTGCGGCAGGCGCAGGGTGAATCGCGTGCCGTGGCCCGGGTCCGAGTGGATGTCGAGCAGGCCGCCAAGCTGGCGCACCTCGCTGGCCACCACGTCCATGCCGACGCCGCGGCCGGCCAGGCGGCTGACCGCATCGGCGGTGGAGAAGCCCGGCTCCAGGATCAGCGCGTCGAGGTCGGAATCGCCCAGCACCGCGTCGGCGCGGATCAGTCCACGCTCCTCGCCGCGGCGGCGGATCGCCTGGCGGTTGAGGCCACGACCGTCGTCGGCGACTTCCAGCACCACTTCCGAGCCTTCGCGGCGGATCGCGATGCGGACGTTGCCTTCCTCCGGCTTGCCCGCCTTCCTGCGTTCGGCCGGCGTCTCCAGGCCGTGCGCGACCGCGTTGCGCAGCATGTGCTCCAGCGGCGCGGTCATGCGCTCCAGCACGTTGCGGTCGAGCTCGCCCTGCGAACCGTCGAGCTTGAGCTGGACCTGCTTGCCCAGTTCGCCCGACGCCTGCCGGATGACCCGGCGCAGGCGCGGCAGCAAGGCGTCGAACGGCACCATGCGCGTGCGCATGAGGCCTTCCTGCAGGTCGGAGCTGACGCGCGACTGCTGCAGCAGCAGGGTTTCGTACTGGCGGGTCAGGTCATCAAGCGTGCCCTGCAGGCTGTTCTGGTCGGCCGCCGACTCCGACAGCGCGCGAGAGAGCTGCTGCAGGGTCGAGAAGCGGTCGAGCTCGAGCGGATCGAACACCTGCTCGCTGTCTTCGGCCTCGCGCTGGTAGCGGGCGACGATCTGCGCCTCGGTTTCCATTTCGAGGCGACGCAACTGGTCGCGCATGCGGATGTTGGTCGCGCCCATTTCCGCGATCGCGCCACGGAACGCACCGAGCTGCTGCTCGAGGCGGGCACGGTAGATCGCGACTTCGCCGGCGTAATTGACCAGCCGGTCGAGCAGGTCGGCACGGATGCGCACCTGCTCCTGCGGCGCGCGGACACCGATGTCGTCGTCATCGCCAAGCTGGACGTCTTCCACCGGCGCCGACAGCGGAGCGAGATCGCTGGTGCCGGTCCCGATGGCCGTATCGCGATGGGCGAACGCGGGAGCCGACGGCTTCGCTGCCGGAACCACGGCCTCGACCGGCGAGGAGGATTCTTCGACCTTCCCGACCGGACCCTCGGACCCGGGCGCCACGTGCAGCAGGCTTTCGCCACGCGAACGCGCGTCGAACTCGGCGATCAAGCGCTCGGGCATGGCGATGGCGCGGCGATCGCCCACCCGGGTGATCATCGCGTGCAGGCGGTCGAAGCCGCGTTCGAGCAACGGCACGCCGTCGGCGCCGAGCTCGCAACGCTGGTCGACCACCGCTTCGAGCAGCGATTCCATGGCGTGGCCGAGCTCACCAACCGCCATGATGCCGGCCATGCGGGCGCCGCCCTTGAGCGTATGCAGGTCGCGCTGCAGGCCGACCAGCGATTCGCGCGACGTCGGCGCCTCGCGCAGGTCCGCCAGCATCGCGTCGGAGTGGTCGAGCAGGTCGCCGCCCTCCTCGACGAAGATGTCGACCAGTTCCGGGTCGAGGTCTTCCAGGTCGAGCGCTTCTTCGGGGTCGGTGACCGCGGCGAGCGAGGCGATCAGCAGCCCGGCGACGGCCGGGTCGACCGCGGTGTCTTCGGTGGCTTCGGCAACTTCCGGCACGGAATCCGGGGATTCGGCGGCCGGCGGTTCCGCCTGCGCCTGGGCCGCGTCGAGTTCGGCACGCTCCCGGGCGAGCCGGTCGGCCTCGGCGTACTCGGCTTCGAGCAACGCGTACTCGCGCTCCTCCTCGGCGAGGCGCTCGGCTTCGAGGCGTTCCGCCTCGACGCGTTCTGCCTCGATGCGCTCTGCTTCGACGCGCTCTGCTTCGAGACGTTCCGACTCGATGCGTTCGGCTTCGAGTTGTTCCGCTGCGAGACGTTCCGCCTCAAGGCGCTCGGACTCGAGCCGCGCGGCTTCCGCCTGCTCAAGCGCCAAACGTTCCACTTCGAGACGCTCGGCCTCGCGGCGTTCCGTCTCGACGCGCTCTGCTTCAAGACGCTCTGCTTCGACACGTTCCGCTTCGAGACGCTCGGCCTCAAGGCGTTCGGACTCCGCCCGCTCCGCTTCGATCCGCGCGGCTTCCAGCTGTTCGGCTTGCCGGCGTTCCGCGTCCAGAAGTTCGCGTTCAATGCGTTCGGCATCGAGACGCCCTGCTTCCGCCTGCGTCGCTTCGAGGCGCTCCGCCTCGAGCCGCTGCATGTCGATGCGCTCGGCCTCGACGCGCTCGGCTTCGACCCGCTCGGCCTCTGCCCGCTCCTCATCCAGCCGTGCCGCATGGGCGAGCCCGGGATCGGGCAGGCTGGTGGACGCGAAGGATTCCGCATCGGCCTGGATATCGATTTCCGTCGACGCGTCGGCGCCCGCGAACGGGCTCAGGTCGACCACCGAGACGCCACTGGTGCGCGCCGTCGGCAGCGAGGCATCGAGCTCCTCGTCCGTCGATGGCGGACGCGCGGCCGGCAGGCTGTCGCGCAGCGCCGCCATGCGGGCGGCGAGCCCCTCGAATTCGGGGATGCGCGGTGCGCTCGACTGCAACGCCTTCAGGGTGCGCGAAACCGCCGCGGAAACCGCGGCGATGCCGGCGACGCCTTCGGCGCTGGCATTCTGGCCCGCTGCCAGCAGGCGCTTCACGTAGGCCTCGGTCGGCGCCGTGATGTCGGTGATCACCGGCACTTCGGTCATCGCCAGCGCGCCGTTGAGCGTGTGGATCGCACGCTGCAGGCGGTCGTCGGCGGGCTGCGGCTGCTGTTCGCTGGCCGCCAGCCACAACTCGATGGTGGCCAGGTGCCCGGCGACCTCGGTGCCAAGGATCTCCAGCAGAACGGCGTCGACCGATGCCGGGATCCCCGCTTCCTCAAACGGCGCCTCGAGCGGAATTCCGGCCTCGGGCTCGACCGCCGACTCCGGTTCGACAGCCTCGGCGGAAGCAGGTGCCTGCACCTCGCTGTCGATATCCGCGACCGGCGCGGCGGCTTCCACTGCCGGCTCGGGCGTCGGCGCGACGTAGGTCGCCTCCTCGCCTGCGGCAACACGTTCGGCAACCGCGGCGATGCCGGCGAGATCGGCACTGATCGAACCGGTGCCGGCCAGGGCCGCATGCAACTGCGGCAGGGCGTCGTAGGCATGGTCGACGACCGCGACTACCGCCGGGCTGGCCAGTCGGCTGCCGTCGAGCACGCGGTTGAGCATGCTCTCGATCTTCCAGCTGAACTCGCCCAGGGTCTTGGCCCCGACCAGCCGGCCACTGCCCTTGAGGGTATGGAAGACGCGACGGATCGAGCGCAGCTGCTCCATGTTTTCCGGCGCCGGGCGCCAGCTGACCAGCAGCTCGCCGAGGTTGCCGATCTCTTCTTCGAGCTCCTCGAGGAAGACCTCGCGGATCTCGTCGTCGATGTCGTCGCTGCTGGCGAAACCGTCGACACCGGCGTCGACCGCGCGGGCCGGCGTGGGCGTGGGCGTGGGCGCAGCAGCTTCCGCCGCGGCATCGGCCGCGACCGGGGACGTTTCGACAACGACTGGCGTCTCGATCTGTTCAACCGGTCCAGCCGGTTCGACCGCGACTTCGCTGGCGGGAGCACTGCTCGAAGCCATGTCCAGCGCGGCGGCGGCGCCGTCTTCCTCTTCCACCGACAACGGCGAGGGAATCTCGGCCTGCAGCGGTGCTGTGTTGTTCGGCAGCGGCCAGTAGCCGAGCGATTCAAGGCTGTGGCGGGCGATTTCGAGGATGCGGTCGCGGTTCGGGCGCTGCTCGCGCAGGGCCTCGAGGTAGTACTCGACGCTCGCCAGGGCATCGGCCATGGTGTCGAGCTGCTGGCCGTTGGGCACGCGCCTGCGGCCGATCAGCTCGGCCTCGGTGTAGCGCTTGACGCCGGTCAGGTAGTCCGCCGGCAGGTCGAGGTCGAGGATGCGCAGCGCGCCGCAGACTTCGTCCAGCAGGCGCGGGATCTCGGCCAGTTCGGCATGGTCCCAGTTGGTCTCGACGAAGGCCACGAACGACTGGCGGGCATCGCCGAAATTGGCGATCGCCTCGCGCACCACGACTTCCAGCACCTTGCGCGATTCGCTGGCGAGCAGGTCCTCGTCGGCGCGGTCGTCGCTCAGGCCCAGGCGCGATACCTGCTCGTCGAGCGAGGCGTCGACGTAGAGCAAGGCGCCCGCCACGTCGAGCAGGGCCGACTCGTCGGCCGGACGCTGGCCGGCGACGATCTCGTGCATCGCGTCGCGCTGCTGCAGCACCACGCCGCGGGCGATGCCCAGGCCCATCATGCCGAGGGTGTCGCTGACCCGGCCCAGGGCTTCGACCTGCGGCCGCAGTTCGGCGACGTCGGTCTTGCCGGTACGCAGGTGCAGGTCGAGCGAATCCTTGACCCGCAGCAGGTCTTCCTTGATCGCCGCGGACACGGTGTCGAGGAGGGCACGGTTGCGTCCGCTCAGGCTGCCGCGGGCGTGCTCGATCTCCGATTCGCTCGGCAGTTCGGCATCCAGTTCGAAGGTCTGGCGCAGGTTGTCCAGCGCCGGATGGCCGCCCTGGCTGTGGGCGACGTGGTAAAGCAACTGCCGGGTCGGCTCGGCGTTGGGCTCGCTGCTCGGGGCGCTGTAGCCGTTGTCGTCGAGCATCTGCCGCGCTTCGCGCTCGACGCCGCCAAACGCCAGGCGCAGGGCGCGGGTCGGTGGCAGCGCGCCGTCACGCAGCGCGCCGGCGACCGAGGAAGCCACCCACAGCATGCGTCGCAGCGGTTCGACCGAAACCTCGGCCAGCAGGCCGTCGACGATATTGGCCAGTTGCGCGGCGTCGGCCGGCGCACCGGTTTCCGGCCACTGCGCGAGCGCGGCGCGCAAGGCGACCAGGTTCGGGCTGCCCGGCTGGGCGCCGCTGCGGATCGTCGGCGCCGCGACGACCGGCGCCGGCAGGTCGTTGGGCAACGGACGGTCGAGGTTGGGCGCGAACAGCACGCTTTCGCTGAGTCCGGTCTCGCCGCGGGTCGCACGCAACTCGTTGAGCAGCGGCAACAGCACGATCGGGATGTCGCGATGGCCGCCCTGCAGGCGCTCGAGGTAATCGGGCAACTGGACGACACCGCGCATCAGCATCGCGCAGGCGTCGTCGCGATCAGTGATATCACCGTGGACCAGCGCCAGCGACAGGCGCTCCATTTCCTCGGCGACCATGGCCGGCGCATACAGCTCGACCATGCGCAGGGTGCCGTGCACCTGGTGCAGGTGGCTCGCGCACTCGCGCATGCGGTCGATGTCACCGGGCGTCTCGACGAACGCCTCGATTTCCTGCCGCGCCTGGCGCAGGGTCTCGTCCAGCTCCGGCTTGATCCAGCCCAGCGTGGTGGTGTCGATTGCGTCGCGCATCACGGTCATCGTGCACTCCACCGGTCAGCGGGGCCGCGTCGCAGGCGACGTCGGCCGGCGGTCATGCTGTTCATTGCAACGTCCAATCCGGGCTCAGGCCGGCAGCTTGAAGTCGGCGACCGAGCGGCGAAGGTCGGCGGCGAGCTGCGCCAGGTTTCCAATCGACTGTGCGGTCTGGTTGGCGCCCTGCGTGGTCTGCGAGGTGATCTGCTGAATCGTGTTCATCGTCTGGGTGATGTTGGCCGCCGCGCCGGACTGCTGCTGCGCCGCCGACGAGATGCCCTGAATCAAGCCGGACAGATCCGACGACACCTTTTCGATCTCGCCCAGCGCGGTACCCGCGTCCTCGGCCAGTCGCGCACCGGCGACCACTTCGGAGGTCGTCTGCTCCATCGAGCTGACCGCCTCGTTGGTATCGGCCTGAATGGTCTGGACCAGCGACTCGATTCGCTTGGTCGCGTTGGAGGAGCGTTCCGCGAGGCGCTGCACTTCGTCGGCCACCACCGCGAACCCGCGGCCGGCCTCACCGGCGGAGGCCGCCTGGATGGCTGCGTTCAGCGCCAAGATGTTGGTCTGCTCGGAGATGTCGTTGATCAGTTCAACGATGGAACCGATTTCCTGCGAGGATTCACCGAGGCGCTTGATGCGCTTGGAGGTTTCCTGGATCTGGTCACGGATGTTGTCCATGCCCTGGATCGTCTGGCGCACCACACCGGCACCGGCGGTCGCGATCTGCACCGAGCGTTGCGCCACGTCCGCGGACTCGGCGGAGTTCTTCGACACCTGGTCGATACTCGCCGCGATTTCGCTGATGCGGCTGGAGGCGGAGGTGATTTCCTGCGACTGGTGCTCGGCGGCCTCGGCCAGGTGCATGGCGGTGGCCTGCGTCTCCTGCGCGCTGGACGCGACCTGCACCGACGTGTCGGTAATCGTCTGCACCAGGCTGCGCAGCTGCTCGACGGCGAAGTTGATGGAGTCCGCGATCGCGCCGGTCATGTCCTCGGTCACGGTCGCCTTCACGGTCAGGTCGCCTTCCGCGAGCGAGCCCATTTCGTCCAGCAGGCGCATGATCGCCTCCTGGTTGCGGTCGTTGAGTTCCTTGGTGGTCTCGTAGCGCTTCTTCTGCTGGCTGTTGAGCGAGAGCACCAGGAACACGATCGCGAGCAGTGCCAGCGCACCGGACACGATCGAGATCCACAGGTTGCCGAGCAGGCTGGTGTCCTTCAGCGAGCCAAACGCAGTGAACGCATCGAACAGCGAGCGGCTGTCGGACAGCAGCTTGTCGGAACCGCTGGTGATCGCCTCGGCCGCGGCCTGCGCGCGGAACAGGTTCTGCGAGCTGGCGACGATGGCGTCGAGGTCCTTCTTCATCTCCGCCCACAGGGTCTCGGTCTGGGCCAGTGCGGCCAGCGCCCCCGCGTTGGTCAGCTTGTTGACGCCACCGGCCTCGTCGCCATTGCGCAGGCCGGCGAGCACGTTGTTGAAGATCGCGGCATCGCGGACCAAGCCGTCACCCGCGGCCTCGGCGCTGGCGCCGCCGGCGCGGATCTCGGTCACCCGGCGCGCCATGGTTCCCGACAACACCACCTGGCGCAGCGCGTAATAGACCTGCGACGACGGCGAGCCGCTGCCCGACATCGCACGGACCAGCTCGTCCAGCCGTGCCTGCAACTGCGGCACCTGCGCGGTGAAGTTGTTGGCGCTGTCAGCCAGGCCCAGCACCGCCTTCTGGCTCGCCAGCACCTGCTCGGCGCTCTTGTCCAGCGGCGCCCAGGTCGCGGTCACCGTGTTGATCGGCCCGGTCACGCCCGGGGTGGCGCCGAAGTCGGCGTTGAGGTCGCTGATGTTGCCGTCGATCTGCGACTGGGTGGTCCTGAACTCGGCAAACGCGCCGGCGTTGCCGCCGACCGCCTCCTGGCCCTGCACCGCGAGCTGCTGCGACTGCACCTGCAGGCTCGAGGCCGCGGCACTGGCGCCACCCAGGCGGGCGGCCTTCCAGGTCGCGTAACCGGTGTTGAGGCCGAATACCAGCACCGCCAGGCCCAGCACGATCAGCCAGGTGTTGACGCCGACATTGCGCGCCTTGCCGGCGACGGAATTCATCTCAGTGCTCATTTTCGACCTCAGGTACGTTGCTGGCGCGGGGTGTACCGCTGTGGTGTTCAGGCCGCGGCATGTCGGAAGCGGCTTGTCTAAACTCGGGCGTGCGGGCCAGCCGGTCCAGGCTGAAGATGCCCCACGTGGTGTCGTCCAGGCGGTAGGCCTGGGCGATGAAATTGGCGTAGCGGCCGTCTGCCAGGTGCGCCGCGACCTCGTCGCCGGCCGCCACCAGGTGCTGCTCGTTGAAGCTGCGCTGGCCGTAGAGCTCGTCGATCAGCACCGCCACGTCGCCGCCGGGCTGGCGCACCAGCAGGATCCGCTGGCTCTCGTGCAGCACGGTGCGCTCGCCTTCGAGGAACTGCTTGAGGTCGACGATCGGCAGCAGGTTGCCGCGGACGTTGGCCAGGCCGAGCATCCACGACTGCGCGCCGGGGACCGGGGTCACCTGCGGCAGCGGCAGGATTTCCAGCACCTCGCCGAAATCCGATGCCAGCCGCCGGCTGCCGATGCGGTAGCCGACGCCGCGCCACAGACCGGGCGCGTCGAGCTGCTCGGGCAGGCCGGCGACGTGTTCGAGGCTGCGGCGCTCGTAGTCGACCAGTACGTCGAACGGGGTCACGTCGATCGCCGGGGCGTTCATTGCGGGCGACTCGCTCACGACCCCAGCAGCGCGTTGATCCGGGCGATCAACTCGTCCTCGCGCGGCGGCTTGACGATGTAGTCCCTGGCGCCCTGGCGCAGGCCCCAGGCCTTGTCGGTTTCCATGCCCTTGGTGCTGACGATCAGCACCGGGATGGCCTTGGTCTCGTCGTCCCGGGACAGGGCGCGCGTGGCCTGGAAGCCGTTCATGCCGGGCAGGATGACGTCCATCAGGACCAGGTCGGGCTGCTCGCGGCGGCACAGGTCGATGCCGTCCTCGGCGCTTCCCGAGGCCAGTACGTCGTGGCCGTTGCGCTCCAGCAATTGGGTGAGTACCGCCGTATCGGTCGGCGAATCCTCGATCAGAAGAATACGTGCCATTTGGTGCCTTACCCCCCGGTCAGGCGTTGACGTGCGTGCGGATGGCGTCGAGGAGTTCCTCGCGCGTGAATGGTTTGGTGAGGTACTGCTCGGAGCCGACGATGCGACCGCGGGCCTTGTCGAACAGGCCGTCCTTGGACGACAGCATGATCACCGGCGTGCCCTTGAAGACCTGGTTGTTCTTGATCAGCGCGCAGGTCTGGTAGCCATCCAGCCGCGGCATCATGATGTCCACGAAGATGATCTGCGGCTGCTGGTCGGCGATCTTCGCCAATGCCTCGAAGCCATCGGTGGCCGTGACCACCGCGCAACCCTCTCGTTTGAGCAACGTTTCAGCGGTGCGGCGGATGGTCTTGGAGTCGTCGATCACCATGACTCGCAAACCATCGAGGCTGCCGTTGCGACCCTCGTCCTGCATTTTCCAATGTCCCCTGTTGCGAAGCGCGCCGACGCGGAACCCCCGGGCGCGTCGCGTAGAGTGCCTTTATTCCAAGCCCGGCGCGCGCTGTCAAGCTCGCAATTTTTGTCACGACGAACATGAATGCGAGTCCGGGGCCGGGTTGGCATGGACGTGCCTGCTACCATCGCCCGACTCCCACACCGCGTGCCGCCATGCCACTCGACGTCGTTGTCGTGATGGATCCGATCGGATCGATCAGGATCGCCAAGGATTCAACATTCGCGATGTTGTTGGAGGCCCGGCGGCGCGGCCATCGCCTGTGGTACGTGATGCCCGGCGGGCTGGCGCTGCACGACGGCCGGGCGGTCGCGAAGGTCGCCGCGCTGGAGGTCCGGGAGGATCCGGCGCACTGGTTCGATCTGGGACAACCGTCGCACATTCAACTCGGGACCGGCCACGTCGTGCTGATGCGCAAGGACCCACCGGTCGACGACGAGTTCATCCACGACACCCAGATCCTCGGCGTCGCCCAAGGCGCGGGCGCGCTGGTGGTCAACGACCCGCAGGGCCTGCGCGACTACAACGAAAAGCTGGCGGCGCTGCTGTTCCCGCAGTGCTGCCCGCCGACCGTCGTGACCCGCGACGCCGCGACCCTCAAGGCGTTCGTTGCCGAGCACCGCGAGGCCGTGCTGAAGCCGCTCGACGGCATGGGCGGGCGCTCGATCTTCCGGGTCGGGCATGGCGACCCCAATGCCAACGTGATCCTGGAAACCCTCACCCAAGGGGGTCGCAGCCTGGCGATGGCGCAGCGCTACCTGCCGGAGATCAAGGATGGCGACAAGCGCATCCTGCTGGTCGACGGGGTGCCGGTCGACTACTGCCTGGCGCGGATTCCGCAGGGCGACGAGTTCCGCGGCAACCTCGCCGTCGGCGGTCGCGGCGAAGGCCGTCCGCTCACCGAGCGCGACCGCTGGATCGCCGCCCAGGTCGCGCCGGAAATGAAGCGCCGCGGCATGCTGTTCGTCGGCCTCGACGTGATCGGCGACTACCTGACCGAGGTCAACGTCACCAGCCCGACCTGCATCCGCGAGCTCGACGCCCAGTTCGGCCTCAACATCTGCGCCGGCCTGTTCGACGCGATCGAAGCACGCGCCAACGCGGCATGAGCGCGGTCGCGGTGCAACCGGCGATCAACGAGGGCCAGCGCCTCGGCGCGACCCTGGTGCTGTCGTTGCTGCTGCACGGCGTGGTGTTGCTTGGCGTCGGCTTCGCACTGGAAAGCGCGGCGCCGGTGATGCCGACGCTGGACGTGATCCTGACCCGGACCAGCACCGTGCTGACCCCGGAGCAGGCGGATTTCCTCGCCCAGGCCAACAACCAGGGCGGCGGCGAGCACGACAAGAGCAACCGTCCGACCGAGCGCCAGTCCGGCCCGTTGCCGCAGGCGGCCAGCGGCGTGGCCCCGCGCGAGTTGCGCGCCCAGTCGCCGGCACCGCAGCCGCGGCCGGTGGAGCGCGTGGCCAGCAGCACCCGTGGCGAAACGCCCGTCGCGACCGCGCTTGCGACGCCCGAGCCGGACGAGCGACCGCTGCCGCCCGGCGACCGCAAGATCGCCCACGACATGGAAATGGCGCGGCTTGCAGCCGAGATCCACCTGCGCTCGGAACGCTACGCCAAGCGACCCAAGCGCAAGTTCGTCTCCGCCAGCACCACCGAGTACGCCTGGGCCGGCTACCTGCGTGGCTGGGTCGACCGGGTCGAGCGCGTCGGCAACCTCAATTACCCGGATGAAGCGCGCCGGCGCCGGCTGGCCGGACAGGTGGTGATCAGCGTCGCCGTGCGCCGCGATGGCAGCGTCGAGGATTCGGAGATCGTGGTCTCCAGCGGCATCCCGTTGCTGGACGCCTCGGCGCTGCGCATCGCGCGGCTGGCCGAGCCCTACCCGCCGCTGCCGAAGACCGACGAAGACCCTGATGTCCTGCATGTCACACGGACCTGGGCGTTCCTGGCCGGTGGCGAACTGGTCGACCGCTGAGGCCGGCAGCGCAGTCGCACTGTCAGCCGACCTCCCGTCGTGACCGCATCGATGTAGAGGACAATGCCATGGCTCGCCCCGGAATCGTCGCTGTGATGCTCGTGGCCGGTCTCGGCACGATTGCCGCCTGCACCGGCCAGGCATCCGGCCACGACCTGCGGATCCTGCTGCTCGAAGCCGATGACTGCGGGGCCTGCGAGCTGTACCGGAGCTTCGGCGACGGTTATCCGACCGAACTGCGCAACCATCCCGCGGTCGACGCCTCGATCCCGGTTTCGGTGGTCCACAAGTCAGCGATTCCCGCCGCGATCGCCGCGCAGTTCCAGCCACACGAATACTGGTCGCAATCGTTGTCGGTGGTGGTGCTCGACGGCGACGAGGTGCTGCATGTCGGCAACATCGCCGAGGCTTCCGACATCGCCAATGCGCGTTTTCCCGACGCGATCATGGCTCCGGCCAACGCCGCCGAGCGCGAACGCGCCGCGCAGTCGAGCCACTTCTACGGCGAGCATTTCAAGGCGACCTGGAAGCTCGGTTATTTCGTCGACGTCGCCCTCGGCCGGCGCCAGCCCCATCCGTCGATCCGCGAGGCGATGCTCGGCGCGGACGGCGGCATCGCCGGCGTGTCCGACAACAACCTGGTCCTGTGGGGCAGCACCGCCACCCCGTCGGGCAACCCGTTGTACATTTCCGAGCGGATCGCGGACACCCGCGAGGCGTTGGCCCCGATCGCCGGCCCGTCGTTGAACGTCATCACCCTGTACGGCAACGGCGACAATCCCCGCCCTGACACCAGCGTCCTGGTCGATGGCGAGGAGCGCTTCATCCAGTCGCCGATCGACACCCCGCATTCGCCCGACCTGCAGACGCTGGGCCGGTTGTTCGAAAGCCTCCGCGGCACCGGCCACAACCTGCTTGTCCAGATCGGCCACAGCGGTCCGACCGGCGCGCCGTTGTGGGGGCACCTGGCGACGGTCGATGCGCCGCTTCTCGAGAGCCTGGTCGACAAGACCGGCTCGGAACTGGTAATGGTCAGCGGCGCCTGCAACAGCGGCCAGTTCGCAGCGGCGCCGAGTTGCGGCTTTTTTGCTGCGCACCCCGAGGTCGTCGCCACCGGTTGCCAGAAGAGCCCGGAGGCACTGCGCGGCAGCGACGACTACCTGGGCGAGTTCTTTGGCGGCGTGCGCAGCAGCGAAGCCGATCTCGACCGCGACGGCGCGGTCAGTTTCGCCGAGGCGCACTGGTTCGCCAGCGTGCGGCTGGAGCACCACCAGATCCCATACGACAGCCTGGATGCACTCGTCGACGCGTACTGGCAGGCGAATGCCGATGCGTTGCCGGACGCGATCGGGTTCGCACGCTTGGGCAACCTCGCCCAACGGGTCGGCTCGGCGGAAGAGCAATGGGCCGTGGCGCAGTTCGTCGACCGCGTCCCGGGCGACACGCCGATCACCACCAGCGATGCGCTCCGGATCAATCGCGAGGCGCTGGAGAAGGTTGCCGCGATGACCGAAGCCTCGTCAGTGGAACGCAATGCGACGATGGCGCTGGATTACCCCCTGGTGCTGTCGTCGCTGGCACGGCGGCTGCTATGGCGCGACAGGGTCGAGGTCGGTCCCGCGGCGGCGAAGATCCGGCACTGTGCAAGCCAGGGGATTGGCGACTTCCTGCGCGGTGGCGAGCCGCAGGCCCTGCCTCCCCACGACTAGCGCGAGTCGCGCAACGCCTGCTGCTCGCGGATGGTAAGGGCAACGTTGTTGCGCAGGTAGGCTGGCTCGACGCGTTCCGGCGCGACGGCCTCGCCGCGCTCGAAGGCCACGGCGGCGAGTCGCGCGACATCGGCCGCGTGCGGTAGCGCGGTGGCGTCGATCGACTGCAATCGACCCGCAAAGCGATCACGCAGGGCGCCGTCGCAGGCGCCGAAACCGGTGCCGACGCCGTGCCAGCCGTCTCCACCATCGGGGACTTGCACCGTATCCGGTGCGCCGACGGTTTCACTGTCGAGCGCGATCGCATCGCCGCCGCGCAATTCGAACGCGGCGCTGTAGACCTCGTCCATGCGGGCGTCGATCGCGGCGAGGACGCGGGGGGCTGGCATGCCCTCACCCCGGCCCTCTCCGGCAAGCGGGAGGGGGAGCGAAGCGGCCAACGCCGCCAGCGTCGAGACCGGCACGATCGGCCGGTCCAGCGCCAGCGCGATGCCCTGCCCGATCGCGATCGCCAGCCGCACGCCGGTGAATGCGCCCGGTCCGCGACCGAGCGCGATCGCGTCGAGTTGCGACTTCGCCATGTCGGCCTCGGCCAGCAGGGCGTCGGCCCACGGCAGCGCCAGTTCGGCGTGCCGGCGCGGGGCGATCTCGAAGCGCTCGCGCACCTCGCCATCGATCCACAGCGCCACCGAGCAGGCCTCGGTCGCCAGTTCGAACGCCAGCAGTTTCACGGGTGGGTCTCCAATGCGCCGGCTTCACCATCGGCGTGGGCCAGCGATTCTGGCGCAAAGAACGCCTGCACGTCCTCGACCCGCCGCGTTTTCGGCAGCGGCGGCAGCGACTCCATGAACACCCGGCCGTAGCTCTTGCCGGTCAGGCGCGGGTCGCACAGCACCAGCACGCCGCGGTCGGTTTCGCTGCGGATCAGCCGGCCGGCGCCCTGCTTGAGCGCGATCACCGCCTGCGGCAACTGCTCGTCGCGGAACGGATTGCCGCCGCCGCGGCGGATCGCCTCCAGCCGGGCCTCGAACACCGGGTCGTCGG
Organism: Lysobacter sp. F60174L2; assembly: GCF_052547135.1. Lineage (NCBI taxonomy): Bacteria > Pseudomonadati > Pseudomonadota > Gammaproteobacteria > Lysobacterales > Lysobacteraceae > Lysobacter > Lysobacter sp. F60174L2. The sequence goes on along the minus strand of NZ_JBQWRA010000005.1, from coordinate 107,242 downwards.
GCGCAGCGAACGGCAGCTTGTCGATGACGACCACGCTGAGCGCATCGCCGGCGACGTCGACGCCTTCGCGGAAACTGGCGGCGCCGAGCAGCACGCCGTTGCCGGAGGCGCGGAAGCGTTCCAGCAGCAGCGAGCGCGGTGCCTCGCCCTGCACGAACAGTGGCCACGGGCCATCGCGCAACAACTGGGCGGCCTCGCGCAGCGCGCGGTGCGAGGCGAACAGCACGAACGCGCGCCCGGCCGAGGCTTCGAGCACCGGCTTGATCGCGTCGACGATCGATTCGGTGTAGTGGCGCGCCGACGGTTCGGGCAGGCCGGAAGGCAGGTAGCACAGGGCCTGGGCCGGCCAGTCGAATGGGCTGGGTGCCAGCAGCGTGGTCGGCTCCCGCAGGCCGAGCTTGATCGCGTAGTGCTCGAAGCGGCCGCCGATCGCCAGCGTCGCCGAGGTAAACACCCATGCAGCCTGCGAGCGCGCGCGGTGCTGCGCCAGCGGGCCGGCGACGTCCAGCGGGGTACGGCTGAGGCGGAAGCCGCGTGCGGTGAGTTCGTACCAGAGCACGCTGGGGGCGTCGTCGTCGGCGCGCAGCGGGCCGCGGTCGTCGGGTGGCTCGTCGTCGCCGGTGGCCTCGTCGGCCATCTCGTCGCGCTCGCCGTCATCGTCGAATCCTTCGTCGCGCCAGCGCCGCAGGCGGTTCTCGAATTCCTTCGCCCGCGCCGTGCAACTGTCGAAACCGGGCGCGGCCTCGCGCAGTGGCAGCAACGCGGCATGCAGGTCGCGCAATGATTGCAGCAGGACGTCGATCGCAACTTCGACGTTGGCGTCCTCGGCCGCGCGGCGGCGGGTGCCGCGCACCGGCAGTTCGTCCATCGCCGCACGGAGGTTACGAACCGATTGCTCCAGCGCGCGTGTCGGCTCCTGCAGCACCGCCAGCGCGCCGGTGGCCTGCTTGCATTCGGCCAGTGCATCGCGCGCCAATTCGACCAGCGGCCGCGCGCTCAGCGCCTCGCCGAAGAACTGCGCGGCCAGCTCCGGCAACTGGTGGGCCTCGTCGACCACGAATGCCTGCGCCCCCGGCAGGATCTCGCCAAAGCCTTCCTGCTTGAGCGCCAGGTCGGCCAGCAGCAGGTGGTGGTTGACCACCACCAGGTCGGCCGCCTGCGCACGCTGCCGCGCCTGCACGACGAAGCAGTCGGCGAAGAACGGGCACTCGCTGCCGAGGCAGTTGTCGGTGGTCGATGTGACCATCGGCAGCAGCGGCGAGTCGTCGGGCAGGGTCTCCAGTTCGGCCAGGTCGCCCATCCGGGTGCGTCCGGCCCAGGCGACGATGCGCTGGAACTGGCCGGCCATCTCGCGGCTGTGGAAGCGGCCTTCGCCCTTGGCCTGCCCCAGCCGGTAATGGCATAGGTAATTGGCGCGGCCCTTCAGCAACGCGGTCTTGAGGCCGATCCCGAGCGCGTCGCGCACCCGCGGCAGGTCGCGGTGGTAGAGCTGGTCCTGCAGCGCGCGGGTGCCGGTGGAAACGATCGTCTTGAGCCCCGACAGGATCGCCGGCACGAGGTAGGCGAAGGTCTTGCCGGTGCCGGTGCCGGCCTCGGCCAGCAGCATGCCGCGGCTGTCGAACGCATCGGCCACGGCGCCGGCGAGGTCCTGCTGGGCACTGCGCGGCGCGAACGCGGCGATGTTGCGCGCCAGGTCGCCGCCTTCGCTCAATGCCGCGCGGCTGGCGCTGCCGAGCCGGCTTCCGCCCTCGCCCATCTCAGTACCGCGGTGGTGCGGCGACGGTGCAGGCGTCGCGCTGGCGGCGGGCGTCGGCGTCGGCCGGACTGGGTGTGGCAACGCCGGTGGCCGCCTGGGTCCGCGCGGCCAGCACCTGGACGATGGTTTCCCAGTGGCGGCGGCATTGCGGGCCGACTTCGGTCCCGATAGCGATCGCCTCGCGGGCGAGCCGCTCGGCACCTTCGAGGTCGTGCAGCAGCAACGCCGCCTCGGCGCGTTCCTGCAGCAGGGTCGGGTCGCCGGGACTGATCGCCAGCGCCTGGTCGAGCGCGCTCGCGGCGTCTTCGTGCCGGCCCTGGGCCTGCAACCGTGTCGCCTGCTCACGCAGGTCCTCGACTTCATTGCTGCCCAGCGGTTTGACCACCAGCTCGGCATCGCCGGAAGTGCCCGCGGCGCGGATCGCGGCGACCGCAGCCACTGCGTCGAAGCGTGGCGGCGGCTCGGCAGACGGAGCGCTCGCGCAACCCGCAAGCACGCCCGCCAACACCGTGGTGGCAAGCAGGGCGCGCATCATGGCGCGTCCATTGGCTGCGGCTGCGGGGTGGGCGCCGGTTCGGCCTCGCGTTCGTCGTCATCACGACCGAAACCGAACCACTCGCGCCAGCCGCCTTGCTCCGACTGCACCGGCTCCGGTGGCTGGCAGGGCTGGTAAGGCGGCGCGAACCCGGCCACGAACGCGAACCTGCGCGCACCGGCGCAACCCGCGTCGCTGGTGTTCGAGCCCACCACCCACTGCCAGTCCAGGCCCTTGTCGCCGACTTCCAGCGGCGCGCTGGGCAGGCGCTTGAACAGGTTGGACCACACCCGCATGCCGCCGGTGGATCCGTACAGGCCGGTCGGCTTGTTGTCGTCGTTGCCGACCCAGACCACTGCGAGGTGGTCGCCGGTGTAGCCGGCGAACCAGCTGTCGCGGCTGTCGTTGCTGGTGCCGGTCTTGCCGGCCGGGTGCAGGTCGCCGAGGCCATCCGACACCAGTCGCCGCGCGGTACCGCTGGTGACCGTGCGCTGCAACGCGATGTTGATCAGGCGGGCGGCGATCGCATCGCCTTCCTGCGCGGGGGCCGGGACGGTGTCGTAGCGGTTGAGCGCCCGGCCATCGGCATCGAGTACGCCCCGCACCGCATGCAGCGGCTGGATCTCGCCACCCGACGCGAGGAACTGGTACAGCTGCGCGATCGCGTACGGGCTCTGGTCGACCGAACCGAGGATCAGCGACGGGTTCGGTTCGGCCTCGATGCCTGCCAGGGTACGGATCAGGTCGGCGATCCGCCGCGGGTCGACCTGCATGCCGATCCGCACCGTCGCCTGGTTGTAGGAACTGGCCAGCGCATCGATCAGGCGCACGCTGCCGTGGCTGCGGCCATCGGAGTTGCCCGGGGTCCAGCGCTTGCCGTTGCCCAGCGCGACCGTGACCGGCGAGTCGTCGACCCAGGTCGCCAGCGAGAACCGGTCGGGCTGTGCCAGCGCGAGCAGGTAGACGAACGGCTTGAGCAGCGATCCGACCGGGCGCCGCGCCTCGATCGCGCGGTTGAAGCCGGGCCGCGCCGGCGTGCCGCTGCCGACCACCGCCAGCACCTCGCCGTCATGCACGTCGGTCAGCACCAGGCCGGCCTGCAGGTCGGGACGGTTCTTGCTGTCCAGGTCCTCCAGCGCCTTGACCACCGCGCCTTCGGCGTAGGCCTGAGCGGACGGCGACATGCCAGTCATCACGCTCAACCCGGCGCCGGCCAGCGCGTCCCTGGGGTAGTCGCTGGCGAGCTGGCGGCGGACCAGGTCGACGTAGGCCGGGAACCGGTTGGCCGACAGGCCGGGCTGCTCGGTCACGCCCAGCGGCGCCTTCAGCGCGCGCTGGTACTCGGCATCCTCGATGAGGCCGGTTTCGTGCATCTCGCCGAGCACGAAATTGCGGCGCGCGGTGGCGCGTTCGGGATGGTCGCGCGGGTCGTAGTAGGACGGCCCGCGGACGATGCCGATCAGCAACGCGATCTGCTCGGTGCTGATATCCGACAGGTCGCGGCCAAACCAGAAATCCGAGGCGGCGGCGACGCCATGGATCGCCTGCGCGCCGCGCTGGCCGAGGTAGACCTGGTTGAAATAGGCCTCGAGGATGGTCTTCTTGTCGTAGCGCGCCTCGATCAGCAGCGCGTAGATCGCCTCGTTGAACTTGCGGGTGAAGGTCTGCTCGCCGCCGATCCCGAGCAGGCCGCTGCGCGCCAGCTGCTGGGTCAGCGTGCTGGCGCCCTGCCGCGCCTCGCCGGCCTTCAGGTTGACCCATGCCGCGCGCAGGATCCCGCTGAGGTCGATGCCGTGGTGATGGGCGAAGTCCCTGTCCTCGACCGCCTGCAGGCCGGTGACCAGCAACTCGGGCACCTCCTCCAACTGCACGAGGCGGCGCTCCTCCTGCTTCTGGCCGTACAGGGTGGCGATGCGCGCCGGGTCGAGCCGGGCCGCCTTGAGCTTGTCGTCGCTGGCCGCGTCCGCCAGTCGCGCAACCTTGCCGCGCGACAGCGTCAGCTCGATCCGCCGCGGCGCGACCGCACCATCGACATCGTTGAAGCCGCGGCTGGAAATCAGCCACTGCCCGCCGTCGCGCTGGTAGCTGCCCGGACGCACGCCATCGCCCGCGTGGTAGCCGGCCGCGTCGAGTTCGGTCTTGAGCGTGGTCGCATCCAGCGCCAGGCCCGGCGCCAGCTCCAGCGGCCGCCCATAGACCCGCGTCGGCAGTTGCCAGCGCAACTGGTCGAAGCGCTGCCCGACCTCGTGGTTGAGGTACAGCGAATACGGAATCAGGAAGCCCAGGCCAAGTCCGATCGCCGCCAGCACCCAGGTGACCAGCCGGCGCCGCCACTGCGGCGTGTCGCCGTCGTCGGGGGTGAGGTCGTCGTCTTCGTAATCGATTCGGGCCACAGGTGCGACAATCGCCGTAAGTGCTTGGAATTTCCGAGTCTAGCGCACCCCAAAGCCGTCATTGCCTCATACCGGTGCGTCGCTGGTTACCATGTCCCGTTTGTTCATCAACCATCACCGATAACCGTGCCCATTTCCCTGCAGTTCCATTTTCGGCGCCACCTGCACCTGTTGCGCCGGGCATGGGAAAGCCTGCGGACCAAGGGTTGGCGCGCCACTTTGCAGCGCGTCCGCCCGACCGGCGCCGGAATGCCCGGGCAGGAAGCTCCGGAGACGCAGGGAATATCCATGCAACCGGCGCCCGCCTGGGGCCGTGATCCGTGGGTGCTGGTGGTGGATGGCGCGGTGCCGGCGCCGGACCGGGACTCGGGTTCGGTGCGCCTCCACAACCTGATGCGGGCACTGGTTTCGGCGGGCTACCGGGTTGCCTTCGTTCCCGACGAGGGCGGCACCGGTTCGGCCAATGCCGACCAGTTGCGCGCCAGCGGCATCCATGTGCCGCGACTGCGTGGCAGTCGCGACACCGCAGCCTGGGTTCGCCGGCATCGTCGGTCGCTGTCGTCGGCGATCCTGTGCAGGCATCACACGGCAGGGCACTGGCTTGCCTTCGTCCGCGCGCTCGCCCCGCAGGCCACCATCGTGTTCGACACGGTCGACCTGCACTTCCTGCGCGAAGGCCGCGAGGCCGAACTGCACGATGACCGGCGACTGCGGCGGCGGGCGGAATCGACGCGCCGCCGCGAACTCGGACTGGTCGACCAGGCAGACACCACCTGGGTGGTCAGCTCCATCGAGCGCGACCTGCTGCTCGAGATCCGGCCCGCTGCCGACATACGGATCGTGTCCAACATCATCGAAGAGGACACGCCAGGCCTGCCGTTCGAGCAGCGCCGCGACCTGCTGTTTGTCGGTGGCCTGCGGCACCCTCCCAACCACGATGCCGTCGAGTGGCTGGCGCGGGATATCTATCCCCTCATCAGGGAGGCGCTGCCGGGGGTGCAGCTGCACCTGGTCGGCTCGCCGGGCACCACCCCGACGACGGCGGCTTCCACCGACCCGGACATCCGGGTCCACGGCCACGTTCCGGATATCGCGCCCTACCTGGACGGGTGCCGGCTCGCACTGGCGCCGCTGCGTTTCGGTGCCGGGGTCAAGGGCAAGGTGAATCTCAGCCTGGCCCACGGCCAACCGGTGGTCGCGACCGATTGCGCGGTCGAGGGCATGCACCTCCGGCACGGAACCGAGGTGCTGGTGGCAAGCGATGCCGCGGCTTTCGCAGCGGAAGTCGTGCGGCTCTATGGCGACTCCGGACTGTGGCAGCGACTGTCGGCAAACGGGCGCGCGAACGTGCGTCGTCATTTCTCTCCCGCCGTGGCGCTGGAGGTTGCCAGCGCCACGCTCGGACCACCCCGTGATGCCTGAACCACCCATGCCCACCCGCAAACACCCGAGTCCGATGCGGATCCTGTTGATCGCCTACGAATTTCCACCCAGCCCGTCTCCGCAGTCGCTGCGCTGGGCCTACCTGGGCCGCGAGTTGCATCGACTCGGGCACGAGGTCCACGTGTTGACCATCGATCTCGGCGGTTCCTCGCCCGGCCTGCCCGACCTGCCCGCGGGGATCACCGTGCATCGGACCTATCCGGGCCACGTACGTGGGCTGATCGCCTGGCGCCGGCGCCACTTCCGGAAGGACCGGGCGTCCCGGGCCACCACCGCCGCAAGCGATGCACCTCCGGTCACGCCTTCGCGTGGCGGCTGGAAACACCGGGTCTCCGCGGTGCTCCAGCGCGTGGGCGAGCACATCTGGTTCCCGGATCTTCGCGGTGAATGGCACGCATACGCGCAAGCCCGGCTGGACGAACTGCTGGGCGAACACCATCCCGATGTGGTGATCAGCTCGCACGAGCCGGCCACGACCCTGCAGCTCGGACTGCGGGCGAAACAGGCGGGATTCCGCTGGGTGGCGGACCTGGCCGATCCAGTGCTGGCGCCCTACACCCTGCCGCGCTGGCGACCGACCGCGCGGCAACTGGAAGCCGATGTCTGCGACAACGCCGATGCCATCCTGGTGACCACGCCCGCGGCGCGCGAACTGTTGATGGACCGGCACGCGGGCATGGCACCCGTCACGGTCCTGACCCAGGGCTTCGACGACTCGGCGCCACCCGCGTCCCGGGTGGCCTCCCGCGAGCCCGGCACGCTGGAACTGCTCTACACCGGCAGCTTCTACAGTTTCCGCACCGCCAACACGCTGTTGCAGGCAGTACTCGATACGCCCGGCGTCCGCCTGAACATCGCGACGATCCAGGCACCGGACGACGTCGTCGCAGCCAGCCGCCAGCACCCGGACCGCATCCGCCTGCTGGGTTTCCTGCCGCACCTGGACGCCCTGGCCTGGCAGCGCCGGGCCGACGTGCTGGTCAACCTTGCCAATCGCGACCCGGCCCAGGTGCCCGGCAAGTGTTACGAATACATGGGTGCCGGACGCCCCATCCTGCACCTTGGCGTCGACCCCGGGGACGCGGTGGCCGCGCAGGTCCGCGGGCGTCACCGGGGTTGGGTCTGCGCACCGGATACGGCCACCGTCACCGGCCAGTTGCGGCAACTCGCGCAACTGCATGCCAACGGCCGCCTGGCGGAAGGCCTGCAACTGGATCGCACCGGCGTTGTCGAATTCGGCTGGAGCCAGCTGGCCCGTCGCCTGGACGAACTGCTCGGCACTATCGGGCAACCCCGGGACTAGCCTCCGCCGGCAAGCGCCAATCGGGCCGCGAGGTCGTCCAGACCCGGGGCATCCGCGTCCAGCGCCCGCGCGCTGGACAATGCGGCACCCGCCGCGGCCAGTTCGTACGCGCCCAATCGCTCGTTGGCGTAGGCGATCCACCGCGCGGCGAGCCGACGCCGGGCGTCGTCGACCGGCACACCCTCCGCGCCCAGCACGATCCAGGCGTCGAGACAGGCTCCGGCTTTCGACAAAGCATTGGCCCGGAGATTGCGCTGGAAGCAGTCCTGCGCCGACGGCGCGAGCCTCCCCGCCGCCGTCTGGACTTCCGCATCCCCCGGGGCGATCGCCCGGGCGGCGCGCAGTTTGTCGTAGGCGCTTTCGCCGGGAGGGTCGAGCAGGTCGCCGCGGGCTTCGGCCGCGGACGCTTCGGCCAGCAGCAGGGCCAGTTGCTGCTTGCGCCGGACGGTCGGTTCGCCGGTGCCGAGCCGCGCGTGCGATTGCCGGGCCTGGGCCAGGTAGGCCTTGGCAGCGACGACGTCCGGCGCATCCGGCGCGATTGCCTGCGCCTCCAGCAACGCGGCCTGGGCCTGCACGAACCGGAAGTCGGCGGCGTGGCGTTCGCTGGCGGCGGCGTGGGCACCCGCCACCGCGACCAGCCCGCGCGCGGCTTCGATGTTGTCCGGGTCGACCTGCTGCACCGCGCGGTACCCCGCCACTGCCAGGGACAGGCGGCCATGATCCAGCTCACCATCCGCCCGTCCCAGCTGCCGGGTGGTCGCGCGAGCCAGTGCCGCCCGGGCGTCCGGCAGGTCGAAATGCCCCGGGTCGACCGCCTGCACGCGTGCGACCAACGTTCCAGCACCAACGAGGTCATCGCCGGCGAGTGCATCGCGGGCGCGCTGCAGCAGGTCCGCCAGCGTGTCCTCGCGACCTTCCAGCGCATCGATGTGATTGGGCTGCACGGCCAGCACACGCTGGTACAGCGGCAGCGCGCTCTCGGCCGCCCCGTCCAGCCGGCCCGCCGCGCGCGCGGCATGGGCGGTCGCCAGCAGCAGATCGAGGCCGGCCGCATCGGCGGCGCGCTCGCGCAGCCTGGCTTCCAGTGCCTCGGTCCGGTTGCGCGGCACCGCAAGGTCGCGCGCCAGTTGCAGGGAGGCGTGGGCATCGTCGAAACGCCCCTGCGCGAACGCGGTCTCGGCCTGCACCAGCGCCGCACGGCCCACCCGGGCCAGGCCGTCGCGGGCATCCGGGCGGTCGGGATCGAGCGCCAGCGCGGCGGCATAGAGTTCGCGTGCGCCGCGCCCGTCGGCGCGGGTCAGCTCGCCGGCCAGCAGCGCGTTCGCGGCATCCGCACGCAATTGCTGGACGCGGGTGTCGGGCCAAAGCCATGCGGACACCGGTTCGCGTGCCAGCAGGAGCAGGGCCACGCCACCCACCGCGAGGCCCGATGCGGCCCAGCGCCGCCACGTGGGCACGGACGGTGCCTGCGTCTCCCGACCCACCGCGTCGTATCCGTCCACTGCGCCGCTTCTACGCATCGTCAAAGCATAGTCCGGCTGCACCTGCGCGGGGCATCACGCCCGCCGGGCCTGCTCGACTCCCGGCAGCGAGGCGAGCTTGCCGAGCAGGGTCGACAACTGGCCATAGTCATCCACCTTCAGCCGCATCAGGAACCGGATCCGCGCGGCGTTGCGCTGCTGTTCGCTGTGGATGCGGGTCACGTGGGCATTGCCCTGGGCGATCAGGTTGGTGATCTCCTTCAACAGCCATTTGCGGTCGACCGCGAGCACTTCGACGTCGACCTCGTAGGCGCTGCCCGCGCGACCCCAGTCTACCGGCAACGTGCGCTGCGGCTGGGCGGCCGCCAGCCGGCGGTACGAGGCGCAATCGCGGCGATGCACCGTGATCCCGCGACCGCGGGTCAGGTAACCGGCAATCGGCTCGCCCGGCAGCGGCTGGCAGCAGCGCGCCAGTTGCACCAGCAGGTTGTCGACACCCTGCACGGTGAAATCGGCGGCCTTGCCACGCGGGACGCGGCGCGGCAGGGCCGGCGCAGGGCGCTCGACCGGGGCTGGCGCACTGGCCGCGCGTTCGTGTTCGAGCAGGATCCGGCCGACCTGGTGCGGGCCGACATCGCCGAGCGCCACCAGCACGTGCAGGTCGGCGTCGCCGGCCAGGTTGAAGCGCTCGCGCGCCGGCGCGAGATCGGCGCCGAGCAGCCCGAGCCGGCGCAGTTCCTTGTCGAGCAGTTCCTTGCCGGCCGCTTCGTTGCGCGCGCGGTCGAGCTTGTGGAACCAGTTGCGGACCTTCTCGCGCGAGCGGCTGCTGGCGAGGAAGCCGTTCGACTCGATCAGCCAGTCGCGGCGCGGCTCGCCGGTCTTGGCGGTCATGATCTCGACCCGGTCGCCGCTGGCCAGCCGGTGGTCCAGCGGCACGATCCGGCCGTCGACCTTGGCCCCGCGGCAACGGTGGCCGACCTCGGTATGTACGCGGTAGGCGAAGTCCAGCGGGGTGGCGCCGGCCGGCAGGTCGATCACCTCGCCCTTCGGGGTCAGCACGTAGACCCGGTCCTCGACCAGTTCGGTGTCGAGCTCGCGGGCCAGCGCCGCCTCGTCGCGCTCGGCGCCGTCCGCGGCCGGCTCCAGCAGCTTGCGCATCCAGGCGATCTTGCGATCGAACGCGGCGTCGCCTGCGCCCGCGCCTTCCTTGTACTTCCAGTGCGCGGCGACGCCGAGCTCGGCCTGCCGGTGCATTTCGGACGTGCGGATCTGCACTTCGAGGGTCTTGCCTTCGGGGCCGATCACCGCGGTGTGCAGCGAGCGGTAGTCGTTGCGCTTGGGCCGGGCGATGTAGTCGTCGAACTCGCTCGGGATCGGGGTCCAGCTGGCATGCACGACGCCAAGCGCGGCGTAGCAGTCGCCGACGCTGTCGACCAGCACCCGCACCGCGCGCAGGTCGTAGAGCTCGCCGATCGGCACGTCCTTGCGCTGCATCTTCTTCCAGATGCTGTAGATGTGCTTCGGCCGTCCGGCGATGTCGGCCTTGATTCCCTGCGCGTCCATCGCCTCGCGCAGGGTCTGCTTGACCGCCTCGATGTAGCGCTCGCGGTCGACGCGCTTCTCGTCCAGCAGGCGCGCGATCTGCTTGTAGGTGTCCGGTTGCAGGTAGCGGAACGCGAGGTCTTCCAGCTCCCACTTGAGTTGCCAGATGCCGAGCCGGTTGGCCAGCGGCGCGTGGATGTCACGGGTCAGCGTCGCCAGCGCGGTGCGGCGGTCGGCAGGCAGCGCGTCGGCCAGCTGCATCCGCGCCAGTTGCCGCGCCAGCAGGATCGGCACAACCCGCAGGTCGCGCACGATCGCCAGCAGCAGCCGGCGCAGGCCTTCGCTGCCACTGCGGCCGGTCTGCTCGGCATGCAGCATCCACACCTGGGCGGCGGCCCGCTGGCCGTCCAACAGGGTGGCGATGCCCGGGTGTTCGCGCTCGAATGCCGGGCCGAGCCGTTGCTGCAGCACCGGATAGCTGTGGACGATCGCCGCGACCAGGGTGTCGCTGTCCGCGTCGAGGCGCTGGAGGGCCGCGAGCATGCGTTCGACCACGTCGGGCGGATCGCGCGCATCAAGCCCGGCACCGTCACCCGCGACCGGGCACAGCAGCTGTTGCATTGGCCGGGCGATCGCGGGACTGGCGAGCAGCGCGGCCAGCACCGGCTCGGTGGCAGCGGCTGCACGGGTCGTGGCGGACCCGGGTTCGGGGCGACGCGTAGTCATGGCGACGCAGGTTCATTTCGACGCGGGAGGGAATGACTACACTAGCGAGCAACCGTCCGCAGTCATAGCCTCAGGACCCGCCACATGAATGGTTCAACCTGCCCGATCGCGCCGACCTCTCGCCGGCTCCGTTCTTCCGCTGTGGCCAGCGCGCTGCTGGCGGTCCTGTTGACCATGCCGCAGGCGTTCGCGCAGCAGGCCGGGGAGCGGATCGAACAGCAGATGACGCCCGCGCAGTTCAAGGCCGCGGGGCTGGACCAGCTCAGCACGGAGCAGTTGCAGAACCTCAACGCCTGGCTCAACCGTACGCTGGTTGCGGAAACCACCAAGGCCGCCAGCGAGGCGACCCGGCAGGCCATGCAGGACGCCGGAGACAAACCACGGGGCATCCTGGATTCCAGTTCCGACGAGCCGGTCAGCGGGCAGTTGCAGGGCGAGTTCCACGGCTTCGCCAAAGGCCGCCAGTACCAGCTCGACAACGGCCAGGTGTGGCGCCAGACCGACACGTCCAGCCTTGTCGGCGTTCACCTGGACAATCCGGAGGTGACAATCAAGCCGTCGCTGATCGGCAGCGCCTGGTACCTCCGGGTCGAGGGCTACAACACTGCCGCCAAGGTCGAGCGGGTCAAGTAATCCGCGACAACCGCGTTGCCAGTTTCTTCGGCGAGACTCCACGTGCGCCGAGCTCCTGTGCGAACAGCGACACCCGCAATTCCTCCAGGTCCCAGCGCAGCGCCTGCCACTCGGGCTCGTCGCCCTTGCCGGCGGCGTTGGCGGCGTCCAGCGCGTCGGCGAACGGCTTGAGTTCGAGCATCTTGTCCTGGTCGCGCATCGGGTCGCGCAGCGCGCGCTCGCCGCGCAGGGCCAGCGCCTTCAGGTAGCGCGGATAGTCGCGCAGCGCCTCGGCCGGCACGTCGCGCAGGAATCCGGGCGGGGTCAGCATGGCGAGCTGGGCGCGCATGTCGTCGAGGTTGCCGCTGGCCCAGCCCATCAGCGGCGATTCCAGCTTGGCGCGCACTTCGGACACCGCGGCGAGGATGGTTTCGGCCTGGCGCAGGCGCTCGATCGCCTCGGGAAACAGTTGCTTGCCAACGTAGTCGCGGCGGGTGGCGAACGCATCGGCATCGCGGATGTCATCGAGACCTTCGGCGACCAGCGCGGCGAACGCGCCATCGACCAGGTCGTCACGCAGGCGGTCGCCGCCGGGCCCGCGTGGGGCCGCCGACTCGATCGCGGCGTACAGCAGGCCGGCCTTCGGCGAGACCGGCAGCTGCTTGCGCGCCTGCCTGCGCTTGTCGGCCAGCGCCAGCCACAGCAGCCGGCGGACGCCACGCGGATGGTGGCGCACGGCGGTGTCGCGCTCGGCGTGGACCTGCAGCGAGACGCTGTCGCCGTCGTCATGCAGCGCCGGGTACGCCGGCACACCCGCGGCACCGGGCACGCTGGTCGGGATCGGGGTGGCGGGGAAGTCGACCAGGCCACGCTGGCCGAGGCCGTCGGCGGCTCGCGCGGCGAATGCGCGGGCGGCGCGCGAGCCGAAGTCCGCGCGCAGGGCGTCGAGGTCGCGCGATTCGGCCAGCACTGTGCGGCCGTCGCGGTCATGCAGCCGCAGGTTGGCGCGCAGGTGTGGCTCGAGCGCGGCTTCGTCGAAGTCGGTCGGCGCCACCGCGGCGCCGGTAACCTTGTGCAGGAAACGCGCCAGCGCGCCGGTGAATGCATCCACGTCCGGCCCGGGATACGCCGCGGCGAACGCGCGGGCGAAGTCCGGCGCCGGCACGAAGTTGCGCCGCTGCGCCTTCGGCAACGCCTTGATCAGCGCGGTCGCCTTGTCGACGACGAAGCCCGGCGCCAGCCAGCCCAGCCGCACCGGATCGAGCGCGTTGAGCAGGTGCAGCGGCACCGCGACGGTCATGCCGTCGTCGATCGCGCCGGGCTCGAAGCGGTACTTCACCGCGAGTCGTGCCTCGCCGAGTTCGATCACCGGCGGGAAGCGCGTGGCGTCGGTCTCGTCGCCGATCAGCAGGTCGTCGAGCGACCATTCCAGCGCAGCCTTTTTCGGCTCGGGCAGTTTCTTGAACCAGGCATCCAGTGCCTGAGCGTTGTGCACGTCGGCCGGTAGCCGGTCGAGATACCAGCGCGCCATCCAGTCCTCGTCGACGACGATGCCGGCGCGGCGCTGCTTGGCCTCTTCCTCGCGCGCCTTCTCGACGGTGGCGAGGTTGCGCTTGAGGAACACGCTGCGGCTGTCGATCTCGCCGGTCACCACCGCGTCGCGGACGAAGATCGCGCGGGCCTCCTCGGGATACAGCCCGCCGTAGTGGATCGGCCGCTTCGGCGCCAGCACCAGCCCGAACAGGCTGACCTGCTCGCTGCCGAGCACCCGGCCCTGCGAGCGTGACCAGCGCGGGTCGAAGTGGCGCCGCGCCAGCAGGTGCGGCAGTTCGTCGATCGCCCACTGCGGCTCGATCGAGGCGTTGTTCATCGCCCAGACCTTCTCGGTGTCGAGCAGGGTCGCCGACAGCACCCACGGCGGCGGCTTGCGGATCAGCCACGAGCCCGGGAACAGCCCGAACTTGCGCCCGCGCGGGCCGTCGTAGACCGCGGCGGGCTTGCGTTCGCCCGGCTTTTTCGCGGGTGCCTTGGTGTCGGCAGGAGGCACGCGATGGCCGACCTGGGTCGGCAGGCCGGTGATCACGGCGCGATGCAGCTTGGCGTAGGCCGATGCGTCCAGGTAGCGGCCGGGCTCCGCCGGTCTCGATGGCGCGGGGCCCGCCGCGAGCGCCCATCCCAGTTCCTGCACCATAAGCTTGAGCTGGCGATGCAACTCGCGCCACTCGCGCATGCGCAGGAAGCCGAGGAAATTCTTCTCGCACCACTTGCGCAGTTGCGACTGGGTCAGGTCCTCATGCGCGGCCTGGTAGGCGTCCCACAACTTCAGGGTGCCGACGAATTCGGAGCTGTAGTCGACGAACTGCGCGTGCGCGTTGTCGGCGGCGGCGCGCTGGTCGGCCGGGCGCTCACGCGGGTCCTGGATGCCGAGGAACGAGGCGACCACCAGCATCTCGCGCAGGCAGCCTTTCGCATTCGCGGCGACCAGCATCCGCGCCAGCTTGACGTCGATCGGCATGCGCGCCATCAGCTTGCCGGTGGCGGTGAGCTTTCGATGCTCGTCGGTGGCGCCGAGCTCGACCAGTTGCTGCCAGCCATCGGCGACCGCGCGCGAATCGGGCGGTTCCAGGAACGGGAAGCTCTCGATGTCACCGAGGCCCAACGACAGCATCCGCAGGATCACCCCGGCCAGCGCGGCGCGGCGGATTTCCGGATCGGTGAATTCCGGCCGCGACTCGAAGTCCGCCTCGCTGTAGAGCCGGTAGCAGGTGCCTTCCGACACGCGGCCGCAGCGGCCCTTGCGCTGGTTGGCGCTGGCCTGGCTGACCGACTCGATGTGCAGGCGGTCGAGCTTGCCGCGCGGACTGTAGCGCTTGACCCGCGCCAACCCCGGATCGACCACGTAGCGGATCCGCGGCACCGTCAGCGAGGTCTCGGCGACGTTGGTCGCCAGCACGATGCGGCGCTGCGTGCCGGGATTGAACACCCGGTCCTGGTCGCGCACCGACAGACGCGCGTACAGCGGCAGCACCTCGGTGTGGCGGTACTTGCGACGCTCCAGCGCCTGGTGGACGTCGCGGATCTCGCGCTCGCCGGGCAGGAACACCAGCACGTCGCCGCGCGGGTCTTCGCGGGTGACCTCGTCGCAGGCGGCGACGATGCCGTCGACCACGGTGCGTTCGCCTTCGCGGTCGCCCTCGCCTTCCAGCGGCCGGTAGCGCACCTCGACCGGGTAGCTGCGGCCCTCGACATCGACCACCGGCGCGTCGTCGAAATGTTCGGCGAAGCGCGCGGTGTCGATCGTCGCCGAGGTCACGATGACCTTGAGGTCGCTGCGCTTCTTCAGCAACTGCTTGAGGTAGCCGAGCAGGAAGTCGATGTTGAGGCTGCGCTCGTGGGCCTCGTCGATCAGGATCGTGTCGTAGCGCGACAGCCAGCGGTCGGACTGGATCTCGGCCAGCAGGATGCCGTCGGTCATGAACTTGATCGCGGTGTCGTCGCCGACCTTCTCGTTGAACCGCACCTGGTAACCGACCGCGCCGCCCAGCGGTACCTGCAACTCCTCGGCGACGCGCTTGGCGACCGCGCGCGCGGCGATCCGCCGCGGCTGGGTGCAGCCGATCATGCCGGCGACGCCGCGGCCGGCGGCCAGGCACAGCTTGGGGATCTGGGTGGTCTTGCCCGAGCCGGTCTCGCCGGCGATCACCACCACCGGGTGTTCACGGATCAGCGCGACAATGCGGTCGGCTTCGGTCGCGATCGGCAACGACGGCTCGACCGGCGCCGACGGCAACCGCGCCGCGCGGGCCTGGCGCATCGCGACCGAAGTCGCCAACGCCTGCTCGAACGCGGCCTGCATTGCCGCATCATCGGGGCGTCCCCGCCAGCGCGACCACAGGCCATGCAGGCGCCCGCGGTCGCGGCTCAGCGCGTCGTCGATCGCCCCGCGTGCCTGGCGCAGCGCGGGCGGCAACGACGGCTTGCGTCGTGACGCGGTCTTAGCAGTGGCGTCGATAGGCTTCATTGATCACGGCGGAAGAAACAAACCATTTCACACGGCAAATCGCGGCGTCTATTGTCGCTGCATCAGGCAAAAAGGGAGAAACGCATGGCCAAGACCACCAAGAGCAAAGCCACCGGAAGCAAGTCCACCCGGGGCAAGTCGAAGGCACTCAAACCGGCGGCCTCGCCGGCGGGCGGCTCCAGCGCTCCGGCGATAGATATCGGGATCGGCAACGCCGATCGCAAGAAGATCGCCGACGGCCTGTCGCACTTCCTCGCCGACGCCTACACCCTGTACCTGAAGACCCACAACTTCCACTGGAACGTCACCGGGCCGATGTTCAACGCCCTGCACGTGATGTTCGAAACCCAGTACACCGAGCAATGGACGGCGCTGGATGACATCGCCGAGCGTATCCGCGCGCTGGGCTTCAATGCGCCGGGCTCCTACGCGGAGTTCATCAAGCTGTCGTCGATCCCGGAAGAAGCCGGGTTGTCCGATATCCCGGACTGGAAGGAGATGGTGCGCCAGCTCACCGTCGGCAACGAAGCCGTCTGCCGCACCGCGCGCAAGGTGCTCAAGACCGCCGATGATGCCGGCGACGATCCGACCGTCGACCTGCTGACCCAGCGGCTGCAGACCCACGAGAAGTACGCCTGGATGTTGCGGTCGCTGCTGCAGTGATTTTTCGTACGGCTTGTGGATGCAGGAAACCCCGGACTTTCGCTCCGGGGTTTTTTGATGGTTGGCTCTTGGCAGTTCTTCGGTAGATGCGGGAGCCGGCCTGTGGGGACTTGCTACTCCCCTCGGTCAGGCCCGCTCTGCGGTCCGGCCAGGCGCAGCGCGCCGGGCGTTCGCACAGGCGCGCGGCAATGCCGCGCAAGCCGCCTGCGCTCACCCTGCCCTGACTCGGGGCCGCCGGCCATCCATGGCCGGCTTTCCGCAATTCCCCACAGGCCGACTCCCACCCGACTGCCCCATCCACTTCGGCGAAGGAGCCTTGTGTAGGAGCGACGTAAGTCGCGATTTCCTCGACAACCGTGGGTTCAGAGCGTCGCGACTTACGTCGCTCCTACAACGAAGGGGTCCGCTTTGGTGGGGATTGCCCGCAACTGACGCTCCGCACCCGATCAACAAAGCCGCACCCTCCCAAACCGCGACGCGGCGTCCTGTCCGGGTATTGCGGAGAGTGGGCCATGGATGGCCCACGGCGGTGAGTGCGGCCATGGATGGCCGCCCGAACCGAGTAGCAATGCCCGGACAGGGCGGCGCTCCACCCGAAGGCGCATACACCACGCCCCGCTGCTGCTGTTGCTGTTGCTGTTGCTGTTGCGGTACGCCGGGGTCGCTGCGACATCCCCCCTACCACCCAAAGCGGACTTTTCCGACCACTCCCCACCCCGGCGCTTGCTACCCTGTAACCCATGCAAAACGCCGCACTCGACCTGCTCCGCACCACCTTCGGCCACCCTGAATTCCGCGGCGAACAGGCTGAGATCGTCGACTGCGTAGCCAAAGGCGGCGACGCCCTCGTATTGATGCCCACCGGCGGCGGCAAGTCACTGTGCTACCAGCTCCCGGCCCTGCTGCGCCACGGCTGCGGCATCGTCGTCTCGCCGCTGATCGCACTGATGCAGGACCAGGTCGAAGCCCTGCGCCAGCTCGGCGTGCGCGCCGCCTGCCTCAACTCCACCCTCGACGCCGCCACCGCCGCCGAAGTCGAGCGCGACCTGCTCGCCGGCGAGCTCGACCTGCTCTACGTCGCCCCCGAACGCCTGCTGACCGGCCGCTGCCTCAACCTGCTCGACCGCGCCAATGAGCGGCACGGCGTCGCCCTGTTCGCGATCGACGAAGCCCACTGCGTCTCCCAGTGGGGCCACGACTTCCGCCCCGAATACCGCCAGCTCACCGTCCTCCACGAGCGCTGGCCCGCGATCCCGCGGATCGCCCTGACCGCGACCGCCGACGCCCCGACCCGGCGCGAAATCGCCGAGCGTCTCGCACTGGAAGACGCCCGCCAGTTCGTCAGCTCCTTCGACCGCCCGAACATCCGCTACCGCGTCGTGCAGAAGGACGGCAGCGGCCAGCGCGCCCTGCTCGACTTCATCAAGGACCACCGCGGCGACAGCGGCATCGTCTACGCGTTCTCGCGCAAGCGCGTCGAAAAGACCGCCGAACAGTTGCAGGCCGCCGGCATCGACGCCCTGCCCTACCACGCCGGCATGCCCGCGGCCGAGCGCGCCGCCAACCAGCGCCGCTTCCTGCAGGCCGACGGCGTGGTGATGGTGGCGACGATCGCGTTCGGCATGGGCATCGACAAGCCCGACGTGCGCTTCGTCGCCCACGTCGACCTGCCCAAGTCGATCGAGGGCTACTACCAGGAAACCGGCCGCGCCGGCCGCGACGGCCAGCCGGCCGAGGCTTGGCTCAATTATGGATTGGGCGACGTGGTCAACCTGCGCCTGCTGATCAACCAGGGCGAAGCCGGCGAGGAGCGCAAGCAGCTGGAACTGCGCAAGCTCGACGCCCTGCTCGGCTACTGTGAATCGACCCAGTGCCGTCGCCAGGCGCTGCTCGGCTGGTTCGGCGAGGACCATGCCGGTGCCTGCGGCAACTGCGACAACTGCCTCGACCCGCCGGAAAGCTGGGACGGCACCGACGCCGCGCGCAAGGCGCTGTCGTGCGTGTATCGCAGCGGCCAGCGCTTCGGCGCCGGCCATGTCATCGACATCCTGCGCGGCATCGACACCGAGAAGGTGCAGCGCTTCGGCCACGAGCAGCTCAGCACCTGGGGGATCGGCGCCGACCTCGACGCCAAGCAGTGGAGCGGCGTGTTCCGCCAGCTGGTCGCCGGCGGCCTGCTGGAGGCCGATGTCGAGCGCCATAACGCCTTGCGACTGACCGCCAATGCCGGGCCGGTGCTGCGCGGCGAGCGACGCCTGAGCTTCCGCAAGGAGGCACCGAAGGCCCCTCGCCGCCGCGACCGCGGCACCGCCACCCCGCTGATCGACCTCGCACCCGAGTCGCTGGCGCGCTTCAACGCCCTGCGCGAATGGCGCGCGACCACCGCGCGCGAACAGAACGTGCCGGCCTACGTGATCTTCCACGACGCCACCCTGCGCGCGATCGCCGAGGCCGCGCCGGAAGAACTCGACGACCTCGCCACGATCCCCGGCATCGGCGGCACCAAGCTGGAGCGCTACGGCGAAGCGGTGCTGCAGCAGTTGCTGGATTGTGACGTCGCCTGAGCGCGGTGCCGCGTCGAAAAATGGTGGGCCGTGATGGATTCGAACCATCGACCAGCGGATTAAAAGTCCGATGCTCTACCGACTGAGCTAACGGCCCACGCGCGCCCGGCCTTGCGCCGGGGCCGGCAATTCTAACGCAAGTGGTCGACGTAGCGGGTCGGGTCGGCGACACCGGCGGCGGCGAAGCCTTCGGCGCGCAAACGGCAGGCGTCGCAATGGCCGCAGGCGCGACCTTCCGCGTCGGCCTGGTAGCACGACACGGTCTCCGCGAAATCCACGTCCAGCCGCAATCCCTCGCGGGCGATGTCGGCCTTGCTCATGTGTTGCAGCGGCGCGTGCACACGGATGCCGGCGCCTTCGACCCCGGCCCGGGTGGCGAGGTTGGCGAGCCGTTCGAAGGCCTCGATGAACTCGGGCCGGCAATCCGGGTAGCCCGAATAGTCGACCGCGTTGACTCCGCAGAAGATGTCGGCCGCGCCCAGCACCTCGGCCCAGCCCAGCGCCACCGACAGCATGATGGTGTTGCGCGCGGGGACGTAGGTGACCGGGATCTCGTCGACGACGCCCTGCCCGGACGACACGTTGTCGAGCGGAACCTCGATCGCCTCGTCGGTCAGCGCCGAGCCGCCGATGCTGCGCAGGTCGACGTTGACGGTCTTGTGCGCGACCGCGCCGAGGCTGCGGGCAATGCGGTCGGCGGCGTCCAGTTCGGAGGTGTGGCGCTGGCCGTAGCGGACGCTCAGCGCATGCACGGCGAAGCCCTGCTCGCGGGCCATGGCCAGCACGACGGCGGAGTCCATGCCACCGGAAACGAGGACAACTGCATTTTTCATGGGCGGGTTCATCAGAACGTTATTGAGGTGGCAGTGGCCGCAATGACGGGAATCGATCGCGACCAGGTCATGTTTGGGTAGGAGCGACGTGAGTCGCGACCTGTACTTCGTCATGGTTCGGCGGGTCGCGACTTACGTCGCTCCTGCAGAAGGCCGGGACCACGAGTTCACCGACCCGGCGCGTCGTCCCACAGGATCTTGTGCAATTGCAACTGGAAGCGCACCGGCAACCGGTCGGCGACGATCCAGTCGGCGAGGTCGCGCGGTGCGATCTGGCTGAAGCTCGGCGAGAACAGCACGTCGCAGGTTTCCACCAGCCGGTGCTCGGCGACGATCGCGCGCGCCCACTCGTAATCCTCGCGCGAGCAGATCACGAACTTGACCTGGTCGTGCGCCGTGAGCAGCGCGATGTTGCTCCACAGGTTGCGTCCGACCTCGGCCGAGCCCGGCGTCTTGATGTCGAGCACGCGCGAGACCCGCGGGTCGACCTCGCCGATATCGATCGCGCCGGAGGTTTCCAGCGAGACCTCGTAGCCGGCGTCGCACAGCCGCGCCAGCAGGCCGATGCAGCGCTTCTGGGACAAGGGCTCGCCGCCGGTGACGCAGACGTGGCGGACGCCGTGGCGGGCGACCTCGGCGAGGATGCCGTCGTAGTCCCACCACTCCCCGCCATGGAAGGCGTACGCGGTATCGCAGTACTGGCAACGCAGCGGGCAACCGGTCAGGCGCACGAACACGGTCGGCCAGCCGATGCTGCGCGATTCGCCCTGCAACGACAGGAATATCTCGGTCAGGCGCAGCCGCTCGGGCGACGCCGCGGCCGCCTCGGGGGTAACGGCGTTCATCCGGTGATTTTAGCGCAGACGGCCCAGTTCGATCGCGCCGAGCCGGTCGCTGGCGACGCGGGCGGCATCGGTGCCGGGGTAACGGGTCGCCACCTCGGCCAGGGTGCGTTCGGCCGCGTCGAGTTGCTGCAAACCCTGTTGCGACAGGCCGACCTTGAGCAACGCGCCCGGGGCCTTGTCGTGGGTCGGATAGCGTTGCAGCAGGGCTTCGAACTGCTCCAGCGCAAGCTTGTAGTTCTGGGTGACGTAGTAGCTCTCGCCGAGCCAGTACAGCGCGTTGGGCGCGTAGGCGCCGCCGGGATAACGCCCCAGGAAGGCATGGAACTGGCGCGCGGACTCGGCGTAATCGCCGCCCCGCAGTGCGCCGAACGCGGCATCGTAGGCTTCGCGCTCACCGGCCACCTGGTCCAGCTTGCCCGGATCGCCATATATCACCGGCACGTCCGCGGCCGCCGCGGGGAGGTCCGCACCTTCGACGCCATCGGAAGGCGCCGGTGTTCCGCCGGCAGGCGTAGCAGGCGTGTCCTGGCCGCCCTGGGGGTCCAGCGCCGGCACCACGCCGCCCTGCATCCGGTTGAGCCGCCCGTCGAGGTCCAGGTACTGCGCACGCGCGGTGGCCCTGGCCTGCTCCTGCTCGTGGGTCAATTGCTCGACCTGCGCACGCAGCGAGGTCACCTCGTCCTTCAGCATGTTGACCTGTCGCAGCAGGTCCACCGTGGCCTGGTTGTCGCCTTTCTGCTGTTCCAGCAGGGTGACCCGCTCGGCCAGGCTCATGCGCTGGGCCGAAGCGGGAGCGGCGGCCACCAGGGCCGCCGCCGCAACCAGCGATGTCGCAAGTGTGATCGACAGTTTGCGCATCATGGCTTACCTCTTTTCGTGCTTACTTCGCGGTGTAGATGATCTCGACACGGCGGTTCTTGGCCCAGCAATCCTCGCTCGACTGGGTGCAGGTCGGGCGCTCTTCGCCGTAGCTGACCACGGTCTGCTGGCTGCCCGAACCGCCGTTGGCCTGGATCGCCGACGACACCGCGTTGGCACGGCGCTCGCCGAGGCCCAGGTTGTAGTCGCGGCTGCCGCGCTCGTCGGCATTGCCTTCCAGGGTCATGCGCGAGGACGGGCGGTCACGCAGGTACTTGGCGTGGCAGCCGACCACCGACTGGAACTCCGGACGCAGCACGTCCTGGTCGAGGTCGAAGTAGATCGTGCGCTGGCGCAGGCAGGCATCGGTATCGAGGTCGCCCGGGCCGTAGGCACCGGCGGTGGTCGGGGCGGTATCGGTGACAGGAGCGGTGGTGCCGGTATCGACCGGAGCCTCTTCCTTGACCTTCTTGGAACAGGCGACGGCTGCGGTGCAAAGCAGGGCGACAAGCAAAACGCGCGTGCTGGTATTCATCTCTCGGTTCCTCGTCTTGGCGTGACTGTAAAGCTGCTATAGATCGAAAACACCGTCTCGTCGACGGTGGCACTACGGCTTGCGGAACGGCCCCCAGGCCGGTTCGCGGACATCGCCGCCGGCCAGCACCAGGCGCTGTCGCACCCGGCCGTCGGCGGACACGGCATACAGGACGCCGCGCCCGCCTTCACGCGCAGCATAGATGATCATCGCGCCATTTGGGGCAAAGCTCGGCGACTCGTCGAGCGATCCCGGCGAAAGTGTGCTCCAGCGCGCCGAACCGAGCGTGCTGTCCATCATCGCGATGCGATAGGTATTGCCGGCCCCTTGCGCGGTGGCGATCTTCTTGCCGTCGTACGACACCGTCGGGCTGGCGTTGTAGCTGCCCTGGAAGCTCACCCGGCTGGCGCTGCCGCCGCCGGCCGGGGCCTTGTAGACCTGCGGCTGGCCGCCACGGTCGGAAGTGAAATACAGGGTGCCGCCGTCGGCGCTCCAGGTCGGCTCGGTGTCGATCGAGAAATGGTTGGTGATCTGGGTCAGCGCCTTGCTGCCCAGGTTCATCACGTAGATCTCGGGGTTGCCGCTGCGCGACAGGGTCAGCGCCAGCCGGTTGCCGTCGGGCGAGAACGCCGGGGAGCTGTTGATGCCGCGGAACTTGGAGACCAGCTGACGGCTGCCGGTGCTGATGTCCTGGATATAGATCGAGGAGTTGCCGCCTTCGAAGCTGACATAGGCGAGCTTGTTGCCGTCCGGGCTCCACGACGGCGACAGCAGCGGCTCGGGCGAGCTGACCACGGTCTGCGGGTTGTAGCCGTCCGAGTCGGCCACCATCAACGCGTACTGGGCGTTGCTGCCGGTGCCGGTCGCGGTGATGTAGGCGATCCGGGTGAAGAACGCGCCGGGCACGCCGAGGATCTTCTCGTAGATGGCGTCGGCGATCTGGTGGGCGACGTCGCGCATGGCGTTGGCGCGCGCGGTCATCGCGAAGCCGAGCAGGCGCTGCTGGGTGGCGACGTCGAACAGTTCGTACTCGACCCGGTAACTGCCGCTCGCGCCATCGACCACCCGGCCGACGACGAGGTAGTCCTGGTTGAGTGCGCGCCAGGTCGGGTAGTTGACCTCGCCGCCGCGGGTCGGGCGTTCGACCAGGTCGGATTCGGGCAGGCTGCGGAACTGGCCGGAGCGGTTGAGGTCGGCCGCGACCACCGAAGCCACGTCGGTCTCCGGTGCGCTGCCACCGCCCTGGTACGGCATCGGCACAACCGCGATCGGCAGCGCCGCGGCGTTGCCGCCGACGATGTCGAGTTCGAGCCCCTGCTGCTGGGCGGCGACGGCGAACGGAAGCAAGGCGGCGAGCAAAGCGGCCAGCCAGGGGGCAAGTCGTTTCATTGGCGGTTCCTGACGTCGAAGCTTGAGGTTTAACAGCATCCGTGTGAACGCTTTCTCAAAGCTGAATGTGCACGGGAGGCTGCGGATGAGCGGGGGAACGGGTCGCGTCAGCGGTCGCGGGCCTCGAAATTGAGGGTGAGCGTGCGCGCGAACACCTGCTCGAACCCGGCGTATGGCAAGGGCTGCGCCTTGAGCACGGCCGCCTCGATCGAGCGCTTGCCCATCTCATCGTAGGCACACGGCGATGACACTTCCGCGCTCATGACTTCGCCACCGGGCAGTTGCCTGATCACCAGCCTGCACTTGGCGCCCAGGGGGACGGTTTCCGGGCGGGTCCATTTGGCCAGGATGGCCTCCTGCAAGGCGGCGGCGTAGCGCGCCTGCAGGCCGGCATCCACGCCGTTGTTGCCCGGCGGCGGATTCGTGCTGCTGGCGCTGTCGCTGGCCTGGGCGGCGCGGGCGTCGGCGATCTGCTTGAGTTTCTGCTCGGCGAGCTTGGCTTCCCTCGCCGCGGCGGCCTTCTTGCGGCGGATCTCGGCCAGCTTCTCCTTGCGCGCCTCCGCCTCGGCGGCGAGGCGGCGCTTGCGCTCGGCCTCTTCCTGCTTCTTCTTCTCGGTCAGGTCGACCTGGGCCTGGCGACGCTTTTCTTCCTGCAGCTTTTCCTCGTCGGACGGTGTCGGGGTCGGCGCGTCGACCACTTCGTCCTGTTCGACGCTGTCGGGCTCGGGCAGGAACTCCTGCGCCTGCTCCTGCGGCGGGGTCGGTGCGTCCTCGGGCACCGGCTCGGGAACCGGTTGCGGCGGCGGGGCGGTTTCTTCCTCGACCGGTTCCGGCAGCGGCTCGGGTTGCGGCTCGGGCTCTTCCACCGGCTCGGGGCGCTCGCGCAGGGTCTCGCGCATGGCCGGCGACAGCGCGTTGGCGTCGATCAGGGTGGCCTCCACCGGCGAACCGGCCGCGCTGATCGGGCGGCTGGTGTGGGTCCAGAACAGGCCGGCGAACATCAGCGCGAACAGCACGATGTGCAGGCCGATCGCCTGCAGCACCGCCTGCCGGGTATCGGCGCGGGTTTCCCTCACTGCTGCACGGCCTCCGACGGCGCGCTCATCAGTCCGACCCGCGGCACGTCGGCGTTCTGCAGCAACACCATCGCCTGCAGCACGACCTCGTAGTTGGCGGCGCGGTCACCGGCGACGTATACCGGCACGTCCGGGTTCTGCCGCACGAACGCGGAGACCCTGGCCTGCAATTCCTCGCCGGTCAGCGCCTCCTGCTCGGCGCCCTGCAGGGTCAGGAAGTAGTGGCCGTCCTTGTCGACGCTGACGATCACCGGATCCTTGTCCTGCGAGATGGTCTTGGCGTTGGACTTGGGCAGTTCGATGTCCACGCCGAGGTTCAGCAGCGGCGCGGTGATCATGAAGATGATCAGCAGCACCAGCATCACGTCGATGTAGGGCACGACGTTGATGTCGGCCTTGAGCTTGCGTTTGCGGATGCGGCGGCCGGTGGCGACAGGCATGGCGTTTCCCGTGGTTGCGTCGGGCCGGCGCCGCGTGGCGGCCGCGCCGGCGCGACAGTCAGTTCTGGTGGGTGTGCTGGCGTTCGAGGATCGAGGAGAACTCCTCGGAGAACGCGTCGTAGCGCACCGCGATGCGCTCGACCTTGGTCGCGAAACGGTTGTACGCCCACACCGCCGGGATCGCGGCGAACAGGCCCATCGCGGTCGCGATCAGCGCCTCGGAGATGCCCGGCGCGACCGTGGCGATCGTCGCCTCTTGCACGTTGGCCAGGCCCTGGAACGAAATCATGATGCCCCAGACGGTGCCGAACAGGCCGACGTAGGGACTGATCGAGCCAACGTTGGCGAGGAACTCCAGGTTGTGCTCCAGCCCGTCCAGCTCGCGCGCGACCGCGACCCGCATGCCGCGCTGCGCGCCTTCCAGTTGCAGGCGGCTGTCGGCGACCCGGCGTTCCCGCGAGAACTCGCGGAAACCGGCCTCGAAGATCGCCTCCATGCCGCCGACGTCGCGGTTGCGCTGGCTGGCGCCGGCATAGAGTTTGGTCAGGTCGGCGCCGGACCAGAAGCGCTCCTCGAACTGCTCGGACTCGCGGTCGGCGCGGTCGAGCACCTTCTTCTTGCGGAAGATGATCACCCACGAGGCGATCGACGCGAACAGCAGCAGCACCATCACCAGTTGCACCGGCAGGCTGGCGTGCAGCATCAGTTGCAGCAGGTCGAGGCCGCCGTCGCCGGTGGCCGTCGGTGGCAGCGCGGCAACGGCGTTGCCGACCGCGCCAGCGGTGTCCTCCGGCAGCGGTTCGACGGTGGTTGCGGCCTGCAGTGCACTCAGCAATGGGGTCATGCCTGGGTCTCCGGCGCCCGTTGTCCCGGGCGGGTTGTCGTGGGCGGCGCCGGTTGCTCCAGCGCCTTGAGTTGGTCGAGCAGTGGCTGCGGGATCGCCCGCGGCCGGAAGCCCGCGGCGTCGAGTGCGGCGACGCGCACCTGCGCGGTCAGCAGCAACTCGCCATCGCGGCGGATGTCCTGCGCGAACACCGCGCTGGCGCGACGGCATTCGTGCAGCGACGCGCCCACCTGCAGCGCGTCGTCGAGCCGGGCGGGCTTGAGGAAATCGATCTGCATCGCCCTTACGGCAAACACCAGACCGTGCTCGAGCCGCAGCAGTTCCTGACCGTACCCCTGCGCGCGCATCCACTCGGTCCGCGCGCGTTCGAGGAACGCCAGGTACTGCGCGTGGTAGACCACGCCACCGGCGTCGGTATCCTCCCAGTAGACCCGTGTCGGCCAGCTGAACACGGACTCAATTTCCACTGACGCCATCCTCGAACAGGCCGGCCGCGCCGGGTTTGGGCTTGAGGCCGATATGCCGGTAGGCCTTGGGCGTCGCCATGCGACCGCGGGCGCTGCGGACCAGGTAGCCCTGCTGGATCAGGTACGGCTCGATCACGTCCTCGAGCGTGCCGCGTTCCTCGCTGAGCGCGGCGGCCAGCGACTCGACCCCGACCGGGCCGCCGTCGAAGTTGTCGATGATGGTGCGCAGCATGCGGCGGTCGAGCTCGTCGAAACCTTCCGGGTCGACCTTGAGCATCGCCATCGCGGCATCGGCGACGTCGCGGCTGATGGCGCCGTCGGCGCGGACCTGGGCGTAGTCGCGCACGCGTCGCAGCAGCCGGTTGGCGATTCGCGGGGTGCCGCGCGAGCGCTTGGCGATCTCGGCCGCGCCATCCGCGGCGCAGGCGATGTCGAGGATCTGCGCCGAGCGGCGGACGATCTTCGTCAACTCCTCGGCGCTGTAGAACTCCAGCCGCTGGACGATGCCGAAGCGGTCGCGCAGCGGCGCGGTCAGCAGCCCGGCACGGGTGGTCGCGCCGACCAGGGTGAACGGCGGCAGGTCGAGCTTGATCGAACGCGCGGCCGGCCCCTCGCCGATCATGATGTCGATCTGGTAGTCCTCCATCGCCGGGTACAGCACTTCCTCGACCACGGGCGAGAGGCGATGGATCTCGTCGATGAACAGCACGTCGTGCGGCTGCAGGTTGGTCAGCAGCGCGGCGAGGTCGCCGGCCTTCTCGATCACCGGGCCGGAGGTCTGGCGCAGGCCGACACCGAGTTCGTTGGCGATGACGTGGCTGAGAGTGGTCTTGCCGAGACCGGGCGGGCCGAAGATCAGCACGTGGTCGAGCGCCTCGCCGCGGCCCTTGGCGGCCTCGATGAAGATCTTCATCTGCTCGCGGACCGGTTGCTGGCCGAGGTACTCGTCCAGCGACCGCGGCCGGATCGAAGCCTCGACGGCATCGTCTTCCAGGGTCGCGCCAGCGGCGATGATGCGCTCGTCGTTCATCGGGCTATGGTCGCATGGGGGCGAGGTGGGCGCGTAGGGGTGGGGTTGGCAGAAATGGCGTGCTGACTTGGGGCCAACTCGGCGGGTGGGGCGAACTTGCTGCGTGAGGAGTTCGGGGCAAATGCAAATGCAGCTTCGGAACGAGATGGCGCAGGAGGCGGCCGGTGGGGGGATTGCTCCAGCCCTTCATCAGGGCATCCTGCCCTGAGGCGGGCCGCGGGCCATCCATGGCCCGCTTTTACGCAATCCCCCCACCGTCCACCTCCTGCCCGGGTGTCCGCGCTTTGGGGAAGGAAGAGCAATGCGCTTTTCGTAGGAGCGACGTCAGTCGCGAATGCCTCGCCGCCTCGGGGGTTCAGAGCGTCGCGACTTACGTCGCTCCTACAACGGAAGGAAGTCGCGCGTTGGCGTACGCCACGCCACCGACCGGCCCGCTCCGCCACGTCGACGAGACGTGGCAGCCGAACAAAGCCACAACCCACAAACCGCGAAGCGGCGTCCTGTCGGGGTATTGCGGAGAGAGCGCCATGGATGGCGCACGTCCCCGACTCGGGCCATGGATGGCCCGACGGAGGGGCGGAGACAATACCCCGGCAGGGCGGCGCCTCTTGCCGAAGGTCGACAACCCAAGCTTTCGCCGTTGCCGTTGCTCCTATCGCTATCGCTATCGCTATCGCTATCGCTGTTGCTGTTGCTGTTGCTATTGCTGTTGCTATTGCTGTTGCGGCGATTGCGACTGTTGCTGTTGCCGCCGCAGCAGCCCCACCGCCAGCTAGATCTCGACCTGCGCCCCCAACTCCACCAGCCGATTCCCCGGAATCCGGAAGAACCCCGTCGCCGGTGCCGCGTTGCGGTGCATGACCGCGAACAGCTTGTCGCGCCACACCGGCATGCCGCGGTGGGCGATCGCCACCACGGTCTCGCGGCTGGCGAAATAGGTCGTCTCCATCGGATCGAAATGGATCCCGCCGGCATCGCATGAACGCATCAGCGCCAGCGGCACGTCCGGGGTTTCCATGAAGCCCGCGCGGATCACCACCCGGTAGAACTCGTCGCCGATCGCCTCGATGCTGAGCCGCTTGCCCGTCGGCGCATACGGCACCGCCAGCGTGTCCACCGTCAGGAACACGTTGCGCTCGTGGAGCACCTTGTTGTGCTTGAGGTTGTGCATCAGCGCGTGCGGCACCACGCCCTTGTCGGCGGTCAGGAAGATCGCCGTGCCCGGCACCCGCACCGGCGGCGCCAGCATCAGCCCCGGCAGGAAGCTGTCGATCTTGATGCCTTCCTTCTGGATCTCGTCCCGCAGCAACTCGCGGCCGCGACGCCAGGTCCGCAGCAGGGTGAACAGCACGATGCCCAGCGCCAGCGGGAACCATCCGCCCTGCAGCAACTTGGCGCCATTGGCGATCACGAACGCGATGTCGCCGATGACGAACAGCACGCACAGCGGCAACACCCACCACCGCCAGCGCGGCCACAGCGCACGCGCGACCAGTGCCAGCAAAAGGGTGTCGATCAGCATCGTGCCCGATACCGAGATGCCGTAGGCAGTAGCGAGGTTGGACGAACTGCCGAAGCTGACCACCAGCAGGATCACGATCACCATCATCGACCAGTTGATCCCGGGAATGTAGATCTGGCCGATGGTGTCGCGCGAGGTGTGCTTGATCGTCATGCGCGGGATGTAACCCAGCTGCATCGCCTGCCGCGTCACCGAGAACGCGCCGGTGATGACCGCCTGCGAGGCGATCACGGTGGCGGCGGTCGCCAGCACCACCATCGGCATCCGTGCCCATTCCGGCACGCCGACGTAGAACGGGTTGCGGATCGCCAGCGGGTCTTCCAGCACCAGCGCGCCCTGCCCCAGGTAGTTCAGCATCAGCGCCGGCAACACGAAGTAGTACCAGGCGTAGCGGATGGGTTTGGCACCGAAGTGGCCCATGTCGGTGTAGATCGCCTCGCCACCGGTGACCGCCAATACCACCGCGCCGAGGATGAAGATGCCGTGCCAGGAATGGGTGGCGAAGAAGTTCATCGCCCACCACGGATTGATCGCGTGCAGCACTTCCGGCTCGTGCAGGATGTTGAGCACGCCCAGCGCGGCCAGTGTCAGGAACCACAACCCGGTCACCGGCCCGAACACCTTGCCGACCTTCTCGGTGCCGAAGCGCTGGGTCGCGAACAAGGCCACCAGCACCGCCACCGTCATCGGCACGATCCAGGCGTCCAGTTGCGGCGCGACCACCTCCAGGCCCTCCAGCGCCGACAGCACCGAGATCGCCGGGGTGATCACGCCGTCGCCGAAGAACAGCGCCGCGCCGAACACGCC
The DNA here is from genome assembly GCF_052547135.1 of Lysobacter sp. F60174L2. Taxonomy (NCBI): domain Bacteria; kingdom Pseudomonadati; phylum Pseudomonadota; class Gammaproteobacteria; order Lysobacterales; family Lysobacteraceae; genus Lysobacter; species Lysobacter sp. F60174L2. The sequence continues at coordinate 77,557 of NZ_JBQWRA010000005.1, read as the reverse complement.
CAGGATGCCGACCCCGTAGGCCGACCGAGACCCCTTGGGCAACGTGCGCTGGGCCAGCGCCATCAGCGCCATGATGCCGCCCTCGCCCTCGTTGTCGGCGCGCATGATGATGGTCACGTACTTCAGCGTGACCACCGCCATCAGCGCCCAGAACACCAGCGACAGGATGCCGAGCACGGTGTCGTGGTTGGCGACCAGGCCGTAGTGCGGACTGAATGCTTCCTTCAGCGTGTACAGCGGGCTGGTGCCGATGTCGCCGAAGACGACGCCGATCGCGCCGACGACCAGCGCGGCAAGGCCCTGCCCGCCGTGATCATTGGAATGCGAAGCGGCGCCGGACGGCGCGGCACGATCGGATTTGGCGGTCATGGGTGCGTTTGGCTCGGGGGCGGACGTACCGCCGCTTGCTCAACGAAGCGCGGACTGTAGCGCCTTGCGGATGATGGTGCCGACGTCGTCGCCGGCAGCGGTGGCATCGCGCGCCATGCGCGCGGCCTCGGCGGGCTTGTAGCCCAGTTGCTGCAGGGCGATCACCGCCTCGGTCTGCGGATCGCCGGGGCCACCGTTGGCGTTGAGCACCGCACCGCCGCCACTGAAGTCGGCCGCACGATCGCGCAGCTCGACCACCATGCGCTCGGCGGTCTTCTTGCCGATGCCGGGAATGCGGGTCAGCGCGGTGACATCGCTGGACTGCACCATCCGCGCGAACTCGTCGACGCTGACCCCCGACAGCACCGCCAGCGCGATCTTCGCGCCGATGCCGCTGACCTTCTGCACGTCGCGGAACAGCCGCCGCTCGACCTCGCGCAGGAAGCCGTACAGCGACACGCTGTCCTCCTTCTGCGCGTAGTGGGTGAACAGCGAGACCTCGCGGCCGATGTCCGGCAGGTCGTAGAACGTGCTCATCGGCGCTTCGAGTTCGTACCCGACGCCGTTGACGTCGACCACCAGCCACGGCGGCTGCTTGTGGACGACGATGCCCTTCAATCGACCGATCATGTACCGCGCCTCCGTAACTGGTTCACCGCGACGCCGGTACGCATCTGGGTCGCGCTCATGTGGGCATGGGTCAGGGCGACCGCCAGCGCATCGGCGGCGTCAGCCTGCAGCCTGGCGTCGGGCAGCCTCAACAGCAACCGCACCATGTGCTGGACCTGGGCCTTGTCGGCGGCGCCGCCACCGACCAGCGACTGCTTGATCACCCGCGGCGCGTACTCGCTGATCGCCAGCTTGCGCCGCACCACGGTCGCCAGCGCGGCGCCGCGGGCGTGTCCGAGCTTGAGCGCGGAGGTCGCCGACTTGGCCATGAACACCGTCTCGATCGCGACCTGCTGCGGCTGCCAGTCGTCCAGCACCCGTTCCAGCCCGTCGCATAGCAGCCCCAGGCGCGACGGGAAGTCGGCGGCGTCGAGCAGCTTCAGCGCCTCGCAATGCACGTAGCTGCAACGGCCGTCGGCGCCAACGTCGATCACGCCGATGCCGGTCCGCTGCGAACCGGGGTCGATGCCTAGGATGCGGATCACGTCGCCAGCTTACGCCCTCAGGCGCGAGCGTCCCCGAGGTCGGCGTTGGAGTAGACGTTCTGCACGTCGTCGAGGTCTTCCAGCCAGTCGAGCAGCTTGACCACCTGCTGGGCGGTGTCGCCATCGACCGCGACGTCGTTGTCGGCGCGGTAGCTCACCTCGGCCAGGCCCGGCTCCAGCCCGGCGTCGATCATCGCCGCCTTGACCGCATCGAACGCATCGGGCGAGGTCAGCACGTCGATCGCGCCGTCTTCCGGATAGACCACCACGTCGTCGGCGCCAGCCTCGATCGCGGCGTCGGTGATCGCCTCCTCGTCGGCGTTGGCGGCGTAGCTCAGCACCCCCAACCGGTTGAACATGAAGGCGACCGAGCCGGCCGTGCCCATGTTGCCGCCGAACTTGCCGAACGCGTGGCGAACGTCGGCAACGGTGCGGACCTTGTTGTCGGTCAGGCAGTCGACGATCACCGCGATGCCGCCGGGCGCGTAACCCTCGTAGCGGATTTCCTCGTACTCGACGCCTTCCAGCTCGCCGGTGGCCTTCTTGATCGCGCGTTCGATCACGTCCTTGGACATGTTGGCCGACAGCCCCTTGTCGATCGCCGTGCGCAGCCGTGGATTACCCCCGGGGTCGCCTCCGCCGGCACGCGCGGCGACGGTGACTTCGCGGATGATCTTGGTGAAAATCTTGCCGCGCTTGGCATCGGTGGCGTTCTTGCGCCCCTCGATCGACGGACCTCGACCCATGGGAAATTCCGGACGGTTGCGGTGGAAGGAGCGGGATTCTACCCCCTTGCCCGGCCCGCTTCCTTATCCTGCATCATGGACAAACCGGCCATCGGCGAGGAAATGCGCCACCTGGCGGGCGGCGCGGGCCGAAAGCAGCAGGCCGGTATGGCTGGTCGGCAGCACGATGTGGTCGGCCAGCCCGTCGATCCGGGTCTCGGCGACCGCCACGGTGCCGTCGCTGCGGCCGGCAAAGCGGCCGAACATCTGTCCCAGTCCGATCGGCGAGTCGCCGGCGACCATGCCCAACTCGGCATGCCCGGTCCACGGCGGGCAACCGTCGCGCAGCAATCCGGCACTGCGGCCGAGCGTCCTCGCCCCCAGCGGCAGGCGTGCCATGCCGGCGGCGGCGGCGCTGCCGCACAGCGGCGAGCCCAGGCAGACCACCCGGCGAACCGGCAGGTCCGGCTCCTGTTGCAGCGCGTGCACCGCGACCAGTCCACCGAGGCTGTGGGCGAGGATGTCGCAGGGCTCGCGCAGCGTTTCCAGCAATGCCGGCACCGCCGCCTCCGGACCGCCGGCGACCGTGGCGTAGCTGAAGATGTGCGGGGTGTAACCGGCCTTGCGCAACTGCCGTGCATGCCATCGCATCGAAGCGCGCGGCATCCACAGGCCGTGCAGCAGGACGACGCGGCGGCCGGCGTTGTCCGGCGCAACGTGACCGCTCACCAGGCCTCCCGGCGCAGGATGAACTCGTGGTCGCGCACCCTGCCAACCGGGAATTCGTAGTCGCCGACGTGGACGAAGCCGTGGCGCGCATAGAACCGCTGTGCTCCGGGGTTCTGCGACCAAACACCGATCCACAACGCGCGCGGACCGTCGCGGAGCAGCCAGTCCAGCGCGGCAGCGAACAGGCGCCCGCCGTGGCCGCCGTTCTGCCACTCCTTCAGCACGTACAGGCGCTTGAGTTCGCCATCATCCGGCGCGACCTCCGCATGTGGCAGCCCGCACGGGCCGGCGGCGGCGTGGCCGATCGCTTCGCCATCGTGTTCCAGCAGCCAGACCGCGTAGTCCGGGTGCGAGAGGATGATCCGCTGGCGCTCGACCGCGTAGCTCGCGGCCAGGAACGCCTGCAGGTCCTCGTCCGGATACAGGTGGCCGAACGTCTCGGTGAACGTGCGCGTGGCCAGCCGCGCCACCAACCCGGCATCGTCCGGAGTGGCGCGGCGGATGACCGGCTCGCCCGCCATCTACTCGGCAGAAGCCTTGACCGGCTTCGGCCGCACCGCGATGTGGACCTCGGCCAGCTGCGCATCGGCGATCGGCGACGGCGCATCGGTCATCAGGCACTGCGCGCCGGTGGTCTTGGGGAACGCGATGACGTCGCGGATCGACTCGGTGCCGGCCATCAGCGCGGCGATGCGGTCGATGCCGAACGCGATGCCGCCATGTGGCGGCGCGCCGTACTTGAGCGCGTCGAGCAGGAAGCCGAACTTGGCCTGCTGTTCCCCGGCGCCGATGCCGAGCAGCTCGAACACCGCCGACTGCATCGACGAGCGGTGGATACGGATCGAGCCACCGCCGATCTCGTTGCCGTTGAGGACCATGTCGTAGCCGCGCGACACCGCGGTCTTCGCATTGGCCTTGAGGTCGGCGACGTCGTCGACCGCCGGCGCGGTGAACGGGTGGTGCAGGGCGACGTAGCGGTTGGCCTCGTCGTCCCATTCGAACATCGGGAAGTCGGTGATCCACAGCGGCTTCCAGCCCTCCTGCACCAGACCGAGGTCCTTGCCGAGCCTGAGCCGCAGCGCGCCCATGAAATCGGACGCGAGCTTGTACGTCGCCGCGCCGAAGAAGATCGCATCGCCGCCCTGCGCGCCGGTCGCCTCGAGGATCGCCGCCAGCGTGGCGTCATCGAGGAACTTGGCGATCGGCGAGCTGATGCCCTCGCGGCCCTTCGCCGGGTCCTCGACCTTCATCCACGCCACGCCCTTGGCGCCGTACTTGGCCGCGTGCGCGCCAAGCTCGTCAATCTGCTTGCGCGACAGCACGGCGGCGCCCGGGGCACGCAGCGCGATGACGCGGCCGTCCTCGGCGTTGGCCCAGTCGGTGAAGACTTTGAACTCGCAGCCCTTGACCAGCCCGGCGATGTCGGTGAACTCCATCGCGATGCGCAGGTCGGGCTTGTCGGAGCCGTAGCGGCGCATGGCTTCGGCATAGGTCATGCGCGGGAACTCGCCGAGCTCTACTTCCATCACCTCGCGGAACACCTCGCGGATCATGGTTTCAGTGGCGTCCTGCACGTCACGCTCCTCGACCCACGCGAACTCCATGTCGAGCTGGGTGAATTCAAGCTGGCGATCGGCACGCAGTGCCTCGTCGCGGAAGCAGCGGGCGATCTGGTAGTAGCGGTCGAAGCCCGCCATCATCAGGATCTGCTTGAACAGCTGCGGGCTCTGCGGCAGCGCATAGAACTCGCCGGGATGCATCCGCGCCGGCACCAGGAAGTCGCGCGCGCCCTCGGGCGTGGCCTTGGTCAGGATCGGCGTCTCGATGTCCTGGAAACCGCGCGCATCGAGCCAGCGCCGCAACGCCGCGACCAGCTGCGTGCGGATGCGCATCCGGCGCTGCATCTCCGGGGTGCGCAGGTCGAGGTAGCGATACTTGAGGCGGATGTCCTCGCCCGGGTTCTCGTGGGCATGGAACGGCAGCGGCTCGGCCTTGTTGAGCACCTCGATGGCGCTGGCGACCACTTCGACCTGGCCCGTCTTGATCCTGTTGTTGACCGACTCGCGCTTGCGCACCACGCCGGTAATGCGCAGGCAGTCCTCGTAGCCGACCTGGGCAGCGGTGGCGAGGACGGCGGCATTGCCCTCGGCATCGGACGGTTCGGCGACGATCTGGACGATGCCTTCGTGGTCGCGCAGGTCGATGAAGCACAGGCCGCCGAGGTCGCGGGCGACGTCGGCCCAGCCGCACAGGGTGACGGTCTGGCCGATCAGCGCCTCGTCGATGAGGCCGCAGAAATGGGTACGCATGGGGGCTCCGGGGGCGAACGGTCGGCGGCGGGCGCCGGAAAGCCCATTAGTTTAGCGGGCTTCGGATGGGGGGACTTTCCGGTTCGACGAACCCTGGCTCAACGAACTCGCGGATTGGGTCCGGGGCTCACTGATTCGAACGGCGAACTCGTGGGCTACAGGGGTTGGGGCTTCGGGTGGTGAACTTGTGACTTCTGGGTGCGAGCCGGGGGGCGTACGGGCTTCGGGGTGGGCGACGCCCGATGGGGGTGCTGCTCCCCGGTTCGGTCAGGGCTTCCTGCCCTGACTCACCGCCGCAGGCCATCCATGGCCTGCTGTACGCAGCACCCCCACCGGACGCCGCTTCGGCGTCTGCATGCCTGCCTCCCCGGGTGCTCGCACCCCAGCATTCGCGCACAACCACCAAGCAGCCAGACCTGTCCCAGCAGGTCGCTACTGCTTTGGCTTCCGTCACATCGAAGCGGCAGAAATGGGAGGGGACGTGGGTGGAGGGGGTAGTGCGGAAAGCCGGCCATGGATGGCCGGCGGCCCCGAGTCAGGGCAGGACGCCCTGACCGAGGGGAGTAGCACTACCCCCTCCGCCCGCGGCCCCGCGACACCCTCACGTAAAGCACCCTTCAGGCAGCCGGCTTCGGCTCACTCTTGGCAGGCTTCACATCAGCCTTCGCAGCGCTCTTGCCAGCATCAGCCTTGTCGGCTTTGCCACCACCTCCACCCGACTTCTCCGCCCCGCCATCACCCGCCAGGTTGCGCTTCTTGTCGCCATCCTTCTTGAAATCCGTCTCGTACCAGCCGCCGCCGGCAAGGCGGAACTGCGGTGCGGTCAACTGCCGGCGGATTTGCGCTTCACCGCATTCCGGGCACTCGACCGGATCGGCATCGGACAGCTTCTGCAGGCGGTCGAAACTGTGGCCGCAGGCGGCGCATTCAAAGGCATAGATCGGCATTTTCGGGATTCACGCAGGCGACAACAGGTTCGCGGAGTGTGGGGCCCGCCGGCCGGGTTTCAAGCACCGCACACATGCCGCCGGCGATCGGCACGCGCGGAAACCTCCGCTCGGACACCGCGTTTCCCATTGTTTTCAGCATGTTAAGTTTGATTGTCCGTTGCGGAGCCGATGACGTTGGACGATTTGCACGTTTACCGGATCGATGCCTTCACCACCGAACCGGGCCGGGGCAACCCGGCTGGGGTCGTCACCAATGCCATAGGGCTGGACGACGCGCGCATGCAGGCGATCGCGCACGAGCTCGGGTTCTCGGAGACCGCCTTCGTACTGCCCGCCCGGGGTGACGACCATGAGTTGCAACTGCGCTTCTTCACACCGACCACCGAGGTCCCCGTCTGCGGCCATGCCACCGTCGGCGCGCACTTCGCGCTCGCGATGGAAGGCGGGCCGGTCGGACGACGACGCCAGCTGACCGGTGCCGGGGTGCAGGTGGTCGAGGTGATCCGGCGCGGCGACGACCACGTGGTCCGGATCGAGCAGAACCCGCCGGTGTTCCATCCCCCGCTGCAGCCGGCCCTCGTGCAGGACGTGATGGCCGCGCTCGGGGTGGTCGCTACCGACCTCGACTTCCGCTGCCCGCTGCAGTTCGTCGGCACCGGCCACGGCAAGCTTCTGATCGGCCTGGAAAAACGCGCGCGCCTGACCGCGCTGCGGCCCGACCTGGCACGGCTCGCCGAACTGAGCCCCGCGGTCGGCAGCAACGGCTACTTCGTCTTCACCCTGGAAACCGAGGAGGATGACGACGCGTTCTGCCACGGCCGCATGTTCGCGCCCGCGATCGGGGTCGACGAGGACCCGGTGACCGGCAATGCCAACGGCCCGCTGGGCGCCTACCTGGTCCGGTACGGGCTGCTGCCCGTGCCGGCGGACGGACGGGCCCGCTTCCGCGCGCGCCAGCAGACCGCCGCCGGGCGTGGCGGTTTCATCGATGTCGAAGTCCGGGTGGAACGGGGCGAGCCGGTCGACGTGGCGATCGTGGGCCATGCCGTGCTCGGCTCCCACGTCACGCCGCTGGAGCCGCACCGGGCCTGACGGTCAGCCGGTGAGGCGCGGGGGTTGCCGGGTGGGCGGCGGCGGCCGGGGCGCATCGTCCTCGGCGCGCATGCGGTCCTCCGGGTGCGACCCGGGACGGTCGTCGACCGGGTCGACATCGAAGGGCGAGTGCAGGAGGAACGACGGCAGCATGGTGTTCAGCACGGTGTAGAGGATCAGCGCACCGAACAGCACGCCGGGCAGGTCGAAGCGCACGTGCAGGATGTTGGCCAGCACCAGCGTGAACACCAGCGTCGGCGCCAGCGCGACCGAGACCTTGAAGCTGCTGCCGCGCTCCTCGCGGAACATCAGCCGGCGCTGCAGCCAGGTGATCCCGACCCGCAGCGGCAGCACCACCAGCGTGATCACCACGCCCAGCCCGGCCGCCTCCCAGGTCAGCGCATCGCGCGAGATCCCGGTACCGGCGTGGAAGAAATAGAACGGCACGAAGAACGTCGCGAACAACCGCAACGCGTGCATGTTGTCGTCCGACGCCAGCCGCGGCATCCGCAGCCGCAGCATGCGCGCGACCAGTCCGGCGATGAACGCGCCCACCAGGTAGTACACGCCCAGCTTGTAAGTGATGAAGGCCGCGACCATGCCGACCATCACCAGCAGCGAGAACTCCGAGCCCGGGGCGTGCGGCACCACCCATCGCCCCAGCGCGATGAACAGCAGCGGCAGGCCGACGATCATCGCCAGCATCACCAGCGATGACGTGGCCAGTTCCATGGGGTCGCCGGCCTGCAGCACCACGAACAGCGCCGCCAGCGCCAGCAGCTCGCCGGCGATCGCCTTGCTGGTCACCCAGAAGCGCTCCTCCTTGTCGAGGCCGAGCCGCTCGAGGGTATCGAGGATGAAACCGGTCGAGGGCGTCAACAGCGCCAGCGCGACCAGCGCCGCCGCCTGCCAGGACAGGTCGAGGTAGCGCCAGGCCAACCAGCCCACGCCGGCCAGGGTCAATGTCCGGATACCCAGATGCACCGTCAGCCGACCCACGCCCTTGCTCAAGGCGGCCAGGTCGACCTCGAGGCCGGCGAACAGGAACAGCGAGGAGATTCCCAGCGTCGACAGCAGCACGATCACCGGGTCGTTCACCCGGTCGCCGAACGCCAGCATCGCGCCGACGCCCAGCGCCAGACAGGTGATCGGCGCCGGCAGCTTGAAGCGCTGCAGCGCGCGGGGAATGACCAGCAGGCCGAAGATCAGCAGCAGGTAGATCAGTTCGTTGCTCATGCGGCCTGGCCCGTGCGTTCGCGGCATGGTCGTTGCAAACGGGCTTGGCAGGCAACCCCGACCGTGTTTCGAGGCGCGCGCAACGGGTACATGCGGTCTTCATGCGCACGCGATACGCTGCCGTCGAATTCCCCCGCGAGGAACCGCCCGATGTCCGACAACCGCCGCCCCAGTGTCGCCCTGCTGGTTTCCGCCGTGCTGCTCGCGGCCGGGTTCGCCCTCGCCGGCTGGTTCGCCGCGCAGGGCATGGCGCGGCTGAAGACCGCCGACCGCTATGTCACCGTCAAGGGCTCGGCCGAGAAGATCGTCGAAGCCGACCGGGTGGTCTGGCCATTGCCGCACACCGTCGGCGGCAACGACCTGGCGCAGGTACAGCGACAGCTCGATGCCAACACCGCGGCGATCCGCAAGTTCTTCGTCGATGCGGGCTTCAAGGCCGACGACATCGTGGTGTCGCCGCCGCGGCTGGAGGACCGCTGGGCGTACGCCTACGGCGACAGCCGGCCGCCGGAGCGCTACCGCTACTCGACCACCGTCAGCCTGCGCACCACCGACGTGGCCAAGGCGCTCAGCGTGCTGCGCCGCAGCGGCGAACTGGTCGCCCAGGGCGTGATGATCGGCGAAGGCAGCGCGCCGGACTTCGACTACACCAAGCTCAACGACATCAAGCCGGCGCTGATCGCCGAAGCGACCGCCGCCGCCCGCGACTCGGCGGTGCAGTTCGCCAAGGATTCCGGTTCGCGCCTGGGCGGCATCCGCAGCGCCAACCAGGGCGTGGTCAGCATCAGCGACCGCGACCAGAGCAGCCCGCAGGTCAAGCGCGTGCGGGTGGTGACCACGGTGGAGTATTTCCTGCGGGACTGATGTGGGCGTCCGGCGCGAGGCGGCGGACCGCGATATTCCAACCGCCCCTCTTTTGTAGGAGCGACGTAAGTCGCGAACGCGCGGGGAACCGTCGGCCGATACCGCTGCAACCGCCGAAAACCCCAGCGCAAGCAACCCCGCCCTTCCGATGCGGTCTGATCGTGGATGAGTGGGCAGGAACGCCCGACTCCTGCGCGTTCGCGACTTACGTCGCTCCTACAGTCAGGCTGATAGGGTGCGGTTACCGGCAGGTGGAGCTACGCGGCGTCGGCTTCGTACAGCGCCAGCAATTCGGCTTCCGCCTGCTCCAGCTCGGCGCCCAGTTGCGCCTGCTGTTTGCCGAGGTCGGCGACGCGGGCGCCGCCGTCGGCGTAGATCGACGGGTCGGCCAGTTGGGCCTCGATCGCCGTCCGCTGCTCAGTCAGCTCCTCCACCCGCGCCTCGAGCTTCGCCAGCTTGTGCGGGTTGGCCTTGCCGCGTTTGGGCTTGGATGCCGCGGCCGCTGGCGCGGCCTCGGCCGGCTTGGCCGGCGCGCGGCCCTTGCCGTCGTTGGAGTTGTCGCGCGAACGCAGCCAGCTGGCATACGCATCGAGGTCGCCGTCGAACGGCTGGGCGACGCCATCGGCGACGCGCCAGAACGTGTCGCAGACCAAGCCGATCAGGTGCCTGTCGTGGCTGACCAGCACGATCGCGCCGTCGAAGCTCGCCAGCGCCTCGGCCAGCGCCTCGCGCATGTCGAGGTCGAGGTGGTTGGTCGGCTCGTCGAGCAGCAGCACGTTGGGCTGGCGCCAGGCGATCAGCGCCAGCGCGAGGCGCGCGCGCTCGCCGCCGGAGAACACGTCGACCGACTCGAACGCGCGGTCGCCGGGAAAATTCCACTTGCCGAGGAAGTCGCGCAACTGCTGGGTCGCCACGCCCGGCGCGATGTCGGCCAGGTGGTCGATCGCGCTGGTGCCGGCGCGCAGAGACTCGACCGTGTGCTGGGCGAAGTAGCCGATCCGCAGGTCCGGGTGGCCGCCGCGTTCGCCGGCCAGCAATGGCAGTTCGCCGACCAGCGACTTGACCAGGGTCGACTTGCCGGCGCCGTTGGGGCCGAGCAGGGCGACGCGGTCGCCGGCTTCGAGGATGAAGCCGACGTCGTGGAGGATCGTGGTGGTTGCCGTTGCTCCCTCTCCCGCTTGCGGGAGAGGGCTGGGGTGAGGGCGCGCGGAGTGGCCAGCGGTGTCGTCAACCATCGCTTCTCGCGTGCCCTCATCCGCCCTTCGGGCACCTTCTCCCGCAGACGGGAGAAGGGAGTAGCCGCAGTCGGCGTGTTCAAGCCGCAGCAGTGCATGCGGCAGCTTCGCGGGCGCGGGGAACTCGATCCGCAGCGCGCGCTCGACCCGCACCGCTTCGGTGTTCTGCATCTTCGCCAGCCGCTTGACCCGTGACTGCGCCTGCTTGGCCTTGGCCGCGCTGGCGCTGAAGCGGTCGATGAACTTCTGCAGGTGGGCGCGCTCGGCCTGCGCCTTCTCGTGGGTGATCTGCTGCAGCCGCAGCTGCTCCTCGCGCTGCCGTTCGAACGCGGTGTAGTCGCCGGTGTAGACCTTGGCCTTGCCATCGTGCAGGTGCAGGGTGTGGGTGGTGACCTCGTCGAGGAACTCGCGGTCGTGGCTGATCAGCAGCAGCGTGCCGGGATACTTCAGCAGCCACTGCTCCAGCCACAGCACCGCGTCGAGGTCGAGGTGGTTGGTCGGCTCGTCGAGCAGCAGCAGGTCCGACGGCGTCATCAGCGCGCGCGCGAGGTTGAGCCGCACCCGCCAGCCGCCGGAGAAACTGCTGACCGCGCGCTGGTGGGTGTCGGCGGCAAAGCCGAGGCCGTGCAGCAGCTTGCCGGCACGGGCGCTGGCGTCGTAGCCGTTGAGCTCCTCCAGCCGGTGGTGGGCCTCGGCGACCGCCTCCCAGTCCTCGTTGGCGAAGGCGTTGGCCTCGGCCTGGATCGCCGCATGCACCGCGGCATCGCCCGACAGCACAAAGTCCAGCGCCGGGTCAGGCAGCGACGGAGTTTCCTGCGCGACGCTGGCGATGCGCACCTTGTTGGGGATGCCCAGGTCGCCCTTGTCGGCCTCCAGCTGGCCCTGCACCGCGGCGAACAGCGAGGACTTGCCGGTGCCGTTGCGGCCGATCACGCCGACCCGCCAGCCCGTTTGCAGGACCAGGTCGACGTTGGACAGGAGCAGGCGTTCGCCGCGCCGCAGGGCGAAATCTTTGAAGGCAATCATGCCGTCATTGTACGTGTGCGAGCCTGTACGCCCGACGCCGCGCTTGCATCCGGCCGGGCCGCCCCACATTCTGGGAAGTCGAATTGAATGGATTGCCGATGCCGCACGAAACGTCCCTGATCACCATCCTCGTCGCCGGCTTCGTGCTCGCGTTCATCTTCGGTGCGCTGGCGCAGCGGCTGAAGCTGTCGCCGCTGGTGGGCTACCTGGTGGCCGGGATCGTGGCGGGGCCGTTCACCCCGGGCTTCGTCGGCGACATGGAGCTGGCGCCGCAGCTGGCAGAGATCGGCGTGATCCTGCTGATGTTCGGCGTCGGCCTGCACTTCTCGTGGCGCGACCTGATGTCGGTCAAGGGCATCGCCCTGCCCGGCGCGGTTGCCCAGATCACCGTCGCGACGCTGCTGGGCTGGGGCCTGGCGCGCTGGCTGGGCTGGTCGCACGGCGCCGGTTTCGTGTTCGGCCTGTCGCTGTCATGCGCCAGCACCGTGGTGCTGCTGCGGGCGCTGGAGGACCGCCGGCTGGTGGAGACCCAGCGCGGGCGGATCGCGGTCGGCTGGCTGATCGTCGAGGACATCGCCTGCGTGCTGGCGCTGGTGCTGCTGCCGGCGCTGGCCGGGCTGCTCAATGGCGAGGCGGCCGACGCGACCTCGGTGTTGACGGCGCTGTTCAGCACCTTCCTCAAGGTTGGCGCGTTCATGGTGCTGATGCTGGTGGTCGGCAGCCGGGTGATCCCGTGGATTCTCGAGCGCGTCGCCGGCGCCGGCTCGCGCGAGCTGTTCACCCTGTGCGTGCTGGCGATCGCGCTGGGCGTGGCGTTCGGCTCGGCGGCGCTGTTCGGGGTGTCGTTCGCGCTGGGTGCGTTCTTCGCCGGCATGCTGCTCAACGAATCGGAATTCAGCCACCAGGCGGCCAGCGAAACGCTGCCTTTGCGTGACGCGTTCGCGGTGCTGTTCTTCGTCTCGGTCGGCATGCTGTTCGACCCGATGATCCTGCTGGAGCACCCGACCGAGGTGCTCGCGACGTTCCTGATCATCGTGCTCGGCAAGTCGATCGCCGCCTACGTGATCATGCGGTTGCTGGGCAAGCCCAAGGGCTCCGCGCTGCTGATCTCGGCCAGCCTGGCGCAGATCGGCGAGTTCTCGTTCATCCTCGCCGGCCTCGGCCTGGCGCTCGACGTGTTGCCGCAGGAAGGCCAGGACCTGATCCTGGCCGGCGCGCTGCTGTCGATCATCACCAACCCCTTGCTGTTCGCCTGGCTGGATCGGCGCGAGAAGCGCGCCCGGCAGCCCGATCCGGTGGTCTACACCGCGCAGCCGGCGATTCCGCCGGACCTGCGTGACCACGTGATCCTGATCGGCTTCGGCCGCGTCGGCAGCGAACTGGGACGCCTGCTGCAAACCCGCGACATTCCGCTGGTGGTGGTCGACGACGAGGAGTTGCTGATCGACCGCGCGCGCGCCGCCGGCATCCCGGCAATCCGCGGCAATGCGGTCAACGAGCGGGTGCTGGCCGAAGCCCGCCCCGAGACCGCGCATACCGCGATGCTGGCGATCCCCAACACACTGGAGGCCGGCGAGATCATCGCCAAACTGCGCGAGATCAACCCGTCGCTGACCATCGTCGCCCGCGCCCACTCCGATGCCGAACTCAAGCACCTGCTGGAGCACGGCGCCGACGCCGCGGTGATGGCCGAGCGCGAGCTGGCGCACAGCCTTGCCGAGATGGTGATGGCGACACCGCCGTACCGCGGCGATCACCACCTGCCGCCGGCGGTCGCGTAACCCCGTCGAAGCTTGCCCCCGCACGCGCCCCATGTAGGAGCGACGTAAGTCGCGAATGCGTCGGGAGCCGGCGGACCTTGCCGGTCGAACCACGTGGACCCGCGTCGAAGCGCAACGTCGCTTGCGGGTGGACTTCCTGCGTGTCCACCCGCGTTGACCACCGATTCCAGCGCGTTCGCGACTTACGTCGCTCCTACAGTCTCCTGACGTGTCAGGCGGTTCGGAACACCAGTACGCCGCCTTCGGCGTCCACCCGGATCACGTCGCCGTTGCCGAACTCGCCAGCCAGGATCTTCTGCGCCAGCGGGTTCTCCAACTGCTGCTGGATCGCCCGCTTGAGCGGTCGCGCGCCGTAGACCGGGTCGAAGCCGACGTTGCCGAGCAGCGCGAGCGCCGCGTCCGACAGTTCGAGCTTCAGTCCGCGCTCGGCCAGCCGGCGCTCCAGCCCGGTCATCTGGATCTTCGCGATCTCGCGGATCTGCGCCTTGTCGAGCGGGTGGAACACGACGAGGTCGTCGAGCCGGTTGATGAATTCCGGGCGGAAGTGGTTCTGCACCACACCCATCACCGCGGCCTTCATCTGGGTGTAGGTCTCCGGCGTATCGGCGTCCATCTCCTGGATCATCTGCGAACCGAGATTGCTCGTCATCACGATCACGGTGTTGCGGAAGTCGACGGTGCGGCCCTGGCCATCGGTCAGGCGGCCGTCGTCGAGCACCTGCAGCAGGATGTTGAACACGTCCGGGTGCGCCTTCTCGACCTCGTCGAGCAGGATCACGCTGTACGGCCGGCGCCGCACTGCCTCGGTGAGGTAGCCGCCCTCCTCGTAGCCGACGTAGCCCGGGGGCGCGCCGACCAGCCGGCTGACTGCGTGCTTCTCCATGAACTCGCTCATGTCGATCCGCACCATCGCGTCGGTGCTGTCGAACAGGAACTCGGCCAGCGCCTTGCACAGCTCGGTCTTGCCGACGCCGGTCGGGCCGAGGAACAGGAACGAGCCGCTCGGGCGGTCGGGATCGGACAGCCCCGCGCGTGAACGCCGTACCGCATCCGACACGACCTTGATCGCCTCGTCCTGGCCGACCACGCGCGCGTGCAGCGCGTCCTCCATCTTCAGCAGCTTCTCGCGCTCGCCTTCGAGCATCTTCGACACCGGGATGCCGGTCCAGCGCGCGACCACCTCGGCGATCTCCTCGGCGGTGACGCGGTCCTGCAGCAGGGTGAAACCCTGGGTCTCGGCCTCCTGCGCGGCCTTCAGCTGGGTCTCCAGCTGCGGCAGCTGGCCGTACTGGATCTCGCTCATGCGCGCGTAGTCCTGCCGGCGCTGCGCGGCCTCGAGTTCGAGCCTGGCGGCCTCGATCTGCTCCTTGATCTTCGTCGCGCCCTGCAGCGTGGCCTTCTCGGCCTTCCAGATTTCCTCGAGGTCGTTGAACTCGCGCTCCAGCGTGTCGATCTCGGCCTGCAGGTCCGCCAGGCGTTGCTTCGACTCGGCGTCCTTCTCCTTCTTCAGCGCCTCGCGCTGGATCTTCAGCTGGATCAAACGACGCTCCTTGCGGTCGAGCTCCTCGGGCTTGGAGTCGATCTCCATGCGGATGCGCGACGCGGCCTCGTCCATCAGGTCGATCGCCTTGTCGGGCAACTGGCGGTCGGCGATGTAGCGGTGCGACAGGGTGGCGGCGGCGACGATCGCGGGGTCGGTGATCTCGACGCCGTGGTGCACCGCGTACTTCTCCTTGAGCCCGCGCAGGATCGCGATGGTGTCCTCGACACTGGGCTCGCCGACGAACACCTTCTGGAACCGGCGCTCCAGCGCGGCGTCCTTCTCGACGTACTTGCGGTACTCGTCCAGCGTGGTCGCGCCGATGCAGTGCAGCTCGCCGCGGGCGAGCGCGGGCTTGAGCATGTTGCCGGCATCCATCGAGCCCTCGGCCTTGCCGGCGCCGACCATCGTGTGCAGCTCGTCGATGAACAGGATGATCTGGCCCTCGTTCTTGGCCAGGTCGTTGAGCACGCCCTTGAGGCGCTCCTCGAACTCGCCGCGGAACTTCGCGCCGGCGATCAACGCGCCCATGTCGAGCGACAGCAGCCGCTTGCCGCGCAGGCCCTCGGGCACCTCGTTGTTGATGATGCGCTGGGCCAGCCCTTCGACGATCGCGGTCTTGCCGACGCCCGGCTCGCCGATCAGCACCGGGTTGTTCTTGGTCCGGCGCTGCAATACCTGGATGGTGCGGCGGATCTCCTCGTCGCGGCCGATCACCGGGTCGAGCTTGCCGCTCTCCGCGCGCGCGGTCAGGTCGATGGTGAACTTCTCCAGCGCCTGGCGCGCATCCTCGGCGTTCTCCGACTGCACGCTCTCCCCGCCGCGGACCTTGTCGATCGCCGCCTCGATGCGCGCCTTGTCGGCGCCGGCGGCCTTCAGCGCGCGGCCGAGTTCGCCGCCGTCGTCGAGCGCCGCCAGCACGAACAGCTCCGACGCGATGAACGCATCATTGCGCTGCTGCGCCAGCTTGTCGGTGACGTTGAGCAGCCGCGCCAGGTCGTTGCCGACGCTGACGTTGCCGGCCTGGCCGCTGACCTTCGGCAGCTTCTCCAGCGCCTCGCCGAGCCGCTCGCGCAGCAGCGGCACGTTGATACCGGCCTGCGACAGCAGAGGTCGGGTGCTGCCACCGGACTGGTCGATGAGCGCGGTCATCAGGTGGGCCGGTTCGATCACGCTGTGGTCGCGGCCCACCGCGAGCGATTGCGCGTCGGCGAGCGCCTGCTGGAAGCGCGAGGTGAGCTTGTCCATCCGCATGGTGGGTTCCTCGATTCGGGGCGGCGCAACGCCGCGATGTCCCGGGAATGCGGGCTACGGCGCCGGGGTTCAAGTTTCCGGCCGCCCGCGTGCACCCGATGCTTACACTTCCGTGCTCACAATCGCGTGCATGGATGCCCCCGCCCATCTGCCGCCACCCCCGGCGATCGCCGACGACTGGGCGCTGTTCCTGGATGTCGATGGCACGTTGCTCGAGTTCGCCGAGTCGCCCGAACTGGTGCGTGTGCCGGCGGGACTGGTCGACATGCTGGCATCGCTGCGGCAACACCTCGACGGCGCGCTGGCACTGGTCAGTGGACGCCGGCTGGCACAGCTCGACCAGCTTTTCACGCCGCTGCGCCTGCCCGCCGCCGGGCTGCATGGACTGGAGCGCCGCCACGCCGACAACCACATCGACCCGCCGTCGCCGCCGTCGCTGCTGGCCATCCTGCAGCGCAAGGCCGAGCTGGTCACCGGGCGTTTCCCGGGCGCGCTGGTGGAAGACAAGGACTCGACCATCGCCTTGCACTGGCGCGGCAACCCGGCGGCCGAGCAACCCCTGCGCGAGCTCGCCGAAGCCGCGTTGCCGTGGCTGCACGACTACCGGCTGCAGGCCGGCGACGGCGTGGTGGAGGTGCGCCCGTCCGGCACCGACAAGGGCGACGCGATCGCGGCGCTGCTGGGCGAGGCCCCATTTGCCGGACGCACGCCGGTGTTCGTCGGCGACGACCTCACCGACGAGCACGGTTTCGAAGTGGTGCTCCGGCACGGCGGCCTGGCGGTGCTGGTCGGTGATCGCCAGCCCAGCCTCGCCCGCCATCGCCTGCCCGACATCGCCGCGGTGATGGCATGGCTGGACGCAGCGACCCCATGAGCCAGGCTTCCGCGCCACCGACGCTCGACCTCGGCATGGTCGGCAACGGCGGTTTCGCCGCGTTGATCGACGCGCGCGCACGGGTGGTCTGGGGCTGCGTGCCGGCGTTCGATGGCGACCCGGCCTTCTGCGCGTTGCTGCAGCCGACCGCCCATCCCGGCGGCGATTTCGCGATCGAGCTGGAAGACTTCGCCAGCGCCGAGCAGCACTACCTGCCCAATACCGCGGTCCTGCGCACGGTGCTGCGCGACAGCCACGGCGCCGCGGTGGAAGTCACCGACCTCGCGCCGCGCTGGCGCCAGTACGACCGCGTCTACCGGCCGGTCATGCTGGCCCGCCACCTGCGGCCACTGGCCGGCAGCCCGCGCATCCGGATACGGCTGCGACCGCTGGGCGACCATGGCGCACTGCAACCGGAGACCACCTGGGGCAGCAACCACATCCGCTACCTGGTGCCCGGCTTCACCCTGCGCCTGACCACCGATGCGCCGGTGCGGCTGGTTCGCGAACAGCGGCCGTTCGTGCTCGAACGCGACCTGCACCTGGTCCTCGGCCCCGATGAAACCCTGACCCGGCCGGTCGCCGATTTCGTGCAGGGGGCGCAGCGGCGGACCGTCGCCTACTGGCGCGACTGGGTGCGCTCACTGTCGATCCCGCTGGACTGGCAGGACGCGGTGATCCGCAGCGCGATCACCCTGAAGCTGTGCCAGTACGAGGAAACCGGCGCGATCGTGGCCGCGATGACCACCTCGATCCCCGAGGCGCCGCACACGGTGCGCAACTGGGACTACCGCTACTGCTGGCTGCGCGACGCCGCCTTCGTGGTGCGCGCGCTCAACCGGCTCGGCGCCACCCGCACGATGGAGGGCTACCTGCGCTACGTGTTCAACATCGCCAGCACCGAGGATGCCGAACTGCAGCCGCTGTACGGCATCGGCTTCGAAGCCGAGCTGGCCGAGCACGAGGTCGACAGCCTCGCCGGCTACCGCGGCATGGGACCGGTGCGACGCGGCAACCTGGCCTGGCTGCAGAAACAGCACGACGTCTACGGCAGCGTGGTGCTGGCCTCGACCCAGTTGTTCTTCGACCAGCGGCTGGAGCACCCGGGCGATGCGGCGATGTTCGAACGGCTGGAGCCGCTCGGCGAGCGCGCATTCGCATTGCACGACCAGCCCGACGCCGGGCTGTGGGAGTTCCGTGGCCGCGCCGAGGTCCACACCTACTCCAGCGTGATGTGCTGGGCGGCCTGCGACCGGCTGGCCCGGATCGCCGTGCACCTGCGCCTGCCCGCGCGCGTGCGCCACTGGCGCGAGCGTGCCGACGCGATCCATGCGCGGATCATCGACGAGGGGTTCGATGCCGGACGCGGCCACTTCGTCGACACCTTCGGCGGCGAACGTCTCGACGCCTCGTTGCTGCTGCTGGCCGACTTCGGTTTCGTCAGCGCCGACGACCCGCGCTTCATCGGCACCGTCGACGCGATCGGGCGCGAGCTCAAGCGCGGCCACGGCCTGTTCCGCTACATCGCGCCGGACGACTTCGGCATGCCGGAAACCAGCTTCACCATCTGCACGTTCTGGTACATCGACGCGCTCGCCGCGATCGGCCGGACGGATGAAGCGCGCGAACTGTTCGAGGCCGTGCTGCAACGGCGCAACCCGCTCGGGCTGCTGTCGGAGGACCTCGCATTCGAGGACGGCGAGGCCTGGGGCAACTTCCCGCAGACCTACTCGCATGTCGGCCTGATCATCGCCGCAATGCGCCTGAGCCGCTCGTGGCAGGAGGCGACATGAGCCGGCTGGTGGTGGTCTCCAACCGCGTCGCCCTGCCGGACCAGCCGCAATCCGGCGGCCTGGCGGTGGCGTTACAGGCAGCGCTCGAAGAAACCGGCGGCCTGTGGTTCGGCTGGAGCGGCCGGATCGACCCCGGGCAATCCGGGCAACTGTCCGAACAAAGCCACGGCGACATCGACTACGTCACCCTCGACCTCTCCCAGCGCGACCACGACGACTACTACAACGGTTTCGCCAACCGCACGCTGTGGCCACTGCTGCATTTCCGGGTCGACCTGGTCGACTACAGCCGCGAGACCTACGCCGCCTACCGCCGGGTCAACGCGCTGTTCGCCGAGAAGCTCGCGCCGCTGCTGCGCGAGGACGACATCGTCTGGATCCACGATTACCACCTGATCCCGCTGGCCGGCCTGCTGCGCGAGCACGGCGTGCGCTGCAGGCTCGGCTTCTTCCTGCACGTGCCGATGCCGTCGTCGGACCTGCTGGCCGCGCTGCCGCACCACAAGCGGCTGTTCGAGGGGCTGTCGGCGTACGACCTGATCGGCTTCCAGACCGAGCGCGACCTGGAGCGCTTCCAGGATTACGTGCGGCTGTTCGGTCGCGGCCGGGTGATCGAGAGCGGCGTGCTGGAAACCGCCGGCGGCCGGCTGCTGCGTGCCGGCGCCTTCCCGATCAGCATCGACACCGCCCACATCGAGCAACAGGCCGCCGCGGCGGTCGGCAAGCCCAGCTTCAAGCGGCTGGCGCGCAGCCTGTCCGGCCGCGCGCTGGCGATCGGCGTCGACCGGCTCGACTACTCCAAGGGCCTGCCCGAGCGCTTCCGCGCGTTCGAACGCTTCCTGCAGCACTATCCGGACCATCTCGGCAAGCTGACCTTCCTGCAGATCGCGCCGGTGTCGCGGGGGGACGTGCTCGAGTACCAGAGCCTGCGCAGCGAGCTGGAGCGGTTGTCGGGCCATATCAACGGCGGCCATGCAGAGCCGGAGTGGACGCCGATGCGCTACGTCAACCGCAACTTCCCGCACGCGTCGCTGACCGGGTTCTACCGCCTCGCGGAAATCGGGCTGGTGACGCCACTGCGCGACGGCATGAACCTGGTCGCCAAGGAGTACGTGGCCGCGCAGGACCCCGACGACCCCGGCGTGCTGGTGCTGTCGACCTTCGCCGGCGCCGCGCGCGAACTGGACGGCGCCCTGCTGGTCAACCCGTACGACCTGGACGGCGTCGCCGCCGCGATCGCCCGCGCCGTCGAGATGTCGCCCCAGGAGCGCCGCGACCGCTGGCAACCCATGATGGACCGGCTGCGCAAACACGACATCACCGCCTGGCGCCGCGGCTACCTGGAGGCGCTGCGCGCGACGTAGCGGGGCCGTGTCCCCACGCTCCGACCGTATTACCGCCGCGCCCCGACTGTAGGAGCGACGTAAGTCGCGATCTCCTCAAAGCCTCCGGAGCCAGACAGGTTGGCTGCGACGAAAGCAACAGGAAATCACCGTCGACAACCCGGCCCGCATGCACGTACCACCCCTTCGGCCAGACCGTGGAATTCGCGACTTACGTCGCTCCTACAATCCCGCGACTACATCCCGGTGATTACGACTCCGCGATCCACACCACGCTCGCCATCCGCCCGGTGTGCCGGTCGCGACGGTGCGAGTAGAACCGGTCGGGGTCGCCGATCGTATCCAGGCCGCCGCCGTGGATATTGCCGGTGCCTAACCCGGCGCGTTCCAGCCGCCGTCGCGCCAGCGCATACAGGTCGACCCGCCAGTGGTGCGGCCGGGTGCTGGCAAACGCGCTGCCGGTGGACCAGTCCTGCGCGACGAAGGCGTCGTAGACCTCGACCCCGACTTCGTAGCTCGCCGGCCCCGCGGCCGGGCCGAGCCAGGCCAGCAGCCGCTCCGGCGGGGTCCGCATCGCGGCCACCGTGGCCTCCAGCACGCCCGCCGCCAGCCCGCGCCAGCCCGCGTGGGCGGCGCCGACTTCACTGCCGTCGTCGGCGCAGAACAGCACCGGCAGGCAATCGGCGGTGAGGATGGCGAGGACGATGCCGGGGGTGGAGGTGATCGCCGCGTCCGCTTCCGGCTCGCTGTCGCTCGCGCCCTCACCCCGGCCCTCTCCCGCAAGCGGGAGAGGGAGCACTGCCTTCCCTCTCCCCGCTTGCGCGTGAGGAGCCCCCGCTGTCCCTTCTCCCGTCCGGGCGAGAGGAGCCCCCGCTGTCCCTTCTCCCGCTTGCGGGAGAAGGTGCCCGAAGGGCGGATGAGGGCGCGCGCCAGCGCAAAAAACCTCCGTCCCATGCACCTGCCGCAACCACACCGGCGCCGACGGCAATCCAGCCACCTCCACCAGCTCCGCCCGGTTGCGCGCCACCGCCTCCCCCACGTCGCCACAACGCGAGCCCATGTTGAAGTGGTCGAACGGCGCCTCCGACACCCCGGCACCATGGCGCAGCGTGGTGAAACCGCGCACCCCGCGCGGCGCGGGCCAGTCGGCCGGCAGCAACGCGGGGGCCATCGTCAGCGATTCCGTTCCGCGAAGGCACGGCTGTCGTCCTGCAGCGCCTTCACCAGCGCCTGCATGTCGGCCGGCATCGGCGCGCTGCAGCGCACCGGTTCGCCACTCACCGGATGCACGAACTCCAGCGTCTCGGCGTGCAGCGCCTGCCGCCTGAAGCCGCGCAGCGCGGCGACCAGCTCATCGGTCGCGCTGCGCGGCAGCTTCAGCGAGCCGCCGTACAGCGGATCGCCGATGATCGGATGCTTCAGGTGCGCCATGTGGACGCGGATCTGGTGGGTGCGGCCGGTTTCGAGCCGGCATTCCAGCAGGGTGTGGGCGCGGAAGCGCTCGCGCAGGCGGTAGTGGGTGATCGCGTCGCGGCCGTCCTCGCGCACCGCCATGCGGATGCGGTCGCGCGGGTGGCGGTCGATGGCGGCGTTGGCGGTACCGCCCGACACCAGCGCCCCGGACACCACCGCCAGGTACTGCCGGTGCACCTCGCGCGCCGAGAGCTGGGCGACCAGCGCGGTGTGCGCCACCAGCGTGCGGGCGACCACCATGACCCCGGAGGTGTCCTTGTCCAGCCGGTGGACGATGCCGGCGCGGGGCAGCGCGTTCAGCGACGGGTCGCGATGCAGCAGGGCGTTGACCAGGGTGCCGGTCGGGTTGCCCGCACCGGGATGCACCACCAGCCCGGCCGGCTTGTCGATCACGATCACGTGCTCGTCCTCGAACAACACGTCCAGCGCGATGTCCTCCGGCTCCGAGCGGGTCTGCACGTCCAGCACCACGCTCAGGCTGACGGCCTCGCCGCCCCGGACCGGGTCGCGCGGGCGGACCTGCTGGCCGTCGAGCAGGGCGTCGCCGGACTTGATCCAGGCGGACAGCCGGGAGCGCGAGTAGTCCGGGAACAGCTCGGCCAGGACCGCATCGAAGCGGCGACCGGCGGCGGTCTCGGGAATCACGGCGTGAAGGTCGACGGCGGGTTCGGTCATGGGGGTTTGGAGGTCTTTGGGAGGTCTGGACGCCAATGGGGCGCGGTTAAGGGCGCGGGGCGTGGGACTGCTATTATCGGCGCTTCGTGCCCCCGGCGCCCGTTGACTTCGACCATGACCCATCGCTTCGCCCCGCGGCACCCCGTCGCGCGCACCGTCATCCTGCTGCTGACCCTCGCCCTGTTCGCCAGCGGCTGCGCCCGCTTCGGCAAGATGTTCAAGGACGAGGACGCCAACGAGGGCGTGCCGGTCGAAGAGCTGTACGACAAGGCCCACACCTCGATGACCCGCGGCAACTGGGCCAACGCCACCACCACCTTCAAGCGGCTGGTCGCGCAGTACCCGTATGGCCCGTACACCGAGCAGGCGCTGGTCGAGACCGCCTACGCGCAGTACAAGTCGGGCAAGCACGAGGAGGCGATCAGCAGCATCGACCGCTTCCTGCGCACCTACCCGACCCACCGCATGGCGTCGTACATGTACTACCTGCGCGGGCTGGTGAACTCCAGCCGCGACACCGTGTTCCTGCAGCGGGTCTGGCACCTCGACGCCAGCCGCCGCGACCTGGCCACGCCGATGCAGGCCCACAACGACTTCTCGATCGTGGTCGACCGCTACCCCAACAGCCGCTACGCCGCCGACGCGCGCCAGCGGATGGCGACCCTGCGCGACCTGTTCGCCCGCCACGAGCTGGAAACCGCGCTGTACTACCTGCGCCGCACCGCCTACGTCGCCGCCGCCGACCGCGCGACCTACCTGCTGGAAACCTACCCGCAGAGCCAGTACCAGAACGACGCCGTCGCCACGATGGCGGCCGCCTACGACGGGCTGGGCAACGAGCAATTGGCCGCCGACGCCCGCCGCGTGCTGGAACAGAACGAGCCGGACCACCCGTTCCTGTCCGGCGACTGGCCGGACTACCCGAGCAATTTCCGCAAGCTCAACCCGTTCGCGGGCGACAAGTCGGCGCTGGACAACGACGAGTAGTCGTCGTCCGGGCTCGGAGTGAAAAGACGCCGCCTACGGGCGGCGTCCTGCCATGCGGATGCCCCGCGCTTTCCGGCCCATGCTTTTTGTAGGAGCGACGTAAGTCGCGAACACCTCGAAGCCACCGGGTTCCGCGGATCCCGGCCGGGAGACGGCTTCCCGGAGGACGTTCCTGCAGTCCCAACGCCAACCGGGTCCCTCCCCTCCGGCCAGGTCGTGGAGTTCGCGACTTACGTCGCTCCTACAGTCAATGCGGCCTCATCTTCCGGCAACGTGCGGCCCACGGTCATGGGCCAGCAGTGCCTGCATCAGCCCTTGTAGCCGTTGCTGATCGGGTAGCGGCGCTCGCGGCCGAACGCGCGCCTTGACACCTTCGGCCCCGGCGCGGCCTGGTGCCGCTTCCACTCGCTGATACGCACCAGGTGCAGCACCCGGTCGACGGTCTCGGCGGCGAAGCCGGCGGCGGTGATCTCCTCGCGCGACTGCTCCAGGTCGATGTAGCGCGCCAGGATCGCGTCAAGCACGTCGTACGGCGGCAGCGAGTCCTGGTCCTTCTGGTCGGCGCGCAATTCGGCCGACGGCGGCCGCTCGATCACCCCGACCGGGATCACCGGGTCGCCGACCGTGTTGCGCCAGCGCGCCAGCTCGTACACCTCGGTCTTGTACAGGTCCTTCAGCGGCGCGTAGCCGCCGGCCATGTCGCCGTAGATCGTCGCGTAGCCGACCGCGTATTCGCTCTTGTTGCCGGTGGTCAGCAGCAGGCCGTGGAACTTGTTGGTCAGCGCCATCAGCATCGCGCCGCGGGTACGCGACTGCAGGTTTTCCTCGGTGGTGTCGACCGGCTCGCCCTCGAACAGCTCGGCGAGGGTGTCCAGGTAGCCCTGGAACGGTTTCTCGATCGGCAGCGTCAGCAACCGCACGCCCTGCTCGGCGCACTGCTCGGCGGCGAGGTCGTTGGACAGGTCGGCGGTGTAGCGCGACGGCATCCGCACCGCGGTGACGTTCTCCGCGCCGAGCGCGTCGACCGCGATCGCCAGGCAGACCGCCGAGTCCAGCCCGCCGGACAATCCCAGCCACGCTTTCCTGAAACCGTTCTTGAGCGCGTAGTCGCGGGTGCCGCGCACCACCGCGCGCCAGGCCAGCGCATCCCGGCTCTCGTCGCCGTCCTCCATCCATTCGACCGCACGGAAGCCGCGGGTCTCCGGGTCGAAGTCGACCACCAGCATCTGTTCGGTGAACGCCGCCGCGGCCGGTCGCACGGTGCCATCGCCGTCGGCCACCAGCGAGCCGCCGTCGAACACCACCGCGTCCTGTCCGCCGACGCAATTGACGTAGGCGATCGGCACGCCGAACCGGCGCGTCGCATCCTCCAGCAACGCATCGCGGCGCGCGTGCTTATCGCGCTCGAACGGCGAGGCGTTGATCGACAGGATCAGCTCGGCGCCCGCTTCCACCGTGGTATGCAGCGGTTCGGCGAACCACATGTCCTCGCAGACCAGCACCCCGCAGCGCACGCCATTCAGTTCGAACACGCAGTCGCCGCCATTCGGGTCGACCACGAAATAGCGGCGTTCGTCGAACACCGCGTAATTGGGCAACTCGCGCTTGCGGTAGGTCCGCTCGATCCGCCCGCCGCGCAGGATGCTGGCCGCGTTGTAGACCACCGAGCCCGCCGTCTCCGGCCAGCCGACGATCGCGGTGATGCCGGTTGCTGACGCGGCTATGCGTTCCATCGCGCGCTGGCAGTCGTGCAGGAAGCCGGGCCGAAGCAGCAGGTCCTCCGGCGGATAACCGCTGAGTGCGAGTTCCGGGAACAGCACCAGGTCGGCACCGCACACATCGCGCGCCTCGGCAATGAACTCGATGATCCGCTCGGCATTGTCGAACACGGCGCCGACCGGAAAGTCGAACTGGGCTAGGGCGATGCGCAGAAGCTTGGACATGAAGAGAACCGGGAGAAATGAGACGTCAAGTGACCACGGGCGAACGTACTGACAGATGCGCCCTAGCCTGCGATGCGATATTGCTCCAGAAACTGACGGACTGACTCCATCCGGTTCGAGAATTAGCCTTTTGTCCCGTTGAGCTGGATGCGCAGGTCATCAAGGGTGAGCTGCAGGTGTTCGGTCAACAGTCGTCGGACCAGGCCGCCATCGCGCGCGCACCAGGCATCCAGCAAACGCTGGTGCTCATCGTCGGCGCGACGATAACGTCCTTTCGGCTCCAAGTGCATATGGACATAACGATCCGCGAGCAGATGAAGCCGCTCGATCAGCAAAGCAGAGAGCGGGTGGTGGAGCGATTGGACCAGGAGCAAGTGGAAACGGCGATTGCATGCGGCCAAGCTCGCTTTGTCCTGCATGTCCACCGCTTCCAGCGCAACCAAGGCGTTTCGCGCTGCCTCCTGTTGGGCCTTATCGGCCTCAAGGCAGGCATCGGCTGCCGCATCGGGCTCCAGCTTCAGGCGCAGAGCAAATACCTCTTCGGCTTCCACTTCACTCAGCGCAGGGACAAAAAAGCCCCGATTTGGCAACGAGCGCAGCAGACCGCCCTGCTCTAGGCGCTTCATGGCCTCGCGTAGAGGGATCTTGCTGATGCCCAGATCATCCGCCAGCGCTTCTTGGCGGACAGGCGCCAAGGCCGGGATCTCGCCAGACAGGATGCGTTCCCGGATCACCTCGAACGCCTGGTCGGACAGGCTGCGACTTACGATGCTCATCCGCGCAGTGTACCGATGCAGGGATAGCGGCCGGGCGCCGCCGGCCCATTGCCCGTCTTGAGCAAGCCGACTCGGCACGCGTGGGAACCGGCAGAGAACACCACCAGAAGAGCGCCACAAACGACGAAAGGTGACGCTCACTGTAATTGTATACTATATTTTATATATGATATACATGATCAGTGCCGTCACTGCCTACCAGTCATACGTTTCCTGGACTCCTTCCCATGCAGGCAACAGCAACTCCTTCGGCCGGACGCAGTGCGCACCAGCGCTCCAGCATGGATGACGTATCCCCGGTTCCAGCCAATCACGAGCACACGGCCATCGGACGAGAGGAGTACCGGCAGCGCATCGCACAGGCGCGCCGCTACATGCAGGAGGCCGCGCTGGACGCGTGCGTCATCCATGCCGGCGCGAATTTGCGCTATTTCAGCGGCGTTGCCTGGGGCCCGACCGAGCGATTGGTCGCCATGGTTCTGTTCTCTGACGGCCTGCCGGTGATCGTGTGCCCCGAGTTCGAGGTCGGCTCGCTGCGCGACGCGATCCGGATCGATGCCGACCTGTGTACGTGGCAGGAGCACGAGAACCCGGCCGAATCAGTTGCCGCGATCATTCGCGACAAAGGGTGCGGTCGCATCGGTGCGGACCCGTTGGCGCCCTGGTTCATGGTCGAAGCGATGCAGCGGGCCTTGGCCGGCATCCAGGTCGGATCGGCCGCGGTGGTCACTGAACCCTGTCGCATGCGGAAGTCGGCGGCTGAACTTGCTCTGTTGCAACAGGCCATGGAAATCACGCTGCAGGTGCAGCAGCGGGCTTTCGAGTCGCTCAGGCCAGGCATCACCACCGGACAGCTGCGTACCTTTGTCGACCGCACCCACCGCGCTCTGGGCGCCGACGGGGGCAGCACCTTCTGCGCCATCCAGTTCGGTGCGGCGACGGCCTACCCGCACGGCATCGCCGGCGAACAGAGCCTGCGCGCCGGTGACTTGGTGCTCATCGATACCGGCTGCCAGGTCCAGGGCTACCACTCCGACATCACCCGTACCTATGTGTTTGGGGACCCGACCGACGAGCAGCGCGCGACTTGGCAGTTGGAACGCGATGCGCAGCAAGCCGCATTCGACGCGGTGAGGGTGGGTGCGACCTGCGAGAGCATCGACCATGCCGCTCGATCGCTGCTGGTCCGGGCCGGACTGGGACCGGACTATCGGTTGCCCGGATTGCCACACCGGACGGGCCACGGCATCGGGCTGGCCATCCACGAACCGGCCTACCTCGTGCCCGGTGATCGCACATACCTCCGCACGGGCATGTGCTTCAGCAACGAACCCATGATCGTCATCCCTGGCCGGTTCGGCATCCGGCTTGAAGACCACTTCCATGTCACCGAAGCCGGTGCGGCATGGTTTACCGCGCCTTCGGAGTCCATCACCCACCCATTCGGTTGACTCATGCCATGACCGCTGCGCGAGGGGGTTGCGCTGCGGGCCGGAGTCCATTCCGGGAGCGGCACCCGGCCCCGGGCACGAAAACGCCCGGAGCCGGACTACAGACGACAAGGCGCACGGGGGGCGTTGTCGACGGCGGAATCATCCGCCTCACACATCCAAGGGAGATCTGCAATGTCATCATCAAGCACCCGCCGGGCAAGACGCCTGGCCGCCATCGGCAGCGTGGCTGCCGTCGCCACGTTCCTTAGCTATGCCAGCCAGAACAACCGTCCCAACCTTGTCGCCGGACCGGCTGCCACGGCTTCGACAACGTTCAATGGCGATCAACAGGGACCGGAGCGGAAACAACGTCGAAGCACGTTGCTCCGCAGGGGTGACAATCCGGAACGTCGCATCGCGCGCAGCCAGGCCGTTGAGAAGTCACCCCAGACCGAACGCCAAGTGTTCGGCCATCACATCCAGCAACGCGAACATCCGGCATCCCGACGCATGCCGACGCAACCGCCGATCAGCCAATGGGTCGACACCGCCTACGACCATGCGGACCCGCGCATCAACGTCCTGCAACGTCCATCACTGGAGTCGTCAGTGATGATGCGTGGAGCTGCCACGACGGCCGCCTGCAACAGCACCGAGTTCGCGTCGCTGAGCGGATCGGCGCTGGTGGCAGCCGTCAAGAGCGCCACGACGGCATGCATAAACGAGCTGTTTTCGCTCACCGGGAGTACCGCGGGCGACACTTTCAACGAAGCCAAGATGGTGACCGTGGCGACTGCTCTGGCGAGCTCGGCGAATGGTTACGATGGCACCAACCAGGACAGCACGCTGCAGTTGGTGCTGTTCCTGCGCGCCGGCTACTACGTGCAGTTCTACGACAGCAATGTCGGCGACTACGGCAGTGCGCTGCGCAATGCGATCCGTCCCGCACTGGATGCATTCGCTTCCAATGCAAACTTCGGACTGGTCAACGACACTCACGGCGAAATTCTCGCCGAGTACCTGACCCTCATCGATAGCTCCACGGAGAACGCCCGCTACCTGTATGTGGTCAAACGACTGCTGAATGCCTACGACAGTCGCCACGACGCGTACTACTGGATGCGTACGGCAACCAACAACGTCTATCTGATCCTGTTTCGCGGGCACCAGAACGCCGACTTCCGGCAGGCTGTACAGGCTGACCCGTCGATCGTCGACACCTTGTATGACTTCGTCAACAGCCACTTCAGCATGATGGGCACGGAAAGCGACTATCTCGTCTCCAATGCGGGGCGCGAACTGGGTCGATTCCTGCAGTACAGCGGCTCGTTGAAAACGCTGGCCCGCTCCCGTTCCAAGGCTTTGCTCGACCGTTCTTCCGTGACCGGTGTTACCGCACCACTGTGGGTGGGCGTGGGCGAAATGGTCGACTACTACGACAACGCCAACTGCAGCTACTACAACCTCTGCGACTTCGGCGAACAGGTCGAAGCCGCCGCTCTGCCCATTCGGCACACCTGCAGCCCAACCTTGAAGATCCGGGCCCAGGCCATGAGTTCCGTCGAACTGGCCCAGACCTGCCAGGTCGTCGGCGGCCAGGAAAGCTACTTCCACGACCGGCTGCAGACGGGCGGCGCCCCGGTGGCCGACGACTACAATGCCGCGCTGGAAATGGTGGTGTTCAACAGCAGTACCGACTACGGCACCTATGCCGGCGCGATCTTCGGCATCGACACCAACAACGGCGGCATGTACCTGGAAGGCAACCCGGCCGCCAATGGCAACCAGGCCCGCTTCATCGCGTACGAGGCGGAGTGGATGCAGCCGGAGAAGTTCGAGATCTGGAATCTCACCCACGAGTACGTCCACTACCTGGACGGTCGCTTCAACATGCATGGCGACTTTGGTGATGCCATTTCCCAGGACACGATCTGGTGGATCGAGGGCCTGGCCGAGTACATGTCGTACTCGTACCGCGACATCGCCTACACCGCCGCCCAGCAGGAAGCCGCGAAAGGCACCTACGACATCGGCACCATCTACGCCAATGACTACAACAGTGGACAGACCCGGGTCTACAACTGGGGTTACCTCGCCGTGCGCTACATGTTCGAAAACCGCCACGGCCAGGTGGATTCGATCCTCGGCTACATGCGTCCCGGCAACTACACGGGCTATGCCGGATTCATGGGCAGCATCGGCAGTACCAACAACACCCACTTCAAAGGATGGTTGCCGTGCGTGGCCGATCCCGCCACACCGACCTGCGGTGGGACAGGCAACACATCACCGGTCGCTGACTTCACCTCGACCACAGATGGTCTCACCGCACGCTTCACGGATGGATCGACGGATTCCGATGGTCGTGTCGTTGCGCGGGTCTGGGACTTTGGTGATGGCGCCACATCGACCGCAATCAATGCCACCCATGTCTATGCGAGCGCGGGAACCTACGCCGTCAGACTCACTGTCACCGATGACGCCGGTGCCACTCACAGCCAGCAGAAGAACGTGACCGTCAGCGGTGGTGGCACAGGTCTGCCGGAATGCAGTGGCGGTGCAGAGGCACTGGGCAAGAACTGTTCCCGGAGCAATGTATCGGTACGTGCAGGAGACTACACCTACATGTACCTCTACGTTCCCCAAGGCACCCGGAACCTGCGCATTACCACCCAGGGAGGCAGTGGCAACGCCGATCTGTACGTGAATACCCTAGGCAGCTGGGCCAGCCGCGATTCGCACAACTACCGCTCCACCAACGGTGGCAACAGCGAGACGGTGATAGTGGACTACCCGCCTGCCGGCTACGTCTATGTGAGCCTCTATGGCAGCACGGCCGCTAGCGGCGTGACCGTGAGCACCGAGTACTGAGTTCGGCATCGGACGGAGTGCGCCGGGAACTACCCGACGCACTTTCCATGTCGCTGGGGCGGGGAGTAGCGCGTTTCAATTGCACAACCTGTTTCAGGGCATGCGGCCTTGGCTGCGATGATTATTGATCGTATTCATCACGCACAACCTGCAACGAAAAAGGCCACCCACCGGTGGCCTTTTTCGTATTGGAAGGGTCGCCTAAAGCAGCCGAAGGCAAACGCCGGCTTACTTCGCCAACAGCTTCGCGATCGCCGCGCCAAGGTCACCCGGCGACTTCACCGTGGTGACACCGGCCTTCTCCATCGCCTCGAACTTGCCCTCGGCGGTGCCCGAGCCGCCCGACGCGATCGCGCCTGCGTGGCCCATGCGCTTGCCCTTCGGGGCCGACGCGCCGGCGATGAAGCCGACCACCGGCTTGGTCACGTACTGGCTGATGAACTCCGCCGCTTCTTCCTCGGCCGAACCACCGATCTCGCCGACCATGATGATGCCCTCGGTCTGCGGGTCATCCTGGAACAGCTTGAGCGCGTCGATGAAGTTGGTGCCGTTGATCGGGTCGCCGCCGATACCAATACAGGTCGACTGGCCTAGACCCGCGTCGGTGGTCTGCTTGACCGCTTCATAGGTCAGCGTGCCCGAGCGCGACACGATGCCGACCTTGCCCGGCATGTGGATGTGGCCCGGCATGATGCCGATCTTGCACTCGCCCGGGGTGATCACGCCGGGGCAGTTCGGGCCGACCAGCACGACGTCGTCGTACTCGCGCAGCACGTTCTTGACCCGCAGCATGTCCAGCACCGGGATGCCTTCGGTGATGCAGACGATGACCTTGATGCCGGCGTCGGCCGCTTCCAGGATCGCGTCGGCCGCGAACGGTGGCGGCACGTAGATCACCGACGCATCGGCGCCGGTGTCGTCGACCGCGTCGGCGACGGTGTTGAAGACCGGCAGGCCGAGGTGCTCGGTGCCGCCCTTGCCCGGGGTCACGCCGCCCACGACCTTGGTGCCGTAGTCGAGCATCTGCTCGGCGTGGAAGGTGCCCTGCGTGCCGGTGAAGCCCTGCACGATCACCTTGGTGTTCTTGTCGATCAATACGCTCATGTCAGTCCCGCCTCACTTGCCCGAGACGGCGGCAACCGCCTTCTTCGCGCCATCGTTGATGTCGTCGGCCGGCGTGATCGCCAGGCCGGAATTCTTCAGCAGGTCCTTGCCGGCTTCGACGTTGGTGCCTTCCAGGCGCACGATCACCGGCACCTTGACGTCGACTTCCTTGACCGCGGCGATGATGCCCTCGGCGATCATGTCGCAACGGACGATGCCGCCGAAGATGTTGACGAAGATCGCCTTCACCTTGTCGCTCGACAGGATCAGCTTGAACGCCTCGGTCACGCGCTCCTTGGTGGCGCCGCCGCCGACGTCGAGGAAGTTGGCCGGCTCGCCGCCTTCCAGCTTGATCACGTCCATGGTCGCCATCGCCAAGCCGGCGCCGTTGACCATGCAGCCGATGTTGCCGTCCATGGTCACGTAGTTGAGGTCGTGCTGGCTGGCCTTGACCTCGGTCTCGTCTTCCTGGCGGATGTCGCGCATGGCGACCAGCTCCGGGTGGCGGAACGAGGCGTTGTCGTCGGAGTCGACCTTGCCGTCGAGCACGGCGAGGTTGCCGTTGGTGAGGATCGCCAGCGGGTTCAGTTCGACCAGCGCCAGGTCCTTTTCGTGGAACAGCTTGAACAGGCCCAGCATGATCTTGGCCAGCTGGTTGGACTGCTTGGCGGTCAGGCCCAGCTCGAAGCCCAGCGCGCGGCACTGGTAGGCCTGCAGGCCTTCGACGTAGTTGACGTTGATCGACTTGATGGCCTCGGGCTTCTCGGCCGCGACCTGCTCGATGTCCATGCCACCTTCGGCGGACGCGATGAAGGTGACCGACTGGGTGCCGCGGTCGACCAGCACCGACAGGTACAGCTCCTTGTCGATGTCGGTGCCTTCGCAGACCAGCACCGAATCGATCGGCAGTTCGACGCCGGCGGTCTGGTAGGTCGCCATCTTGCTGCCGAGCATCGCGCCGGCGTACTGCTTCACTTCGTCGAAGCTCTTCGCCAGCTTGACGCCGCCGGCCTTGCCGCGGCCACCGGCGTGGATCTGCGCCTTGACCACCCAGAGGTCACCGGGGATCGACTTGGCGGCCTCGACGGCCTCTTCGGGAGTGCGCGCGATGCGCCCGGCCGGCACCGCGATGCCGTAGTCGGCAAAGAGCTGCTTTGCCTGGTATTCGTGAAAATTCATGCGTCATCCGAGGGGAGTTGAAGACGTCCCACGCGGAGGCGACCGATGGACGGCGCGGGCGCGAGGGGGCCGGGCATTGTCGCCGATCGGGGGCGGTCGGGCAAAACCGGGGGCCGTCGGGGGCGTCCGGCGGTGATCCAGGCCGGTGCGATTTCGCCCGGTGGCGGTCCCGCCCCCTGTAGGAGCGACGTAAGTCGCGAATGCCATACATCCCGGTTTCGCCGTGCGATCGCGACTTACGTCGCTCCTACATGCATGGCGGGCATCCCGGACGGGCGCAGCGCCTATACTCCGGCAGGGATCCTTGGGGAAACACGCTTGCCGACAGCCATCGCCGCCACCGAGGCCGACGACGCCGACAGCGCGCTGCGCCGGGAGTTGTACTTCTACACGCTGTACCGGCTGCTGGAAGCGTCGATGCTGGTGCTGGTGCTGTTCGGCCCGGTCGCCGACATGATCGGCCCACCACGGCACGACCTGCTGGCGCGCGCGGTGGCGCTGTCCTACCTGTTCATGGCGGCGCTGCTGTTCCTGTTCGGGCGGCGTGGCGAACTGCGCGGCAACGCCCTGGCCGGCATCGCTACCGACCTGTTCTTCGGCCTGCTGGCGATCCATACGATCCCGGTCGCCGGCACCGGCATCGCGCTGATGCTGATGTTCAACGTCGGCGCCGCCGCACTGCTGCTACCGGCGCGCTACGGCCTGGGCGCGGCGATGGTCGCGGTCGCCGGGATCATGGTGGAGTACTTCTGGAGCGCCGCGGTCGACGAGAGCGCGCGGATGCTCGCCGAGCCGCTGATGTTCTCGGTCGGCTACCTCGCCATCGCCACCCTGACCAGCATCCTCGGTCGCCAGATGCGCGCCAGCCATGATCTGGCCGCACGCCGCGGGGTCGAGACCGCGCACCTGACCGAGGTCAACGAACTGATCATCCGGCGCCTGCGCACCGGGGTGCTGCTGGTCGACGGCAACGACCAGGTGCGACTGGCCAACGAGGCGGCGATCCTGCTGCTGGGCGATGCCGGCGAGGGCCATCGCGACCTCGGCGTCGCGCTGCCGGAGCTGGCCCGCCGCCTGGCCGCGTGGCGGGTGGACGGCAAGACCGACGAGACCCCGCTGCAGATCGCCTCCGACCAGCCCGAGGTGGTGCCGCGCTTCACCCGCCTGCTGGCCGGCAGCGACCAGACGCTGGTGTTCCTCGACGACACCTCGCTGGTCTCGCGCCGCGCCGAGTCGATGACGCTGGCCACGCTGGGCCGGTTCTCGGCCAGCCTCGCGCACGAGATCCGCAACCCGCTGGCGGCGATCAACTACGCGGTGCAACTGCTGGAGGAGTCCGACGACGTCGCCACCGCCGACCGCCGCCTGCTGGAGATCATCCGCCAGCAGGGCGTGCGCATGAACGGCATCGTCGAGAACGTGCTCGGCCTGGCCCGGCGCGAACCGGCCAAGCCCGAGCACGTCGAACTGGTCGCCCTGATCCGCCACTTCGTCGACGACTACCGCGCCGGCCATCCACTGGAAAACGACAGCCTCAGCGCCACCGCCAGCCAGCCGCAGGTCACCACGCTGCTCGATCCGCGCCAGCTGCACCAGGTGTTGACCGTGCTGGTGCACAACGCCCTGATCTACGGCCGGGTCCCCGGCGAACCGGCGCGCGTGGGCATCCACGTCCACCTCGACAACCACGGCCTGCCGATGGTGGACGTGGTCGACCGCGGCCCGGGCATCCCCGAGCGGGTCGCCCGGCAGCTGTTCCGGCCGTTCTTCACCACCTCCGGCCACGGCACCGGCCTGGGCCTGTACATCGCCCGCGAGCTGTGCCGCGCCAACCAGGCCTCGCTCGACCACGTTCCGCTGCCCGGCGGCGGCAGCTGCTTCCGCATCCGTCTCGCGGGTTCGCCCCTCAAGGACCGCGGCCGCGCCCCCGAAAAGCTTTAAGATGGGCGGGATACTGGAGGGTCGGATGGCTGAAACACGTAGTGCACTGATTGTCGACGACGAGCGCGACATCCGCGAGTTGCTGGTCATGACACTGGGGCGGATGGGCCTGCGGTGCGACACCGCGTCCAGCCTGGCCGATGCGCGCAACCACCTGTCGCGCAGCCAGTACGACCTGTGCCTGACCGACATGCGCCTGCCGGACGGCTCGGGGATCGACCTGATCGCCGAGATCACCCAGCTGCACCCCAACACCCCGGTCGCCATGATCACCGCCTTCGGCAACGTCGAGGCCGCGGTCGAGGCGCTCAAGGCCGGCGCGTTCGATTTCGTCGCCAAGCCGGTCGAACTGGCCGTGCTGCGCGACCTGGTCCGCCACGCGCTGGAACTCAACGAAGGCGGCAGCAAGCCCGCCGTCGACACCTTCGCATCGCGCCTGTACGGCGATTCCCCGGCGATGAGCAGCCTGCGCCAGACCATCGCCAAGGTCGCCCGCAGCCAGGCCCCGGTCTACATCGCCGGCGAGTCCGGCGTCGGCAAGGAACTGGTCGCCCGCACCATCCACGCCGAGGGCGGCCGCGCCACCGGGCCGTTCGTGCCGGTCAACTGCGGCGCGATCCCGTCGGAGCTGATGGAAAGCGAGTTCTTCGGCCACAAGAAGGGCAGCTTCACCGGCGCCCACGCCGACAAGCCCGGCCTGTTCCAGAGCGCCGACGGCGGCACCCTGTTCCTCGACGAGGTCGCCGAGCTGCCGCTGGCGATGCAGGTCAAGCTGCTGCGCGCGATCCAGGAAAAGTCGATCAAGCCGGTCGGCGCCAATGCCGAAGTCGTGGTCGACGTGCGCATCCTCTCGGCGACCCACAAGGACCTCGCCCCGATGGTGGCCGACGGCCGCTTCCGCCAGGACCTCTACTACCGCATCAACGTCATCGAACTGCGCGTGCCGCCGCTGCGCGAGCGACTGGAAGACCTGCCGGGCCTGTCGCAGAAGATCCTCGGACGCCTCGCCGCCGGCCTCGGCCGCGAGACCCCGCGCCTGTGCGACGACGCCCTGGAGGCACTGCAGAACTACCCGTTCCCCGGCAACGTGCGCGAGCTGGAAAACATCCTCGAGCGCGCCCTGGCCCTGGCCGAGGGCGAGTGCCTCGACGCCGACGACCTGTGCCTGCCCAAGCCGCAGGGCGGCGCCGCCCCGGTGGTGCCCCGCACCCCGCAGGCCAACGCCGCCGCCGCCGGCATCGACCCGCGCACCGTCGACCCGCGCGACACCGCCACCAGCGCCCTGCCCTCGTACATCGAGGAGATCGAGCGCGCCGCCATCCAGCACGCCCTGCAGGAAAACCGCTACAACAAGACCCGCACCGCCGCCGCGCTGGGCATCACCTTCCGGGCGCTGCGGTACAAGCTCAAAAAGCTGGGCATTGACTAAAAAAATCCTGATTACGGTACATTTGTAAAAAAATCCGTGCGGGAGTAAAAAAAATGTCGGTTGTCGGGTACGAGTTCCTGCGTCAGCACCTCTGCCTGGCAGCACTGCCCCCGCGCCGACAGGCCGTGATCAAACCCGTCACCCGGATCTAGCACTTCGCCAGCTACCGGCGTCGCGCTTGATCGCAGAGCTGGAGCGGACGCCAAGCGGCGCATACCTCCGACAGGCATGCTTCCTCTGGGAACATGCGAACAACGCCACACTGGACGACGCGCCGCCTCCGTCCGGCGCGGTGACACCGCTGTTCGATCCCGATCGCTACGTCACGGGTCCGGTGCAACGCAACGCTCGATGGCGGGTCGACTTCAACGGTTTGGGTTCCATCGATTATTGCGCCACCGTCGAACGTACCGACGCAGTCCGTGCCGGTATCGACGCCGACCTGCCCGGAAGGGCCAATCACTACGCCAGCGGGCGCCTGTCGCGCTTCCTCTTCCACCATGCGCTGTGCCGTGCCGGAGCCCTGCAGGACGGCCTGATCCTGCCGGTATCGGTGGCAATGAAGAAACACGAGGCCGAGTATCTCAAGACCCTCCAGGAATTCTCCCGCCCCGTGCGCGAGCGCTGGAGAGTCGAGTGGTTCGACGAAGGCAAGTACGCGTTTGATTATCGAGGTGATCCCGTTCATGGGATCTATCGATACTGGGACGCCACCGAAGCCGTGGAGTTCAGCTTCCGAATGGCGGAAAAGGTATCCAAACGCCGCCGGGACCAGTTCAGGCCACGGGTGCCTGAGGCTGCCTTCGAGTTCATTGAAGAAGTGACTATCAAGGCATTAAAGAGCAACCAGTAGCGCACACAGGACGGCGCTCAGTAGCCCGCCTCGCGTACGTGGCGCACCGCAAGCATCACGACTTCAGTGCGGTCGTAGCGATACAAGGCCACGTAACCGCCGGCACCGAACTCAATCAACCATTCCCGGAACTCGGGCTCCATCTCGGCCATCGGACGGCCCGCCTCCGGATGGCGCTCCAGCGTGGCAACCCCTTCACGGATCGCAGCGATCGCCCTGCGTGCGGCATCCCCGCTCTTGCCAGCCAGGAATGCATGAAGCCGCGCGATGTCCCCGAGCGCCTCGGGCGTCCACTTCAGCCGTGGCATTCCGGCGCGTCCGCATCCTTGCCCGTCTCTAGCCCGGCCAGCCAGGCATCCGCCTCCGCCGCCGTCAGGTGCAGGCCCGTCTCCTGATAGGCCGCCCATGCCGCGAGTCCCGCCTGGCGAAAACTCTCGCGCTTCTCTTCACGCTCGACGTACTGCTCCACCGCTTCGCGCATCAGCCAATGGGCCGAGCGATGCCGCGCCTCCGCAAGCCGCTGCACGCGTGCCTTGATTTCCGGGTCGATCTTCAAGCTGGTGGTGGAAGTAGTCATTGCGGCGCCAAAGGTGTTACCTATTGTTACTTTACACCATCAACCCAGCCCCAAAGCTACCTCGATGCCCGCGCATGCTAATGTGTACATCTGCACACATGGAGAACGCCGATGTCCACCACCATGACCGTGAGGCTTGAGTCCGACATCAAGGACCGCCTGGACCAACTCGCCCTCAGCACCCATCGCAGCAAGTCATACCTCGCCGCGGAGGCCATCCGCGAGTTCGTGGAGCTCAACGAGTGGCAGATCCGCGAAACCCGGGCCGCCATGGCCGAAGCCGACGCCGGCGACTTCGCGACCGATGCCGAAGTCCAGGCCCTTGCGAGCAAGTGGTCGTAAATGCGCGTTCGCTGGCTGCGTACCGCACTGAAAAACCTGGGCAACGAAGCTGAATTCATCGCCACCGACGACCCGCGTGCCGCGCACGCAATCGTCATCCGCGTCCTCCAGAGTGTCGCACTGCTGGCTGACCAACCGGGACTTGGCCGCCCAGGGCGAGTGCCGGGAACGCGCGAACTGGTCATCCCCGGCACCCACTACATCGTGCCGTACCGTGTGCGACAGGACATCGTGGAAGTGCTCAGACTGTTCCACACTGCACGGCGCTTGCCGAACCGTTGGTAGCTTCCTTGTGCTGGCCGCCAGGTCTCGCTTTGTCGTATCGGAAGCCCTGCTGGCCGAGTACCGCGACGTCCTGGCCCGGCCAAAGCTGTGCAAGGTACACGGCCTCAATCCCGCCGAGCGCGAATCCCTGCTGACGGAGATCGTCCAGCACGCCATCGTGCTGCGGTCCGTCGCGACCCATCCGGCACCGGATCCCGCGACCAGCGCCTTTGGGAGCCTGCTGCTCGTCACTGGCGACAATTGTTCCTCGACAACCTCGCGATGCGCCCGCGGTTGCTGACTGCGGAAGCGTTTGCCTTGTCCCGGCGCTGATACGTCCCGGAAATTCCCCTATTCTTCGCGCAATCGAAGCTTCGCCTGTTCGTGCCGATGAGCAACCCACCCACGCCCGCGGGCCACACGCGCTTGGCTTTTCGCGGCGACCTCGAAGGATTGCGGGCGATCGCCATTCTTCTGGTCATCGCTGCACATGCCCATGTTCCGGGACTGGCCGGCGGCTTCGTCGGGGTCGACGTGTTCTTCGTCTTGTCCGGCTATCTGATCACCGGGCTGCTACTGAAGGAGCGCCAAGCCACCGGCAAGGTCGAGCTGCTCGCCTTCTATGCACGCCGTGCACGCCGCCTGATGCCGGCACTGCTCCTGATGGTCGCTATCGTCTGTGTACTAGGCGAATTACTGCTTGCTCCCGCCGACCGTCCGGCCCAGGGATTGGCAGCGATTACTGCATCCCTTTGGATCAGCAACCTGCATTTTGCGTTTGCCGAGCTCGACTACTTTGGCAGCGGCGCCGAATCCAACCTGTTCCTGCACACCTGGTCACTAGGCGTGGAGGAGCAGTTCTACCTGGTCTGGCCGGCCCTGCTCGGTCTGGCGGCGCTGGGGCAAAAGGCACCCTTCGGCCCTGAGCGACGCACGCTCAACCGCCTCTTGCTCGGCGTAGCGGCCCTGAGCCTGATTGCCTGCGTGGTGCTGACCCGGGATGCGCCCAACCTGGCGTTCTACCTGATGCCTACCCGTGCTTGGCAGTTCGCGTTGGGGGCGTTGGTGTTCCTGCATTTCGGCGACGGCCAACGCACCCTGCCGTCATGGGTGGCCGGTTCGGGACTGGTGCTTCTGTTTGCCAGTGCGCTGGTGCTTGGCGGTGACCAGCAGTACCCCGGACTCTGGGCAATTGCACCATCCGTGGCCGCGGCCGCAGTCATCGCCGCAGGCAGCAGCGGAACAAGCCCCGGCGTGTCCAGGCTCCTCGGCACCGGCGTACTCCAGGCGGTCGGACGCCGTTCGTATTCCTGGTATTTGTGGCATTGGCCGGTCCTGTTGCTCGGTGCCACGGTGCTGGACATGGCCAATGGCTGGAACCGGCTGTTCCTCGTGGTCATCTCGGCGCTGCTGGCGGCCGCGTCCTATCGCCTGGTCGAAATGCCGATTCGCCACAACCAACGCCTTATTCAACGACCCGGAGTGGCGGTCCTCGCGTCCGTCGGCGCGATGCTGCTGGCCGGCTCGTTGATGCTGCGTTGGCACAACAGCGCAGCGGACTGGCTCGATCGGAATGAAGCCGCATCGGCGCGCATCACCGTACCGGCCATATACAAGATGGGCTGCGACGACTGGTTCCACAGCGCCGATGTCAAGATATGCGAGTTCGGCAGTGACGAGGCCACCCATACCGTCGTGGCGGTAGGGGACAGCATCGGCCTACAGTGGTTCCCGGCGCTGGCCGAGATTTTCGACAACCCCCAGTGGCGCCTGCTGGTAATCACCAAGTCGGCTTGTCCGATGGTGGACGCCCCCATCTACTATGAGCGCATTGGTCGCCAATACACCGAGTGCGAACAATGGCGTGACAAAGCAATTGCCATGATCGGTTCAATCAAGCCCGACATGGTGATCATGGGCTCCACGTTCACCTACGACTACACCGAACAGCAGTGGCGCGATGGTACCCGCGCGGTGCTGGCGCCGTTGACCGCTGCGGCGCGAGAGGTCTACGTGCTTCGCTCAACCCCGGTCCTGCCCTTCAATGGACCTGCGTGCCTGAGCGAGCGAAGTCGCCTGCATCAATGGCTAGCCGGCAAGGACCAATGCACGGCTCCCGCAGGCAACGTCCGGTCCGAGCAGGTATTTTCCTGGCTGTCGCAAGCCGTAGCGGCTTCGCCCAATGCACAGGTAATCGACATGACCAATGCAGTCTGTCCCGATGGAACCTGCCGCGCGCGATCGAATGGAATGCTGACCTTTCGGGACGAGCAGCATTTGAATGCGGAATTCGCCGGTACCCTGTCGCCGCAACTGGGCGCCGCGCTCGGCTTGGGTGAGCCGGGCGCTTCAGCGTCATCAGCCTCATCTTCCGGGACCCAGGCCTCGAAGTGACATAAAACGTCACATCACCGACAGGCCAACCGACGATTCTTGTCACCCCTCCCGGATCCACGCATCACCCAAGCGTGACCCGTTCTCCACTTTAGCTATCAGGCTGCTAACGGCGCCTCATTCCTCTGGACTTGGCACGCGTCCTGCGTACTCTTCCATGCACGTGCAGCTTGCACGGCAAGGCCGAAGGACCGGAACAGCCGGACCTGCAGGTACGTGAGATTTACAATCACTCCTAGGGGAAACACCATGAAGAACAACCAGCAAGGCTTCACCCTGATCGAGCTGATGATCGTTGTTGCGATCATCGCGATCCTCGCCGCCATCGCGCTGCCGGCTTACCAGGACTACGTGGCCCGCTCGCAGGTCACCGCCGGCCTGGCCGACATCCGTGGCGGCGTGACCGCGTTTGAAGAGATTGTGAACAAGGGTACGCCGTCGACCTACGACAATGACGACATCGGCCTGCAGACCACCACCACCCGCTGCTCTCCGATCAGCGTTACTGCGGGCGCTGATGGCGTCATCGAGTGCAGCCTGACCGGCAACCCGAAGGTCGCTGGACAGGATGTCACCCTGACCCGCAACAGCGACACCGGTGCCTGGGACTGCACCACCAGTGCAGGTCTGGACGACAAGTACCGTCCGGCCGGCTGCCCGAGCGCCTGATTAAGGCACTCCACCAGCTGCAAAAAACCCCAGCTTCGGCTGGGGTTTTTTTTGTCCAATCGAAGTTTATTGGCATGAATCGTGCGTGATATTTTGAATCAGACCATGCAAATCTGCGGGGGGAGCGGGGATGCAAGTGCAGCGCGGCTTTACATTGATAGAGTTGATGATCGTAGTAGCGGTAATAGGAATTCTTTCCGCCATTGCCATTCCCGCGTATCAGGACTACAACATCCGGGCTCAGGTAACCGGCGGACTAGCTGAGATCACTCCCGGCAAATCCACATTTGAGTCAAAACTTTTGGCCGAAGGCGTTACCACCTTCGATGCAGCTGCATTGGGACTGACAACCACTACAGCACGGTGCAATGTCACCATGGACCCCAGTGAAACCGGGTTCATCAGATGCACATTGAAGGGCAATCCCCTGATCGCCAATGAGACCATCACGCTTAACCGCGGATCCGACGGGAGTTGGCAATGCGACGTCAGCGGCGGCATTATCGGTCGTTATCGACCAGAAGCTTGCAGCTGAGTCGCCACCCCGCGGGACACACATATTTCCGACTGCACTGTCGGTTTCGACATCCGAGTGCAACGGCTATCTCGGAAACAATAAATGGCCTTATCGTATGCTGCGATCAGGCCATACTCTCTTGATATCCGGACATGCCTCTGCGCCTCTTTCCAATGGTCATCGCGTTGTGCTTGCTCACTACAGCCGTTTATTGGCCGGGGCTGAGCGGCGGCTTTCTTTTTGATGACTACCCAAATATTCTCACGAATCAGAGAGTCCATGCAGAAACTCTGAATCTACGAACACTCGAGTTAGCCGCAAGTGCCTATCAGCAAGGTCCTATAGGTCGACCACTCGCAACCCTAAGCTTTGCAGTCAATTATGCGATTGGAGGAAAAGATCCATGGGCCTTCAAGCTGACAGGACTGATAGTACACCTGATCAATACCGTAGCCGTATTCTGGTTGCTACGTCGACTGTTTGGATTACCCAGCAGCGCGGGCATTCCTCGCCAAAATAATGCCACTCCCTGGAACACGGCAGCGATTTTTACGATCACCCTTCTATGGGCGACCCACCCACTACAGGTTTCATCGGTGCTTTATGTGGTGCAGCGGATGGAAACCCTGTCACTCACTTTCGTCCTCATTGCCCTAATAATCTATATACATGGACGCACGGAACAGATCAATGGCAAGAATGGATGGCACTGGCTCGCCGGAGCCATCCTGGCAGCCGGCGCCGGGTTATTGAGCAAAGAAACTGCTGTTCTTTTCCCGGCCTATAGCCTGGCCCTGGAACTTTCCCTCCTTCGTTTCCGGGCGAAATCCCACACTACCCAGTCCATAATTAAGCTTACATACGGCGCTGGCGTAGTAATGGCCGCGATTCTATTCGTCGCACTCGTTCTTCCGCATTATACTTCGCCACAGGCATACGCAATCCGGGATTTTACTGTTGGCGAACGCCTACTCACACAGATGCGCGTTCTACCGATGTATCTGGAACAGATGTTGCTCCCACTTCCCGCCAACCTGGTCTTCTACTATGACGACTACCAGAAATCGACCAGCCTACTCGAGCCGATCACCACATTAGCTGGTGGTGTCTTCTTGCTCTTTTTGCTTTCCCTCGCCGCCTATGCACGGAAAAGAGCACCCTTGCTCGCTCTAGGGATACTGTGGTTTTTCTCCGCCCATGCTCTTACAAGCAACGTGGTGAACCTCGAACTGGCATTTGAGCATCGTAACTATTTCGCATTGCTTGGAGTACTTATCGCATTGGCAGAAATAGTGCGACACATCCCGACTGGCACCAGGCCACTCGTCCGTCAAGCGACCGTCGGGGTATTGGTCATTGGTATAGGAGCGCTGGGCATGCTGCGAAGTGCCACTTGGGGCGATCCTCTACTACTAGCCATGAATCTAGTCGCCCTGAACCCGGAGTCTGCGCGAGCGAGCAGCGACCTTGGTGAGCAGTACATGATCTTGGCAAACGGGCGCACCGAATCTCCGTTTTACGCCAAGGCCATCGATGAGTTCGAGCGAGGTTCCGTTCTGCCAAACTCTTCGCCACTGCCGGAACAGGGCCTAATTCTCATGTCTGCCCTATCAGGAGAACCCGTACTAGACGAGTGGTGGGACCGCATCGAAAGGAAGCTGGCTGCTCGCCCAATTGGGCCCCAGGAGTCCATCATGGTTCTGGGGTTGGTCCAGCAGCGCTATAAAGGCGTTCCACTAGATGATCGTCGCTTGGCCGATCTATATACAGTGCTGGCGGAGCGCGCTTCCATGCCCCCATTGCAATTTGCACATCTTGGCGACCACGCCCTTATCTATTTACATGACCAGGCATTGGCTAACGCCATGTTTGTGAAGGCTATTGAGAGTTCCGTTGGAAACCCCGCATACGCCGAACAGCTCATCGGTGTGCTGCGAACCGACGGACACCTCGAACAGGCTCGAGCCGCTGAAAATAGAGCGAGAGAGCTTGGGCTTGTTCCGAAAGGAAGTTTCGGCGGGCAAGCTGGCGACACCGGCGCAATCATCGCACCTGCGCCGTAGCAATAGGCTGATCGATTTTGAACAGCTATAGGGCGACGTTCCATCTGATATTAGTCTTCATAGCTTCCGGCGCGGTATTCGTGCCAGGACTTTATGGGGGATTCCTGCTAGATGACGTGCCAAATATCGTCAGCAATGTCGACATACAAGCCACGAGTTG
Source organism: Lysobacter sp. F60174L2 (assembly GCF_052547135.1). Classification (NCBI taxonomy): domain Bacteria; kingdom Pseudomonadati; phylum Pseudomonadota; class Gammaproteobacteria; order Lysobacterales; family Lysobacteraceae; genus Lysobacter; species Lysobacter sp. F60174L2. Next base: position 33,633 of record NZ_JBQWRA010000005.1, on the reverse strand, counting down.
GGATTCCGCAGCACTGCGACGCGCCTTCTTTGCCTATGACGGACCCATTGGCCGGCCCTTGGCCACCCTCAGCTTCGCGATAAACCATATCTTAACCGGCCTAGATCCTTGGTGGATGAAGGCGACCAACCTTGGCATCCATTTGGCGAATGGACTGTTGATAGGCACGTTGGCGAGAAAGTTCCTGGCGCTGGGATGGAAGGCCCGAACCGGCTACAACGTCTCCTTGGCGGCCACCGGAATAGCGCTCACATGGATGATCCACCCGCTGCAGGTTTCCAGTGTTCTGTATATCGTCCAGCGAATGGAGCTTCTTGCTACAACTTGCATCTTGCTGGCACTGCATACGTATTTTCAGGGAAGAATTCGCCAGATATCCATGCAGAGGGGTGGCTGGTATTGGCTGGCGGCAAGCGGGCTATTGTCGCTGTTGGGCGCGGCATCAAAGGAAAACGCCGTGCTGACACCTCTCTTCATGCTGGCCACCGAGTTTACGCTCCTTCATTTTTCTGCTGCCGCTCCCCGCGACTCGAAAATACTTCGGGGCGCACACACCGCGGCTCTGGCACTTCTTTTAACCGCATTGGCTGTCGCCACCATCCATACGATGCCATCCTACTCGACCCGTGAGTTCACGATGTACGAGCGGGTACTCAGTCAGCTCCGCGTTCTGGTGACATACCTGCAGTGGATGGTCTGGCCCTCGCCATCCAACCTGACCTTCTATCACGACGATTTTGTAACCTCGCGCGGCCTACTGGCTCCCTGGACGACACTCGCCAGCGGCGCATTTCTTGGGTTGCTGGCGAGCCTCTCATGGCTGATGCGATCTTCGCGCCCAATTTCCAGCTTGGGCATAATTCTGTTTTTCTGCTCTCACATTATAACGAGCAGTGCAATTCCACTTGAACAAATTTTCGAGCACCGGAACTACTTTGCACTGTTCGGAGTTATCTTGTTCGTGGCGGATACATTGGCCCATGCGTTGCCAAGAAACAGCATCATCGCCAGCTCAGGGACAGTTATTGCAATCACATTAGGGCTGGGATGGACCACAGTTTTGCGCTCCGCAATGTGGGGAAACCCAACGACACTTGCAATCAGCATGGCTGAGCACAACCCATCCTCGGCTCGTGCCGCTTATGATCTCGGAATCGCCTATCTTGAACTCTCCGATTACAGGCCTGACTCACCGATCTATCCGAAGGCAATCCAGGCATTGGAACATGCTGGTTCTATTCCGGGCTCCTCGCCACTTCCCGAGCAGGCATTAATTCTACTTGCCAGTAACAACGGCAGTCCGGGCAAAGGGCAATGGTGGGATGGATTACAACGCAAAATAGAAGCCAATGCGCCAGGACCACAGGAGTTTACGGCGATATATGCGCTGCATGCGTCGCGAATGAAGGGATCAACACTACCAATTAATCGTCTTCAACCCCTGTACGAAAGCTTCCTGAGAAAAAATCCGGATAATATATACATGAATCTTATCTATTCCGACTTTGCGCGTGTTGTTCTCAAAGACGAAACGCTTGCCCGGAAGCACAGAAATATTGCAGAGTCGATCAGATCCAAATAAGTCGGCCAACGAAGGGCTTGGGCTGGAGCTAGTCTTGCACCAGTGAACGCATAGCCCGTGCAGGCTGACCAAAGCATACCGAATTGGCGGGTAACTGCCCAAGTACAAGGCTAGCAGCTCCAACAACGGTACGTGCGCCAATCTCCGAGCCCTCTAGCAGGACTGTGCCAACTCCTATCCAAGTATCCGCACCGATCCGGCAGCCAAGGCTACTAGGTGGGAATTTTTGGGACAGGGCATTGGAATGCGACGATCCGGCATCGGAATGTGTCATGAGGATGCATCTGGCGGATACCGTCGCGCGATCTCCGATATGCAGAGGCCCGGCAAGATCCAGAAGGCAGTCCGGCCCCAGATATACCCCGTCACCAATAGAAAGGTTGGATAAACCCAGCTCGTGGTTCATAAACTTGCAGGAATGAACCCGGACCCCTTTGCCAACTTCTGCGCCCAGCAGGCGAATAATCCAGGCACGCCAACGGGGGTGCGGCACCCATCGAAGTACAGCAGACGCCGTGACATACCATGCCATTTTTATCTGGCCCATAAGGAAAGCACCGGCGTCAACCTGGGAAAAGGCATTCGAGATGGCGGTTGGTGATTGGCGACTACCAACACCTTCACCGGTCGGGACCAGATACCTTTCGGTACGCCAACCACGAGATTCCGATTGTCGCGCAAATTGCATCTAGGCCCAACAACCACATGCGGCTGACAAAAGCATAGGCCGTGATTTCGGATGGCGCAATACCCGGGACCAGCCCCTCCAGCCAGATCAGTGCCGCCTCTCTTGTTCCTAGGCCTGCCGGTAACAGGGAAAAAAATCCGGCAATTACCGAGAGGCTACTTGAAACATAAAGACTCAAGCTCCGCTCCCAGTCGTACCCCACCGCGCCGCGAAGCAACATTATCCAAGCAGCCGCAGCGCTAACAGATGCAAAAACGCATCCAATAATCATCACGCGCGTAATAGCGGGCTTCTTCCACACGGCCATCCATTGCCACGAACTGAACCCTGCCAGCAAACGCAGAACGAGTGCTGCGAGCGAAATCAACGCAGCGCCTCCCGCGATCACCGCGGGCAGAAGCCAGGGTCCAAAGTTCATCCATACCCACGCTGAAATCGAGCCCATGACGTGAGAGCCTACCACTATCCCAGCCAGTACGATATTTGCGCCAACAACCCCTTTTAATGTCGCCTCATCGCCCAGCAGCGCTTTCTGTGCCGCAAGCCCCCACACTCGACCGGGCACATACTTTAGCATCTGGCTTGCCATGAAAATCGCGACAGTGCGCGAGATTGCCGGCCGACCTAGCAGCAAAGAAAGAATCCATCCCAGAACCAGAATGTGCACCACTCCGGCCAAAAGCGACAAAGCTAACCATCCAGGCTGCAGCTCAAAGAGCATCGGAAACAGCAAATCAGAAGAAAACGTTAGTTTTCGAAGAAAATATACGCAGGACGCTATAGTCAACAGAAGCAATACGCACTTCCCTGCCATGACAGCCACTCGTGAACTCTTCACTTCCGCGACCTGTTAGATACATCCAGGAAGACGCGCGCTGCACTTTTTTCTACATTAAATATGTTGGCGAGCCGCTCCATACTTTCACGGGCCGCCTCATTTTCAGGCGTACAGCCGCGGCGTATGGCCTCCGCAAAGTGAGCCGCTGTCACGGACCTTGCAACTACCCCATGCTCCAGTAGGCCGGGGAGGTCACCCACGGGCATTGCAATGATCGGAATGCGATACGCCAGAGCGTCTGAAAAAATCACGGGGATGCTTTCGATCCTGGAGGGCAAAAGCAGGCGATCCGCCCTCGCCAGCGCGGCCGACGCCTCGGATCGGCCAAGATACCCACTTATCTGCACGGGTCGCGCGGCAGAGTTCAATCGGGCGACCTGGGCGCGAACCAGTTCTTCCATAGGTCCTCCGCCCGCTATATGCACCTCCGCAATGCGGTGCCAATCAGCGTCCTCGAGGAGATTCAAAGCCTCAAGCAGCAAATCGACGCCTTTATTGGGATGCCAACGCCCCAAGAACAGTAGACGATAGGGAGCCGTGGTTGCGGCCGGCTTGGAGCGGATTCCGTCGAGGCGTCGACAGCTTGGGAGAAAGCTGAAATCTCGCCCACAAAGGCTACCTGCTTCCGCAGCCAGGCCAACTCCATCAGCGTAGACTTCAGATGCGCTCTCGCACACCCGCCTCAGAAACCCATTCAGGACAGGAAGGCGTCCCAGCGACCAGATGTCACTACCCAATGCCCAAACGGAGTACGGGATGGCATGTTTACGCTGAAGCTGCTTTGCGACCCAGCCTGATGGAAGGACCCACAGCGCAAAGGTATGGAGGACCATACCGTCTGCGGATGCCGCAAAAGCCTGGCGCCTCAACGAGCGCAGCGCGGAGAGAATTGCGATCCAGTGCCAGGGCCTCATCGGCGAGAGCAGCGATAAAGGCTTACTCCCCGAGCTGAATCGCCATACTTCAATATTACCTATTTTCTCACGCCCGGCCCGTCGCCCCGGCGCCACCACTCGCACGGGCATGTGGTGGGACATTGCTTCCGCGAAATCAGCCACGAATGCCCCGGCCGCTTCCCTCCCATCCACTTCCATTGGAAAAGATGTCGCGAGGATAAGTAGCGCCTTTTGCTTCACGAGAGCCGCACCCGCACCTAGTTGACTCATCGACGGCAAGAGCTATTCACGCGCTACTGGCGCCATTGAGTCTTGCCCGGCCTTTGTATAAGTGAGGGACGTTATTTGCTCCGACACAAGCCCAATAAGAAATACAATTACTGCCGCGCTGAACAACAACGTACTCATGTTTGTAAATCGCCCCATGGTCACGAAAGTCCAGCCGTAGTAGCTCAGACCGGTGACAAAGAATCCGGCGCTCACAGGCACAAACAGCTTTAGCGGCGAGTACAGCGTCGCAATCTTGAAAATAATCAACAGAAACCGGAGACCGTCCCTTAGCAGTCGTATGTGACTCCCGTTACCCACCCGCTTGGCCACTGGAATGGGCACATAGGCCACCGGATAGGCGCTACGGAAGAATGCCATGGTGCTGGTGGTGGGATAACTGAAACCGTTCGGTAGCAGATGCAGGAACTCGCGGAACTTTTCGGCCCGCACAGCCCGAAACCCGGACGTCAGATCGGCCACCTTGTGCCCGGTCATCCAACTGGCTAGACGGTTGTACAAGGCGTTAGCGAAACCCCGGTGGAAGTTTGCCTGTCCGGAGCCATCACGGGCACCGACCACCATGTCGTACCCTTCCGCCAGCTTGTCCAGCAGGGATTGGATATTCGAGGGATCGTGCTGGCCATCGGCATCCATGAACACAAGGATGTCACCGCCCGCAGCTCGTGCACCACGCTTGATCGCCGCGCCATTGCCCATCGAGTACGGAGACGACAACACCCGAACACCCTGTTCAGCCGCAACCTGCGCAGTCTCGTCGGTCGAGCCGTCGTCGACCACGATGATCTCGGCCTCCGGGTAGCGTTGCCGCAGGCCGGGCAGCGTCCGGGCCAGACCCGCGGCCTCGTTCTTGGCCGGTAGAACTATCGAAAGTCGCATCACCCCTCCCCTTTGGCACAGGTTAGGCCAGCGGCGCCTTTGCGGAAAGGTGCAGCCGTACCACTTATGCGGGGCGGGGATTGCGGTACAGTCGGCCCGGGGAAAGACTGTACGGGAACACAGGGGACCGCGATGAGTTCCGTAGCCACTGCCAACTTGGTGGGAATCACCGGCATCGCCCGGCGCCTGGTGCTGGACGGCGCTCTTGACGAGGCGGCGGCGCGGCAGGCCATGGCTGGCGCCACCGCCGAGCGCAAGCCGCTTGCGACCTACATCACCGACAACCGCCTGGTCAGCCCTGCCAATCTGGCTGCAGCCAACTCGGTCGAGTTCGGCGTGCCATTGTTCGATGCCGCGGCGATGGACCCGGCGCAGTCGGCGGTCAAGCTGGTCAGTGAGGAGTTGGCGCGCAAGCATTGCGTGCTGCCGCTGTTCAAGCGCGGCAACCGGCTGTTCGTCGGCATTGCCGACCCCACCAATACCCGCGCGCTGGACGAGATCAAGTTCCAGGCCAACCTCGCGATCGAGGCCATCCTGGTCGACGAGGACAGCATCCGCCGCCACTTGGACCGCTGGCTGGAAACCGCCGATGCATTGAGCGACGCGGTAGGCGACGACACTGAAGGGCTGGAGAACCTCGAAGTCGGCAAGGACGACGATCTGTCGGGCGACAGCGGCGTCGATCCGAAGACCGACGACACTCCCGTCGTCAAGTTCATCAACAAGGTGCTGGTCGACGCGATCCGCCGCGGCGCCTCGGATATCCATTTCGAGCCGTACGAAACCGACTACCGGGTCCGCCTGCGCATCGATGGCCTGCTCAAGCAGGTCGCGAAGGTGCCGGTCAAGCTGCAGCAGCGCATCGCCGCACGCCTGAAGGTGATGGCGCAGCTCGACATCGCCGAGAAGCGGGTACCGCAGGACGGCCGCATCAAGCTCAACCTGAGCAAGACCAAGCAGGTCGACTTCCGCATGAGCACGCTGCCGACCCTGTTCGGCGAGAAGATCGTGCTGCGTATCCTCGACGGCGGTGCGGCCAAGCTCGGCATCGAGAAGCTGGGCTACGAGGAAGAGCAGAAGGACCTGTTCCTGGCCGCCGTGCAGAAGCCCTACGGCATGGTGCTGGTCACCGGGCCTACCGGCTCGGGCAAGACCGTTTCGCTGTACACCGCGCTCAACATCCTCAACGACGAGACCCGCAACATCTCCACGGTCGAGGACCCGGTCGAAATCCGCGTGCCCGGCATCAACCAGGTGCAGATGAACCTCAAGCGCGGCATGACCTTCGCCGCCGCGCTGCGCAGCTTCCTGCGACAGGATCCGGACGTGATCATGGTCGGCGAAATCCGCGACCTGGAGACCGCCGAGATCGGCATCAAGGCGGCCCAGACCGGCCACATGGTGCTGTCGACCCTGCATACCAACGATGCCCCGCAGACCATCGCGCGCCTGATGAACATGGGCGTGGCCCCGTTCAACATCACCTCGTCGGTGACCCTGGTGATTGCCCAGCGCCTGGCGCGGCGACTGCATGACTGCAAGAAGGAAGTGCAGCTGCCGGAGCATGCGCTGTTGGCCGAAGGTTTCACAGCCGAGGAAATCGCCGATCCCGCGTTCAAGCTCTACGAGGCGGTCGGCTGCTCCGATTGCACCGAGGGCTACAAGGGCCGCACCGGCATCTACCAGGTGATGCCGATGAGCGACGAGATCCAGACCATCGTGCTGGCCGGCGGCAATGCCATGCAGATTGCCGAGGCGGCGCAACTGGCTGGCGTGAAGGATTTGCGCCAGTCGGCCCTGCTGAAGGTCCGCAACGGCATCACCAGCCTGGCCGAGATCAACCGCGTGACCAAGGACTGATGCCGGTGTCCACTCCCATTCCAAGTTGCATTACCGCTCCAGAAGGATTCAAGTCATGGCCGTGACCCGACCTGCCGCCAGCGGCACCACCAAGACCGTCGTGCGTCGCGCGGAAGCGACGGCGATTTACGTATGGGAGGGCACCGACAAGCGCGGTGTCGTGATGAAGGGCGAGCAGGCGGCCAAGAACGCCAACTTCCTGCGGGCCGAACTGCGTCGCCAGGGCATTACCCCCAAGACAGTCAAGCCCAAGCCCAAGCCGCTGTTCGGCGGGACCGGAAAGCGCATCACGCCGCTCGACATCGCCATTTTCAGCCGCCAGATCGCGACGATGATGAAGGCCGGCGTGCCGATCGTCGGTGCGCTGGAGATCATCGGCAGCGGCAACAAGAATCCCAAGATGCAGCAGCTGGTCAACGCGGTCCGTTCGGATGTCGAGAACGGATCGTCGCTCAGCGAGGCGATCAGCAAGCATCCGGTCCAGTTCGACGAGCTGTACCGCAACCTGGTCCGTGCGGGTGAATCGGCCGGTGTGCTCGAGACCGTGCTCGACACTGTCGCCACCTACAAGGAAAACCTCGAAGCGCTGAAGGGCAAGATCAAGAAGGCGCTGTTCTACCCGGCGGCCGTTGTCGCGGTGGCGCTGCTTGTGAGCTCGATCCTGCTGGTGTTCGTTATCCCGCAGTTCGAATCGGTCTTCGAAGGATTCGGCGCCGAGCTTCCGGCGTTCACCAAGATGGTGGTCAACCTCAGCGACTTCATGGTCAGCTACTGGTGGGCGGTGTTGCTGGCGGTCGTCGGCACGGGCGTGGCCTTCATCATGACCAAGAACCGCTCGCCGGCATTCGCACACTTCCTTGACCGGCTGATCCTCAAGGTGCCGGTGATCGGCCAGATCATGCACAACTCGGCGATCGCACGGTTCTCGCGCACCCTGGCGGTGACCTTCAAGGCCGGCGTGCCACTGGTGGAAGCGCTGGACACGGTGGCTGGCGCCACTGGCAACACGGTCTACGAGAAGGCGGTATTCCGCGTGCGTGACGACGTCGCGGTCGGCTACCCGGTCAACATGGCGATGAAGCAGACCAACATGTTCCCGCACATGGTCGTGCAGATGACCGCCATCGGCGAAGAGGCCGGCGCACTCGACACCATGCTGTTCAAGGTCGCCGAGTTCTACGAGCAGGAGGTCAACAACGCGGTGGATGCGCTGTCGAGCCTGCTGGAACCGTTGATCATGGTGTTCCTGGGCGTGATCGTCGGCGGCATGGTGGTGGCGATGTACCTGCCGATCTTCAAGCTCGCGGCGACCGTCGGCTAAGCTCCCCGGATGGCATTCCTCGATCAGAATCCCGAAATCGGCTACCCGCTCGTCGCCGGTTTCGGCCTGCTGCTGGGCAGCTTCCTCAACGTGGTGATCCTGCGCCTGCCCAAGCGGCTGGAGTGGGAGTGGAAACGCGACAGCCGCGAGGTGCTGGGCGAGCCGGACGACTACGATCCGCCGCCTCCCGGCATCGTGGTGGAGCGGTCGCATTGCCTCCACTGCAAGCACCAGCTCAGCTGGTACGAGAACATCCCGGTGTTCAGCTGGCTGGCGCTGCGCGGCAAGTGCCGCAACTGCAAGGCGCCGATCTCGCCGCAGTACCCGCTCGTGGAGCTGCTGACCGCGGTGCTGATGGTCGCCTGCGTGTGGCGCTTCGGCTTCGGCTGGCAGGGCTTCGGGGCGATGGTATTCACCGGCTTCCTGATCTCGCTGTCGGGGATCGACCTGAGGACCCAGTTGCTGCCCGACCAACTCACGTTGCCGTTGATGTGGCTGGGCCTGATCGCCGCGGCCGACAACCTGTACATGCCGGTCAAGCCGGCGCTGCTGGGTGCGATTGCCGGTTACCTGGCGCTGTGGGTGGTCTGGTGGGTGTTCAAGCAGGTCACGGGCAAGGAAGGCATGGGCCACGGTGATTTCAAGCTGCTGGCCGCCATCGGCGCCTGGACCGGCTTGAACGGCATCCTGCCGACGGTGCTGCTGTCGTCGCTGGTGGGCGCGGTGATCGGCTCGATCTGGCTGGCGATGAAGGGCCGCGACCGCGCCACCCCGATTCCGTTCGGCCCGTATCTGGCGGTTGCGGGCTGGATCGCGTTCTTCTGGGGCGACCGGATGGTGGACGGCTACATGCGGTATTCGGGGCTGGGCTGAGGGCGCGTTCCGGCTGGGTCTGCGTGCTGCGTTGGCCTCGTGTAGGAGCGACGTGAGTCGCGATTGCGGGGAGTCCCGGTTGCGTCGTGCTGTCGCGACTTACGTCGCTCCTACATTTGGACCGGTGGTCCCGGTGCGCTGACGTGGCATCCTGCGCGGCATGAGCGGATACATCATCGGTGTTACGGGCGGGGTGGCCTCGGGCAAGAGCACGGTCACCCGGCGCTTCGAGGTGCTGGGCGTGGCGGTGGCCGATGCCGACCTGGCCGCGCGGGAGGCGGTTGCGGCGGGTTCGGACGGGCTCGCCGAGGTGGTCCGGGTGTTTGGCCGCGAAGTGCTGGCAGACGACGGCAACCTTGACCGGGCGGCGATGCGCAGACGGGTGTTCGCCGATGCCGCGGCGCGCGCCGAGCTGGAGTCGATCATCCATCCGCGGGTGCGGACGCGGCTGCATGCGCTGTGCGCGGCCGCCGGCGGGCCGTATGCAATCGCCGCCATCCCGCTGTTGGCGGAAGGCGGAGGCCGCGCGGCCTATCCGTGGCTGGCCCGGATCCTTGTGGTGGACGTGCCGGAAGCGGTGCAGCGCGAGCGGCTGATGCGGCGGGACGGGGTGGATGCGGCGTTGGCCGGATCGATGATCGCGGCGCAGGCGACGCGCGCGCAGCGGTTGGCGGTGGCGGATGACGTGATCGTCAACGACGGGCCGCTGGATGCGCTGGATGCGCATGTGCGGGCGTTGGATGGGCGTTACCGCGCGCTGGCGGTGGCCGATGATGGGGGGACACGCGATTAACCCATGTAGGAGCGACATAAGTCGCGATTGCACGGCGAAGCCGGGTATCAGTGAAATCGCGACTTACCGGCGACAGCATGCTGTCGCCACTCCTACAACGAAGCGGGACGTGCGGCGTCGGGGGACTTCTCTAACGCGGGAAGTTCATCGCGGTTTTCACGCTGGCCACAGGCTGCGGATCGCGGCGATGCCCTGCGCGCCGTGGCTCCGGGCTTCGGCCAGATCGTCGGGGCCCAATCCGCCGATGGCGTAGAGCGGCAACGCCACCTGTTCCCGCAGACGCGCGAAGCCGTCCCAGCCGATGCCGGCCTTGCCGGGATGGCTCGGGGTTGGCTTGATGTTGCCGACCACCGCGAAATCGCAGCCGACCGCCTCGGCGGCACGCAATTCCTCCAGATCATGGCAGGAGGCCGCCAGCATCACGTCGGCGGCGACAGGACGCGAATCCAGGCCGACCAGTTGCGCCGCGCGCAGGTGCAGGCCGGCGCCGTGCTCGCGGGCGAGTTCGATGTCGCCGTTGACCATCGCCTGGGCCCCGCCCTTGCGGCACCGGCGCACTGCCCGGCCGACCAGTGTCGACCAGCGGTCGCGGTCGATCCCCGGCGCGCGGAGATGGATCCGGCGGACGCCTGCCGCAAGGGCGCGGTCGAGTGCTGCCAGCCAGGACTTCTCGTCGTCGGGCGACGGCGTGACCAGGTAGCGGTCAGGCTGCAGCAATGCACCGACCACCGGGCGGTCGGCGGGGGGCATCGAGTAACTGGCCAGCTTCTGCGGCGGCACCCAGGCCAGCGCCTGGCCTTCGCGCCCGCGGGCGGGACCGTGCCAGTCCCGGATCACGCGCACGTCCAGTCGCAGGCGTTTGTCGGGATAGGCCTGGGGGACGTTGATCAGCGGCGCGCCGATCTCGACGGTGATGCCCAGTTCCTCGTGGAGCTCGCGGGCAAGCGCGGCTTCCGGCGACTCGCCCGGCTCGCGCTTGCCGCCGGGGAATTCCCACAGGCCGGCGAGGTCGCGGCCCTCGGTGCGACGGGCCAACAGAACGCGGCCGCGGGCGTCACGGATGACGCCGGCGACGACTTCGACTATTCGTGATGGGCCATCGCTCACCGGGGGACTGCCCTCACCCCAGCCCTCTCCCGCAAGCGGGAGAGGGAGCCAGAAGCGATGCAGGCCGCCTTCCCTTCTCCCGCTCGCGGGAGAAGGTGCCCGAAGGGCGGATGAGGGCGCTCTTCAGGCCAGCTGCCCATGGCAGTGCTTGTACTTCTTGCCGCTGCCGCAAGGACACGGATCGTTGCGACCGACGTTGGCGAAGGCCTGGTTGGCCCGATCGGCGCCGGCCTGCTCGGCCTCTTCGTCGGCCCCGAGGCCGCCAGCGGAGGCGTGCTGGAACTGCATCTGCCGGGCACGCGCTTCGGCCTGCGCGCGCTCCTGCGCTTCCAGTGCGGTGATCTCCTCCTCGCTGCGGATGCGCACGCGCGCCAGCAGGGTCACCACTTCCAGCTTGACCTTCTCCAGCATGTCGCTGAACAGCCGGAACGCCTCGGACTTGTATTCCTGCTTGGGCTGCTTCTGGGCGTAGCCGCGCAGGTGGATGCCCTGGCGCAGGTAGTCCATCTTGGCCAGGTGCTCCTTCCAGCTCTGGTCGAGCACGTTGAGCATGATGTGCTTTTCGAGCATCCGCATGGTTTCGGCGCCGATCTGCTCCTCGCGCGCGGCGACGTGCCGGGCCACCTCGGCCTCGACGTGCTCGGCGATGCCCTCGGCGTCGATCTCCCTGCTGTCGCGGACCAGCGCCTGCAGGTCCACCTGCACGCCGAAGTCCTGGGCCAGCGCGGCCTGCAGGGCCGGCAGGTCCCACTGCTCGTCGATCGAGCCCGGCGGCACGAAGCGGGCGACGGTGTCGGCGACGACGTCCTCGCGGATGCTGTCGATGTTGTCCTTGACGTCCTCGGCCTCCAGCAGCTCGTCGCGCTGGGTGTAGATGACCTTGCGCTGGTCGTTGTTGACGTCGTCGAAGTCCAGCAGGTTCTTGCGGATGTCGAAGTTGTGGGCCTCGACCTTGCGTTGCGCGCCGGCGATCTGCTTGGTCACCAGCGGGCTTTCGATGATGTCGTCTTCCTTCAGGCCCATCTTCGCCATGACCCGCTGCACCCAGTCGGCGGCGAAGATGCGCATCAGGTTGTCTTCGAGCGACAGGTAGAAGCGCGAGGAACCGGGGTCGCCCTGGCGACCGGCGCGGCCGCGCAGCTGGTTGTCGATGCGGCGCGACTCGTGGCGCTCGGTGCCGACGATGTGCAGGCCACCGGCGGCCTTGACCGCTTCGTGGCGCTCGCGCCATTCGGCCTTCAGGCGCTCGCGCGTGGCCTCGTCGACTGGCTCGCCGCTGGCGGCCTCGAGCTGCTCGATCTCGTTTTCCCACGAGCCACCCAGCACGATGTCGGTGCCGCGGCCGGCCATGTTGGTGGCAATGGTGATCGCGCCCGGACGACCGGCCTGGGCGATGATCACCGCCTCGCGTTCGTGCTGCTTGGCGTTGAGCACCTCGTGGTGGATACCGGCCTCGCGCAGCTGCTCGGAGAGCATCTCCGAGACCTCGATCGAGGTGGTGCCGACCAGCACCGGCTGGCCCTTGGCGTTGGCTTCCTTGATCTCGGCCAGCACAGCACGATACTTGCCGGCGCGGTTGAGGAACACCGCGTCCGGGCTGTCCTTGCGCTGCACCGGGCGGTTGGGCGGGATCACCACCACTTCCAGGTTGTAGATGCTCTGGAACTCGAACGCCTCGGTGTCGGCCGTGCCGGTCATGCCGGCCAGCTTGTTGTACATCCGGAACAGGTTCTGGAAGGTGATGCTGGCCAGCGTCTGGTTCTCGCGCTGGACCGGCACGCCCTCCTTGGCCTCGACCGCCTGGTGCAGGCCGTCGGACCAGCGGCGCCCGGCCAGGGTGCGGCCGGTGAATTCGTCGACGATCACCACCTCGCCGTCGCGGACGATGTAGTCGACGTCGCGCTGGTAGATCGCATGCGCGCGCATCGCGGCGTTGAGGTGGTGCACGACGCTGAGGTTCTGTGGGCTGTAGAGGCCCTCCTCGTCTTCACCGCTGATGATCCCGGCCTCGCGCAGCAGGCGCTCGGCGTGCTCCTGGCCGTCCTCGGACAAGTGCACCTGCTTGCCCTTCTCGTCGACCCAGTAGTCGCCCTCGCCTTCCTCGGTCTCCTGCCTGACCAGCGACGGCACCAGCCGGTTGACCTTGATGTACAGCTCCGGCGAATCGTCGGCCGGGCCGGAGATGATCAGCGGGGTGCGGGCCTCGTCGATCAGGATCGAGTCGACCTCGTCGACGATCGCGTAGTTGAGCCCGCGCTGGTGGCGGTCCTCCTTCGACAGCGCCATGTTGTCGCGCAGGTAGTCGAAGCCGAACTCGTTGTTGGTGCCATAGGTGATGTCGGCGTTGTAGGCCGCGGCCTTGTCCGAATGCGGCATGCCCGGGTAGACCACCCCGACCGACAGCCCCAGCCAGTTGTACAGGCGACCCATCCAGGCCGAGTCGCGCCGGGCCAGGTAGTCGTTGACGGTGACGACATGGACGCCGTCGCCGGTCAACGCGTTGAGGTAGACCGGCAGGGTGCCGACCAGGGTCTTGCCCTCACCGGTGCGCATCTCGGCGATCTTGCCCAGGTGCAGGACCATGCCGCCGATCAGCTGGACGTCGTAGTGGCGCATGCCCAGCACCCGGACGCTGGCCTCGCGGCAGACCGCGAAGGCTTCCGGCAACAGCTTGTCGAGGGACTCGCCGTCTTTCAGGCGCTGCTGCAGTTCGGGCGTCTTGGCCTGCAGCTCGGTGTCGCTGAGCTTCTGCATCTCCGGCTCGAGCGCGTTGATCCTGGTGACGGAGCGTTGCAGTTGACGGAGCAGGCGGTCGTTGCGGCTGCCGAAGACGCTGGTAAGCAGGTTGTTGAGCATGTGCGGTCCGAAAAGGAGTCCGAAAGCGGTCGCCAACGAAAACGGGGCGCCAGGCGCCCCGTTATGGCGAAACGATCATTCTAGCGTGGGGGTCGCCGCGGTGCCTATCAAGGGCCTGCGCCCATCAAGGGCGCCCACCCGGGCCCGCCACGCCCCCAGGCGCTCAGCCGCGCAGGGGCGACTGCTGCTGCAGGAACTTGTTCGGGTTGACCGCCACGCCGTTCTTCCACACCTCGAAGTGCACGTGGGCGCCGGTCGAACGGCCGGTCGACCCCGCCTTGGCGATCTCCTGCCCGGCGCGGACCAGCGAGCCGACCTTGCGCTCCAGCCGCGAGTTGTGCGCGTAGCGGGTCACGTAGCCATTGCCGTGGTCGATCTCGATCACGTTGCCGTAGCCCGAGCGACGACCGGAGAAGCTGACCACGCCATCGGCGACGGCCATCACCGGATCACCGACGTCGGCTTCGAAATCGATGCCCTTGTGGTAGGCGCGGCCACCGCGGATCGGATCGGCACGGCTGCCGAAACCGGAGGTGATGTAGCTGTGGATCGGCTCACGCGACGGCACCGAATTCATGTCCAGCTGGCGGTTGAACAGCAGCGATTCCAGCACGCCGAGCTGCTCGCCTGACGCCTTGAACTGCGCGTCGAGCTGGGCCAGCCCGCTGTCGAGCTCGGCCTTGGGCATGTCCTCGACGATGCCGGTGCCGCCGATGCCGACCGGCTTGTTGAAGTCGAACTCGCCGTCCTGCAACTGGCCGATCCGGGTCAGTCGCTCACCGAGCGCATTGAGGCGGTTGGCCTCGGCCTGCAACTCGCCAAGGCGGGCAGCCAGCGCATTGATCTCGCGCTGCGCATCGGCCCGGGTGCTCTCGATCTGCGCCTGCTGGTGCTCGACCTGCGCGCGCAGCGCCATGTTGCCGGCGATGCCGCCGCCGACGCCGGTCGCCAGCCCGCCGCCCAGCAGCAGGGCCGCGGCCACGCCGGGGCGCTGCATGCCGTGGTGGACCAGCGCCTGGCCGACATTCCTCGCCTGGGTGGCCAGCATGTCGCGCGATTTGTTTAGGATGTCGTTAAAGGTCATATGTCCGATGTCTGATTCCAGATCCAACCCACCGCGCCGTCCCTCGACCCCCACCGCCGCGCTCGATGCGCTGCTGGCGGAGCCCGCTGGCGACCCGATCCGCCGTGCCATGTGGCTCGACGAGCTGGACCGTCGGTTACGCCCCCTCCTGCCGTCCCCGCTCGCCGCGCATGCGCGACTGGCGAACTACGAGCGCGGCAGGCTCGTATTTGTTGTCGACGCTCCGGTGTGGCGGGCAAAACTGCGCCTGCTCGCGCCGGAACTGCTCGATGCCGCCCGATCCATCGGGTTGGCCGCGGCCGAGTTCGTCGTCAAGACGAGCCTCGTTCCGGACGCGCCGCCCCTGCAGGCGCCCCGGAAAACCGTGACCATGTCGCCGGCTGCTAAGGAAGCCCTGCAGGCCGCGCTGGCGTCGCTGAAACCCGACAGGAAGCCTGGCTCCGACGACACCAGATGAAACCCGGTGGGTGGCTGTCCGCCCCTTGGCACGCTTCGTGCCGTGAAGACCGGGTGATCATCGACGGGGCATCCTAAAACGCAAAACCCCCTCGCTTGTTAAGAAACGAGAAGGGTTTTGTTAATTTATCGTTATCACGTCACGGGGTATTCACATCCGTGACGGGGCGCACCCGGGGACCGAACCGGGCGTCTTTTTTTGGCGTCAGACCGCTGCGGGCTGGCTGTAGGCCACCGGGACCGGCGCATCTTCGCCGGTGTAACTGACGATGTCCCAGGCCGACTGCTCGGCCAACAGCGCGCGGACCAGCTTGTTGTTGAGGGCGTGGCCGGACTTGTGGCCCTCGTAGGCGCCGATGATGGCGTGGCCGGCGAGGTAGAGGTCGCCGACCGCGTCGAGGATCTTGTGGCGGACGAACTCGTCGGCGTAGCGCAGGCCGTCCTCGTTCAGCACGCGGAACTCGTCGAGCACGATCGCGTTGTCCATCGACCCGCCGAGGCCGAGGTTGCGCTCGCGCATGTATTCCAGGTCGTGCATGAAGCCGAACGTGCGGGCGCGGCTGACTTCCTTGATGTAGTTGGCGGTCGAGAACTCGACCTCCGCGCGCGACTGGGTCTCGGGGATCGCCGGGTGGTTGAACACCACGGTGAAGCCGAGCCGGAAGCCGTCGTAGGGCTCGAAGCGGGCCACTTTATCGCCGTCGCGGACCTCGACCGGGTGTTTGATGCGGATGAAGCGCTTGGGCGCTTCCTGCTCGGCCACGCCGGCCGACTGCAGCAGGAACACGAACGGACCCGCCGAACCGTCCATGATCGGGACTTCGGGGGCGGACAGGTCGATATAGCAGTTGTCGATGCCCAGGCCGGCGAGCGCCGACAGCAGGTGTTCGACCGTCATGACCTTGCCGGCGCCCTGGCTGAGGCCGGTGCACAGCACGGTCTCGGTGACCAGGTCGGCGCGCGCGGGAATCTCCACCACCGGGTCGAGGTCGACGCGGCGGAACAGGATGCCGGCATCGACCGGGGCCGGGCGCAGCGTCAGGAAGACCTTCTCGCCACTGTGCAGGCCCACGCCGGTGGCGCGGATCACGTTCTTGAGGGTGCGCTGGCGCAGCATCGGATCGGGGCGGGCCTTGGTTTTAGGGCGGAAAGATTAACACCCAACGTGCTGAACCCGACTGGAAAGAGGTGTGAAGAACGTCGGGGAACGCGGAAATCGGGGAGAAACGACCGGTCGGCCAACCGCCAGGGCGGCCGACCGGTCAAATTGCCCCGGGCATGGGGGCCCCGGGACCAAACTTGGACACGGTTTTTACAGCGGATCAGATCAGACAGGTCAGGTCATTCAGTCGGCCTGGCGACGCAGGAACGCCGGGATGTCCAGGTAGCTGTCGTTGCCGAAGTCCGCCGCGGCCGCGGCAGGCGCCGCTGCCGGTGCGTCCGAGCGACCGGCACTGCCACGCAGGCTGCCGCCAAAGCTCGGCATCGGCGCGGCGACCGCGTCCTCGGCCGGGAACATCGGCTGGCCGGTGGTGCCGTCGCGGACCAGCTGGATCGGCGCGCGGTTGACCTGGTCGTTCGGGCGACCCTGGCGGGCGACCGCGCGGTTCAGGCCGGTGGCGACCACGGTGACCTTGACCTCGTCCTGCATGTCCGGGTCGAGCACGGTGCCGATGACGACGGTCGCGTCCTCCGAGGCGAACGCCTCGACGGTGCGGCCGACCTCGTCGAACTCGGCCATGGTGAAGTCCGGGCCGGCGGTGATGTTGACCAGGATGCCGTTGGCGCCGGACAGGTTGATGTCGTCCAGCAGCGGGTTCTGCACCGCCGCCTCGGCCGCGGCCTGGGCGCGGTCGTCGCCGCGGGCGGCGCCGCTGCCCATCATCGCCAGGCCCATCTCGGACATGACGGTGCGCACGTCGGCGAAGTCGACGTTGATCAGGCCCGGCCGCACGATCAGGTCGGCGATGCCCTGCACCGCGCCGAGCAGCACGTCGTTGGCGGCGCGGAACGCCTGCACCATCGTCGCGTTGCGACCGAGCACGGTGATCAGCTTCTCGTTGGGGATCGTGATCAGCGAATCGCAGTGGTGGCTCAGTTCCTCGATGCCCTTGAGCGCGACCTGCATGCGCCGGCGGCCCTCGAACGGGAACGGCTTGGTGACGACGGCCACGGTCAGGATGCCCATCTCCTTGGCCAGCTGTGCCACCACCGGCGCCGCGCCGGTGCCGGTGCCGCCGCCCATGCCGGCGGTGATGAACACCATGTCGGCGCCCTGCATCGCGTCCATCAGGCGCTCGCGGTCCTCCAGCGCGGCCTGGCGGCCGACTTCCGGGTTTGCGCCCGCGCCCAGGCCCTTGGTGACGTTGCTGCCGAGCTGCAGCTGCAGCTTGGCGCCGCAGTTCTTGATCGCCTGCGAGTCGGTGTTGGCGGTGATGAATTCCACCCCGTCGACGTTGCCGCTGACCATGTGGGCGACCGCGTTGCCGCCGCCGCCACCGACGCCGATCACCTTGATGATCGCGTTGGGGGCCATGTTTTCTACCAGTTCAAAGTGCGCCATGTCCGTGTCCTCGTATGTCTAGTTATATGGAGCTGGTGTGTTGCGTGCGGTGTTGCCGGGGGAACGCCTTCGCCGCCTGCTCAGAACTGGCCCCGGTACCAGTTCTTGAGCTGGTTGAAGAAACTGCCCGCGCGGCCGGTGCTGATCACCGGCCGCCGCGGGTTCTCGATCTGGCTGCCCATCAGCAGCAGGCCGACGCCGGTGGCATGCACCGGGTTGCCGACCACTTCGCCCAGGCCGGTCACGTGCTGCGGGATGCCGACGCGCACCGGCATCTGCAGCATCTCCTCGGCCAGTTCGACCACGCCTTCCATCTTTGCCGCGCCGCCGGTCAGCACCATGCCGGCGCGGACGTGCTGCTCGAAACCGCTGCGCCGCAGCTCGGCCTGGACCATTTCGAAGATTTCCTCGTAGCGCGCCTGCACCGCCTGCGCCAGCGAGTGGCGCGGCATGCGGCGCGGCGGGCGGTCGCCGACCGACGGCACCTGGATCGATTCCTCGGCGGTCGCCATCTGCGCCAGCGCGCAGGCGTAGCGGACCTTGATCTGCTCGGCCTCGGGCGTGGGCGTGCGCAGCATGTGGGCAATGTCCTCGGTGACCTTGTCGCCGGCGATGCCGAGGCTGGCCGAATGCGCGATCGCGCCCTGCACGAAGACCGCGATGTCGGTGGTGCCGGCGCCGATGTCGACCAGCACCACGCCGAGCTCGCGCTCGTCCGAGGTCAGCACCGCGTTGGCCGAGGCCAGCACGCCGAGGATCAGGTCGTCGACCTGCAGGCCGCAGCGCTGCACGCACTTGCTGACGTTGGCCGCGGCCGACTGCGCGCAGACCACCAGGTGGGCATGTACCTCCAGCCGCACGCCGGTCATGCCGACCGGGTTGCGGATGCCTTCCTGCGAGTCGTCGAGCACGTAGTCGCGCGGGATCGCGTGCAGGATCTTCTGGTCGGCCGGGATCGCCACGGCCTTGGCGGCGTCGAGCACGCGGTCGAGGTCGGCGAAGCTGACTTCGCCGTCGCGGATCGGCGCGATGCCCTGCGAGTTGCGGCACTGCACATGGCTGCCGGAGATCGACGCGTAGACCGAGCGGATCTCGCAGCCGGCCATCAGTTCGGCCTCCTCGATCGCGCGCTGGATCGACTGCACGGTCGACTCGATGTCGACCACCACGCCGCGGCGCAGGCCGCGCGATTCATGGCTGCCGATGCCGATGACCTCGATCGGGTTGCCCGGCGAGAACTCGCCGACCAGTGCCACCACCTTGGAGGTGCCGATGTCGAGGCCGACGATCAGCGATTTGTCGCCTTTGCGATTCATGACTTTCCCTGCTTGTCGGCTGGCGTGGACCGGCTGCCGGAATCGGCGACCGGGGCCCAGCTCAGCGCAAAACCATTGGTGTAACGAAGGTCGGCGCGGACCAGCCGCTGGACCTGCTGGGCGAGCAGCTGCGGCATCAGCCGCACGAACCGGCCGATCCGCGCGCGCGCCTCGTTGCGGCCGACCACGACTTGCGCGCCATTACCCAGCCCCAGCGTCCAGCTGCCGCGCGGGTCGAGCACGACCGCCTCGACGTCCACGCCGATCGGCGCGAACAGCACCTGCAACTCGTTGTAGAGCGCGACCACGTCCTCGATCCGACCTTCCGGCCCGTGCAGCAGCGGCAAACCCGCCGGAACCTCGATGCCGGCGGCGGGGAAGATCCGGCCGTGCTCGGACAACACCTGGTCCTTGCCCCAGCGCGCGAACGGCACGTGCTCGACGACGTTCACTTCGAGCACGTCGGGCCAGCGCTTGCGCACCTCGGCGCGCTCGACCCACGGCAGTTTCGCCACCGCGGCCTGCGCATCGTCCAGGCGGACCGCGAAGAAACCCTGCCGCGCATACGGCAACAGTGTCTGCCGCAGCAGCGCGTCATCGACGCGATGGAACTGGCCGGTCGCGCGCAGCTTCGCCAGCGGCCAGTGGTCGCTGCCGACCCAGCCGTTGAGCACGGCCACCAGCGGCAGCGCGACCAGCGCCACTGCGAGCAGCCAACCCAGCAGGCGCAGCATCGCGTTCACGCGCGCGCACCTCCTGCGATGTCCAGACTCGATTCGAGCACGCGCCAGCACAGGTCCTCGAAACCGATCCCGACTTCGCGCGCGGCCTTGGGTACCAGCGAGTGACTGGTCATGCCGGGCGCGGTGTTGACCTCGAGCAGGAAGAACTCGCCGCTGCTGCGGTCGCGCATGACATCGACCCTGCCCCAGCCGCTGCAGCCGGCGGCCTCGAACGCGGCCAGCGCGATGCGGCGAATCTCGTCCTCGGCCGCGCCATCGAGGCCCGGGCACAGGTACTGGGTGTCCTCGGCGACGTACTTGGCGTTGTAGTCGTACCACTCGCCCTTCGGCACGATCCGGATCGATGGCAGCGCGACGTGGCCGGCGCCGTTAGCGATGACGGCGACGGTCAGCTCGTCGCCGACCACCATCTGCTCCATCAGCAGTTCGCCGGGGTAGCGGGCCGCGAGCGAGACGGCGTCGTCGAGCCCGGCTTCGTCGAGCACGCGCGAAATGCCGACGCTGGACCCTTCGCAGGACGGCTTGATGATCAGCGGCAAGCCGATCTTGCGGGCGGCGTCATGCACGTCGTCGCCCTTGCCCAGGCGCAGGTAGCCCGGCGTCGGCAGGCCGACGCTCAGCCACACCTGCTTGGTCCGGATCTTGTCCATGCTCAGCGCCGAACCGAGCACGCCGGAGCCGGTGTACGGAACCTTCAGCGCGTCGAGCAGGCCCTGCAGCACGCCATCCTCGCCACCGCCCTTGTTGCCGTGGAGGATGTTGAAGACGCGGTCCACCCCGCCCTCGCGCACCGCGTCGACCAGCGCCGGGATGCCATCGACCGCGAACGCATCCACGCCGCGCGACTGCAGCGCTTCGAGCACGTTGCGGCCGGAATCGAGCGAGACCTCGCGTTCGGAACTGGTGCCGCCCATCAGTACCGCGACGCGGCCGAAGGCGGTCGGATCGGTCACGCGCGGCGATGCGATCGCCAGGCTCATGGCGTGCCCTCCCCGACTGCGGTGAACCCGTGCATCGCCACGTGCTGCGCGACCTGGCCGATGTCGCCGGCGCCCATCATCAGCAGCAGGTCGCCGTTCTCGAGCACGTCGCCGAGCACGGTCGGCAGTTCGCTCGCGCCGCCGACCACCACAGGGTCGATCCGGCCGCGTGCGCGGATCGCCCGCGCCAGCGACTTGGCATCGGCCCCGGCGACGGGCGACTCGCCGGCCGCGTAGACCTCGGTCAGCACCAGCGCGTCGACGCTCGACAGCACCGCGGCGAAGTCGTCGAAAAGGTCGCGCGTGCGGCTGTAGCGATGCGGCTGGAAAGCCACCACCAGCCGCTTGTCCGGCCAGCCGCCACGAGCCGCGGCGAACACCGCTTCCAATTCCTTCGGGTGGTGGCCGTAGTCGTCGACCACGGTGACCATGCCGCCCCGGGCCAGCGAGGTCTGCGACAGCAGGTTGAAGCGGCGGCCGATCCCGGCGAAGCCTTCCAGCGCGCGCGCGATCGCAGCCGGCTCGACGCCGAGTTGCCACGCCACCGCGGCCGCGGCCAGCGCGTTCTGCACGTTGTGGCGACCGGGCAGCGCCAGCGTCACCGGGCAGCGCGCGCCGTCGGGCAGGCTCAGGGTGAAGTGCATGCGCGCGCCCTGCTGGCTGACGTCCTCGGCGCGCACGTCGGCGTCTTCCGAGAACCCGTAGGTCATCACATGGCGCGGGGTGCGCTCAGCCAGCGCGGCGACCTCGGGGTCGTCGATGCACAGCACCGCCAGGCCGTAGAACGGCAGGCGATGCATGAACTCGAGGAACGCGGCCTGGACCTGGGCGAAGTCGCCGCCGTAGTTCTCCAGGTGGTCGGCGTCGATGTTGGTGACGATCGCGATCTGCGGGTTGAGGCGCAGGAAGCTGCCGTCGCTCTCGTCGGCCTCGGCGACCAGCCAGTCACCGCCGCCGAGCCGCGCGTTGGCGCCGGCGGCGAGCAGTTGCCCGCCGATCACGAAGGTCGGGTCGATCCCGCCCTCGGCCAGCACGCTGGCGGTCAGCGAGGTGGTGGTGGTCTTGCCGTGGGTACCGGCGACCGCGATGCCGCGCTTGAAGCGCATCAGCTCGGCCAGCATCTCCGCGCGCGGCACCACCGGGATGCGCTGCGCGCGCGCTTCCATCAACTCGGGGTTGTCGGCCTTGATCGCGCTCGACACCACCACGCAGTCGGTGCCGAGCACGTTGGCCGCGCTGTGCTCGCGATGCACGGCGATGCCGAGCTTCGCGAGGCGGCGCGTGACCGCGTTGTCGGCCTTGTCCGAGCCGGACACCTGGTAGCCGAGCGTGCACATCACCTCGGCGATGCCGCTCATGCCGGTGCCGCCGACACCGATGAAGTGCACGCGCGGAAACGCCTTGGCGAGGTCGCCGCTGTGTTGCAGCCGGCGGCGCACGGTACTGCTCATGCAGCCTGCTCCTGGTCTGGGGATTTGGGGTGGGACGCAAGCCGGGAAACGATGCCGGCGACGCGCGCGGCGGCATCCGGCCGCGCCAGCGCGCGCGCGGCCTGCGCCATCCGCAACAGGTCGACGCGCTCGGCGAGGATTTCGAGCGTCGCCGACAGGCGCTGCGCAAGCTCGCGTGTATCGGCACCCTGCGGCAACAACTGCGCGGCACCGCGGTCGACCAGGTACTCGGCGTTGCGGGTCTGGTGGTCGTCGACCGCCTGCGGGAACGGCACCAGCACGCTGCCGACGCCAACCGCGCACAGCTCGGCGAGGGTCAACGCACCGGCGCGGCACACCACCACGTCGGCCCAGCCGTAGACGGCGGCCATGTCGGCGATGAACGGTTCGATGCTGGCCTCGATCCCGGCATCGGCGTAGGCGCGGGCGGCGCTGTCGACCTGCTTCTCGCCGCACTGGTGGCGGACCTCGAAGCCGTCGATCCGACCGCGCAGGCCGGCGAGCGCGGCCGGTACCGATTCGTTCAATGCACGCGCGCCCTGGCTGCCACCGAGCACGAGTACGCGCAACGGCCCCTGACGGCCGGCGAAGCGGTGTTCCGGTCCATCGACTGCGGCGATCTCGGCGCGTACCGGGTTGCCGACGACCTGCTCGTTGGCGAAGGTGTCGGGGAACCCCGTCAACACGGTACCGGCGAACTTCGCCAGCACCCGGTTGGTCATGCCCGGTGCGCGGTTCTGCTCGTGCACGACCAGCGGAATGCCGGCCAGTCGCGCGGCAAGCCCGCCCGGCCCGGCGGCATAGCCACCGAAGCTGACCACCACGCCCGGCCGGCGCTTGCGAAGCACCGCGGCGGCCGCGCGCACCGCGCCGAGCACCTTGAACGGGGCGCCCAGCAGCGTGGCCACGCCCTTGCCGCGCAGGCCGCGCACCGCGATCGTGTCGATCGTGATGCCGTGCTGCGGGACCAGCCGGGTTTCCATGCCGCCCTCGGCGCCGAGCCAGGTCACCGGCACGCCGCGGTCGAGCAACTCACGCGCGACCGCGAGGCCCGGGAAAATGTGGCCGCCGGTACCGCCGGCGAGGATCATCACCGGACGCACCGCGGCGCTGGCAACCGGGCCGCTCATCCGAGCCTCCCGATCACCGGCTCGACGCGCTGGCGCAACCGGCTGGTGCCGCGTGCCACGCTGTTCACCGCGGCCGGCCTCGAGGCGGGTTGCGACGGCAGCGGCTGGGCCGTCGACGGCGTTCCGGCCGACGGCTGCGCCGCCTCGCCCCGCAGGCGCGCGACCTGGCGCTGCGCGCGGTCGAGTTCGTACGACACCCGCAGCAGCAGCCCCATCGCCGCGCACGTCATCAGCACGCTGGAGCCGCCCGACGAGATCAGCGGCAGGGTCAGGCCCTTGGTCGGCAGCAGGCCGAGGTTGACGCCGATCGAGACGAAACTCTGCAGCCCGATCCACAGCGCGATGCCGAACGCGCAGTAACCGGAGAAGTGGCGGCGCATCTCGACGCACTTCAGGCCGAGCCAAAGCGCACGCCCGACCAGCAGCGCATACAGGCCGATCACCACGCACACGCCGACGAAACCGAGTTCCTCGGCGATCACCGCGAGGATGAAGTCGGTGTGCGCCTCCGGCAGGTACGACAGCTTCTGCACCGAACCGCCGAGGCCGACCCCGAACCACTCGCCACGGCCGACCGCCATCAACGCGTTGGTCAACTGGTAGCCGGAGTTGAACGGATCGGCCCACGGGTCGAGGAACGAGGTCAGCCGCCGCACGCGGTAGGGCTCGGCGATCGCCACCACCGCCAGCAGGGGCAGCAGCACCAGCACCGGCCCGAACATCCGCGGCATGTTGACCCCACCCAGCACCAGCATTCCGCCGGTGATCGCCAGGATCAGCGACAGCGAGCCGAAGTCGGGCTGCAGGATCAGCAGCAGCACCATCAGCACCGCCACGCCGAGCGGCTTGAGCATCGCCGACCACGTCGCCGTGACCTCTTCGCTGTAGCGCTTGAGGTAACTGGCCAGCCAGATGATGTAGAGCAGCTTGACCGCCTCGACCGCCTGGAAGCTCGATACCCCGAGGTTGATCCAGCGCCGCGCGCCGTTGACCTCGTCGCCGAGGCCGGGGATGAACACCGCGATCAGCAGCCCGAAGCAGCCGAGCAGCAACCAGTGGTTGTGCGACTCGACGGTCTTCAGGTCGGTCCGCATCAGCCAGGCCGCCAGCCCCACGCCGATGCCGAGGAAGGCGACATGGCGGACCAGGTAATGGAACGGGCCGACGCCGTAGTCGAGCGCGATCGAGATCGAGCTGGAGCCGACCATCACCACGCCCAGGCAGGCCAGCGCGCACACCACCCCGAGCAGCCAGCGGTCGTAATGACCGCTGATCGCGTCGAGGCGGGTGGCCTGGCTGGATGCCTGGTGCGCGGTGTCGTTCATCAGCGCACCTTCAACGTCGCCAGGCCGACCAGCACCAGCACCACCGAGATGATCCAGAAGCGCACGATCACGCGCGGCTCCGGCCAGCCCTTGAGCTCGAAGTGGTGGTGGATCGGCGCCATCTTGAACACGCGCTTGCCGGTGAGCTTGAACGACGCCACCTGGATCATCACCGACAGCGTCTCGATCACGAACAGCCCGCCCATGATCACCAGCACCAGTTCCTGGCGAACAATAATTGCGATGGTGCCGAGTACCGCGCCCAGCGCCAGCGCGCCGATATCGCCCATGAACACCATCGCCGGATAGGTGTTGAACCACAGGAAGCCGAGCCCGGCCCCGGCGATCGCCGCGCAGATGATCACCAGTTCGCCCGCGCCGGGCACCGCCGGGATCTGCAGGTATTCGGAGAACACCGCGTTGCCCGAGGCATACGCGAACACGCCGAGCGCACAGGCGACCAGCACCGTCGGCATGATCGCCAGCCCGTCCAGGCCGTCGGTCAGGTTGACCGCGTTGGAGAAGCCGACGATCCAGAAGTAGGCGACCACGATCACGCCGGCGCCCAGCGGCAGCGCCAGCGCCTTGAACAGCGGCACGTAGAAGGTGGTCGCGGCCGGTACGTCGGCGGTCGCGAACAGGAACACGCCGGCACCGAGGCCGAACAGCGACTGCAGCAGGTATTTCCAGCGCGACTTCATGCCGTTGGGGTCGCGCTTGACGATCTTCAGCCAGTCGTCCCACCAGCCAATCGCGCCGAACGCGACCATCACCGCCAGCACCACCCACACGTACTTGTTGCGCAGGTCGCCCCACAGCAGCACCGAGGCCAGTACGGTGAACAGGATCAGCGCGCCGCCCATGGTCGGCGTGCCGGCCTTGGAAAAGTGCGTCTGCGGGCCGTCGGTGCGGATCGGCTGGCCGCCCTTGTACTGGGCCAGCTTGCGGATCACCGCCGGGCCCCACCACAGCGACAGCGCCAGTGCGGTCAGCGCGCTGAGGATGCCGCGGAAGGTCAGGTAGCCGAACAGCGCGAAACTGCTCTGCAGTTGTTCGAGCCAACGGGCCAGTTCAAGCAGCATCGGTACCCCCTTTGTTGTCGGACAGCAGCGCCGTCACGACCTTGTCCATCGCACTTCCGCGCGAGCCCTTGACCAGAATCCGGACGCCGGCGGCCAGTTCCCCGCGCAGTGCCTCGATCAGCGCGGTGTGGCTGTCGAAGGCCTGCCCGCCCTCGCCAAACGCCTCTGCCGCGGCGGCGCTGAGCCCACCCAACGCGAACAGGCGCCCGATCCCGGCCGCCTTCGCACGGCGCCCGGCTTCGGCATGCATCGCCTCGGCGTCGTCGCCGAGTTCGCGCATGTCGCCCAGCACCAGCCAGCCTTCACCCGGCGCCTCGGCGAGGGTGTCGATCGCCGCGGCGAGCGAGCCGGGGTTGGCGTTGTAGCTGTCGTCGACCAGCACCACGCCGTTCTTCAACGTATGCGCGACCAGTCGACCGGCGACCGCGACGGCCTCGTTCAGGCCGCATGCGATGGCGTCCATCGAAGCGTCCAGGCCGATGGCCAGCGACGCGGCGGCGAGCGCATTGCGGATGTTGTGCCGCCCCGGCAACGCCAGTTCGACCGCGGCCTCGCCATGCGGTGCGACCAGGGTGAAGCGCGATCCATCCGCGGTGGCGACGATGTCGCGTGCGGTGACGTCGCTGCTGGCCTCCAGGCCGAACCGGACCAGCCGGCGGCCATGCGCGCGCTCGGCGAAGTACGGCGCGAATGCATCGTCGGCATTGATCACCGCGACACCATCGGCCGGCAGCGCGTCGTAGATCGCGGCCTTGGTGTCGGCGACGCCGAGCAGGCTGCCCATGCGCTCCAGGTGCGCCGGCGCGACGTTGTTGACCAGCGCCACGTCGGGGCGGACCACCTTGGTCAGGTAGGCGATGTCGCCCGGCTTGCCCGCGCCCATCTCGTAGACCGCGAACCGCGCGTCCTCCGGCGCATCGAGCACCGCCAGTGGCAGGCCGATCTCGTTGTTGCGGTTGCCGGGGTTGGCGTAGGCGTTGCCGGCGTGGCGCAGGATCGACAGCAGCAGCGTCTTGACGCTGGTCTTGCCGTTGCTGCCGGTGATCGCGGCGATGCGGGTATCGCGGCCGCCCTGCACCGCGGCGGCGAAGTCGGCCAGCGCACGCTCGGTGTCGGCGACGACGACCTGCGGGACTGGCGCATCGACCTGGCGCGACACCAGCGCCGCGGCGACCCCGCCCTGCGCCGCCGCGGCGACGTGGTCGTGGCCGTCGAAATTCCCGCCCTTGAGCGCGACGAACAGCGCGGCGCCGGCACCCGGCAATGCGCGGGTGTCGGTGGCGATCGCGTCGACGATCACGTCCTCGCCGTGCAGGCGGCCACCGGTCATGCGTGCGATGTCGGAGAGCGTGAGCGGCTTCATGCCCGTGCCTCCAGGGCCGCACGCGCGACCTCGGTATCGTCGAACGGGTGCAGCACGCCGCCGATGTCCTGGTTGGGTTCGTGGCCCTTGCCCGCGAC
This sequence comes from Lysobacter sp. F60174L2, assembly GCF_052547135.1. Taxonomy (NCBI): domain Bacteria; kingdom Pseudomonadati; phylum Pseudomonadota; class Gammaproteobacteria; order Lysobacterales; family Lysobacteraceae; genus Lysobacter; species Lysobacter sp. F60174L2. The sequence goes on along the minus strand of NZ_JBQWRA010000005.1, from coordinate 6,061 downwards.
CAGCACGATGTCGTCGGCGGTGGCGATGCCGACCGCGCGTGCGATTGCCGCGGCGCGGTCGCGCTGCACGGTCACCGCTTCGGCATCCATGAAGCCGGCCATGATTTCGGCAACGATCCCGTCACCGTCCTCACGACGCGGGTTGTCGTCGGTGACGATCACCACGTCGGCATGGGTCTGCGCGATCGCGGCCATCTGCGGGCGCTTGCCACGGTCGCGCTCGCCACCACAGCCGAACACGCAGATCAGCCGTGCGCCCGCATGCGCGCGCAGCGACACCAGCGCCTGCTCCAGCGCGTCGGGAGTGTGGGCGTAATCGATCACCACCAGCGGCAACCGGCCGTCGCCGCCAAGCCGGTTCATGCGGCCGCGCACCGGCTGCAGTTGCGACAGCACTTCGGCGATGCGCGCCGGCTCGTCACCGAGTGCGAGCAGCGCGCCGGCGACCGCCAGCAGGTTGTCGACGTTGAAGCGACCGAGCAGCGGCGATGCGACCGGATGGCGCTCGTCACCGGCCACCAGTTCGAAGCCGATCCCGGCGTTGTCGAGTTGCAGCGATTCGGCCCGCAGCACGGCGTCGGTGTTGCCATGCGAGCTCAGGCCGATCACCGGCAGTTCCGGCGGCAGTGCGTCCTTCATCGCGCGGCCGTGGGCGTCGTCGAGGTTGATCGCCGCCGCCTTCAGTCCGCGCCAGTGGAACAGCCGCGCCTTGGCCGTGCCGTAGCCGGCCATGTCGCCGTGGTAATCGAGGTGGTCGCGGGTGAGGTTGGTGAACACCGCGACATCGAAATGCACGCCGTCGACGCGGCCCTGGTCGAGCGCGTGCGAGCTGACTTCCATCGCCAGTGCATCCGCGCCCGCATCGTGCAGGTCGTCGATCAGGTCATGCAGTTGCAACACCAGCGGCGTGGTGAAGCCAGTCGGCACGACCTCGCCATGCAGGCCGGCGCCGAGCGTGCCGATGGTCGCCGCGCGCACGCCGCGCAGGTGCCAGGCCTGGCCGAGCAGTTGCACGGTCGATGTCTTGCCGTTGGTACCGGTGACGCCAACCACCGTCATCGACCCGCTGACCCGGCCGTGGAAGCGGTCGGCCAGCTCGCCCAGCCGCGCGCGCAGGTTGGGCACCGCGATCGCATCGGCGGGCGCCGGGATTTCGGCCGACGCCGGTGGCTCGAAAAGGATCGCCGCAGCGCCGGCGGCACGCGCCTGGTCGACGAACTTCAGGCCGTGGGTGCCGAAGCCGCCAATCGCGACGAAGGCATCACCCCTTTTGATGGCACGGCTGTCCTGCACCAGCCCGGTGATGACCAGCTCCGGTGCGATATCCGCGACATCCGGCAGCAGTTCGGCCAGCAGCATGCTGCGATTCATCGGGCACCCCCGACGGTGACCGGATCGGGCAGGCCGGGGTCCGCAGCACCCGTCGCATCCGCCACCGCGACCGGCAGCACCGGCGCGTCCGCGACGGGCTTGCCGCCATTGGCGCGGATGCGCTTGGCCTGCGCGTCCGCCTGCGCGGCCAGCCAGGTCTCGATGTCGTCCGGTGGCACGTCCATCAGCCGCAACGCACCGGCCATGACGTTCTTGAACACCGGCGCCGCCACCGCGCCGCCGCCATAACCGTGGCCAGCGCTGGCGTCGGGCTCGTTGACCACGACCACCATCGAGAACCGCGGATTCTCCACCGGCACCACGCCGGCGAACAGCGCGACGTACTGGTCCGAGTAACCGCCCTGCGGGCTGAACTTGCGCGCGGTGCCGGTCTTGCCGGCAACGTGGTAACCAAGGATCGCCGCGCCGGTGGCGGTGCCGCCACGTTCGGTCACGGTCTGCATCATCGCCAGCACTTCGTGCGCCAGTTCCGGCTCGATGATGTCCTCGGCCTCGTTGCGCTGGCCCTTGACGAAGGTCGGCGCGATCAGCTTGCCGCCGTTGGCCAGCGCGGCGTATGCCACCGCGACCTGCAGCGGCGTCACCGACAGGCCGTAGCCGTAGGCCATGGTCGCCTTGTCGGTGCCGTACCACTGGTCCGGTGACTTGAGTACGCCGGTCGACTCGCCGGGGAAGCCGCTGCCGGGCTTGCTGCCGTAGCCGAACTGGCGGACGAACTTGTAGTAATAGTCGTCGGACAACTTCAGCGCGAGCTTGGCGGCGCCGACGTTGGAGCTGTGGGTGATCACCCCGGTGACCGTCAACGCACCGTAGTTGCGGAAGTCGTTGATGGTGTAGGGACCGTTGCGCATGTAGCCCGGCGAGGTGTCGACGATGGTGTCGGGCGTGACCTTGCCGCTCGCCAGCGCGGCGGCGATGGTGATCGGCTTCATGGTCGAGCCGGGCTCGACCACGTCGGTCACCGCGCGGTTGCGGCGCGCGTCCTGGCGGCCGCCTTCGAGGTCGTTGGGGTTGTAGCTGGGCAGGTTGGCCATCGCCAGCACTTCGCCGGTATCGACGTCGAGCACCACTGCCGAGCCGCTGGACGCATCGTGTTCCAGCAGTGCGCGGCGCAGTTCGCGGAAGGCCAGGTACTGGATCCGGCGGTCGATGGTCAGGGTCAGGTCGTGGCCCGGTTGGGCGGGCTTGAGCAGGTCGACGTTCTCGATGATCCGGCCCTGGCCGTCGCGGATGACGCGCTTGGAGCCGGGAGTGCCGCGCAGCCAGTCGTCGAACGCCAGCTCCAGCCCTTCCTGCCCGCGGTCGTCGATGTTGGTGAAACCCAGCACGTGGGCCAACGCCTCGCCCTGCGGGTAGAAGCGGCGGAACTCGCGCTGCGAGAACACGCCGGGGATCTCGTGGTCGAGCACGCGTTGCGCCTCGGCCGGGCTGATCCGGCGCTTGAGGTACATGAACTCCTTGTCCGCGCGCTGGCCGAGCTTGCGGGTCAGGTAGTCGGCCGGGACGCCGAGCAGCTTGGCCAGCTCGGGGATGCGGTCGACGTGCTTGAGCAGCTCCTGCGGGTTGGCCCAGACCGACTCGACCGGCGTCGACACCGCCAGCGGTTCGCCGTTGCGGTCGGTGATCATGCCGCGCGAGGTCGGGATCGGAATCTCGCGCAGCGCGCGGGCATCGCCCTGGCGCACGTAGAAGTCGTTGTTGAGCACCTGCACGTCGAACGCGCGGCCGACCAGCGCCACCGAGCACAGCGCCAGCGTGCCGCCGACCAGCGTCAGGCGGTGGCGCGGGTTGTAGCGCACGCCACGGCGCGGGCGCCTGTCGTCGCTGGCGAACAGCTCCTTCAGCGAGCGCCACGACGGGCGCGGGTCGCCGCGACCGCGGTCATTACCGCGCGGCTTGCGCTGGCCGTTGCGCCAGCTCATGGACGGATCACCACGATTTCGGCGCCTTCGGGGAACTTCATCCCGAGGCGGTCGCGCGCGACCTGGTCGATGCGGTTGCTCTCGGCCCAGGTGGCCTGCTCCAGCTGCAGCTGGCCGAACGCGATGTTGAGCTCGTCGCGCGCCTTCTCCAGCCGGCTGACTTCGACGAACAGCACGCGGTGGCGATGGCGTGCATGCACCACGCCGAGCGCGGTCACGACATTGGCCAGCACCAGCACCGTCAGCAGCAGGCGGCCGCTCATGCGACCTCCTTCAACGGAAGCTTTTCGGCGACCCGCAGCACCGCGCTGCGCGCGCGCGGATTGCTGGCGGTCTCGTCATCGTCGGCCTTCCGTGCGCCGCCGATCGCCTGCAGGACAGGCGTGAACTCGACTTCTACCGGCATCCGGCGGTTGGCCGGGGGCGCCTTGGCGTGGCGGTTGATGAACTGCTTGACGATGCGGTCTTCCAGCGAATGGAAGCTGATCACCGCCAGTCGCCCGCCGGGCTTGAGTTTCGCTATCGCGGCGTCGAGGCCGGCTTCAAGGTCCGCCAGCTCGCGGTTGATGAAGATCCGGATCGCCTGGAAGCTGCGCGTGGCCGGATGGATCTTGTCTTTGCCGCGCGGCATCACCGACGCGATCAGCTCGGCCAGTTGCGCGGTACGGACCAGCGGCTGCTCCTCGCGACGGGCGACGATGGCGCGCGCGATCTTCCGCGACTGGCGCTCCTCGCCGTAGGTCCACAGCACGTCGGCGATTTCGCGATCGTCCGCGGTCGCCAGCCACTCGGCGGCGCTCGGCCCGTGGTCGGGATCCATCCGCATGTCGAGCGGACCGTCCTTTCCGAAACTGAAACCGCGCTCGGCGACATCCAGCTGCGGCGACGACACGCCGAGGTCGAACAGCACGCCGTCGAGCCCGGCAGCGGTCGCGTTCCAACCGGCGAGGTCGGCGAAGCTACCACGGAAGATCGCCACGCGCGGGTCCGCGCCGAACTCGCGTTCGGCCACGGCAATCGCGTCGGGGTCCTTGTCCATCAGCAGCAGCCGGCCTCCGGGGCCGAGTTGGTCGAGCACGCCGCGCGCGTGGCCGCCGCGGCCGAACGTGCCATCGAGGTAGGCTCCATCCCCACGCACCCGCAGGCCTTCCAGGACCTGCCGGTACATCACGGGAAGGTGGCCGGAAGTCGCCGAGCGCTCCATGCCACCGTCCGTCATAGCTGCAGGTCGAGCAGCTCGTCGCTCAGGTCGTCATCGGAGACCGTCTGACGGATCTGTGCGTGATGCGCCTGCTCGCTCCACAACTCGAACTTGTCGCCCATGCCCAGCAGCACGGCCTTCTTCTCGATCCCGACCGCGGCGCGGTGGCTGGCCGGGACGGTGATGCGGCCGTTGCCGTCGAGCTCGACGAAGGTCGCCGCACCGACCAGCTTGAGCTGCAGGTTGCGGTTGACCTTCTTGGCCTTGGGCAGCTTGTTGACCTGGTCGCGCACGCGCTCCCAGATCGCCTCGGGGTAGATGTAGAGGGAACCGGATTCGAAGGGGTTGTAGGTGATGACCAGGCGGTTGCCGCATTCGCGCGCGACGACGTCGCGGTGGGCGGTGGGCACCGCCAGCCGGCCCTTGTCGTCAATCGTGATGGCGGTCTCGCCCTGGAACATTGCGCACCTGGTTGTTGGCCCGTCTCTGCGGACGGTTTGCCTGTCGGACATCCGGCGCAAAAAACCGGATGCAGCCACCGAAAACCACAAAAAACCCGGTTTTCCCTCTGGCGCCCACCTTAGGCAGGCCAAAATGGCTTGTCAACAACTTTCCAGACGCAATTTCATTAACGGGATCAACAAGTTGCAGCGAACTTCAGAGTCTTATTCAAGACTTATCCACTAACCGTTGTTTCGTCTCATATTTTGAGACAAACAGACTTTGGGGCAGATGTGAAATTCGGTTCAGGAACCCGCCCCGCCCGGCTCTCGGGGCCATGCTGCGATGCAGCAACCAGCGGTCGATCGCTCCGGCCAATCGATATCTGGGTTTTGACAGGTAGCACGTCAGGATCAGAGCGCTCACGCAGCGACCGGGAATCCGGGGAGCAAGCGTCGGCGCCGCGATGCGCGGCATCATGGATTTCGCGCGGGCGAAGGGCGTCCGCCACTGTTCAGAACCCGCGAATACGGGCTCTGGACAGTGGCGGAGCCGGCCGATAAGCCGGGTTCTGTCGTGGACAGTCATTCCTCTAGGCGCATCGTCACCGATACGCTCGAGCAACCTACCCGGACCCGACGCGGGCCGCGCCATGAGGTCCCTATTTGGTCTTGCTCCCGGTGGGGTTTGCCGTGCCGGTCTGTTGCCAGACTCGCGGTGCGCTCTTACCGCACCGTTTCACCCTTGCCACGCACTCCCGGAGGAGCCGTTCGGCGGTCTGCTCTCTGTTGCACTTTCCGTCGGCTCGCGCCGCCCAGGCGTTACCTGGCACCGTGCCCTGTGGAGCCCGGACTTTCCTCGGCACCGTCACGGGCGAACCCGATCCGGTGACGCGACTGCCTGGCCGACTCCGCCGCGTGCAGTTTAGCGGGTCGCGGGGGCGCAAAGGTGGGATTTTTGGGGCTCGGCCGGGATTGGGTTCAGGGCGGGAACCTGGAGCGAGAGCTTCGTCGGGTTGTTGTCACGCAGGAGGCGGCCGGCGGGGGAATTGCTCCAGCCCTTCATCAGGACATCCTGTCCTGAGGCGGGCCGCGGGCCATCCATG
>NZ_JBQWRA010000004.1:0-264343 GCF_052547135.1 Lysobacter sp. F60174L2 | reverse complement strand
TGCGATGCCAAACCCGGGTCCAGCGGCGTCACCGCCGTTACACCATGGTAGACCCGCGCGTCCGCCACCAGGGCGGCGTCGAGAGGGGCGGCTGCGCTTAGATGATCCGTGGCGGTTCGCCGCCGACGATGACTACATCGGCGCCGCGGCGGGCGAACAGGCCGACACTCACGACGCCGGGCATCTGGTTGATCGCGGTTTCGAGAGCGACGGGGTCGACAATCGACAATCCGTGTACGTCGAGGATCGCGTTGCCGTTGTCGGTCACCACGCCGGAGCCGTCCTCCATTTGCCGCCACACGGGTTGACCCCCGGTGCTGGCGAGAATCTGGCGGGCAACCAAACTGCGGGCCATCGGGATGACTTCCACCGGCAGCGGGAATTTCCCAAGCACGTCGACCTGTTTGGCCGGATCGATGATGCAGACGAACTTGCGGCTGGCCTCGGCGATGATCTTTTCGCGGGTCAGTGCCGCGCCGCCGCCCTTGATCAGGCGCTTGTGCGGATCGCATTCGTCGGCGCCGTCGACATACAGCGACAGCGTGCCGGTGGCGTTGAGGTCGAGCACCTCGATGCCCAGCGCGCGCAGCCGCTCGCTGCTCTGTTCGGAGCTCGAGACGGCGCCCCGGATGCGGTGCTTGATCCGCCCCAGTGCTTCGATGAAGTAGGCCACGGTCGAGCCGGTGCCGACACCGACGACCATGCCGTCTTCCACGTAATCGATGGCTTTTTCGCCGGCCAGGCGCTTGGCTTCTGACATGTCCGGAGCTACTCGAGGGAAAGGAGGTACTTGTATTGCGCGGCGGAAACCGGGAATACCGACAGCCGGTTGCCGCGCCGGATCAGGGCGAATTCCTCGCCGAGGCGGTCGGCATGGCGCTTGATCTCGTCGAGCGAAATCGTGCGCGAGAGTTTGCGCTCGAACTTGATGTCGACCAGTTGCCAGCGCGGTTCTTCGCGGGTGGCCTTGGGGTCGTGATAGTCCGATTCCGGGTCGAATTGGGTCTCGTCCGGATATGCTTCGCTGGCGACTGTCGCAGTGCCGACGATGCCGGGAATGGCGGTGTTGGAGTGGTAGAACAGCACGCCGTCGCCGACCTTCATTCCATCGCGCATGAAGTTGCGTGCCTGGTAGTTCCGGACTCCGTTCCACGGTTCGATATCGACGCGCTGCAGGTCGTCGATCGAGAACGCATCGGGCTCGGACTTCATCAACCAGTAGCGGCGGCGTGCTGTCATGGGGTAGCCAGTCGGAAATCGTGGATAGAGGATTCGGTGCAGACCGCATCGAGGTCGACGTCCCAGTCGGCGGTTTCCAGCGACTCCAGCCGTTGGGTCTCGAACGCGGCACCCACCAGCCACGGCGGCGCCGGATGGTCCTGCCGGAAGGCGAAACTGCGATCGTACCAACCACCGCCCATGCCGAGCCGTGCGCCGTGGCCGTCAAAGCCGACCAGCGGCAACACCACCAGCGACATCTGTTGCGGCTCAAGCAGCGATCCGGGCGCGCGGTCGGGTTCGGGGATGCCATAGCGGTTGCCGACCAGCGCGTCGCCTGGGCGCCACGGCGCGAATCGCAGGTGATCCTCGCCCAGGACCGGGAGGCAATAGATGCAGCCCGGCGGCAGCTTGAGCTGCCAGGCATGCAACGCGATTTCGCCATCCATCGCCCAATAACCGGCAACGTAGCCCTCGGCGGGCATGAACGGCAGGGCCAGCAGGTTTTGGGCGAGGCGGTCGGCGGCGGCGATGCGCTCGGCCGCGGGCAACGTGCGGCGGCGCTGGCGGAGTTCGGAACGGAGTTGGCGGCGGGATGCTGCGTGGTCGACGGTCATCCAGTCGGATCCTGAGTCGCGTGTGGCGTGACGGGGCCGCAATGCGTGGACCGCAGCACAGCGGCGGCCCGCCCGGCGCCAAACCGGCGGCGCCGCGGATTCCGACCGCAAAAGAAAAGTCCTCCGCCGATGGCGATGCGCGCGAAACGACCTTGAACCCGGGGTTCAAGTGGGGACGCCTGGAGACCTTCGGGCTTCCCGCTACCAGGGCGGACTTGCACTCCGGGCTTCCGTTGCGCCCCCGCGGTCGCAATTAAGGGACAAGGCGTATGTTTGCGCACGCCGTCGTCCACAGCAGAGGACGTGCGGCGATTATAGCGCGACGGGCGCGATGGGAAGGCCCGTCTGTCGGTGGTGCGGTGCCGGGTTCAGGCAACTGCCGGAACCGTTCGCGTGTCACCCGGCGGGGTTGTCGAACAACCCGTCGAGCTTGCGTTGCAGCTCGCCCAGGCTGCGGGCGATTTCGCGGTTGCTGCTCTCGTCTTCGTTGCGCAGTTGTTGCAACTCGTGCGCGAAGTTGAGCGCGGCCAGCACGGCGACGCGGTCGAGTGCGGCCATCCGGTTGCTGCCGCGGATCTCGCGCATCTTGCTGTCGAGCAGTTTGGCGGCGGCGAGCAGGCTGTCGCGTTCGTCCGGCTCGCAGCCGACGGTGTATTCACGATCGAGCAAGTGGATGCTGACCGGTTGGCTGCTGCTCACGTGTGCTGCTCCAGCGATTTCAGCCGCGCGATCATCGCCTCGACCCGACTCCGCGCCTGCTCGTTCTTGGCCAGCAATGCCGAGCGCTCGCTGGACAGGCTTTCCTGTTGCTGGCGCAGGCTGCGGTTCTCCTCCTGCAGGCGACGGGTGTTGTCGGCCAGCTCGTCGATCCGCTCGACGAGTGCCTGCAGTTGGGCGAGCAGTTGGGCACGGTCCATCCGCGCACGATAGCAGGCGGCGGGGGCGGGTCAAGCGTCGCGCGGGCGGGCGATCGCGACGTTCAGCCCGTTACCGGTTCGGTCGACTCGTGGCCCTGCAGGAATGCCTGGCATTGCGCCGGGGCCATCGGCCGGGCCAGCCAGTAGCCCTGGATCTCGTCGCACCCGTGGACGCGCAGGAAGCGCATCTGGGCCTCGGTTTCCACGCCCTCGGCGACCACGTTCAGGCCCAGCGAGTGGGCCATGGTGATGATGGTGGTGGTGATCGCCGCGTCGTCGGGATCGTGGGTCAGGTCGGCGATGAATTCCTTGTCGATCTTCAGCGTGGTGATCGGCAACCGCTTGAGGTAGGACAGCGAGGAGTAGCCGGTGCCGAAGTCGTCGATCGCGAGACTGACCCCGAGTTCGCGGAAGGCCTGCAGCGTTGCCGCGGTCTTGCCGGGGTTGCCCATGATCACGCTTTCGGTCAGTTCCAGCTCCAGGCACGACGCCGGGATGCCGGTTTCCTGCAGGACCCGGGCGACGACCCCCGGCAGGTTCCCGCGCAGCAACTGCAGCGAGGAGACGTTGACCGCCATCGTCAGGTTGGACAATCCGTCCGCGCGCCAGTGTTGCAACGTCAGGCAGGCGCGACGCAGCGCCCACTCGCCGATCTCCAGGATCAGGCCGGTCTCCTCGGCCAGCGGAATGAAGCGCATCGGGCTGATTTCCCCGTGCTCGGCGCTGTTCCAGCGCAGCAGCGCCTCGACGCCGGTGATGCGGCCATCGGCCAGCGACAGCCGGGGCTGGAACGCCAGCGACAGCTCATCGCTGTCGAGCACCTTGCGCAACGCCGCCGAGATGCTGGCGCGCAGGCGGATGTCGATATCCATGCTTTCGGTGTACGGCATGAATGCGCGGCGCCCGATGGCCTTGGCCTGGTACATCGCGGTATCGGCGTGCTTGAGCAGGTGGTCGGGGTCCCGCGCGTGGTCGGGATAGAGGCTGATCCCGATCGAGGGGGATATCACTACGTTGTGGCGCTGGTCGAAATCCAGCGGCTCCTCGAATGCGGTGAGCAGCTCGCGTGCGACGTGCTCGGCCTGCGCCGCGTCCCCGAGGCCTTCCAGCACCACGGTGAACTCGTCGCCACCGAGGCGCGCCACGGTGTGGCCGGCGCCGACCGTCCGTTGCAGGCGCTGCGCGGCTGCGCGCAGGATGCGGTCGCCGGCGGCATGGCCGAACGAGTCGTTGATGTCCTTGAAGCGGTCGAGGTCGAGGAACAGCACCGCGATCTTGTGGCCGGTGGCGCGGGCCCGTTCGATCGCGCGCGACAGCCGTTCCGACAGCAGCGCCCGGTTGGGCAGGTTGGTCAGGGTGTCGTAGTTGGCCAGGAAGCGCAGCTCCTGCTCGGCGCGTTTCTGATCGGTGATGTCGCTGAGCACCGCGACGTAGTGGCCGTGCTGGCCGTGGCCATCGTTCACCGCGCTGGCCTGCAGCCAGCACAGGAACTCGCCGCCGTCCTTGCGTTGCTGCCAGATCTCGCCCGACCAGCGTCCGGCGCGCTGCAGTTCGGCGCGCATGCGGGCGTAGAAATCCGGGTCGTGCTGGCTGCTGTCGATCAGGCTGGTCGAGCGACCGGCCACCTCGCTGTCGCTGTAGCCGATCATCCGGGTGAAGGCGGGGTTGATCGAGACGAACATGAAGTCGCGATCGAACACCGCCACCGCCTCGGCCATCGAACGCAGGACCTCGCTTGAAATGCGGCGTTCGCGCTCGGCGCTGCGGCTGGCGGTGATGTCGCGGGCGGTGCCGGCGACCCGCAGTGCGCGACCGTCGGCATCGCGGTCGACCACCCGCCCGCGCGCGCGGATCCATCGCCAGTCCTCGTCGTCGCGATCGCGGGTGCGATGTTCCGACAGGAACAGCGTGGCCTCGCCGCGCAGGTGCCGGCGCAGAGTGTCGAGGACGCCCGGCAGGTCCTCCTCGTGGATGCCATGGGCACTGCTCAGGCGACTTTCGACGGTGATTTCGGTGTCCGGGCGTGCGGTGGAGGATTCCGGCACACGCATCCGGTGCATCGCGTGGGTCGCCACGTCGTAATCCCAGAACTGGTCGCCCGACGCCCAGAGCGCAAGCTTCAGCCGCTCCTCGCGTTCGCTGACCTGGCGGAACCATTCCTGCTCGCGCTGGCGATGGCGGTGCCAGCGCCAGCCGAGGGTCGCCAGCAGCACCAGCAGCGCTGCCAGCGCGGCGGCGATCGCGAGCGGATGGCGCCACAACGGCGGGGCGACGACCACCGGCACCCGCAGTTCCGTGCTGCCCCAGCCGTGGTCGCGGTTGCGGGCCTGCGCACGGAACACGTAGCTCCCCGGAGGGAGGCGGGTGTAGGTGATGTCCGGACGCGCACCGTTGTCGATCCAGCCTCGGTCGAAACCGTCCATCCGGTAGCGGTAGCGGATGTTCGCGGCCGGGGCGAAGTCGAGCGCGCCGATGCGCAGGCGCAGGATCTCGGCGCCGTCGGGCACTTCCAGTTTCGCCGGCTGCCACATGATCCCGCCGTCGTCGGGCGAATCCGCACCGATGCCGGCCGCCAGCAGGCGCAATGGCGGGGTGTAGCCCGGGTTCTTCATCCGCGCCGGGTCGAACAGGTTGAGGCCGCGGATCCCGCCCAGGGCGATCCTTCCGTCGGACAGCGTGGCCGCGGCGCCGCCGTTGAACTCGAGGTCCTGCAGGCCGTCGGCGAGGCCGTAGTTGCGCACCGCGAGCGTGCGGGTGTCGAACTGGATGATGCCGTGCCCGGTGCCCAGCCACAGCCGCCCGGAGGACGCGGCATTGCTGGCGATGGTGAACACCGTCGGCACCGGCTGGTCGCCCAGCGCCTCGGCCAGCGGATGCTGGAAGATGATCGTGCCGTCGGCATTCTCGACGGCCATGCTCAGGCCCGAGTGGGTGCCGACCCACAGGGTGCCGTCGCGGTCCTCGTACAGCGCGCGCACCAGGCCGCCGGGCAGGCTGTCCAGGTCGTTGGGATCGTGGTTGAAATGGCGCAGGCGACCGGTCGCGGGTTCCAGCATGTCCAGCCCGTCGCCGGTGCCGAACCAGATGCGGCCATGGCGATCCTCCAGCAGGGCGTGCACCGTCGGGTGGGCAAGCTGGTGCGGGTCGTCGTCGCGATGGCTGTAGTGGATGACCCGCCCGCCGCGGCGCTGGTAATGCAGCGCGCCGCGGGTCTGGGTGCCCAGCCACAGGTCGCCTTCATGGTCCACCAGCAGGCTTCGCAGGCTGGCGCCGGTAAGCGCACCCAGGGCGACCTGGTCAACGGCACCGGTCGCCGGGGCGAATCGCAACAGGCCGTTGCTGGTGGCCAGCCAGAGGCGGCCGTGGCCGGCGTCGCCGATCGCCATGATCCGCCGCGCCCTGCCGTCATCGGTGGGCGGCAGGCGCGCGGTCCAGTCGGTGAAGCGGTCGGCGGCGATGTCGTATCCGAGCAGCCGGGCGTTGTCGGTCCCGATCCACAGGGTGCCGCCGGCGCCCTCGTGGATCGTCCGGATGCTGTCGTCGGCGGCGGCATTGCGCGGGCGTTCGCCGCTCAGGTCGATGACGTAGCTGAAGCGGGTCCCGCGCGGGTTGGTCAGCGAGACCCCCCGGAACAGTCCGCCGACCCACAGCATGCCGCTGCGGTCGACCAGCAGCGAGGCGATCGAGTCCTCCGGCAGGCCGGCATCGAAACTCGTGTCCTCGCGAATCGACCGGACCGCGCCGCTGGCCGGGTCGAACCGGCGCAGCCCGCCGCTGGCGATCGCCAGCCACAGCGCGCCATCCGGGGCCTGGACGATGGCACGGACCGGGCCGGCGTCGTCGGTGGCGGGCCCGGGCCATGCCGCGACCAGCGAGCCGTCATCGGACAGCCGGAACAGGCCATCGCGTCGCCCGACCCAGAGTTGGCCGGCGCGGTCCAGAAGCAGGCTTAGGGTGACGCCGGGCGGGCCGACCAGGCGCGCCCGGTTGTCGCGATCGACCTTGAACAGGCCGGCGGCGCTGGCCCACCAGACGCTGCCGTCGCGATCGGCCAGCAGTTGCTGGTAGGGCGAGCTGCGCAGTTGCTGCGGCTCCAGCTGCAGCACGCGCTGGCGTTTGCCGGTGGTGGGGTCGAACCGTTCGAGCCCCTGCATCGTGCCGATCCACAGCTCGCCATCGCGTGGCAGCAGGGCCAGTACCTGGCGGCCGGCCTGGCCGTCGGCATCGGACACGAAACGCCGGATCCCGCCATCGGCGAGGTCGATCCGCGATACGAACTGCGAGTACGAGCCCACCCAGAGCGCGCTGTCACCCTCCAGCGCCAGCGCGGTGATGTAGCTGTCGGGCAGGGTCGAGGGGTCGCGCGGGTCGTGCCGGAACGACGCATAGCGTTGCCCGTCGTAGCGGTGCAGGCCACCCTGGGTGCCGACCCAGACGAACCCCTGCGTGTCCTGGACCATCGCGGTGACGGTGTTCTGGTTCAGTCCGCGGGCGCTGCCGACCGGCGTGAAGTAGTAGTCGCGGGTGGCGGCCGGGGCCGGTGCGGACCACCCCGCGGCAAGCAACAGGCAGGCGAGCACGATCGTGCAGAGGCGGCGCAGGGTGTCGACGGATGGCGGATACGGACGCACGGCACCGCGGCGGTTGGCGTGGTAACCGGCAGTGTAGGCAGGGGCACGGCCCGGCAACAAGTTCCGCCGCGGCCGCGCCCGGCGGATTGATAGACTGCAGGCCCCCTGTCGCGGTGACCGTCCATGTCGCAAAACGCCCCGCCAACCCTGCCCGAACTGTCCGCCGTGGACGCCGGGATCCGGCAGCTGGCGCTCGCCACCTCCCCCTCCGAGTTGCACGGTTCGTTGTGCGGATGGCTGGCCGGCGGCGGCGCGTCGGCCCGGGACTGGCCGGCCCGGGTGATGGTCGATGCGACCCTCGCCACGCCGGCCGAGGGCAGTGCGCTGGACCAGCTGCGACTGGCCAGTGCGGCCCAGCTCGCCGACCGGAGTTTCGAGTTCGCCCTGCTGCTGCCGGATGCCGAGGCGTCGCTGGCCGTGCGCAGTGGGGCGTTGTTCGACTGGTGCCGCGGATTCCTCGGCGCCTTCGGGATGGCGGCCGGGGCGACGCCGAAGCTGTCGGACGAGGCCGGCGAAGCGCTTGGCGACCTGGCCAAGCTCGCCGCCGCCCAGCCGCAGGAGGAGGGCGACGAGGAGGACGAGGCGGCGCTGGTGGAGATCGAGGAATTCGTCCGCGTCGCGACGCTGCTGTTGCACGGCGACTGCGTGCTCGCCGCCGAGCACCGCCAGCGGCTGAACTGACATGCGCAAGCCGTTGACCATGCCGGGCAAGGCCTACGCCCGTCGTCGCAAACAGTTGATGCGCATCGCCGGCGACGACGCGATCATGGTCCTGCCGGCCGCGCCGGAGCGCGTGCGCAGCCGCGATACCCACTATCCGTACCGGCAGGATTCGGACCTGCTGTACCTGACCGGTTTCCCGGAGCCCGAGGCGGTGCTGGTCCTGGTGCCCGGCCGCGCGCATGGCGAGACGGTGCTGTTCTGCCGCGAGCGCGACCCGGACCGCGAGGGCTGGGACGGCCCGCGCTTCGGCACCGAGGGTGCGGTCGAGGCGTTCGGGCTGGACGACGCCTATCCGATCACCGACCTCGACGACATCCTGCCGGGCCTGCTGGAAGGCCGCTCGCGGGTGTACTACCACTTCGGCCGCGACGCCGAGTTCGATCTCAAGCTGATCGGCTGGGTCAACCGCGTGCGCGCGATGATGAAGATGGGCAACAAGCCGCCGCACGAGTTCCTGGAACTCGGCCACCTGCTCGACGAGTTGCGGCTGTTCAAGGGCCGCGACGAACTGCGCTTCATGCAGCGCGCCGCCGACATCAGCGTGTCCGCGCACGAGGCGGCGATGCGCGCGGTGCGGCCCGGCATGCACGAGTACGAATTGCAGGCCGAGGTGGAGCGGGTGTTCCGTGCCAACAACGCGGTGCCTGCCTACGGCAGCATCGTCGGTGCGGGTGCCAACGGGTGCGTGTTGCATTACGTCGCCAACAACGGGCCGGTGCGCGATGGCGACCTGGTGTTGATCGACGCCGGTGCCGAGTACGGCGGTTACGCGGCCGACATCACGCGCACGTTCCCGGCAAGCGGTCGTTTCGGCAAGGAGCAGCGGATCCTGCATGATCTGGTCTGCGCGGCGCAGGCCGCGGCGCTGGCGCAGGCGCAGCCGGGCACGCCATACCAGGCGGGCCACGATGCGGCGGTCGAGACGTTGACCGAGGGGTTGCTCCGGAACGGGTTGCTGAAGGGCCGGCTGGCGAAGAACATCGCCGATGGCAGCTACCGGCGGTTTTACCGGCACAAGACGGGGCACTGGCTGGGGATCGATGTGCACGATGTCGGTGACTACCGGATCGAGGGTGAGTCGCGCCTGCTGGAGCCGGGCATGGTGTTCACGATCGAGCCGGGGTTGTACATCCCGCCGGACGACACCGGCGTGGCGGCGAAGTGGCGCGGGATCGGGATCCGGATCGAGGACGATGTGCTGGTGACGAAGGACGGCCACAAGGTGCTGACCGAGGGGTTGGCGCGGAGCGCGGACGAGGTCGAGGCGTTCATGGCGCAGGCGCGGGTGGGCGGGTAGCGCGAGCGGGTTTCGGTTGGGGCGTGCGTGTCGTGGTGTGTGTTGGCGGCGATAGCGATAGCGATAGCCAAAGCTAGAGCCAAGAACAAAAGCTAGAAGCCGAAGCCAGAGCCAGAGCCAGAGCCAGAGCCAGAAGCAGTGTCTCGCCTTCGGGCTGGAGCGTCGCCCTGTCCGGGTATTGCTACTCGGTTCGGGCGGCCATCCATGGCCGCACTCACCGCCGTGCGCCATCCATGGCGCACTCTCCGCAATACCCGGACAGGACGCCGCGCCGCGGTTTGGGAGGTGCGGCTTTGTTGTCCGTTCGATATCTGGCTGAGGGGGCTACTGGAACCCGCGTCAAAGCGACACCCTTCGTTGTAGGAGCGACGTAAGTCGCGACGCTCTGAACCCATGAGGTGGCGAGGCATTCGCGACTTACGTCGCTCCTACACAAAGCTCCGTCTACGAAGGGCGATGCATTTCCGCCCACCTGACGCGTCACAGCTCGCCCTACCCGAAGGTTCGGACAATCGGGCAGGAGGCGGCTTGCGGGGCAGTTGCGGAAAAGCGGGCCATGGATGGCCCGCGGCCCGCCTCAGGGCAGGGTGAGTGCAGGCGGCTTGCGCGGCGTAGCGCGCGCCTGCGCGAACGCCCGGCGCGCTGCGCCGGGCTGGACCGCGGAGCGGCCCTGATGAAGGGCTGGAGCAACTGCCCCGCAAGCCGCCTCCTGCGCGACGTCACTTCCAAAAACGCACTCCGAGAACTTCGATGCTGCGTTTCCCCGCGGCTACAAAAACCCCGGCTTTTCGCCGGGATTCTTGTTCAACGATCAGGCGCGATGGCACCCGCGATCAACGCTCATCCAATGCCGCGAACGCCTCGCGGGTCAGGTTGATCGGGTCGCCGTCGGTGCAGGCCACGTCATCCTCGATGCGGATGCCGCCGTAGGGGCGGAAGGTGTCGACCTTGCCCCAGTCCACCGCGCCGGAATGCGCGCCGTTGCGCAGTTCTTCCAGCAGCAGGTCGGCGAAGTAGATGCCGGGCTCGATCGTCACCACGGCGCCCGGTTCAAGCACGCGGGTCAGGCGCAGGAACGGGTGGCCCGCGGGTGGCTCGATGCGGCCGCCTTCGTCGGAGGCGAGGAAGCCGCCGACGTCGTGCACCTGCAGGCCGATGTAATGGCCGATGCCGTGCGGGAAGAACTTGGCGCTGACGCCGGTCTCGACCATCGACTCCGGGCTCATGTCGACCACGCCGAAGTCGCGCAGGATCGTCGCCATCTCCAGGTGTGCATCGAGGTGGATCCGCTTGTAGTCCACGCCGGCGCGGACGCCATTGCAAAGGCGCTGCTCGGCGGCGTCGACGGCATCGATCATCGACTGGAACTCGCACGCCGGGTCGAATGCGTAGCTGCGGGTGATGTCGCTGGCGTAGCCGGCATGGCTGCCGCCAGCATCGATCAGGAAGCTGCGGATGTCGCGCGGCGGGACCCGGCCGCGATCGGTGTAGTGGAGCACGGCGCCATGCTCGTTGAGGCCGATGATGTTGCCGTAAGGCAGGTCGTTGGCGTCCTGGCGCGCGGCCTGGCAATAGGCCAGGTGGATGCCGAACTCGCTGGCGCCGGCGCGGAACGCGCGTTCGGCAGCGCGATGCCCGCGTACGCCATGGACGCTGGCTTCGCGCATCATCGCGATTTCGTACGGGCTCTTCAGTGCGCGGTGGTATTCGAGGTAATTGACCACCGCGGCGGGGTTGTTGGGGACGAACTCGCCCATTGCGCTCAGTGGCTCGCCGAGGATCGCGCAGCGGCGCGGGTCTTTCGGCAGGTGTTGCAGCGCTTCTTCGGGGGTGCGGATCACCACCACCTCGAACTGCTCGACCCAGTAACCGGCCGGTGCTTCGGGCACGGCGTGCCAGTAGTCGAACGGTTGCAGGTAGATCAGCCTGGGTTTCGCGCCGGGGGTATGGACGATCCAGCTGCCCGGATTGCGGGTCAGTGGCACCCAGGCCTTGAACTGCGGGTTGACCGCGTAGGGGTAATCGCGGTCGTCGAACAGCTGGTAGTGGATCGACCCGCTGGGCACCACCAGGTGATCGAAGCCCCCCCGTTCCAGCGCCAGGGCGCTGCGTCGTTGCAGTTCCTCGACATGCCGCGTGTATAACGTTGGTATCTCTTGATCTGTCATGGGAGTTCTCTTGGGGGAGAGCCACGATTCTGACGGATTCGCCCGCGCCCCGCAGCCGGGCGATGGGGCGGGAGGCGTTGCACCGCTGGGTGTCCCGGCATGGGTCTGGGCCCTTGTCGCCCTGCTGGTGGGCGTGGCGCTGTCGATCTGGCTCGCGCAAGGCCAGCAGCAGCGGGTGGATGCGCGCCGGCACGCGGAACTCCAAGCCGCTGCCGACAGCATCGCCGCGGCCGTCGGCGATCGCCTGCGCACCTGCGAAATGCTGGCGCGGTCGGTCCAGTCACTGTTCCTGGCGTCCGCCGAGGTCGAACCCGGCGAATTCGACCACCTCTACGAGAACCTGCGGCCGCGGGAGCGCTTCCCGAGCCTGCAGGCGGTCGCCTATGCCGAGCGCGGGCCGGACGGCCGCTACGTGACGACCCTGGTCGCGCCGGCCGCGGGCAACGCCGCCGTGCTGGGACTCGACGTCGCCGCGCAGCCGGCCAACCTCGCCGCGTTGCTGGCGTCACGGGACAGCGACCAGCCCGTGCTGTCGGAGACGTTTCGCCTGCTGCAGCACCACAGCGCCGGGCTGACCGGGGAGGGCGTGACCCTGCGGCTGCCGATCTTCCATCCGGGTCCGCCGCCGCGTTCGATGGCGGAACGACGCGAGCGGATCCGCGGATCGATCGCGATCTCCTTCAACGTCGCCAGCCTGATCGAGGATTCGCTGCCGTACGACAGCACGGGGCCGGTGTTCCACACCACGGTGGCCGACGTCACGTCCGGTTCGCCGAAGCTGTTGTTCGACTCGCATCCACACGCGCATGAGGACGCCGGCCCCGGCACCACGCGCACGATCGCGTTCGGCGGTCGCGACTGGCAGGTAAGGCTGCACCCTCCGGAGCAGGCGTTTGCCGGCGCCGACGGGTTGCAGTCGGTGCTGTGGCCGGGGCTCCTGGCCAGCGCACTGTTTGCGCTGCTGGTGTGGTCCGTGCTGACGTCGCGCCGCCGCGCACTGGAGCAGGGTTGGCGCATGAGCCGGCGTTACCGCGAAAGCGAGGAGCGTTTCCGCGTACTCAACGACCTGCTGCCGGCGCTGGTGCTGCTGGCGCGCAGCGACGACGGCGGCATCACCTATCTCAACCAGGCCTCGCGGCTGCGCCTGGGCGAAACCGCAGGCGACCTGCGGTTGTCGTCGCTGTTCGGCGATCGCAAGCTCGGGGCGCGCGTGCAGGCGGGCGAACTGGCGGACGGCAGTCCGTCGGAAGCGATGCTGGTCAGCGCCAACCGCGACAGCTTCTGGGCGAGCATCTCGACCGCGCGGGTAGATGTCGGCGGGGAGGACATGTTGCTGATGGTGGCGACCGACATCTCCGAGCAGCGGCAGTTGACCGAGCTGCTGGGATACCAGGCCAGCCACGATGCGCTGACCGACCTGTACAACCGGCGCGAGTTCGAGCGCCGGGTCGAGCGCGTGCTTCGCGCGGTCTCGACCGGTGGACCTCCAGCCACCCTGCTGTACATGGACCTGGACCAGTTCAAGCTGATCAACGACACCTCCGGCCACATCGCCGGCGACCAGCTCCTGATCCAGCTGGCGACCATGATGCGCGAGCAACTGGATGGCGACGGCGTGCTGCTGGCACGGCTGGGCGGCGACGAGTTCGGGGTGCTGACGCCGCATGACGCCGTCCAGGCGCGTGAAGTCGCCGAGCGCCTGCGCCGGCACATCGATGGCTACGTGTTCGTATGGGAGCAGCGGACCTACACGGTCAGCGTCAGTATCGGAGGCGTGGCGCTGGACCATCCAGGCCTGGCATTCAAGGACGTGCTCGCGCAGGCCGACACCGCCTGCTACATGGCCAAGGAGAGCGGTCGCAACCGCGTGCATTTCTATTCGGCGAGCGACGACGAGACCGCGCGTCGCCACGGCGAGATGGAATGGGCCAACCGGCTGCGATGGGCGGTCGCGGAGCAGCGGCTGGTGCTGATGTACCAGGAGGTCCGGCCGCTGTCGGGTGCATCCGAAGGGCCGTATGTCGAACTGCTGTTGCGCTTCCGCGACCAGCACGGTCGCCTGGTGCTGCCCGGGGCCTTCCTGCCCGCCGCGGAACGCTATGGCCTGATGCCGATGATCGACCGCTGGGTGATCCGCACGGTGCTGTCCAATTTCGACCGCCTGCATCCCGGCGGCGAGCGCCTGAAACTGGCAACCATCAACCTCTCCGGCGCGAGCATCGAGGACGAATCACTGGTCGACCTGATCCTGGAACTGCTGCAGGCGCACCGGGTCGCGCCGGAACGGGTCTGCTTCGAGATCACCGAAACCGTCGCGGTGCGCAACCTGTCGCAGGTCGCGCGGTTCCTCGGGCGCCTGCGCGACGCCGGCTGCAAGCTCGCACTGGACGATTTCGGCGCGGGGATGTCGTCGTTCGGATACCTCAAGAACCTGCCGGTGGACATCATCAAGATCGACGGCAGCTTCATCCGCGACCTGCTCAGCGATCCGATGAGCTATGCCATCGTGCGCGCGGTTACCGACATCGGGCACCAGCGCGGGCTGGTGGTCATCGCCGAATGGGTGTCGGGCAGCGAGGTGATGGCGGCGCTGGCCCGGATCGGCGTCGACTACGCGCAGGGGTTCGGCCTGCACCAGCCCGAACCGATACCGTTGCACCACCGACCTGCCCGGAGCGGCACCGCGCTAGGCGGCGCGGGTGGCGAGTGAGCGCAACCAGTCGTTCAGCGGCTGCGCGTGCTCGTCGATGACCTTGATGAAGCGGAAGCCCATCCAGGTCTGGCCCTTCGCACTCGCGCGGTCCTGCCACAGCATGTGCGCGCCGACCTCGATGACCTGGCCGCGGCCTTCGTCGATCTCCAGGCGGAACTGGTAGAGCGCGTCGTCGACCAGCGGGACGCTCGCGATCAGCAACATGCCCGTCTCCGAGATGTTGCCGAGCCGTCCGACCACCGTGTCGGTCATGGCATCCACCACCCGCACCGTGTCGGGGATGTCGTGGCGCGAAGCGCGCCGGAACTCGTCCGTGCCTGCGTTCATTGTTCCTCCTCCGGGCGTGACGACAGGCCACGCAGCGCCGAAAGTGCGGCTTGCCAGGCCCGGTCGACGAGCCCGGAGCGTTCGGCCTGGACCACCCGGGCCTGGCCGATGGCGACCAGCCGCGCGAGCTGGTCGAGGTCCTGCGGTCCGGTGGCGTCGTCGACCCGCTGGCCGCGCTGGTTGACGAACAACGCCCGCCCGGTCACCGGGCTGAACCAGGCGAGGCGGCGCCGCACGACGTCGCCCTGCTGGTTGATCGAGAACTCGATCCAGCTGCCGAACGGCAGGGTCCGCAGATGGTCGTGGCAGGCCTGTTCGCGTGGCGTGCGCGGCGCGGGGGCCGCCTTCGGCTTCTGTACGGTGTCGGCGCCCAGTCGTGCGCGGGCCTTGAGCTTCAGCGCCAGCTCGGTGCGCGAGGCGGGGTCGTCGCTGTCGTCGTCGGTGCAGGTCAGGCGGCGGGTGATCGCGCCGGCCTCCTCGCCGTGGTAGCCGACCAGCGCCAGCGACTGTTCTATCCGCGTCGCCAGCCCGTCCGGGGCCGGGGTGCCATCCACGCAGGCGGCGACGATCTGGCCGGTCGCGGCGACATGCTGTCGCCATTCGGCCGACCCTTCGCCATGGCGCAGCAGCACCAGGGTCAGGACGTCGCTCCAGGCCTGGTCGAGCAGGCTGCCGAGGAACTTCGGGATCGGCCGGCCGCCGACGGCGTCCTCGATCACCGAGGTTGCCTGGTGCTTGGCGAGGTCGAGCTTCTCGCGGCCCTGCGCGGCGTCGACGTGGCGGCGCTCACTGACCTCCGCCTTGCGCACCATCACCTGCAGGTGTTCCTGCAACTGCTGGTTGGCCGCCTCGAACACCTCCGCGTCACCGTCGTAATGGGTGACCACGTGGCTGACCGCGCTTTGCAGCTTGGCGTTGAGCTGCGGGTCGGCCTCGTCCTCGGCCAGCCAGACCGCGCCGGCTTCGGCCACCGCGTTCAGCAGTTGCCGGGCCGGATGCTGCTGGCGCACGAAGAACGCGCGGTCCTGCAGCGCGACCCGCAACAACGGCACCTGCAGCTGTTCCAGCAGGGCCTTGCTCTGCGTGCCCGCGCGCAGCTCGCGGCCGATCTCGGTGTAGAGCATGCCGAGCAGTTCGAAGGTGTCGCTGTCCTCGCGAGAGAGAGACACCGCCTCGCCGCGTTTCAGCCGGCCCTGCGCGAGCAGGGCCTGGCGGATATCCGGCACGGTGCTGGGCGACTGCGGATCGGGCGGCCGTGCCTGCAGTGCGCCCAGTGCGGCGTCGACGTCGCCGGTAGGCAGGGCGACGCGCACGCGTGGGGTGGCGGGGGTGGCGGGGGTGGCGGGGGTGGCGAGCTTGTCCAGCAGCTCGCGTCGCTGCGTCATCAGTTGTCGAAGGAACGCCAGCGCTTCTGCTTCTGCGGGTTCGGTTGCGGCTTCGGCTGCGGATGCACCGGCGTCGGCCGGCGAGCCATCGGCTGCGGAAGAGGACCTGTTCCCGGAGTCGGGACCCGCCGCTGCGTGGTCCACCTGCCCGCCATCGCGCCGGCCGCCGCGGCGGGTGCGCAATGGCACGAAGGTCAGGCCGGGCAGCACGTTGGCGTCGGCGAGCAGGCTGTTCATCGACTCGACCAGTGCGACGTAGCCCGCCATCAGCTGGCGGTCGTACAACTGGTAAAGCTGCAGCCGGGCATCCAGGTTCAGCTGCATCCGGTTGGCGGCACGCTCCAGCAGCCGGCCCAGCGATTGCGGCCCGACCGGCAGCGCCGCGGTATCGAATGCGGGCGCGCCGGCCAGCACGCCGAAGCGCTGGCCCAACAGCAGCAGCGGCAACCCGGCGCGGGACTCGTGCCTCAACGCGATCGCGCTCAGCACCGCTTCCTCGCTGATCTCGCTGTGGTCGACCAGGCGCATGTCGTCGATGTGCACCGATTCGGTGTCCACCGGGGCTTGGGCGCGGCTTGCCGGATCGCGGATGGCGACCAGTGCGTCTTCCAGTTCGCCGATGAAGGAGGGAATGAACTGGTCGCGGTGCTTGCGCAACGTCCGCCCGGTTTCGAGATAGCCCGATTGCAGCCCCGGATTGCGTGCGAACTCGGCCTGCCGGAACAGGTCGTGCTCCAGGGTCATCAGCAGGCGGTCGAGCTCGCGCGACAGCTGGTGCGACAACAGGCCGAGCAACTGCTCCAGCAGATGGCGGACGCGCGGGGGCATCGTTGCGACGGCCGGGCTCTGCCGCAGCGGCGTGGTGACCGGTTCGCTGCCACCGGCGATGCCGGGATCGCGGTGGGTCGCCTGGCTGGGTGCGTGATGGTCGGGCATGCGGGCGGGGTCCCTCCGGGCGGTGGGTCGATGGACGCGGCCCGTTCCGCAGGGCCGTCGACCTTGATACGCAAGTTTCGGGCCGCAGCGGACGAATGGCGCCGAAACCCCGAGGTTACTCCGTCGGGGCGTGACGACACAGGCAGGTCATTCGGTTAGGAACAGCGCCACCACGTCATTGGTGAAGCGTCGGCCGAGTTCGGTCGGTCGTACCGTGCCCGCGTCGATCCGCAGCCAGCCCCGTTCGGTTGCGCTGCGCAGTTGCGGCTCGATGGCCGCCGCGGCCAGCCCGGTGCGCTTCTCGAACGTGGCCAGCTCGAAGCCGTCGACCAGCCGCAGCGCGTTGAGCATGAACTCGAACGGTCGCCGCTCCGGAGTGATCCGCTCGTCCCCGCCGATCGCCGCGTCGCTGCCGGCCTCGGCGAGATAGCGGGTCGGGTGCTTGTGCTTCCAGCGGCGCAGGATGCTTTCGTCGTGGCCGAGGGTGATCTTGCCGTGGGCGCCGGCCCCGATGCCGAGGTAGTCGCCATACGTCCAGTAGTTGACGTTGTGCGCGCACTGGCGACCCGGGCGGGCGTAGGCGCTGACTTCGTACTGGCCGTAGCCGGCGTCGGCGAGCATGGCCTGGCAGTGTTCCTGCATGTCCCAGCCCGCATCGTCGTCGGGGATCCCCGACGGCGGGCGCGCGGCGAACACGGTGTTGGGCTCCAGGGTCAGCTGGTAATGGCTGATATGGGCAGGCTGCAACGCGAACGCGCGCTCCAGGTCATGCTCGGCCATCGCCAGGTCCTGGCCGGGCAGGGCGTACATCAGGTCGAGGTTGAAGTTGTCGAAGCCGGCGTCCTGCGCGAGCTTGACCGCGACCTCGGCCTCGCGGCTGTCGTGGATGCGGCCGAGCCGCTGCAGGCAGCCGTCGTCGAAACTCTGGATGCCGAAGCTCAGGCGGGTGATGCCGGCGTTGCGGTAGCCCTCGAAGCGGCCGTGTTCGGCGGTGCCGGGGTTGGTCTCCAGGGTGATCTCGCAGCCCGGGGCGAAGCGCAGCCGCGCGCTGGCGCCCTGCAGGAAGCGGTCGATGAATTCCGGTGGCATCAGGCTCGGCGTGCCGCCGCCGAAGAACACGGTCTGCACGGTGCGGCCCCAGACCAGCGGCAGGTCGTGGTCGAGGTCGGCGAGCAGCGCGTCGACATAGGCCGCGAACGGCAACTCGCCACGGCTCTTGCCCGACTTGAACTCGTGCGAGTTGAAGTCGCAGTACGGGCATTTGCGCACGCACCACGGGACGTGGACGTACAGCGACAGCGGCGGCGGGGTGAGGGTCATGGGGCTATTGTCCCACCGGGGAAGCGGGCGCGTTGGATGGTGGACGGCGTCGTGTGGCGCCCGGTGGAAAAGGTTGCGAGGCGCTTCGGCAGCTTCGTGTAGGAGCGACGTAAGTCGCGACCGCACGGCGATCACGGATATCGGCGCAATCGCGACTTACGTCGCTCCTACAACAGGCCGAGCTTTTCGCGCAGGATCGCCAGCGCGCGACCGCGGTGGCTGACGCGGTTCTTGGTGCCCGGGTCCAGCTCGGAGGCGCTCAGCCCGGTGTCCGGGTCGAGGAACAGCGGGTCGTAACCGAAGCCGCCCGTACCGCGCCGCGCGGCCAGGACCCGGCCATGCCACTCGCCCTGCGCGATCAGCGGACGCGGGTCGTCAGCGTGGCGCAACAGCACCAGGGTGCAATGGAAATGCGCGCCGCGTTGCGCCTCGGGCACGCCAGCCAGCGCCGCCAGCAGCTTGTCGATGTTGCGCGCCGCATCGCTCGGTTCACCGGCGTAGCGCGCCGAGTACAGCCCCGGCGCGCCGTCGAGCGCGTCGACGCACAGCCCGGAATCGTCGGCCAGTGCCGGCAGGCCGGTCACGCGTGCGGCGTGGCGTGCCTTCAGCAGCGCGTTCTCGACGAAGGTCAGTCCGGTTTCGGGAATGTCCTCGACCCCGAGTTCCCCTTGGGCGACGAATTCGATCCCGGCGTCACCGAGCAGGCGATTGAACTCGGCGAGCTTGCCGGCATTGCCGCTGGCGACAACGATGCGGTTCATGCGCGACACCTCCGGCTCGACCCCACGTGGTCAGAGCCCGAGCGCTTCGCGCTGCTTCGCAACCAGTCCGGCGATGCCGGTCTCGGCCAGCGCGGTCATCGCGGCCAGCTCGTCGCGGCGGAACGCGTGGCCCTCGGCGGTGCCCTGCAGCTCGATGAAGCCGCCACCGTCGTTCATCACCACGTTCATGTCGGTGTCGCAGTCGCTGTCCTCGGCGTAGTCGAGGTCGAGCACCGGCACGCCGCGGTAGATGCCCACCGACACCGCAGCGATCGCGCCGAAGATCGGCGAACGCCCGCAGCTCGGCAGCTTGATCGCACGCGAGTCGACCAGGCCCTGCACCGCATCGACCAGCGCCACGTAGGCGCCGGTGATCGCCGCGGTGCGGGTGCCACCGTCGGCCTGCAGCACGTCGCAGTCGAGGGTGATGGTGCGCTCGCCGAGCAGCTTGCGGTCGACGCACGCCCTCAGAGAACGGCCGATCAGGCGCTGGATTTCCAGCGTGCGGCCGCCCTGCTTGCCGCGCGCGGCCTCGCGGTCGTTGCGGGTGTTGGTGGCGCGCGGCAGCATGCCGTATTCGGCGGTGACCCAGCCTTCGCCCTTGCCGCGCAGGAAGCCGGGCACGCGGTTCTCGACACTGGCGGTGCACAGCACCCGGGTATCGCCGAAGCTGATCAGCACCGAACCCTCGGCGTGGCGGGTGAAGCCGCGCTCGATCCGCACCTCGCGCAACTGGTCGGGCGCGCGGCCGCTGGGGCGTGAGAACTCGGTCGTGCCGGCAACTGGCATGGGGCGGTTTACCATCGAAGTTAGGGGGTTTGCGGCGCGCGAGTTTACCATTCGCCCCTTGCCCGACCGGCATCGATCACTTCAGGAACCGCCATGATCCGCAGCATGACCGCCTTCGCCAGCGGCGAACGCGCCACCGAATGGGGCACGCTCGGCTGCGAGTTGCGCTCGGTCAACCACCGCTTCCTCGAAATCGGCCTGCGCCTGCACGACGACCTGCGCGCGCTGGAGCCGGTGCTGCGCGAGCGCATCGCCGCGCGGCTGGGCCGCGGCAAGATCGACCTGACCCTGCGCCTGCGTTCGCCCGAGGGTGCGAGCGGCCTGCATGCCGATCCGACCCGCCTGCGCGAACTCAGCGACCTGGCGATCGACCTGTCGGCGCGTTTCCCCGGCCTGCATACCGAATTCACCCAGCTGCTGCAGTTCCCCGGCGTGCTGCAGGCGCCGGCGACCGATGCCGCCGCGCTGCAGGCGCAGGCACTGGCGTTGCTGGACGAAGTGCTGGACGAGTTCATCAAGGCGCGCGAGCGCGAGGGCGCGAAGCTGGCGACGGTGATCAACGAGCGCATCGACGGCATTGCCGCCATCGCCGCCGGTGTCCGCGAGATCATGCCGGCGATCCGGACCGGCCAGCGCACCAAGCTGGAGGCGCGGCTGGCCGATCTCGCCCAGCCGGCGGACCCGGGCCGGCTGGAGCAGGAGCTGGTGATCTGGTTGCAGAAGCTCGATGTCGAGGAGGAGCTCGACCGGCTCGATTCGCACGTGGCCGAGGCGCGGCGGGTACTCAAGCTGCGCGAGGCGGTCGGCCGCCGGCTCGACTTCCTGCTGCAGGAGTTCAACCGCGAGGCCAACACCCTGGGCTCCAAGTCGGTCGACGCCCGCAGCTCGGCTTCGGCGGTCGAGCTCAAGGTGCTGATCGACCAGGTCCGCGAACAGATCCAGAACATCGAGTAGCCCATGCGCGGAACCCTCTACATCGTCGCCGCGCCGTCGGGTGCCGGGAAATCCAGCCTGGTCAACGCGGTGCTCGCGCGCGACCCCAACATCGCGCTGTCGATCTCGTTCACCTCGCGCGCGCCGCGGCCGGGCGAGCGCCATGCCGAGCATTACCACTTCGTCGACGCCACCGAGTTCGAGCGCATGGTCGAGGCCGGCGACTTCTTCGAGCACGCCCGCGTCCATGGCGACTGGAAGGGCACCGCCCGGCAGTCGGTCGAGCCGCAACTGGCATCGGGCAAGGACGTGTTGCTGGAGATCGACTGGCAGGGCGCACGCCAGGTCCGGGCCAAGGTGCCGGGCGCGGTCAGCGTGTTCATCCTGCCGCCGTCACGCGATGCGCTGGAGCAGCGCATGCGCACCCGCGGCCAGGACAGCGAAGCGGTCATCGCCCAGCGCTTGGCAGCCGCGCGCGAGGAGATGTCGCATTACGGCGAGTTCGATTACGTCATCGTCAACGAGCACTTCGCGGTGGCGGTCGAGGAGATGTGCGCGATCTTCACCGCCAGCCGGTTGCGCCGCGAGGCGCAGGTGGCGCGGCATGGTCGGTTGATCACGACCCTGCTGGCCAACGACTGACACGTCACCTTGCCGGGTTGTTTCCATGTACTTGCCGGGTTGCTTCCATGCAGGAGCGACGTCAGTCGCGATTTCCAGGACGTACGGTGCCGCGAGGAAATCGCGACTGACGTCGCTCCTACATGGGGTCGGTGCCGTAACTGACTGATTTATCAAGCGGCTGCTTGCCCCGGAGCAGCCGCAACCGCTACAATCCCGTCCCCTTTGTACCTGCATCGACGGCCCCGGCCGCCAGGAGCCCCATGGCCCGCATTACCGTAGAAGACTGCCTGCAAGTGGTCGACAACCGTTTCGAACTCGTCATGATGGCCGCCAAGCGCGCCCGCCAGCTCGCCAACGGCGTCGAGTCGCAGATCGACAACAGCGAATCCAACGACAAGCCGACCGTGCTGGCCCTGCGCGAGATCGCCGCGCGCGAGATCAACGCCGAGTACATCGACGCGATCGAGAAGTCCGAGCGCGAGCGCAAGGAGCGCGAGGCGCTGGAATGGGCTGCCGCCGAGGTGGTTGCCGACGACGACCTGTCGAAGGGCGACGACTGAGCCCGGTCTTCCGCAAAGGTTTGCCACGGACCCCGCCAAGTGCGGGGTTCGTGCTTTCTGCCACCGCATTGCGCCCCGATGCGACGGGCGCGTAGATTGCCTGCATGAGCCCCACCGAGCCCGCCTGCAGCCGCACCGAGCTGTCCATCGACGATGGCGCGGCGCTGCCCGATTACATGAACGCGCTCGAGCAGGCGGCCGCGTATCTCGGCGACGAACAGCGCGCCCTGTTGCGCCGTGCCTGGGCCGTCGGCGCGGCCGCCCACGTCGGCCAGACCCGCAAGTCCGGCGAACCCTACATCACCCACCCGGTGGCGGTCGCGCGGGTGCTGGCCGACCAGGGGCTGGATGTCGAAACCCTGATCGCGGCGATCCTGCACGACACCATCGAGGACACCCCGCTGACCCGGCAGTGCATCGCCACCGAGTTCGGCGAGACCGTCGCCGAACTGGTCGACGGCGTCACCAAGCTCGACAAGCTGCGCTTCCGCGATCGCCAGGAGGCCACCGCCGAGAGCTTCCGCAAGATGCTGCTGGCGATGTCGCGCGACCTGCGGGTGATCCTGATCAAGCTTGCCGACCGCCTGCACAACATGCGCACGCTCGGCGCCAAGGACGCCGCCTCGCGCCAGCGCATCGCCCGCGAGACGCTGGAGATCTACGCGCCGATTGCCCAAAGGCTGGGCATGAACCTGATCAAGGCCGAACTGCAGGACCTCGGCTTCCGCGCGCTGTATCCATGGCGGCACGCGGTGCTGGAAAAACGCATCCGCGCGCAACCGGTGGTGCGGCGCGAGGCGCTGGTGCAGATCGAGGCCAACCTGGCCCAGCGGCTGGCCAAGGAAAAGCTGCCGCACCACCTGGTCAGCCGGGTCAAGTCGCCGTGGAGCATCTATACGAAGATGCGCGCCGAGCACAAGAACTTCGCCCAGGTCATGGACGTGTTCGGGTTCCGGGTGGTGCTGCGCTCGGTGGCCGACTGCTACCACGCGCTCGGTGTCGTGCATGCAACCTACAAGCCGCTCGACGCGCGCTTCCGCGACTTCATCGCGATCCCGAAGGCGAACGGTTACCAGTCGCTGCACACGGTGCTGTTCGGTCCCTACGGCTCGCCGGTCGAGGTGCAGTTGCGGACCGAGGAGATGGACCTGATCGCCGAGAAGGGCATCGCCGCGCACTGGTCCTACAAGGACGGTGGCGAAGGCCCCAACAGTGCCCAGAGCCGTGCGCACAGCTGGATCACCGGGCTGGTCGAGTCGCAGCATGCGACCGGCTCGTCGCTGGAGTTCCTTGAAAACGTCAAGGTCGACCTGTTCCCGGACGAGGTCTATCTGTTCACCCCGAAGGGCGACATCCTGTCGCTGCCGCGCAGTGCCACCGCGCTCGACTTCGCCTATTCGGTGCACACCGACGTCGGCAACCAGGCGGTCGCGGCGCGCGTCGACGGCAAGCTGGTGCCGCTGCGGACCAAGCTCGCCAGCGGCCAGCGGGTCGAGATCGTCACCGCACGGTCGTCGATCCCGAAGCCGCAATGGCTTGAATTCGTGGTCTCCGGCAAGGCCCGCACCTCGATCCGTCAGCAGCTCAAGCAGATCGAGCACGAGGATGCCGTGCAGCTGGGCCATCGCATGCTCGACCGTGCGCTGGA
This sequence comes from Lysobacter sp. F60174L2, assembly GCF_052547135.1. Classification (NCBI taxonomy): domain Bacteria; kingdom Pseudomonadati; phylum Pseudomonadota; class Gammaproteobacteria; order Lysobacterales; family Lysobacteraceae; genus Lysobacter; species Lysobacter sp. F60174L2. The sequence continues at coordinate 240,776 of NZ_JBQWRA010000004.1, read as the reverse complement.
GGTGCTCGACAGTTCGCTCGAACGGGTGCCGGTGCCGCGCATGGACGGCTACCTGCAGGAGAACCGCTACCCGCGGCTGGAGGCCCTGCTGGCCGATATCGCGCTGGGCAACCGCATGCCCAGCCAGGTCGCGGCGCAACTCGCCCGAGAGCCGGGCACGGAGGAGCGGCGCCTGGTCGAGCGCCCGCCGGTATCGCCGGACAAGATCCTGATCACCGGCGCCGAGCGCGGCGTCATCAGTTTCGCCAATTGCTGTCTGCCGGTTCCCGGCGACGAGATCATGGGCTACCACACCACCGGCAAGGGCCTGGTCGTGCACCGGATGGATTGTCCGAACGTCGCCGACTACCGCAAGTCGCCCGAGCGCTGGGTGGCGATCGGCTGGGACCGCAAGGTCAGCGGCGACTTCAGCGCGGCGTTGCGGATCGAGGTCGACAACCGGCCCGGCGCCCTGGCGCAGGTCGCCGCCGCGATCGCCGAGGCCGAGTCGAACATCGACCGTGTCGAGTACCTGGAGCGCGATACCCACATCGCGGTGTTGCGTTTCTCTATCGAGGTCGGCGGCCGGCGCCACCTCGCCAACGTGCTGCGCAAGGTGCGCAAGCTCGGCGTGGTGCTGGGCGTGCAGCGTTTGTAGGAGCGACGTAAGTCGCGATCGGAAGCCGGCGTCGCGTTACGCACCCGCACGGTCGCATCGCCGCCTATGCGAATGCATTTTTCGCGACCGGCTGGCACGCAGCGACGCCGCTTCTGGTTCCCGGTTGAAGCCGCTCCTACAATGCGGGCTCAACCCACCTCGCCGGAGCCCGCATGTCCCGTACCCCGATCCACACCGACCAGGCCCCGGCCGCCATCGGCCCGTATTCGCAAGCCGTACGCATGGGCGCCACGGTATTCCTGTCCGGGCAGATCCCGCTCGATCCCGCCACCGGCGAGATCGTCGCCGGCGACATCACCGCGCAGGCGCGCCGCGCGTTCGACAACCTGCAGGCGGTGTGCGAAGCCGCCGGCGGCTCCCTGGCGCAGGTCGCGCGGCTCGGCCTGTATGTCACCGACCTGGGCGACTTCGCCGCGGTCAACGCGGTGATGTCCGATTACTTCGACGCGCCGTACCCCGCGCGCTCGACCATCGAGGTGTCCGGACTGCCCAAGGGCGCCGCGTTCGAGGTCGACGCGATCATGGTCGTTGGCTAGACGCACCGCCCGTCCCGCGCCGGCACTGGCCGCGGTCGGCGAAACGCCGCTGACCGTCCTGCCAGGTTGTGGCCCGAAGGTCGCCGGGAAGCTCGCCACGCGCGGCCTGGCCTGCCTGCAGGACCTGTGGCTGCAGCTGCCGCGACAGTACGAGGACCGCACCCGGCTGACCCCGATCCGCGCGCTGCAACCCGGCGTCGCCGCGCAGGTCGAGGGCCGGGTGGAAGCCGTCGAGCGGGGTTTCCGCTACCGCCCGGTATTGCGGGTCGCGGTCAGCGACGACTCGCACGCGACCGTGGTGCTGCGCTTCTTCCATTTCCGCGCGGCGCAGGTGGCGCAGTTCCAGCCCGGTGCGCGGATCCGCTGCTACGGCACGCCGCGGCCGGGCCAGCACGGCCTGGAGATCGTCCATCCGAGTTATCGCCTGCTCGATGCGGACGATGACGGGCTCGGTGAACAGCTCGATCCGGTCTATCCGGCGGTCGAAGGTGTCGGCCCGGCGTCATTGCGTCGCCTGATCGGTCTCGCCCTCGACCGTCTGCCGGACGAGGCCGCGCTGGAGCTGTTGCCGCGACAGCTGCGTGAATCATTGCGGCTGCCGTCGTTGCGCGAGGCGTTGCTGACCGTGCACCGGCCGCAACGCGACGCCGACATCGCCGCCCTGTTGGCCGGCACCCATCCGGCCCAGCGCCGGCTGGTGCTGGAGGAGTTGCTGGCCCACCACCTGAGCCTGCGCCGCCAGCGCATCGCCCAGCAGGCCCATGCCGCGCCTGCGTTGCGCGACACGCGGCTCGCGAACCGGTTGCGCGACGCACTGCCATTCCGCCTGACCGGCGCCCAGCAACGCGTGTTCGAACAGATCCTGGTCGACCTCGCCCGGCCGTCGCCGATGCTGCGGCTGGTCCAGGGCGACGTCGGCAGCGGTAAGACCGTGGTCGCCGCGCTGGCGGCGATGCTCGCCGTCGCCGCCGGCCGCCAGGCGGCCTTGATGGCGCCGACCGAGCTGTTGGCCGAGCAGCACCTCGCCAACCTGCGCGGCTGGCTCGAACCGCTCGGCGTGCGGGTCGCCTGGCTGGCCGGCAAGGTCACCGGCCGCGCCCGGGCGAAGGTGCTCGAACAGGTCGCCTCCGGCGAGGCCCAGGTCGTGGTCGGCACCCACGCGCTGATGCAGACCGGCGTGGCCTTCCACGACCTCGCGCTGGCGATCGTCGACGAGCAACACCGTTTCGGCGTCCACCAGCGGCTCGCCCTGCGCGACAAGGGCGCGGGCGGCAGCGTCGGTGCGTCGGCGGTGGTGCCGCACCAGCTGGTGATGACCGCGACCCCGATCCCGCGCACGCTGGCGATGTCGGCCTACGCCGACCTCGATGTTTCCGCGATCGACGAACTGCCGCCGGGTCGGACCCCGGTGCAGACGGTGGCGCTCAGCGCCGAACGCCGGCCGGAACTGGTCGAGCGCATCCGCGCCGCCTGCGCCGAAGGCCGGCAGGCGTACTGGGTCTGCACCCTGATCGACGACCCGGAGGAATCCGACAAGCCCGGCGCGGCGATGAAGATCGAGGCGCAGGCCGCGCAGAGCACCTTCGAGGCGCTGTCGGATCAATTGCCACAGTTGCGGGTCGGGCTGGTCCACGGGCGCATGAAGGCGGCCGACAAGCAGGCGACGATGGCCGCGTTCAAGGCCGGCGAGATCGACCTGCTGGTCGCGACCACCGTCATCGAGGTCGGCGTCGACGTGCCCAACGCCTCGCTGATGATCATCGAGAACGCCGAGCGCCTCGGCCTGGCTCAGCTTCACCAGTTGCGCGGGCGGGTAGGGCGCGGCAGTGCGGCGTCGAGTTGCGTGCTGCTGTACCGCTCGCCGTTGTCGATGCTGGCGCGGCAGCGGCTGGAAACCATGCGCGACACCAACGACGGCTTCGTGATCGCCGAGAAGGACCTGGAACTGCGCGGCCCGGGCGAACTGCTCGGCACCCGCCAGACCGGCCTGGCCGGGTTCCGCCTGGCCGACCTCGCGCGCGATGCCGACCTGCTGCCACAGGTGCATGCGATGGGCGAGCGCCTGCTTGCGGAATCGCCGGACGTCGCCGAGGCGATCGTCGCGCGCTGGGTGGGGGCCGCGGCGCGTTACGCCAGCGCCTGAGTCGATCGCGCCCGGCCCAGCCGGCATAATCGGGCAATGACCGACAAGATTCCGTTGCTGATCGATACCGACCCCGGCGTGGACGACGCGCTGGCCCTGCTGATGGCCTTCAACGATCCGCGGCACGAGGTGGTCGGGCTGACCGTCGCTGCCGGCAATGTCGGCCTGCGGCACACGGTCGCCAATGCCCTGAAGCTGTGCGAAGTCGCCGCGGTCGAGCCGCCGGTGTTCGCCGGCTGCGCCGCACCGCTGCTGCATGCGGCCGAGGATGCCGGCTACGTGCACGGGCGCGATGGTTTTGGCGACACCGGGTATCCACAGTCAGATCGCCAGGCTGAAACGGAGCACGCGGCGCAGGCGATCCTGCGGCTGTCGCACGCGCATGCCGGCCGCCTGCTGCTGGTCGCGCTCGGCCCGCTGACCAACCTCGCGGTCGCGCTCAAGCTCGACCCGACTCTGCCGCAACGCGTGGCGCGGCTGGTGGTGATGGGCGGGGCGGTGACCGGTTGCGGCAATACCAGCGCGGTGGCCGAGTTCAACATCGGCTTCGACCCCGAGGCGGCCCATATCGTGTTCGACGCATTCGCCCGGGTCGAACTGGTCGACTGGGAAGCCGTACTCGAACATGGCCTGCCGCATGCCGACATCGAGCGCTGGCTGCAGTGCGGCAGCGCGCGCGCGACCTTCTACGGGACCATCTCGCACAAGACCCGGCAGTGGGCTTCCGAGCGCCGCGGCGAGCGCTGGCATTCGGCCGACGCGCTGGCGATGGCGCATGCCCTGCACCCCGATGGGGCGCTGGAAATCGCCGAACGCCCGCTGGCGATCGAGCTGTCCGGCCTGCACAGCCGCGGCGCCACCGTCGTGGACTGGCAGCGGCGCGGCGGCGGCGCCGACAACGCGGCGATCATGATGCGCTACGACCAGAAACGGTTCGAGGCCCTGGTCGAGGCCGCGCTGGCGGCCGGCTAGGCGGGGTTCGGGGGTGTTTCCGGCGCCGTTCCGTGGGCTTGCGCCGGCCGCAGACAGCCCGGTATACTGCCCAGCTCCCTTCCGCATAATTGGTGAGTGCCAATGAAAGCCGGCATCCATCCTGAATACCGCGAAGTCGTGTTCCAGGACGTGACCAGCGACTTCCAGTTCCTGACCCGCTCGACCCTTGGCAGCAAGGAGTCGGTGAAGTGGGAGGACGGCAACGAGTATCCGTTGATCAAGGTCGACATTTCGTCGGCTTCGCACCCGTTCTATACGGGCAAGCACAAGATCATGGATACCGGCGGTCGCGTGGACAAGTTCCGCAAGCGTTACGCGAAGTAATTCGCAGCGGCCCGACACGCCGTATCCAGGTTCTGAACGACGGCTGCCGAAAGGCGGCCGTCGTCGTTTCAGGCCCCTGCGCACCGGGGCGCGCTCGACGGCCAGCATGTGGCCCGGGTCCGACGTGCCCGGTTGCCGTCGTCCCGGCGGCCTTGCGCATTGTGCGATAATTGGGGATCGCGGCGAGCCGCGACCCTTGTCCCCCCATCCGTGTCGCACCGTGGTGCGGCACGTCGACATGAGGAGTGCTCCGTGTCTTCTGCAAAGCCCGTTTCTTCCGACTCCAGCCTTGGCCAGGTCACCCTTGCCGCCGGCGACACCAACGTCGAGCTGCCGGTCCAGCACCCGACCCTGGGCGCGCCGTGCATCGATATCGGCAAGCTGCCCAAGGCCACCGGTTGCTTCACCTACGACCCGGGCTTCACCGCCACCGCCAGCTGCAAGTCGGCGATCACCTACATCGACGGTGAGGCGGGCACGCTGCTGTATCGCGGCTACCCGATCGAGCAGCTGGCGGAGAAGTCCAGCTTCCTCGAGGTCGCTTCGCTGCTGATCAACGGCGAGCTGCCGAACGCGGCCGAGTTCGCCAAGTTCGAGCACGAAGTCACCCACCACACGATGATGCACGAGGCATTCAAACGCTTCATCGGCGGCTTCCGCCACGATGCCCATCCGATGGCGATGCTGGTCGGCATGCTCGGCTCGATGGCGAGCTTCTACCACAACGACCTCGACCTCGAGGACCCGGAGCAGCGCCGCCTCGCCGCGATCCGCCTGATCGCCAAGGTGCCGACGATCGCCGCCGCGTGCTATCGCCACTCGATCGGCTGGCCGCTGCGCTACCCGCGCAACAACCTCGACTACACCACGCGCTTCCTGCACATGCTGTACGAAGTGCCGAGCGAGCCGCTGGAACTCAACCCGATCGCGGCCAAGGCGATGGACCTGCTGTTCATCCTGCACGCCGACCACGAGCAGAACGCCTCGACCTCGACCGTCCGCCTGGTCGGCTCGACCGGCGCCAACCCGTACGTCTGCGTCGCCTCCGGCGTCGCCGCGTTGTGGGGGCCGGCGCACGGCGGCGCCAACGAGGCCGTGCTGAAGATGCTCAACGAGATCGGCCGCCCGGAGAACGTGCAGTCGGCCGTCGACAAGGCCAAGGACAAGGACTCCGGCTTCCGCCTGATGGGCTTCGGCCACCGCGTCTACAAGAACTACGACCCGCGCGCCGCGCTGGTGCGCAAGATGACCCACGAGGTGCTCGGCGAGCTCGGCGTCAACGATCCGCTGCTGGACGTGGCCCTGAAGCTGGAAGAGGCCGCGCTGAAGGACGACTACTTCGTGCAGCGCAAGCTGTACCCGAACGTCGACTTCTACAGCGGCATCATCTACAAGGCGCTTGGCATCCCGGTCGAGATGTTCACGGTAATGTTCGCGATCGCCCGCACCGCCGGCTGGGTCGCGCACTGGCTGGAACAGCAGAACGATCCGGAGAACAAGATCGGCCGTCCGCGCCAGATCTACACCGGCGCGGCGAACCGCGATTACGTGCCGATGGACCAGCGCTGAGGACTTCGACAGTCCAGACGAAAAACGCCCCGGTCGGGGCGTTTTTTTTTGGGTTGCTCCCGGCGCAATCGCACGGGCCGGCCGCCTAGTTCCGGTGGCCCCTGGTTTCCTCGTCCGCCAGCAGTTGTCGCAACTGCGCGGCACTCGCACGCACCATCGGCTTCTCGTCGATCGTGGACAACGGTGCCTGGCGCAGTTGGGCGCGGGGCAACACGGTGAGATCGAAAGCCAGTTCCTCGGCACTGAACAGCCACACCGGGAAGTCGCCACTGCGCTCCCGGTCCAGTCGCAACCGCCGCGCGCTGGATTCGGCCGGCATTCCTTGCTGCTCCAGGAAGCGCGCGACCGCATCGGCATCGTCGCTGTACAGGTGCAGCGCCACCGGGCTGTGCGCATCCGCGGTGCCCTCCAGCACCGGGCCGACCAGCCGCGGGTCGAATGGCTGGAAGAACTCGAGCGCGCGCAAGGCGGCCTCGCGACGCCGACGCAGTTCGCTGTCCGCACCGGGCTGGAACAGGCGCTGGTGTTCGCGCAGCGCCTCCTCGATCTCGCGGTTGCGCGGCAACGAAGCGTCGTCGGTAATCCCCAGCCGCTGTGCCGCCTTGAGCTTGGCCTGCCGGTAATCGCGCAGGCCGCCTTCGGCCATCAGTCGCGCGGCTTCGTGGGCGACCCGGTGGCGACGTTCGCGGACCCGGGTTTCGGCATGCTGTGCGTGTGCCTGACGCCGGGAGCCGGCTCCTGCCGACCCCGGACCTGGCCTGGTGGACGATCTGTGGCGCGGCATGGCGACCTCCACGAGCGGAAGACAACCCTGGCGCACCGGGGCCTGCCGCGGCGCAGGCCGGTACGCGCTAGAAGATATCGAATGTCTCTTCGGCCTTCGCGGCTTCGGCCGCGCTGACGTCATCGAACGCGGCGTAGCTCTGCATCCGCTCCAGGTCCTCGGTCTTGACCCATTCGACGATGCCGCCACTGCCGGCCGGCAGCAGACTGCCGTTGGCCGCGACGGACACCTCGACCATGCCCTCGGGCGGTTCGTTGGTCGCGATCGGGCGACCCTCCAGCGCCACGCGCATGTAGTCGATCCAGATCGGCAGCGCCGCCTTGCCGCCGTACTCGCCGCGGCCGAGTCCCTCGAAGTTGTCGCGGCCGACCCACACGGTCGTCACCAGGTTGCCGCCGAAGCCGGAGAACCAGGCGTCGCGGTAGTCGTTGGTCGAGCCGGTCTTGCCGGCCACGTCCTCGCGCCCCAGTACCTTGGCCTTGTAGCCGGTGCCTCGCTGGACCACGTCGCGGGTCATCGAGACGATCTGGTAGGCGACGCGGGAATCGATCGCGCGCGGCGCGACCTTCATGTCGGCGGGCGGCTCGATCGTTTCGGCCGGTTTGCTGGCCCTGTTTGCGGCTGGTTCGGGCGTCGTAGTGGCCGGGCCGAGGTTGAAGCCCTCGACCACGCTGCTGCGGGCCTGGCTGGCGACCGCGCGACGCTGGCCGCCACCGCAATGCGGGCAGGCCGTCAGCGGGTCCTCCTCGAACACCACCGCGCCATCGCGGTCCTTGACCTCCTGGATGAACCACGGGGTGACCCGGAAGCCGCCGTTGGCGAATGCCGCGTAGCCGCGGGCGATCGATAGCGGCGTCAGCGATGCGGTGCCCAGCGACATCGAAAGGTTCGGCGGCAGGCTGGCTTCCTCGAAGCCGAAGTGGCTGATGTACTTGCGCGCATAGTCGACCCCGATGGCGTCGAGCAGGCGCACCGACACCAGGTTCTTCGAGCGCACCAGCGCCTCGCGCAACCGCATCGGACCGGAGAATTTCCCGCCGTCGTTCTGCGGACGCCAGACATGGCCGCGGCGATCCTGGAACACCACCGGCGCGTCGAGGACGATCGAGGCGGGGTTGAAGCCACGCTCGAGCGCGGCCGCGTACAGGAACGGCTTGAAACTCGAGCCCGGCTGGCGGCGCGCCTGGGTCGCCCGGTTGAACTTGCTGCCCGCAAAGCTGAAGCCGCCCGACAGCGCGCGCAGAGCGCCGGTGTCGGCCTCCAGTGACACCAGCGCCGACTGGGCCCGCGGAATCTGGGTCAGCTTGTATTCCGGGGTCGCGCCGGCCTGCTCCTTGCCGTCCGGCCCGGTGGTCGCATGCCGCACGCGGACCAGGTCGCCGCGCTTGAGCAGGCTTCCCGGGCTGCGCCCACCGAAGCCGTCGTCGCTGCCAAGGGTGATCTCGCGGCCACTGCGCAACACCAGGGTGGCGTTGCCGCCTTCGGTACCGAGCACGATCGCCGGCAGCATGTCGGTCTGGGTCGCGATCGTGCGCAGCCGGGTGCGCACGACCTCGGCGCCGTCGCCATCGGCGAGGTCGAAATTCTGTTCCACGCCGTGCCAGCCGTGGCGGCGGTCGTACAGCACCAGTCCGTCCCGGATCGCCTGGTTGGCCGCGCGCTGCATGTCCGGGTCGATCGTGGTGGTGACGTGGTAGCCCTTGGTCAGCGCCTCGGCGCCGAAGCGGGCGATCATCTCCTGCCGCACCATCTCGGCCACGTAGGGCGCATACAGCTGGATCGGCGGCTCGTGCGGGGTCGCGTGCATCGGCACCGCCTGGGCGCGGGACATCTCGACCTTGCTGATGTAACCCAGCGCCGCCATCCGCTGCAGGATGTAGTCGCGACGCAGGCGCGCGCGCTCGGGGTTGCTCAGCGGGTTGCCGCTGGAGGGATGCTTGGGCACGCCGGCCAGGGTCGCCATCTCGTCCAGGTCGAGCTGGTCCAGGTTCTTGCCGTAGTAGAACTCGGCCGCCGCGGCGACGCCGTAGGAGCGATTGCCGAAGAAACCCTTGTTGAGGTACAGCTCGAAGATCTCCTCCTTGCTGAGCTCGCGCTCCATCCGCCACGCCAGCATCATCTCGGCGATCTTGCGGGTGTAGCTGTACTCGGAGCTGAGGAAGAACTGGCGAGCGACCTGCTGGGTGATGGTCGAACCGCCGGGGACGCGCTGGTCGTCGGTGGTCGCCAGCAGCCAGACCGCGCGGGCGACACCGATGTAGTCCACCCCGTGGTGCTCGTAGAAGCGGTTGTCCTCGATTGCGATGAAGGCCTGCTTGAGCCGCTCCGGCACCGCCTCGATCTGCACCGGATAACGGCGGGTCTCGCCGAACACCGCCATCAGGCGGCCGTCGCGCGCATAGACGTACATCGGCTCCTGCAGGTCCACGTCGTGCAGCGTCTCGACTTCCGGCAGCGTCGGCGAGACCAGGTAATACACGGTGCCGAGCGCGACTACACCAAGTACCGCAAGGCCGGCCGTGGCCAGCAAAGCCCACCGCAGCAGGCGACGAAAACGGGGCATCAAGGAAAATTCCGAATTGCGGGAGCCGATGGGGTGGAGTATAGAGGAGCCGGGGAACGGCACCTCGCCTGCAATCGGGCATCCGACCGACAGCGCCCGACCGTATTTGTCAGAAACGGGCACTGGTGGGCAAATAGCGGATGCCATGGTTGCGGGCTTGTGAAAAGTCCGTTATCTAGTGACAGAGCCACGGGATATGCGCGCGGACGCGGTGACCGGGCGCAGGGGCAAGGGGAGATAACAGTGGGTGTCATTACCAAAAGCCAGCCGGCGCTCGTCGGCGTGGATATCAGTTCGACTGCGGTCAAGCTTCTGCAGCTGTCGCGATCGGGCAACCGCTATCGGGTGGAGCACTACGCGGTCGAGCCGCTGCCGCCGAACGCGGTGGTCGAGAAGAACATCGTCGAGCCCGAGGCCGTGGGCGAGGCGATCAAGCGCGCGGTCGCCCGCTCGGGCACCCGGGCCAAGCATGCCGCCGCCGCGGTCGCCGGTTCGGCGGTGATCACCAAGGTGATCCCGATGGCGGCCGACCTGGAGGGCGACGAGCTCGAGGCCCAGGTCGAGCTGGAAGCGGTCAACTACGTGCCGTATCCGATCGAGGAAGTGAACCTCGACTTCGAAGTGCTCGGGCCCGTGCCCGGCAGCAACGAGTCGGTGCAGATCCTGCTGGCCGCGTCGCGCGCCGAGAACGTCGAGGTCCGCGCCTCGGCGCTGGAGATGGGCGGACTGGCGCCGAAGGTGATGGACGTCGAGGCGTTCGCGATCGAGAACGCCTTCGCGCTGCTGGCCGACCAGCTCAGCGCGCCGAAGGACGGGCTGGTCGCGCTGATCGATTCCGGCGCGACCATGACCACCCTCAACGTGCTGCGCAACGGTCGCAGCCTCTACAGCCGCGAGCAGGTGTTCGGTGGCAAGCAGCTGACCGACGAGGTCATGCGCCGCTACAGCCTCAGCTATGAGGAAGCGGGCCTGGCCAAGCGCCAGGGCGGGCTGCCGGATACGTATGAGAGCGAGGTGCTGGAGCCGTTCAAGGAGGCGATGGTCCAGCAGGTCAGCCGCCTGCTGCAGTTCTTCTATGCCGGTAGCGAGTTCAACCGGGTCGACCAGATCGTGATCGCCGGCGGTTGCGCCGCGATCCCGGGGATCGCACAGATGGTCGAGGAGCAGCTGGGCGTGCCGACCATGGTCGCCAACCCGCTGGCCCACATGACCCTGGGGCCGCGCGTGCAGGCGCATGCGCTGGCCCAGGACGCCCCCGCGCTGATGATCGCCTGCGGCCTGGCCCTGAGGAGCTTCGACTGATGGCACGGATCAACCTTCTTCCGTGGCGCGCCGAGCGTCGCAAGCAGCGCCAGAAGGACGCGATGGTCATGCTCGCACTGTCGGCGCTGGCCGCCGTGGTGCTGTCGTTCCTGATCATCGGCTTCTACAACGGCCAGATCGACGGCCAGAACGAGCGCAACGACTTCCTCAAGGCCCGCATCACCGAGGTCGACAAGCAGATCGCCGAGATCGAGGAGCTCGACAAGAAGAAGTCGAAGCTGCTCGCGCGCAAGGAAGTCATCGAGAAGCTGCAGGCCAACCGGTCGCAGATGGTCCACCTGTTCGACTCGCTGGTGCGCACCATCCCCGACGGCGTGGTGCTGACCTCGATCAAGCAGGACAGCGAGACGCTGACCCTGGAAGGCCGCTCGCAGTCCAACGCGCGCGTCAGTACCTACATGCGCAACCTCGAGGGTTCGGGCTGGATGACCAGCCCGGAGCTGTCGATCATCGAGGCGCGCGGCACCGACAAGGGCCTGCCGTACGAGTTCAAGCTGATGGTCAAGCTGGCCAATCCGAACGCGCCGAAGGACGAGGATGGCGATGGCATTCCCGACCCGGTGCCGGCGGTGACCGCCGACGCCGAGGCGACTCCCGCCGATGGCGCGGCCCCGGCGAGCGACGCGCCGGTCGAAGACGCCGCCGCGCCCGCTGATGCGGCGACGTCCGAGGCCGCCCCGGCCGGGGACGGTGATGCTGCGCCGGCCGCGACCCCGGTCGAAGGCGAGGCCAGTGAAGGGGCCGCTGCCGACACCACCGCTGCAGGAGCCGCGTCGTGAGCCAGAAGATCAACCTCAAAGAGCTCGACTTCAACAACATCGGCGGCTGGCCGCAGCAGGCGAAAGTCGGCCTGTGCGTGATCATCGGCGTGCTGATCGTCGGCCTGTCATGGTGGGTGTTCGTGCGTGACCAGCGCGAGCAGCTCGCCGGCCTGGAGCGCACCGAAACCGACTTGCGCGGCGAGTTCGAAACCAAGCAGGGCCGAGCCTCCAACCTGGAGCCGCTCAAGCAGCAGCTCGCGCAGATGGAACAGCAGCTGCAACAGATGCTGCGGCAGTTGCCGAGCAAGACCGAGATGCCCGACCTCATCGTCGACATCTCGCAGACCGCGCTCGCCACCGGCATCAGCAACGAGCTGTTCCAGCCCGGTCCGGAACAGCCCAAGGAGTTCTACGCTGAAAAGCCCATTGCGCTGCGCATGGTGGGGACCTACCACCAGTTCGGCGGTTTCGTCAGCGGCGTGGCGTCGCTGCCGCGGGTGGTCATCATGACCATGCACGACATCTCGTTGAAGCCGCGGGGCGATGCGAAGGGCGGTATCACCACCAACTCGCCGCTGGAGCTGGCAGGCACGGTGAAAACCTACCGTTACCTCGACGAAGAGGAAATGGCCGAGAACACCCAGGCCGAAGCCGACAAGGGGGGAGCCTGAGATGCGTGACCTGACCGTTCGCACCGGGATGACGCCCCGTGCGCTTTCCGCAGACACTGCCGTACGCGTGCCGCGCCTGCTGGCCGCGGCGCTGGCGGTGTTGGCGCTGGCCGGCTGCTCGCGTGGCGTGACCAGCACCCCGGGCGACGCGCCGAACCTCGAGACCTGGGTGGCCGAGGTCAAGGCCCGCCCGGCACCGCCGCTGGATCCGTTGCCGGTGATGCAGCAGTTCGAGACCTTCGAATACGCGGCGCAGGGACTTCGCGATCCCTTCAGCAATGCTTTCACCGACCGCAGCAACGGCAGCGGTCCGCGTCCGGATTCCGACCGCCGCAAGCAGACGCTCGAGCAGTTCCCGCTCGACAGCCTGGACATGGTCGGCACGCTTGGCGATGGAGGCTCGATGGTGGCGCTGGTGATGGCGCCCGACAAGGTGACGTACCGGGTTCGTCCCGGTGCGTACATGGGGCAGAGCGACGGCCGGGTGACCGACGTGCTCGAAGACCGCATCGAGTTGGTGGAACTGGTTCCAGACGGCGCCGGGGGCTGGCTCGAACGTCCAGCTACCGTTGCCTTAGAAGATCAATAGATTGGGGGATTGCACGATGACCGTTTTCAAAGCCACACGATCGCGGCCTGCCCGGCGCCCCCTTTCGCGGGCAGTCGCGCGCAGCACCGGCTTCGGCCTGGTACTCGGCACGCTGGCGGCGTTCAGCGCCGTGCACGCGGCCACGCCCACCGCCGGCGCCACGTTCACGCCGGCGCTGCTGGCGCAGGTTGCCCCGGCCACCAGCCTGGACCCCGCCAAGCAGTTGCCGGGCGCGATCTCGGTGTCGAACATCGACTTCAAGCGCGGTGACGGCGGCGCTGGCCGGCTGATCCTGCGTTTCAGCGGCGAAGGCGCCGCACCCGACCTGCGCAACGAGAGCGGCCAGGTGGTCGTCAGCGTCGGCAACGCCTCGCTGCCGGCTTCGCTGCAGAAGCCGCTCAACGTCTCCGATTTCGCCACCCCGGTGGAGCAGATCAGCGCGCGCAGCACCGGCGGCGGCACCACCCTGGTGCTGGATACCGAGGGCGCCTACGAATCGATGGCGTACCAGACCGGCAACGAGTACATCGTCGAGATCGTGCCGCGCGCGGCGGCTGCCGTCGCCACCACCCGAAACAATGACAGCGACGTCGCGATGGGCGCCACCAGCGCCACCACCAGCGACTCCAAGAAGTACAGCGGCCGCCCGGTGACCTTCAACTTCCAGGACGTGCCCGTGCGCACCGTGCTGCAGCTGGTCGCCGAGGAGTCCAACCTCAACCTGGTCGCCGCCGACAGCGTCACCGGCAACGTCACCCTGCGGCTGGTCAACGTGCCGTGGGACCAGGCGCTGGACATCGTGCTGCGTGCCAAGGGCCTGGACAAGCGGCGCAGCGGCAACGTGATCTGGGTGGCCCCGCAGGCCGAGCTGGCCAAGTACGAGCAGGACAAGGCCGACGCGCGGATCGCGATGTCAAACCGGGTCGAGCTGGTCACCGAGTACATCCAGATCAACTACCACAACGCCGAGCAGATCTTCAAAATGCTGACCGAGGCCAAGGGCATCGGTGGCTCGGGTGGTGGCGGTGGCCAGGGCGGCAGCATCGACACCGGTTTCCTGTCCTCGCGTGGCCGGCTGGTCGCCGATGGACGTACCAACACCCTGATGATCAGCGACACGCCGGAGAAGGTCGAGGCGATGAAGGAGCTGATCGGCGAGATCGACCGTCCGGTCGACCAGGTCGTGATCGAAGCGCGCGTGGTGGTCGCCACCGAGAGCTTCATGCGTGAGCTGGGTGCGGAGTTCGGCGTCTCGGGGTTGAAGGACAACCTGGCCTTCAGCGGGGACTTCGAAACCAACGTCAAGAACTGGAATTCGCGTAACGATGCCGAGGAGAACGGCACCCGTCAGGTCATCACCTCGGGCCTGATGAGCAGCCTGCCGGTCACGAATCCTGCCGGTGCGGTTGCCTTGTCCTTGCTCAATGCCGGTTATGCACTTGATCTGCGCCTTTCGGCGATGCAGCAGGAAGGCCGCGGCGAAGTGATTTCCAACCCGCGCATCGTCACCAGCAACCAGCGCGAAGCGGTGATCAAGCAGGGCCGTGAAGTCGGTTACGTGACCATCCAGCCGGCCACCGCGGGCGGCGTTGCCACCCCGAGCGTGCAGTTCAAGGAAGTCGTGCTGGAGATGAAGGTCACCCCGACCATCACCAACGACGGCCGCGTGTTCCTCAACCTCAACGTCAAGAAGGACGAGATCGAGGGCTTCGTGGATACTTCGATCGGCGACGTGCCGCAGATCAGCACCCGCTCGGTCAACACCGCGGTGCTGGTGGAGGACGGCCAGACCGTGGTGGTCGGTGGCGTCTACGAGTTCGCCGACCGCGACGACGTCAGCAAGGTGCCGTTCCTGGGCGACATCCCGTTCCTTGGCAATCTGTTCAAGAAGAAGGGGAAGACGAAAGAAAAGGCCGAACTGCTGATCTTCGTGACCCCGAAGGTGCTCGAGGTCGCGCAGCGCAACCACCGCTGAGCATTTCCTGCATCGACAGACGCGACGGGGCCTTCGGGCCCCGTTTGCGTTGGGGCATACCGGGCGTTCGTCGCAGAACCTGAATCCGTCCCGCCGTCGGCTGAACCTCGTCACGCCACATCGGTCAAACTCGGTCCAGCCCCGCACCCGAGATACCCATGGAAGACACCGCGATCGACAGCCGCCCCGAGCGCGCGCCCGAAGCCCGCAGCGCCGAGTCGACCCGCCTGCACCAGGCATTCATGCAATTGCGCGACGCCCTGTCGGCGGAGATCGTCGGCCAGTCGGCGTTGATCGAGCGCCTGCT
This sequence comes from Lysobacter sp. F60174L2, assembly GCF_052547135.1. Lineage (NCBI taxonomy): Bacteria > Pseudomonadati > Pseudomonadota > Gammaproteobacteria > Lysobacterales > Lysobacteraceae > Lysobacter > Lysobacter sp. F60174L2. The sequence goes on along the minus strand of NZ_JBQWRA010000004.1, from coordinate 225,580 downwards.
GATCGCGCTGCTCGCCGATGGCCACCTCCTCGTCGAGGGAGCACCCGGGCTGGCCAAGACCAGCGCGATCCGTGCGCTCGCGGAGCGACTGGAAGCCGACTTCGCCCGCGTCCAGTTCACCCCGGACCTGCTGCCGTCCGATCTCACCGGCACCGAGGTCTGGCGTCCGCAGGACGGCCGCTTCGAGTTCCAGCCGGGACCGATCTTCCATCCGATCCTGCTTGCCGACGAAATCAACCGCGCGCCGGCCAAGGTGCAGTCGGCGTTGCTCGAGGCGATGGGCGAGCGCCAGGTCACCGTCGGCCGCGCGACCTATCCGTTGCCTCCGTTGTTCCTGGTGATGGCCACGCAGAACCCGATCGAGCAGGAGGGCACGTTCCCGTTGCCGGAGGCGCAACTGGACCGCTTTCTCATGCATGTCCGCATCGGATACCCCGAAGCCGCGGCGGAAACCGAGATCCTGCGGCTGGCCCGCGAGCGTGCACGCGAGGTGCTGCAACCGGCGCGGCCATCCGAGCAACGCATGCCGCAGGCCGACGTGTTCGCCGCGCGTGCCGCGGTACTGCAGTTGCACGTCGCGCCGGCGGTCGAGCGCTACCTGGTCGAACTGGTGCTGGCCTCACGCGATGCCCGACGCTACGACGCCGAACTTGGCCAGCGCATCGCCTGGGGCGCGAGCCCGCGCGGTTCGATCGCGCTGGAACGCTGTGCACGCGCGCATGCCTGGCTGGCGGGGCGCGACTACGTGACCCCCGACGACATACGCGCGATCGCCCCGGACGTGCTGCGCCACCGCATCCTGCCCAGCTACGAGGCGACCGCCGAAGGTTGGGATGGCGACCGCCTGGTCGGCGAGCTGCTGGCGAAGGTGCCGCTGCCGTGAACCGCGGCGGCGCCAGTGGAGTGGGGCGATCGGCGTGACCGACGGCATCACCCCGACGCTCGCCGAACTGGTCGCCTTGCGCGCGCTGGCCGGCGGTCGACGCAATGCCCGGCTCGGACGCCACGGCATCAGCGGCCAGTCGCTGTCGCCATTGCGCGGTCGCGGCATGGAGTACGCCGAGTCGCGCGAGTACATCGCCGGGGATGACGCCCGCCATATCGACTGGCGGGTCACCGCGCGTACCGGTCGCGCGCACAGCAAGGTCTACCAGGCCGAGCGCGAGCGCCTGAGCCTGATCGTCGCCGATACCTCGCCGTCGCTGTACTTCGGTACCCGGGTGCGCTTCAAGTCGGTGCAGGCGGCGCGCGCCGGTGCAATCGCCGCCTGGGCCGCCGCGCGAGACGGGGACCGCATCGCAGCCCTGCGCGGCAGTGATCGGGAACCACCGGTGACGCCCGCCGGCGGTCCTCGCGGCGCGCTGCGCGTGCTCGACGCGCTGACACGCTGGTACTCCCGACCGCCAGCGGACGACGCCGGCCTCGCGGTTGCGCTCGACCATGCGCAGCGCCTGCTGCGTCCCGGTTCGCGGCTGGTCGTGCTGGCCGACCCGCACAGCATCGCCGGCCTGCCCGCGCGCCGCTGGCCGGTGCTCGCGCAGCACCACGAGGTAATCGTGCTGCTGCTGACCGATCCGCTGGAGCTGGCGCCGCCCGCGGCCACGCTTCCGTTCCGCAGCGGTGGCTCGCGCGTCGAACTCGATCTCGGCGACGCCCATCGGCGCCAACGCTGGACAGCCGAGTTCACCCGTCCCCTGGAAGCTGCGTTGGAATCGCTGCCCGCCCGCGGCATCCGCGTACAGACGCTGTCGACCGATGCCGCCAGCGACGCCTGGCTGCCGCTGCTGGGCCGGGCCCGGCCGATGGTGGCGTGATGGCCGACCCGAGCCTGGTCCTGCGCGACATCCACCAGCCGCCGGCGCCGCCGTGGTGGCCGCCGGCGCCGGGCTGGTGGCTGCTGGCCGCGCTGCTGTTGCTGGCGATCGCGGCATGGGCCTGGTGGCGCGCGCGCAAGCGCAAGCGTCGGCGCGCCATTGCCGCCGTGTTCGACACCGCCGTCGCCGCCGGCATGACCCCGCCGGCGCAGGTCGCCGCGATGTCCGAACTGTTGCGGCGTGCCGCGCGCCGGGTCGACCCGGCGGCCGATCGCCTGCACGGCGATGCATGGCTGCAATTCGTCGACCTCGGTGAAGCACCCGGCCGGTTGCTGCTTGAAGGCGGCTATCGGCCCGAAGTCGATCCACTGCAGGTCGAAGAACTGCGAGCCGTCGCTCGCGCACGCTTCCTGCAATGGACGCTGCGGGAAGGAAAGGGCGAACGATGAGCGTCGAAGCGCTCGCCGGCTTGTCCAACGACCTGCTCGGTACGGTCATGCCCGGATTCGCGGGCTTCGCGTGGCCATGGATGCTGCTGGCGCTGCCGTTGCCGCTGCTGGCGCGCTGGCTGCTGCCGCCGCGACGCAGCGCATCGGCGGCGCTGAACGTGCCGTTCGGTCACCGGCTGGAATCGATCGCGGAGGGTGGAGCCAGCCTGCGGGGTGGTCGCATCCAATGGCTGTACTGGCTGGCATGGGGGCTGCTGTGCCTCGCCGCGGCGCGCCCGCAGGTGCTTGGCGAGGCGATCCAGCCGCCGCAGGCCGGCCGCGAGCTGATGCTCGTGCTCGACCTGTCCGGCAGCATGAGCGAGCCGGACATGCAGCTTGGCGGCCGGCCGGTCGATCGCCTGACCGCGGCCAAGGCCGTGCTTGCGGACTTCCTCGACCGTCGTGCCGGCGACCGCGTCGGCCTGCTGGTATTCGGGCGCCGCGCCTACGCACTGACGCCGCTCACGCTCGACCGCGAAAGCGTGCGCCAGCAACTGGCCGGCAGCGTGGCCGGACTGGCCGGGCAGGAGACCGCCATCGGCGATGCGCTGGGGCTGGCGGTCAAGCGCCTGCGCGGGGCATTGCAGAACTCCGGGGCGGACGCGGAACACGTGGTGATCCTGCTGACCGATGGCGTCAATACCGCGGGCATGCTCGACCCGATGAAGGCTGCCGAACTGGCCGCGGCATCCAATGTGCGCGTCTACACCATCGCGTTCGGTGGCGACGGCTCGCTGTCGCTGTTCGGCTTCCAGATGCCGATGCCCGGCGCCGGCGACGAGATCGACGAGGACACCCTGCGCGCGATCGCCGACGCCACCGGCGGCCGGTTCTTCCGCGCCCGCGACACCGCGCAACTGGCCGGGATCTATGCCGAGATCAACCGGCTGGAGCCGGTCGAGCGGGCGGGGCAAGCGGTGCGGCCGAGGGTCGAACGCTACGCGGCGCCGTTGACGGTGGCGTTCGCATTCGGCCTGCTGGGTTTCGCGTGGCCGCGCCGGAGGCTGGCATGAGCATCGATCCCATGGCGCTGCACTTCCTTCGCGCGGAGTGGTTGTGGGCATTGCCCGCGCTGCCACTGCTGGCGTGGTGGTGGTTGCGTCGCCGGCGGGCCGCGAGCGTCTGGCGCGAGGCGGTCGATCCGCACCTGCTGCCCAGGTTGCTTGATCGAAGCGGGGGCAGCCGCAGCCAGTTCGCGTTGGTGCTCGGCATGCTCGGGTACGTGCTGCTGGTACTGGCACTCGCCGGACCAAGTTGGCGGCAGACCGAGCAGCCGTTGTGGCAGACGCGCACGCCACTGGTGGTCGCGCTCGACCTGTCCAGCGCCAGTCTCGCCAGCGACCTGCCACCCTCGCGGCTCGCGCGGGCGCGGGCCAAGCTCGAAACCCTGCTGGCCGAGCGCGATGGCGGCCAGGTCGGCCTTGTCGTCTACGCCGACGACGCGTTCACGGTGGCGCCGCTGACCGACGACGCGGCCAACGTCGCGCTGTTCCTCGATGCGCTGCATCCCGGCGTGATGCCGGTCGACGGCCAGCGCACCGACCGTGCGATCGCGTGGTCGGCAAGGCTGTTGCGGCAGGCGGGCTTCGACCGCGGCCGGATCCTGCTGTTGACCGACCGCGCCGATGCGGATGCGCGCGACGCCGCCGCATCGGCCTACGCGAGCGGATACCGCGTGTCCGTACTCGGGTTGGGCAGCGAGCAGGGCGCGCCCTATCGACGGGCCGGAGGCGCGCTTGCCACGGCGGCGCTGGACCCGGGCTCGCTGCGGCAACTCGCACGGGCGGGCGGCGGCGACTATGCCGGTCTCGGCGACGACGTCGGCGACCTGCAATCGCTTGGCGTGCTCGACCCGGGGTCGGCCGATCCGGGATCGACTGGCACCGATACCGCGCAGGGAGAGCGCGGCCGCAGCTGGCACGACGACGGCTACTGGCTGCTGCTGCCGCTGATGGTGCTGGCCCTGCTGGCATTCCGCCGTGGCGCGCCGGTCGCGCTGGTGGTGCTGGTGTTGTGGCTGCCGGGCCGTGGCGCACAGGCCGCCGAGCTGTGGCAACGCCCCGACCAGGCCGCGCACGAGCAGATGCAACAGGCGGCGCAGGCCTACCGCGAAGGTGATTTCAAGCGCGCCGCCCAGTTGTACGGTGGACTCGACAGTGCAGATGCCCATTACAACCAGGGCAATGCTCTGGCCAGGGCCGGCGACTATCCGGCGGCGGTCGAGGCCTACCGGCAAGCGCTGCAACAATCGCCGGACATGCAGGATGCGATCGCCAACAAGCGCGCGGTCGAGGCGGCGATGAAGCGCAAGCCGCCGAAGGGCGGGCAGCAGGACGAGAACAAGCCATCGGACAGCAAGGATGATGCGTCCAAGGGTGACGCGGGCGATCCGCAGCAGGAAGGCGAGGGCAAGTCGCCGTCGCGGCAGCAGGGCCAGGACAAGCCATCCGAGTCGCCACCATCGAAACCCGACGACGCCGGTGACGGTGCTTCGCAGGACACGCCGCCGGAACAACCGCGGCCTGCAGACGAAGCGGCCCAGCAATCCGCCGACGAGGCCCAGCGCCAGCGCATGCAGGAGGCATTGCAGGCCGCGCAGGAAGACGGCAACGCCGACGACCCTGCACAGGCCGCCCCGACCGAATCGCCGGAACAGCGCGAACGCCGCCTCGCCAACGAAGCATGGCTGCGACGGATCCCGGATGACCCGGGCGGCCTGCTGCGCGAAAAATTCAGGCTCGAGCACCAGCGTCGCCGGATGCAGGGCGGATGGGAGGAATGACACCGATGTCGCGAAGCGTGCTGCAAACCCTGGTCCTGCTGCTGTTGGCGATGGCCAGCCTGGCCGCGGGCGCGCAGACCCGCGCCTGGCTCGATCGCGACCGCATCGCCCTGGGTGAAACCGTCACCCTCAACATCCAGACCGATGCCGGCGCCAGCCCCGACTACGGCCCGCTGGAGTCGGAGTTCGGTATCAGCGGCCACAGCAGCAGCCGCCAGGTCGAGCTCAGCAACGGCCGCATGCAGAGCCGCACCCTGTATGCGGTTGCACTGAAGCCGCGCCGCGACGGGGTGCTGACCATTCCGGCTTTGCGCGTCGGCAACGACCGCACCGCGCCGCTGTCGCTGGTCGTCACCCCGGCCAGCACCCGAACTCCGGCACGCGCGGGCGATGACGTCTTCCTCGAAAGCGAGGCCGATGACACCAGTCCCTACGTGCAACAGGCGGTCGGCCTGGTGGTACGGCTGTACTCGGCGGTGCCGCTGGTGTCGGGCGAGCTCGACCAGCCCGCCCCCGACGGCGCCACCCTGCGCGAGGTCGGTGACGACGCCCAGTACAGCCGCGAGATCGACGGCCGCCGCTACAACGTGGTCGAACGCCGCTACCTGCTGATCCCGGAGCGCAGCGGCGCGCTGCAGATCCCGGGCGCGACCTTCGAGGGGCGGGGCGCCACCGGCTTCTTCGACGACTTCCTTGGCCGCAGCGGGGTGTTGCAGGCGCGCGCCGCGCCGCGCTCGGTGAAGGTGCTGCCGGCGCCCGCCGGGGCGCCGCAACCGTGGCTGCCGCTGCACGACCTGCGGCTGAACTACCGCTCGACCCCGCAGGAGCTGCGCGTGGGCAGCGCCGCCACGCTGACCATCGAAGCGATCGCCGATGGCGTCGGCGCCGCGCAGATGCCCGAGCTGCAACTGCCGCCGATCGACGGCGTGCAGGTGTTCGCCGAACCGGTGCAGGCCGATGAGCGCTTCAAGGACGGCCGCCCGCAGGTCACGCTGACGCGCAGGTTCTCGCTGGTGCCGACCCGCGGCGGCGCGGTGGAACTGGCCGGGCTGGCGCTGGACTGGTGGGACGTCGGCGCCGGCAGGGCCCGCAGCACCCGGTTGCCACCGCTGCAATGGCAGGTCGCCGGCCCGCCCGCCGCCAGCGGGGGCCAGACGGCTGCCACTGCACCGGGCGCGGCGACATCGCAACCGGTGCCGCCGTCCGCCACCGAATCGCCATTGCAGGACACGTTGCACGGGGCGAGTCGCGGCTGGGTGCTGGCGACCCTGCTGTTCGCGGCGTTGTGGCTGCTGACCCTGCTGTGGGGGTTGCATCGCAGCGCTCCGGCCGCCGCGGTCGCTACCCCGCGGCCGGTTTCCCCGGGCTCGATCACGAAGCCGGACCCGGCCGCGTTCAAGCGCGCGCTCGCTACCGGCGATTTCGCCGACGTTGCCGACAGTTTGTGCGCAATGGCGCGTCCCCCGGCATCGAACCTGGACGAGGTCCGGACGCGGCTCGACGACCCCGCACAGCGTGACGCCATCGACGCACTGCAGCATGCGCGCTGGGGTGGGGGCGACGGTGTCGCCGCCCGCAGCCTGATGCGCTCAGCCTTCGCCGGTGGGCCTCGCTGGCGCGAAGTGGCAGCTGTCGCAAAGTCGCCCCTGCCGCCGTTGTATCCGGAGGCCTGACCCCCACGCGCCGCTGACCCGGCGCCCCGGAACGGGTTTGCTAAGCTCGCCCGCACTCAAGTGGGGAACTGCACGACGATGACGGAAGCGAATACCGGCGCCAACACCGCCAAGCGCAAGATGCCGTTGCACTGGAAGATGGCGATCGGATTCGGGGCCGGCCTGCTGCTGGGCATGATCGCGTACTACGTGTCCGGCGCCGACGCCGAGTGGGTGCAGTGGCTCACCACCTACGTCACCCAGCCGGCCGGGCAGCTGTTCCTGCGCTTGATCTTCATGCTGATCATCCCGCTGCTGTTCTCGGCGCTGGTGGTCGGCATCGCCGAGATGGGCGACGTGCGCTCGCTCGGCAGGGTCGGCTGGAAGACGCTGGCCTACACGGTGGTGGTGTCCGGCATCGCGGTGGTGATCGGGCTGGTGCTGGTCAACTGGCTGCAACCGGGCGTCGGCGTCGACCGCGCCGCCGCCGAACAGATGCTGGCGGAGGGCTCCGAGCGCGCGGCGGCGATCGTCAGCAGCAGCAGCGGCCAGCCGCAGGGCATGGAGATGCTGCTCTCGATTGTCCCCAGCAACGTCATCACCGCCGCCGCCAACAACTCCATCCTGGCGGTGATGTTCTTCGCGATCATGGTAGGAATCGGTCTGGTGCTGACCCGCAGCGCCGCCACCGATACCCTGCAGCGCGGCATCGAGGGCCTGTTCGAGGTCTCGATGACCCTGATCGGGCTGGTCATCAAGCTGGCGCCGTACGCGGTGTTCTGCTTCATGTTCAACCTCGCCGCGCTGTTCGGCTGGGACCTGCTGGTGCGGTTGGGCGCGTACGTCGGCGTCGTCGTGCTGGCGCTCGCGCTGCACATGTTCGTGGTCTATTCGCTGGCGCTGAAGTTTGCCGGCGGCTATTCGCCACTGAAATTCTTCAAGGGTTCGCAGGAAGCGATGGTGATGGCGTTCTCGACCGCGTCGAGCAACGCCACCCTGCCGACCGCGCTGCGCGTGGCCGACGAGCAGCTCGGCCTGCCGCGCAAGATCTCGCGTTTCGTGCTGACCGTCGGCGCCACCGCCAACCAGAACGGCACCGCGCTGTTCGAGGGCGTCACGGTACTGTTCCTGGCGCAGTTTTTCGGGGTCGAGCTGTCGCTGGTGCAGCAGGTCACGGTGATGTTCGTGTGCATCCTCGGCGGCATCGGCACCGCCGGCGTGCCGGCGGGCTCGCTGCCGGTGATCGCGCTGATCTGCGGCATGGTCGGGGTGCCGCCGGAAGGCATCGGCATCATCCTCGGCGTCGACCGCTTCCTCGACATGTGCCGGACCACCCTGAACGTCACCGGCGACCTGGCGGCGGCGGCGGTGGTGTCGCGCGGCGAGATGGATCCGCCGCCGGAATTGCTGGCCGACTGATTCGGTTATCTGGCGGGTTGATTCGGCGGTAGCGCGGTTCATCCCGGTCGGGGGAAGCCAGAGGGCGAGCTTCGGGCACGGTTCCGCCCAGAAGGCGGCCGGCGGAGGAATGCTTCATGTAAGGAGCGACGTAAGTCGCGATTTCAGGGCGATTACGGACACCGTGGAAATCGCGACTTACGTCGCTCCTACACGGGCGCGTATATCCGCATACATCACGCAAGCGACACGACGCACCACACCCCCCAAGCGCGACGCGACGTCCTGTCGGGGTGCTGCGGAGAGTGCGCCATGGATGGCGCACGGCCCCGACTCGGGCCATGGATGGCCCGACGGAGCGGGCGCAGCAGCACCCCGGCAGGGCGGCGCTCCCCACGAAGCCGCGTTCCGCTTCTGACCTTCGCCCTGACCCACACCACGGCTCACCAAACCCCGACCATCCAGCCCCGTACCCCCGCGAAGGGCCGCGACACGGCCGCCCCCGGATGGGACAATGGTGGCTGTTTTTCGCCATCGACCCCGCCATGCCCACGCCTGCTGCCGCCAAGCCCACCCGTCGCGACCTCGCCAACGCCATCCGATTCCTCGCCATCGACGCGGTGCAGGCGGCCAATTCCGGCCACCCGGGCATGCCGATGGGCATGGCCGACATCGCCGAGGTGCTGTGGAACGACTACTACAGCCACAACCCCAACAACCCGGACTGGTTCAACCGCGACCGCTTCGTACTGTCCAACGGCCACGGCTCGATGCTGCAGTACGCGCTGCTGCACCTGTCGGGCTACGACCTGTCGATCGATGACCTGAAGAATTTCCGCCAGCTCGAGTCGAAGACCCCGGGCCACCCGGAGAACTTCATGACGCCGGGCGTGGAGACCACCACCGGTCCGCTCGGCCAGGGCTTCGCCAACGCGGTCGGCATGGCGCTCGCCGAGAAGCTGCTGGCGCAGCGCTTCAACCGTCCCGAGCACGAGATCGTCGACCACCGCACCTGGGTGTTCATGGGCGACGGCTGCCTGATGGAGGGCATCAGCCACGAGGCCGCGTCGTTGGCCGGCACCTGGGGCCTGCACAAGCTGGTCGCGTTCTGGGACGACAACAAGATCTCGATCGACGGCAACACCGACGGCTGGTTCACCGACGACACCCCGGCGCGGTTCGAGGCCTACGGCTGGAACGTGATCCGCGGCGTCGACGGCCACGACAGCGACTCGATCAAGCGCGCGATCGACGCGGCGATGCTCAGCAACGACAAGCCGACCCTGGTCTGCTGCCGCACCACGATCGGCTATGGCTCACCGGCCAAGGCCGGCAAGGAGTCCAGCCACGGCGCCCCGCTCGGACCCGACGAGATCATCGCCACCCGCGGCGCGCTGGCGTGGGAGCACGATGCATTCCATATCGCCCCGGAAATCTACGATGGCTGGCGCGCCGGCAACGCCGGCCTGGTCCGCGAGGAGCAGTGGAACCGTGCGTTCGACGGTTACGCGCAGCGCTACCCGGAGCTGGCCGACGAGTTGACCCGACGCTCGCATGCCGAGTTGCCGGCGGACTTCGTCGAGCAGGCCGACGCGTACATCGCCAAGCTGCAGGCAGAGGGGCCGGTCGTGGCCTCGCGCAAGGCCTCGCAGATGGCGATCGAGGCGTTCGCGCCGCTGCTGCCGGAACTGGTCGGCGGTTCGGCCGACCTGGCCCATTCCAACCTGACCCTGTGGAGCGGCAGCAAGTCGGTCGCCACCGACGACCCCAACGCCAACTACATCTACTTCGGCGTGCGCGAGTTCGCGATGACCGCGATCAGCAACGGCCTGTCGGTGCACGGTGGCTTCATCCCCTACGACGCCACCTTCCTGGTGTTCAGCGACTACGCCCGCAACGCGGTGCGCATGAGCGCGCTGATGGCGGCGCAGGCGATCCACGTCTACACCCACGACTCGATCGGCCTTGGCGAGGACGGCCCGACCCACCAGCCGATCGAGCACTTGGCGAGCCTGCGCCACATCCCCAACAACGACGTCTGGCGCCCCTGCGACGCGGTCGAGTCGGCGGTGTCGTGGCGCGCGGCGATCCAGCGCGGCAACGGCCCGAGCTGCCTGGTCTTCTCGCGCCAGAATCTCGACCACCAGCCGCGCAGCGAGGCGCAGGTCGCCGACATCGCGCGTGGCGGCTACGTTCTGAAGGACGGCGGCGCCAGTCCGCGACTGATCCTGATCGCGACCGGCTCGGAAGTCGGACTGGCGATGCAGGCGGCGGCGCAGCTGGGCGACGACGTGCGCGTGGTGTCGATGCCGTCGACCGACGTGTTCGACCGCCAGGACGCCGCCTACCGCGAGTCGGTGCTGCCGGACGCCTGCCGCAAGCGCGTCGCGATCGAAGCCGGCGTGTCCGACTTCTGGCGCAAGTACGTCGGCCTCGACGGCGCCGTGATCGGCATCGACACCTTCGGCGCCAGCGCCCCGGCCGGCAAGCTGTTCCCGCACTTCGGCTTCACCGTCGAGCGCGTGGTCGAGGCGGCCAACTCGCTCTGATGATTGCGGATGCCCTCCCGCCGAGGGCATCCCCAATCGCATCGAACCCGCACCTGTAGGAGCGACGTAAGTCGCGACCCTCTGACGCTGCGGGTTGCGACTTGCGCGCAGAATTCCGCACGTGCTGCATTGCCGGGGATTGAACCATCCCCGGCCACCACCGCACCGGGCCGCTTGCGACTCGAATCGCTCCTGCGAGCGCGGGGCTCAAATGGCTTGACAACTCTGTTTACGCACGTAATCTGTAGAAAATTACGGATGTAAACAATGCAGATCAGCGAAGCCGAATCGACCGTGATGGACGTGCTCTGGCGCCAGCATCCGCTCAGCGCCGACGACGTCGTGCAGGCGTTGGCGGAAAGCCGGCACTGGCAGGAGCCGACCATCAAGACCCTGCTCAACCGCCTGCTCAACAAGGGCGCGATCGCCGCCGAGAAGGACGGCCGCCGCTATCTGTACACGCCGGTGCTGGAGCGCGGTGACTGGTTGATCGACGAGAGCGAGGGTCTGCTCGACCGCCTGTTCGGCGGACGGGTCGCACCGCTGGTCGCGCACTTCAGCGAGCACCGCAAGCTCAGCGGCGAAGACATCGCCGAGCTGCGCAAGCTGCTTCGGGAGATCGACGATGGCTCCCGCTGACGCGCTGCCGCTGCTGGCCGAAACGACCATCGCCGGCAGCGTCGCGATCATGGTCGTGCTGGTGGTGCGGCAGCGCCTGCGCAGGTATTTCGGCGCGCGAATCGCGTATGCGAGCTGGTCGCTGGTACCGGCGGCGCTGGCCGCCGTGCTGTTGCCGGCAGCGACCGTAGTGACGCAGATGGCGGTCATGTCGCAACCGGTCGCTGCACTTCCAGTGGCGGTCACCCACGGCCCGGCGACAACGATCGGTGCGGCGACGGCGGCGATGCTGGCATGGGCGATCGGCGTGCTGTTTTCCATCGCCTGGTTCGCACTGCAGCAACGCCGGTTTCGCCGCGCGCTGGGCACCCTGCAGTCGCGTGGAGACGGCCTGCAGCAGTCCAGTGCAGTTCGCGGATTGCCCGCCGCGTTCGGCCTGCTGCATCCGCGGATCGTGGTGCCGGCCGATTTCGACCAGCGCTTCAGCACCGAGCAGCAGTGGTTGATGCAGGCCCATGAGCGCAGCCACATCCGCGGCGGCGACCTGCATCTGAACGCAGCGGTCGTCGCGCTGCGCTGCCTGTTCTGGTTCAACCCGCTGGTGCACCTCGCCAGCCGGCGCTTCCGCCATGACCAGGAGCTGGCATGCGACCAGCGCGTCATCGCGCTGCATCAGAAATCGCGTCGCGCCTATGGCGAGGCGATGTTGAAGGCCCAACTGGCCAGCCAGGCGCTGCCGCTGGGCTGTCACTGGGGTTATGGCCATCCACTCAAGGAGAGAATCGCGATGTTGAACCAACCCGTTCCTACCCGTACCCGCTGGGTCGTCGGCAGTGCCGCGGTCGGTGTACTGACCCTGGTCGTCGCCTGTGCCGCCTGGGCTGCGCAACCGCCGCAGGTCGTAGCCGACCAACTGGCGGGCGTCACCAGTGATCGGACGCCTCCGCGTTATCCCGCGTCCGCGCTCAAGCAGGGCATTGGCGGCAAGGTGGTGCTGGTGGTCGATGTCGACGCCAACGGACGCGCCACCGCGGTCGAAGTCGAGCGTTCCGAGCCGGCCGGTGTGTTCGACCAGGCGGCCATCGATGCGGCTTGGCAGTGGACGTTCAATCCGGAAATCCGTGACGGCAAGCCGGTGGCAGGCCAAGTCCGGGTGCCGATTACGTTCGAAACCGACGCCGCGCCGTCCTCCACCGCCGGCAGCAATACACAGATGCGGCAGCCACCGGCCTACCCGAAAGCGGCGGTCGAGCAGAAAATCACCGGCAAGGTGGTGCTGGTAATCGATGTGGATGCCGGGGGCCATCCGGTCGACATCGTGGTCGAGAGTTCCGAGCCTGCCGGTGTGTTCGACCAGGCGGCGGTCGATGCCGCTTCGAAATGGAAGTTCAACCCGGAGATCGAGGACGGCAAACCGGTTGCCAGCCGGGTCCGGGTACCGGTCGAATTCGATATTCCACCGGGCGAAGAGCCGGTGGCATCGCCCCCGTCGGGTGCGGCTTGACCGCAGGTCAGAACCGGTCGAGTGGAATCTTCAGATAGCGGATGCCGTTGGTCTCGGCCTCCGGCAACGCGCCGGCGCGGATGTTGACCTGCACCGCGGGCAGCATCAGCGCCGGCATCGACAGGGTGGCGTCGCGGGCTTCGCGCAATTGCACGAACTCCGCTTCGCCGGTGTCGGCGCGGACGTGGATGTTGTGGCGCTTCTGCTCGCCGATGGTGGTCTCGCAGGCGACCTCGCGGCTGCCGCCGACGCCGTAGTCGTGGCAGACGAATACGCGGGTGGCATCGGGCAGTTCGTACATCTGCCGGATCGAGCGATACAGCGTCGCCGCGCCGCCGCCGGGGAAGTCGCAGCGTGCGGTGCCGCTGTCGGGCATGAACAGCGAGTCGCCGGTGAACAGTGCGTCGCCGAGCAGGTAGGCACAGCTGTCGTCGGTGTGGCCGGGTACGCCGATCACCCGGGCCGGCAGCGCGCCGATCGTGAAGGCCTCATCGGCCTGCCAGAGGTGGTCGAACTGCGAGCCATCGACCGCGAAGTCGGCGCCGAGGTTGAAGACCGGCGCGAACTCGCGCTGCACGCTGCGGATGCCATCGCCGATTGCGAGCCGGGCCCCGGGCAGCCGCCGCCGAAGCCAGTCGCCGGCACTAAGGTGGTCGGCGTGGGCGTGGGTTTCCAAGATCCACTGCACGTCCAGGCCGCGCTCGCGGACATGTTCCAGCAGCGCTTCGGCCGATGCGGTGGAAACCCGGCCGGCGCGTGCATCGAAGTCCAGCACCGGGTCGATGATTGCCGCCGCCGGACCGCCGGGTTCGGTGACCACATAGCTCCAGGTGTTGCTGTCGCGATGGAAGAACGGCTGGACGTCGGGAACCATGGCGGGCCTCCGCTGCGGTAGCCCAATAGTACGTCCGTCGCCGGGCCGGGCTTGAGTCAGCCGCCAAGTGCCTCGTTCAACAGCGCGGCCAGCTGCGCACCGCCGCGTCGCAGTTGTGCTTCCGCCACCGGCCGCCAGCGTTGCACGTAGGCGTCGCCGATCTTCGCGCGCGGCGGATACAGCCCGGGCTGCATTGCGATGGCGCAGGACGCTTCGGCCCAGTCGGCCGGGCCGGCGACGCTGGAGGCGGGCACCGGCGGCAATGACTGCAGGTGCCGAAGGTAGGCCGCGTCGTCGAGGTCGGCGGTGTTCAGCAGGCCGCTGTCCCACAGCCGGTGCAGGTTGCTGCCGTCGCCGTCCAGGTTGACCTGTACGGTATTGCCGCCCTTGTCGTGGCCGTAGCCGGCGTGCATCGGCTGGTGCACGTCGCCGACGAAGTGGACAACGAATTTCAGCGCCTGCCGGCGTGCCGCCAACGGTTGCGCGTGGTCGGCCAGGATCGCGAGTTGGCGGTCGATCGCGTCCACCACGCAGTTGCCGCCGGGGCAGTCGCGCGCTGCGTCGTAGCGGCAGCCTTCCTCGCCGATGTTGACGTAATGCCACGCGGCGCTGCGTTTGCCGAGGTCCGGGTCCTCGGCGCGCAACTGGTCGGCCCAGTTGGCGATGCCGGGCAGGGTGGGGTCGGGCTCGCCGGCCAGCAGGACCATGACCTCCGCCCGCGCCTGCGGGGTCAGTCCGCTCCAGGCCAGCGCCGCGACCAGCCGGTGGCCCTGCGGCCCCCAGGCGCCAACCGGCCCGGCCAGCAGCATCAGCAGCGGGGCGATCAGGAGGGGCAACAGGGTGGTGGGGCGTGGACGGCGCATGGCATGGCTCTCGGAACGGGTGGGCGCGGGGCATTCGCCCGGTCAACACGCTAAAATACCCCGATTTATCCGCTTCCTCCCACAGTTCCGCCCATCAGGAGCCCGTAATGGCGATCAAGGTTGGTATCAACGGTTTCGGCCGCATCGGACGCAACGTGTTGCGCTCGGCCGTGCAGAATTTCGGCAACGACATCGAAATCGTCGCCATCAACGACCTGCTGGAGCCGGACTACCTGGCCTACATGCTGCAGTACGACTCGGTGCACGGCCGCTTCGACGGTGACGTGTCGGTCGACGGCAGCAACCTCATCGTCAACGGCAGCAAGATCCGCCTGACCCAGGAGCGCGACCCGGCCAACCTGAAGTGGGGCGAGGTCGGCGCCGAGGTGGTGATCGAGTCGACCGGCCTGTTCCTGACCGCCGAGACCGCGCAGAAGCACCTCGACGCCGGCGCGAAGAAGGTGATCCTGTCGGCGCCGTCGAAGGACACCACCCCGATGTTCGTCTACGGAGTCAACGACAAGACCTACAAGGGCGAGGCGATCATCTCGAATGCCAGCTGCACCACCAACTGCCTGGCCCCGGTGGCCAAGGTGCTCAACGACAAGTGGGGCATCAAGCGCGGCCTGATGACCACCGTGCACGCCGCCACCGCCACCCAGAAGACCGTCGACGGCCCGTCCAACAAGGACTGGCGCGGCGGCCGCGGCATCCTCGAGAACATCATCCCGTCGAGCACCGGCGCGGCCAAGGCGGTCGGCGTGGTGATCCCGGAGCTCAACAAGAAGCTGACCGGCATGAGCTTCCGCGTGCCGACCTCGGACGTGTCGGTGGTCGACCTGACCGTCGAGCTGGAGAAGCCGGCGACCTACGCCGAGATCTGCGCGGAGATGAAGGCGCAGTCGCAGGGCGCGCTCAAGGGCATCCTCGGCTACACCGAGGACAAGGTGGTCGCGACCGACTTCCGCGGCGACGCGCGCACCTCGATCTTCGACGCCGAGGCCGGCATCGCGCTCGATGACAGCTTCGTCAAGCTGGTCAGCTGGTACGACAACGAGTGGGGCTACTCCAACAAGTGCCTGGAGATGGTCAAGGTGGTCGCGGCGAAGTAAGCGCCGTCCGCCGCAGCACGCGAAAAGGCCGGGTCCATCGCCCGGCCTTTTTCGTGGGTGCTTGACTTGCGGCAAAGCCGGCTCCATCTCTGCGATGCACCATCGACCCGTCCCACCTGTCCTGTTTTCGATCATGCCTCGACCCGCCGAACTCACCGAAGCGCAACTGGCCGAACTGGTCGACGTGTTCTATGACCGCGTCCAGCGCCACCCGAGCCTGGGACCGGTGTTCAACGCGGCGGTCGACGACTGGCCCGAGCACAAGCGCCTGCTGACCTCGTTCTGGTGTTCGGTGGCGCTGGGCGCCAAGTCCTACCGCGGCAACCCGATGGCCAAGCACCGCGGCCACCCGATCGACGCCGCGCATTTCGACGAGTGGCTGGCACTGTGGCGTGAGACCACGACCGAACTGCTCGACGAGGAGCACGCGCGGCAGATGGGCGAGTACGCCGATCGGATCGGCCGCAGCCTGCGCTACGGACTCGGCATCGACGCGGCGACGCGCGGCCTCGGCCTGCCGGTGGTCGGCGGACGCTGAGAACAAGCCGGCGGCATCCATGCCGCCCGTTGTCGGCCATCCCTGGCCCCCGCGGCGTCCGGTGCAGCATCGACGACTGCCATGTCGTCCCTCGGCATCCCTGCTGTCGCCCCGCGCTCCGTGCCGGGGCGGCGGCTCCGTGCCGCCTTTGCAACCGCGTTCCCGCGGCGCCGTCGATCAGAGTGATCCGAGCGGTTCGACTCGGGGGATGGTGCGCGATGCGCGACCGGACGTCGCGTCAGAACGCGGCGTCGAACGCGACTTCGCCCTGCACGCCGACCTGGTACGCCGAGACCCGGCGTTCGAAGAAATTGGTGACCTCCTGTACGTCCTGCAAGTCCATGAAGCCGAACGGGTTGCCTGCGCCGAAATGCTTCGGCATCCCCAGTTGTTCGAGCCGCTGGTCCGCACAGTACTCCAGGTACTGCCGCATGTCCTTGAGCGACAGCCCGACCACGCCGCCCGAGAGGGTGTCGGCGGCGAACTGCATCTCGCAGTCGACCGCCTCGACCAGCATCTGCACGATCTCGCGCTGCAACCCGTCGTCGAACAGCGACGGCTCCTCCTTGCGCACGGTGTCGATGACCTCGAACGCGAACGCCATATGGCAGCTCTCGTCGCGGAACACCCAGTTGGTGCCCGACGCCAGCCCGTGCAGCAACCCGCGTGAACGCAGGTAGTAGACGTAGGCGAACGCGGCGAAGAAGAACAGCCCCTCGATGCAGCAGGCGAAGCAGACCAGGTTGAGCAGGAACTGGCGGCGCTGCTCGCGGGTCTCGATGCGCTGCAGGTCCTGGATCGAGTCGATCCACTTGAAGCAGAACGCGGCCTTGGCGCGGATCGAGGGGATGTTCTCGACCGCATCGAAGGCGCGTGCGCGCTCGGTAGGGTCGGGCAGGTAGGTGTCGAGCAGGGTCAGGTAGAACTGCACGTGCAGTGCTTCCTCGTACAGCTGCCGCGACAGGTACATCCGCGCCTCGGGGGCGTTGATGTGCTGATAGAGGTTGAGCACGAGGTTGTTGGCGACGATCGAGTCGCCGGTGGCGAAGAACGCGACCAGTCGTTCGATCAGATGGCGTTCGGCCGGGCCGAACTTGTGGCGCAGGTCGTTGACGTCGAGCGAGAAGTCGACCTCCTCGACGGTCCAGGTGTTGCGGATCGCGTCGCGGTACATGTCGTAGAAGCGCGGGTAGCGCATCGGCCGCAGGGTGAGGTCGAAGCCGGGGTCGAGCAGATGGGTGGACATCAAAGGGTTCCTTGCCATTCCTTCTCCCGCTTGCGGGAGAAGGTGCCCGAAGGGCGGATGAGGGTGCGCGGGAGCGGGTGCGGTCGGGGTTGGGGTTTAGTCGAAAATGCGGTGTCGCGTGCCCTCACCCCGGCCCTCTCCCGCAAGCGGGAGAGGGAGCGTTGGATCGCTACTGGCAGGCTTCGCAGCTCTCCGGGTTCTCCAGCGAACAGGCGATCGCGTCGCCTACCGGCACAGGCGCGCTTGCCACAGCCTTCCCCACGGTTGCCTTCGCAATCTTCGTCGCCGGCCGCGAGCGCAGGTAATACGTCGTTTTCAACCCCTGCTTCCACGCATACATGTACATCGACGACAGCTGGCCGATGTTCGGACTCTCGATGAACAGGTTCAGCGACTGGCTCTGGTCGATGAACGCGCCGCGGTCGGCGGCCATGTCGATCAGCGAGCGCATCGGCAGTTCCCACGCGGTGCGGTAGACCTGCCGCAGCGACTCTGGAATCGCCTCGATGCCCTGGATCGAGCCGTCGGCGCGCTTGATCGCGTCGCGCAGTTCCGCGGTCCACAGGCCCAGCGTCTTCAGCTCCTCGACCAGGTAGCGATTGACCACGATGAAGTCGCCTGAAAGCGTTTCGCGCTTGAACAGGTTGGACACCTGAGGCTCGATGCATTCGTAGCAGCCGGCGATGGAGGCGATGGTCGCGGTTGGCGCGATTGCGATCAGCAGCGAGTTGCGCAGCCCGTGTTCGCGGATTCGCGCACGCAGGCCGTCCCAGCGCTCGGCGTCGCTCGGCTGCACGTCCCAAGCCTCGAACTGCAACCCGCCATTGGCCGCGCGGGTGTCGCCGAACGCCGGGTGGCGGCCGTGCTCCAGCGCCAGCTCGCTCGACGCCGACAGCGCATGGAAGTAGACCTCCTCGGCGATCCGCTTCGACAACGCCCGCGCCGGTTCGGAATCGAACGGCAGCCGCAGTTTGAAGAACACGTCCTGCAGGCCCATCGCGCCGAGCCCGACCGGCCGCCACTTGAGGTTGGCACGGCGCGCGGTCTCGATCGGATAGAAGTTCAGGTCGATCACCCGGTCGAGTTGGCGCACCGCGAGGCGCACGGTTTGGGCCAGCCGGTCGAAATCGAAGCGCCCGGCTTCGCCATGCACCGGTCCCTCCTCAAACAGCTCGACATGGTGCGACAGGTTGATCGAGCCGAGGTTGCACACCGCGGTCTCGTCCTGCGAGGTGACCTCGAGGATCTCGGTGCACAGGTTCGACAGGTGCACGACGTTGCCGGCTTTCGCGGTCTGGTTGCAGGCGCGGTTGGACTTGTCCTTGAAGTTCATCCAGCCGTTGCCGGTCTGCGCCAGCGTGCGGATCATCCGGCCGTACAACTCCCTCGCCTTGACCTGTTTGTGGGCGAGTCCGGCGGCTTCGGCGGCGACGTAAGCGCGATCGAAGGACTCGCCGAACAGGTCGGTAAGCTCCGGCACCTTGTGCGGATCGAACAGCGACCACATCGCATCCGCCTCGACCCGGCGCATGAACTCGTCGGGAATCCAGTTGGCGAGGTTGAGGTTGTGGGTGCGCCGGGCCTCGTCGCCGGTGTTGTCGCGCAGCTCCAGGAACTCCTCGACATCGGCATGCCACGGTTCCAGGTAGACGCAGGCCGCGCCCTTGCGCTTGCCGCCCTGGTTGACCGCCGCGACCGAGGCGTCGAGCGTCTTCAGCCACGGCACGATGCCGTTGCTCAGGCCGTTGGTGGACCGGATCAGCGAGCCGCGCGAGCGGATGCGGGTGTAGCTCAGGCCGATGCCGCCGCTGAACTTCGACAGCTTGGCGACGTCCATGTAGCGCTGGTAGATGCTCTCCAGCGAATCCTCCGGCGAGTCGAGGAGGAAGCACGACGACAACTGCTCGTGGGTGGTGCCGGCGTTGAACAGCGTCGGCGACGACGGGATGTAGTCCAGCTGCGCCATGCGTCGGTACAGCGCCAGCGCGTCGCCGACGTCCTCGCTGAGCGCGCAGGCCACTCGCAGGAAGAATTGCTGCGGGGTTTCGATCACCGTGCGCGCGGTCGGGTGGCGCAGCAGGTAGCGGTCGTACAGCGTGCGCAGGCCGAAGTAGTCGAAGCGGGTGTTGAGCGAGTTGTCGATCGCGTCGTTGAGCTTGCGCGCGTTGGCCTGGACGAAGCCGAGCAGGCGCGCGTTGATCACGCCCAGCTCATGACCGCGCTGCACCGACTGCGAGAACGCGTTGATGTCGATTGCCGCGACTTCCTTCTCGATCACGCCCGCCAGCAGGCGCGCGGCGAGGCGACCGTACTCGGGCTCCTCGGCGGTCAGCAGGGCGGCGGTGCGGATCGACAGTTCGTCGAGTTCGCGGGTGCTGGCGCCGTCGTAGAGGCCGGAGATGGTGCGGGTGGCGACGCGCATCGGGTCGATCGCGTAGAGGTCGTCGCTGCAGCGGGTAATCGCGCGCACGATCTTGTTGAGGTCGACCGGCTCGCGGCCGCCGTTGCGCTTGGTCACCGCCATCGAGAAGGCGGCGGCGGGCGGGGTCAGGGTCAGGCCGGGAGCGTCGGCGGCCGTAGCGGTAGCGGTAGTGGCAGTGCCGGCCAGGGAGCCGGCGAGGTCGGACGTATTGGTGCCGTCGGTGGCAACCGCGGCGGGGGTATCGGTGGTCATGGCGTGACTCCGGTGCATGAAGCACGGTTCGCCACCCTTCCCTCGAAGGGCGACGCACGGAGGCGCGCATGCCATCGACCGTCGTGGCCTGCGTGGCGCAGGCCCGACACCGATCGCACGGCCATGCCCCCGCGGGCGCGGAGTCCGGAGACTCCTTGGCCGGTCACCGCGCGGTGTGCATCGCGCGGCTGTCGGCAGGTCTTCGGGCTCTGGACGCGGAGCGTGGCGCTCCACCTACCGGCCGTCGCTTCCCGGGCGCCTGCCCAGTGCCATGACGGCTTTCGTTTCCACTACCGCTGCGGGGCAGCGCCGGAATTGGACGAGGTGTCCGCACCGGCTTCCCGTTTTAAGCCAGCCGCGAGGCCGGCACCGACAACCACAACATAGCGGGATATCCCGCGTCGTCAATACCAAATGTTGTGATAGCTCGATCGTCGTGCATCGTGCCGGGATTTGCCCCGGAACGACGCCGGCGGGACAATGCCGGCCTCGCAGCCGGTTCGCCGGCATGCGCTTCCTCCATTCACCTCTCCATCGCGGGGAGGTTCCAAGGCGCCCAATCCGATGACCATCCTCCGCATGACCGACCTCGACCTCTCCGGCAAGCGCGTGCTGATCCGCGAGGACCTCAACGTGCCGATCGACGCCGACGGCCGGATCACCTCGGAGCAGCGCATCACGGCGGCGTTGCCGACCCTGAAGCTGGCGCTGGAGAAGGGCGCGGCGGTGATGGTGATGTCGCACCGCGGCCGCCCCAGCGAGGGCGTCTGGAGCGAGCACGAATCGCTGCAGCCGGTCGCCGAGCGCCTGTCGCAGTTGCTCGGCATCGAGGTGCCGCTGGTCAAGGACTGGGTCGGCGGCGTCGACGTCAAGCCGGGCCAGCTGGTGCTGCTGGAGAACTGCCGCATGAACGTCGGCGAGAAGAAGGACGACGAAGCGTTGGCGAAGGCGTACGCGGCGTTGTGCGACGTGTTCGTGATGGACGCATTCGGCACCGCGCACCGCGCGCAGGCCTCGACTCACGGCGTCATCAAACACGCGAAAATCGCCGCCGGCGGGCCGCTGCTGATGGCCGAACTCGACGCCCTCGGCAAGGCGCTCGACCAGCCGGCGCGGCCGCTGCTGGCGATCGTCGCCGGCTCCAAGGTCAGCACCAAGCTGGAACTGTTGGCCTCACTGGTGTCCAAGGTCGACCAGTTGATCGTCGGCGGCGGCATCGCCAACACCTTCATCGCCGCGATGGGCCATGGCGTTGGCAAGTCGCTGGTCGAGATGGACCTGGTCGATACCGCCAAAAAGATCATGGCCGACGCCAAGGCCCGCGGCGCCGACATCCCGGTGCCGACCGACGTGGTGGTCGCGCCCGCGTTCGCCGCCGATGCGTCGGCGACGGTGAAGGCGGTCGACGCGGTGGCCGCCGACGACATGATCCTCGACATCGGCCCGGATACCGCCGCGCGTTATGCCGAACTGATCAAGCGCGCCGGCACCGTGGTCTGGAACGGGCCGGTCGGGGTATTCGAGTTCGACGCCTTCGGCCACGGCACCGAGGCGCTGGCGCGGGCGATCGCGGCGAGCGAAGCGTTCTCGATCGCCGGTGGTGGCGACACCCTGGCGGCGGTCGACAAGTACGGGATCGAGGACGAGGTGTCGTACATCTCCACCGGCGGCGGCGCGTTCCTGGAGTTTCTCGAAGGCAAGGAGTTGCCGGCGGTGGCGGCACTCGGTGCGCGGGGGTGACAGCGGGGTTTTGCGGTTGCGCTGACCCACCGGCAGCCGCGAGTCTCGCCTGGATGTAGGAGCGACGTAAGTCGCGATTTCACTGATATCCGGTTTCGCCGTGCGTTCGCGACTTACGTCGCTCCTACAGACGCTTCCCATTCGTCCGCGAGCAGCCCGTAGATCGCGCTGTCGCTGGTTTCGCCGGCAACGCACCAGCGATCGCGCAACAACCCCTCCCGGATGAATCCCATGCGTTCGACCAGCCTGCACGACCCGGCATTGCGCGGGTCGATGTCGGCCTCGATCCGGCGCAGCCCGAGCGTGCCGAACGCATGGCCAAGCACCATCCGCAACGCCTCCTGCGCGTACCCTTGGCCCCAATGGCTGGCACGCAACGCATAGCCGATCTCGGCCCGGCCCTGCTCGCGATTGATCGTAAACAGCGTGGTGCTGCCGATCAGGCGGTCGCCTTCGCGTTCTGCAATCGCCCAGCACAGCATCCGGCCGGCATCGCGGCCGCCGATCGCGCTGGCGAAGTAGTCGCGCGCCTGCGACACCTCCGTCCACGCCGGGAAGCTCCAGTAGCGGTTGACCAGCGGGTCGGAGTGGACCGCGTAGAAGTCCTGCAGGTCGCCATCGCGAAAGCCGCGCAGGCGGATGCGCGGGCCTTCCAGGGTCGGCAGGTCGTCGCTCGGAGGGTTCTGCGGCATGTCGGATTCCCCATGCATTCGTATGCAACCGGAGGCACCGGGCAGCTGTGCTAGCGTGACCCGCAACCCCGGGGGAAGCATGCCATGTCGATACCGCTGCGACGCACCAAGATCCTAGCCACCCTCGGCCCGGCGACCGACGCGCCCGGCGTCCTCGACGCACTGCTGACTGCCGGCGTCGACGTGGTGCGGCTCAACTTTTCCCACGGCGATCCGGCCTCGCAGATCGCCCGCGCCCAGGCCGTGCGCGAGGCCGCCCGGCGGGTCGGCCGCGAAGTAGGCATCCTGTGCGACCTGCCGGGGCCGAAGATCCGGATCGAGCGCTTCGCCGACGGCAAGGTCCAGCTCAGGACCGGCGATCGTTTCGACCTGGTCGCGCGCGCCGACGCCGCGCCCGGGACCACGTCGGAAATCGGCGTCAGCTACCTCGGCCTGCCGGGCGATGTCGCCGCCGGCGACGTGCTGCTGCTCGACGACGGCATGATGCAGTTGCAGGTCGAGGCGGTCGAAGGCGAGCGCATCGTCACCCGCGTGCTCAACGACGGCGAACTGTCCGATCGCAAGGGGCTCAACAAGCAGGGCGGCGGCCTGTCGCTCGGTGCCCTGACCGAACGCGACCGCGAGCTGATCAAGGTCGCCGCCGAGCTCGACGCCGACTTCATCGCGGTGTCGTTCTGCCGCACCGCCGCCGACATGGACGAGGCCCGCGCCATCGCCCGCGCGGCCGGCAGCGATGCCGCGCTGGTGTCGAAGATCGAGCGCAGCGAGGCGATCGAGAACCTCGGCGAGATCATCGACGCCAGCGACGTGGTGATGGTCGCGCGCGGCGACCTCGGCGTGGAAATCGGCGACGCCGAACTGCCCGGCCTGCAGAAGAAGATCATCCGCGAATCGCTCGCCCGCAACCGGGTGGTGATCACCGCCACCCAGATGCTGCAGTCGATGGTCGAGAGCCCGATCCCGACCCGCGCCGAAGTACTCGACGTCGCCAACGCGGTGATCGACGGCACCGACGCGGTGATGCTTTCGGCCGAATCCGCCGCCGGCCGCTACCCGGTCAAGGCGGTCGAGGCGCTGGTGCGGATCTGCCTCGGCGCCGAGCGCCAGTTCGACCACGACACCGATTTCGAGGACGCCCCGCGCAACCTGCAGCGCGCCGACCAGGCGATCGCGATGGCGGCGATGTTCCTGTCCGAGCACGTCGGCGTGCGCGCGATCGTGGCGATGACCGAATCCGGCGGCACCGCCCGCTTCCTGTCGCGGTTCCGCTCGCCGGCGCCGGTGTTTGGACTGTCGCGCCACCCCGGCGCCCGCCGGCAGATGGCGCTGATGCGGGCGGTGGTGCCGATGGACTTCGACAGCCGCGGCCTGGCCACCCGCGACGCGGTGCGCAGCGCGATCCAGCAACTGTTCGACAGCAACCGGCTGGAGGAGGGCGAACGCCTGATCTTCACCAGCGGCGACCACATGGAGCACCGCGGCGCGACCAACACCCTGCGCCTGCTGCAGGTCGGCGAGGGCGGCAAGGCCGAGGGGCTCGGCGAGCTCTAAGCCACTGTTTCGAAATGGTCTTTCCGGCGGGGGCTGGGTATACTTGAGGGCTACCCCAAGCCACCCGCAGGAACCCATGAGCATCGAACAGCTTGCCGAAACCGCCCAGGCCATGGTCGCCGCGGGCAAGGGCATCATCGCGATCGACGAGTCGAACGCGACCATCAAGAAGCGTTTCGACGGCGTCGGCGTCGAGTGCACGGAGGAGAACCGCCGCGCCTACCGCGAGATGCTGCTGTCGACCCCGAAGCTGGGCGAGCACATTTCCGGCGCGATCCTGTTCGACGAGACCCTGCGCCAGTCGACGAAGGACGGCGTGCCGTTCACCAAGTTGATGAGCGACAACGGCATCATCCCGGGCATCAAGGTCGACAAGGGCACCCACGCGCTCGCCGGGTTCCCGGGCGAGGTGGTGACCGAGGGCCTCGACGGCCTGCGCGCGCGGCTGGAGGAGTACTACAAGCTCGGTGCCCGCTTCGCCAAGTGGCGCGCGGTGATCAACATCGGCGAGACCATCCCCTCGGGCACCTGCATCGACGCCAACGCCCACGCGCTGGCCCGCTATGCGGCGCTGTGCCAGGAGCAGGGCCTGGTGCCGATGGTCGAGCCGGAAGTGATCATGGACGGCGGCCACGACATCGACGAGTGCTTCGAGGTCACCGAGGTCACCCTGCGCTCGCTGTTCGCCTCGCTGTACGAGCACAACGTCATGCTCGAGGGCACCATCCTGAAGGCGTCGATGGTCCTGCCGGGCACCACCAGCAGCGACAAGGCCAGCGTCGAGGAAGTCGCCGCAGCGACCCTGCAGGTGCTGAAATCGACCGTGCCGGCGACCCTGCCGGGCATCGTGTTCCTGTCGGGCGGCCAGTCCGACCACGACGCCACCGCGCACCTGGATGCGATGAACCGCATGGGCCAGCACCCGTGGCCGCTGTCGTTCTCCTACGGCCGCGCGATGCAGTCGGCGGCGCTGAAGCTGTGGTCGCAGGACATCGCCGCCAACGTCGGCAAGGCGCAGGAGACCGTGTTCGCGCGTGCCCGCGACAACGGCCTGGCGGCGCTGGGGCAGTGGAAGGCGGCGTAAAACGTCGGCGTCACGCCCGGAATCGGAAACGCTGGCCTCGTGCCGGCGTTTTTTATGGATGGCGTTCGGGCATCGTGACGGGTGGCTTCGATGTAGGAGCGACTTAAGTCGCGAATGCGCTGGCACCCGGGACCGCCGTGCGATCGCGACTTGCATCGCTCC
Organism: Lysobacter sp. F60174L2; assembly: GCF_052547135.1. Taxonomy (NCBI): domain Bacteria; kingdom Pseudomonadati; phylum Pseudomonadota; class Gammaproteobacteria; order Lysobacterales; family Lysobacteraceae; genus Lysobacter; species Lysobacter sp. F60174L2. Next base: position 200,239 of record NZ_JBQWRA010000004.1, on the reverse strand, counting down.
TACAAGAAGCGGGGTGGGTGTTGCCTGTCAGCCCAGGCCCGCCAGCCACTCGTCATCGGAACCCTCGTTGACGCCTTCCAGCAGGAAGGTGCTCAGGTAGCGCTCGCCGGTATCGGGCAGCATCGCCAGGATCACCGCGCCGTCGTCGGCGCCCTTCGCCACCTGCAGCGCCGCGGCCACGGTGGCGCCGGCGGAGATGCCGACGAAGATGCCTTCCTCGGCCGCCAGCCGGCGCGCGGTGTCGCGGGCCAGCACGTCGTCGATCGGCAGGATCGTGTCGGTGACTTCGCGGTTGAGCACCGCCGGAACGAAGTCGGGTGTCCAGCCCTGGATCTTGTGCGGTTGCCATTCCTTGCCGGCCAGCAACGACGCCCCGGCCGGTTCGCAGGCGGTGATCCGTACCTCGGGCCGCGCGACCCGCAGCACTTCGCCGACCCCGGTCAGGGTGCCGCCGGTGCCCCAGCCGCTGACGAAATGGTCGAGGCGGCGGCCGGCGAAGTCCTGCAGGATTTCCGCCGCCGTGGTCTGGCGATGGTAGGCCGGGTTGGCCGGGTTCTCGAACTGGCTGGCGAGGAACCAGCCGCGCTTCTTCGCAAGCTCCGCCGCCTTGCGCACCATGCCGGTGCCGCGTTCGGCCGCGGCGGTCAGGATCACCTTGGCGCCGTACGCCCGCATCAGCTTGCGGCGCTCGATCGAGAAGGTCTCGGTCATTACCGCGACGAACTTGTAACCGCGCGCCGCGCAGACCATCGCCAGCGCCACCCCGGTGTTGCCGCTGGTCGCCTCGACCACGGTGTCGCCGGGCTTGAGCGCGCCGCGCGCCTCGGCATCGAGGATGATCGCCAGCGCGAGCCGATCCTTGACCGACCCGCCGGGGTTGAATGACTCCGCCTTGGCATAAACGGTGACATTGCCCGGCGCCAGCCGGTTGAGGCGCACCACCGGGGTGCGGCCGATCGTGTCGACGATGCTGTCGTAAATCATGGCGTGGACTCCTGTGGGGGGAGGTGGCGGGTGCACCGCAGGGTGCCACAGCCGGCAGGCAGCGCCGGTGATCCGGGCGATTTCCGCTGGCACGGGTTTTGCCGGATCGGTCGTCGTGAGCCGCGGTCAACCTTTGGCCCACTCGGGCGTTACCTGCCCGCGACTACTATTGCCCCTTTCCTGTTCCCGGCCCGATCCCGTATGCGAATCCCGACCCGCCCCCTTGCCGCCTTCGCTTTCCTGACCGCGATGGCGTTGACGCTGGCGGCATGTGGCGGCGACGGCGCCGCCGCACCGGAGTCGGGCGCCAGCGCGACCGCGGTGACCGTCGAGCCGGCGCTGATGCGTCCGTGGAACGACACCGTGCAGGCGCTGGGCACGGTCAAGGCGCGCGAGTCGGTCACGGTCACCGCCAAGGTCAGCGAGACCGTCGAGGACGTGCACTTCGAGAGCGGCGACGTGGTCAAGGCCGGCGCTCCGCTGGTCACCCTGAGCGGGCGCCAACAGCGCGCCTCGCTGGCCGAGGCCCAGGCCAACGCCAAGGAAGCCGACCGCCTGTACCGCCGCCAGGCCGAGCTTGCGGAACAGCAACTGATCGCCCGCGCCTCGCTGGATACCCAACGCGCCACCCGCGACGCCGCCACTGCCCGGGTCTCGCAGATCCAGGCCCAGCTCTCCGACCGGGTGATCCGTGCGCCGTTTGCCGGCGTGCTCGGGTTGCGCCAGGTCAGTCCCGGCTCCCTGGTGACGCCGGGTACCGCGATCGCCACGCTCGACGACACTGCACGCGTCCATGTCGACTTCCCGGTGCCCGAAGCCAGCCTGTCGCACCTTGCCGCCGGCCAGGTCCTGACCGCGACCAGCGCAGCGTGGCCGGGTCGCGAGTTCAGCGGCACCGTCGGCACGGTCGACTCGCGGATCGACCCGGTCACGCGTGCGGTCACCGTCCGCGGCGACTTCGCCAACGCCGACCGCGCGCTGCGTCCCGGCATGCTGCTGCAGGTGACCCTGATGCGGCCGGAGCGGCAGGCGCTGGTGGTGCCGGAGATCTCGATCGTGCAGGTCGGCAACAGCTCGTACGTGTTCCGGGTGCGCGACGACGACACCGTGGAGCGCGCCGACATCGAGGTCGGCGCGCGTCGCGGCGGATTCGCCGAAGTGGTCGCCGGGCTGCAGGCGGGTGACCGCGTGGTGGTCGACGGCACCGGCAAGCTGCGCGCCGGCGAGAAGATCCGCGTGGCCGCGGCGGCGGATTCCGACACGGCGGGCCAGCAAACGGCCGGCGAAGAAGACGCCGACACCCGGCCGGAAGCTCCGGTCGCAGCGGAGCCGACCGCGGAATGAGCATCTCCGAACTCTCGATCCGGCGCCCGGTATTCGCCACCGTCATCAGCCTGCTGTTGATGGTGCTTGGCGTGATGGCGTTCTCGCGCCTGACCCTGCGCGAACTGCCGGCGATCGACCCGCCGATCGTCTCGGTCGACGTCAGTTATCCCGGTGCCTCCGCGGCCGTGGTCGAAACCCGCGTCACCCAGGTGCTGGAAGACGCGCTGTCAGGCATCGAGGGCATCGAGACGATCCAGTCGCGCAGCGTCAACGGACGTTCGTCGGTGACCATGGAGTTCACCCTGGAGCGCGACATCGAGGCTGCGGCCAACGATGTCCGTGATGCCGTCAGCGACGTCGCCGACCGCATGCCCGACGAGGCCGACCCGCCCGAGGTCGAGAAGGCCGACAGCGATTCGGACACGGTGATCTGGCTCAACATGAGCTCGACCTCGATGGACACCCTGCAGCTGTCGGACTATGCCGACCGCTACATCGTCGACCGCCTGTCCAGCCTCGACGGCGTGTCGCAGGTCCGGATCGGCGGGCGCCAGCGCTACGCGATGCGGATCTGGCTCGACAGCGCGGCGATGGCCGCGCGCGACATCAGCGTGCGCGACGTCGAGGACGCATTGCGCGCCGAGAACGTCGAGCTGCCCGCCGGCCGCATCGAGTCCGAGACCCGCGACTTCACCCTGCGCGTGGCGCGTGAATACCAGAAGCCCTCGGACTTCGCCGAGATCCCGCTGGCGCAGGGCGAGGGCGGCTACGTGGTGCGCCTGGGCGACGTCGCCCGGGTCGAGCTGGCGTCGGCCGAACGCCGCGCCTACTACCAGAGCAACGGCCAGCCGAACATCGGCCTGGGCATCGTCAAGACCTCCACCGCCAACGCGCTGGATGTCACCCGCGCCGCGCGCGCGGAGGCCGAGGAGATCCAGAAGACCCTGCCCGAGGGCATGGAGATCTTCGTCGCGTTCGACGACACCGTATTCATCGACGCGTCGATCAAGCGCGTCTACTGGACCCTGGCCGAGGCGATGGCGCTGGTGCTGGTGGTGATCTGGCTGTTCCTGGGCAGCTTCCGCGCTGCGTTGATCCCGGCGCTGACCGTGCCGGTGTGCCTGATCGCCGCGTTCATCCCGCTGTATGCGTTCGGTTACTCGATCAACCTGCTGACCCTGCTTGCCCTGGTGCTGTCGATCGGACTGGTGGTCGATGACGCGATCGTGGTGCTGGAGAACATCCAGCGTCGCGCCGACCTCGGCGAGCCGAAACTGGTGGCGGCCTCGCGCGGCACCAAGCAGGTCGCGTTCGCGGTGATCGCGACCACCACGGTGCTGGTCGCGGTGTTCCTGCCGGTCGGCTTCATGGAGGGCAACACCGGCCGCCTGTTCCGCGAGTTGTCGGTGGCGCTGGCCGGTGCGGTGGCGTTGTCGGCATTCGTCGCGCTGACCCTCACCCCGATGATGTCGTCCAAGCTGGTGCGCCCGCACAGCGAGGAAAAGAGCAACCGCGTGCATCGCTGGATCAACCGCACGCTTGACCGGGTCGGCATGCGCTACCGGCGTCTGCTGGAACGCACGGTCGACCGTCACTGGCTGTTCGCCGCGCTGATGCTGGGTGCGGTGGCGCTGAGCTACGGCCTGATGAAGTGGGTGCCATCGGAACTGGCGCCGGCCGAGGATCGCGGCGCGTTCTTCGTCTCGATCGTCGGTCCCGAGGGCGCCGGCTTCGACTACACGGTCGAGCAGATCAAGCAGGTCGAGAAAGTATTCGCCGAGCACAGTGGCGAAGACCGGGCGATCCGTCGCTACAACACCCGCGTGCCCGGTGGCTGGGGAGCGAGCGAGGAGATGCATACCGGCAACGTCATCGTGTTCCTGCAGGACTGGAACAAGCGCGAGCAGGACACCAGTGAAGTCGCCGAATCGCTGCGCAACGACCTCGATGACCTGACCGGCGTGCGCGCCAACCCGCGCGTCGGTGGTGGCCTGGTCGGCAGCCGCGGCCAGCCGATCCAGATCGTGCTCGGCGGGCCGGAATACTCCGAGATCGCGAAGTGGCGCGACATCATGATCGAGAAGATGGAGGCCAACCCCGGCCTGTTCTCGGTCGATTCGGACTACAAGGAAACGCGGCCGCAGATGCGGGTGCAGATCAACCGCCAGCGCGCCGCCGACCTGGGCGTCAGCGTGACCGACATCGGCCACGCGCTGGAGACGATGATGGGCAGCCGGCGCGTCACCACCTTCGTGCAGGACGGCGAGGAGTACGACGTGATCGTGCAGGCCGAGCGCGACAACCGCTCGGCACCGGCCGACCTGTCCGCGATCGAGGTGCGCTCCAGCAGTGGCGAGCTGGTGCCGCTGTCCAACCTGGTCACCCTGAGCGAGCTGGCCGAGGCCGGCAGCCTCAACCGCTTCAACCGCCTGCGCGCGATCACCATCACCGCGGGACTGGCGCCGGGCTACACCATGGGCGAGGCGTTGACCTTCCTGCAGGACACCGTCCGCACCGAGTTGCCCGAGCATGCGCAGGTCGACTGGAAGGGCGAGTCGCGCGAGTACCAGAAGGCCGGCGGCGCGGTGCTGCTGACCTTCACCCTGGCGCTGCTGGTGGTGTACCTGGTGCTGGCGGCGCAGTTCGAGAGCTTCATCCACCCGTTCGTGATCATGCTGACCGTGCCGCTGGGCGTGCTCGGCGCGCTGATCGGGCTCGCCCTCACCGGCGGCACGCTCAACCTGTTCAGCCAGATCGGCATCGTCATGCTGGTCGGACTGGCGGCGAAGAACGGCATCCTGATCGTCGAGTTCGCCAACCAGTTGCGCGACGAGGGCCGCAGCATCCACGAGGCGATCGTCGAGTCGGCCGGCGTGCGCCTGCGGCCGATCCTGATGACCTCGATCGCCACCGCGATGGGTGCCGTACCGCTGGTCGCGGCCGGCGGTCCTGGCTCGGCCAGCCGCGCCACCATCGGCGTGGTGGTGATCTTCGGCGTCGCATTCTCGACCCTGCTGTCGCTGTTCGTGGTGCCGGCGTTCTACGTGCTGCTGGCGCGCTACACGCGTTCGCCGCATGCGGTCGGCAACGAGCTGGAGAAACTGGAGGCGCGGACGCCGCAGGCCGGTGGCCACGCCTGATCCGGGCAGGGGGCGCGTGCGGGGCGGAAAATCCGGTTAAGGTGCGGGTCTTGTTGCCCGCTCCGAGGAACACCGCCCCGTGGAAGCCCTGATCACCTCGCTCAACGACATCATCTGGAGCATGGCGCTTGTCGCGCTGTGCCTCGGACTGGGTCTGTACTTTTCGTTCCGGACCCGCTTCATGCAGGTGCGCGGCGTGCCGGAAATGCTCCGGCTGATGCTCAACAACAAGTCATCGACTGCCGGCGTGTCGTCGTTCCAGGCGTTGGCGATGTCGCTGGCCGGGCGCGTCGGCACCGGCAATATCGCCGGCGTCGCCACCGCCATCGCGTTCGGCGGCCCCGGCGCGGTGTTCTGGATGTGGGTGATGGCGTTCCTCGGCGCCTCGACCTCGTACATCGAATGCACTCTGGCGCAGATCTACAAGGAGAAGGACCCGCAAGGGCGCTACCGCGGCGGGCCGGCCTACTACATCGAAAAGGCGATGGGGCAGAAGTGGTACGCGTGGCTGTTCGCCGTGGTCACCATCATCGCCTGCGGCTTCCTGCTGCCGGTGGTGCAGGTCAACACCCTGGCGACAGGGATGGCGAACGCCTTCGGGGTGCCGCCGCTGCTGATCGCGTCGGGGATTGCGATTGCGCTGGCGCTGATCATCTTCGGCGGGGTCAAGCGCATCGCCACCTTCGCCGAGGTGGTGGTGCCGTTCATGGCGGTCGCCTACATCCTGGTCGCGTTCGTCATCATGGTGCTGAATCCGGAGAACGTGGTCGACATGTTCGCGCTGATCTTCGAGAGCGCGTTCGGCGTGCACGCCGGGTTCGGCGCGATGCTCGGGCTCGCGATCGAGTGGGGCGTCAAGCGTGGTATCTACTCCAACGAGGCCGGACAGGGCACCGGCCCGCACGCGGCGGCGGCGGCCGAGGTCCAGCACCCGGCGCAGCAGGGTTTCGTGCAGGCGTTCTCGGTCTACGTCGACACGCTGCTGGTGTGCAGCGCGACCGCGTTCATGATCCTCGGTACCGGCATGTACAACGTCGCCAACCCGGACGGCGGTTTCCTGTTCGAGGGGCTGCAGGGCGCGGTCGCCGGGCCGGACTTCTCGCAGGCGGCGGTCGACAGCGTGCTTCCCGGATGGGGCGCGGGCTTCGTGGCGGTGGCGCTGCTGTTCTTCGTGTTCACCACGGTGGTGGCCTACTACTACATGGCCGAGACCAACGTCACCTACATCAACCGCAAGGTGCACCGGCCGTGGCTGGTCCTGCTGCTGCGGCTGACCATCATCGGCGCGGTGTTCGTCGGCGTGCTGCGCACCACCGGCGGCGCCTGGGCGCTGGGCGATATCGGCGTCGGTCTGATGGCCTGGCTCAACCTGGTCGCGATCGTGATCCTGCAGAAGCCGGCGCTGCTGGCGCTGCGTGACTACGAGCGGCAGAAGAAGGCGAAAGTGGTGGATTACGATTTCGATCCACGCGCGCTGGGTATCCGCAACGCGCAGTACTGGGAACGGCGCGATGCCGGGCTTGAGCCCGACCTGCCCGAACCCGACCTGCCCCGGACCGGTGGCGATGGCCGTTGATCCCTGGGCTGGCGGGCGGGGTCGGCGTTCCGGCAGCCGGCCACCGCCGCGGGAATCCGTTCCGCGGTCGGGCGCAGGTGCCCCGCCCGCTGCTGCGGCAGCGTCGGCGCGCGAGCTGCGGCTGTACGGCGTCAACGCCGTGTCCGCGGTATTCCGCCGCCGACCCGATGCGATCAGGAAGCTGTATCTCGGCGAGGCCCGCATCCCGGTGCTGCAGCCGTTGCTGAAATGGTGCGCGGCCAACCGTGTGGGCTATCGCGTGGTCGAGGATGAAGACCTGCGCAAGCTGGCCGCCAGCTCCCATCACGAGGGCGTGGTGGCCGACGTGTTGCGCGAGCCGCCGCTGGTACTGGCCGACTGGCTGGACGCGTTGCCGTCCGGCCCGCAATGCGCGATCTGGCTGGACGGCGTCGGCAACCCGCACAACCTCGGGGCGATCCTGCGTTCGGCCGCGCATTTCGGCGTCGCCGCGATCCTGTTGCCGCGTGATTCGACGCTGGCGCTGTCCGGCGCGGCGGCGCGCGTCGCGGAGGGTGGCGCGGAAGCGGTGCCGATGGTGCGCCTCGACGACAACCCGGCGTCGTTGGCACGGTTGCGCGAGGCCGGCTTCAGCCTCGCCGCCACGGTGGTCGACGGCGGCGACGACCTGTTCGCCGCCGCCCTGCCCGAGCGGCTGGTCTACGTCCTCGGTGCCGAGGGCGAAGGCATGGACCGCGGCCTGGCCGCCGAATGCGACCTGCAGTTGTCGATCCCCGGCAGCGGCGCGGTCGAGAGCCTCAACGTCGCTTCGGCCACCGCGGTGCTGCTGGCGGCGTGGTGGCGGACACCATGAGTGATGCGATTGCTTGCTGGCACCGCCACGCCGATTGGCAGCCGGTAGCGGGCAGACTGCACCATCAGGATGCGCAAGCCGTTGCCGCAGCCGCTGCACCGCTGCGTGGCCACTGCGATGTCTGCGGTTCCGATAGCGTGTTCGATGGCCTGGATGCGCCGGTGCTTCGCGAGTCACTGCAGTGCGGACGCTGCGGCAACAACTCGCGGCAGCGCGCCGCGGCCGCCGTGTTGCTGGAGGGACTGCGACATCCAGAGCGGGCCCGGGTTTACTGCACGGAGCAGGCGAGCGTGTTCTATCTCGGGCTGCGCCGGCACGTCGGTCGGCTGCTGGGGAGCGAGTATGGCGTCGCTCTCCGCCAGCGGCTTCGGCTGACGGCATGGCTCTGGCGCCACGGTGTTCCGGCCTGGCTGCGATGCGAGGACGTCACGGCGCTGCGGTTTGCCGACAAAAGCCTGGATGCGATCGTGAGCCTCGATGTGCTCGAGCATGTTCCGGATTACCCGAAGGCCTTACGTGAGTTCTTCCGGGTACTCAGGCCGGGTGGCATGTTCGTGCTGACCATTCCGTTCCACGACCACGATCCCGTCAGTCGACAGATCGCATGGCTGGATTCGGATGGAGAGGTTACGCATCTCGGTGAGCCGGAATACCATGGCGATCCGCTGAGCGGCGGAGTGATCTGCTTCCACCACTTCGGATGGGACCTGCTGCCGCTAATGGAAGAAATCGGCTTCACCGATGCCGTCGCATGTCGGGTCCACGATCCCGCCAGGGGGTTACCGCAAGGCCAGTGGGTGCTGCGGGCGAGGCGCTAGGAATCAACCTTCGTCGCGGCCGGTGCCATCGGCAGCCGGGCGCAGACACAGGTCCCGCCGTGGCTGCCGCGGCGCATTTCCAGCGTGCCGCCCAGTTGCTCGGCGCGTTCGCGCATCGTCACCAGGCCGAGGCCCTGGGTGCGGCGGGGGTCGAAGCCGGCGCCGTTGTCCTCGACCCGCAGCTCCAGCACGTCGCCGGCGATCGCCAGCGCTACTTCCACCCGGCTCGCGTTGGCATGGCGGATGACGTTGGTCAGTGCTTCCTGTGCGATCCGGAAGCAGGCGAGTTCGACCCCGGGCGCGGGGCGCTGCGGCAACGGCTGCAGCGACAGCACCAGTTCCGGCGCGTTGTTGCGGAACAGCGTCCCGGCCTGCCAGCGCAACGCGGACTCCAGCCCGAGGGCATCGAGCTGCGGTGGCCGCAGCAGCAGCGACAGGTTGCGCAGCTTGATCACGGTCTGGTCGGCGATGTCCGAGATCTCGGCGACGGTGGCGCCGCGCCGCGCGTCGTCCTCGTCGTCCAGCGCCTGCGCGCACAGCTTGATGGCGGTGATCGCCTGGCCGATGTCGTCGTGCAGCTCACGCGACAAGGCGCTGCGTTCGTCCTCCTGCAGGCGGATGATGCGGCGGGTCATCGCCTGCAGCTCGGCCTTCTGCTGGCGCACGGTCTGTTCGTTGCCGCGCGCCGTGCGACGGCAGACCACCTCGTAGCAGATGGCGGCACCGGCCAGCGCCGCAACCAGTGCGATCAGGGCCATCAGCAGCAGGGACGACGTAAGCGGCATGGAGTCCAGTGTGTCAAAAAAATCCCCGCCACTGGGGCGGGGAGGAGATTGGGCGATCGGCGGGTCAGAACAGTTCCACGCTGCCGGCGTCCATTGATTGCTGCATCACCGGCTTGTGCGGCGGCCGCTCCCATTCGCTGCGCATCTGGCCGATGCGCTGGACCAGGCGCTTCAGCGCGGCCTGCACCTCGCCGTCGTGATGGTCGCGATGCAGCAGTTCGTGCAGCGCGGTCGCTTCGGTGTTGATCGCGCTCAGGCGCTCCAGGTGCAACGTCGCCGCGCCGAGGGCCTGGGTGGCGATGTCCTCGAACTGCAGCGAGCGCACGGCCTCGGCCACCGAGCCGTCGATCGCGCGGCCGCAGTCGGCGATCTCGCGCATGCCGTTGCCGAGGCCGCGGTTGATGCCGTCGACGCGCTCCAGCATCGCCGCGGCTTCGGCGCGTGCGCCGCGGGAGCGGTCGAGGTCGCGCGAGGCCATCGTGGTGACGGTGTCGCGGACCTTGGCGATCGCGTCCTTCGAGCTGTGCGCGAGCTTGCGGATCTGCTCGTTGAACGCGGTCGAGCGCTCCGACAGGTTGCGCACCTCGTCGGCGACCACCGCGAACCCGCGGCCGGCCTCGCCGGCGCGCGCGGCCTCGATCGCGGCGTTGAGCGCGAGCAGGTTGGTCTGGTCGGCGATCGACTTGACGTCTTCCAGCAGCGCGAAGATGCCGTCGAGGTGCTCGGCCATCGCGTCGATGTGGGTCACCGTGGTGCCGCTCTGGCCGGCCACGGCCTCCAGTGCTTCCACCAGTTGCTCCATCTTCTGGCTGGCCTGCAGCGCGAACTGCTGGATGTCGACGTCGCCGCCGTTGTCCCGGCCGGTGCGGTCGATGATCCGGGCGACCACTTCGCTCTGCTCGCGCGACTTGCGGTTCACCGCCTCGAAGCTGCCGCCGAGCTTGGATACCGACTCGCGGATCAGGTCGCGGGTGCGTTCGATCTCGGTGCGCGAGCCCTGCACTTCGGAACCGACGAAATCGCGCAGTTCGTCCAGCAGCCGGCTCTGTTCGCGGATCATCGCCGCGCCCTGGCCGGGGCGCAGGGTGAACCAGGCGAAGCCCAGCCACGCGGCGGTCATCGCAACCAGTGCGCCGAGGCGGATTGCAGTGGGCAGGCCGAACAGTTCGGCACACAGCAGGATGGCGGTAAGCACCAGCGGTGCGGCCAGTCGGATCATTGCGCGGGAGTCCATCTGAGCTCTCTCGGGGGCGGTCAATCCCGATAACGGCGGATGGCGGAATTGCTTGAGGTGGGTTGGCCGGATTCGCGACGAAATGCCAAGCCGCGCATGTCTACACGGAGGCGGGATCGGATCGCGGCGGTGCCAGCAGCGTTTCGGCAACGCGGTCGAGCGAAACCACCTGCTGCGCCGCATCCAACGCGACCGCAGCGCCCGGCATGCCCCAGATGACGCTGCTGGCCTGGTCCTGCGCCAGCGTCGTCGCACCGGCCTCGCGCAACGCCAGCAGGCCGCGTGCGCCGTCATCGCCCATGCCGGTCAGCAGCGCCGCGGAAGCGTTGCGTCCGGCGTGCCGGGCCACCGACTCGAACAGCACGTCCACGCTCGGCCGGTGGCCGCACACGGCGTCATCGTCGTCCAGCCGGCACCGCCACTGCGCGCCGCTACGGCGCACCCGCAGGTGGCGGCCACCGGGGGCGACGTAGGCGTGGCCGGCGAGCAACTGCTGGTCGTCGCGCGCCTCCACCACGGTCATCCGGCTGTGCCTGTCGAGCCGTTCGGCGAACTTGCCGCTGAACGCCGCGGGGATGTGCTGCGCGATGACGATTGCCGGGGCGTCCGCCGGCATCGCCGCCAGCACGGCGCGGATCGCCTCGGTCCCGCCGGTCGACGCGCCGATCGCGAGCAGCCGGTCGGTGGTGCGATAGGCCATCGGTCCCTGCGATGCGACCGGAATGCGGTCGGGTACCAGCCGGCACACCCGGGCCGATGCCGCCTGCCGCACCTTCTCGCGCAGCAGCGCGGCGTGCTCGACCAGTCCGCGCGCGAGATCGAGTTTCGGCTTGCTGACAAAGTCCACCGCGCCGAGCGCAAGCGCGTCCAGGGTCACCGCCGCGCCGCGCTCGGTCAGCGACGACACCATCACCACCGGCATCGGTCGCAGCCGCATCAGGTTCTGCAGGAAGGTCAGCCCGTCCATGCGCGGCATCTCGACGTCGAGCGTGAGCACGTCGGGCGCCAGCTGCTTGATCTTCTCGCGCGCGATGAACGGATCGGCCGCGGTGCCGACCACCTCGATGCCGGGGTCGGCCGCGAGCAGTTCGGTCATCATCCTGCGCACCAGCGCCGAGTCGTCGATGACGAGCACCCGCACCGGTCGCTGCGGGCTCCGCTGGTTGTCCACCGCCGCCGCCACGATCAGAACAGTTCGACGCTGCCGGCCACCGGCGCGCGTGCGAGGCTGCCCAGGTAGGCGCGCTCGGCCCGTGCGATCTCGTCATCGCGGGTGGCCGGCAGGCGCTTTACCAGGGTGCGGCCGGTCTGGGCGAAGAAGCAGACCTTGCGCGGATGGATGTCGCCCAGGTCCTGCGCCATCACCGGGATGCGCTCGGCCGCGAGGTACTCCAGCACGAAGCGCGCGTTGCGGGTTCCGATCGGGTCGACGTGGAAGCCGCTGAGCACGTTGCCGCCGCCGAACACCTTGGCCAGCAGCCGCTGGCGCCGCGCGCCGCGCTTGAGCAGGTCGTTGATCAGCAGTTCCATCGCGTGCGCGCCGTAGCGGCCGCAGATGTCGTTGCTGTCCTCGCCGGGCAGCATGAAGTGGTTCATGCCGCCGACCTTCAGGGCCGGGTCGTACAGGCAGGCGGCGACGCACGAACCCAGCAGGGTCACCAGTGCGACCGGCTCGCCGGTGGCGACGTAGTCAGCCGGCAGCAGCTTGATCGCGTCGGTCTGCAATGCGCTGTCGTAGTAGCGGCCGGGATTGGCCGCACGGACGGGCACGGAGGCGGCGACCGCGCTCATCGGGCCGGCCCCGGCCGCGCCGCGCGGTACACCGTGCGGCCGCACGGCACCACCAGGTCCTGCGCGTGCGCGAAGCTCTCCGAGTGGCCGGCGAACAGCAGCCCGCCCGGCGCCAGCAGCGGCGCCATCCGCGACAGCACCGCGTACTGGGTCGGCTTGTCGAAATAGATCATCACGTTGCGGCAGAACACCGCCTGGAAGCCGCCGCGCAGGCCGTAGCTGACGTCGAGCAGGTTGAGCTGGCGGAACGTCACCAGCGATTGCAGCGCCGGGCGCACGCGGCACAGCTCGGCATTGGGGCCGTTGCCGCGCTGGAAGTAGGCGCGCTTGCGTTGCTCCGACAGGCCGGCGATGCGGTCCAGCGCGTAGACGCCGCTGGCGGCGGTGCGCAGCACGTTGGTGTCGATGTCGGTGGCGAGGATGCGCACCGGCGGGGTGAGCGTATCGAATGCTTCGCAGGCGGCGATCGCGATCGAGTAGGGCTCCTCGCCGGTGGAGGCCGCGCTGCACCAGATCGTGATCCTGTCCGTATCGAGCTGGCGCAGGTGGCGGACCAGTTCGTCGAAGTGGTGCGACTCGCGGAAGAACGACGTGAGGTTGGTGGTCAACGCATTGACGAAGGCCTCCCACTCCGGACCGTGGTCGGCTTCCAGGGCGTCGAGGTAGTCACGGAAATGCGCCAGTCCGAGCGCACGCACGCGCCGCGCCAGCCGGCTGTAGACCATGTCGCGCTTGTGCGCGCTGAGGTGGATGCCGGCACGCTGGTGGATCAGCCGCGATACCCGCGCGAAGTCGCGGTCGTCGAAGCTGAAATCGCGGATGTCGGCCTCGGCCGCGGCGGTGCGGCGGCGGGCGAGTGCGGCGGTCTCAGCCATGCCCGGCGACCTCGACCTCGCGCGTCCCGGTCTCCGCGCCGGCGACGTGCATGGCCAGCCAGTCGCCGAATTCGTCGGCGGCGAGCGCCGGCGCGTACAGGAAGCCCTGCGCGCCGTGGCAGCCCAGTCCGCGCAGCAGGTGCGCCTGCTGGTCGTTCTCCACGCCCTCGGCGATCACCTGCAGTTCGAGGTTGGCCGAGATCAGCAGGATCGATTTGACGATGGCCGCATCGCCGACGTTGGCGAGCATGTCCCGCACGAACGAGCGGTCGATCTTGACCCGGTCGACCGGCAGGCGCTGCAGCAGCGACAGCGAGGCATAGCCGGTTCCGAAGTCGTCGAACGACAGCCGCACGCCGCGCGAGCGCAGGTCCGCGAGCGACTGTGCCGCGGCGTCGCCCGGGTTCAGGGCGATGATCTCGGTGATCTCCAGGTCGAGCCGCTCGGCCGGCAGGCCGCTGGCGCTCAGCGCCTGTTCGACCTCATGCTGCAACTGGCCGTTGTTCACCTGCACCGGGAACAGGTTGATGCTGATGGTGAGCTGCTCGCCGTTGATCTTCGGCCAGCGGCTGGCATCGTGGCAGGCTTGGCGGATGACCCAGCGGCCGACGTCCGCGGCGACCGGACTGGTCGCCAGCGCGGCGACGAAATCGGCGGCCTGCAGCAATCCGCGTTCCGGATGCCGCCAGCGCAGCAGGGCTTCGGCGCCGATGGTGCGGCCGCTGTCGAGGTCGATCTGCGGCTGGTAATGCAATTCGAACTCGCCGTTGGCGTGCGCCCGCCGCAACTCGAGGTCGAGCTTGCGATGTCCGTTGATCTCCTCGCGCATCGCCGGATGGAAGTCGCGGCACTGGCGTCCACCGGCGGCCTTGGCCTTGTACAGCGCAAGGTCGGCGCGGGCGATCAGCTCACCCGGCGTGCACGGTTCGCCGGCCTCGCGGATGGCGCGGCCCGCGCTTGCATCGAGGTGGACCGCATGGCCGCCGAACTCGCCGGGCTCGGAGACCTGCAGGAGCATGGCGTCCAGTTGCTGGCCGAACCGGTCCGGGTCGGCATCGGGGCAGAGCACCGCGAATTCGTCGCCGCCGAAGCGCGCGAGCAGACCGGCATACGGCAAGGCGGCCTGCAGCCGCTCGGCGACGGCGTGCAGCATCGCGTCGCCGGTTTCGTGGCCTAGGGTGTCGTTGACGGCCTTGAAGTTGTCCAGGCCCACCAGCGCGAAGCCGATCCGCGCGTCACCGGCCAGGTGCTCGTCCAGCGCGTCGAGCATCGCGGTGCGGTTGGGCAGGCCGGTCAATGGATCGCTGAGGGCGACCCGAAGCAGTTCCTCGCGCTGCCGCAGTTGCTCGGTGACGTCGCGCAGCACCAGCGCCACGCCTTCGCCCTGGGTGAGTGGCCAGGCGCAGCGGGCCGCCTCGACGGTACGCCGCTGGCCGCCGGACTGGATCTGCAGGCTGAACCGCGCGGCAGGCGACGATGCCTTGCCATGCAGCCAGGCGTGGGCCGCGTCGGGGTCGGACTGCAGGTGCCCCGGGAACAGCATTTCCACCGGCATGCCGCGCATGCCGCGCGCGCGGCCACCGAACAGGGTCTCGGCCGCGTGGTTGACGAACACCACCGCGGCGTCGGCATCGATCACCACCACCGCGCTGAAATCGGCCTGCATGATCTGCGCGGCGATGCGGTTGCGACGTTGCAGCTGGTGGCGTTCGAGCAGCCGCGCGGCGAGGCGGCCGACCTGGGCCAGCAAGGGGTCGCTGGTTGGCGACAGCCGCCTGCGGGCGATGGTGTCGGCGACCGTCAGCACGCCCAGGCATTGCCCGTCGGCGCCATTGACCGGCAACGACAGCACGAAGCGGATGCCGGGCGCACCGGTGACCAGCGGGTCGTCCTTGTGGACGGGGTCGGCGCGTACATCGATCGCCCGCGCGACCGGTCCCGCCTCGCGGAACAGCGGGCTTTCGGGAGCCTTGCCGGAATCCAGTCCACGCCACGCGACCAGCCGCGCATCGGGACCCTGGCCGATCGCCAGTGTCGCGATCGGCGCGCCGACCAGCGAGGCGGCCAGCGACAGCAGGTCCATGAACTCTTCGCCGCCGAGTGCGGGATCATGCGGCAGGTCGTCGCCGATCCGGCTCCACGGCGCACCCGCGTGTTCGGCAAAGCTCTTTGCGGGCGGCAGCGGTTGCGCCATGTGGGTTCCTCGAAGGCGGGCCGGTTCCCGCGCCCCGGTGCCGATTGGCATCGGAGCGCGGCCGGTCATCTGGTTATCGGCAGTTCCGGCGTTGGCTTGAGCGGCGAGGCCGCGACGGCGGCCCCGACCTGCGCATCCGGGGCTAGAACTCCTGCCATTGGCCGGTATCGTTGACGGCCCTCGCCCGGGGCGTCGACGCCGGGGCAGGTACAGGGCGTGGTGCCGGTTCGGGCCGGGCGCGCATCGGCGCAGCGGTTATGGGGGTTGGCACCGTCCGCGCCGCCGGGACGGCCGCCGCCATTCCGCGTTCGCCGGAACGGAACGCCGCCACCGTCTGCACCAGTCGCGTCGACTGCTGCTCCAGGCTGCGCGCGGCGGCCGAGGCTTCCTCGACCAGCGCGGCGTTCTGCTGGGTGCCTTCGTCCATCTGCAGCACCGCCTGGTTGACCTGCTCGATGCCCGCGCTCTGCTCCTGCGATGCGGCGGCGATGTCGGCGATGAGGTCGGTCACCCGCTTCACGCTGTCGACGATCTCTTCCATCGTCCGGCCGGCGTTGTCGACCAGCTCGGTGCCGCTCTCGACCTTCTCCACCGAGTCGTCGATCAGCTGCTTGATCTCCTTGGCGGCACCGGCCGAGCGCTGCGCGAGCGAGCGCACTTCCGAGGCGACCACCGCGAAGCCCCGGCCCTGCTCGCCGGCGCGCGCGGCCTCGACCGCGGCGTTGAGCGCGAGGATGTTGGTCTGGAACGCGATGCCGTCGATCACGCTGATGATGTCGACGATCCGCCGCGAGGACGCGTTGATCGCGCTCATGGTGTCGACCACCCGGCCGACCACCTCGCCGCCGCGCACGGCGACCTCGGCCGCACCGGTGGCGAGCTGGCTGGCCTGGCGCGCGTTGTCGGCGGTCTGGTGGACGGTGCTGGTCAGTTCCTCCATCGACGAGGCGGTTTCCTCCAGCGACGCGGCCTGCTGCTCGGTGCGCTGCGACAGGTCGTTGTTGCCGGCGGCGATCTCGCTGGCGGCGGCGCTGATCTCGTCGCTGCCCTGGCGGATCTCGCCGACGATGCGGCCGAGCTGCTCGACCGTGCGGTTGGCATCGGCGGCCAGCTGGCCGAACTGGCCCGGCATGCCGTCGTCGGCGCGCTGGCCGAGGTCGCCGTCGGCGATCGACGACAGCAGCCTGCCGATCTCGCCGAGTCCGCCGTCGGCGGTCTGCATCAGCCCGTTGAGGCGCTCGATCATCTCGCGGTAGACGAACTCGAAGCGCCCGGCGTCGCCACGCCGGCTGAAGTCGCCGGCAACCGCGGCTTCCACCAGTTCGCGGATCTGCCCGTTGATCGACTGCATGCCGTTCTTGACCGCATCGACCGCGGCGGTGACCTGCGCCTTCTTGCCGGGCAGGCGCTCCATGTCGCGCGACAGGTCGCCGCGTGCATACGCGCTGACGATCTCGACCACCTGCATCTTCACCGCGATATGGGTCGCGACCAGGGTGTTGATCTGTTCGGCCATCTCCGCGTAGGCACCGGAGAATTCCGCTGCGGGAATGCGGTAGTCGATCTCGCCGACGTCGTGCTGTCGGGCGATCTCGCCCTGAGCCTGGGCGAAGCGCTGCAAGCCCTGCTGCATCGCCTGCATCGAGCCGAGCAGTTCCGCCAGTTCGTCGTTGCCGCTGGGGCGGATGCGCCCGTCGAGCCGGCCCTCGGCGATCTGGCGGGCGACCCGGGTGGCATCGGCCAGCGGCCCGGTCAGGCTGGCGGTGATGAGGATGGACAGCGCGACCCCGACCAGCAGCGCGAGCACGATGATGACGATCGTCACCGTTTTGGCGTCACGGTAGCTGTCGAGTGCCGCGGCATGTGCCTGCGCCGTGTTGCGAGCCTGCAGGATCAGGTTCTCGCGCAGCGCGCCCTGCCACGTCTCCACGGCCGGGGCCGCCTTCTCCAGCAGCACCGCCTTGGCGTCGTCATCGCGCTTGGCCTGGCCCAGCCGCAGCACCTCGTCGTTCAGCGGCATGACCACGGCGCGGGCGGCATCGATGCGCTCGCGCAGCACCCGTCCCTCGGCGTCGGGCGGACGCTTCTCCAGTTCCGCGCGCGCGGCGTCGTAGTCGCGGCGCAGCGACGCCAGCACCACGGCCTGCTCGGCCGCGTACTGCGGGTCGTCCATCAGCGCGATGTTGCGGATCAGGATCGCCGCCTGGCCGGTGCGGTCGAACATGATCTCGGTCTGGGTGGTCTTGGCGGTGTTGTCGAGCGCGATGTCGTCCAGCTGGGCCTGGATGCCGGCCATCTTCGACAGCGCGAACACGCCGAGTGCGACGAGCAATGCCAGCAGGATGCCGAAGCCGACGGCGAGGCGGTTGCGGACGCGGTAGTTCTGGATGAAGCCGATCACGGAGGTGCTCCGGTACAGGGTGGGACGGTGGGGTGCATGTGTCGCTGTTGCCCCGGTATCGGCCGTGCGCGCGGGAACTGTCGCGACCGGGGTGACGGATGTTCGCGAGTTGTGGTAGGCGGCACGTTTTCACGCGCGGCGGGAACGAAAAAGGCGCGCCGGTTCCCCGGCGCGCCCTTTCGGTTGCAACGTGGCTGGAGGCTCAGAATTCCTGCCAGTGCTGCTCCTGGCCGTTGGCCGCGCCGTTGCTCCGGGCCGGCTTGCGGGCCTGCTTGGCCGGCTTGGCTACCGCCCGGCGCGCCGCGACCGGCGGTGCCGGCTCGGCCACCCGGGTGATCTTGATCGGCGGTGTCTGCACGGCTTCCTGCGAATCCAGGTGGAAGGCGGCGACGATCTCCACCAGGTGGGTCGACTGCTGCTCCAGGCTGCGCGCGGCGGCCGAGGCCTCCTCCACCAGCGCGGCGTTCTGCTGGGTGCCTTCGTCCATCTGCAGGATCGCCTGGTTGACCTGGTCGATGCCGCTGCTCTGCTCCTGCGACGCCGCCGAGATGTCGGCGATGATGTCGGTCACGCGCTTCACGCTGGTCACGATCTCGCCCATGGTCTTGCCGGCCTGGTCGACCAGCGTGCTGCCTTCCTCGACCTTGCCGACCGAGTCGGTGATCAGCTGCTTGATCTCCTTGGCGGCGCCGGCAGAACGCTGCGCCAGCGAGCGCACCTCGGCGGCGACCACCGCGAAGCCACGACCCTGTTCACCCGCACGCGCGGCCTCGACCGCGGCGTTGAGCGCCAGGATGTTGGTCTGGAAGGCGATGCCGTCGATCACGCCGATGATGTCGCTGATCTTGCGCGACGAATCATTGATCGCGCTCATCGTCTGCACCACCTGGCCGACCACCTGGCCGCCCTGTTCGGCGACGTCCGCCGCGCCGATGGCGAGCTGGTTGGCCTGGCGCGCGTTGTCGGCGTTCTGGCGCACGGTCGAGGTCAGTTCCTCCATCGACGAGGCGGTTTCCTCCAGCGACGCGGCCTGCTGCTCGGTGCGCTGCGAGAGGTCGTTGTTGCCGGCGGTGATCTCGCCGGCGGCGCCGCTGATCGCGTTGCTGCCCTGGCGGATCTCGCCGACCACCGACGCGAGGTGCTGCACCGCGACGTTGGCGTTGCGCGCCAGCTCGCCGAACTGGCCGGGCAGGTCGTCGTCGGCGCTGCGGGTGAGGTCGCCATCGGCCACCGCGGCGAGCACGCCGCCGACCTCGCCGAGACCCCGGTCGGCGCTTTCCATCAGCGCGTTGAGGCTTTCGATCATGTCGCGGTAGATGAACTCGAACCGCTCCGCATCGCCGCGACGGCTGAAGTCGCCTTCGACGGCGGCATCGACCAGGCCCTTGAGCTCGTCGGTCAGCGCCTGCATGCCGGACTTGACCGCGTCCATGGCCGCGGTGATCTGCGCCTTCTTGCCGGGCAGTCGCTCCATGTCCTCGCTCAGGTCGCCGCGCGCGTAGCTGGCGACGATGCCGATCACGCGCTCGTTGACATCGATGTGCGACGCGACCAGCGCGTTGATTTCCTCGGCCATCACGCCGAACGAGCCGGGGAAGGCCTCGTTGTCGAGGCGGTCGTCGATCTCGCCGGCCTGGTGCGCTTCGAACAGCTTCTTCTGCGCATCGGAGAAACCGCGCAGGGTGCCGACCGCGCCTTCAAGGCTTACCGCGATGTCGCGCAGTTCGTCCTGGCTGTCCACCGCGACCGACTGCGGGAACTGGCCGGCGGAAATCTGCTCGGCCGCGCGCTGGATGGTCTGCAGCGAGCCGCGGGTGCTGCGTGTGAAGCCCAGGAACAGGTAGCCCGACAGCAGCAGCACCAGCACCACGACCAGCGCGGTGATGTTGGCCTCGGCCTTGAGCGCGGAGATCTCGGCGCGCGCGGCGCGGTCCAGCGAGCGGCTGGCCGCCACCAGCGCCGCCTCCATCGCCAGGCGGGTCGCATCGTCGCGCGCGGCCATGGTGGCGACCGGCAGGTCCGGCACCGGGGCGTCGAGGATGTGGGTCTGGATCGCGGTGTTCTGCTTGTCGACGGCCGACAACGCGGTGGCGAGCTGGGTGCCGATGCTGTCGGCGAGTTCCGGCATCGCCGCCTGGGCGGTGGCGACCTCGGCCTCGATGTTCTCGCGCAGGAAGCCCTGCATGTTGCGCGAGACCGCCAGCCCGGTGCGGTCCTCGACCCAGATCGCGCCCTCGCCCAGGACGCGCAGGCCGACGGCACCCTGCTGCGAGGTGTACTCGGCCAGGGTCGGCAGCCACTCGGACGCCGCGCGGCCCATGTACATCACGGCCGGGTCCTCGGCGGTGGCCAGGCCGCTGTGCTCGGCGACCAGGCCCATCAGGTTGCGGACGCCGAGCACGGCCGCATCGCGCGCCTCGGCGGCCGCGGTCGCGTCCGCGCTGCCGGCGCTGGCCGTGGCCCAGGCCGTGCGGGCGGCCTTGGCCGGCTCCTGCAGCGGCGCGTCGGGGAGTGCCTGCCCGGCCCATTCGGCGAACGCCGCGAGACCGTCGGACGCGTTGCCCGCGGCGGCCGAGAGCAGTTCGGCGGAGATCCCGTCGTTGGCGTCGCGGCGGGTCACCAGTTGCCGGTACTGCTGCATCGCCAGCATCGACTGGTGCAGCCTCGACAGGCCCTCGACCGCCGCCTGCTGCTGGCGCGCGGCATTGATGTCGGCGATCGCGCGGGTCATCAGGATGCCGGCCAGCAGGCCGCAGGTCAGCATGAACACGCCGCCGATCACCAGCGCCTTCTGGCTGAAGCGCAATCGCGCCATCAACCGCGTCGCCGGCGCCATCGCACGGTCAAGCAGGGAGGAAGGAAAACGGCTGGACATGTGGGACCTCGGCAGTGGCGGGGACCCGCGATGGGTCGACTCACTGGACATCGGCGCCGGCCGCGCGAACTTTAACGACCGCGGATCAAATGTGACGCACCTCGCATTTCGGCGGCCCGGATCCAAAGTTATCGCCGGCGGTGCCGATGAACCGGGCATCCCCAGTGCTGTCCCCTCAAGGAGTCACCCCATGTCCCGTCCCTCCATCCTCGTCGCGGCCGTACTCGCGGTGGCGTTCGTGGCGCCGGCCCACGCCGATCCCGAACTGAAGCCGATCAAGCGGGTCGAGCCGGAGTACCCGACCGAAGCGCTGCGCGCGCGCACCGAAGGTTTCGTCGAAGTCGAGTTCACCGTCGACGCCAGCGGCAAGGTCGAGAGCGTCTCGGTGCTCAACGCACGCCCGGCCCGCACGTTCGAGCGCGCCGCCGTCGCAGCGGTGAAGCAGTGGGACTTCGCGCCCGGCGGTGGCCGCGGCAAGGTGCGGCTCGACTTCGCGCTCTGAGCGAAGCGTAAGCCGAACGACAAACGCGCCCTCCGGGGCGCGTTTTTTTGTGCCTGTTGCGGGCTGCAAGCTGTTGTAGGAGCGACGTAAGTCGCGAATTCCCTGATGCGCCGGTTATCGTGCTGCGCGCGAAAACGCGGATGCGCGCCAGGGGTTCCGGACCCGTCAGCCAGTTTCGATAGCCGGTTGCCGTGGCGTTCGCGACTTACGTCGCTCCTACAGGGGGCTAGCCGGGCGTTTGCGAGCCGGGTCGATTCTGCAGGAAGCTGCCTTGCGTCGGGATCAGGCCGCGATCGCTTCGGCGACCAGGCCCATCTCGGCGCTGGTCATCAGCCGCTCGATGTCGAGCAGGATCAGCATCCGGTCTTCCAGGGTGCCGATGCCGGTGAGGAACTGGCGGTCGATCGCCGCGCCGACTTCGGGCACTTCGCGGACCTGCTCGCCCGACAGGCGCACCACGTCCGACACCCGGTCGACCACGATGCCGACCACGCGGTCGGCGACGTTGAGCACGATCATCACCGTCAACGCGTTGTACTCGGCCGCCAGGCGGAACTTCAGGCGCATGTCGATCACCGGCACGATCACGCCGCGCAGGTTGATCACGCCCTTGATGTAGTCGGGCGCGTCGGGCAGGCGGGTGACCGCGTCGTAGCCGCGGATCTCCTGCACCTTGAGGATCTCCACGCCGTATTCCTCCTCGCCCAGGGCGAAGGTCAGGAACTCGTCGGTGGCGCCGTCGCCGTCGATGCCGGGGGTGTGGGTCTGCTGGCTGGTGCTGCTCATGTGGGTCCTCGGTGTCGTGCGGTGTCGGGCGGCGCTCAGGCGGCCGCGGGCAGGGAGTGGTGTTGGGCCAGGCCGCCGGCGTCGACGATCAGCGCCACCCGGCCGTCGCCGAGGATGGTCGCGCCCGACACGCCGGCCACGCGGCGGTAGTTGGCTTCGAGGTTCTTGACCACGACCTGCTGCTGGCCGAGCAGTTCGTCGACCTCCAGCGCCAGCTTGCGGCCGTCGCTCTCCACCACCACCGCGATCGGCGGACGCGCCGGTGCGGCCGTGGCTGCATTGGCCGCGGCCGCGCCGTCACCGGAATGGGGCAGGCGGTACTGCTCGCGCAGGTTCAGCAGCGGCAGGTAGTCGTCGCGCACGCGCAGCACGCGGGCGTCGTTGGCGATGGTGCGGATCTCGCCGGCGGCGGGCTGCAGCGATTCCACCACCACGTTCAGCGGCAGGATGAAGACCTCGTCGCCGACCGCGACCGACATGCCGTCGAGGATCGCCAGGGTCAGCGGCAGGCGGATCGACACGGTGGTGCCGACGCCCTTGCTGCTGCGGATCTCGACCTGGCCGCCCAGGGCGACGATGTTGCTCTTGACCACGTCCATGCCGACGCCGCGGCCCGACAGGTCGGTCAGCGCGTCGGCGGTGGAGAAGCCTGGGTGGAACACCAGGTCCCAGACCTGCGCGTCGGTCGGCTCGGGCGGCAGCGGCAGGTTGCGCTCGGCCGCCTTGCGCAGGATGCGCTCGCGGTCAAGGCCTTTGCCGTCGTCGCCGACCTCGATGATGATGTGGCCGCCCTGGTGGGCCGCGGTCATGCTGATGGTGCCGGTCTCGTCCTTGCCCGCGGCACGGCGCTCGTCGGGCATTTCCAGCCCGTGGTCGATCGCGTTGCGCATCAGGTGGACCAGCGGGTCGACGATCTTCTCGATCACGCCCTTGTCGAGCTCGGTCGCCTCGCCCTGGGTCTTCAGCCGGACCTTCTTGTCCAGACGCGTGGCGAGGTCGCGGACCATGCGCGGGAAGCGGCTGAAGGCGAATTCCACCGGCAGCATGCGCACGCTCATCACCGCTTCCTGCAGGTCGCGGGTGTTGCGGTCGAGTTGTTCCAGCCCGCCCAGCAGCGCTTCGTGGGTGTTGGGGTCGAGGCCGGTCGACTGCTGGCGCAGCATCGCCTGGGTGATGACCAGTTCGCCGACCAGGTTGATCAGCGCGTCGACCTTGTTGACGGCGACGCGGATCGAGGTTTCGGGTTCGCTGGCCGGTCGCGAGCTTGCCGCGGACGCGTCGGCATCGGCGACGGGTACGGCGGCGGCCTGCGGGGCGGCTGGCGCGATCGCCTCGATCGACAGCTCGCACTGGTCCTCGACCCACGCGAACGCCTCGTCGATCACGCCGCGCGGCACGCTCCCCGGCAGCATGAGGTCCCAGGCCAGGTGGGCCTCGAACGGATCGAGTTCGGCGAACGGCGGCAGGCGGTCGTCCAGGCAGGTGGCCTGCACCGGGCCGTGGCTCTCCAACTCGCGCAGGATCCGCAGCGGGTCGTTGCCGCTCATGAACATCGACGGTTCCGGGCGGAAGCCGATGCGCCATCCGTCGGTGCCGGCGGCGGCCGTGTTGCCGGCAACCGGCGCGTCGGCCGCGGCATCGCTGCCGAGCATGCGGTCCAGTCCCTCGCGCGCGCGGGCCAGCGCGGCATCGTCGACCTGGCCGCCGTGTTCGGCGACGGCGAGCAGGCCGCGCAGCACGTCGACCGCATCCAGCAGGACGCCGGTCGCGGCGGCATCGATCGTGCGCTTGCCGCCGCGGGCTTCGTCGAGCAGCGTCTCCAGCAGGTGGGTCAGGTCGCTGATCGCGGCAAAGCCGAAGGTGGCGGCGCCGCCCTTGATCGAGTGCGCCGCGCGGAAGATCACGTTGATGGTGTCGGCGCCATTGCCCGCACCGGCCTCCAGTCCCAGCAGGCCGGACTCCATCGCATCGAGGCCCTCGCGGCTCTCCTCGAAGAACGCGGCGTGGAACTGGGTGATGTCCATGGTGTCAGCCGAGGACCTTGCGGACGGTGGCCAGCAGCTGTTCGGGGTCGAACGGCTTGACCAGCCAGCCGGTGGCGCCGGCGGCCTTGCCTTCCATCTTCTTGTCGCCGCCGGACTCGGTGGTCAGCATCAGCAGCGGGGTGAACTTGTAGTCGGGCAGCTGGCGCAGCTGGCGGATCAGCTCGATGCCGTCCATCCGCGGCATGTTGACGTCGGTGACCACGGCGTCGAACTTCGCGGTTTTGGCGATGTCGAGCGCGGCCTGGCCGTCCTCGGCCTCCTTGACGTTGTAGCCGCCGGACGACAGCGCGAAGGCGACCATCTGCCGCATGGAAGTGGAATCGTCAACGATCAGCAGGTTCGCGCTCACGCGGGCTCTCCAGTGGGTGTGTCGACGCCGAGGCTGGCGGCGAGCGCGAGCGAACGCGCGGCGTCGGCCAGGATCGGCGAGGCAAGGGTGATGGTGGTGCTGCGGCCGGCGTTGGCACGGTCGCGCACGAAGGCATGCAGCAGTTGCAGGCCGGCGGCATGGACGCGCTGCACCTGGTCGCCGGCCAGTTGCAGGGGCGCCTCGTCATCGAGGTGCGACAACAACGTGGCCTGCAGCTCGGCCACGTGCTCGATGCCCAGGTCCGGTTGCAGCGACAGTTGGTTCATTGGGGCGCGGGCCGAAAGGGGGTCGATAGGTTTAACGGCCGCGCCGGCGGCGACTTGAGGGCCGGGCGCAGGCGGGTTTTCCGGGGATTCTCAGGACAGGAACAGGGCGTTCGCATCCAGCAGCACGGTGGGCTGGTTGCCGACCCGGGCGATGCCGACCGTCGCCCCGGCGTCGCTGCCCAGCAGCGGCGGCTCGACGTGCTCGCGGCTGAGGGTGGCGACGTTCTCGACCACGGTGACCAGTACCCCGATCAGCTCGTCGTCGCGCTCGACCACCACGATCCGCGAATGCTCCGTGGTCACGATGGCCGCGCCGCCGAGCCAGAGCCCGAGGTCGAACACCGGCACGATCCGGCCGCGCAGGTTCATCACCCCGAGCACCGACGGTGCCGCGCCGCGCATGGCGACGATCGGCGCGACGCGGACGACTTCCTGCACCCGCAGCAACTCGAAGGCGTAGTGGTCGCTGCCGATGCCGACGCGCAGCCAGCGGCTGCTTGCGGCGGCCCGTGGGCGCGGTTCGGCCTGCGCCGCGGCTGCTGGAGCAATGGCTTGCGGAATGGCTGGCGGGACGACGGCTGGCGCGGCGGGCGGATCGATCCGGGGTGGTTGCGGCGCCACGGGAGGCACCACCTGCAGCGGCGGGCGAGGGGATTCCACGGCTTCGGTCCCGGCATCGACCATCGGCTCCTGCGGCGCATCGCCGGCGGGGAGTTCGCAGAGCAGCTCGTCCAGGTAGGCGTCGACCACGGGCGTGCTCACGCGGCCTCCTGCTGGCGCGGCATCGCCGCAAGCAGCCAGTTCAGCGCGGAACGGTAGGCATCGGCGCCGCGTCCGCCCGGGGCTTCGGCCGCGGTCAGCACGGACGGGTCACGCAGGCGGGTGTCCATCGGGATCGCCTTGGGCCAGACGCGGCCCTCGTACAGGTCGTGCAGCCGGTCCAGGCTCTGCACGCCGGAGCGGGTGCGGCGGTCGTACAGGGTCGGCAGCACGTGGCGCGGCAGCGGGCGCCGGCGCGAGCGCTCGACCATGGCGGCGGTGCGCAGCATGTCGGCCAGCCCATGCAGGGCGAGCGGGTCGGTCTGGGTCGGCACCACCAGCCGGTCCGCCGCGGCCAGCGCGTTGACCATCAGCAGGCCGAGTGTCGGCGGGCAGTCGAGCACCGCGTAGTCGAAGTTGGCGCGCGCGGCGTGCAGGGCACGGCCGATCGACAGGCCGAGTCCGGGCTGGGTCGCGCCGCGGCGTTCCAGGGTTGCCAGTGCCGGTTGCGCGGCGACCAGCAACAGATTGTCGATGGCGGTGCCGCGCGCCAGCGAGCGCAGTTCGGCGCCGCCGGGGTTGAACAGGTCGTGGCTGCCGGCGGGCGGCGGATCGGTCGGCACCGCGAACGCGCGGGTCAGCGAAGCGTGCGGATCGAGGTCGATCAGCACCACCCGCGCGCCGTCGGCGGCCAGGCCGCGCGCGAGGCACAGCGAGGTGGTGGTCTTGCCGACGCCGCCCTTCTGGTTGGCGATTGCCCAGGTCTGCATGTCAGGGGGCTCCCAGGCCGCTGCCGCCGGAAGCGATGTCCGGCAGCGGAAGGTTGGTGAGGACGCCGGTCGCGTCCGCGGACGAAGCGGGTTGGGGTTCGGAGGCGACGCGGCCGGTGTCGCCGGTGGACGCATCGGCGACCACCGGCGGCAGCGGCTGGGTGATCGCATCCGCGCCCTGCGGCGCGGCGAGGATCACCAGCAGCACGCGGCGGTTGGCGTTGCGGCCTTCGACGGTGGCGTTGTCGGCGATCGGCTGGTGTTCGCCGAATCCGACCACCGCGAGTCGTTCCGGCTCCAGCCCGCCATCGATCAACTCGTGCACGACGCTGCCGGCGCGCGCCGCCGACAGCTCCCAGTTGGACGGGAACTTCACGGTGTGGATCGGCTGGTCGTCGGTGTAGCCCTCCACGCGCACCGCGTTGGGCTCGTCGCGCAGTACCTCGGCGAGTCGGCGCACGGTCTCGGTCGCCAGCGGGCTGGGCTCGGCCACGCCGCTGGCAAACAGGATGTCGCTCTGGATCTCGACCTCCAGGAACAGCTCGCTGCGCCGCACGGTGACCAGCTTGCGCCGCACCAGGTCCGACAGCGCCTGCTGGATGCGCGTGCCGATCCACTGCAACTGCTCGCTGTGCCGGCCCTGCTGCGCGCCGCCGGCCTGCATCGTGTCGCGCGTGACCCGCACCGTGTGGCCGAAGGTCGGCATGTCCAGCACCTGCAGCATCCGCGGCGAGTTGATCGGGGTGGCCGCGGACGGCCCGGACTTGGAGTCCGGCGTCTGCATCGACGGCCGGTCGAACGAGGAACCGCGCAACTGAGTCTGGCCGAGCTGGATCGGAGAAATAGTCCGCGGCTGCCCGCCGAACGCCGACGACAGCGAGTCCGCCAGCACCCGGTACTTGCCCTCGTTGAGCGACGAGATCGCGTACATCACCACGAAGAAGGCCAGCAGCAGCGTCATCAGGTCGGCGTAGGGGATCGCCCAGGCCTCGTGGTTCTGGTGCTCCTCATGGCGGTGGCGGCGGCGTCCCATGCGCGCCGCCTCAATGCACGAAGCCGTTGAGCCGCGCCTCGATGTTGCGCGGGTTCTCGCCCTGGGCGATCGCGATCAGCCCCTCGACGATCATTTCGCGCTCCTGCGCCTGGTGGCCGATCAGGCCCTTGAGCTTGGCCGCCATCGGCAGCAGCGCCAGGTTGGCCATGCCGATGCCGTAGATGGTCGCGGTGAACGCCGCGGCGATGCCGTGGCCGAGCTGGCTGGGGTCGGCGAGGTTCTTCATCACCGCCATCAGGCCGAGCACCGCGCCGATGATGCCCAGCGTGGGCGAGTAGATGCCCATGCCCTCGAACACCCTGGCGGCGGCGACGTCGCGGTCGGACTGGCCGTGCAGTTCGATCTCCAGCATCTGCCGGATCGCCTCGGGCTCGACACCGTCGACGACCATCTGCAGGCCCTTGCGCAGGAACGGGTCTTCCAGCGTCTGCACTTCCGCCTCCAGCCCGAGCAGGCCCTGGCGGCGCGCGGTGCCGCTCCACTCGACGATGCGCGTGATCAATGCGCCGCGGTCCTGCATCGGCGGCTGGAACACCCAGCGCACGATCTTCAGCGCACGCTTGAAGGTGTCCATCGGCGTCTGCACCAGGATCGCCGCGACGGTGCCGAGCACCACGATCACGAACGCGGCCGGCGACCACAGGCCGGACAGTCCCGCGCCCTTGAGCACGCTGCCGCCCAGCAATGCGCCGATCGCCAGTAAAGTTCCGATGATGCTGAGCCTGTCCATTGATCGAGTTAACGGTCCGTGGGTGGATTACTTGAGATGCACGGCGGCGTTCTGGCGACCGTGCTCACGGTTGTCAGCGCCCGCCGCGCACGCCGGTGCGGTACAGCGCGTCGACATCGAGGATCAGCGCCATGCGGCCATCGCCGATCAGGCTTGCGCCGGCATAACCGGCCAGCCCGCGCAGGGTTTTCGGCAAGGCCTTGATGACCACTTCCTCGCGGCCGCGCACGCTGTCGACCGCCAGGCAGAAACGCTGCTCGCCCGACTGCAGCACCACCGCGGTGGATTCCTCCAGGGTGGTTTCCGGCAGCCCCAGCCAGCGCCGCAGCGACAGCAGCGGCACCGGTTGCTGGCGCAGGTCGAGCACGGTCTGGCCGTCGACCTGCATCGCCTGGCCGCGCTCGTGCGACAACACCTCGACCACGCGCACCAGCGGTAGCGCGTAGACATCGCCGGCCAGCTCGACCAGCAGGGTCGGCAGGATCGCCAGCGTCAGCGGTACGCGGATCAGGAAGCGGCTGCCACGGCCGGGCTCGGACTGGATCTGCACCTCGCCCGACAGCTCGCGGATCTTCGACTGCACCACGTCCATGCCGACGCCGCGGCCGGACAGGTCGCTGACCTTGCTGCGGGTGGAGAAGCCGGCCATGAAGATCAGTTGCAGGCATTCGTCGCTGGACAGGCGCGCGGCCGCTTCGGCTTCGATCAGGCCCTTGCGCACCGCGCTGTCGCGGATCCGGTCGGGGTCGATGCCGGCGCCGTCGTCGCGCACTTCGATGGCGACGTGGTCGCCTTCCTGCTGCGCGCTCAGCACGACCTGACCCTGCGCGGGCTTGCCGGCGGCGATGCGGGCGTCGGGGCTTTCGATGCCGTGGTCGATCGCGTTGCGGACCAGGTGCACCAGCGGGTCGGACAGGGCCTCGACGAGGTTGCGGTCGAGTTCGGTCTCGGCACCGATGACTTCGAGTTCCACCTTCTTCTGCAACTGGCGGGCGACGTCGCGGGCGAGTTTGGGGAAGCGCGAGAACACCCGGCCGACCGGCTGCATGCGCGCCATCATCACCGCCGACTGCAGGCGCGAGGTGGCGGCGTCGAGCGTGGTCACCGCGCGGTCGAGTTCGTCGTCGCGCAGGCGCGGGCGGATGGTCTTGAGCCGGTTGCGGGCGAGCACGAGTTCGCCGACCAGGTTGACCATGGCGTCGAGCCGGCGCACGTCGACGCGCACGGTCGGGTCTTCCTGGTGCGGCGCGGCGGCGGGCTTGCGCGGGGCGGCGGGTTGGGCGCGGGCCGGGGGCGGCGGGTCATTGGCCGGCGGCGCGGATGCGACCGGGGCCGATGTCGGTGCCGGTGCCGTCCCGGGCACGGCGGCGGCGTCGTGGGTGCCAGGGATGCCGCCGGAGCCGTGCAGGCTGTCCAGCAGCGCTTCGAAATCGAGATCGTCGAGGTCGTCGGACGCTTCCGCCGCCGGTGCACTGGTCGGCGCCGCCGCGACGGAACCGCCGGACGCGCCCGCGCGCAGGCCGTCGAGCAGGGCCTGCGGCGCCGGCATCAGCACCTCGCCGGCGGCAACGCAGTCGAGCAGGTCGACCAGCAGGTCGAGCGATTGCTGGGCGCCGTCGAACGCATCGGCATCCAGCGGCGCCTCGCCGCTGCGGGCGGCGTTGAGCCGGTCCTCCACCGCGTGGCAGATCGCCACCATCGGCGGGAAGTCGAGGAAGCCGGCGCCGCCCTTGATGGTGTGGAAGCCGCGGAATACCGCGTTGAGGCATTCGCGGTCGGCCGGGCTGCGCTCGAGCGCGACCATCTGCTCGCCGAGCTGGTCGAGGATCTCGCGGGCCTCGATCAGGAAGTCGGCGCAGATGTCGTTGCCGGTGTCGTCGTCGAACGCCGCGCTCATGTCAGATCCCCAGCGAGGACAGCAGCTCGTTGGCGTCGTCCTGCGTCGCCGGAGCGGCGTCGAGGCCGGCGATCGACGGGCCGTGGCCGCGGTTGGCCAGCTTCAGCGGCTCGGACGGGTCGGACACGTCGCCGAGGCCTTCCTGCACCGCACGCACCAGCTCGACCACGCGCAGGATGATCTGCCCGGTGAGGTCCTGGTAACCCTGCGCGGCGGTCATTTCCGACAGCCGCTCGCGGATGCCGGTCACGGCCTCGTCCTGCGAGGCATCGCCCGCCTGCATCCGGCCCAGCAGGCCGGAGCATTCCTGGATCAGGTCGAGCGTGCGCATGCTGGCGGTCTCGGTCAGCGTGACCACGTGTTCCAGCCGCGCGCAGGCGTCGGGCAGCGAGCCGTGGCTGCCGTGGCCGCCCGGGCCGCCAAGGGCGAGTTCCAGCTCCCGCGCGATGCGCGCCAGCCCCTGCACGAACGGCTGTGTGCGCCACTGGATCAACTCGTCGACATTGGTGCGCCAGGCCACCGGGTCGTCGTGCTCGAGCGCCCACAGCGCCGCGTGCAGGCGCTCGGTGATCAGTTCGCGATCCTGTGGCGCCAACAGCTTGGCCGTGGCCGCCGGGTCGGCCGGCACGCTGCTCACGCCGCGCTCTCCAGCCGCTCGAACACCTTGGTCAGCTTGTCGCCCAGCGTGGCGGCGGTGAACGGCTTGATGACGTAACCGTTCACGCCGGCCTGGGCGGCCTCGATGATCTGCTCGCGCTTGGCTTCGGCGGTGACCATCAGCACCGGGATCTTCGCCAGTGCGGCATCGCCACGGATCGCCTTGAGCAGGTCGATGCCGGGCATGCCGGGCATGTTCCAGTCGGTGATGACCAGGTCGAACGGACCCTTGCGCAGTTCCACCAGCGCGCTGGTGCCGTCGTCGGCCTCGGTGGTGTTGTAGAGGCCGAGGTCGTTGAGCAGGTTCTTGACGATGCGGCGCATGGTCGAGAAGTCGTCGACGATCAGGATCCGGATGTTCTTGTCCATGGGTCAGGCTCTTGCAGCGGGGAGTTGAGGGGGCTTGGCGTCAGGCGTCGTCGTCGAGGAGGGCTTCCTCGCGCCAGTCGCCCAGGCGCGCGCGCAGGCGCAACATCGCCTGGCCGTGGATCTGGCAGACGCGCGATTCGCTGATCGACAGCACCGCGCCGATCTCGCGCAGGTTCATTTCCTGCTCGTAGTAGAGCGACAGCACCAGTTGCTCGCGCTCGGGCAGGTGGCCGATCGCGCCGCCGAGCGCTTCGCGGAACGCGGTGTGCTCGAACTCGCGGGCCGGGCTGGCGGTGCTGCCGGAGGCCAGCCGCGGCTCGCCGTCGTGCTCCTCCAGGTGCGCGTCGAGGCTGATCAGCTGGCCGCGCGCGGCGGCCTCGAGCATGCGGTGGTATTCGTCGAGCGGCACGTCCAGCTGCGCGGCGACTTCCTGCGCGCTGGCGGCGCGGCCGGTGTCCTGCTCGACCTGGCGGGTGGCGGCGACCACGTCGCGGTACTTGCGGTGGACCGAGCGCGGCACCCAGTCGCCACGGCGGATCTCGTCGATCATCGCGCCGCGGATGCGGATGCTGGCGTAGGTCTCGAACGCGGCGCCCTGGTCGGACTGGAAGTTGCGGTCGGCGTCGATCAGGCCAAGCATGCCGGCCTGGATCAGGTCGTCGACCTCGACGCTGGACGGCAGCCGCGCGGCGAGGTGGTGGGCGATGCGGCGCACCAGTTCGCCGTGGCGTTCGACCACGAGCGAGGCGTCGCTGGACTGGTTGGCGCGATAGGCGGCAGCGGCGGTTTTCATGCGGCGGCACTCCTGGCGGGCTGGTCGATCAACCGCTCCATGAAGAACTCGACGTGGCCGCGCGGGCCCTGCGGGCTCTGCCACTGGCCGGCGCGGCGGGCGATGTCGCGGAACGCGGCCGCGGCCGGCGCCGACGGGAACGCGTCGACCACCGCCTCCTGCCGCTGCACCGCGCGGCGCAGCCACTCGTCGCGCGGGATCGCGCCGAGGTAGTTGAGGGTCACGTCGAGGAACTTGGAGGTGACCCGCTGCAGCTTGTCGAACAGCTGCCGGCCCTCGGCGCTGTGCTGCACCTGGTTGGCGAGGATCTGCACCCGGCTGACCCCGCGGTCGCGGCTGAGTACCTTGATCAGCGCGTACGCGTCGGTGACCGAGGCCGGCTCGTCGCAGACCACCACGATCACGTCCTGCGCGGCCTGGCAGAAGGTCAGCACGCCATCGGCGATACCCGCGGCGTTGTCGACGATCATCGTGTCGATCGGCACGTCCAGCTGGCTGAAGGCGTGCACCAGGCCGACGTGCTGCTGCGGCAGCAGCTCGGTCATGTGGCGCTTGCCGGACGCGGCGGGGACGATCCACATCCCGCCCGGGCCTTCCAGCAGGGTGTCGCGCAGCTCGCAGCGGCCGGCGAACACGTCGGCCAGGGTGAACCGCGGCGACAGCCCCAGCATCACGTCGACGTTGGCCAGGCCGAGGTCGGTATCCAGCAGCAGGGTGCGCTGGCCGCCGTTCTGCAGGGCCAGGGCGAGGTTGACCGAGACGCTGGTCTTGCCGACGCCGCCCTTGCCGCTGGCGACCGCGATCACCCGCACGGGGGCGCGCAGGGCCGCCGGCGCAGCGCCGGGCTGCGTCGCCGGGAAAGCGGGATTGTGGTCAGGCGACGGCATGACGGTCCTCGGTGGCAAGGGGGTTATCGGCAGCACGGCGCAGTTTCTCCAGTAGCAGCACGAGGCTCGATGCATTGGCGGCCGCCAGGTCGGTCGAAACCTGCTGTCCGGCGGAGGTGTAGGCGAGGCTGAGGCCGTTGCGGATCACCACCGACAGGGCGGCGCCGAGTCGGCCGGTCTCGTCGAGCTTGGTCAGCACCACGCCCTCCGGGCTGGCGATGCGGTAGCGGCGCACGACCTCGTTCATGTCGTGCGGATGGCCGTTGGCCGGCAGCACCAGCAGGCTGCGCAGGTTGCGGGTGGCGCGCAGCCAGGTGATCTGGCCGAGCAGGGCGCGGTCGCGGGCGCCGTAGCCGGCGGTGTCGACCACCACCAGCGGGTAGTCCTGCAACTGCGCCAGGGTCTGCTGCAATGCTTCCGGACCCTGCGCCTCGCAGACGGTGATGCCGAGCCGGCGGCCGTGGGCGTGCAACTGCTCGCAGGCGCCGACGCGCTCGAAATCGGTGGTGACCAGGGCCACGTCGCGGGCGCGGTGGCGGGCGGCGAAGCGCGCGGCGATCTTGGCGGTGGTGGTGGTCTTGCCGGCGCCGGTGGGGCCGACCAGGGCGATCACGTTGTTGTTGCCGCCGACGTCGTCGATCGGTTCCTCGCGGCTGATGGTCAGCATGCGGGCCAGTTCGGCCAGCATCGGGGCGTGCACGCGGGCCGGGTCCAGCGTCGGGTCGATCTTCGCCGCGAGGGTCTGCGCCAGCGAGTCGTCGCAGCCGTAGCCAAGCAGGATGTCGAACGCGGCGGCGCGGGCGGGCGAGCCTTTCAGGCGCTCGACCGCGAACTGGCCCATCTCGCGCTCGATCAGCTGGCGCATGGTCGCCAGCTCCTCGCGCATCGCGGCGACCGCCGGGTCGGCGTCCCAGCGCGGGACGGCATGCAGGTGGCGTTCGGCGGGCGCGGTGTCGCGCGTCGCCTCTTCGCGCGGTTCCGGCAGGGGTTCCAGGCTCAGCTCGATCTTCGGCGCAGGCAAGGGTGCGGGCGCCGGGGCTTGGGCAGGGGCCTGCGGGTCGGAAGGGACCTGCGCGGCCGCGGCGGCCACCGGGGCGTCCGGCTCCGGGTGCTGCCGCGGCGACGCAGGCGGGGAAGGAGGTGCGGCGTGCGCGGCTTCGGCCTGGGCGCGCGCGGCGTGGGACAGGGTGACGACATCGTTTGCCGGCTCGGCGTCGGCGACGCTGGCGGGCACGGCGCCGAGCGCGGCCATCATCGCGTCGAAGCGGGTCGGCTCGGCGCTGGCGACCGCCGCGGCCGCCGGCGTGGTGTCGGCGGTGAGTTCGGCCAGGGTCGGCTCGGCGGACGGTGCGCGGGGTGCATCGCCGAGCTTGAACACGGCCCGGGCGCGGGTGGCGAGGGTCTCGCGTACCGACGGCGCCGGGTTGGTGGCCGCGAATGCCGGGACCGATGCGGGTGCGGGTGTCGGCTCGGCGGCTACCGCAGCTACCGCGGCAGGCGTCGGCGCAGCAGCGGGTGTCGCTGCGATCGCGGGCGCGGCGGCGCGCAATGCCTGGTGCACCAGGGCCTCGTCGTAATCGGTGGCCGAGACCACTTCCACCCCTTCCGCGCACGGGCGGTTGGACAGGATCACCGCATCCGGGCCCTGCTCGTCGCGGACCATCCGCAGGGCGGTGCGCATGTCGCTGGCAATGAATCGCTTGATTCTCATCAACTACCCCTGACCACTCCGGCTCGCGCCGTTCTCGTTGTGTCCCGCACCGCCGATGCGATGCCTCGTTGTCTTCAGCCGATCGCGCCAACCAGGCGCAACCGTTTGTCTTCCGGCACTTCCGTGTAGGCCAGCACCGACAGCGCGGGGACGCTGTGGCGGACCAGCCGCGCGATGGTTGCGCGGATGCCCGCCGGGACCAGCAGCACCGCGGGTTCACCGCGGCCTTCCTGCTGGGTCACGCACTCGCTGAGGTTCTGGTGCAGCCGCTCGGCGAGTCCGGGTTCCAGCGCGGCCCCCTGGCCGTTGACCGAGTCCTGCAATACCCGTTCCAGAGCCGGCGCCAGGGTGTAGACGGGCAACTCCGGGTTGAGTCCGTTGAGTTCCTGCACGATGAAGCGGCCCAGCGCGGTGCGGACCGCGGCGGTCAGCGTGGCCGGGTCCTGGGTGTGCGCGCCGTGCTCGAGCATTGCCTCGACGATCTGGCGCATCTGCCGCAGCGGCACCTTCTCGACCAGCAGCGATTGCAGCACGCGCACCACCACCGACAGCGGCAGCAGCTTGGGCGTCAATTCCTCGACAAGCTTGGGCGCCGCCTTTCCGACGCTGTTGAGCAGTTGCTGCGCTTCCTCGTGGCCGAGCAGCTCGGCGGCGCGCTCGCGCACCAGGTGCGAAAGATGGGTGGCGACCACGGTAGCGGCGTCGACCACGGTGTAGCCCAGCGACTCGGCATGCGCGCGCTGGGTCTTCTGGATCCAGACCGCGTCGAGCCCGAACGCCGGGTCCTTGCCCGGAATGCCATCGAGCGGCCCGAACACGCGGCCGGGGTCGAGCGCGAGTTCGCGGTCCGCGTGCAACTCGCCGGTCGCGACCGGCACGCCGTGGACGAGGATGCGGTAGTGGCCCGGCCCGAGCTCGAGGTTGTCGCGCACGTGCACGGCCGGGATCAGGAAGCCGAGGTCCTGGGTCAGCTTGCGGCGCACGCCCTTGAGGCGCGCCAGCAGTTCACCACCCTGGGCCTTGTCGACCAGGGCGATCAGCTTGTAACCGACTTCCAGCGCAAGCGGCTCGACCGGTCGTACTTCATCCCAGCTCAGCTCCGCGGTGGCGGCGGGGGCGCTGGCCGTTTCGGCCGGGTCGGACTCGCCCGCGGCTTCGCGGGCCTCGCGCTTGTGCGCCTGCCAGGCGGCGTAGCCCAGCACGCCGGCCAGCACCAGGAACGGCAGGTTCGGCATGCCCGGCACGATGCCGACCAGGCCCATCAGCAATGCGGCGACCATCAGCGCACGTTTGTGCCCGAACACCTGCTTGCGCACGGCCGGGCCCATGTCCTGCTCACGCGTGGCGCGGGTAACCAGCATCGCCGCGGCGGTGGAGATCAACAGCGCCGGCAGCTGCGCCACCAGGCCGTCACCGATGGCGAGCAGGGTGTAGGTCTGCGCCGCATGGCCGAAATCCATGTCGTGCTGCAACAGGCCGATCAGGATGCCGCCGACCAGGTTGATCACCAGGATCAGCAGGCCGGCGATCGCGTCGCCGCGGACGAACTTGCTGGCACCGTCCATCGAGCCGTAGAAGTCGGCTTCCTCGCGAACCTCTTCGCGGCGGGCGCGGGCGTCCTCGCGCGACAGCAGGCCGGCGTTGAGGTCCGCATCGATCGCCATCTGCTTGCCGGGCAGCGCGTCGAGGATGAAGCGCGCCGACACCTCGGAGATGCGGCCGGAACCCTTGGTGACGACGACGAAGTTCACGATCGTCAGGATCGCGAACACGATCAGGCCGACCGCATAGCTGCCGCCGATCACGAACTGCGCGAACGACTCGATCACGTGGCCCGCGGCCGCCGGGCCCTGGTGGCCGTGCAGCAGCACCACGCGGGTCGATGCCACGTTCAGGCCCAGCCGCAGCAGCGTCACCATCAGCAGCACCGACGGGAACACCGAGAACTCCAGCGGCCGTTTGACGTAGACCACCGCCATCATCACCACCAGCGACAGCGCGATGTTGACGGTGAACAGCGCATCCAGCAGCAGCGGCGACAGCGGCACAACCACCATCGCCAGCATCACCAGCACGATCACCGGCGCGGCGGCACCGTTGCGGATGGCCGCGGTAATGCCGGAAAACCGGCTGTTGCCGCTCATCGCGTCGGCTCCCCGTCACCCGGCGCCGGCATGTCCGGGGCGCCATCGGCGCCGACATCGACCTGCGTCAGCACCGGCGCCGGCCCGTGGGACGGGTGCCAGCGCCTGAGCTGGAAGACGTAGGACAGCACTTGCGCGACGGCGGCGTAGAGTTTCACCGGGATTTCCTGATCGACCTGCGCCTGCCGATACAAGGCGCGTGCCAGAGGCGGCGCCTCCAGCACCGCGACCCGGTGCTTGCCGGCCACGTCGCGGATCGCCAGCGCCATCTCGTCGACGCCCTTGGCGACGACTTTTGGCGCGCGCATGTTGCCGGCGTCGTACTTGAGCGCGACCGCGTAGTGGGTCGGGTTGGTGACCACCACGTCGGCGGTGGGCACCGCTTCCATCATCCGGCGCTGCGACATCTGCTGGGCGATCTGCCGGACCTTGGCCTTGACCTCCGGGTTGCCCTCCATCTCCTTGAACTCGTCGCGGATCTCCTGCTTGGTCATCTTCAGCTTGCTGCGGTGCCGGTAGTGCTGCCACGGCACGTCGATCGCGGCCAGCAGGGCGAGCGAGCCGGCCATCGCCAGCAGCGCCCACAGCGCGGTGTCCAGCCCGGTGCCGACGGCTTCCTCCAGCGACATGCCAGGGATCGCGAGCAGCTTGTGGAACGCGCGGTAGACCATCGCACCGCCGACGCCGAGTACCAGGCCGACGCGCATCAGCGAGCGCAGCAGCTCGGCGAAGCTCTCCTTGCCGTAGATGCGGGCCAGCCCGGACGCCGGGTTGAGCCGCTTGAAATCCGGTTGCAGTGACTGGCCCGAGAACCGCAGGCCGCCCAGCACCGCCGGGCTGATCAGGCAGGCCAGCAGCGCCGCGGCCAGCATCGGCAGCACCGGCAGCACCAGCCCGCCGGCCAGCCGCGCGGCGTGCGCGAGCAGGCGGTCGGGGTGGCCGAGCAGTTGCGGGTCGAGGGTCAGCGCGCCGCGCAACCAGCCCTGGCCGGCATTGCCGAGCGAGGAGGCGGTCATCATCAGCGCCACGGCCGCGGTACCGAGCACCGCCACGTTGCCGAGTTCGCGCGATCGCGGGACGTCGCCCTTTTCGCGCGCCTCGCGCAGGCGTTTCTCGGTAGGTTGCTCGGTGCGGTCGTCCTTGTCTTCGCTTGCCATCTCGCCGCTTCCGCCATGCCCGGGTTGTCGTCAGGGAGTCAGTGCGCGCGCCGCGAGGAACGCATCCTCGAACAGCCGCTGCACCGGTCCCTGCAGTTCCCGTGCCAGCAAACTCAGCAGCACCAGTCCGACCAGCAGCGCGACCGGCAGGCCGATCGCGATCGGGTTGAGCGAGGCGGCCGCGCGCGACAGCACGCCGAACGCCAGGTTGCTGGCCAGCAGCGCCATCATCACCGGCAGCGCCATCAGCAGGCCGACCCGCAGGCAGGTGCCGAAGAACGCCGGCAACGCGGCGAGGAAGTCGTTGATGTCGGCCAGTGGCGTGCCGATCGGCAATGCGTGGTAGCTGTCGACCAGCAGGTTGACCAGCGCCAGGTGGCCGTCGAGGGTGAAGAACAGCAGCCCGAACACCAGGAAGAACCACTGCGACAGCACGTTCGACGAGGCCCCGCTGAGCGGGTCGGCCATGGTCGCGAACGACAGGCCCATGCCCTGGCTGATCAGCTCGCCGGCGAACTGCCCGGCCTCGAACGCCAGCCGCAGCACCAGCCCCAGCGCGATGCCGACCGCGAACTCGCGGATGACGTTGAGCACGGTGGCGGCGTCGACCGCGGCCGGTGGCGGCTCCGGCAGCACCGTCGACATCGCCGCCGACAGCGCCAGTGCGACGATCAGCCGCGCCTGCACCGGCATGCCGCGGCCGCCGATCATCGGCAGCACCTGCAGCGCCGCGCCGATCCGCAGCAGATGCCACAGCACCGCGGCGAGCATGCCGAACAGGTTGAGCCCGTCGACGGTGGTGGCGGTGACCGGGTCCATCGAACGCGGGCGCTCAGCCGATCAGGTGCGGGATGCGCTGGAACAGGTCGATGGTGAACGACACCAGCCGGCCGAGCAGGAAGTGCCCGGTCAGCGCCAGCACGGTCACCAGCGCGATGGCCTTGGCGACGAACGCGATGGTCTGCTCGTTGATCTGGGTGGCGGCCTGCAGGATGCCGACCACCACGCCCACGATGAGCACCGCCAGCAGCGGCGGCGCGCCGAGCAGCAATGCCATCTGCAGGCCGCGGCCGATCTCGGTGAGGGCGACTTCGGGATTCATCGTCGCCGCCTCAGAGGTTGAAGCTGGCGGCGAGCGAGCCGACTACCAGCACCCAGCCGTCGACCAGAACGAACAGCAGGATCTTGAACGGCGCCGAGATCATCATCGGCGACAGCATCATCATGCCCATCGACATCAGCACGCTGGCGACCACCAGGTCGATGATCACGAACGGGATGTAGATCAGGAACGCGATCTCGAACGCGGTCTTCAGTTCGCTGGTCAGGAACGACGCGGCCAACACGCCGAACGGCACGTCCTGCGGCGACGCGTACGGACCGGTGCCGGACAGGCCGGCGAAGGTCATCAGGTCGGTCTCGCGGATCTGCCCGAGCATGAAGCCGCGGAACGGTTCCAGCGCCAGCGTCCACGCCTCGCGGAATTCCATCTGGTCGTTGAGGTACGGCGAGATGGCGCTGGCCCAGGCCTGGTCGAACACCGGCATCATCACCATCGCGGTGAGGAACAGCGCGAGTGCGAGCAGCACCTGGTTGCTGGGCGTCTGCCCGGTGCCGAGCGCCTGCCGCAACAGCCCCAGAACGATGATGATCCGGGTGAACGCGGTGAGACCGAGCAACGCCGCCGGCAGCAGCGTGATCGCGGTCATCAGCAGCAACACCTGCAGCGGCATGCTCACCGGTTCGCCGCCGATGTTGCCGACGTTGACCGAGGGCAGCGGCTGGGTGGGGGCCGGGGTCGCCGCCGGTGTCGCCGTCGCGGCCGGGGTGGCGGGCGCGGTCTGCGCGCCGGCCGGCGCCATGAAGCCGACGAAGGCGAGCAGCACCGCCAACGCAAGACCGATGCGCAGCATGCGGTTGGCGAGGCCGCGCGCGGCAGGGTTGCGCCGGCCATTGATGGCGGCGATCTGTCGGGTCGTCATGACGGCTTCTTTCCGAACTGTTGCGCGAGTACCTGGGCGAACGGCGAAGGGGTGTTGGCAGGCATCGGCAGGGGCTGTTCGAGCGTGTGCAGCGTGCGGGTGCCGCCGGGGCCGGTGGCGAGCAGCAACTGGGTGTCGCCGACGGCGACGACCACCACGCGGTCGCGGGGGCCGAGGGCCAGCGAGCCGACCACCTTGAGCGCCGGGTTGCTGGCGCCGCCGAGACCCGGCATGCGCTTGGCGAGCCAGCCCAGCAGCAGGATGAAACCGATCACCAGCAGCAACGTGACCACGGTGGTGCCGACCATGCCGGCACCGGTCTGCGGCGTGCCGAAGGACGCGGGCGCGGCCTGGGTGCTGGTCGTGTTGGCGAAGGGGGATGCTTTGGCTGGGATGGAGGCTACTTGGGGTTCGCTGGCTCCGGGCTTGCCCTCACCCCAGCCCTCTCCCGCAAGCGGGAGAGGGAGCAAAACCGCACTTGCGTCGGAAGATGGGCCGGACGACGAGCGTGCTTCCCCTCCCGCCTGCGGGACAGGCGACGAACCTTCTCCCTCTCCCGCCGGTGGAAGATGCGACGAAACTGCTCCCTCTCCCGCTTGCGGGAGAGGGCTGGGGTGAGGGCGCGCTTTTGCTTCCGCCGGCAACGGCACCGCCGTCACCCCGGCCGCGGTCGCCAGCGGCCAGGTCTGTGCCGCGCCGGCCGGGCCGGTGCCGTCCATCATCGCGTTCATCGCAGCCGCTTGATCCGCTCGGCCGGGCTGACCACGTCGGTCAGGCGCACGCCGAAGCGGTCGTTGACCACCACCACTTCGCCCTGCGCGATCAGCGTGCCGTTGACGAACACGTCCAGCGGTTCGCCAGCGCCACGCTCCAGTTCGACCACCGAGCCCTGGTTGAGCTGCAGCAGATTGCGGATCGGGATGCGCGCGCGGCCGACTTCGAGCGACAACGACACCGAGACGTCGAGGATCACGTCGAGGTTGAGGTCGGCGCCGCCACTGGCGGAGTCGGCGATCAGTGCGTCGAACGATGCCGGGGCCGGGTCGGTCGCGGCGGTCTGGGAATCAGTCGTGTTCATGGCATCTGCAACAGGTTGAAGGAGGGAATGGAACGCGCGGGCTGGACCGTCTGGATCTTCACGGCGTTGTTGCCGTTGTGGCTGCCGAACTCGCCGACGAACAGCGGCATCTGCTCGACCTGCAACTCCACCGACGAGGCCAGGTCGATCGGGATCACGTCGCCGACCTTGAGCTGGCACAGGTTGCGCAGGCTGATCTGGCGGTGCGCCAGCGCGCACGACAGTTCGACCTCGGCATCGAGCAATTGCGAGCGCATCGCCTTGGTCCAGCCTTCATCGCGCTCGACGCGGTCGCTCTGCAGCCCGGCATCGAGCTGCTCTCGCACCGGCTCGAGCATCGAGTAGGGAATGGACACGTGGAACTCGCCGCCACCGCCTTCCAGCTCGACGTGGAAGCGGCTGACCACGATGTACTCGCGCGGGCTGATGATGTTGGCGAAGTGCGGGTTGACCTCGGAATTGAGGTACTCGAACTCCACCGGCATGACAGGCGCCCAGGCCTCCACCAGGTCGGCGAAGGTCTGCTTCAACAGGAGTTGAATGACGCGCATCTCGGTCGGGGTGAACTCGCGGCCCTCGATGCGGGTGTGGTACTTGCCGTTGCCGCCGAAGAAGTTGTCGACCACGCTGAACACCAGGCGCGGCTCGTACACCACCAGCGCGGTGCCGCGCAGCGGCTTCATCTTCACCAGGTTGAGGTTGTTGGGCACCTGCAGCGAGTGCATGTACTCGCCGAAGCGCATCAGGTCGACGCCGCGCACCGACAGGTCGGCCGAGCGCCGCAGCAGGTTGAACAGGCCGATCCGCCAGGTGCGGGCGAAACGCTCGTTGATCATTTCCAGCGTCGGCAGCCGGCCGCGGACGATGCGGTCCTGGCTGGCGAAGTCGTAGTTGCGCGCCTCGCCGGGTGCGGCGGGCGCGTCCTCGGTGTCGACCGCGCCGCTGTCGACGCCATGCAGCAGGGCGTCGATCTCGTCTTGTGAAAGCAGGTCCGAAGTCATGGGTGCGGGTGCCGGTGCTGGGAGGTGGAGGGGCTACTGGGTGACCAGGCTGGTGAAGAACACCGCCTCGACCTTGTCGGGCGCCTGCTCGGCGCGCAGCACCGCCACGACTTCGGCCTTGGCGCGTTCCTGCAGGCGCTCCTTGGCGCTGCGCTGGGCGAGCTGGTGCGCGGATTGCTGGCCGAGCAGCAGCAGCAGGCGGTTGCGGATCGCCGGGTCGTGCAGTTCGAGCGCCTTGACGGTCTCCGGGTCGCGGGTCATGACCTGGATGTCGGCCTGCAGGTAGCGCACCGCGTCGGTGTCGGCGAGGTTGACCACGAACGCCGGCTCGAACAGGTAGTACTGCGCCGGCTTGCGGATGCTGGCTGCCGGTGTGTCCGCGGCGGCTTGTTCGACCGGAGCGATGCGGCCTTTCATGAACCACCAGCCGGCGCCGCCGGCGACTACCAGCAGCAGGGCGGCGACGATGATCCAGGGCAGTTTGCTGCCGGTCGCGGGAGCGGTGGCGGGACTCTGGGCTGACACGCGTGGAGCACTCCATTGGGTGGGTGCCAGCGTCCGTGCAAGGGGCGTGCCGCAGGGTGGGTCCGTCCGGCGACGGAGATTTGGCGCCGGGCGGATCGGCCCGGCGCGGGGTCAGGCGTACTCGTCGAGCAGGCCGCGGACGCGGACGGGACGGATATCCGCGGTGTCCATGCGGTCCGGACCGGGCCCGGCCGCATCGTCACGATGGACATCGCCACTCGCGCCCGCCTGGCGTTCGTCACGGCCCTGGCCGACATCGCTGTGGGCGAGCTGCATACCCTGCTGGCCGAGCATGTCGCGCAGGCGGCCGACGCTGTTTTCCAGCGCGTGGCGGACGTCGGCACTGGTCGACTGGAATTCGGCGGAGATCCGGTTGCCGTCGATCTGCAGGCGGATGTCGATGACGCCGAGGTGTTCGGGGTTGAGCCGCAGCTCGGCGCGGCCGATGCCCTGCTCGGCCATCCACGAGATGCGCGCGCCGAAGGCGTCGTCGAAACCGGCGTCCGGATCGGCCGGCATCGTGAGCGGGGTGGCGTTGATCGCGGCGGCCGGGTTGCGTGGGGTCGTCGCCGGGGCCGGGCTCGGCGACAGCAGCAGGCCGCCATCGCCGGATTCGGCCCGACCCGCGGTCTCGCCCGTGCCGGACGGGTCGGTATCCACGGCGAGCGCGAACATCCGGGCGAAGTCGGCCGAAGCCACGTCGGCGTCGACCGGCATCGCGGTGGCGGCGGTGGGGGCGAGACCCGGCAGGGCCGGATCGACGGTCGCCGCAGTGGCGGTGCCCGGGAGCCCGGCGGTATTGCCTTGCGGTGCCTGCATGGTCGGCGCGTTCGCCGCGACGCCGTCCAGCGCGATGGCGGTAAGCGTCTGCGGCAGCACGGGTGCGGGGCCGGCGGTTGCGGCGGACGGGATGGCCGTGGTTGCAGGTGACGCGGAATCGGCAGTGGATGCCGGCTTGGCCGGTGGCGGCCAGCCGATCAGTGCCAGCAACTGTTGCGGCAGCGTGGC
This sequence comes from Lysobacter sp. F60174L2, assembly GCF_052547135.1. Lineage (NCBI taxonomy): Bacteria > Pseudomonadati > Pseudomonadota > Gammaproteobacteria > Lysobacterales > Lysobacteraceae > Lysobacter > Lysobacter sp. F60174L2. The sequence goes on along the minus strand of NZ_JBQWRA010000004.1, from coordinate 156,917 downwards.
GTCGGGGTCGTCGGCGGGCGTGGCGTCGTCACCGGCCTCGGCGCTGGCGTCGGCGACCGGCTGGTCCGACGGGGCGGCACGGTCCGCTTGCGGCTGCTCCGAACGCGGCGGCGCGTCGGCCGGTGCGTCCATCAGGTGCTTGAATTCGCCCTCGACCGATTCCGAAGACGCCGATGCGCCATTTCCGCCCGGCGCCTTCGCAGCCGGCGCCGGCGGGGTCGGCAGGGCAGGCGTGATCACGCCACGTCTTCCTGGTCGGTGTCGGTCGCGGCGGCGCGCGCGCGACGGCCGCCGAGGTCGTCGAGTTCGCGTTGCACGCGCTGTTCGGCCACCCGGTTCTCTTCGGCGCGGTAACTGGCCGAAAGCTTGCCCAGCACGTGGGTCTCGCGGCTGGCCAGCAGCAGGCGGGCGCGCTCCACGTCGGCCTTCTGGCGGCTGTCGGCCACGGCCCGGGTCTGTTGCACGACGGCGGCATCGAGCCGCTCGCGGAACGCCAGCCGGTTGGCCAGCAGCGCCGCACTGGTGACGCTGGCCGCGGGCGCGGCGTACTCGGCGGCATAGCGGCGCAATGCCTCCAGCCGCTCTTCCTGTTCGGATACGGCGCGGTCGCGTTGGGCGACCTCGCGGGCGACATCGTCCTGGCGTTGCTGCTTCACCCGCAGCAGTGGGTCCAGGCGTTGCGAACGCGTCATCGGGCGGTCTCCTGCACGGATTCAGGTGGGGATTCGGGCATGGCCGGGGCCGGCTCGCGGGTGTCGTCGAGCAGGCGCGCGAGGGCGGCTCGGCTGGCTTCGACATCGGACGCCTCGGTGACGTCCTGGCCGAGGAAGTCGAGGATCTTCGGCCAGCGCGCCACCGCCTCGTCGACGGCCGGGTCGCTGCCGCGCTGGTAGGCGCCGATCGCGATCAGGTCGCGCTGGGTGTTGTAGGCCGCCATCAGGCGCTTGAGCTTGCGGATGCGCTCGCGCCACGCCGGGTCGGTGATTTCCTGCATCACGCGGCTGACCGAGACCTCGACGTCGATCGCCGGGTACTGGCCGGCGTCGGCGATGCGCCGGGTCAGCACGATGTGGCCGTCGAGGATCGCGCGGGCGGCGTCGGCGATCGGTTCCTGCTGGTCGTCGCCCTCGGTCAGCACGGTGTAGAACGCGGTGATCGAGCCGCGCCCTTCGGCGCCGTTGCCCGCACGCTCCACCAGCTGCGGCAGCTTGGCGAACACGGACGGCGGGTAGCCGCGGGTGGTCGGAGGCTCGCCGACCGACAGACCAATTTCGCGCTGCGCATGGGCGAAACGGGTCAGCGAATCCATCAGCAGCAATACGTGCAGGCCCTGGTCGCGGTACCACTCGGCGATCGCGGTCGCGCGCAGCGCGCCGTGCAGGCGCGCCAGCGGCGGACGGTCGGCCGGGGTGGCGACGACGACCGAACGGCGCAGGCCTTCCTCGCCGAGCGTGCTCTCGACGAAGTCGCGCACTTCGCGGCCTCGTTCACCGATCAGGCCCACGACAATCACGTCGGCGGCGGTGTAGCGGGTCATCATGCCCAGCAGCGTCGACTTGCCGACGCCGGACCCGGCGAACAGGCCGATGCGCTGGCCGCGGCCGATCGGCAGCAGGGCGTTGATCGCGCGCACGCCGACGTCGAGCGAGCGGGTGATCGGTTCGCGCATCAGCGGGTTGATCGCCTCGCCGCCGAGGCCGACCCAGCTTTCCGCGCGGATCGGCCCGCGGCCGTCGAGCGGCACGCCGTCGCTGTCGATCACGCGGCCCAGCAGGCCGTCGCCGACCGCCACTTCGCCTTCCTGGTGCGAGGTGACCACGCGCGCGTTCGGCAGCAGGCCGGCCAGGTCGGCGGTCGGCATCAGGAAGGTGCGGTCGCCGGAGAACCCGACCACCTCGGCGTCGACCCAGCGGCCGCCGGCGGTTTCGACCCGGCAGCGCGAACCCAGCGGCGCGGAGCAGCCCGAGGCTTCCAGGGTCAGCCCCACCGCGCGGCGCAGCACGCCCTCGCGGGCCAGGCCGAGCGAAGGCGGTTGCGCGCCGAGTCCGGCCAGCCGTGCGGCCAGCCGCAGGTTGCGGGCTTCTTCCCAGTGTTCGGCGGCGATGGCGGTCATGCGTCGGGCTCCGTGGCCGGGGCATGGACGAAGGCATCCATGCAGGTCTGCAGCCGCGCGGCGATGGTGCCGTCGATCCGCATGCTCTCGCTGTGCAGGCGCAGCTCGCCGCGGCCGAGCGTGGTGTCGGCGGTCAGGCGCACGCCGCTGAGGCCGGCCAGGTGCGGGGCGAGTACGCCGAGGTCGTCCGGGTGCAGGCGCAGTTCGACTTCGCGCGAGCTGGTGCCGACCGCGTCGAGCGCCTCGCGCACCAGGTCGGCCAGCAGGGTCGGGTCGGCGGCGTAGCTGCGGCCGAGCAGGGCGCCGGCGATGCGCACCGCGAGGTCGCCGAGCGCGTCGGCCACTTCGGCATCGAGCCGGGCCAGCGGGCGGGTGAAGCCATCCAGCACACCTTCGATCTGGGCGACCTGGCGGCGCACTTCGGCCTGCGCGGCGGCAAGGCCTTCAGCATGGCCGGCGGCATAGCCTTCCTCGTGGGCGGCGCGTTCGAGCGCCTGCAGGTCTTCCACGCTGGGCGGCGGTGGCAGCGGCTCGGGCTCGACGTAGGCCAGCCCCGGCGCGGTCCAGCGCACCGCGCCGGACGGATCGGAAAAGCGCTCGCGCAGCAGCGTGTCGTTCATACGAACGCCTCGGCCTTGGCCGCCAGCTGGATGCTGCCGTCATCGGCCATCCTGCGCACGATCGCGAGGATCTCCTTCTGCGCCGCCTCGACCTCGGCCAGCCGCACCGGGCCGCGCGCTTCCATGTCCTCGATCAGGATCTCGGCCGCGCGCTGCGACATGTTGCCGGTGATCTTCTCGCGCACGCGCGGTTCGGCGCCGCGCAGGGCGACCGCCAGCTTGTCGGACGGCACGTCGCGCAGCACGGTCTGCATGGCGCGGTCGTCGATCTCGGCGAGGTTGTCGAACACGAACATCAGGTCGCGGATCCTGCCGCCGAGCGCATCGTCGATCTCGCCGATGCTGCCCAGGATCACCTCGTCCTGGCCGGAGTCCATGAAGTTGAGGATGTTGGCCGCGACCTTGATGCCGCCGACCGTCGAGGACTTGATGTTCTGGCTGCCGGAAAACTGCCGCGCCATCACGTCGTTGAGTTCGTTGAGCGCGTTCGGCGGAATGCCGTCGAGGGTGGCGATGCGCACCAGCACGTCCGGGCGCACCCGCTCGGGCAGCACCTTGATGACGTCGGCGGCCTGGTCGGGGTCGAGGTGCGACAGCACGATCGCGATGATCTGCGGGTGCTCGTTGCGCACCAGGTCGGCGATCGCGCGCGGCTCCATCCACTTCAGCGTGTCCAGGCCGGAGGTGTTGCGGCCGGCCAGGATGCGGTCGATCAGGCTGCTGGCGCGCTCCTCGCCGAGCGCCTGGGTCAGCACCGCGCGGATGTAGTCGTCGGCCGAGCCGAGCGCGCCGGGCTGCGCCAGCACGTCGACGAAGTCGTCGAACACCTCGGCGACCGACTCGTGCGAGATGCCGCCGACCGAGGTCATCGCCAGGCCGAGCTTCTGCACTTCCTTCGCGCTCATGTGCTTGAGCACCTCGGCGGCCTGCGCCTCGCCGAGCGAGAGCAGCACCACCGCGGCGCGCTGGGTGCCGCTGAGCACGTCGAGCTTGCGGGCGTTGGCGTTCGTCGACTCAGCCATCGGATTCAACCCAGTTGCGCACCACGCCGGCCACGCGCTTGGCGTCGTTGCTCACCGCGGTCTTGGCGACCTGCAGCTTTTCGTCGAAGTCCATCGCCGCCTGCATCGCGACCTGCGGGTCGCGCTTGGGCTTGGGTTTCGGCGGGGGCGACAGCGTCACCGGGATTTCCTCTTCCTCCGGCAGCACGGTCGCGACCGTGGTGACCGGCTCCTTGGGCGCGAGCAACTGGCGCGAGGCGGGGCGCAGCACGGTGAAAATCAGCACCAGCACGGCCAGCCCGCCCAGCGCGATGCGCAGCAGCTCCTGCGCGCGCGGATGCTGCCAGAACGGCGGCGCCTCGGGCTCCTCGCCGGCGATGCCGCGCGCGAACGGCGCGTTGACCACCGACACCACGTCGCCACGTTGCTCGTTGAAGCCGACCGCCTGCTGCACCAGCGTCTGGATGCGCGCCAGCTCGGGCTCGGTCAGCGCGCGGTACGCGGTCTTGCCGGCGGCATCGGTCTGCGGAACGTTGTCGACCAGCACCGCGGCGGTGACGCGGGTGATCTGGCCGGGCGCCTGGCGGGTGTGGGTCAGGGTGCGGTCGATCTCGTAGTTGCGCACGGCGGTGCGCGAGCCCGAACCCGAGCCGCCGGCGGCCGCGGGTGTCGCGGCGGCCGCGGCAGCGTTGGCCGCCGCGGCGGTGTCGGGGTTGTTGCTGGCCGCGCCGGGCACGCCCTGCGGCGCCGCCATCGCGGCCAGATCGCCGGACTCGGAGACCTGCTCGCTGCGGATCATCGCCGGGTCCGGGCCGTAGGTTTCGCTGGCCTGCTCGGTCTCGGCGAAGCTCATGTCGATGCTGACCTGCGCGCTGACCCGGCCGGGTCCGGCCAGCGGCTCCAGCAGCTCCTGGATGCGCTGCACGTAGACCGCCTCGGCGCGGCGCTGCTGTTCGAAGCGCTGCGCGGTGAGCGCCGACTCGCTGTCGGGATTGTCGCTGGACAGCATGCGGCCGAACTGGTCGACCACGGTGACGTTGTCGACCGGCATCTGCGGGACGCTGGACGCGACCAGGTGCTCGATCGCGGTGACCTGGCCGGGCTCGAGCACGCTGCCGCTGCGCAGGTGCAGCACCACCGATGCGCTGGCCGGCTCCTTCTGGCGGGTGAACGCGCTCGGCTTGGGCAGCGCCAGGTGGACGCGGGCCTCGCGCACCGGGCGCAGGTTGGCGATGGTGCGCGCCAGTTCGGTTTCCAGCGCGTGCTGGTAGCGCGCGCTTTCGACGAACTGGCTGGTGCCGAAGCCCTGGTCGCCCTGCAGCATCTCGAAGCCGCCGCCCTCGGCCGCCGGCAGCCCGGCGGCGGCCAGCGCCAGCCGTGCCTTGCCGATCTGGTCGGATTCCACCGACAGCGCGCCGCTGCCCGAGTCGATCCGGAACGGAATCTGCGCGGTCCGCAGCAGGTCGGAGGCCTCGGCGGTCGACTTGGCGTCGAGCCCGGCGAAGACCGGCACGTAGTTGGGCTTCTGAGTCCAGAAGAACAGCCACAGCCCCAGCGCGATGGCCGCGGCGACCAGTGCGAACAGGCCGAGCTGGCGCACCACGGGGATGTCCTGCAGCGGACCGAGGTCGCGCAGGTTGCTGGCGGCGTTCTTGGGCAGTGCGATGACGCTCATCGTTGCAGTCTCGAAAGAGGGTTCGAAAGGTCCGGTGCCGTCAGATCGGCATGTTCATGACGTCCTGGTAGGCCTGGACCAGCCGGTTGCGGACCTCGGCGGTGGCCTTGAACGCGACCGACGACTGCTGCATCGCGACCATCACCCGCGCCAGGTCGGCGCGCGGGTCGCCCATTTCGAACGCGGTCTGCAGCTCGCTGGACACGCGCTGCGCGCGGCTCACCCCATCCAGCGCGTTGTTGAGCGTTTCACTGAAACCGGGCGCCTCGACGCCGCCGGCGCGCCCGGGCGCATCGGGCCGAAGGTCGCGGGGGTTGATCGCATTGCCCGCGGGCGCGTCGGCCAGCGGTCCGCGCGCACGCATCTCGTGGGCGCGGATCTGGGAAAGGATCGATGAAATCGCGTCGGTCATTGCGTGGCTTGCGCGTTCAGCGGGTCTGCCTGTTCATAGGCAAGCCGCGTGCCACGGATGCGCCGGGAATCCGACGCGGGAGTATTCCGGCGTCTCAGTCGCGCTCGATGCCGTACTTGCGCAGCTTTTCGACCAGGGTGGTGCGGCGCAGGCCCAGCAGCGGAGCGGCATGGGCGACGACGCCGTCGGCCTGCTGCAGGGCGGCGCGGATCAGCTCCAGCTCGATGTCGGCGATGTGGCTGCGCAGGTCCATGCCTTCCGGCGGCAGGGTCGCGGTCGGCGAATAGCTGGCGGGGTCGGGCGTGTGCAGGTCGCCCTGGGTGATGCCGGCGACCGCCTCGTCCTCGGGCAGGTCCGGCAGCGCGGCGCGGTAGCGCGCCGGCAGGTCGGTGGCGCGGACCATGCCGGACGGATGCAGCACCGCCAGCCGCTCAAGCAGGTTGCTCAGTTCGCGCACGTTGCCGGGCCAGTCGTAATGTCCGAGCGCGGCCACCGCGCTGTCGCTCAACGCGACCCGGCCACGGCCGCTGTCGGCCAGCTGGCGGGTAATCGCGCCGATCAGGTCGGGCAGATCGGCGACGCGCTCGCGCAGCGGCGGCATCTCGATCGGGAACACGTTGAGGCGGTAGAACAGGTCCTCGCGGAACTTGCCCTCGTGGATGTGGGTTTCCAGGTTGCGGTGGGTGGCGGCCACCACGCGCACGTCGCAGTGGATCAGGGTGGTGCCGCCGACGCGCTCGAAGGTGCGCTCCTGCAGCACCCGCAGCAGCTTGACCTGCATCGGCATCGGCATGTCGCCGATCTCGTCGAGCAGCAGGGTGCCGCCCTCGGCCATCTCGAAGCGGCCCTTGCGCTGGGTCAGCGCGCCGGTGAAGGCGCCTTTCTCGTGGCCGAACAGTTCGCTTTCAAGCAGGTCCGGCGGGATGGCGCCGCAGTTGATCGCGACGAACGGCTTGCTGGCGCGCTTGGAGCGCTGGTGCACGGCGCGCGCGGCGACCTCCTTGCCGGTACCGGACTCGCCGAGGATCAGCACGGTGGTATCGAACGGCGCGACCTGGTCGATCATCCGCGACAGCTCCAGCACCGCGGGGCTGCGACCGGTCGGGCCGCCGCCGGCGTTCTGCTCGCGGCGCTCGTCCTCGTCGATACGCTTCAGGCTGGCGCGGCGCAGCGCCTCCTGCAGCTGCACGCGGCGCAGCGGGTAATCCAGCGGCCACAGGGTTTCCGGGTGCAGCCGCGCACGCCATTCCGCATCGGGCGGATGCACCGGCAGCACCAGAAGCGGCGGGTGCAGCGGCTGCGCGCCGAGCCAGTCGACAAACCCGTCCCAGTCGGCGCCGCCGGTGTTGCCGACGACCACCGCGACCCAGTCACTGGCGCGCGCCTTGCCCAGGTCGATGTCGGACGCCTCGGTGACGATGCGCGGGGTGAAGTCCATGAACTCCAGCAGCGTCGCCATGTGCTCGGCGCGGTCCATGTCCTGCTCGACCACGAGGATGCGTGATTCACTCATCGCCGGTCACTCCTGTCCGGCGACGCTGGCCCGGGCGGACAGGGCCTCCAGCAGCGGTACCACGTCATGGATGTAGGACAGCTTGCTGACGAAGGCGTCGGCGCCGGCGCGCAACGCGTGTTCGCGATGCTCGGCGTCGTCGAAATGGCTGGCGATGATGATGTAGGGCGGGCTGTCCTGCGCCTTGATCAGGCGCGTGGCCTGCAGGCCGCCCATCTCCGGCATGGCCAGGTCCATCAGCACGGCGTCGGGACGCAGCGCCTCGCACTGGGCGATGGCCTCGATGCCGTTGCCGGCCGAGCCGACGATGTCGAGCCAGTCGATCCGGCGCAGGTGGCGCATCGCCGCGCTGATAAAGCCTTCGTGGTCGTCGACCAGCAGCAGTCTCACGGTGTTCATGCGGTTCTCCGGGTCAGGCCGCGAGGGCCGGCTTGCAGCGCTGTCGCGCGGACGGAATCGACAACTGGTCCCGGTACTTTGCCACCGTGCGGCGCGCGATGCGGATCCCGCGGCGGGCGAGCAGGCCGGCGATCACGTCGTCGGCGAGCGGCGCATGCGCGGGTTCGGCGTCGATCAGGCGTTTGACCACCGCCTTGACCGCCGCGCCGGAGATCGACGCGCCTTCGAGCCGGACGGCGAACAGCCGCTTGAGTTCGAACGTGCCACGCGGGGTCTGGATGTACTTGCCGCTGGTGATCCGCGAGACGGTGGACTCGTGCATGCCGATGGCGTCGGCGACCTCGCGCAGGGTCAGCGGCGCGATCGCCTCCTCGCCGCGTTCGAGGAATTCGCGCTGGCGCTCGACCAGCACCTGCACCGTGCGCAGCAGGGTGTCGTTGCGCATGGCGATGCCGCGCACCAGCCAGCGCGCCTCTTCCAGCAGGCCGCGCAGCACGCTCTGGTCGCCCGGGGCATGGGCGAGGGCCTGTTCGCAATGGCTGGCGATGCGCACGCGCGGGGCGGCGCGGCCATTCAGCGCGACCCTCCACTCGCCGCCGACGAAGCGCACGCTGACGTCGGGAATGATGTGGCCGTCGTCGCCGTGGGCCGGTTCTTCGATGGCGGATGGGCGCAGCGACAGGATCAGCGCGGTGGCGGCGGCCACTTCATTGGCCCCGGTACGGAGCGCGCGGGCCAGCGCGGCGTGGTCGTGGGCGGCCAGCGTGTCGATCTGCTCGCCGATCATGCGCTCGGCCAGCGCGCGCTCGGCCGTGGCCGGCTGCGTCGCCAGCTGGGCCAGCAGGCATTCGGAGGCGGACGCGGCGGCGACGCCGGTCCAGTCGCCGTGCAGCAGGCGCTGGCGCACGGACTCGATATGCGCCACGGACGCCTCCGGCACCGACGCCCGGGCGTCGGCTACCGCGGCGTCGGCGTCTTCGAGGAAGCCCAGCTCATCGCAGTGGTCGAGCCATGCCTGGGCGATGCGCAGGTCGTCGGTGTCCCAGTCGAAGGCGAGTTCCTGCAGCAGGCGCACGCGCCAGTCGCTGGAGCTGCCGGCCTCGATCCGCGCGCAGGCATCGTCGTCGCCGCCGGTCAGCGCGCTACCGGAGAGGTACGCCGGCTCGGGCAGTTCGTCCCAGGCCGCCGCTTCCAGCTCGGCGTCGGTGGCGCCGTCGTCGGCATCGGTTTCGCCGATCTCGTTGTCCTCGTCCGTCTCCAGCATCGGGTTGTGGTCGAGTGCCTGGCGAAGTTCGAGTTCGAGTTGCGGCGCGGTCAGCTGCAGCAACCGGATCGATTGCAGCAGTTGCGGTGTGAGGTTGACGCTCTGCGAGAGTTGCGCGCGGACGCTGGTCTTCACGTTCAGTTCCCCTTCCGCCCCGGTGGCGGCCCCGGCACAAATCCTGCAGGAGCCGTGTCGGAGGTTGCATCGGGGAGAACCCGGCCCGGATAGGGGTAAACCCCCGCCATGTAGGGGCATCCCCGACACGGCCGACGATTTTCCGGCATCCGGATCACGTTCGACTGGGAAACGGATGTGCCGGATTGCGACCGGCGTCGCGCTTTGCCTGGCGACCCTACAGATCGCCGCGCATCAGCAGCGCGGTACGCAGCAACTCGACCGCATTGCGGCAACCCAGCGCCTCCATCAGGCGCGCGCGGTGGGTCTCGACGGTCTTGACGCTGATGCCCAGGTCGGCGGCGATCTGCTTGGTGCTCTGGCCTGCGCCGATCGCGGCGAGGATCTCGCGCTGGCGCGGCGGCAGTGCATAGGCGCCACCGGCTCCGGCCTGCGGTTGCGCGCGGTTCGCGTTGAGCTGCGGTGCCGACACCTGCGGGCTCAGGAACGTGCGCCCGACCACGGCCGCGCGCAAGGCGATCTCCAGTTCGCCCGGTGCCGCTTCCTTGACCACGAAGCCGATCGCGCCGCGGGCCAGCGCTTCGCTCACGTGGCTGGCATCGTCGTGCATCGACATGATGACCACCGCGCTTTCCGGGCAGGTGCGGCGCAGTTCGTCCAGTGCTTCGAAGCCGTTGCGGCCCGGCATCGACAGGTCGAGCAGGATCACCTCGGGCAGCGACTGCCGGGCGCGGATCACCACCTCGTCGGCGCTGGCGGCCTCGGCAACGACCTCAATGCCATCGAACGACTCGACCAGGCGGCGCAGGCCGGCCCGGATCAGGGTGTGGTCGTCACAGATCAGTACCCGCACTTGGAAGCCCGTCTCCGTCGCGATGTGCGCCGCGTCAACCTTAGCCGAGCGGCACGGGCTTGGACAGCGACCGCCGTCAGCGAATGCGACGGCTCTCGGCGATCGCGCGGCGGTGCACCCGGAACAGGTGGCGGGCCAGGGCGGATTCCAGCGCCGGGGTGATCGGCCCGAAGCGCAGCCACAGCTGCTGGCCGCTACTGTGGGCGACGCTGGCCAGCACCGTGGCCGGCAGCAGGAGCGTTTCGGGCAGCCAGTCGGACGGCTGCACGCGCAGGGCGCCGCCGGTGCCCGGTGCGATGGCGTCGTCGACGTCCAGGCAGGCGCCGCGCGCGGACCATCGCAGCGGGCGGCGCGAGTCGAAGTGCTCGCCGAAGCGGCTGGCCACCAGCGCGGTCAGCAGGTCGAGCTTGGCTTCGATCCGATGCAGCGCGAGGTCGTTGGCGCTGTGGTCCTCGCCGTCGTCGCCGCGGCTGTCCTCGACCACCGCCAGCGAACGCAGCAGGTTTTCGCCGCGCTGGCAGGCCGCGCGCGCGGCGTCCAGCGACAGCGTGCCGGGTACGAAAGCGGCCGGCCGCACCTCCTCGCAGGCGAGCGAATCGCCAAAGACTTCGGCGCGGGCGGTCTCGACGTTCATCCCAGCGCGCCCTTGTAGGCGGCCGCGCCGCGGTTGGCCTGGCGGAGCCGCTGCAGGGCGGAGCCGGCCTCGTTGCGGGCGGCGCTGAGCTGTTCGACCAGTTCGCGCTGGGCGTGCAGCAGCCCGAGCCAGGCCTCGCGGTTGCGTGCGTCCGGCGGGGCGGTGGCGATCGTTTCGCGGACCGTGCGTTCGTGCTCGGTCAGCAGCGCCGAGGCGCGGTCCCAGTCGCCGGCCTCCATCGCCTGCTTCACCCTCGCCAGCGGTAGCGCCGGAATCATTGCGAGGCACCGGCGAGCTGGGGCGCCTCGGGGTCGATAGCGCGCCAGGCCTGCTCGATGTTCTCGAGCAGTTCGTCGACCTCGGCCAGCGGTGCGGCGTCGTTGTTGGCGTTGGCTTCCAGCAGCCGCTGCTGGAAGTAGTCGTACAGCGCGTGCAGGCTTTCGGCGATCTCGCCACCGGCCTTCATGTCGAGGGTGCTGTTGAGCCCCCCGATAATCCCGCTGGCGGAACTGATGGCGTGGGCCTTGCGCGCCACGTCACCGCGCTGCAGGCAGGCGATCGCCAGGCGCACGCGCTCGCGCGCGCCACCGAGCATCAGGGCCACCAACTGGTGCGGGCTGGCTTCCAGGATGGCGCTGCTGGCGCTGGTCTGGCGGTACTGGTCGGCGAAGGTGCGGGCGCTGTGCATGTCAGGAGCTCTGCGAGTAGTTCGGCAGCATGGCGAGCTGCTGGGTGAGGAAGGAGCTGACCGAGCTCATCTGCGCGACCATCGTGTCGAGCGCGGTGAACTGGCGCAGGTAGTTGGCTTCGACCTTTTCCATGCGGCGGTCGAGCGCGAGGCGGTCGGTTTCCAGGCGGTCCATGCGTGCCTCCAGCGCATCGGTGCGGCCGGTGATCATGCCGTCGTCGCCGAGCAGGGACTTGAGCGTGTCCGCCAGCGGCTTGCGCAGCGAGCCCTCGTCGCCGAGCAGGCGCTGGACGGCCTGCGGGTCCTCGGCGATGAGCTTGTCGAAGGTTTCGCCGTCCAGGCTGAGCGAGCCGTCGACCTTGGTCTCCAGCCCGAGTTCGGCCAGTTCGGCATAGCCCTGGCTGACGAACCCGCGCAGCGACTGGGTGATCCCGCGCGGCGCGGAATCGCCACTGAGCGCGGCGCCCGGCGTGTCCGCGGTGCCGGCGGCGCTCTGCGTGCGCAACTGCGACAGGGCGGTGTTGTAGGCGCTGATGAAGCCCAGCATGGTGGCTTTCAGCGTGCTCGGGTCGGACTTGAGCTCCAGGCTGGAGGACTCGCCCGGCGCGGCCTTGGTCAGGTCGAGGGTGACGCCGTCGATCAGGTCGTCGATGCGGTTGCTGCTGCTGGTGCGGGTGATGCCGTCGACCACCACCACGGCGTCGTTGCCGGGGTCGGCGACGGTCATGGTGCCGCCGCTGGTGGCCAGCGCGGACAGGCCGCCGTCGCCGCCGCTGGCGGTGACCTGCAGGCGGCCCTCGCTGCCGGTGGTGGTGGACGCGAGCACCAGCACGTCGCCCTCGTCGCCGCGTACGAGGGTCGCGCTGACGCCGAGGCCGCTGGCCTTGTCGTTGATGGCGTCGCGGATGGACGCCAGCGAGCCGTCGCCCTCGGCGATGGAAATGTCGATCGGGTCGCCGTCGCCGACCGTGATCGTCAGCGTGCCGTGGCCCAGCTGGGTATCGGTGGCGAGTGGGGCCGACTGCAGCTTGTGGGTGGTCGCCAGGCTTTCGACGGTGACGTCGTAGCGCCCCAGCGCGGCGTTGGCGCCGGCGGTTGCGGTGAAGCCGGCGTCCTCGGGCACGCTGACCTTGCGGCCGGGCGATGCGCCGTCGTCCTCGAATTTCGCCAGCGCATCCTGCAGCCCCGACAGCGCGCTGCTGATCTTGCCGAACGCGGAGATCTGCGCCTGGGTGGTGGACTCGAAGCGGTCGAGGCGGTTCTCCGTCGGCGCGCGCTCGGCCGCGACCAGTTGGGTCACCATGGTATGTACGTCGAGGCCGGAGCCGACGCCGGGGCTGGAGAGGGATGCCACTGCGACCTCCTGGAGCGGGTGGACGGGTTGGAAGGGGTGGTCCGGAATGCCCCGGCAAGAATCGTTCCGCCGGATCGTTGACGCGGCCGGATGCGGTGCCCTGCCTTGCTCCCGGTAACGGCCGCAACGCGCCGGGCTTTAGCCGGGCGGCCACGCGGCAACCGGCGCGGCGGCAACAAAAAACCGGCCAGGGCAGAGCCACTGGCCGGTTCCGTGGAGACGAGGATCTCCGGTGGAGCGGTTGTGATCAGCGCAGCAGGCTGAGCACGCTCTGCGACGACTGGTTGGCCTGCGCCAGCATGGCGGTACCGGCCTGCTGCAGGATCTGCGTGCGCGACAGGTTGGCGGTCTCCTTGGCGTAGTCGGCGTCCATGATCCGGCTGCGCGCGGCCGACAGGTTCTCCGAGCTGGTCTGCAGGTTGGTCACGACCGAGGAGAAGCGGTTCTGGATCGCACCCAGGTCGGCGCGGCCCGCGTTGACTTCCTTCAGGGCGGCATCGACCTGCTTCATGGCCAGCTCGGCGCCGGCGTAGGAACTGATGTCGAGCGTGGCGATACCGGTGGTGGTGTTGTCGGTGGACACCGCGGCACCCGCGCCGTCGAAGCCGGTCAGCGTGCCGTCGTCGGTGCCGCCCAGGGTGAACGAGGCGTCGGACGACAGCTCGAGCTTGCCGGTGGACTCGTTGATGCGGGCATTGACACCGGTTTCGGTCGACACGTTGTTGATCGCGTTGGCGACCTGGGCGGCACGCTGCGAGGCGGTACCCACGGCGTCCAGCGGGCCGATGTCCACGGCGGTGCCGCCGGCGCCGGTGATGGTCAGCGAGCCTGCGGCGACCGCACCGATGCCCAGGCCGGAGATGGCGGCCGATTCGGCGGTCGACACGCTGATCGTGCCGCCGAGCGCGGCGATGTTGGCATCGACCGGGGTGTTGACGGTGATCGTGTCGCCGGCGTTGGCGCCGACCTGGAACACGAACGAGGAGGCATCGCCGTTCAGCAGCTTGGTGCCGTTGAAGTTGGTGGTGTCGGCGACGCGGTCGATCTCGCTCAGCAGCTGGTCCACTTCCTTCTGCAGGGCGGCGCGGTCGTCGCTGGAGTTGGTGGCGTTGGCGGACTGCACGGCCAGCTCGCGGATGCGCTGCAGATTGTTGCCGATCTCGCCCATCGCGCCTTCGGCGGTCTGCGCTAGCGAGATGCCGTCGTTGGCGTTGCGGGCGGCCTGGTCCATGCCGCGGATCTGGGTGGTGAAGCGCTCGGAGATGGCGAGGCCGGCGGCGTCGTCCTTGGCGCTGTTGATGCGCAGGCCCGACGACAGGCGCTGGATGGTGGTGCCGAGGTCGGCGCTGTTGGTGCTCAGGTTGCGCTGCGCGTTGAGCGACATCACGTTGGTGTTGATGACAGACATTTGAAGTCTCCTGGATTCGGAAAGTCCGGCGATTCGCGCCGGTTGGCGTTGCAGGGGCTTGCCGTGATCCGGTCCTGTCCGCTGCTGAGATGGATAACGGCCGGGGAGTGGAACGCTTTAGGCCATCTTCGAAAGTTTTTGCTTTTCCCTGCGGCGACTGATAAACGCGCCGGGGCGACATGCAAAAACGCCTCGTCCGGTTATCGGGCGAGGCGTCGGGAACTGAAGCGCGCTGCGATCGGGACGGCGCGACTACAGCTTGTTGAACAGCGACAGGCCCTGGATGCGCAGGGTCACCTGTTGTGCGGCTTCCAGTGCGGTCAGTTGCATCGTGAGCCGGGTCGCGGCTTCGGCGTAGTCGGTGTCGCGCAGGTCCGACAGCGTCGTTTCCAGCGCGAGGCCGGTGGCGCTGCGGCTCTCGGCGGCGTTGTCGAGCGAGGCCAGGCGCGATCCGGTGCTGGCGCGCGCGGCGAGCAGGTGGTCCTGCGCGGTGGCGAGGTCGCCAAGCGCGCCGGTGAGGATGTTGGTGCGACGCGCGTCGGCGGCCGCATTGCTGCCGGGCGCTTCGAGTGCATCGGCGATGCCGTCCAGCGTGGCGAAGATGTCGCGCTCGCCGGCCGGGGAGAGACTGAAGCTGTCTCCCGCGGCAGGCGCGCCGGAAATCTTCATCTGCACGCCGCCGGCGCTGATGGTCTGGCCGCTCTGCCAGGTGCCGATGGCGATCTCGTCGCCGGCCGCATCGACTACGCGGTAGCTGTCGGCGCCGGTGAACTCGACGGTGATGCCGTCGCCATTCCACGCGGCGTGGTCGGTGACGCTGGCCGAGGACAGCACGCCGCTGCCGCTGTTGCCGGCGTCGGCGCTGCCGCGGACGATGCCGTCGCCGGTCGGTACGCGCAGGAACAGCGCACTGCCGGGGTCGGTGTCGGTGATCGCGAATCCCGGGGCGACGTCGACGTCGTTGTTGCCATCGTTGCCGGCGTAGGTGACGTTGCCGCCGTTGTCGGTGAACGGCACCACGCCGTCGCGGGTGCCGGCGAACAGCGACCGGCCGGCGCCGTCGCCGCGATTGGCGATCGAGATCATTTCCTCGCGCAGGTGGCGGACCTCGACCGCGATCAGCTTGCGGTCCTCGTCCGACAAGGTGGCGCTGTTGGCGCGTACGACCAGTTCACGCGCGCGGGTCAGCTGGTCGCCGGCGCTGGCGAGGGCTTCCTCCTGCAGTTCCAGCCGGCGCCCGACGTGGCCGGCGCTGCGCTCGTACTGCTGCAGCGATGCCAGTGCGTGGTCGAGTCCCTGCGCGGTCGACGCCGCGGCCGGGTCCTGGCCGGCGCGGGTGAAGCGCACGCCGCTGCTCATCTGCTCGCTGGTGCGGGCCAGTTCGCCCTGTCGCTGCAGCATGGCCTGCAGGCCCTGTGCGTACATCCCGGCGGTAGAGATTCTCATCGCGGCCTCGCTGTCATGCCATCAGCGCCGGACGGCGCCGAGCAGGGACTGGAACATGGTGTCGGCGGTGGCGATGACCTGCGCGGCCGCCATGTAGGCCTGCTGGTAGCGCAGCAGGTTGGTCGCTTCTTCGTCGAGGTTCACGCCGGACAGCGATTCGCGCTCGGCGATGACCTGATTGTTGATCGCGCCCTGCGCTTCCAGCGCGAGGTCGGCATGCCGCGCCTCGCCGCCGACCTTGCCGGTGAACTGGCTCATCGCCGCGGTCAGGTCGAGGGTGCCGCCGGCCAGCAGGTCGAGTTCGTCGAGCCCGGCCAGCTGGCGCGCGTTGCCGTTGTCGGACGAGCGCGGCGGCGTGGGAGTGACGCTGAAGCTGTCGCCGGCCGCGGGTGTTCCAGCCAGATCCAGTTCCCAGCCATTGCCACGGATCGGCTCGCCGGCCTGCCATGCGACCGGCGGACCGCCGTCGATGGAGTACTGGCCGTCGTCGAGGAACTCGATGTTCGCGCCGGCGAATCCCGCGAACGCCGCCGGGTCGGTGATGCGGCTGCCGCCAATGGTTCCGCTGCCGACATTGCCGGAAGCGGCCGCACCTTCGAGCGGTGCCGCGGCGGCAACCGCGTACGGGTCGTCGAGCACCATCTCCAGGCCACCGGCGACGCCGGCGGTCGGCCGCAGCGAGAAGCGGTCGCCATTGGCCGGCGTGCCGTCGACCACCAGCTCAACGCCATCGACCCGCAGCGGATCGGCGGCGGTGCCGGTGCCGGCGATGGCGACGGACGCGCCGGTACCGGGACGCGTCGCGCTCCAGTTGCCGCCATCGAAGCGCAGCACCAGGTCGTGGCCGGTCAGGGCGCCGAGGTCGCCGACGCTGGCGGTGAGGTTGGCGCCGCCGGTGTTGCCGGCGTGGCGGTCGACCCGCGGCGCGGGCAGGGCGAACATGTCGGCGCCGGGCTGGCCGTTGTAGTCGACGCCGGCACGCTGGGTGGCGTTGAAGCCCTCGGCGAACGCGGTGGCGAGGCGTCCGAGTTCGGCACGGGCCGGGTCGAGCACGCGCTCGCGGAATTCGATCAGGCCACCGACTTCACCCGACACGGTCGAGGACGGCAGCGGCATCTGCTTGCCGTCGGCGCCCTGCAGCGAGATCTGCAAGCGGTCGGCACGGTACGGGTCGGGGGTGGTGCCCAGCGCCATCGCGCGGTTGCCGAGCACCAGCGCCTGGCCGCCGGTGGTGAACACGTTGAGCGAGCCGTCGTCCTGTGCCACGGTCTCGGCACCGACCAGCGCGGCCAGTGCGTCGACGCGCAGGGCGCGCTGGTCGAGCATGTCGGGCGAAGCGTTGCTGCCGGCGGCGGCGATGTCGCCGTTGAGCGTGGCGATCTCGCTGGCGAGCCGGTTGGCGGTGGCGACCTGGGCCTGGATGCGGTCGTTGACCTCGCCGTCGAGCTGTTGCATCCGGCTGTCGATGGCGGCCCAGCGCGTGGCCAGCTCGGTGCCGCTGGCGAGCAGTTGGTTGCGCGCCGCGGTCGAGGTCGGTTCGGCGGTCACGCCCTCGGCGGCGGCGAAGAAGTTGGACCACGGGCCGGCCAGGCCGCTGGTGCTGTCGGAAACGAGGGTGTCGAGCCGGGTAGACAGCGAGGACAGTTGTTGCAGCCGGCCCATCTCGCTGCTGCTGTCGATCTGGCGGCCGAACACCAGCCCGTCGGCGAGCCGCTGCAGCGCGACCACGTCGACGCCGGTGCCGATCGCGCCGGCGCCGTTGTCCTGCCCGACGCGGGCTTCCATGTGCACGCGCTGGCGGCTGTAGCCGGGCGTGCTGGCGTTGGCGACGTTGTGGCCGACCGTGTTGAGCGCGCGCTGGAACGCGAGCAGGGCGGAACTACCGGTGGAAAGCAGGCCACTCATGTTCAGCCTCTCGGAACGGTGGGTGCGACGGACGCGTAGGCGCGCGTGGCCGGGGCGGCGTCGGTCAACCCGGCGAGCGCGCGGTCGAGCGTGGGGCCGTTGGCAATGGCGGTGATCTTGGCGGCGTACGACGGATCGGTGGCGTAACCGGCCCGCTGCAACGCACGGGCGAAGCCGGCCGGGTTGTCGCCGGCCGCCAGCGCGCCGGCGTAGCGGTCATTGCGCATCAGCCGGGCGTAGTCCTCGAAGCTCTGGTGGATCGAGTCGTAGGCGCGGAAGTCGTCGCGCTGGTTGCGGCGCACGCCACCAACGAATTCATGGGTGGCGGAATTGACGGTGGCGCCCTTCCAGCCGGTCGCCTTGATCCCGAACAGGTTGTGCGAGCCGTCGCCTCCGACCAGCCGCCGGCCCCAGCCGGTTTCCAGTGCGGCCTGGGCGACCAGCGCCTTGGCCGGCACGCCGAGTTCGGCCGCGGTGCGCTGGGCATGTGGCCAGATCGAGCGCACGAAGGCTTCCGGGCTGCTGGTGTCGAGCCTGGCATCGGGGTTGCCGGCGAAGGTGTCGGCAGGTGCGGGAATTTCGATCGGCGCCGGCAACGGTGCGGTGGCATCCATGGACACGCCGCTGCTGCTGGGCGCCAGCGTGAGCCCACCGCCAGCGACGCCCGGCAGGGCCATCGTGGTCGCGGGAGACGCCGACAGCGGCATCGCCATCGGCAGGTTGCGCATCAGCGGCAATCCGGCATTGGCACCGAGGGGCATCGCGGTGGCGGTATCAGGCGCCGCGCCGCCCTGGTCGCGTTCGAGCTGGCGCACGATCATCGGCGCCAGGCCCAGCCCGTCGCCCTTGGCCATTTCCTTCGCGAGCTGCCGGTCGTACATCTCGCGGTACATGGTGTTGTCGCCCAGCATCGGATCGCCAAGGCTGGTGCTGCGCATCGTCTTCAACATCATCTGCGCGAACTGCGTTTCCAGTTCGCGCGCAGCCGTGCGCAGCCGGTCCCGTGAAGGGCCGGCTGCGTCGAGCGGCATGGCGTTGGTGGCGTGGATGTGCATGACCGTGGCTCAGATCACCTCGAGTTCGGCACGCAGCGCACCGGCGCGCTTGAGTGCTTCGAGAATGGCGACGATGTCGCCCGGCGCGGCGCCCACCGCGTTGACCGCCTGCACGATCGCCTGCAGCGAGGCGCCTTCGAGCACGAACATGCGGTTGCCGTCCTCGGTGATCTCGATCGAGGACTCCGGCACGACCGCGGTGACGCCGTTGCCGAACGGACCCGGCTGGCTGATCTGCGCGCTCTCGATAATGGACACCGTCAGCGAACCGTGCGCGACCGCCGCCGGCAGCACGGTGACTTCGCCGCCCATGACCACGGTGCCGGTGCGCGCGTTGACGATGACCTTGGACGGCGCGGTGCCGGGGCTGACGTTGAGGGTTTCCAGCCGCGACAGGAACGCGATGCGGTCACCGGCCGGCGGCACCACCTCGATGGTGACGCCGTCGATGGCATGTGCATGGCCGGCGCCGAACGCGGCGTCGATCGCGGCGACGATGCGTGCGGCGGTGGTGAAATCGAACTCGTGCAAATTCAGGGTGACGTTGCCGCTCGGCGCCGCACCGGCGACCGCGCGCTCGACGGTGGCGCCGTTGGGAATCGTGCCGCTGTTGGGCGCGTTGACCGAGATCCGCGAACCGTCGCGGCCGGACGCACCGAAACCGCTGACCATCAGGCTGCCCTGGGCGACCGCGTAGACCTGGCCGTCGGCGCCCTTCAGCGGCGCCATCAGCAGGCTGCCGCCGCGCAGCGAGCCGGCATTGCCGATCGAGGACACGGTGACGTCGATGGTCTGGCCCGGCTTGGCGTAGGCCGGAAGCTCGGCGTGGATCGCGACCGCGGCGACGTTCTTGAGCTGCGGGTTGACCCCCGGCGGGATGCTGACGCCGAGCTGGTCGAGCATCGTCTTGAGGCTCTGCACGGTGAACGGGGTCTGGCTGGTGCGGTCGCCGCTGCCATCCAGGCCGACCACCAGGCCGTAGCCGACCAGCGCGTTGCCGCGCACGCCAGCGACCTGGGCGAGGTCCTTGATGCGCTCGGCGTGGGCCGTGCCGCCGAAGAACAGCAGCGCCAACAGGGCCAGCGGTGAAATGAACGGACGCATGACGGACCTCAGTACGGGAAGGCTGCGGAGTTGAAGAACCGGCCGAGCCAGCCCATCGCGTTGGAACGTGCCAGCGTGCCGCGACCGCCATAGACGATCTGCGCGTTGCCGACGCGGTCGGAAGTGATGCGGTTGTCGGGACCGATATCGGCGGTGCGCACGATTCCTTGAACCTGCACCAGCTCGTCACCCTGGTTGAGGCGCATGCGCTTCTGGCCGCTGACCAGCAGGTTGCCGTTGGCGAGCGCCTGTACGACGCTGACGGTGATCTCGCCGTCGAGCCGGTTGCTCTGGGTGGAGTTGCCGGCGCCGGCGAACTCGCGGCCGGCCTCGACCTCGGCCTGCAGGATCGACTGGCCGTTGTAGGTGACCGGCACCCCGGCGATCACCGGCGCGCCCAGGCTCATGCCCGAGTCCTTGGTGACGGAGGTCTGCGCGACCGAGCGCGAGGAGGTCGACTCGACCAGCACGATCGTCAGCAGGTCGCCGACGTAGCGCGCCTTGTTGTCCTCGAACAGGCTCAGCCCGCGGGTCTGCGCGGCGGCACTGGCGGCGTAGATCGAACCGTTGGTGGGCACCGGTGCGACGGCAGGTGCCGGAAGCCCCGGCATCGCCGCGACCGGCGGCGCGATCGGCTCGAACGGCCGCACGTCGCCGACCACGCTGGCGCAACCGGCAAGGGCGAGAAGGGCGGTGGTGGCGACGAGGCGCTTCATGGTCACAGGTTCTGGTTGAGGAAGCCGAGCATCTGGTCGACGGTCGAGATCGCCTTGGCGTTGGTCTCGTAGGCGCGCTGGGTCTCGATCATCGACACCAGCTCCTCCACCGTGTTGACGTTGGAGGACTCCAGCGAACCCTGCGCGAGCAGGCCGATGCCACCGGTGCCGGGGCCGCCGACCTGCGCCGGGCCGCTGGCGCCGGTCTCGACGAACAGGTTGCCGCCCTTGGCCTGCAGGCCGGCGGGATTGACGAAGTCGGCCAGGGTCAGCGCACCGACCTGCACCGCCTCGGGCTCGCCGGCGACCTGCACGCTGACGGTGCCGTCGGCGGCGATGGTCACGCTCTGCGCGCCCTCGGGGAACTGCAGGCCCGGCTGCACCGGGTAACCGGAATTGGTCACCAGCTCGCCGTTGGAATTGATCTGGAAGCTGCCGTCGCGGGTGTAGGCGGGGCTGCCGTCGGGCATCAGCACTTCGAAGAAGCCGCGGCCGTTGATCGCCACGTCCAGCGCGTTTCCGGTCTGCGACAGGTTGCCCTGGGTGAACTGCTTGGCGGTCGCGGCGACACGCACGCCGGTGCCGGTGGACAGGCCAGACGGCAGCTGGGTCTGCTCGCTGGACGCACCGCCGGGCTGGCGGACGGTCTGGTACAGCAGGTCCTCGAAGCTCGCGCGGTCGCGCTTGAAGCCCGTGGTGTTGGTGTTGGCGAGGTTGTTGGAGATGACCGCCATGCGCGTCTGCTGCGCGTCGAGGCCGGTCTTGGCGATCCACAGAGCCTGGGTCATGGCGGGTTACCTCTGTTAAGCGTCGGAAAATCAGCGCGAGGACAGCAGGGAGTTGCTTGCACGCGCGCTCTCGTCACCGCTCTGCAAGACCCGTACCTGCATCTCGAACTGGCGCGACAGCTGGATCATCGAGACCAGCATCGAGGTGCTGTCGACGTTGCTGGACTCCAGCGCGCCGGCGGTCAGCACGTTGCCGGCGGCCGGCGGCGCGGGGTCGGCGCCGGGCGGCATCCGCATCAGGCCGTCGTCGCCGCGCACCAGCTGGTCGGTGCGGGCCTCGACCACCTGCAGGCGGCCGGCTTCGGCCAGCGTCGACGGCGGCTGGCCGAGCGGCACGACCGAGATCGTGCCGTCGCCGCCGATCAGCATCGACTCGTTGGGCGGCACCGCCACCGGCGCGCCGCCCTGGTCGAGCACCGGCAGGCCGCTGGCCGTGGTCAGCAGGCCATTGGCGGTCAGCTGCAGGTTGCCGGCGCGGGTGTAGGCGACGCCGCCGTCGGGCGCCTGCACCGCGAGCCAGCGGTCCTGGTGCAGGGCGATGTCGGTGGCGTTGCCGGTCTGGTTGATCGCGCCCGGCGCCGCGCTGACGCCGAGCGTACGGTGGCTGGCGGCCACGCGCGAGTCGAGCCGGCCGCCTTCCAGCGGCTGCGCCACCGTACCGCTGAGCGTGGCCTGGAAGCCGACCGTGTTGGCGTTGGCGAGGTTGTGCGCCACCGACGCCTGCGCCTTCAGCGTGGCGCTGGCGCCGGTCATCGCGACGTAGAGGGCTCGATCGATCACGGCCGGTTACCTCCCGCCTCAGCGGATGTTGATCACCGTCTGGGTGATCTGGTCCTGGGTGGAGATCATCTGCGCGTTGGCCTGGAAGTTGCGCTGCGCGGTGATCATGTTGACCAGTTGTTCGGTCAGGTCGACGTTGGACGCTTCCAGCGCACCGCCCTGGACCATGCCGAAGTCCGACGAACCGGCGTAGCCGACGCGCGGCTCGCCCGAGGCGTGGGTCTCCGACCACGAGTTGTTGCCGATCGACTGCAGGCCCTGCGGATTGGCGAAGTTGGTCATCGCCACCTGCCCCAGCGGGGTCGACACGCCGTTGGTGTAGCGCGCCTCGACCACGCCTTCCTCGGACACTTCGATACCGGTCAGGCGGCCGGTGGCGTGGCCGTCCTGCGCCAGCAGGCCGACGCTGAAGCTGTTGCCGTACTGGGTGGACGCCGCGAGGTCCAGCTCCAGCGCCATCGGCGCCGAGCCGTTGCCGGGGTCGTAGGCGGGCAGCGCGATCTGGGCTGGCGCCGGGCTCTGCAGCTCGCCGGTGTCGGAGTACTGCAGCGTGGTTGGCGCGCCATTGGGCGTGCCGTCGACCGAGCTGTGGACCTGCCACTCGTTGGCGTTGGCGGTCTTCACGAAGTGCAGCGACTGGGTGTGCGCGGCGCCGAGCGAGTCGTACACCGTCAGCGAGGTCGTGTAGTTGTAGCTGGACGGGTCGGCCGCATCGAACGGCGCGACCGTCGGCACGCTGGCATCGGCCGGCAGGTTGGTGCCGACCTCGACCCCGCGGGTGGCCTGCGGCGGCGCGTCGCCGGTGGCCAGGCGCAGGTCGGTCATGCGGCCGGTATCGAAGCCGGTGCCGCTGGTGCTCGGCATGAATACCTGCAGGCGGTGGCCGGCCGGGTTGATCACGTAGCCGTCGTCATCGGTGCCGAAATTGCCGGCGCGCGAATAGACCGTGGTGCCGCGGTCGGACAGGGTGAAGAAGCCTTCGCCGCTGATCGCCAGGTCCAGCGCCTTGCCGCTGAACTCGACGTTGCCCTGGTCGAACTGCTGGGCGACCCGGGCCAGCTTCACGCCGGCGCCGATGGCGTTGCCCGACAGGCCGTAGGAGGACACCGGGAATACGTCGGCGAATTCCGCGCGCGACTGCTTGAAGCCGGTGGTCTTGGAGTTGGCGATGTTGTTGGACGTGACATTGAGGTCGGACGTGGCCGCGTTCATGCCGCTGAGCGAGATGCGGAAACTCATGCTGTGGCTCCCTGTGGTCGGGTTCTGTTCGGGGTGCGGCGGCGTTCGGCCGGCGCGGCGGGTGGGTGGGTGGGGTTGTCCGGGCTAGCCGAGCCGGCGGACCGAAGACAGCGAGTGGCTGCCGAGGCCGGCGAGGTTGAGTACGAGGCCGGCGGCGCCGATCGACACGCTGTCGACACGCGCCTGCAGCCGTACTTCCAGCGCGGTGGCGTCCTCGCCGGTGCCGCTGGTGGCGACGATGCCGTAGCGCCCGGCGTCGACCGGTTCGCCGTCGCCATCCAGGCCGTCCCACTCCCAGCCGACCGGGCCGGCACCGTCGGCCTCGAGGGTGGTGGTGTGGACGATCGCGCCGCTGGCATCGACGATGTCGATCCGGACCGGGCCGCCGCTGACGGCCTCGACCTCGCCCGACAGGCCGCCGTCGGCGCCCGCCTGCAGTTCGACCGCGTCGGCCTGGACCAGCGCGTCATGGCCGACCAGCGCGGCGGCGCGCAGGGTCTGGTCGGACTCCATCACGCTGGCCATCGAGCCCATCGCGCCCTGCATGTCCTGGATGCCCTGGACTGTGGAGAACTGCGCCAGCTGGCCGAGGAACTCGGTGTTCTCCATCGGCTTGAGCGGGTCCTGGTGCTTGAGCTGCTCGGTCATCAGGCGCAGGAAATCGGCCTGGCCGAGCGAGGTGTCGCGCGTGGGCGCCTGCGAGGCGAGGCCCAGCGCGGCCCACGGGTTTTCCTGGCTGGTGCCGGGGATGGTGCTCATGGCGTGGCGTCCTCGGTGCGGGGGTTCGGGTGCGGGGTGTTCATGCGTGGCGCGCTCACTTGCCCATGTTCAAAGTCGCGGTCGCCAGTTCCTTGGCGGTGTTGAACACCTCCACGTTGGCCTGGTAGCTGCGCGAGGCGGAGATCAGGTCGACCATCTGCGCGACCGGATCGATGTCGGGGGCGTAGACGTAGCCGTCGGCGTCGGCCAGCGGGTGGCCGGGCTCGTAACGCTTGAGCGGCGCGGCGGTGCTGTCGACCACCTCGGTGACCCGCACGCCGGACAGCGCCGGATCGCCGGCGACCGCCTGGGTGGTGAACAGCGGGTGCTTGGGCTGGTACACCGCGTTGGGGTCGCCGGACACCGAATCGGCGTTGGCGAGGTTGCTGGCGACGGTGCTCAGGCGCACCGACTGCGCTTTCATCGCCGAGCCGGCGACGTCGAAGATCGGGAGTGTGCTCATCGCCGCCGCTCCTATTGCCCGGTGATCGCGGTCAGCATTCCGCGCACCTTGGCCTCTACGAACGACAGCGATGCGCGGTATTCCAGCGACGCCTGTGCGAACGAGGCCTTGGCGCGCTCGCCGTCGACGGTGTTGCCGTCGAGGCTGGCCTGGCTGGCGGCGGGTGCATAGCGCGCGGCAGCGACCGCGTTTTCGATCGCGTCACCGGGGGTGGCCGGGTTCAACGCGGCGTTCAGCGCGGACCGGAAGTCCAGGTCCTGCGCCTTGAAGCCGGGCGTGTCGGCATTGGCGATGTTGCCCGCGAGCAGCTGCAGGCGCTGCTCGCGCAGGGCCAGCGCGGTGCCGTGGATACCGAGAAACGATGAGTCTGGCGAAGGCATGGACGCCCTCCGGGTCTGGTTCACCCGGGATCAGGCAAGCGCCGTGCCACGACGCTGATGCTCGCCTCCGGGCGCGGCCTACGCCGCGCGCTGCAGCGCGCTCATCCGCACCGCGATGCGTTGTGCCAGCTCGTGCTCGGAGTACTTGGGCACGAAGTCGTCGGCACCCACCCGCTCGACCATCGCGTGGTTGAACACGCCCGACAGCGAGGTGTGGAGGAGCACGTACAGCCCCCGCAGGACGGGGCTGCGTCGGATTTCCGTCGTCAGGGTGTAGCCGTCCATCGCCGGCATTTCGATGTCGGAGATCACCATCGCGTAGCGCTCGCCCGGCGAACGGCCGGCGTCGGCCAGCTGCTGCAGGTGCTCCAGCGCCTGGCGACCGTCGGATAGCAGGGTCGCGCCGAGGCCGAGGTGTTCGAGGACCTGGCGGATCTGGTTGCGGGCGACGCGCGAGTCGTCGACCACCAGCACCTCGTGCGGCACGCCGGGCACGCGCGGCAGCACCGCGATGCCCGCGGCGTCGCTGGCGCGCGGGGCGGACTCGGCCAGCACGCTTTCGACATCGACCAGCTGGATCAACTCGCCGTTGTGGCGGGTCACGCCGGTCAGGTAGTGGGCGTCACCGCCGAGGTCGGGCGGCGGCTGGATGTCCTCGACCGCGATGTTGACGATCCGCTCGACCCCCGAGACCAGGAAGCCCTGCACGGTGCGGTTGAACTCGGTCACCACCAGGTAGTTCGGCTCGTCGCCATCGTGCGTGTGGCCGATGGCGCGGGCCAGGTCGAGCACCGCCACGGTCCGGCCACGCACGTCCGCGGCCCCGGCGAACGCCGGCGGCAGCTGCGGCAGGGTGAACAGCGGCGGGCGCGGGATCACTTCCTGCACCTTGAACACGTTCACGCCAAAAAGCTGACGCGTGCCGAGGCGGAACAGCAGCAACGCCAGCCGGTTGTGGCCGGCCAGGCGGGTGCGTTGGTCGATGCGGTCGAGCAGGTCGTGGCTCATGGCGAGGTTGTCGGCCGCGGGGCGGGGTTCTTGAGGCCGATTCAGTTCGGGGCACGAGACGACGTGGTTGGCGGGCGGCGCGGCACGCGGCTTGCCTTGCCATGGGCACACCCGTATTCCGGAGCATGCCGTGCGGCAGTCGTTCCTGCCCCTCCTGCTGGCGTTGGCCCTGTGCACTGGCATTGCGCCTGCGGCCGAACCGATCACCCCGCCCGAAGCGATCCGCGCCGCGGCGGTCGCCGCGGTGGGCGGCGACCTGGCGACGACCGAGGCCGCGGTCGATCCCAACCTGCGCATGGCGACCTGCAGCGCGACCTTGCAGGCGGTACCCACCAGCGCACGCATCGTGCGGGTGCGCTGCCCGGACCAGCCGGGCTGGCAGCTGTACGTGCCGGTGCAGGTGCGCGATATCGAGAAGGTGCTGGTGGTGACCCAGCCGGTGCAGGCCGGCGAGACCATCACCGCCGACATGCTGGCGATGCGCCGGCGCGACATGGCCGGCGCGGGTAGCGGCTTTGCCGACCCGGCGGCGCTGGTCGGCCAGACCGCGCAACGCAGCCTGGCCCCTGGCGCCGCGCCGACCCGCGAGGACATGTCCGAGGGGCCGTTGCTGCGCCGGGGCGACCCGGTGGTACTGGTGTCGAAGGCGGGCGGCATCGAGGTCCGGGTGGCCGGCCGCGCGCTGGGCCGGGCCGCGCCGGGCGGGGCGATTTCGGTGGAGAACCTGCAGTCGCGCCGCATCATCCGTGGCCGAGTAGTCGGCGCGGGGATCGTCGAGGTCATGCGTTGAGGCCCGGTAATCGGGGTCGGCTAAAGTTCCGTCCGGACACGCCGTTACCGGGTTCGACCGAGCCATCAGGAGCATTTCCATGACCACCAAGATCGACGGCACGCCGCCGCCCATCCGCCCGACCGATCCGGCCGCCATCGGTGCGGCCCAGTCGCGCGCCGGTGAAGAACGCTCGCAGCCCGTCGCGGCGGCCCCGCCGGCCGACAGCGTGCGCCTGACCGGCGAGGCCGAGGGCTTGCAGGCAATGCAGCGCGAACTCGGCGCCCCTGGCATCGACCTGGCCAAGGTCAACGAGGTGCGCGCCGCGCTGGCCGACGGCAGCTACCGCGTCGACCCGCAGCAGATCGCCACGCGCATGTTGGCGCTCGACAGCGAGCTGGGCCAGTGAACCCCGCGGTCGCACAGCCGGTGACGGCCGATGCGGCCGGTGCAGCCGCCGCGCTCGATACGCTTGAGCAGGCACTGCAGGGCGAGCGTCGGGCGCTGCTCGAGCACGACGTCGACGCCCTGCTGCACTCCACCCAGGCCAAGCTGAGCGCACTGCGACTGGTCGAATCGCAGCCGCTGCGTGGCAACGACCCCGCCCGGGTGAGCGCGCTGAGCGAGCTCAACCGCGCCAACTCCATCCTGCTCGCCCGGCGCCGCCGCGAGGTGAACTGGGCCCTCCGCCACCTTGGCCGCGTCGAATCGACGGGCGTGTACGATGCCGGTGGGCAATCGAGCGCGCGTCCGCAAGTGCGCTGCCTCGGAGTGGGATGAGCGAACAACCCGACACACCGACCACCGCCGGGCATCGGGACACCGACATGCCATGGGCGCTGGCCGCAGTCGACACCGCGGTGGTGCTGATCGACGGTGAGGGCAGGGCGACCCGCGCCAACCACGCCGCGCGCGTCCTGGCCGCGCGCCTGGGGCCTGGTGCAACCCCGGACCTGCTGCTTTCGAGAACCACGACCGGCGCGTCGTGGGAGATGGCGCAACGCGACGGCCGCTGGGTGGGCGAAGTCTCCATGGCGGACCCGCCGATGGTGCTGGAGGTCAAGCTCTATTGCGGCAGCGACGGGTCCACCACGCGCCGCTTCGCCACCTTCAGCGATGTTTCCGCGCGCTCCGCCCGCGAGGACGAGCTCCAGCGGCGCCACGACGAACTGCAGCGCACCTACCGCCGCCTCGCTGGCGCCCAGGAACAGTTGCTGCAGTCCGAGAAGATGGCCTCGATCGGCCAGCTCGCCGCGGGCGTCGCCCACGAGATCAACAATCCCATCGGCTACGTCCACTCCAACCTCGGCACGCTGCAGGAGTACACCGGCGCACTGATGGCACTGATCGAAGGTTATGCCAGTGCGCTGGCCTCCGATGACCCGGCATCGAGCCGTGAGGTGATCCGCCACATGCGCGAGCGGCTGGATTTCGACTTCATCACCGGCGACCTGCCGCAGCTGCTGTCGGAGTCGCGCGAGGGCATCGAGCGGGTCACCAAGATCGTCCAGGACCTCAAGGATTTCTCGCGCGTCGGCCGCGATGAGGCCATGCGCCCGTCGGACCTGGAACGCGGGCTGGAGTCGACCCTCAACATCGTCTGGAACGACCTCAAGTACAAGGTGCGGGTCGAGAAGCACTACGGCACGCTGCCGCTGGTCGAGTGCCACGCATCGGAGATCAACCAGGTGCTGATGAACCTGCTGATCAACGCCGGCCAGGCGATCACCGAGCGCGGCACCATCAGCCTGGCGACCGGCTGCGAGGACGACGAGGCCTGGATCAGCATTGCCGACAGTGGTTGTGGCATCGCCGAGGACGCGCTGCAGAAGATCTTCGACCCGTTTTTCACGACCAAGCCGATCGGCCGCGGCACCGGGCTCGGGCTGGCGATCTGCTACAGCATCGTGGCCAAGCACCACGGGCGGATCGAAGTGTCGAGCCGGGTCGGTGCGGGGACCACGTTCCGGGTAGTGCTGCCGGTGGTGCAGCCGGCCGGAGCGGGCGACGACGAGGCGACGGCCGGCTAGCCCCGTGCTCCTGCCGGCCTGGCCGGACCCTTCAATGGCCCACGTCCCGGCGGTGCTATCCTTGTCGGCATCTAAATGGAAGTGGATGCCATGGCAATGGATTTGCCTGCTCTCTGGACTTTGCTGTCGCAAGATACCCGCCTGATCGAGATCGACACCGCCGCGCCCGGCGCACTGGTGGTCGAACGCTTCGAGGGCCACGAGTCGGTCTGCGCCGACTTCGAATTCAACATCGATTGCCTCTCGACGTCGGCGTTCCTAGACGCCGAGGCCCTGATCGGGCAGCCGCTGTCATTGCGGCTGCGGCAGGCTGACGGCTCGCACCGCCACTGGCACGGCCACTGCACGCGGGTGGCGCCACTGGGCAGTGACGGCGGACTGGCGCGTTACCGGCTGACGATGGAACCGTGGACCGCGTTCCTGAAGCTGCGTCGCAACGCGATCATCTTCCAGGACCTCGACGCCATCGGCGTGATCGAACGGATCCTCGACGATTATCCGCAGGCCTCGTACCGCATCGATGCGACCCAGCCGCTGCCGGTGTTTCCCACCCGGACCCAGTACCGCCTGAGCGACCACGACTTCGTGTTCCGCCTGCTGGCCGACGCCGGCCTGGCCTGGCGCTTCGAGCACGCGCAAGCCGCGGTTCCGGACGAGGGAGGCGACGACGCGCGCCATACTCTGGTGATCTTCGACCGCGAGGCCGAGGTGGTCGATGCCGACCCGGCGACGGTGCGCTTCCACCGCATCGACGCGACCGAATCGCTGGATGCGATCAGCCACTTCAGCGAGCAGCGCCAGGCCACCGCCAACGCCGTCACCACCGCCAGCTGGCAGCCCGAGCGGGTCGAATCGCATGCCGCCGCCATCGACGCCGACCCGGCCGGCCCCAACCTACCGACCCGCGAGGTCTACACCGCCGCATCGTCCGGTCGCTTTGCCGAGCGCCGCCACGCCGACCTCGCCGCCGACCTGCAACTGGATGCCCTGCGCCTGCCGCAGCGCCTGCACGCGGGCGCCGGCAGCGCCCGCGGCCTGGGCGCCGGATTGGCCTTCACCCTGACCGGGCATCCCGGTCTTTCCGGCCAGCGCTTCATCCCGCTGGCGGTCGAACACATCGCCGCCAACAATCTGGGCAGCGGCATCGTCGCCCTGCTCGACGGTGCCGAACTGGAGCGCGGCAGCTACCGGAACCGGTTTGCCGCGGTCGGCGCCGATACCGCGATCGTTCCGACCTCGAGGCCCAGGCCGACCGCACCCGGCCTGCAGACCGCGCGCGTGGTCGGCCTGCCCGATGCGGCGGTCACCAGCACCCGCGACCACCAGGTCCGCATCCAGTTCCCCTGGCAGCGTGGCCGCAACCCCAACCGCGGCGGCCTCACCGATACCGGCTCCAGCGCCCACCCCGACGGCCATGCCCCGGGCGACGACGCCTCCGGCACCTGGGTGCGCGTGGCCGAGTGGCAGGCCGGCCCCAACTGGGGCAGCCACGCGCTGCCGCGGATCGGCAGCGAGGTACTGGTGGAATTCCAGCACGGCGACATCGACCAGCCCGTCGTTGTCGGCCAACTGTTCAATGGCGAGGTCGCCCCACCGTTCGCGTTGGGCGATGCGAGCAACCATCCGGGCACTGTCAGCGGCCTGCACACGCAATCGCTCGATGACAGCGGCACCCAGCAATGGTTGCTCGACGATGCCACCGGCCAGTTGCGCCAGCGTTTGCACACATCCCTTGCCGACAGCCGGCTCGAACTGGGCCACTTGATCGATGCTGGCAACGCATCGCGGGGCGGCTACCGCGGCGAAGGATTCGACCTGGCCACGCTGGGCTGGGCCAATCTCCGCGCCGGGCACGGCGTGTTGCTATCGACCAGCGCCCGCAACCACGCCACGTCGACCCAACTCGACATTGCCGAAGCCGTCGGTCAACTCAAAGCGGCCGAACGCACCGCGCAGGCGCTGAGCGATGCCGCGCAGGGCAGCGAGGTCGCCGCACTGGACGCCAACGCCCGGCAAACCGAATTGATCACCACGCTGGACTCCGAGCAGGACGGCAAGTACAGCGGCAGC
The DNA here is from genome assembly GCF_052547135.1 of Lysobacter sp. F60174L2. NCBI lineage: Bacteria > Pseudomonadati > Pseudomonadota > Gammaproteobacteria > Lysobacterales > Lysobacteraceae > Lysobacter > Lysobacter sp. F60174L2. Next base: position 126,336 of record NZ_JBQWRA010000004.1, on the reverse strand, counting down.
GTCAAAGGCCAGAGTGCGACCAAGCCCAGCGGTGCCAACCGCGACGGCGGCGACCCGGTCGAGAAGTTCGCCACCCCGGTCCTGATCGCCGAATCACCCGACGCCATCGCCCTCACGACGCCCGCCAGCGCAGTCGCCTACGCGGGCGGCCACAGCCACCTGACCAGCCAGCAGGACGCCCACCTGGCTGCCGCGCACACCTTTGCCGGCGTCAGCGGCGGCCACCTCGCCCTGTTCGCCCAACATGGCCCGGTCAAGGCCATCGCCGCCAACGGCCCAGTGAGCCTGCAGGCCCACACCGGTCCGCTGGAATTGCTGGCCGACCAGTCCGTCACCGTCACCGCCACGGACGAGCGCATCGACGTGCTGGCGAAGCAGAAGATCGTCCTGCAGGCCGGCCAGACGCAGATCACGCTGGAAGGCGGCAACATCACGTTTGCGTGCCCGGGCAACTTCACGGTCAAGGCGGGGCAAGTGCCGTTCAAGGGTGGGGCTAGTACTGCAGCGGCGCTGGGAGTGCTGCCGGACAGCAAGCTAAAGCTGGAAAACTGGATCGAAATAGATCATCGCGATGCCGACAGCCAGCCCTTCGCCGGGCAGGGCTATACGATCTTTTTCGAGGGCGGGCAGACGGTCAAGGGCAAACTGGACGCCGACGGCCATGCACGGCATGAAAACGTGCCGAGACGAGCAGAGCGGGTCGAGTACGAACCAATCGAGCCGCTCGAGGACGAGCCTTGGGAACCGCTTTCGGCACTCGTAGCGGTCTCGCGATCAAAACTGGGCTAAGGAAGGCGTCATGTGGGATGAACTCGAAAACGCGCTGGCGTGGTACGGCTCCGCGCCGGCACGCTGGATGGAAAGCGCCAAAGAAGATCTGTCCGCGGCCGCGGAGTGGCTCTGGGAAGTGATCCAGGGGGACTTTGCCGAGGAGCAGAGTACGGCGCAGATCGCTACTGGCACGGTGATCTCGATGATCCCGTTCGTCGATCAACTTTGCGACGTGCGGGACGTAGTCGCCAATTGCCGCAAGATCAACGAAGACAGCAGCAATAAATGGGCTTGGGTAGGCCTGTCGCTTACGCTGGTTGGTCTCTTCCCGGTTCTCGGGTCGCTCGGCAAAGGCTGCGGCAAGATACTGCTCGCCTACGGTCGTAAATCGTTGTTCCGGGCCAGCAAGTCCGCTTTGGACAGCGACTTCTGGCGCGCGAGCCGGCCATTCGTGGAGGCCGGAATTGGGAAGCTCAATCAACATCTCGCTCATCCGGCAGTACGGAAGACGCTTAGTGCGCTTCGCATAGCCAATCCTTACAAATGGCTCGCCGGAAAAATTGACGAGGTGGCGAGCAAGGTCAACGCCAGCGAGCTGGGCAAGGCATTCGATTCGGTACTGGAGACGCTACGTTACTTCGTGGACCTCATCCAGCGCTGGGGCACCGAAGCGATGGGTGCCCGTGCCGTCCGGTTGTTGCAATCGGTTGTCGAAATCCGCCGGGCGCTCAATGCCAAGGTGGGCGAGATCGCGCGACCGGTCAAACAATGGTTGGACAAGCTGGCCCGCTGCCTGGAAGTCGAGGGCGACATGGCTTATCGGGCGCACGTCGATTCCGTCAATCCGCACAAATATGTGCGGCCTACCTTGGCACAGGACCGGGTCGAGCTTGATCTGAACAAGCCTGGTTGGGTGGATGAGACAAGGAAGATCGAATTCCAACCGCTTGATGATGCTCCCGCCCAGGCGTTATGGCCCGACATTAGCGACACATCCGTGAATCCTGCTACCAAGAGCACCTATCAAACGTTCCACGATGCCGAAGCCGTCGTCGTCCCCCCGGGGGAGAAGCTGTACCGTGTCGTCGACCCCTCCTCCAAGGACAACAGCATTTGCTGGATGCGTGAAGCCGAGTTCAAGGCGTTGAGAAATCGCGGCGATTGGCGCCGCCGTTTCGCAGTCTGGCGGCACTGGAACCGCAACGGCGAATACGTGACCTATACCGTCCCGCCGGGGGACGGATTGAGGGTCTGGGAAGGGGCTACCGCCAGCCAAAAGCTTGACAGCACCAGTCAGTACGTTCTGGAGGGGGGAGGTACGCAGATCGTGCTCGACCCCGGCCAGCTCCAACCGGAGCAGTTCGGAAAACGACAGCCGACTGGGTGGGGTTACACCGACTTCCACGGCGAAAGCGACCAATTCTTAGGTCTTCCGAAACTTACCAACAATATGGATGAGCGAAATCTTCCCATCCATGAAACTATGTGACTCTGATGGCAACTCCGCTGATTCCGCAGGAAATTTATTTATTGGAGCACTACAGCTCCAAGGCCTACTTCGTTCTGATACGCGACGCCTGGGAGGACATGGTCAAGCATGTGGAGCATTGCCTGTCTCAATTTGTGGATCAGCTCCCTGCCAACTATCGCGGTCGTCCTCAGCCTGCGCAGCCGGACATAGTGTGGGGCGAGATCGTTTTACCGAACTTCCGCTCAACCCTGCTTGAACTGCAAGACTCCTATATTAGGCTTACCCATGGTGAAATGCGGTCGCTGGATGCAGCGCATGGAGTGGCGAACGATATTCGTGGCCAACGCGACTTCTCGACCGCCTGGTTCGACGAAGTGGAAGTAGGCGCTTTCCAAAAATACAGCGATCTGCTGCACACTGCGGGCCGCTACGCCGACCCCATCTGGCGGACGGCAGGCGCGTATTGGATCAAGGGCGGTTTGACGGATCGATATAACCCGGATTCCCGCGGCCCACTGCCGGATGTGGATGCGTGGCCCAAGTACCGCCTGAATTCTTCAGTCACCGTGCAAACCGGTGACCCAGTGCCGCGCACCGGCATCTACCTGCCGGAAATCGACGACAGTTGCGCCCAGTTTCTGATTGCCGGCGACCCCGCCGACAAAGCCAATGTCGGCTACGACCCCAAGCGAATGCAGAACGTCAGCCGTGAGCCGACACGATGGACACTGGTCGAACGCGTTCCGGGTGAAACGATCCCGCTGAGCGAGGGGCTTGGGCCGGTCGAAGCGCCACCGCTGCGTCTGCCCGCCGGCAAGGAGTGTTCGCGCGCCGGCTACTGGTTCACCCCTGCCAAGCAAAACAGCCGCCGCTACTTCAAGCAGGGCGATGTATTTCCCGAAATCGAAGGCAGCAGCTACGGCGCGACCTTCTGGCAGTGGTCGCCCGACCAGTCCGTCCCGTCGTTGTAGCGCGCGCGTCCCATCGGACTGCGCCAGGGCGTTGTTCTCTCTCTGGCGTCACCGTGAAAGCAAAAGATCCTGCGCCCCTTGCCGCTCTTGGCCCGCGCATAGCCATTTTCGATCGCCGTGCATGAGGAGGCAGGAGCGTGCTGTATCGGCGGCCCGCAACTTGGGTTCAATGCCTAGTAACCAGCTTCACCCGCTGCGCGCCGCTCGAAGGCGCGGAACGCGGCGTGGATATGCTCGCGCAGTTCCTCGTCGTGCCACGGTTTGGTCAGGAACCTGTAGATCGCGCCGCGGTTGATCGCTTCGGTGATCGTGGTCACGTCGGTGTAGCCGGACAGCACCATGCGGATGGTGTCGGGGTAGAGGTCGCGCACGCGGCCGAGGAACTCGGTGCCGCTCATGTCGGGCATGCGCTGGTCGGACACGATGACCTGGACGGTGTTGCTGGCCAGCAGGTCGAATGCCTGGCGCACGCTGTTGGCGGTGAGGACGTTGTAGCCGTCGCGGCGGAACAGGCGGACCAGCGAGCGCAGCACGTTCTCCTCGTCGTCGAGCAGCAGCAGGGTGCGCTCGGGACGGGTGGCGGCGAACGCGTTGGGGAGCAGGAAGCGGCGCCCGACCAGTTCGTCGAGCTGGTCGGCCGGCAGCGGTTCGCTGAACAGGTAGCCCTGGAAAAAGTCGCAGTGGTTGCGGCGCAGGAAGCCCAGTTCGCTTTCGTTCTCGACGCCCTTGGCGGTGACCTTCATCCCGAGCCGGTGGCCCATCGCGATGATGCCGCGCACGATCGCCGCGCTGCGGGTGTCGCTGGCGACGTTGCGGATGAAGCTGCGGTCGATCTTGAGCCGGTCCAGCGGGTATTGAGCGAGTGCGGCGAAGCTGAGGCCGCCGAGGCCGAAGTCCTGCACCGTCAGGGTTGCGCCGAGATCGCGTAGCCCGCCGATGGTGTCGAACACCTGGCGGGCATCGAGCGCGAGCACGTTCTCGGAAATCTCGAACTCCATCGCGCTGCCAGGCAGGCCATGCCGGTGCAGCAGTTCGCCGATGCGGTCGACGCAATCGGACTGCGCCAGCATCGAGCCGGCCAGGTGCACCGACATGCCGAGGTAATCGAGTCCCTGCGCGCGCCAGTCGGCCAGCTGCGCGACCGCGGTTCCGGTGACCCACTCGCCAAGGCGCGCGGACAGGCCGACGCGTTCGACAATGTCCATGAAACGATTCGGGCGCAGCAGGCCGCTGTCGGTCTGCCAGCGCAGCAGCGCGCCAAAGCCGGTCAGGCCGCCATCGTGGGCGCTGACCAGCGGCTGGTAGAACAGCCGGAACGACTCGTTGTCGAGCGCCTCGACCAGGCGGCCGGCGAAATCGTCGCCACCGGGTGGCCGGGTGGGGCGGGTGGAGTAGTGGCCGACCGCGTCGAGGCCTTCTTCCTTGACCCGCCGCAGGGCCTGCTCCGCCTTGGCGAGCAGGCTGGCGGCGTCGGGGGCGTGGTCGGGGTAGATCGCGATGCCGATCGAGATCGTCATCGGCATCGTGTAGGGCGGGATCGACAGCGGGATCTCGAGCGCGTCGCGCAGGCGCTCGGCTAGCCCGGCGCCGTCGAGTTCGCCTTCGCGATAGCCGACGCCGGCGACGAACTCGTCGCTGTTGAGCCGCCAGAGCCACGCGTCCGACGGAATCGCCTTGCGCAGCCGCTGCGCGACCGCAGCCAGCGCCTGGTCGCCGATGTCCTCGCCCATGTTCGCGTTGATCGAGCGGAACATGTCGATGTCGATGTGCAGCAGCGCCACCCGCCGCTTGGTGGCGCCCGCCGCGGCCAGTGCGGTGGCCAGGTTGGGGCCGTTGGCGCCCAGCCGGTAGACCCCGGTTACGGGGTCGGTCGCGATGCTTCCGAAATCGTCATAGCGCTGTGGCATGCCCACAGCTTACTGCCGGTTGCTCATTCCGACGGCGGCGTGACCTGCTTCAGCTCACTGCCGAAGTCGCCATCGGCCGACGCGGCCAGGTACGCGAACACCGTGTAGGCGGCGACGTTCTGCGCAAGCGCCTCGGCGTCGATCTTGTCGAAGGTGTCGTCCGGGGTGTGGTGCAGGTCGAAGTAGTCGGTGCCGTCCTGGCGCAGCGCGGCCCAGGCCATGCCCTTGCCGGCAAACGGGCTGATGTCCGGGCCGGGGCCGCCTTCGCCCGGGGTGTAGGCGATGCCGAGTGGTGCCAGCGCCTCGGCGATCTGGGCGGCCGCGGGCTTGGCGTAGTCGGGCGCGGAGGTGTCGAAGGCGTAGATGCGGCCGGCGCCGAAATCGCTCTCGGCGGCGATCTGGTGCTGCTCGATCTGGCCGACGTGGGCGTTGGCGTAGGCGCGGCCACCATGCAGGCCCTGCTCCTCGTTGGCGAACGCGATGACCCGGATGGTGCGCGCGGGGGCGGTCGGCAGGTCGCCGATCAGCTTGCCGGCGGCCATGGTCAGGCCGACGCCGGCGCCGTCGTCGATCGCGCCGGTGCCGAGGTCCCAGGAATCCAGGTGGCCGCCGATCACGACCACTTCGTCGGGCTTGCTGCTGCCGGTGATCTCGCCGATGACGTTGTACGAGGTCGCTTCGCCGTTCCAGCCGCAGTCGAGTGCGACCTCCAGTTGCACCGGCTTGCCCAGCGCGAGCAGTCGCGCCAGTTGGTCGGCGTCGGGCACGGCCAGCGCGGCCGACGGGATCGGGGTCAGGCCGTCGTCGAAACGGGTGATGCCGGTGTGCGGGTTGCGGTGCGAATCGGTGCCGGCCGAACGCATCACGTAGCCGATCGCGCCGGCGCGGATCGCGGCCGAGGGGCCGCCGGAACGCGTGCGCGAGCCCGGGCCGTAGCCGGCGCCGTCGCGGGCTCGCTCCATCTTGTAGTCAATGAAGGCGATCTTGCCGGCCAGCGAGCCGGCCGGCGCGGCTTCCAGCGCGGCCAGGTCGGCGAAGCGCACGACCTCGCCGGTGACGGTGCCGCCCGGGCTGCCACCGAGCGCGGTCAGCGCCAGCGGTTGCGCGTGCGGTCCAAGTACCCGGGCGCTCTCACTGCGACGCTCCCACTTCGGGAACGTCACCGGCTCGGTCCAGACCTTGTCGTAGCCCAGGGCCTCGAACTTGGCCTTGGCCCAGGCCACCGCGCGCGCGTCGGCCTCGCTGCCGGCCAGTCGCTGGCCGACCTCGGTGGTCAGCGATTCGGTGATGCGGTAGCCCAGGTCGCTGGCCAGCGCGGTCTCGCGCAGGTCGGCGGCGGTGTCGATCGCGGATGCGGGGATGGTGGTGTCCTTCGGCGCGGCGTGCAATGCGCCGGCGAACATCAGGGAAGTGGCCAGGGTGGTACCCAGCAGCAACGGAAGGCGCATCGGATCTCCTGCGGGGCCACGGCCCTGAAAACGACGAAGCCGCGAGCGTATCAACTCGCGGCTTCGTGTTGGCGTGCCTCAAGTCACGCGGCGTTGTGCCGCGCTTGGCACTTCGCGGCGGTCATACGCCCGGGCGCTTCAGCGAATCGCGGATCTCGCGAAGCAGCAGGACCTCCTCGGCTGGCGCGGCCGGAGCGGCCTCTTCCTTCTTGATCATGCGGTTGTAGGCCTTGACGATCATGAAGATCACGAACGCGATCAGCAGGAAGTCGATGATGGTCTGGATGAAGGCGCCATAGGTGATCACCGGCGCCGCGGCTTCCTGCGCGGCGGCGAGGTTGGCGTAGTCGTTGCCATCGAGCGCGACGAACAACTGCGAGAAATCGACCCCGCCCACGACCAGGCCGACGATGGGCATGATGATGCCGTCGACCAGCGCGGTGACGATCTTGCCGAATGCCGCCGCGATGATCACCGCGACCGCCAGGTCCAGGACGTTGCCGCGCGCGATGAATGCCTTGAACTCGCTGACCATGCTCATGTCGATATCTCCGTCGTGATGAGAAGCGGGTTGTCAGTAGCGCCTGAAGCCTACCGCATCAGATGGCGTCGATACCGCCGTCAACGACGTGACCGTCGAATTCGACCACGCCGTCGAGGCTCGCGTGGAAGCGGTCGCCCGGCTGCAGTGGACCGACGCCGGCCGGCGTGCCCATGAAGACCAGGTCGCCGGCGCGCAATGCGTAGAGCTTCGACAGCTCGTGCAGGATGTCGGGCACGTCCCAGATCAGGTCGACCAGCTTTCCGTGCTGGCGGACTTCACCGTTGACATGCAGGGTCAGCGAACGCGTGGAGATGTCGCCGCACTCCCCGGCGGGAACCAGCCGGCTCACCGGAGCGGACGCATCGAACGCCTTGCCGGTATCCCACGGCAGGCCCTTTGCCTTGGCGGCGGCCTGGAGGTCGCGGCGGGTCAGGTCGAGCCCGACGCCGTAGCCGAATACCAGCGCGCCGGCGTCGGCCGGATCGAGCACGCCCGGCGGCGCGTCGACTCCGAGTGCGACAACCAGTTCGATTTCGTGGTGCAGCTCGGCGGTACCGCGCGGGTAGGGCACCACGCCGTCGATCACCAGCGCGTCGGCGGGCTTGCAGAAGAACACCGGGTTGCCGCGCGCTGCTTTGGAATCAGGTGCGGAGGCACCCATCTCGCGGGCGTGGTCGGCGAAATTGCGGCCGACGCAATGGATGCGTCGCACCGGGAAGCTTGCGTCGTCGCCGGAGCCGACGGGAATGCGTGGCTGCGGCGGTGCCGCGATGACGTCGGTCAACGATCGATCGCGGGCTTTTCGACCACGCGGTACTCGGCGTCGACCACGCGGGGATCGTGCGAACGGCGCGCCGCGATCGGCTTGCCGCGGCCGTGCCACAGCTTGTATGCCAAGCCGGCGACCAGCATCGCCGCACCGACCACCACCCCGAACATCACCAGCAGCACGATCAACGCCAGCCCGACCAGGCCGACCGCGAAACGCAGCAGGCGATGGCGCGGTTTGCGCGGCTTGAACGCGGAGCGCACGCGCGACTGGAACTGGTGGCTGTGGAAGCGGAACGTCTGGGCGGTCATTCGGTACGTCATGGCACAATGCGGCGGAAAGCCGGACACGAGAGTATCGGTGCAGGCCGCCGTACAGTTGTGAGAACTTCGTTAAACAATTGGCGACTCCGTTCATGACCCAACCTCCCTTGATTGCGCTGGAGCAGATCGCCGACGGCGCATTTGCGGAGGTGGAGGCGACCCTCGACGGCGACGCCGAGTCGCTGGTGCTGCACCGCCAGGGCGACGAGGTCCGCGCGTGGTTGAACGTCTGCCCGCACGCCGGGCGACGGCTCGACTGGGCGCCGGGGCAGTTCCTCAAGAGCAAGGACGGGCTGCTGGTGTGCGCCGCGCATGGCGCCAGTTTCGAATTGCTGCGGGGCGAATGCCTGGCCGGCCCGTGCCGCGGCGAATCGCTGCGCGCGGTTCCGGTCGAAGTCCGCGACGCCGCCGTCTGGCTGAAAAGCGAGGGGTGCGTGTAGGAGCGACGTAAGTCGCGATCGCACGGCGATCCCGGATGGCGAGGCGTTCGCGACTCACGTCGCTCCTACACAAAGCCCGTCATTCAGAACAGCAGGTTGACCATCAGCACCGCGATCACCGTGTAGATCAGCGACAACGGCCCGCCGACCCGCCACAACTCCTTGCCGGTGTAGCCGGCCGGGCCGGTGATCATCGAGATCACCGGATTCGACGCGGTCATGAAGTTGTTCGATGCCGACAACGCCGTGATCAGCGCAAACGCGGTCGGGTCGCCACCCACCGCCAGTGCCAGGTTGACCGCCAGCGGCACCATCACGATGGTCGCGCCGACGTGGCTGATCACCAGCGAGAACAGCGTGGTCAGCAGGCCCAGCGCCAGTTGCAGCAGCCACGCCGGCGTGCCGTCCGGAAGCTGTTCCACGCTGTTGCCGGCCACCCACGAGGCCGCGCCGCTGGAGTCCATCGCCCAGCCCAGCGGGATCAGGCAGGCCATCAGGAACACGGTCTTCCAGTTGATCGCCGAGTAAGCCTCGTCGATATGGATCACCCCGGCGATCAGCATGCCGGCCACGCCGGTCATCAGCGCGATCGACACCGGCAGCCGCGACGACAGCGCCAGCAGCAGCGACACCGCGAAGATGCCGAGCGCGATCTTCAACTTGTGCGGCCGCTGCTCGCCCTTCGGGTAATCGGTCACCACCACCAGGTCCTTGCCCTTGGCGGCATCGGCCAGCTCGGTCCAGATGCTGTGCAGCACCAGCATGTCGCCGGCGCGCAGGGCGACGTCGCGGGCGTCCTCGCGCATGACCTTCTTGTCGCGGTTGATCGCCAGCAGGCTCAGGCCCTTCGACCGTCGCAACTGCAGGTCACGGGCGGTCTTGCCGATGAATTTGGAGGTCGCCGGGATCACCGCCTCGGAAATGCCGGCGCGGCTGGGATTGAACAGGTCGCCGAAATTGCGCAGCCGTGAACTCATGCGCAGCATCTGGTTCTGGGCGAAATCACCGACCTCCTGCCTGGATCCCATCGCGCCGATCACACTGCCGACCCAGATCCGCGCATCGGCCGGCGGCGACAGCCGTGACTCGTCCTTGGTCTTGAGTGCGAGGATCAGCGGTGCGCCGTGCAGCGTCTCGGCCTCGCCCAGCGACATGCCGACCAGCGGGCTGTCGGCGGTGACGGTCAACTCGTAGACGTCACCCTCGATGCCGTAGGCGTTGGCGAAGTAGCTCTGGGTGCGCGCGGGGGTCGCGCCCTTGCCGTCCTCCTCGCGCTGCAGCCGGTCGCCGAAGAAGTGGAAGTAGGCCAGAGCCGCCACCAGCAGCGCCAGGCCGATCGGCATCGGCGCGAACATCTGCAACGGCTCCAGCATCGCCACGCCCGACGGCAGGTTGCTGTTGGCCGACAGCAGCAGGTCGTTGAGCAGGATCAGCGGCGAGTTGCCGACCATCGTCAGGGTGCCGCCCATGACGATCGCGATCGCGATCGGCAGCAGCATGCGTGGCAGCGACAGTCCGGTGCGCGACGACAGCCGCGAGGCGACCGGCAGGTACAGCGCCATCACCGACGGGTTCTGCATGATCGAGGAGTTGAGGCCGGCGACCGCGCCGGTCAGCAGCATCAACCGCGACTCGACCCCGTGCGCCCGCCGCAGCAGCCACGCCGCCAGGCGGTTGAGCGCGCCGGTGCGGTCGAGACCGGCGCCCAGGATCATCGTGGCGATGATGCTCATCACCGCGTTGGACGAGAAGCCGTTGAAGATCTGGTCGGGCGCGACCAGTCCGGACAGTCCGAGCAGTACCAGCACCACGAGGGCGACCACGTCGGCGCGGATGCGCTCGAACAGGAACATCGCCATCGTGAAGCCCACCAGCCCGAGGACGAGCTTCATGTCGGTGGTGAGCGTCAGTGCGGTGTCCATGCCGGGCCGGGCAACCTTGGGTCAGCGACTTTTCAACTGCGGTCGTAAAGGAGATCCCATACCCCGTGGCCGAGCTTCTGGCCGCGGGTCTCGAAATGCGTCTGCGGGCGCCAGTCCGGCCGCGGTACCGAGCCGCGCTCCCCGGCGCGGTTGACGATGCCATCGGTCGCGTCGAGCACGTCCCACATCTGCTCCGCATAGTCGTGCCAATCGGTCGCGAGGTGCAAGCGACCGCCGGGCGCGAGCTTGCGCACCAGCAGCGCGGCGAACGCCGGCTGCACCAGCCGCCGCTTGTTGTGGCGCTTCTTGTGCCACGGGTCGGGGAAGTAGATCCGGATCTCGTCGAGGCTGGCGTCGGCGACCTCATTGGCCAGCACTTCGACCGCATCGTGGTGGTAGACCCGTACGTTGCGGGCGTCGTCGGCGGCCAGCGCGTTGAGCAGGCGACCGACGCCGGGGGCGTGGACCTCGATGCCGATCAGGTCGCGGTCTGTGTCGTTTTGCCCGGCGAAGCGCAGCGCCTCGCCGTTGCCGAAGCCGATCTCGAGCACGCGCGGCGCGCTGCGGCCGAACACGGCGTCGAAATCGCGCGGCTGGCCGGTGTAGTCGATGCCGAAGCGCGACCACTGCTGGTCGAACGCGCGCTGCTGGGCCGGGCTGAAGCGGCCCTGGCGCAACACGAAGCTGCGGATCTGGCGATGGCCCTCGGTGACCGTGAACGGCTTGGGCGGCGCCTTGCCCGGTTTGCCGGTATCGGTCATGGCTTCTGGGTCCCTCTCCCGCTGGCGGGAGAGGGTTGGGGTGAGGGCGCGGCGAAGCCGCGGGTTCCGATACCGTCGAGTTCCCGCACGGCCCTCATCCGGCGCTTCGCGCCACCGCTGAGGTTGACTGGTTCGGCAAGTCCACTCACCCGATCAGCCCGTCCACCGGCGACGATGCGCTGGCGAAGCGCTTGCGCGGGATGCGTCCGGCCTTGAACGCGGCGCGGCCGGCCTCGATCGCCAGCTTCATCGCGTGCGCCATCAGCACCGGGTCCTGCGCGCCGGCGATCGCGGTGTTCATCAGCACGCCGTCGCAGCCCAGTTCCATCGCGATCGCGGCGTCGGAGGCGGTACCGACACCGGCGTCGACGATGATCGGCACCTTGGCGTTCTCGACGATCTCGACCAGGTTCCACTTGTTCTGGATGCCCAGGCCGGAACCAATCGGCGCCGCCAGCGGCATCACCGCGACGCAACCGATCTCCTCCAGCCGCTTGGCCAGCAGCGGGTCGTCGGAGGTGTAGACCATCACCTCGAAACCGTCCTTCACCAGCGTCTCGGCCGCGGCGAGGGTCTGCACGACGTCGGGGAACAGGGTGCGCTGGTCGCCGAGTACTTCGAGCTTGACCAGCTGGTGACCGTCGAGCAGCTCGCGGGCGAGCCGGCAGGTGCGCACGGCCTCGTCGGCGGTGTAGCAGCCAGCAGTGTTGGGCAGGATGGTGTAGCGGTCCGGCGGCAGCACGTCGAGCAGGTTCGGCTCGCCGGGGTTCTGGCCGATGTTGCTGCGGCGGATCGCGACGGTGACGATCTCGCTGCCGGCGGCCTCGGTGGCGCGGCGAGTCTCGTCGAGGTCCTTGAATTTGCCGGTGCCGGTCAGCAGGCGGGAGCGGTAGCTCTTGCCGGCGATCAGCAGCGGTTGGGAAAGCAGGGTGTCGGGGGCGTGGGGAGCGTTCATGCGGGGATTATCGCATCGTGGCGCGGCGCTCGCCGGGGGTGAAGCGTGTTGGGGCGCGTCGGTGAGCGGGTTCGCCGTGCGATCGCGACTTACGTCGCTCCTACATTATTCCCGCGTCGCCATTTGTCTCGCGGGTAGTGACTCAGCCGCCGCCGAGTGCGTGCACGATCTCGACCGTGTCGCCGTCGGCCAGCGGGTGCTCGCCATGCCGGCTGCGCGGGACGATGGTGCCGTTGACCTCCACGGCGACCCGGCGCTCGCCCAGCCCTTCGGCTTGCAGTAGCGCGGTGACGGTGGTGGGTGCTGCGAGCGTGCGTGGCTCGCCGTTGAGCGTGATGTTCATGCGGCCATTGTCCCGTGTCGCGCAGGGCGGGGCCAGTAGGGGTGACTTCGGTGCCTTGCCTGCGGCGGGCGTGCGTGTTTCGATGCATCCGTCCACCAGCGTATGTCGCGCTGCCCCCTTCCGTTGCAGGAGCTTTCAATGATGAAACCCGTCCGCACCATCCTGGCTGCCGCCCTCGCGTTGGCTGCTGCACCGGCGTTCGCCCAGGCCGGCGCCGCGTCCAATGACCACCCGTACTCGCAGACGGTGTTCTTCGGCGACAGCCTGACCGACTCCGGGCATTTCCGTCCGACCCTGATCCAGGTCGCCGGCCCGGATGCCGCGCTGGTCGGCAAGTTCACCACCAATCCGTGGCTGGTCTGGTCCGAGTACCTGGCCGACTTCTACGGCACCGATGCGACCTCCGAAAACCAGGGCGGTACCAACTACGCCGTCGGCGGTGCCCGCTCGGGGACCGACGTGGTCGGTGAACTCGGCCCGACCCCATCGATGGCGACCCAGGTCGCCAACTACCTGTCGGCCACCGGCGGCGTCGCCGATCCGAATGCGCTGTATACGGTCTGGGGTGGCAACAACGACGTGTTCGCCGCGGTTGCGACGGCGGTCGCGGGCGGCGACCCGGCACCGGTGATCGGCGGCGCGGTGGCGGCGCAGGTCGGCGTGGTCGGCACGCTGAAGGCGGCCGGCGCCGAGTACATCCTGGTCCCGACCATCCCCGACATCGGCCTGACCCCGGGTTTCCGCGCACAGGGCCCGGCGGCGCAGGGGGCGGGGACCCAGTTGTCGGCGGCCTACAACGATGCGCTGTTCGGTGCGTTCGCCCAGGCCGGGTTGCGGGTGATCCCGCTCGATACCTTCCACCTGTTCCAGGAGGTTGCGGCCAATCCGGAGGCGTTCGGCTTCAGCAACATCACCGGCACCGCCTGCCAGCCGCAGATCACCGCGCAGTCGCTGACCTGCAATCCGAACACCTACGTCTCGCCCGACGCCGCCACCAGCTATGCGTTCGCCGATGGCGTGCACCCGTCCGGCGCCGCCCATGGCGTGATCGCCGATTACGCCGCCTCGGTGCTGGAGGCCCCGCGCCAGATCGCGGTGCTGACGAACTCCGCTTCGGTCACCGGCCGGGCGCGTGCCGACCGGGTCGCCGTGCAACTGGCGGTGCCTGCCGATGGCGACGGTTCGCGCTGGTGGGCGGACGTGCGCGGGGACTTCCAGCGTTACGACCACGGCCGTGTGTACGACGGCGTCGGTCCGGCGCTGACCGTCGGCGTCGACTGGCGCAGCGGCGCGCTGACCTACGGTGCGTTCGGCGGCTACGGCCAGCAGGGCCACGACTGGGGCAACCGCGGCGGCAGCTTCGACCAGAGTGAAGCCAGCATCGGCGGCTACCTCGGCTGGACCTCCGAGGCCGGCGGCTGGGTCAACGCCCAGGCCAGCTACAGCCAGCTCGGCTTCGACATCGAGCGCAACGCCAATCTTGGCCAGGCGACCCGCGTGCACCGCGCCGACGTCGACGGCAGCAACGTGAGTTTCGGCGTCAATGGCGGCTGGGAGTTCGGCGACGGCGCGCTGCGCCACGGTCCGGTGCTGGGGCTGCTGGCGCAGAAGATCGAGATCGACGAGTTCGCCGAAAGCGATCCGCAGCTGTCGACCTCGCTGGCCTATCCGGAGCAGTCGTTCGACTCGATGATCGGCAGCGTCGGCTGGCAGGTACGGCTGGACGCGGGTGCGTTCCAGCCGTATGCGCGGGCGACCGTCGACCGCGAGTTCGAGGACCATGCGGAACAGGCCTTCGCGCGGTTGCAGTCGATGCCGGGCACGGCGGACTACGCGGTCCCGGGCGTGGCGTTCGATGACAGCTACGGCACGGTGATGTTCGGTGCACGCACGCAGCTGTTCGGGCTGGACGCGAACCTCGGCAGCAGCCTGAGCGTCGGTCGCACCGGCGGGCACGATGCGACCGTGTTCGCCACTGTCGGCAGCCGCTTCTGACCTGCTTCCCGTTCCAGCGCCACTGCCTTAGACTTTGCGGCACGCGGGTGTAGCTCAATGGTAGAGCTGTAGCTTCCCAAGCTACTGACGAGGGTTCGATTCCCTTCACCCGCTCCACATCCACGGCGGCCTCGATCTTTACGGACGGGGCCGCCGTTTTTGGTTGCCGGAGGCTTCGATGTCGGTTTCACCGTCTCCCTCCATCCTGCTGGGCTGGCGTGAATGGGTCGCCTTGCCCGGGCTCGGCATCCGTGCGATCCAGGCCAAGGTCGACAGTGGCGCGCGCAGTTCGGCGCTGCACGTGGATGCGCAATGGCGCTTCGTCGAGGGCGGTGCGCCCTGGGTCGGGTTCCGCCTGACGCCGGGCGGAAACGCCGCCACCATCGAATGCACCAGTGCGATCGTCGATGAGCGCGAGGTCACCGATTCGGGCGGTCATACGAGCTTGCGGGCCTTCGTGCGCACGCCGTTGCGGGTGGCCGGGGTCGAACGCGACATCGACATCAACCTGACCGACCGGCGCGGGATGCGGTTCCCGATGCTGCTCGGCCGCAGCGCGATGGCCCGCGCCTTCACGATCGATCCCGCACGCTCGTTCCTGCACGGCCGCGCCGACCCGGCCGGCAATCCCTCCGATCCCCCGCGGACCCCACACCCATGAAGCTCGCCATCCTGTCGCGCAACACCAAGCTGTATTCGACCCGCCGCCTGGTCGAGGCCGCGCGTGAACAGCACCACAGCGTGCGCATCCTCGACCCGCTGCGCTGCTACATGCGCATCGACAGCGACGGTTTCGCGATGCGGTACAAGGGCCAGTCGATCTCCGGTTACCACGCGGTGATCCCGCGCATCGGCGCGTCCGTTACGCGATACGGCACCGCGGTGCTGCGCCAGTTCGAACTGATGGGCAGCTTCACGCCCAACTCGTCCGACGCGATCCTGCGCGCGCGCGACAAGCTGCGCAGCCACCAGTTGCTGGCGGCGCAGGGGATCGGGCTGCCGGCCACGGTTTTCGGCGACAACCCCGACGACACCGCCGACCTGCTGTCGATGCTCGGTCCGCCGCCGCACGTGATCAAGCTCAACGAGGGCACCCAGGGCGCCGGGGTTATGCTGACCGAGAAACTGTCGGCATCGAAGGGCGTGATCGAAGCCCTGCGCGGCCTCTACGCGCAGTTCCTGGTGCAGGAGTTCATCCCCGAGGCCAAGGGCGCCGACCTGCGTTGCTTCGTGGTTGGCGGCAAGGTGGTCGCTGCGATGAAGCGGCAGGCGCCGAAGGGCGACTTCCGTTCCAACCTGCACCGCGGGGGCAGCGCCAAGGGCGCCAAGGCCAGCGTCGCCGAGCAGGACGCGGCGATCCGCGCGGCCCGGGTGCTGGGGCTGGGTGTTGCCGGTGTCGACCTGATCCGCTCGCGGCGCGGGCCGCTGGTGCTGGAGGTCAACGCGTCGCCGGGACTGGAGGGCATCGAGGATGCCACCGGCGTGGATGTCGCCGGCGAGGTCGTCGCCTACGTGGCCGAGCGTCACAAGCGCCGTGCGGCCAAGCAGGCGTCGGAACGCAAGTTGTTGAAAACAAACAAATAGATTTCAGATGAGCTGGGTTAACATGCTCTTCACGTCGCAATTAACAAGCGTTTAATCGCACCTTGCGTAGGCTTCCCCAAACCGCAGCTTTGCCCGGCTCCACGGCCCTGGCGCGAGTCAGCGACACGCGTCCATGGCAATGGACACCGCGAGTTACGGTATCGGGGCAACACCCTTGACCCGGGCGCGGTGGCTCCGCGCCCGGGTTTTTTATTGACTGCCCGTACCGCGGGTGACGGCCTCGTCACGCGTGAACAGGGCATGCTTGCAGGCGTCCGTGCTCTGGCAGAATCCCTTGCCGGGGCGCCATGCACTGCCTGCAACCATCGCCCGACCGGGAACCTGGCTCCATCGGGTCGGTCAAAGCCCCACCAACAGGAAGGTCCGATGCGCATTCTCGTGATTGAAGACAACCAGGATATCGCCGCCAATCTGGGTGATTTCCTCGAAGATCGGGGCCATACCGTGGATTTCGCCGCCGACGGCATCACCGGCCTGCACCTGGCGGTGGTCCATGACTTCGATGCGATCGTGCTCGACCTCAACCTGCCCGGACTCGATGGCCTGGAGGTCTGCCGCAAGCTGCGCAACGAGGCCCGCAAGCAGACCCCGGTGCTGATGCTGACCGCCCGCGACAGCCTCGACAACAAGCTGGCCGGGTTCGACTCCGGCGCCGACGACTACCTGATCAAGCCGTTCGCGCTGCAGGAGGTCGAAGTCCGGCTCAACGCGCTGGCCCGCCGCGGTCGCGGGGTGCAGACCCGGGTGCTCAACGCCGCCGACCTGGAATACAACCTCGACACCCTCGAGGTGCGCCGCCAGGGCAAGCTGCTGCAGCTCAACCCGACCGCGCTGAAGATCCTGCAGGCACTGATGGAAGCCAGTCCGGCGGTGGTGACGCGGCAGGAACTGGAAACCCGGGTGTGGGGCGAGGAACTGCCGGATTCAGACTCGCTGCGGGTGCACATCCACGGTTTGCGCGCGGTGGTCGACAAGCCGTTCGACAGCAAGCTGATCCAGACCCGCCATGGCATCGGTTACCGGATCGCCGAGCTCGATGCCGGAAACTGAGGCAGTCGAGGCGAACGGCCGCGCCGGACGGCCGCGACGCCGGATGCGCTACCGGCGGCGGCTGCGCAGCCGCATCATTCTTGGATTCGTGCTGCTTGGCTTCGGCCTGACGGCACTGTTCGCGTTCGCGACCAACTGGACCCGCAACCGGGTCGAGAACCAACTGGTCGAAGACGTGATGAACCGCAACATCGATGAATACGCGCGCCAGTATTTCAGCAACCCGGAAGAGAAGCCGGAGATCCTGGTGCAGCAGATGTATGCGCGCATGGTCGGACCCGACCGGTTCGAAGCGTTGCGCCTGGAGGAGCCGGACTGGTACGAGTTGCCCGATGGCATCCACAGCATCAAGGGGACCGAGCCCGACGGCTCGCCGTTTTCCTACAAGCTCGCGGTGCGCAAGACGCCGGAGGCGTGGTTCTTCCTCGCCTACGACATGACCCAGGCGGCGCGCGGCGAAGCGCAGTTCAACCGCGCCATATTCGGCTCGGTGCTGGTGTTCACCCTGTTGTCGCTGCTGGTGGGGTGGTGGTCCGCATCACGCGTGATGAGTCCGGTGTCGGAACTGGCGCGCCGGCTCAAGCGATCCGGTCGCAGCGCCCAGCCCGAGGCGTTGGCGGCGCATTTTCCGGATGACGAGGTCGGCCAACTCGCGGAGGCGCTGGACGACTACGCCGGGCGGCTGACCGACGTGGTGAAGCGCGACCGCGAGTTCAACGCCGATGTCAGCCATGAGTTGCGCACGCCGCTGGCGGTGATCCGCGGGGCGGCGGAGTTGCTGCTGGCACGCCCCGATATCGACGACAAGACCCGCAGCCGCCTGCTTCGCATCCAGCGCGCCGAGCTGCAGTGCACGGACCTGATCAGCGCATTGCTGCTGCTGTCGCGCGAGGAGCGCGGGCACGGTTCGACCGACGTGGCGAAGGTCGCCGAACAACTGCTCGAGGTGCACCGCACCCAGGTCGCCGGCAAGCCGCTCGAGCTGCGGATGGAGGGCGAGCGTGGCCTGGTGGTGGATGCGCCGGAGGCCGCGGTCGCGGTTGCGCTGGGCAACCTGGTCGGCAACGCGGTGAAGTACACCACCCGCGGCGAGGTGATCGTGCGTCTGCACCCCCGATCGGTCGAGGTGATCGACTCGGGCCCCGGGCTCAGCGCCGAGGACGCCGCCAAGCTGTTCGAACGTGGCTACCGCGGCACCCATGCGGGCCACTCGCAGGGTGGCGGCATCGGCCTTTCGATCGTGCGCCGGTTGTGCGCGCTTTACGGCTGGAGCGTGCGGGTCCGGCCCGGCGACGAACAGGGCGTGGTGGCTACGCTGACCTTCGACGAGGCCGAACCCGCTTCCCTGTAGGAGCGACGTGGGTCGCGAACGCACTGGTGTGGCCGACGCGACATGGGTTCACCCGCCAGGTGCATCGAGACGCTCCGGCAGGAACATCGCAAACGCACATGTCGGTGTTTGCCGGGTTCAGAGAGTCGCGACTTACGTCGCTCCTACATCGAGCTGTCGGGGCGTCGCGTGTCAGGCGTCCAGCGGCTCCAGCCAGCCGTACTTGTCGGGCGTGCGGCCGTCGAACAGACCGAAGAACAGCTCCTGGATCCGCTGGGTTACCGGCCCCGGCTTGCCGGCGCCGACCTGGCGGCCGTCGACCGAGCGGATCGGGGTGATCTCGGCGGCGGTGCCGCACATGAACAACTCGTCGCACAGGTACAGGTATTCGCGCGGCAGGTCGCGCTCGACCACCTCGATGCCGACGTCGCGCGCCAGCCGGATGATCGAGTTGCGGGTGATGCCGTTGAGCAGCGCGGCGCTGACCGGGGTGGTGTGCAGGGCGCCGTCGAACACCAGGAACAGGTTCTCGCCCGCGCCCTCCGACAACAACCCGGTGGAGGCCAGCGCGATGCCCTCGCCGAACCCGAGCCGGCGCGCCTCGCGCGCGACCAGTTGTCCGGACAGGTAGTTGCCGCCGGCCTTGGCGCCGGCCGGGATGGTGTTGGGGGCGAACCGCTGCCAGCTCGACACGCAGGCGTCGATCCCGGCCTCGAGCACGCCGGCACCGAGGTACGGGCCCATCTCCCACGCCGCCACCGAGGTGTCGACCGGGGTGTCGGCGGACAGTCCGAAGCCACCGAGGCCGCGGAAGGCGAACGGCCGCAGGTAGGCCTTGCCCAGGCCGTTGCGGCGCATGACTTCGCGGCAGGCCGCGTTGATCTCGGCGACGCCGTACGGCATCGGCATGTCGTAGATGCGGGCCGACGCGAGGAGGCGGGTGTTGTGGTCGGTGAGCCGGAAGATCGCCGGACCGTCAGGTGTCTCGTAGCTGCGGATGCCTTCGAACACCGATGAGCCGTAATGCAGCGCGTGCGACATCACGTGGGTGGTCGCTTCTTCCCAACGCTTGATCGCGCCGTTGTGCCAAATCCATTCGGGGTATTGCATCATCGGTTTTCCGCCTGGGGGAGCCGCCTATTGTGCCTGCTTGCGCCGCATCGGTCGCGCCGTAGCGGGCCGCGGCTCAGCCGGTAAGCCACAGGCAGCCGAAATAGCGGTGCAGGCCGAACACGGTGTCGGCCGGGGTGACGCCGTTGTCGAGCGTCTGTACCACCCGCAAGGCGACCGGCCGGGTTTGCACCACGGTCGACGGGTAATAGCGTCCGGCCGCCGGTTCGACGGTTGCAACCGGACTTTGCACGGCCGCCGGGCCGGTCACGAAGGAAGCGGGCAGCGGCGCCGGATCCGGTTCGGGTATCACCGGCACGATGTCGACCAGTGGCCGCCGGACCACTTCGTCGAGCCGCTCCATCACCGCGGTGGCGCCGCTGCTGGACATGCCCACCCAGTGGTAGACGCTGGCGAGGCGGTTGGCATCACCGCCGTCGATGGCGGTGGCCATCTCGAACATCAGGTCCTGTTCGTTGCGTGCGCAGCCGCCGCGGTAGATGCGATGGCGGCCGGCCACGCTGGATGCCGGCTTATGCTCGACCGCGCCGATGTCCGGACAACGGTGGTCGGTGAACGCCACCGTGCCGTCGCTGTGCTCGCAACGGTTGACCTGGGCGGTGCCCCCCGGGGACCAAGCCAGCGTGCAGAGCAGCGCGAGCACGGGCAGGGCGATGCGGCAGGGCAAGGTGCGGCGGGAACGTATCGGGTCGGCTTGGCGGGGCATCCGGCCAGCCTACGCCGTCGCCATGGCGGGTTGAAAGTGCAGCCCGTCAGAACTGCACGAAATAGCAGCCGTGGTAACGCCGGACGTCGAAGTCCTGGACCCGGCGCGAGGCGCCGTCGCCGAGAACCAGTTGCATGACGCCGACGTTGCCATCGGACCCGCCGCCGGAGGCGTCGGCGAACTGCATCATCCCGCCGCCGATGCGGGCGTCGAAATAATGGGTCTGCCACAGCGGCTGCTCGGCCAGGCGGTCCAGCCGCTGCATGATCGGACGCGCCTGGCGGGTCCCGAGGCCGGCCCAGTGGTAGCTCTCGGCGATACGGTTGACGTCGCCCAGCGCCCAGGCGCCTTGCAGGTCCATCGACAACTGGGTGATGGACCGCGCGCAGCCGCTGGCGGCGGAACGACGGCTTATGGCGGGCGCCCGCCGCCCGCCGAAGACGGCGTGGGCGCTGCCAGCGTCCTCGCCGTTGTCCGAGACAAGCCGGGTCAGCAGTTCGCCTGAAACAGGCGTGGCGATGGCGCCGAGTGCCGAGCAGGCCTTGTCGGTGTAGATCGCGACGCCATCGGGCGCCTCGCAGCGCTGGATTCCGCCGCCGTTGCTCTGCGCGGGCGCAAAGCCGGGTGTCGCGAGGGCGGCCAGCATCGTCGCGGCAAGGGCGCTTGGCGGGAACCTGTTCATGGGACGGATGAGCCTGCGGACAAGTAACCGCCATGCTCGATCCGCCCCCGTCAAAGCCCCGTCGCCAAACGGCGGCGAGACTGAACTTCAGCGCAACCCCGGCTGAACTCAGGTCATTCCGGCGAGGACGTTCAGTGTCGGTTTCGCCAGGTTCAAGGTGTAGAAGTGCAGGCCGGGCGCGCCGCCCTCGACCAGACGCCGGCACAGACCGGCCACCACTTCGGCGCCGAAGGCGCGGACGCTTTCGGTGTCGTCGCCGTAGGCCGCCATGCGTTGGGCGACCCAGCGCGGAATCTCGGCGCCGCACATTTCGGAGAAGCGGCGGATCTGGCTGAAGTTCGAGATCGGCATGATCCCCGGCACGATCGGGATGTCGACCCCGGCCGCGCGGACGTCGTCGACGAAGCGGAAGTAGGCGTCGGCGTTGTAGAAGTACTGGGTAATCGCACCGTCGGCGCCGGCCCGCACCTTGCTCACGAAATGGCCGATATCGGCGCGGGCGTCGCGTGCCTGCGGGTGGGTTTCCGGGTAGGCGGCGACCTCGATATGGAACTGGCCGTCGTGCTCGCGACGGATGAACTCGACCAGTTCGGTGGCGTAGCGGAAGTCGCCCGGATGGCCCATGCCGGATGGCAGGTCGCCACGCAGGGCGACGATGCGACGGCAACCCATCGCCTTGTAGCGCTGCAGCAGGGCGCCGATCTCGGCGCGGGTGCCGCCGACGCAGGAGATGTGCGGTGCCGAGCTGAGCGCATGGTGGCCCTGCAGCCGCTCCACCGTCTCCGGCGTATAGCTCAGGGTCGAGCCGCCGGCGCCGAAGGTGCACGACACGTATTCGGGCGAATGCGCCTTGAGCCGGGTCGTGGTGCGGTCGAGTTGCGCGCGCTGCTCATCGGTCTTGGGCGGATAGAACTCGAAGCTGATCGGGGTCATTGGGCGCGGTCGCGATGGAAGTGGAGCGAGTATATCGCTCCATCGCGATGAATGTTCAATCGGTGCGGTGTGCTTCCTGTAGGAGCGACGTAAGTCGCGATCGCACGACGAAACCGGATATCGGTGAGATCGCGACTTACGTCGCTCCTACAAAAAGACATGACCCTGTCCCGCCAAAAAAACGGGCGCCGTGGGCGCCCGTTCTTCGTCGCATGAAGCCGTGGATC
Organism: Lysobacter sp. F60174L2; assembly: GCF_052547135.1. NCBI lineage: Bacteria > Pseudomonadati > Pseudomonadota > Gammaproteobacteria > Lysobacterales > Lysobacteraceae > Lysobacter > Lysobacter sp. F60174L2. The sequence goes on along the minus strand of NZ_JBQWRA010000004.1, from coordinate 104,052 downwards.
AGTAGCGGTAGTGATCCGGCTTGTACGGCCCCTCGACCGCGACGCCGAGGTACTTCGCCTGCGTGTCGCTCAGCGTGGTCAGCTTGACCCCGATCTTCTCCAGGTGCAGCCGCGCGACTTCCTCGTCGAGCTTCTTCGGCAGCAGGTAGACCTGCTTGCCGTAGCTGTCCTTGTTGGCCCACAGGTCGATCTGCGCCAGGGTCTGGTTGGCGAACGAGTTGGACATCACGAAGCTCGGGTGTCCGGTCGCGCAACCCAGGTTGACCAGACGACCCTCGGCCAGCAGGAAGATCGCGTTGCCGTTCGGGAATACGAACTTGTCGACCTGCGGCTTGATGTTGATCCGCTCCACGCCCTTCAGCGCGTACAGGGCGTCGACCTGGATCTCGTTGTCGAAGTGGCCGATGTTGCAGACGATCGCCTGGTCCTTCATCGCCTGCATGTGCTCGACGGTGATGATGTCCCGGTTGCCGGTGGTGGTGACGTAGACGTCGCCGTGGCCCAGGGTGCTCTCGATGGTGTTGACCTCGAAGCCTTCCATCGCCGCCTGCAGCGCGCAGATCGGATCGATCTCGGTGACCACCACGCGCGCGCCGTAGGCCCGCAGCGACGCCGCGCAGCCCTTGCCGACGTCGCCGTAGCCGCAGACCACTGCGACCTTGCCGGCCAGCATCACGTCCATCGCTCGCTTGAGGCCGTCGGCCAGCGACTCGCGGCAGCCGTACAGGTTGTCGAACTTGGACTTGGTGACCGAGTCGTTGACGTTGATCGCCGGGATCAGCAGCTTGCCCTGTTCGGCCAGCTGGTACAGGCGGTGGACGCCGGTGGTGGTTTCCTCCGACACGCCCTTCCAGTCACGCACCACGGTGGTCCAGAAGCCGCGGCGCTCGGCGTGCACGCGCTTGAGCAGGTTCTTGATGACCTGCTCCTCGTGGCTGCCCGAGGCGCTGTTGACCCAAGACTCGTCGCCCTGTTCCAGCTCATAGCCCTTGTGGATCAGCAGGGTGACGTCGCCGCCGTCGTCGACAACGAGCTGCGGGCCGAGGTAGCCGCCGTTGCCGTCGGGGAAGCTCAGCGCCTCCAGCGTGCAGTCCCAGTACTCTTCCAGCGTCTCGCCCTTCCAGGCGAACACCGGGGTGCCGGTCGCGGCGATCGCGGCGGCGGCGTGGTCCTGGGTCGAGAAGATGTTGCACGAGGCCCAGCGCACGTCGCCGCCGATGTCCTTCAGGGTCTCGATCAGCACCGCGGTCTGGATCGTCATGTGCAGCGAGCCGGTGACGCGCACGCCCTTGAGCGGCGCTTCGGCGGCGTACTTGCGGCGGATCGACATCAGGCCGGGCATCTCGTGCTCGGCGATGTCGATTTCCTTGCGGCCGTAATCGGCCAGCGAGATGTCGGCGATCTTGTAGTCGCCATCCATCGAGAATTGCCTGGTAGAGGCGGGTTTTGCTACAGCGTTCATTTGAAGCTCCGGTTATTCGCCTGCCGTTGCGGCAGGCGGTGAAAGCAACCGGGCGCCGTTGTTCGTGGAACCTCGCCGAGCCTGGCCGTCCTTGCGACGGTCGCAGCGCCCCTCGGCGGGGCAGGCGGCGATTATATCGCGGCACTTCGCCTCGAGCTTAACCAGCAGCAGTCGATGGGTATGTTGCGCTGCCCGCGTTCTGCGGGAAGATTGCGACCGGGGCTGTTATACCACTCTGATTGTCTTGGTGGTATAACTCGGCCGGCCACTCCGGAACCCGCCATGCCTCTCCATCGAGAACTCCCCGCCGCCGCGCAAACCGCCTATGCCGAGTTGTACGAATTGGTGCAGGTGGCCGAGGCCTCGCGCTCGCCAGCGTTCCTGACCGGTACGGTCGCCTACAAAATGGTCAAGGGGTCGCGCTACGCCTACTGGGCGTTCAAGGAGATCGACGGACGCAAGCGCGAGTATTACCTGGGGCCGGACGGGCCGGCGATCGCGGCAATCGAGGCCGCGCGGGTGCAGGGTGCGCCCGCACTGGACGCGGTGGCGCGGCAGGCGGCGGCAGCCATCGCGCACGGTTGCGTGGCCACACCGCCCAAGCATTTCCGTATCGCCAAGCGTCTGGCCGACTACCAGTTCTTCCGCGCCGGTGCCTTGCTGGTCGGGACCCATGCGTTCCTGGCGATGGGCAACCAGTTGGGCGTGGCGTGGGGGAGCGGTACGCGCACGCAGGATCTGGACTTCGCCCATGCCGGACCCGGTGGCAACATGGCGGTGGCCTTGCCGGGCGATCTGGAGGCGAACGCGCACCATGCGTTGGAGTCGCTGCAGATGGGCTTCCTGCCGGCGCTGGGCGGTAGCAAAGGTCTCGCCAGTCACTACGTGAGCGAAACCGAGCCGGATTTGCGGATCGATTTCCTGACCGTGGTGCGTCGTGCCGGCAAGGAGGTCCAAGCGCCGCAGCTGGGCGTAGCGCTGAGCCCGCTCAAGTTCATGGATTACCTGATCGAGGCGCCGGGGCAGGGCGTGCTGATCGGTCGCGCCGATGCGGCGATGGTCAACCTGCCCGATCCGGCGCGCTATGGGCTGCACAAGTTGATCGTTGCGCACGAGCGTGGGGCAAAGAACCCGAAATATCGCAAGGACATTTTGCAGGCGCTGGCGTTGATCGAGTGGCATCTGGCGCATGCGCCGCATGCGCTGGTCGATGCGTGGGAGGCCTTGGCCGAGCGTGGGGCGGGATGGGTCAAGCGCGCGCGCGCATCGTTGGCGCAGGCACCGACGCAGCAGTTGCGGGTGGTGCAGCAGTTTGAGAAGGGAATGAAGTTGCGCGGGTAGGCGCGCTCAATGGAAAACGGACCGCGATGCGGTCCGTTTTCGGTGAATCACGAGCGCCCTCACCCCGGCCCCGCTCCGCGCCCCGGCCCTCGCGCACAGCGCGAAGGCGCTCGCCGGCACGCGAGCCGGTGGCTCGCAAGCGTGCCGGCTCGCCCCGCAAGCGGGAGAGGGAACAAGCGGGCTACTTCAGCTTGGCCGCCTTGCGCAGTTCGTCGGCGCGGTCGGTCTTCTCCCACGAGAAGGCGGTCGCGCTGTGCTTGTGGCCGGTGGCGTCGAGGTAGCTGACGTCCTTGGGCTTGCGGCCGAAGTGGCCGTAGGCGGCGGTCGCCTGGTAGATCGGGTGGATCAGGTCGAGCATCTTGACGATGCCGTACGGGCGCAGGTCGAAATGCTTGCGGATCAGCTTCTCGATCTTGTCGTCGGGGATGTGGCCGGTGCCGAAGGTGGTGACCGACACCGAGGTCGGCTCGGCCACGCCGATCGCGTAGCTCAGCTGCACTTCGCACTTGTCGGCCAGGCCGGCGGCGACCACGTTCTTGGCGACGTAGCGCGCGGCGTAGGCGGCCGAGCGGTCGACCTTGGACGGGTCCTTGCCGGAGAACGCGCCACCGCCGTGGCGGGCCATGCCGCCGTAGGTGTCGACGATGATCTTGCGGCCGGTCAGGCCGCAGTCGCCGACCGGGCCGCCGATCACGAAGATGCCGGTCGGGTTGATGTGGATCTTGTTCTTCGGCAGCGCGTCCAGCCACGCCTTCGGCAGCACCGGCTTGAGGATGTGCTCGCGCACGCCTTCGATCAGGTCCTTCTGCTTGATGCCCGGGTCGTGCTGGGTCGACAGCACCACCGCGTCGATGCCGGCGATCTGGTTGTCGTTGTCGTAGCGCAGGGTGACCTGGCTCTTGGCGTCCGGGCGCAGCCACGGCAGCGGCGAGTTCTTCTTCTTGCGCACCTTGGCCTGCTGCTCGACCAGACGGTGGCTGTAGTAGATCGGCGCCGGCATGAACTCCGGCGCCTCGTTGCAGGCGTAGCCGAACATCAGGCCCTGGTCGCCCGCGCCTTGCTCTTCCGGCTTCTTCTGCTTCTTCTGGCTGCCGTCGACGCCGGCGGCGATGTCCGGCGACTGCTTGCCGAGCATGTTGATGATCGCGCAGGTGTGGCCGTCGAAGCCGACGCCCGAATGGTCGTAGCCGATGTCGTTGATGACCCGGCGCGCGAGGTCCTCGATGTCGACCCACGCGGTGGTGGTGACCTCGCCGGCGACGATCGCCGCACCGGTCTTCACCAGGGTCTCGCAGGCCACGCGGGCGCGCTTGTCCTGGGTCAGGATCGCGTCGAGCACGGCGTCGGAGATCTGGTCGGCGATCTTGTCCGGGTGGCCTTCGGAGACGGATTCGGAGGTGAACAGGTAGCTGGACATCGAGGTTATATCCTTGCATTCGGATAAAAGGATGGGCGCGAATGATACAGACAACGCGCGCGTGGCGCATTGTGCCGGCTTCCGGGTTTGCCTTCGGTTAAGCGCTTGGCCGCAGTAGCGGGATCAGGCGGCGACCGGCAGTTCCGGAGCGACCCCGGCGACCAGCGCGTCGAAGTAGTCGCGGGTCAGGCGCAGTTGCGCTTCAGCCGACTCGGCGCGGTTGACCACGGCTCGGAAATGCAGGTTTTCCGGCCGGTCCTTCGCATACCAGCCCAGGTGCTTGCGCGCGATGCGCACGCCAGAGGTCTCGCCGTAGAAACCGTGCAGGTGTTCAAGGTGGCCGAGCAGGATGTCGCGGATCTCGGCCAGCGACGGTTCCGGCAGGACCTCGCCGGTCGCCAGGTAATGGGCGATCTCGCGGAAGATCCATGGCCGTCCCTGCGCGGCGCGGCCGACCAGCACCGCGTCGCAGCCGGTGTGCTTCAGCACCGCCTCGGCCTTCTGCGCTGAGTCGACGTCGCCGTTGGCCATCACCGGGATCGACAATGCCGCCTTGACCTCGGCGATGGTGTCGTACTCGGCCACGCCCTTGTACTGCTGGTCGCGCGTGCGGCCGTGGACGGCCAGCGCGGCGATGCCGGCGGACTCGGCGATGCGCGCGATCTGCAGCGCGTTGCGGTGGTCGGCGGCCCAGCCGGTACGGATCTTCAGCGTCACCGGCACGTCGACGGCGTTGACCACCGCGTCGAGGATGTCGGCGACCAGGGCCGGCTCGCGCATCAACGCCGACCCCGCCCAGGCGTTGCAGACCTTCTTGGCCGGGCAGCCCATGTTGATGTCGATGATCTGCGCGCCGTTGTCGACGTTGTGGCGCGCGGCGTCGGCCATGATCGAAGGCACGGTCCCGGCGATCTGTACGCTGATCGGCGCCGGCTCACCGGCGTGGTCCATCCGGTGGCGCGACTTGGCGGTGGTCCAGAAGCGCGGGTCGGAGGTGGTCATCTCCGACACGCACAGCCCCGCGCCCAGGCGCTTGCACAGCACCCGGAACGGCTTGTCGGTGACCCCGGCCATCGGGGCCAGGATCACGTTGGGGGCGATGGTGTGTGGACCGATCCGCATCGGGCGATTCTACCCGGGTGCGGCTCAGTGCTCGGTCAGTTCGGCCAGGTGCGGCATCGCCGCCGCGGCGCCGGCGCGTTCGGTCGAACGGGCCGCGTAGCGACTGGCGAAGGCGACGTGGCGGGCGAACGGCTGCCCCGGCTCGCGCGCGATCGAGGCGACCAGCGCACCATTGAACGCGTCGCCGGCGCCGGTGGTGTCGACCGGATGAGCGGGGCTGGCGGCGACGCGATAGCACGCGCGGTCGTCACCGTGACGGGCCGATGGGGCGTGCGAGACGAAACTGCCCTGCGCGCCGAGGGTGACGACGACGGTGCCGTGCGGCAGCAGGCGGCGGCAGTGGCCATGCAGGGTGGCGTCGTCGAGCGTGGCGACCTGGTCGGGCTCGCAGGTCTCGCCGGCGTGGCGGATCAACTGGGCGCAGAATTCGGATTCGTTCGGAGTGATCACGTCGCCCAGCGCCAGCAGGGACGCGGGCAGGTCCGCGTCGGCGGGCGCCGGGTTGAGCACGGTCAGCGCGCCGGATTCGCGTGCCAGCCCGAATGCCGCGGCGATCGCCTCCACCGGCGACTCCAGTTGCGCCAGCACCACCGCCGAACCCGACAGCGCATCGGCGTTGCGCTGGATGAAGCCGGCCGTCAGCGCGGCATTGGCGCCCGCGCCGAACACGATGCTGTTGTTGCCGGCGTGGTCGACGTAGATGCCGGCGGCGCCGGTGGGTGCGTCCACCTGATCGGCGCGCAGCTCGATGCCGTCGTCGCCCGCGAGACCGCGGGCGAGCTGCCCGCCGGCGTCATCGCCGAGGGCGCAGATGAAAGAGGTCGCCGCACCCGCGCGGGCCGCCGCGGTGGCCTGGTTGAAACCCTTGCCGCCCGGCCCGGTGCGGTACTCGCCGATGCGGGTTTCGCCGGGACGGGGAAGCTGCGCCGTGGTCCAGACGTGGTCGACGTTGAACGAGCCGACGACGACGACGCGGCTCATGCCCGCCCCCCGGTCACGGCACCAGTTCGCCTTCCGGGCGCTGCTGCGCGCGCCGGACCGCGTCGGGGTCGTGCTTGTGCCGGAACAGCGGCACGAACACGATCGCCATCGCCAGCGCGTACACGGCGAAGGTCAGCCAGATGCCGTGCCAGTCCTTGCCGCCGTCGGCGGCGGTGAAGAACCGGTCGATCATCCAGCCGCTGATCGCGCTGCCGAGGATCGCGCCGATGCCGTTGGTCATCAGCATGAACAGCCCCTGCGCGCTGGCGCGAATGTTCGGGTTGGCCTGCTGCTCGACGAACAGCGAACCGGAGATGTTGAAGAAGTCGAAGGCCATGCCGTAGACGATGCACGACAGGATGATCATCCACAGCCCGGCGCCCGGGTCGCCGTAGGCGAACAGGCCGAAGCGCAGGAACCAGGCGACCATGCTCATGGTCATCACCGCCTTGATCCCGAAGCGGCGCAGGAAGAAGGGAATGGTGAGGATGAACAGCGTTTCGGAGATCTGCGAGATCGACAGGATGATCGCCGGATACTTCACCGCGATCGCATCGGCGTAGCGCGGGTCGCCGCTGAACTCGCCGAGGAACGCACCGCCGTAGGCGTTGGTCAGTTGCAGTGCCGCGCCCAGCAGCATGGCGAAGATGAAGAACACCGCCATGTTGCGGTTCTTGAACAGGCGGAACGAGGTCAGCCCCAGCACGTCCACCAGCGAGCGGCTCTCGCTGCGCGACAGCCGCGGCGGGCAGCGCGGCAGGGTGAAGGCGTACAAGCCGAGCACCAGCGAGGCCGCGGCGGCGACGTAGAACTGGCCGGGCGAGGTTTCCAGCTTGAGCAGGCTGGTCGTCCACATCGCGGCGATGAAGCCGATCGTTCCCCAGACCCGGATCGGCGGGTAGTCGCGGATCACGTCCTGGCCGCTTTCCTTGAGCGCGTTGTAGGCCACCGCGATCGCCAGGGAGATCGTCGGCATGTAGAACAGCATGTTGACCAGCATCACCCAGAACATGGTTTCCGGGTCGCCCACCGCGGGCACCAGCGCGAGCATCACCGCGCCGCCGATGTGCATCACGCCGTACAGCTTCTCGGCGTTGATCCACTTGTCGGCCACCACGCCCATCAGCGCGGGCATGAACAATGCCGAGATGCCCATGGTGGAGAAGATCGCGCCGAAGCTGGTGCCCGACCATTGCTGGTTCTCGAACCAGTAGCGACCGATGGTGATCAGCCATGCCCCCCAGATGAAGAACTGCAGGAAATTCATCACGGTCAGGCGGAGTTTGAGGTTCACCGGGCGGGGCTTCCTGTAGTTGCGAATGCCGGATTCGCAAGGGTTTCGGTTGGTGGGGGCTGCGCGGCAGCGTAGAGCGAAATCGCCCGGCCGGGAAGCGCGGGCGCCCTGGGGCCCTGGATCGCCAGGTCAGGCATCACGGGCGATCACCCGGTTGCGGCCTTCGCGCTTGGCCATCTTCAGGCGCTGGTCCGCGCGCGCCAGCAGCCGCGACATGTCGTTGCCGTCGGTCGGGCTGGAGGCGATGCCGGCGCTGAAGGTGATCCGGACCGGGTCCATGTTGCCGCGCTCGGGGTCGAACGGATGCTGCGCGAGCATCCGCCGGATCGCGTCGATCCGTTCCCACGCGGTGCCGACCGGCTTGGACATCACCAGCGCGAACTCCTCGCTGCCCAGCCGCACCAGCCATTCGTCCGCATCGGCCATGCTCCTGAGCACGGCGACCACGTGGCGCACCGCGCGGTCGCCGGCATGGTGGCCGGCCTCGTCGTTGATCCGCCGGAAGTGGTCCAGGTCGATCAGCGCCAGGCTCAGGCTGCAGCCGTCTTCCTCGGCGGCCTCGAGCAGTCGCGGCATCCGGTGCAGCAGCCAGGTGCGGTTGGGCAGGCGGGTCAGCCCGTCGGTGCCCGACAGTTCGACCAGCCGCTGCATCCGGTAGACCACCACCGCGGTGATCAGGGTGACGATCGCCAGCAACACCATCCGCTGGACCTGGCCGCCGACGGTTACCGCACCGTAGTCGCTGGAGATCAACTGCTCCGGCGAGCTCACCCATGCGAACACGGCGGCATTGAGCAGGCCGTACTCGAGCAGCGCCAGGAGGCCGGCGAACACGGTGGTGCGGCCGTCGCTGCGCAACGCGGTCAACATGATCGCGAGCAGGTAGCAGCACCAGACGATCATGCTGTTGAGCGCGGCCGGCAGGTGGTTCATGGCCAGCACGCCCAGCACCACCGTGGTGGCGCTGACATCGAACGCGGCCGTGGCGAACGACAGCCAGCGATAGCGCCGGCGCCGACGCGCCAGTTGCAGCCATATCTGGGCGAACAGGTTGACGACGATCGCGCCACCCAGGCCGATCAGGGTCTCGCGCACGCTGCCGCCGGTGAGCGCGTTGGCCAGCGGCAGCAACAGCAGCAGCGCGGCGATGACGACGCGCAACCGGGCGACCAGCAGTTCGCCGCCGGCGCCGATCTCCAGCAGGACTTCGTCGGGCCGTCCCAACAGGCTCGCGACCTTCTCCCGCACAGTGCGGCTGGCTTCCATCGCTTCCCCCGTACGCTCCGCGGCAGGATAGCGCGGGCGTCGGCGCCGTGCTCAGCCCAGTCCGCGCCAGGCCACCCACGCCGCCAGCAGCAGGAACACCGCCGCGGCGACGAGGCGCGCCGCCTTCAACGGCAACCGGTCGGAGAAGCGGCTGCCCAGCGCGACCACCGGCACGTTCGCCAGCAGCATGCCGGCGGTGGTGCCGGCGATCACTTCCCACAAGGGCGAGTACTTGGCGGCCAGCAACACGGTCGCGACCTGGGTCTTGTCGCCGATCTCGGCGATGAAGAACGCGATCGTGGTCGCGATGAAGGCGCCGCGCGCGGGCAGGGCGCGGCCGTCGTCGTCGAGGCTGTCGGGCTTGAGCGTCCACAGCGCCACCGCGAGGAAGCTGGCGGCGACGATCCAGCGCAGCACCTCCGGCCGCAGCCAGTGCGCGACCAGGCTGCCGAACCAGGCCGCCAGCGCGTGGTTGAGCAGGGTGGCGACGAGGATGCCGGCGATGATCGGCCACGGCTTGCGGTAGCGCGCGGCCAGCAACAGGGCGAGCAACTGGGTCTTGTCGCCGATTTCGGCCAGCGCGACCGTGCCCGTCGAGATCAGTGCGGCCGACAGCGGCAGCGCGGAAAAATCGAACATGTCCATCGAGTGCGTGATTCCGGGGCCGGGCAGGGCGGTGACGACGAAAGCCGACGCGTGCGGCCCGGCCCGGGGACGGATCCCCAGGGTCATTCGCACGACGCCTGCCTTCGGTCTTGCCCGGAACGCGGTCGAACGCGGCTCCCCGTACGCCATGGCCGGTCGGCCAAGCATGTTGACGCACGATCCCGGGCCGATGCGTTGGTGCATTGCGCGGCGCGGGCGGGCTACTCCCCGGAGGAATAGCGCGGGCATTGTAACGCGTCGTCCGGGCGCGTTGCCGGTCGTACACTGCAGCCATCCCCGCTCGGAGTTTTCCCATGCAGTACCGACGCCTCGGCTCATCCGGCCTGCAGCTGTCCGCCTTGTCGTTCGGCGCGTGGGTGACCTTCGGCAACCAGATCGGCCGCGGCGTCGCACGCGACCTGATCGCCGCGGCCTGGGACAACGGCATCAACTTCTTCGACAACGCCGAGAGCTATGCCAACGGCGCGGCCGAGTCGATGATGGGCGACGTGATCGCCGACCTGCGCTTGCCGCGCGACGGCTTCTGCGTGTCGAGCAAGGTGTTCTTCGGCGCCGCCAGCGAGCCGCGACCGACCCAGAAGGGCCTGTCGCGCAAGCACGTCACCGATGCCTGCCACGACGCGCTCAAGCGGCTGCGTGTCGACTACCTCGACCTCTATTACTGCCACCGCCCCGATCCGGATACGCCGGTCGCCGAGACCGTCTGGGCGATGGACGCGCTGGTCCGGCAGGGCAAGGTGCTGTACTGGGGGACCTCGGAGTGGCCTGCCGCGCAGATCCGCGACGCCCACAAGGTCGCCCGCGCCCACAACCTGCATGCGCCGACGATGGAGCAGCCGCAGTACAACCTGCTGCATCGCGAACGGGTCGAGCTGGAGTACGCGCCGCTGTACGCCGAGTTCGGGCTGGGCACCACCACCTTCTCGCCGCTGGCTTCGGGGCTGTTGACCGGCAAGCACAACGACGGTGTGCGCGAGGATGCGCGTTTCGGCGCGCTCGGGCCGCACCTGCGCAAGACGATCGTCGGGACCGAGAGCGAGCGACGGTTGCAGCGCACCCGCAAATTCACCGCGCTGGCCGACAGCCTCGGCGTCGCCCCGGCGCCGCTCGCGATCGCCTGGTGCCTGCGCAACCCGCACGTGTCCAGCGTGATCCTCGGCGCGAGCCGGCCGGAGCAACTGCTGCAGAATCTCGGCGCGCTGGAACTGGTCGAGCAGTTGGACGAGGCCTGCTGGCACAAGGTGCGGGCGGCGGCGAGCTGACGGGGCGCTGTTCCTGGCGAGCGGTTGCACTGCAAATGAGAATCATTATCATCAATGATTCCCATTGATCGAGCCGCTGCCATGCCCATGCACTCGTCTTCCCACACCGTCCTCCGCCTGTCGCCGCGGTTGCGCGCCGAACGCCCGTCGGCGCCGGTGCTGCCTTCCTCGCCCCTGTTCGACAGCACCAAGTTGCTGGGCGGCACCCGCGAGGTGCTGATCCGCCACGGCGGCGAGGTCTATCGCTTGCGCCACACGCGCAACGACAAGCTGATCCTCACCAAGTAAACCCGCGCTGCCGCCGGCAGCGTTCCCGGGTCATCCCACGCACAGTCGCGCCCCGATGCCCGGGCAGGGTTTCGGACGGCTCGACTTTTCCGGAAGTGAACCAAGATGCGAATGAATGTTCTCTCCCGCGCCACGCTGCTGGCGCTGGTGCCGCTCGCCCTGCCGACGCCCGCTGCGGCCCAGGTGGCTGCCGTGGCCGCCGCCCCCGCGCGGGCCGCCCACGACCTCGAGCAGATCACCGTCACCGCGACCCGTACCGAGCAGGCCATCAAGGACGTGCCGGCCACGGTCGACGTGGTCGATCGCGAGCAGATGGACCGGACCCTGGTCCGCGACCTGAAGGACCTGTTCCGCTACATGCCCGGCGTGTCGGTGACCTCCGGGTTCGGCCGGTTCGGCATCGGCGACATCCGCATCCGCGGGCTTGACGGCAACCGCGTCCGGATCGAGACCGACGGCATCGCCATCTCAGACGCATTCGCGATCGGCAGCTACTCCGACGCCAACCGCAACTTCGTCGACATGGACACCCTCAAGCGTGCCGAAGTGGTGCGCGGGCCGGCCAGCGCGCTGTACGGCTCGGACGCGCTCGGTGGCGTGGTGAGCTTCGTGACCAAGGACCCGGCCGATTACCTGGCCCCGGGCAAGGACGCCTACCTTGGTTTCAAACTCGGCTACCAGAGCGACTGGCAGGGCCTGTCCGGCGGCGCCACGGCGGCCTTCGGCGGCGAGCGCTGGTCGGGCATGGCGGTGGTCACCCACCGGCAGGGCCGCGAGACGGGGAACCGCGGCGACAACGAATCCCGCGACGACACCCGCACCGCGCCCAACCCGCAATCGCGTGACGGCCGCAGCCTGCTGTCCAAGCTGGTGTACGCACCCGACGCCGCGCAGCAGTTCACCTTGACCGTGGAAGGCAACGAGGACCGCAGCACGACCGACGTGCTGCACATGCTCGGGTTCCAGCCATCCACGCGCGGCACCACGTTGCTGATGACCGGCGACGACCTGCAGACGCGCGCGCGGGTGTCGCTGGAACACGAGTTGTCCGGCCTCGACGGCAGCCTCGCCGATTCGCTGACCTGGCGGGCCTACCGGCAGGACAGCGAAACCACCCAGGACACCGTCGAGGAGCGCATCGCCGGCGGGAGGCCGCAACGGCGCGAGCGCGAGTTCAACTTCGACCAGCGCGTCCACGGATTGGAAGTCGAGGCGCACAAGTCCTTCGCCACCGGCAACGTCGGGCACGTGCTGACCTGGGGCGCGGAGGTCAGCCGCACCGACCTGGCGCAGAAGCGCGACGGCCGCGCCGTCGACCTGCTGACCGGGGCATCGAGCAACGTGGTGATGCCGGACGTGTTCCCGGTGCGCGATTTCCCGCGCAGCCGGATCGACAACGCGGCGGTGTTCGTGCAGGACGAGATCACGCTGGCCAACGGCAGGCTGACCCTGCTGCCGGGCGTGCGCGTCGACTATTACGCGCTTGAGCCGCAGGACGACCCGATCTTCGCCGAGGACAACCCGACCATGCAGTCGGCCGAAATCACCGAAAGCAACGTCTCGCCGAAGCTCGGCGCGGTCTGGCATGTCAACGACGACTGGTCGACCTACGCCAGTTACGCCCGCGGGTTCCGCTCGCCGCCCTACAGCGACGTCAACCTGGGATTCACCAACCTGCAGTTCGGTTACGCCGCCATTCCCAACCCCGACCTGCGTCCGGAAACCAGCGACGGTGTCGAGCTTGGCCTGCGCCATTCCGGTCGCAGCGCCTATTTCGGCCTGGCCGGCTTCTACAACCGTTACGACGACTTCATCGAGTCGACCGTCATGGTCAGCCGGCCGCCGGAAACGCCTTTGGTGATGTTCCAGTCACGCAATGTCGCCGAGGCGGAGATCTACGGCGTGGAACTGCAGGCCGGGGTCGAGCTCGATGGCTGGAGCGAAGCGTTGCAGGGCTGGTCGCTGCGTGGCGCGGCATCCTGGCAACGCGGCCAGGACCTCACGTCCGACCAGCCGCTGAACTCGGTCGATCCGGCCCGCGCCAGTATCGGCCTGGCCTACGACGCTCAGGATTGGGGCGTGTCGTTGCATGGCCGCTTCGCCGCCGGCAAGACCCGGCTGGCGGATCCGGCGGATTTCGCGGCGCCGGGTTACGGCGTGGCCGACCTGCTGGCGCACTGGGATTTCGCACCGGGGGCGACGCTCAACGCCGGCGTGTTCAACCTCGCCGACCGCAAATACTGGGACTGGGCCGACGTCCCCGGCGTGGCCGCCGACAGCGCGGTGCTCGACCGCTACACCCGTCCGGGCCGCAACGTGGGCGTCAGCCTCGCGGTGTCCTGGTGATTCCTGTCCTGACGATGGAGACCGGCATGAAACAACTGAAAACGATCGCAATGGTGGTGGGCTTCTCGCTGCTCGCGGCGTGCGCGACGCCGCGCGACATGGCGCCGCCGGTGGCGGGTACCGAAGGCGACTTCGGCGTACTGCTGATGGCCCACGGCGGCATCGACAGCTGGGAACGCGAGGTCGCCGACACGTTGGCGCCGTTGCAACAGGAGTTTCCAATGGAGATCGCCTGGGGCATGGCCGACGCCGCCAGCCTGCAGCAAAGCGTCGATGCGCTGGAGGCGCGCGGTGTCGAGCGGATCGGCGTGGTGCGGCTGTTCGTCAGCGGCGAGAGCTGGTACGAGCGCACCGGGCAGATCCTCGGCATCATGCCGGGGGCACCGGAACGATCGGATGTGCCCGCCGATGAACATGCCGGCCACCACGGCATGAGCATGGAGTTCTGGCAGCTCGACACCGATGCGGTGTTCGCGATGAGCACGCAGGGGCTGTCGGAAGCGCCGGAGATGGGCGAGGTGCTGGTCAAGCGGGTGCGCGAACTGAGTAGCGAACCGGGCCACGAGGACCTGCTGATCCTCGCCCACGGCCCGGGTGATGACGCCGAGAACCGGCGCTGGCTGGCCAATATCGACGACCGCGCCGATGCCGTACGCAAGGTGCTGCCGCTGCGCCGGGTCGAGGTGATGAGCCTGCGCGAGGACTGGCCGGACAAGCGCGAGGCGGCGATCCGCGAGGTCCGTGCGTTCGTCGAGCGCGCCACCGCGGAGGACGGCGTCGCGATCGTGGTGCCGTATCGCGTGCAGGGTTTCGGGCCGTATGAAGAGGTGCTCGAAGGCCTGCAGTACCGCTCCGACGGCCGTGGCCTGGTGCCGCACCCGCATGTCACCGAATGGGTGCGCCGCCAGGCACTGGAGTTGCGCGACGGGCCGTTCAGCGACCCGGCGGACACGCCGCCAGCCGCGAGAGAAGCCGCGCCGGCGACCCATATCCACTAGCCGCCCGTTCCATGGCGCCCTTCATCGAAGGGCGTCGAAACCCGGTCTCCAGCCGCTATGATCGACTGATCCAGACAGGGGAATGACGATGGGTACGGAAATCTTCGTTGGCGTGTTGCTGCTGTTCGCGGTCATCACCGTGCTCAAGGCGGTGAGGGTGGTGCCGCAGGGCTTCGAATGGACGGTCGAGCGCTTCGGCCGCTACACCCACACGCTGACGCCGGGACTGGCGTTCATCGTGCCGTGGGTCGATGGCATCGGCCGCAAGATCAACATGATGGAACAGGTCATGGAGGTCCCCGGGCAGGACGTGATCACCATGGACAACGCGGTGGTCAAGGTCGACGGCATCGTGTTCTTCCAGGTGCTCGACGCGGCCAAGGCGGCCTACGAGGTGGCGCAGCTGGAGGTCGCCATCATCAACCTGGTGATGACCAACATCCGCACCTCGATCGGCTCGATGGCACTCGACGAGTCGCTGTCCAAGCGCGACGAGATCAACGCCAAGGTGCTGGTCGCCGTCGACCTCGCCACCCACCCGTGGGGTGTCAAGGTCAACCGCATCGAGCTCAAGGACATCCAGCCGCCGCGCGACCTGATCGACGCGATGGCCAAGCAGATGAAGGCCGAGCGCGAGAAGCGCGCCAACATCCTCGAAGCCGAGGGCTTCCGCCAGGCCGCGATCCTGCGCGCCGAGGGCGAGAAGCAGTCGGCGATCCTCGAAGCCGAAGGTGAACGCGAGGCCTCGTTCCGCGAGGCCGAAGCCCGCGAGCGCCTGGCCGAGGCCGAGGCCAAGGCGACCGAGATGGTCTCGACCGCGATCGCCCAGGGCGACGTGCAGGCGATCAACTACTTCGTCGCCCAGAAGTACGTCGAGGCGCTGAAGGACTTCGCCGCCTCGCCGAACCAGAAGCTGCTGATGCTGCCGATGGAGACCACCGGCGTGCTCGGCTCGCTGGCCGGCATCGCCGAACTGGCCAAGGCAGTGCAGGACAAGGCCGGCGCGACCCTGCCGCCGAGGGCCTGAGCATGGCCGCGATCATGCAGTCGCCGTGGTTCTGGTGGGGCGTGGCGCTGGCGCTGTTCGCCGCCGAGGCGGTGCTGCCGGGCAGCTTCATGCTCTGGCTGGGCTTCGCCGCGCTGGGCACAGCGTTGATCGACCTCGCGGTGCCGATGTCGGCCAGCGCGCAGTGGATGCTGTTCGCGGTGCTGGCGCTGATCGCGGTTGGCGCCGGCTGGCAGTACAAGAAGCGTAACCCGGTGTCCGCCAGCGACCAGCCGCTGCTGAACCGCCGCGCTGCGCAACTGGTCGGCCACGTCTACCCGCTGGAGAGCGCGATCGTCGATGGCCGCGGTCGGCTCAAGATCGGAGACGCCTTCTGGACCGCCAGCGGTCCCGACCTGGCGATCGGCACCCGGGTCAGGGTGGTCGCGATCGACGGCACCACGCTGCGGGTCGAGGCCGCCTGAGGCAACCGCGTGCGGGCCCGCCGCCCGCGCGCTTCTGGGATAATGGCGGTTTCCTCCCACGGAACGGCGCCGCCATGACCCAGAAGACCATCCTCAACGACAGCCATCGCGCCCTCGGCGCCAAGATGGTCGACTTCGGCGGCTGGGACATGCCGATCCACTACGGCTCGCAGATCGACGAGCACCACGTGGTGCGCAAGGACGCCGGCATGTTCGACGTCAGCCACATGACCGTGGTCGACCTGCAGGGCGCGCGCGTCCGCGAGTTCCTGCGCAAGCTGGTCGCCAACTCGGTCGACAAGCTGCAGAAGCCGGGCAAGGCGCTGTACACCTGCATGCTGAATCCGCAGGGCGGCGTCATCGACGACCTGATCATCTACTTCCTGGCCGAGGACTTCTTCCGTCTGGTGGTCAACGCCGCCACCCGCGAGAAGGACCTGGCCTGGATCAACGAGCAGGCCGGGGAGTTCGACGTCAGCGTCAGCGAGCGTCCCGACTTCGGGATGATCGCGGTGCAGGGCCCGAATGCGCGCGACAAGGTACTCGGCCTGCTGCACGCGGACGACCGCGAGCGCGTGGGCAAGCTCGGCAAGTTCGCGGCGCGCACCGCGAAGCTGGCCGACGACACCGAACTGTTCATTGCCCGCACCGGCTATACCGGCGAGGACGGTTTCGAGATCGTGGTGCCGCAGGACAAGACCGTCGCGCTGTGGGACGCGTTGCTCGGTGCCGGGGTGAAGCCGGCCGGACTCGGCGCCCGCGACACCCTGAGGCTGGAAGCCGGCATGAACCTGTATGGCCAGGACATGGACGACACCGTGTCGCCGTACGAGGCCGCGCTTGGCTGGACCGTCGCGCTCGACGAGGGCCGCGACTTCATCGGCCGCGACGTGCTTGAACAGCAGAAGAGCGCCGGCGCGCCTCGGCAGCTGATCGCGCTGGTGATGGACGACAAGGGCGTGCTGCGCCACGGCCAGAAGGTGCTGACCGCGAACGGCGACGGCGAGATCCTGTCGGGCACGTTTTCGCCGACCCTGGGCAAGGCGATCGCTTTCGCGCGGGTGCCGGCCGGTGCCATTGCGCCGGGCAGCGAGGGCAACGTCCGGGTCGACATCCGCGGCAAGGAAGTGCCGGTGCGGGTGGTCAAGTTCCCGTTCGTGCGCGACGGCCAGGCGCAGGACGGCGTGCTGGTCTGAGACCCGCTCCGGGAGCCGCGCACCGGCCGCGCTCCCGTGGTTAAACTATTGCCCTTCCACCCACCACCCGTAGCAGCGGAGCACCCCCATGAGTGAGATCCCCGGCGACCTGAAGTTCCTGAAGTCCCATGAATGGACCCGCGTCGACGGCGACGGCAAGGTCACCGTGGGCATCTCCGACCACGCCCAGGGCCTGCTCGGCGACCTGGTCTATGTCGAGCTGCCGAACGTCGGCGATCGCATCGAGGCCGGCAACGCCTGCGCGGTGGTCGAATCGGTCAAGGCCGCTTCCGACATCTACGCGCCGGTTACCGGCACCGTGGTCGAGGTCAACACCGCGCTCAACGACAAGCCCGAGACGATCAACGAGGACGCCTACGGCGACGGCTGGATCTTCACCCTGGAGATCGAGGAGCCGGAGCAACTCAACGAGCTGCTCGACCCCGACGCCTACGCCGAGTTGCTCGAGGACGACGACCACTGACACCGCGACAACGCCGGAAGCCGTCGGGCTTCGCAGGCAACCAACCCGCGTCGGCGACGGCGCGGGTTTTTTGTTGCCCGCGGTGTGCGCGGTCGTTCGCCGTCGGCATCGGAAGACGCCGCGAGCTTCGCGCAAAACCGGCGCATATCGCTTTGTGCGATGCGATAGAGCATGCGTCCCTTCAGTCTTGAGCATGTGTCGGGAGTGGTGAAATATTCACCACTTCGTTTCTGCGCCTGTTCCGGTGCAACGACTCGCCCGCGTGCAGGTCGATTCGTTCGCGTGCGTTGCAAGCCTTGCAGCTATTGGCTTTCAGCGATGCGTGCGTTTTGCGTCGATGGATGTGCGTCGCTGCCGTGGGCATGCAGGCGTGTTCGCGCGCTACCTCACCGGTGTCGCACGGCCCGCGACCGCCGCAAAAAAATCGCGTGCACTTGTTGACACTATGAAAAACCGTGATTACGTTTCGCCCAGCAGACGCGGACTGCAGAAGCGAGTGAGAAAAATCGAAGCGACAACGTGTGGCGCAAACCCGGACCTCCACCTTGACGGTCGAAATGGTGGACGCGGAATTTCTTTCCCCGGCGGAATGCTTCACGTTGTTGCGGGCAGGTCGATGCAGGCAACCCGGTTCGTTGATCGCGAGTCGGGTTTTTGTTTGTCCGCCGCCGGCATCGGCTGCGCAGGATCCGTTCCGGGGCGAGTCGCGCCGGCGGTTGGTCGCGGGGGCTTCCCCGTGGCATTGCTTGGTACTGGGCTGTAAACCCCGATAGACCACTGACGAGGAGCCATCAAATGGCCACGAAGAAAGCTGCGAAGAAAAAGCCCGCCGCCAAGAAGGCAGCGAAGAAGGTCGCCCGTAAACCGGCAGCGAAGAAGGTCGCCAAGAAGGCAACTGCCAAGAAGACCGTCCGCAAGTCCGCGGCCAAGAAGGCCGTGAAGAAGCCGGCGGCGAAGAAGACCGCCAAGAAGGCAGTGAAGAAGACCGCCAAGAAGGCCACGGCGAAGAAGGCGGTGAAGAAGACTGCGAAGAAGGCCACCAAGAAGACGGCGAAGAAGGCGGCCAAGAAGACCGTCCGCAAGTCTGCTGCAAAGAAGACCGCGAAGAAGGCCGCCAAGAAGACGGTCCGCAAGTCGGCCGCCAAGAAGACCGCGAAGAAGGCCACCAAGAAGCCTGCGGCCAAGAAGGCCGCGAAGAAGGTAGCCAAGAAGAAGCCGGCCGCCAAGAAGACCGCGAAGACCGCGGTGAAGAAGCCGGCCACCAAGAAGGCGGCAGCGAAGAAGCCGGCGGCCAAGAAGGTCGCGAAGAAGCCGGCCCGTCGCGCTGCCAAGAAGCAGGCCCCGACCGCGATGCCGGTGACCCCGGCGCCGATGATCTGAGCCACCCGGTACCGCAACACGCACATGACTCTCTCCCGCGGCCCAGGCGGGGGAGAGTTTTTTTATGTGGCGATCAGGGCGGCGCGCGCGGCGGCATGACGTCGCCGCCGCCCGGGAGAATTACCGTGGCGCGGCGGTGGCGCTGGCGGCATTGCTGCCGGGCGGGGTGTCGTCGTTCTCGTTGCCGGCGTAGTAGGTCGCCGACTGGTCGATGTCGATATCCACCCAGGCCGTGAGTTCGGACGGAATGCCCAGCGCGCGATCGATCATGGTCGGCATCAGGCCGGACGGCAGCGAGCTTTCGCCGTTCCACATCACCGCAATGCCGAGGTCGCGATCGGGCAGGGTCGCGATCATCGTGCGATAGCCCTGCACGGCGCCTGCGTGATAGACCAGCCGGTGGCCGGAGTAGTCGTAGACCCGCCAGCCCAGCGCGTAGCCGGCCGAGTCGAGCCGGGCGCGGCGCCAGGCCGAGCTGCGCGCCTGGTAGGGCGTGTCGACCAGCGGCTCGTGCAGGGTCGCGAGCAGCGGCGCCGGGATCACGTCGGTGCGATGCCCGGTCTGCGCGATCAGCCACTGCGCCATGTCGCTGGCGCTGGCATTGACGCCGGCGGCGGGGGCGACTTCGTAATAGGTCGGCTTGGGCATCACCGACACCCAGCCACCGCGGCCACGCACGTGCGGCTTGGCCCAGCGCGCGCTGGACTCGATGCCTTCCAGTCCGAGGCTGGCGTCGTTCATGCCCAGCGGCTTGAGCAGACGTTGCTGGACCTCCTGCGCGTAGAAATCGCCGGTCGCCGCGAACACGATGTCGCCGATCAGGCTGAAGGCGACGTTCTGGTACGCATAGCAGGTGCCCACCGGGCACTTGAGCGGCACGTCGGCAAGCTTGCGGGTCAGGGTGTGGTAGTCGACGTAGCGTTCGAGGCTGCGGTCGTAGGCGTTGTGCGGCAGGCCGACCCGGTGGCTCAACAGGTCGGCGACGGTGATGTGGCTGGCCGCGCCGGGCTGGCTCAACTGGAAGTTGGGCATGTAGTCGGTCAGCCTGCTGTCCCAGCGCAGGGTGCCGTCGTTGACCAGCAGCCCCGCGGTGGCGCTGGCGAACGCCTTCGACAGCGAGGCCAGGCGGAACACCGTGTGCGCATCCACCGGCTCGGCATCGCTGACGTCGGTGATGCCGTAGCCACGCGCACTCAGCACCTTGCCGTCATGCACGATCGCCATCGAGAGCCCGGGCACGCGCTGGTCGGCGACGATCGTCCGTGCCATCGCCTCGAACATTTCCACGTCGAAACCGCTGGGCAGCGGCGGGGCGGGCGGCCGCGCATCGCGCGCCTGCACGTCAGCCGTCGGCGGGACGCTGTCGACGGTGTGCGCGGACGCGGGGACCGCCGCGCTCGCGAGCGATGCGGGCGCGTCCTGGTCGAGCGGAGTCTGCGCGGTGGTGCCGAGGGTCAGGGTAAGCAGCACCGCCAGTGCAGCAAGGCGCCCACCAAGACGAGGAAGCCGGGTCGCGGTGTCTTTCATCGGTCGCAGCGCCTGCGTATGCTGGAGTTCACACGATAGTAACGCCGTTTTTCAGGAGTTTGCGAGGAACCATGTTCAGCTTCCTGATTCTATTGGGTTTAGTTCTCCTGTTCATTTTCTGGGGCGTCGGCCTTTACAACGGTCTGGTGCGCGCTCGCAACGCCTTCCGCAATGCGTTTGCGCAGATCGACGTGCAGTTGCAGCGCCGGTTCGAGCTGATCCCCAACCTGGTCGAGACCGCCAAGGGCTATCTCGGCCATGAACGCGAGACCCTCGAAGCGGTCATCTCCGCGCGCGCCGCGGCGGTGTCGGGGCTGTCGGCGGCCAAGGGTCATCCCGGCGAACCGGGCGCGATGGCCCAGCTCGAATCCGGCGAGCGCCAGTTGGAAGGCGCGCTGGGTCGTTTGCTGCTGGTTGCCGAGGCCTATCCGGACCTCAAGGCCAACCAGACCATGATGCAGCTCACCGAGGAGTTGACCAGCACCGAGAACAAGGTGGCGTTCGCGCGGCAGGCGTACAACGACGCGGTGATGGCCTACAACAACAAGCGCGAGGTGTTCCCCTCCAGCCTGGTGGCCGGCAACTTCGGTTTCGCGCCTGCCGCGATGGTCACCATCCCCGCGGACCAGGCGCAGATGCGGCAGGCGCCGCAGGTGAAGTTCTGACCCGTTCGCCGCGTCGATAGCCGCCGATGAATTTCTTCGAACGCCAGGCCGCGGCGCGGCGCAGTTCGTCGCGGCTGGTGTTGCTGTTCGGCCTGGCGGTGGTCGCGATCGTGGTGGCGGTCGACGCGGTGGTGTGGCTGCTGAGTGGCGGCAGCACCGGCGCGCTGCTGGCGGTGACGCTGGCGACGCTGGCGGTGATCGGGCTGGGCTCGTTGTACCGGCTGGCCAGCCTTGGCGACGGCGGCGATTCGATCGCGATGCAACTGGGTGGCGAGTTGCTGCTCGACGATGGCGGTGATCTCGACCTGCGCCGCCTGCGCAACGTGGTCGAAGAGATCGCGATCGCGTCCGGCG
This sequence comes from Lysobacter sp. F60174L2, assembly GCF_052547135.1. Taxonomy (NCBI): domain Bacteria; kingdom Pseudomonadati; phylum Pseudomonadota; class Gammaproteobacteria; order Lysobacterales; family Lysobacteraceae; genus Lysobacter; species Lysobacter sp. F60174L2. Next base: position 82,533 of record NZ_JBQWRA010000004.1, on the reverse strand, counting down.
TGCCGGTCCCGAAGATCTACGTGCTGGAACACGAGTCGGCGATCAATGCGTTCGCCGCCGGCTACTCGCCATCCGATGCGGTGGTGGCGGTGACGCGCGGCGCGCTGGACCGGCTCAACCGCGACGAGTTGCAGGGCGTCATCGCGCACGAATTCAGCCACATCCTCAACGGCGACATGCGACTCAACCTGCGGCTGGTCGGGGTGCTGTTCGGCATCGCCATGATCGCGATCGCGGGGCGCAAGGTGCTGGAGTTCTCGGTCGGCGGGCGACGTGGCCGGAGCCTTGGCGTAGTGGTATTCGGAGCGGTGGTCGCGCTCGTGGTCGGCTCGGTCGGGCTGTTCTGCGCGCGACTGATCAAGGCCGGGGTGAGCCGCAACCGCGAACGCCTGGCCGATGCCAGCGCGGTGCAGTTCACTCGCCAGAGCGCGGGACTGGCCGGGGCGCTGAAGAAGATCGGCGGCCTGCCCGATGGCTCGCGGCTGGCCTCGGCCGGGAACGCGGAGGAAGTCAGCCACATGCTGTTTGGCGAAGGCCTGGGTTTCGACGGCCTGTTCGGCAGCTGGCTGGCGACCCACCCGCCGCTGGTCGAACGCATCCAGGCGCTGGAACCGGGATTCCGCGCCGAGCAGCTCGGCGCGCTGTCGCGGGGCTGGCTGCAGGCCCCGCCGAATGGCCTGCACGAGGACCTGCACCTGGGCCTTCACCAGCCTGGCGCGTTGCCGCCGGCGCGGTCCGAGCATGCGGTCACCGGCGCGATGGTGGCCACCCAGGTGGGCAACCCCGGCAACGACGATTATCGCCGCGCCGACGCGATCGCGGACAAGCTGACCGGCGAACTGCGTGCGCTGGTCGTCGACCGCGAACGCGTGGTGCCGTTGCTGCTCGGCCTGCTGCTCGACGCGCGCGAGGACATCGCCGCACGCCAGGCATTCGAGATCGGTGCGCGCATGGGCAAGGCCACCGCGATCGAGGCGGCGCACCTGCGCGAGCAGCACCTGGTCGACCTGCACCCGATGCTGCGCCTGCCGCTGGTCGCGCTGGCCTTCCCGGTGGTCCGGCGGCGGCCGCGACCGCAACTGGAGACTTTCCTCGATGCGGTCAACGCGGTGGTGCTTGCGGACGACGAGGTCTCGCTGTTCGAGTACTGCCTGAGCCGGTTGTTGACGGTGCAGTTGCGCGAGTCGCTGGACCCGTCCCGCTACGTCGCTTTCGGGCGGCGCAAGCCGGTGGAGTTGCGGAAGGAAATATCGACCCTGCTCGCCGTGGTCGCCGAGGCCGGCCACGCCGATGCGAGGGGCGCGCAGCACGCCTACCTCGTTGGCATGCAGCGGATCCTGCCGGATGAGCACATCCCCTTCCGGTCGCCGGGGAGTGCACCGCTGGCGCTGGAGGACGTGTGGACGCCACTTGATTCGCTCGGGCCACTGGCCAAGCAGCTGCTGGTGGAGGCGGTGACCGCCGCCGTCAGCCACGACGGCCGCATCAACGTGGCCGAAGCCGAACTGCTGCGGACGATCTGTGGCGTACTGCATTGCCCGTTGCCTCCGGTGCTGGACCAGGCTTGAGGCGTACAAGCCAGATCGATGACCACGAACCGGCCCGTTGCCCGACTCGGCGCCTTCCGCGATGCCCTCGCGGAATCGCCGCCGCTTTGGTGGTCGCTGCTGTACTTCTTCAGCCTGCTGTGCGGCTATTACGTGCTGCGACCGGTACGCGATGCGATGGGCGCTTCAGGCGACGTCGCCGCGGTGTTTCCGCGCTGGCTGGTCGACTGGGCCAGCGGCGCCGGGATTGCGCTCGGTGACTACAACCTACAGGTTCTTTTCAGCGTGGTTTTCGTTGCGATGGTGGCGTTGCAGCCGGTGTACGGCGCGCTGGTGTCGAGGTTCCCGCGACGGGTGTTCCTGCCGGTCGTGTACCTGGTGTTCATCGCCTGTCTGATCGGTTTCCACTGGTTGTTCGACAGCCGGATATCCGGGCGCGGCGCGGCGTTCTACATCTGGACCGCGGTGTTCAACATGTTCGCGGTGACCGTGTTCTGGAGTTTCATGGCCGACGTGTTCGACAACGAACACGCCAAGAAGCTGTACGGCTACATCGGCGCCGGCGGGACCCTGGGCGCGCTGGTCGGCCCCGGTATCACCCGGCTGCTGGTCGGGCCGCTCGGCGTCGCCAACCTGCTGCTGGTGTCGGCCGGATTCTTGGCGGTATGCCTGCTGTGCATCATCAAGTTGCGGCCGTGGGCGTTGCGCCGCGAACGGCTGCATGGCGATGCCACCGGCGAGGACGCGATGGGCGGTTCGGTGTGGGCCGGCGTCCGGCTGGTGTGGCAGCGTCCGCTGCTTCGGGCGCTGGCGGCGCTGCTGTTCTTCGGCGTCGGTGTCGGCACGCTGCTGTACAACGAGCAGGCCGCGATCGTGCGCCAGTTCTATCCGGGCGCGGAGGCCGCGACCCGCTATTACGCGATGATCGACTGGGCGGTGAACGCGGTGACCCTGCTGGTCCAGTTGTTGCTGACGCGCTGGCTGCTGCGCCGCTACGGGATCGGGCCCGTGCTGCTGGTGCCGGCGCTGGCGATCCTGCTGGGCTACTGCCTGCTGACGGCGTCGCCGTTGCCGATGCTGGTGGCGATCGTGCAGGTGGTGACGCGGGCCGGCGAATTCTCGTTGGGCAAGCCCGGACGCGAAACCCTTTACACCCGGGTCGACCGCGAATCGCGCTACAAGGCCAAGGCGGTGATCGACACGGTGGTCTACCGCGGCGCCGACCTCACCTTCGTCTGGCTGCACAAGGCGGTGGCGTTGCTCGGCTCGACGATGGTATTCGCCACCGGTGTCGCGGTCGCGGCGGCGATGACGGCCTCCGCCTGCAGCGTGATCCGGTCGCAGCGCGAGCTGCCGGATGAATGAGTACGCAACACGCCAGCTTTCGGGTGGGGCCAACCAGTCGCGCAACAAGGGGCAGGCCGCCCGTGTGACCACGATCGTCCGCAGCTATCAGCAATTTATGTCAATTGTGTGTTGTTGGGTTGTTAAGGATTTATTTATCCGGCTATAGTCGAGGGGTCAGCCTGTATTAAGGCTTGGCCTGAGGGATTTTTCCTAGCTCAACTTCTCCAATGGGGGGTTCACCTTTAAATGGCTTCCAATTATCTTGCGAAAGGCTTGAAGCGAAAGGCGCTGACCGTGGCGCTCGGTCTGTGCTTTGTCGGCGGCGTTCAGGCGCAAAGCACCCAAGGCAGCATCTACGGCACGGTTTCCGATGGCGAAAACGCCACCATCGTCGTGGCCAACAATAGCGGCCTGAGCCGTACAGTCGCCGTTGGCGCCGATGGCGAATACAACATCGGCTCGCTGCCCGTCGGCAGCTACACCGTCACCTTGAGTCGAAACGGCACGACTGCCGGAACCCGCAACATCACGGTTCTCGCCGGCAGCGGTGCTGACGTATCGTTCATCAGCGGCGGTGACGCCACGACCCTGGGTACCGTCACCGTCACGGGATCCAGCGTTCCGCAGATCGATACCACTGCGACCGATGCCCGCAGCGTCATGACCGCTCAGCAACTCGAGCGCTTGCCGATCGCCCATGACGCAGAAGCCATCGCGCTGCTGGCACCGGGTGCCGTCACCGGCGCAGGCGGCTATTTCGGTGGTCTGGTCTCGTTTGGTGGCGCCGGCATCTCGGAGAACGCCTACTACGTCAACGGGTATTTCACCGGTGAACCGCTGTCGAACCTGGGCGGCTTCACGCTGCCGTACGGCGCGATCGCGCAGCAGGAGACCTACATCGGCGGTTACGCAGCCAAGTACGGTCGTTCTGCCGGCGGCGTGATCAGCCAGATCGGTAAGCGTGGTACCAACGACTGGGAGTTCGGTGGACAAGTGGTGTTCGAGCCGGCAAAGCTGCGGGCCGAACAGAGGGACATTTACTATCCCGATCTGGACCTGCCCGCTGGCTACGAATACTCGGCACCGGAAATTGCCGGCTTGCAGTACAGCACCGGTCGTAACGAAGAGACTTCCAGCAGTACCTACAGCGCGTACGTCGGTGGTCCGCTGATCAAGGACCGGTTGTTCTTCTTCGTGTCCGCCGAGGCTGACACCACCGACATCTCCACCGCTCCAACCCGCGGTGGCGTGCAGTACACCGATGTCACCCGGGACGATCCAAAGGCCTATGCCAAGATCGACTGGAACATCACCAACAACCACTTCGTCGAACTCACCTACATGACCGAGAGGTACGAGTCGAGTGGTTCGATCTACGAGTACGATTTCGCCACCCACACCGTGGGCGACAGGTTGGACATCGTGCCAACTCCGGTGGAGCAGGACAGCGAGTACTTCATCGGCAAGTACACCGGCTATCTGACAGACAACCTGACCTTCAGTGCCACCTACGGCCATAGCGAGTTCAGCAACACGCAGATCAATCCGGCCATTGCTCCGGGTGTTCCGTTCGTCTCGGGAGCGGTCAACCAGGATCCGTCGATTACCGGCGGGACGCCTATCCCGAACCAGCAGAGTGATTACGCGGGTAAGGATGCACGTGACACCACCGACGGTCTGCGTGCCGACCTCGAGTACTACTGGAACGACCACACCTTCACGGTCGGCATCGACAACATCAAGTTCGAAGCCAAGAACGAAGGCGATGCACAGGTCGCGCCGGTCTGGATCTACACCGCCGGCGATCCCAACGCGAACATCAACGAGGCCCTCAACGTCGGCGCCCCGGGCGGCGATGGTTACTACGTCCAGGACTACAAGTACTTCACCTCGACCAGCATGTCCCTGGAGCAGAAGGCGTGGTATCTCCAGGATCGTTGGCAAGCCACCGACAACCTGTTGCTGTCGATCGGCATTCGCAACGACCAATTCACCAACATGAACAACGTTGGTGAAGCGTATATGGAATCCGATGACCAGTGGGCGCCGCGGCTCGGCTTCTCCTGGGACGTGAACGGTGATTCTTCCCTGAAAGTCTTCGGCAACGCCGGTCGCTACTTCCTGGCACTGCCGAACAACGTGGCGATCCGTGGTGCTTCCGCCTCCACGTATACCCGTGAATACTACACCTACACCGGTATCGCTCCGGACGGTAGCCCGACCGGTCTGACGCCGATCGGTGGCGCGGATGGTGGTCCTGCCCCGGGTCCGGTGTCTTCCAACGGCGAGACCGGTGCTCCCGTCGACGTTCTCGCCTTCGCTCCGAGCGATCTGAAGAACCTGTACCAGGACGAGTACATCCTGGGCTTCGAGAAGCAGCTGACGCCCGACTGGATGCTGGGTATGAAGTTGACCCACCGCAGCCTGAAGTCCTCGGTCGACGACATCTGCGACCCGTACACCCTGATGGACGTGAACAACCTCACGGTCGATGGGTCCAAGGATGGCAAGTTCCTGGCTACCAGCCCGGAGCTTGGTCGGGTCGAAGTCAACTACTGCTACATGTTCAACCCCGGTGGCAGCAACACCTTCAGTTTCGCCAACGTGGATGCCGACGGAAACTACACCGGCGAGCGCTCCGAGGTGGTCATGAGTTCGTCGGACTGGGGGTTCACCGATGGTCTGAAGCGTGACTACAACGGACTCGATATCTACTTCGAGCGTCCGTTCGATGGCACATGGGAAGCCCGCATCGACTACACCTACAGCAAGCTCGAGGGTAACAACGAGGGCCAGGTGAAGTCGGAGTTCGGCCAGGACAACATCTCCAAGACCCAGGATTGGGACGCGTGGCAGATGATGCAGTACGCGATGGGCTATCTTGCCAACGACCGTCGCCACCAGCTGAAGATGCGGGGCAGCTACCACTTCAACGATGAATGGGCGGTCGGCGGAAACCTGCGGATCAATTCGGGCATGCCGATCAGCTGCCTGGGTTACTTCAACCCGGATGGCAGCATCGACGAAGGTTCGACGGCCGCGGATCCCATCGGCTACGGCGCCAGCTACCACACCTGCTTCGGTGAGGTCGCAACTCCGGGCAAGGTGCGGACCCCGTGGACGCGCAAACTTGATCTGGGCATCACCTACCGTCCGATGTGGGCGGACCAGAAGCTTGCCCTTGGCATGCAGGTGTTCAACGTGTTGAACGCTCAGGAGACCCTGCAGGTCGATGTCACCTCGGAAGATGGCCCGTACACGGTCAACAATTCCTATCTGAGGCCGATCTCGACGCAGACCCCGCGCTACGTGATGTTTACCGCCTCGTACGACTGGTAACACGCGTTTCGGTTTCGACCGAAAAGCAGCGGAGAAAAAAGAACCGGCCTTCGCAAGAAGGCCGGTTTTTTGATCGGCGCGATTGTGCTGGAGAAGCCGTAGCAGGACCCCGGACGGCGGTGCCTGGGCAATGGCCAGCTGACCCTCCCCGCTCTCGGCACCTGCGGTACATGTGCCTACCGGCTACGGTTTCGCATCAGCCTTTGCGATTCGATCTTCGTCAACTGCTGATGCCGCTGGGGACCTGCGGATGGCGGATTACGCCACTGCGCGTTTGTCCTCTTGCTCGCGCTTGTAGCCGGCAGAGCGCAACTCTTCGGTGTCGAAGTCGTCCACGCTGATCGCATCGACGGTCATCTCGCGCAGCGCCTCCAGTTGCTGGCGCTCGTCGGCCGTGATCCAGCCCTCGCGCACGCCTTCGTCGAGCTGTTCGACGAAGGTCAGCGATTCGATGTCGCTGCTCTTGAGCGCCTTCAGGAACTTGCGTTCGACCGGCTCGGCGAGGATCACCGCCTGCAGATAGCTGTTGATGCGGCCGGCCGGGTTGTTGGCGGTCGGCGCGGTGTAGACGCCGGTGGCGAGGCGGTCGCGGGCTTCGTTCGGCGACATCAGCAGCGACGCGGCACGGTGGCCGAGGCGATCGCTCGGCGGCGTCGCGCGGCGGCCCCACGGGAAGATCAGCGCCCATAACAGCCAGCCGACCGGACGGATCGGGAAGTTGCGCAGCGCGCCCGAGAACGCCAGCTCGATCCTGTGCACGGCATCGTGGAACGACCACGCCAGCAGCGGTTGGTCGGTTTCCGGCCTGCCCTGGTCCTCGTAGCGCTTGAGCAGGGCGCTGGTGATGTAGAGCTGGCTGAGCACGTCGCCCAGGCGCCCGGACAGCGACTCCTTGAACTTGAGCTTGCCGCCGAGCAGCAGCATCGAGGTGTCCGCGCACAGCGCCAGCGCCGCCGAGTAGCGGTTGAGCTTGCGGTAGTAGCGGCGGGTGTAGGCATCGCCCGGCGCCTGTCCGAACTTCGCGCCGGTCAGGCCGAACCACAGCGAGCGCACCGCGTTGGAAATCGCGAAACCGATGTGGCCGAACAGGTTGCGGTCGAACTCGCGCAGGCGCGCGCCCGCGTCCTCCAGCGTGGCCGCCTTCATCTCCTTGAGCACCCACGGATGGCACAGGATCGCGCCCTGGCCGAAGATCATCAGCGAGCGGGTCATGATGTTGGCGCCCTCGACCGTGATCGCGATCGGCGAGGCCTGCCACGCGCGGCCGAGGTAGTTTTTCGGCCCCAGAATGATGCCCTTGCCGCCGTGGATGTCCATCGCGTCCTGCGCGACCTGGCGGCCCAGCTCGGTGCAGTGGTACTTGGAGATCGTCGACGGCACCGCCGGCAACTCGCCGCGCGTCACCGCCGCGGCGGAGGCCTCCGACAACGCGCTGATGGTGTAGGCGTTGCCGGCGATCCGCGCCAGCGCCTCCTGCACGCCCTCGAAGCGGCCGATCGACAACCCGAACTGCTTGCGGATGCGCGCGTAGGCGCCCGTCGCCACCGCGGCGATCTTCGCGCCGCCGCTGGCGGTGGAGGGCAGGGTGATCGAGCGACCGATCGACAGGCACTCGACCAGCATCTGCCAGCCCTTGCCCGCATACGCCTCGCCGCCGATCAGCTGGCTCAGCGGGATGAACACCTCGCGGCCGTGGATCGGGCCGTTCTGGAACGGGCTGTTGAGCGGGAAGTGGCGGCGACCGATATCAATGCCGGCGGTGTCGCGCGGCAACAGTGCGAGGCTGATGCCGATGTCGCGGGTCTCGCCAAGGATGCCGTCCGGGTCGTACATGCGGAAGGCCATTCCGATCAGCGTCGCGACCGGTGCCAGGGTGATGTAACGCTTGTCGAAGGTCAGCTTGACGCCGACGACATTGGCGCCGTTCCAGTCGCCCATGCAGACGATGCCGAAGTCCGGGATCGAAGTCGCATCCGAACCGGCCCACGGACCAGTGAGGGCGAAGCAGGGCACCTCGCGGCCATCGGCCAGGCGCGGCAGGTAGTGGTCCTTCTGTTCCCGGGTGCCGTAGTGCATCAGCAGCTCGGCCGGACCCAGCGAGTTGGGCACGCCGACGGTGGAACTGACAACCGACGACATCGAGGCCAGCTTCTGGATCACCTTGTGGTTGGCCAGCGCGCTGAAGCCGAGGCCGCCGTACTCCTTCGGTACGATCATTCCGAAGAATTTGTTGTCCTTGATGAACTGCCACACTTCCGGCGGCAGGTCCGCGCGCACATGGGTGATGTCCCAGTCGTTGGTCATCGCGCAAAGCTCTTCGCAGGGACCATCGAGGAAGGCCTGTTCCTCCGCGGTCAGCGTCGGCGCCGGCTGGTCCAGCAGGACCTGCCAGTCGGGCTTGCCCGAGAACAGTTCACCCTCGAAACCGACCGTGCCTGCCTCGAGCGCGACCCGCTCGGTCTCAGACAGCGGCGGCAGGATTTTCGTGTAGAAGCCGAGCAGTGGCGCGGTGACAAGCGGCAGGCGGATCGCCGGCAGAAGCAGCGGCACCGCGATCAACGCCGCGACCACCCCGGCGATGAGCGTGGCAATGCCGTTGGCGCCCAACAACCAGCACGCGACCAGTCCAGCCGCGGTGATCGCCGCCCAGACCGCCAACCGCAAGCGGTGGTAAGCGGCAAAAGCACCGATCAGGACGAAGACGATGAAGGGAAGCGCGATGCTCATGATCAATGGACTCCAGTGAGCGGCTTGAACAGAAGGGTAGTCGGCGGAGCGTTGTCCGCAGGTCATACCATACGCAAAAGTATGGTGTCTCGGGCCGCAAAGTCAAATACTCCGGGCGAGGGGCACTGCCGTGAAACACCCTTAGCACAGTTGTTAAATGTTTGTTTTGACATTTATAGTCGGTTCAGTCATGCCATTCGGGCCTTGACTGCACACGGAGATTTGGTCCTGGAGTTTGGCCTCAGCCGTATGCCACCTGTTCGTCACTTCTGTTCCCGGGGAGGGTACAAAACGATGGTTTCCAATAATCAGTTCGTCAGAAGTCTCAAGCGCAATGCGCTCGCTGCAGCACTGGGGATGTGCTTCATCGGTGCATCGATCGCGGCCGAAACAGGTGGCCTGCGCATCACCATCACCGGTAACGACGGCCTGCCGGTTGCGGGCGCCACCGTAAGGGTGAGTTCGCCGGACAGCCTGGTAGCCAAGTCCGCCGTGACCGAAGCCGATGGCAGCGTCCGCCTGAGCGGCCTGGACCCGGCGACGAACTACACCGTGGAAGTGGTCGCTTCCGGCTACGACAACTACAGCGCCGGCAACGTTGCCGTGGTCAGCGGCAAGAACCTGAGCGTGGGTTACGCCCTCGGCGCGACCACCCTGGACACGGTGATCGTGACGGGCGCCTCGCTCGCAGCCGTGGATACCACGTCGGCAACCGTGGGCACGACGCTGAACCTCGATATCGTGGAATCGCTGCCGACCGGCCGCAGCTACCAGAGCTATCTCCAACTGGTTCCGGGCGTGAAGCCAAGCGCAGACAACAACCCGTCCTCCAAGTCGGGCGTCAACTATTCCGACGTCGGCGGCGACATCGGGTCGTCGACCGACAATGTCTATTACCTGGACGGCGTGAACGTCACCGATCCGCTGACCGGCACCTTCGGTGCGAACTTCAACTCCGAGATCATCCAGGAGCAGCAGGTGCTCACCGGCGGCATCCCGGCCGAGTACGCGGGTGGCGCCGGCCTGGTCTCCAAGGTGATCACCAAGTCGGGCAGTGACGAATTCCACGGCTCGATCAACTACTACCTGCAGAACGACAGCCTGGTTGCCGACGACAAGCACGGCGAGTCGGCGGGCTTTTCCACGTTCGATACCGCCGTCACCCTTGGTGGCCCGATCGTCAAGGACAAGCTGTGGTTCTTCGGCTCCTACCAGATCAAGAACCGCGAAGACGAGGTCGTCGACCCGGTGACCGGCGAGGCACTGCGCACGGTCAATACCGACCAGGACCTGGCGTTCTTCAAGACCACCTGGCAGCTCACCGACGATGACCGGCTGACGGCTACCTTCTTCAACGACCCCTACGAGCGTGACGGTTCCACCGACGCCACCGTCATCAACAACCGCGACACCGCCCGTGAGCAGGGTGGCGACAACTACAAGATCGAGTACACCCACGACTGGGCCAACCTGCGCCTCAACACCTACGGCTATCGCCATGAGGCGCAGCTGTCGACGCTGGGCGCCAATCCCGACACACGCAACGACGTGGCCTACTTCGGTGGTGACCCGACCAACGCCGACCTGCAGCAGGGCGGCTTCGGCACCAACACCGAAACCTGGCGCAACCGCGACGAGTTCGGCCTGAGCCTGGAGTACTGGCTGGACACCACGTGGGGCAGCCATACCTTCAAGATGGGCTATACCCAGAGCGACAACGACTACACCGAGGACGCGCGCTACACCGGCGCCGACAGCGCGCTTTACCGCTCGATCGCGGCCGAGGACGCCGGTGCGACCTTCGACGAGTTCACCGGGGCGGGCTGGACCGGAACCCGCTCGATCGTCGCCGGCGACACGGCCCGCATCATCACTGCGATGAACGCCAGCGAGGACAGTGCCTATTACCTGGGGCTGCTGGATGCCGACAGTGACGGCAGCATTTCCGCCGAAGAGCTGGGTGCCTACCAGTTCACGAGCACCGACGGCAACCCGACCGGCCAGGTCAACAACTACCGCATCCAGCAGTCGGGCCCGGCACCGTACACGGTGACGACCAAGGGCAAGACGTTCTACCTGCAGGACACCTGGACGCTGAACCAGTGGACGATCAATGCGGGCGTGCGTGCCGAGGAGTGGGGCCACTTCGACTCCTTCGGCCAGGAGGTGTTCACCTTCGACTGGGAACTGGCGCCGCGCCTGAGCGTGGTCTACGACCTGATGGGCGATGGTCGTAGCAAGGTCTGGGGCTTCGTCGGCCGCTACTACGATCCGATCCGCAACGACATGACCGACTTCGCCGGTGCCGGCGCGGGCCCTGTGTACAACGAGCAGATCTTCCTGGGTGACCGCTGGCTGACCTTCCGCTCACGCGGTCCCGGTGACGCGATCTTCGCGCCGACCACCGAGACCCCGTACACGGACGAACTCGTGCTTGGCTATGCCACCACCTTCGGCCAGGACATGAACCTGTCGGTGATCTACACCAAGCGTGAGACGAAGGACATCTTCGAGGACTACGACCTGGGGCTGTATTCCAATCCCAGCGGCGACACCGCCAATGGCCAGGCCGACCAGAACTCGGACTTCTACCTGCCGTACTCTTACTTCGGTTACGACTCGGCACCGCCGTTCAACTACGTGATCGGCACGCTCGCGGGTGGCGAGCGCAAGTACCAGGGTCTCGAGGTCACCCTGCAGAAGTACAAGCGCAACAACTGGCAGGGCATGCTCTCCTATACCTACAACGATGCCGAGGGCAACTCCAACTCGGATGGCAACGCGGACTTCCAGGGTGACTGGATCGCACTCGACCCGCGCGCGCCGAACCAGTGGGGCCCGCAGCCGGGCAACATCGAGCACCAGTTCAAGGCGTTCGGTACCTACTTCATGGACTTCGGACTGGAGTTGAGCGGCGTCTTCAACTGGAACAGCGGCGCGAAGTACAGCCGCACGTACTCGTTGTATGGCCGCCACCTGCCGGAAATGACCGGTACGCCGTATGAAGTCGGCGGGGTGACCGACACCTGGATCCTGCCGGGAGCGGTGGGTGGCGAGACCGGGCCGTCGTACTCCACGTTCGACGTCCGGGCCAAGTACACCCGGGAGCTGCCGGTCGGCCAGCTGGAGTTCTTCCTCGACATCTTCAATGTCTTCGACCAGCAGTCGGCAACGGCCGAACAGGATCTGATCGGCGGCGACGGCGTATATGCCTTCGGCGAGGCCAACGACTGGGTGGAACCGCGTCGTGCCTACCTGGGCGTGCGCTACTCGTTCTGAGCAGGACCTCGGTCCAGCGTTACCACCCGATGCCGGCGCGCAAGCGCCGGCATCTTTTTTGGTCGTCCGTGGGTCCGCGGCCCGGGCTGCGTGATCCTGCTGTCAGCCGGCGCCTGGCGCGGCTTCGGGAATGCTCCGCTGCGAATACCTGCGCTGCTCCAGCGACAGCGCGTGGTCGAGGGTGCGCCGCGCCGCCCGGTCCTTGCCGAGTTTCCGATAGGCATCGGCGAGGCTGTAGTGGAACTTCGGCTGGTTCGGCAGCAGCCGAATGGCACGCCGGTAATGCGAGGCCGCCACCTCGTACGCTCCCTGCGCCATGAACTCCTGCGCCATCAGGAACTGCGAGAACGGATCCGATGCCTGCGCGCGCTGCAGTCGCGCGTCGTATCTGTCCGCCTGTCGGGTCGCACCGGTGGCGCGATACATTCCCACCAGGTTGCCCAACGCGGCGATGTGGTCGGGTTCCAGTTCGAGCGCCCGCAGGTAGGCCTGTTCCGCCGGGTCATGTCGCCCGGAACGCCAGTGGATCACGCCGGCATTGCTCCAGATGGTTGCGCTGGCAGGATCGAGCGCGATGGCTGTTGCGATCTCGGCCGTGGCTTGCGCATGGTCTCCCTGCGCGAGTCGTTCCACCGCGTTGTTGTTGTGCAACTGGGCCACCAGCGCGATATCGGAGATCCGTTCCGGATGGCGTTCGACGACCACCGAGCGCCAGCCCACGTCGACCGTGTACTGCGCGCCTTCGATATCGATACCGGCCTTGACATGGTTCGCCCGGACAAGGGTGTTGTCGGTCATGCGCATCGCAAGCGCATCTTCCGACGCCTGGGCATAGGCATCGACGCCCGCCGTGCGGGCCAGGGCGATGAACATCATGGTGAAGGACAGGCAGTTGACCCTGCGTCGCGCGTAGCTCTCGGCGACGCCGTAGGTGGGATGCTCCTGGTAGCGCAAGGCCAGGCCGTCTTCGGCGACCATGAACTCGAACAGCCGCCGCACCCGATCGAGCCTGGGAATTCCACTGCGGTCCAGCTCCAGCGCATCGACGGCGTGCCGGAGTTCATCCGGTACTTCCGTGTCCATCCGCACCTGGGCGGCCGGGGAGGGCGTTGCCCGGTGGACCACGTGCTGGGCGTGGACGCTACCGGAGCAGGCCAACAGCAGGATCAGAAGAGTCCGAATCACGCTTCCCTCCATCGTGGAGGCGGTTCGCCCGACGATATCGAGCGGTGAGCCAGTATGCGACAGGGCGGGTGCTGCGGATGGTGCATCGCAACGTAACCCTTACCCGACGATACTGTTCCGGGCAGCGGCGTATGGATACACTGTGGCCATGACGTCGACCATAACGGCCCCGACACCGGACAAGTCGGAACGAAAGGGACGCCTGAGCGCCGAGGACTGGGCGCAGGCCGCACTCGACCTGATCGCCGAGCAGGGCGTGGCCGCGGTGGCGGTCGAACCGCTGGCGCGCCGGCTCGGGGTGACCAAGGGCAGTTTCTACTGGCACTTCCCGTCGCGCGACGCTCTGCTGCAGGCCGCGCTGGAGCGTTGGGAGAGTGTCGAGCAGCAGTCCGTGTTCGGCACGCTGGAGGCCATCCCCAATCCGCGCGAGCGCTTGCGCAACCTGTTCCAGCTGGTCGCGCACGAGGCCAAGTCCCACGTGATCTACAGCGCGCTGCTCAATGCGCTGGACCACCCCACGGTGCAACCGGTGATGGAGCGCGTGTCGCAGCGCCGGCTGGAATACCTCACCGCGTCCTTCCGCCAGGCCGGCCTGGGTCGCAGCGATGCCCAGCATCGCGCCCGGCTGGCCTATGCCGCCTATGTCGGTTTCCTGCAGTTGCAGCTCCAGTTGCAGACTTCGCGCCCGCCCCGCGAGGAGTTCGAAGCCTATGTGGAGCACATGATGGACACGCTGATTCCACCCCTTCCAACGCAAGAGAGCAGTCGATGAATGCGATTCCCCATCCTTCCCCGTCTCCGAGTTCACTGGAGGCCCTGAACGATTGGGTCGCAGAGGTCGCCGCCCTGACCCGCCCCGACGCGATCCAGTGGTGCGACGGAAGCCAGGCCGAGTTCGACGCGCTGACCGCGAAGATGCAGGCCGACGGCACCCTGGTCCAGCTCAACCAGCAGACCCATCCGGGTAGCTGGTTGCACCGTTCCGACCCCGACGACGTCGCCCGGGTCGAGCACCTGACCTTCGTCTGCCCGTCCAATCGCGACGATGCCGGTCCCAACAACCACTGGATGGATCCGGCCGAGGCCCACGCGAAGATCGACGCGCTGTTCGAAGGCTGCATGCAGGGCCGGACGATGTACGTGATTCCGTACTGCATGGGACCGATCGGCTCGCCGCTGTCGCGCTGTGGCGTGGAGATCACCGACAGTCCGTACGTGGTCGCCAACATGCGCATCATGACCCGCATGGGTGCACCGGCGCTGGCGCGGATCGAGAAGGAGGGCAGCTTCGTCAAGGGCCTGCACTCGACCGGCGAGCTCGACCCCGAGCGCCGCTTCATCATGCACTTCCCGGAAGAGCTGACGATCAAGTCGTACGGCTCCGGCTACGGCGGCAACGCGCTGCTGGGCAAGAAGTGCCACGCGTTGCGCATCGCCAGCCACCAGGCCCGGTCGGAGGGCTGGCTGGCCGAGCACATGCTGATCCTCGGCCTGGAGAACCCGCAGGGCGAAACCCATTACATCGCCGCCGCGTTCCCCTCGGCGTGCGGCAAGACCAACCTGGCGATGCTGATTCCGCCGGAGGGCTACCGCAAGGACGGCTGGAAGATCACCACCGTGGGCGACGACATCTGCTGGATGCGTCCGGGGGCCGATGGCCGGCTGTACGCCATCAACCCCGAGGCCGGCTTCTTCGGCGTTGCCCCCGGCACCTCGAAGAAATCCAATCCGAATGCGCTGGAGTCGATCCAGTCCAACACCATCTTCACCAACGTCGGCGTGACCGCCGACAACCAGCCCTGGTGGGAAGGCCTGGGCGAGGGCGAGCCGGTCACCGACTGGCGCGGCGAGCCGTACGACGCGGACAAGCGTCCGGCCGCGCATCCGAACTCCCGCTTCACCGTGTCCGCCCGGCAATGCCCGAGCTACTCGCCCGAGACCGAGAACCCGGCCGGCGTGCCGATCTCGGCGATCGTCTTCGGTGGTCGTCGCGCCTCGCTGGTGCCGCTGGTGTTCGAGGCCCGCGACTGGACCCACGGCGTGCTGGTCGGCGCCGCGATGGGCTCGGAAACCACCGCCGCGGCCGCCGGCGCGGTCGGCGTGATGCGTCGCGACCCGATGGCGATGAAGCCGTTCTGCGGCTACAACTTCGCCGACTACTTCAGCCACTGGCTGTCGTTCGACAACGGCGCCAACAAGCTGCCGAAGATTTTCCACGTCAACTGGTTCCGCAAGAGCGACGACGGCAGGTTTATGTGGCCGGGCTTCGGCGACAACCTGCGCGTGCTGGAGTGGATGATCGGCCGCGTCAAGGGCGAGGCCAACGCGGTCGAGACCCCGATCGGCCACCTGCCGACCGACGCCGACCTCAACCTGGACGGTATCGAGCTGGACGATGAGGCGCGCGCCAAGTTGTTCGGTTTCGAAAAGTCGGGTTGGCAGGCCGAGTTCGCCAGCATCGGCGAGTACCTCGACGGGTACGGCCCGCGCATGCCGCAGGCCCTGAAGGACGAACAGCAGCGGATCGCGGCCCGGCTCGCCGGCTGAGCCACGACGTTCCGCACCCACGAAAAACCCCGGGCCGCCGGGGTTTTTCGTGTTTAAACCTTTCGGACTCCCGGCCCATCACAGTAGGTATGCTGACTGCCGTGATCGAGCGCCCACCCGAAACCAGCCAGGCCGGCGCGTCCCCGGTCGCGGACATCGATGAGAGCGCTTTGGTCGCCGCTGCCGCCCGTGGCGAGGTGGCCGCGTTCGAGGCGCTGTATCGCCGCCATGTCGGACGCGTGCATGGCGTCATCGTCCGGCTGGTCGGCGGTCACGGTGCCCGCGCCGAAGACCTGACCCAGGAGGCCTTCGTACGGGCGTGGCAGGCGCTGCCGGCGTTCCGGTTCGAGGCGGCGTTTTCGACCTGGCTGCATCGGCTGGCGGTCAACACCGCACTGATGGAGTTGCGCAGCCGCCGCAGCCGGCCGCAGGACGACGGCGACGACGAGGCCCTCGAGACGATCGGCAGTGCCGATTCGGCCGGCCATGCCACCGCCTTGTTGCTGGACCTGGAGCGCGCCGTCGCGACCCTGCCGCCGCGCGCCCGGGCGGTGCTGGTGCTGTACGACATCGAGGGCTGGAAACACGAGGAGATCGCCACCGAACTCGGCATGGCGATCGGCAGTTCCAAGGCCCAGTTGCATCGCGCCCGCGGCCTGTTGCGTGCGCGACTTGGAGAACACTGATGAAGCGCGAAATCCCAGACAACGATCCGAACGCCATCGACGACGCGCTGCCCCATGCATTGCGCTGGCAATTGCGTGCGTTGCGTCGTGACGAGTTGCCCCGTACCGACCCATGGGCGGGCATCGCTGCGCGCCTGGCCGAGCCGCGTGTCGCACCGCGGGCGACCCCCACGTCGCGCCCGGCCGCATTGCGCTGGGGCGTGCCGGTCGCATTGGCCGCGACCCTTGCGCTGGCCCTCGGGGTCGCGGGCTGGTGGCAGGCCGCGCCATTGCCCGTCGCGCCAAGCTTGGTCCAGCAGGAGGCCAGTGGCCTGACCCGCCAGTACCAGGCCGCCTTCGCCGAGGTCGATACGGTGCCGGCGGCCATGGCCCTGGCGGTGCAGCCGGCCTTCGACGAGCTCGACCGCAGCGCACAGCTGATTCTCGACGCATTGGCTCGCGACCCCGATTCGCGGCTGCTGCTGGAACAGCTTCGCCGCACCTATTCCCATCGCCTCGCACTCGCCCAGCGCGTTGCCCTCAGTTGAACGGAGAAACCACCATGAGCCTCGTCCGACCTTCACCAACCCCGATTCGAATGCTGCTCGGTGCCGGCCTGCTGCTGGCCAGTGCCGTGGCGACGGCCGCCACTCCGATCGACGAGAACCGGCCGCTCGACCCCGATGGCCGGGTCGAGATCGAGAACCTCAAGGGTCGTATCGATGTACAGGCCTGGGACCGGCCGGAAGTCCGCATCGAGGGCAGCCTCGGCAAGGGCGCCGAAAAACTGGAGATCCATGGCGATCGCCAACGCCTGAGCGTGCGGGTCAAGTACCCCAATCGCGGTGGCCTCGGCTTCCTGTCCGGCGACAACACCGAGCCCACCGACCTGCGCCTGATGGTGCCGTTGCGCGCCGACCTGGAGATCGACTCGGTCTCGGCCACCGTCGACGTCCGCGGGGTCGCGCCGCGCGAGCTTTCGGTCGACAGCGTCAGCGGCGACGTGTCCGTGATCGGTGCCCCCGGCGAGGCCAGTATCGACAGCGTCAGCGGTGACCTGCGGCTGACCATCAACAGCCACAACGTCGATGTTGAAAGCGTCAGCGGCGATGTCGAGCTGCGCGGCCGGCTCGACGGCGACGTCGCGGTGGAGACCGTTTCGGGGCAGATCGACATTGCCGGGCACGAGTCCAGCATCCGCAACCTGTCGGGTTCGTCCGTATCGGGCGACATGACGATTGCCACCGCACTGGCGTCCGGCGGCGAGATGTCGCTGGAGACGGTCAGTGGCGACGTGGAACTGCGCCTGCCGGCCAACCTTTCGGCCAACGTACATGGCGAGAGCTTCAGCGGCGACCTGGAACTGCCGGGCGCCAAGGTCGACCACGCGCGGCACGGCCCGGGTTCCAGCGTTCGTCACCGCTACGGCAACGGCGATGGCGAGATCTCGATCGAGACGTTCTCGGGTGATGCGAGGCTGCGGCTGGATTGAGTCGCCGGTGCGGAGAACGTTCCGCGCCGCTTATCGGATGCCGGCCTCGACCCGCCAGGCTACCCGGCAAGCTGTTCGCCGGTGAGGCTGGCGATGGCAGGAACCAGTTCCGTCAACGCGGTCCGTTCGATCCCGGTCAGGTGCGGATTCCAGATGTCGAACAGGAGGATCACGCGAGTCCGGTTGCTGTGGTTCCACGCTTCATGCTCGAAGGTGTCGTCGAAGGTGACGCAGCGCCCCTGCTGCCAGTCATGACGCTGGTCGGCCACGCGCAGGCTGCAGTCGCCGGGCACCAGCAGCGGCAAATGGGTTACCAGGCGGGTATTGGTCATGCCCGTGTGCGGAAGGATATGGGAGCCTGCGCCCAGTACCGAGAAAAGCGCTTCCGGCGAGTGGTCGCGGATGTGCACGGTCGGGGCCGCTTCCAGCGCAGCGGCCGTCGCGGGACAGCGGCGGCAGTTCTCTTCGTTGCGTCGGCCGTGACGGTGGAAGAACAGCCCGTCCCATTGCGCCTTGGCGCCATTGCGGGATGAGGCGAGATAGTCGGACTTCATGCCCGGCGGTGGCTCGCCCAGGAACGGTTCCAAGTCCGCATCCGCTGCCAGTACCGCCAGCAACTCTTCGCGGATGGCATCGGTGCTGGCTTCCATCCGCTCGTACCACGGGAAAAGCTCGCGGGACAGGATCGGTGTTTCGGGCAAGCCGGGGAAGTAGAGAAACGTCGGTCGCTGGTCGGGGTTGCCGGGTTTGCATGCGACCTCGCCGAGATACCCGTCCAGGCACCGGTCAACCCGGGCCATGGCGGCGCGGCCATGGCGGGCATGCAACGGCGCGAGCACCGCGTGGAGCAGCCGTCGATGGCCCGCGCGGACGAAGCGGGAAGCGTGCTCGACCACCGGCCGCAATCCGGCCGGCGTGCTGGCGGGACTCAACCAGTAGCCTTCCGCCTGGGCGGAGGCGATGGCCCGGAAATATTCGGCCAGGGCCTCGTGCGGCTGCCCGAGGCGCTCAAGTGCCAATCCCAGGTACAGGCGTGCGGTGAAGAAGTCCGGCGCACTTTCCACAGCCTGCGCCAGTAACCGGCGCGCGGCTTCCGGTTCGCCCGACTGCAGCAGTGTGATACCGAGATTCTTGCGGGTGGCCCCGTCGGTCGGGGCGATGACCAGCGCGCGCTCAAGCATTTCCCTGGCACGCGGAAACCATCCGTGGGCCATCGCGTGGATGCCGAGGAAATTCAGTGCTTCCAGGTCATCCGGCCGGGAGCCCAGGAGCTTCCGGTAGAGCATTGCCGCATCATCCGCCCGGCCCGCCTCGGCGGCGTCCCGCGCGGAGGAACGGAGGGATTCGCAATCACCGGTGGGCGAGTGGGGCATCTTGGGCCGGACGGGCTTCGGGATTTCCGATTCTACGGACTGGCGCCACGCGATGACGCCGGGCGGGCCTCAAAAAAAAGCGGCCCCGTTTCCGGGGCCGCTCTTCAACACTTGATCAGGATCGATCAGAAGCGCTGACGGTACTCCATGTAGTAGAACTGCCCGGGGGTGTCGTACTGCACGTCGAACGAGTTGGCGAACGCCTGGTAGGACACCGGCGGCACCTTGTCGAACACGTTGTTGACACCGACCGATACCGTCGCATTCCAAGGCGTGTTGTAGCGCGCCTGGATGTCGTGGTACGTGGTGGCACCCAGGTGGTTACGCGGGGCGTAGCCGGCTTCGATGCGACGATCCGGGTCCGAGCACAGCTCCTGGTTGAAGCTGCTCGAGGTCGGGCAGGCTTCTTCGAGGCTGGAGAAGTAACGGGTGGTCCAGGCCAGGCCGAAATCACCCATGCTCCAGTCGGCACGCAGGTTCGAACGCAAGCGCCACACCGGGAAGCCCTGGGTGTAGGTGCCCACGCGGTAGGTCCCGTCGACATCGCTCGGCGTGGAGCGCTCGGTGTAGTCGCTCAGGTACGAGCTGTCCCACGTGAACGCGAACCGGCCGTAGGAGGTCTCGCTGGTGCGGTAGCGCGCGCTGATGTCGTAGCCCTCGACATCGATCTGGGCCAGGTTCTGCAGGCCCAGGTCGAGGTTGTTGATGGTACCCAGCGCATCACGGGTCAGGTTGCCATCGGCCAGGAAGCCACAGAAGGCCTCGTTACCATCGACGAAGCACTGGTTCAGCATGTCGGTGAGCGCCGGACGGGTGATCGCGTTCTCGATGGAGATCTGCCACCAGTCGACCGAGATGTCGAACCCGCTCAGGAACTCCGGGCTGTAGACGAAGCCCAGGGTCTTGTTGGTCGCGCTTTCCGGACCCAGGTCCGGGTTGGACACGTTGTTCAGCGGGTAGGCGGTCTGGCCGTCGTAGCCGAAGCCCTGGTTGGTGCGCTGGACGAAGCCCGGCGAGATGCCGGCCGCGGCGCAACGCTCACGCACCTCGGCACGACCCGCGTACGGGCTGTCCGAGGAGCACGGATCGCCGTAGCTCACGTACGTCTGGCCCGAGCCACCGAACAGGTTGCTGATGGTCGGGGCGCGGAAGCCCTCGGCCCAGTTGCCGCGGACCAGCAGCGAGTCGATCGGCTTCCACTTGAACCCGAACTTGCTGTTGAGGGTCTCGCCGAAGTTGCTGTAGTCCGAATAACGGCTGGCGACGCTGAACTCGAGCAGCTGCGCGCCCGGCACATCGGCCAGGACCGGCAGCAACGCTTCGACGTAGAAGTCGTTCAGGTCATACCCGCCGGAGGTCGGCTGGCGGGCGTTGCCCGACGACAGGCCCGCGGACACGAACGCGTCGGGGATGTCGTAACCGGACTCCTTGCGGTGCTCGAAGCCGGCCGCGAAGCCGGCCATGCCGCCCTGCATCTGGAACAGGTCGCCGCTGATGTTGGCGGTGTAGCTCTTGCTGGTGTTCTGGAACTTGTCCTTGGCGTTGAACAGCAGGTAGCTGAGCGCGTCGCCCTGCACGTCGCCCGGCGAGCTCAACGGATTGAACGGGACGCAGCCCTCGATGATGCTGTCGGCATCGACGCCGCACTTGACCACGCCATCGGTGTCGAGGAACGAGGGACCCGTGGCGCTACGCAGCGCCGACATGTTGAGGTCGCCCATCTGCATGTCGTTCTGGTCGGTGCGGTTGAACGCGTAGCCCATGTCCCAGTTGAAGCCACGGTCGCCGATATCGAAGAAGCCTTCGAAGCCGCCGTAGAAGTGCCAGGTCTTGACGTCCTGCTCGTACACGCGCGGCTGCTCGACCAGGCGACGGCTGTAGTTCAGCTCGCGCTGGCCGGCCGTGCCCTTGGTCGGGTTGTAGTAGCTCAGGCCGGACAGGCCCTGACCGCCGCTCATGTAGGGGCCTTCACCGATCGGGAAGCCCGCCAGCTGCTGCGACGACAGGCGCTCGTTGTAGAGGCCGTCGGTGCGGAACGAGATGTTGTCGGTCAGGTCGAAACGGCCCTGGACGTAAAGCGAGGTGCGCTCCTGCGGGGTACGCAGGTAGTTGTCCTTGGCGAAGTTGTAGCCGTCGCCGTTGGCCTTGTCGAGGGCGTGGTAGTTGGCCAGGTCGCGGCCGTCGGCACCGTCGTTGACGACCAGCTGGTCCAGGCCCGCGCGGGCGGAGGTTGCCGGGTCATCGGAACCGGAGATCTCGCCCCACAGCGCCAAGTCTTCGGTGTACACGCCGTCGATGGTCGGCTGCCAGATCTGGCCGTGGTCGTCGATGGAGCTGTACGCGCTGCGGCCCATGCCGAACGTGGGATCGCGCGAGATGTTGCGGTCGCCGGCGGAAACGGCATCTTCCTGGGTGTGCGAGATGCCGAACACGATGTTGCTGCGGTCGCTGTTGGCGCCCAGGATGAAGTCATAGGACTGGCGCAAGCCATCGCCCTGGTCGAACTGGCCGATGTAGGCGTGCGCTTCGGCGCCTTCGAAGTTCTGGCGGGTGATGAGGTTGACCACGCCGGCGATGGCGTCGGAACCGTAGATCGAGGAAGCGCCGTCCTTCAGGACTTCGATGCGCTCGATCATGGCGGACGGGATGGTGTTGAGGTCGACGGTGCCGTCGAGCGCGGTCACCCAGCGACGGCCGTTGACCAGCACCAGCGTGCGGGCGGAGCCGAGGTTGCGCAGATCGACGCCGGACGAGCCGTCGCCGCCATTGTTGACCTGGGTGTTGATCGGCGCGCCGTTGACGGCGATGTTCTGCAGCAGGTCGGCGACCGAGGTGCGGCCGGACTGCTCGATGTCGGCGCGGTCGATCACCAGGATCGGCTGCGAGGTTTCGGCGTCGACCTGGCGGATGCGCGAACCGGTGACTTCGATCCGGTCGAGGGTGGTGGCTTCCTGGGCCGGGGCGGCGTCCTGCGCGAACGCGGAGCCGGCGGCGGTGGCGCCCACGACGAGCGCGAAGGAGATCGCGTCGCGGAGCTTGGTGGTCTTGAGGGGCATCTCTCTCTCCAAATGAGTCATGTAATCCCATGGGAACCCGGCCGCTGACGTCAAGAAAGACACCAAGTTCGGCAAGGCCGCTCGATGGTAGCGATGCGTCGAGAGAAATTAAATAGTCGTTAAGGTTGCGGATTGCGCCGCTGCGATTTCGGACTTATTCGCTTTTGAATCAGATGCTTGTATATGAACAGAAGGTTCATAATTGCCGGTGTCGGCCATCGGGCGAACGCTGTTTTGTGAGGCCCGTCTCAATGTCGGAATCCGGTGCGGCGGCACACGGAGACGGCCGCGACATGCGGCGAGAGGGTCGATCAATGCAGCGGCGGGGTCCCGCGGTCGCGGACGCGGACTTGTGGACTCAGAGGTCCTGTTCGTAGCGCACGTAGGGCACCGTGCCTTCGTCGCTGTCGGTGTTGCTGGGTGCGAACGGGTTCTTGCCGCGGGTGACGACGTTCTCGGCGCCGACGGTCAGCTGCCCGCTCCATGGCGTGCGCCAGGTCAGGCCGACGCCGAGGCCTTCCCAGCGGCCCGGGTCGTTCGGGGTGTCGACCACGCGCCCGACGATATTGGCGGAGAAATCGCCAATGCCTGCGCCGACGGTCAGGCTCTTGCTGCTCCAGCGATCGGCCAGTGCGGGCACGTCGCCGGCGGGAATCAGGCGCGCGCGCGCCCAGGTGCCGCCGATCGATACCGTGGCTTCGCGGCCGATGTTTTTCTGGCCGTAGACGGTCAGGGTGTTCTGGTCGAGCTGGCTGGTGCCGCCATTCGGGCTGAGCCACGCCGGCAGCGTGTCGCGCCCCTTGCCGATGGCCAGCCCGAGCTTGTTGCCTGCGCGGCTGAGGCTGGCGCCGACGCTGGCCTGGCGGCTGCCGTCGCGGGCATCCTGGTCGAGCGCGGCGAGCATGCAGTGGTTGGCGAGGTTGCCGATGGCGCTGGCCAGGCCGGTCTTGCGGTCGCAGACCAGGCCAAGGGTATCGCCGGCATCGAGGCCGAAGGCCGCATCCAGGGTGGTGCGGCCGACCCGCCAGCGGGCGCCGGTCGACGCCGAACCGGTGGGTTCAAGGAACAGCAGTGCTTCCAGCTTGCCGCTGGTGTTGTTCCATACCGGCAGCACGGTGGCGTCGTTGCGCGTGGACTTGGCCGGCGACTGGGCGTGCGCGCCCGCTGCCACGCCGATGGCGAGCAGAAGGGCAAGCGGCAGTCGAAGCAGGCGTGTGTCCATCGTGTGATACGACCGGAGCCAAACGGCGGAGTTCCCCCAACTAATGACCCGATACTAGGACGCTTATGATTCTTTAACAATCATGAGGATGTGAAGACTGTCCCAGAAACCGACCCTATTGGACCCGGTCCGGTGCCTCCAGCCCGGATGTCGCGAGGGCGAGCAGCCCCGTGACCTGTTCCGGACTGAAACGATAGTGCTCCCCACAGAACTCGCAACGGATGTCGGCCTCGCCATCGGCCACCGCGGCCAAAGCCTCTTCCTCACCGAGTGAAACGAGCATGGACTCGACCCGCTCGCGGGAGCACGAGCAACCGAACCGCAGCGGCTTCTCCCCGACCACCTGTACACCGTCCTCGTGGAACAGTCGTGTCAGCAGGATGGTGGCGTCCTCCCGCAGCAGTTCCCCGGTGCCGAGCGTGTCGAACAATGCACCGGCGCGCAGCCAGCCGTCTTCGTCGCCTTCGTCGCCGGGCAACTTCTGCAGCATCAGGCCCGCTGCGCGGTCACCGTCGGTGGCCAGCAGCAATCGGGTGGGCAGTTGTTCGGATTGCCGGAAATAGTCTTCGAACGCGCCCGACAGCGAGTCCGACTCCAGTGCCACCAGGCCCTGGTAGCGCATCGGTTCGCGCGTGCCGTGGGCCGGGTTTTCTATGGTGATGGCGAGCACCGCGTCGTCCCCCAGTTCGCGCAGGTCGCGCGACACGGTACCGGCGGCCGTCCCGTCCAGTTGCACGATGCCGCGCAGGGTGCCGGCGGCGGTGCATTCGGTGAACAACGTGCGCAAGGGGCCGGTACCGCGAAGCTGGATCGACAGGCGACCGTCGACCTTGGCGTGGCCGGTGAACAGTGCGGTCGCCGCAGCAGCTTCGCCGAGCAGTTCGATGGCGGCCGGGGCCTGGCTGGACGCATCGCTCATACGCTCCCGGATCTGCTGCCAGCTGTCCTGCAGGTGCACGAGCACGCCACGCACGCCGGCGCCATGGATGAGGAAGCGGGTCAACCGGTCGCGGTCGGAGGACGACGGCGCGGTGCCGGGTTGCGTGTCGGAGTGGCTCATATCAGGCTGCGTCATGGTGGCTCATGCGCGGGTGCGCGCTTGGCGGATAATGCTGCGGAAGGTGATTGCCGCGAAGATGGGGGCATGGCACAGCCGGTGCAAGACACGCGCAGAAACCCGAAGCCCCGTCGTTCCCGTCGTCGCTGGTTGCGGCGGCTGCTGCTCCTGCCGTTCGCGCTGGCGTTGTTCAGCGTGCTCCAGGTGGTGGCGCTGCGATTCATCGACCCGCCGTTCACCGCGTTCATGGCGGCGCGCCAGTTGCAGGCGTGGAGCGGCCGCGACTGGGGCTTCCGGGTTGCCTATGACTGGGGTGACCGCGACGAGGTGTCCTCGCATCTCGCGGTGGCGGTGATCGCCTCGGAGGACCAGCGCTTCGCCGACCACCACGGCTTCGACCTCAAGGCGATCGAGAAGGCCCGCGCCGTCCACGAGCGCGGCGGCAGGTTGCGCGGGGCGAGCACGATCAGCCAGCAGACCGCCAAGAACCTGTTCCTGTGGAGTGGCCGGAGCTGGGTGCGCAAAGGCGTCGAGGCCTGGTACACGCTGCTGGTCGAGGCGCTGTGGCCGAAGTCGCGGATCATCGAGGTCTACGTCAACGTCGCCGAGTTCGGAGATGGCGTCTACGGTGCCCAGGCCGCGGCACGAACCTATTTCGGAAAGGACGCATCACGGCTGTCGACGGCCGAGGCGGCGCGCCTGGCGGCGGTGCTGCCGAGCCCGAAGCGTTACAGCGCCGCCAGCCCCGGTCCCTACGTGCAACGGCGCACCCGCGAGATCCAGCGGCAGATGCGCCAGATCGGTGGCGCGGGATACCTGGATCAACTGGATTGAACGTGTTCGATTGAACCAGGCGGTCGGCTACCATGCCGGCATGAGCGCCACCGCCCCGCAGGACCGCCTGACCGTCGTCATCGCCGCCTTCAACGAGGCCGGCAGCCTGCCGCTGTTGCAGCCGCGCATCACCGCGGCGCTGGACGCGGTCGCGGAGCGCTACGGCATCGACGGGCGGATGCTGTACGTCGACGACGGCAGCACCGACGCCACCTGGGAGGTCATGCAACAGCTGGCCGCCGCCGATCCGCGGCTCGCACTGCTGAGGCTGTCGCGCAATTTCGGCAAGGAACTGGCATTGACCGCCGGGCTGGACCACGTCGGGCAGGGCGCGGCGCTGATCCTCGACGCCGACGGACAGGACCCGCCGGAGTTGATCCCGCAGTTCGTCGGGCAATGGCGCCAGGGCTTCGACGATGTCCACGGTACCCGGCTCGAACGCGAAGGCGAAGGCTGGCTGAAGCGCGGCACCGCGCACGCGTTCTACCGGGTCATCGGGCGACTGTCGAAGACGCCGATCCCGGCGGACACCGGAGACTTCCGGCTGCTGTCGCCGCGGGCACTGGACGCGCTGCGGCAGTTGCGCGAGCGCCACCGGTTCATGAAAGGCCTGTTCGGCTGGGTCGGCTTCAACCGCACCGCCATCCCGTACCACCGCGAGCCGCGGATGGCCGGCGACAGCAAGTTCAATTTCTGGCGGTTGTGGAACCTGGCACTGGAAGGCATCACCAGTTTCTCGACCGCGCCGCTGCGGCTGGCGACCTACCTCGGGCTGCTCACCGCACTGGTCGCTTTCGCCTACGGCTTGTGGGTGGTCGGCAAGGCGCTGCTGTGGGGCGACCCGGTGCAGGGCTGGCCGACGATGATGGCGGTGATCCTGTTCCTCGGCGGGGTCCAGCTGATCGCGTTGGGGCTGATCGGCGAATACCTGGGCCGGTTGTACGAGGAGTCGAAGCAGCGGCCGCTGTACCTCGTTGACACATGGCGGCCGGACGCGGGGGTATGCTCGGGCCAGGTCAACGTGGTCGAGGGAGGCAGCCATGCGCAGCGTTCGGCACCTGTTGGAAGCGAAAGCGCCTGAGGTTTTTGCGATCGGCCCGGATGCGCCGGTGATCGAAGCGATCAGGCTGATGGCCGAGAAACACATCGGCGCGTTGCTGGTGATCGAGGGCGGCCGACTGGCCGGGATCGTGTCCGAGCGCGACTACGCGCGAAAGATCGTGCTGCAGGGACGTTCGTCGGCGAGCACGCCGGTGCGCGAGATCATGACCACCGAGGTGATCAGCGTCGGGCTCGACGATACCGCCGACCACTGCATGCAGCTCGTCACCAACAAGCGGATCCGGCACCTGCCGGTGGTGGCCAGTGGCGAGGTGCTGGGGGTGGTGTCGATCGGCGACCTGGTCAAGGCGGTGATCGAGGACCAGCAGGTCGAGCTGGACCAGTTGCAGCGCTACATCGCCAGCTGATCCACGGCGGCCCAGGCCGCTATTCGGCGTACTGGCCACCGCACCCGGCGTCGTCACCCGGGCCCAGTTCAAGCGTCGCCAGCAAGGCAGCAGGCGGCGCGATGCTGCCCAGGGTCAGGGCGATCGCCGCGCGCAGGCCGATGCGGCCGAGGTCGG
The DNA here is from genome assembly GCF_052547135.1 of Lysobacter sp. F60174L2. NCBI lineage: Bacteria > Pseudomonadati > Pseudomonadota > Gammaproteobacteria > Lysobacterales > Lysobacteraceae > Lysobacter > Lysobacter sp. F60174L2. Next base: position 55,238 of record NZ_JBQWRA010000004.1, on the reverse strand, counting down.
GCTTGAAGGTCGGTTGCTTGAAGGTGCCGCCGACCAGCAACGGCGAGCGGAACACCAGCAGGCTGCGGTCCTTCGGTCGCGGCTTGATGGTCAGGTCGAGCCGTTCGTCCTTCAGGCTGATGGTGCCCTTCCCGACCAGGATCGTGTCGGTGGTGTCGAACGCCAGCGAGCGCGCCGTCATCACGCCGTCGTCGACCTTGAAATCGCCAAATGCGCAGCGGATCGGGATCAGCCGGTCCTCGGTCAGCTTGAACTTGATGATCTCGGCGACATCGATGCCGGCCATTTCCATCAGCAGGTTGCTGATCTTGCCGTGGCCGACCCCGAGCATGACATCGCCGTCGCTGCTGCCGAGCATCGCCGCGATCGAGTTGCCGGTGCCGTCGAGCTGGACGTGGCCGCCGACCTTGCCGATCGCGTTCCGGGCCAGTTCCACCTTCGGCAGCAATTGCGACAGATCGAGGTTGCGCGCGGTGATGTCGGCGCGGGTGCCGATCGGCGACTTGCGCGCATCCATGCGGATGGTCGAGCGGATGTCGCCGCCGGCAACGCCGAAGTTGAGCGGGTCGAGCCGGAGCAGGCCGTTCTCCAGCAGCAGGTGCGCATCCATGTCGTCCAGCGGCAGTGACGGCGCATTGATCCGCTGCGCCTTCAGGCGCACGTCGGCGTCCATCGCGCGCAGCTTGTCGAGCTCGTAGGGGGTGTCGGGCAGCACGCGTGCACTGGCATCGGCTTGCGCGGCCTGGGCGGTGAGTTCGGGATTGCTGGTCTCGTCGCCGCCCGCCTGCGGGGCGCCGCCGACGAAGCCGGCGAGGTCGTCGAAATCGAGCCGCTTGGAATGCAGGTCGGCACGCAGGTAGGGGCGATCGCCGCCGGCATCGACGTTGGCGTCGCCGGACAGGTCGCTGTCGCCGACGGTGCCGTTGAAGTCGTTGTAGAACCAGACTTCGCCGTCGCGGGTGAAGTGGCCATCGAGGGTGTAGGGCGGGGTCGGCGGAAGCGCGATGCCGATCAGCGGGTAGAGGTCTTCGAGGTTGGCGCCGCTGAGCTGCAGTTGCAGGTCGAAGTCGCGCAGGCGCAGCGGATCGAGCAGGGTGCCGCGTGCATGCGCTTTCGTGTCGCCGGCCTGGGCGTGGGCATCGATCGTGTAGGGGCTGTCGGTGTCGCGCAGCGCCAGCGGTGATTCCGCGGTGCCCTGCAGCGAGAACGCGTTGCCCTCCCAGCGGCCGCCGCCCTCGACGGTGATCGGCGGGGCGGCGGCCTGGCCTTCGGCATTCGCCGCGGTCGCGACGTCGACCTTGATGTCGGTGTCGTTGGCGGCGTCGAGGAAGGCCAGCTTGCCGTCGTCGATCCAGACGCGGCGGAACTGGATGTCGCTGTCTCCTGTGTCGTCGCCGAACTGCCAGTTGCCACCGCCCTCCGGACCAGTTTCGAGGTTCAGGCGTGGCGCGGCGAGGCGCAGGGTCGGGATCAGGATTTCGCCCTTGAACAAGGGCTTCAGCGCGATGGCGAGTTCGAGCTGTCGCGCCTCGGCCATGGTGGGCTGCTCCGACCAGTCGGCATTGCCGAAGCGGAGGTCGTTGGCGCGGATGGTCGGAACCCAGCCGAGGTCGACATCGAGGTCGCCACCGATCTCGAAGTCGCGGCCGGTGCGCGACTCGACCTGCCGCTCGACAGGCCCCTTGAACCAGTTCCAGTCCCATAGCAGGACCAGCACGACGATGCCGATCGCGATGACTGCCAACGCGCTCAACCAGGGATGGTCGGCGACCGGCTGCCACCAGCGGCCGCCTGCCGATGCGGCGGGGCCATTCGCAGCCTTGCCACCGTCGGCATGTCTTTCCGGTTTCGGGGGGCGGTCAGCAGCCATGGGGGGAGTCGGCCGGACTGGAGTCAGGGTGTTGCGGCCACAGTCGGGAGGCGGCGGTAAAGCCCGGGTGAAACGTGTTGGGCGGCATTCAGATGCGCGCTCGCCTCACGGCGATGGCGGCGTCGGCCAGCAGCGCAGCGAGGCGCCGGTGAGTTCGAGCTGGATCGAGTCGCCTTCACGCTGCAGCGCCACGTGCCGGCCGACGTAGACATCGACGCCGGTGGTGGAGGCGGACTCCGCGCGGGGCAGGATGATCGCCGGCTCGTCGTCCATCTGCAGGATGGCGTTGTGGTCGCCGTAACCTATCCGGACACCCCGGCCATCGTCGCAGTCGTAATGGATCGCGTCCGCGCCCGGCGTGGCGGTGGCGCTGCTCGTCGATGAAGTCGACGGGGCATAGGGCGCCGCCGTCGGACTGCCACTGGTGGACACCGTGCACGCACTGGCGACACAGGCGATCAGCAGCGGCAGTGTGAGAACGCGCATGGGTCCCTCGACGATTGGGCCGGGTTCACCCTAGCCCAGGCCGTGGGGCGGCGCGTGAGTACAACGTGACCGCGGGTGTCTAGTCGACCGCGACCGCATGCGCGTGCTCGCGGGTGGCGAGGAATTCGACATCCGGCGCGCGCTCCTGCGCCAGTTGCAGGTTGACCCGGGTCGGCGCGAGGTAGACCAGCTGGCCGGCGGCGTCGATCGCGAGGTTCATCGCGTTCTTGTCGCGGAACTCCTCCAGCTTCTTCGCATTGCCGCAGCGGATCCAGCGGGTGGTGGCGACCGCGACCGGCTCGAAGATCGCATCGACGCCATACTCGTCCTTGAGCCGGTAGGCAACCACGTCGAACTGCAGCACGCCGACCGCGCCGAGGATCAGGTCGTTGCTCATCAGCGGCCGGAAGAACTGGGTCGCGCCTTCCTCGCTGAGCTGGGCCAGGCCCTTCTGCAACTGCTTGAGCTTGAGCGGATCGCGCAGGCGCGCGCGGCGGAACAGCTCCGGCGCGAAGTTGGGGATGCCGGTGAACGAGAGCTTCTCGCCTTCGGTGAAGGTGTCGCCGATCGAGATCGTGCCGTGGTTGTGGATGCCGATCACGTCGCCCGAATATGCGCTCTCGGCGATCTCGCGGTCGCTGGCCATGAAGGTCAAGGCGTTGGCGAGCTTGAGTTCCTTGCCGCTGCGCACGTGGAAGGCTTTCATGCCGGCGCTGAACTTGCCCGAGCAGATCCGCATGAAGGCGACCCGGTCGCGGTGCTGCGGATCCATGTTGGCCTGGATCTTGAACACGAAGCCGGTCAGCTTGTCTTCGGTCGGCGCCACCTCGCGGGTCGTGGTCTCGCGCGGCTGCGGCGAGGGCGCGTGGCAGACGAAGAAATCCAGCAGCAGTTGCACGCCGAAGTTGTTGACCGCCGAGCCGAAGAACACCGGGGTCTGCTCGCCGGCCAGGTACTTGTCGATATCGAACGGATGGCTGGCGCCCTGCACCAGTTCCAGCTCGTCGCGCAGTTCGGCCAGCGTGGCCGCGCCGATCCGCTCCTCCAGCCCGGGATCGTCGATCGAGGCGAAGATGGTCGAGTCCTGCCGGGTGAAGTTGCGGCCCTGCTCGTACAGGTGGACCTCGCCGCTGACCAGGTGGACCACGCCCTTGAGGCGCTTGCCCATGCCGATCGGCCAGGTGATCGGCGCGCACTGGATGCCGAGCACGCTCTCGACCTCGTCGAGCAGTTCGATCGGGTCGCGGCCCTCGCGGTCGAGTTTGTTGATGAAGGTCATGATCGGCGTGTCGCGCAGCCGGCAGACCTCCATCAGCTTGATCGTGCGCTCCTCCACGCCCTTGGCCACGTCGATCACCATCAGCGCCGAGTCGACCGCGGTCAGCACCCGGTAGGTGTCCTCGCCGAAGTCGGCGTGGCCCGGGGTGTCGAGCAGGTTGACGATGTGGTCGCCGTACGGGAACTGCATCACCGAAGATGTGACCGAGATGCCGCGCTCCTTCTCCAGCGCCATCCAGTCGGAGGTGGCGCTGCGGCTGGTCTTGCGCGACTTCACCGAGCCGGCCATCTGGATCGCGCCGCCGAACAGCAGCAGCTTCTCGGTCAGCGTGGTCTTGCCGGCGTCGGGGTGGGAGATGATCGCGAAGGTGCGGCGGCGCAGGGCTTCGATGGAGGTCTGGTTTGACGCCGGATCGGGCATGGCAACGGCGCGCGATCGCGCCTGGAGGCTGTGGGAAGGCGCCGATTATAGCGGGCCGCGACACCGTGCCTGGCGGATTTGCGGAGGCAGTCACACAAGTCGCGGTTCAGCGGCCGCGCGTCCGGCCGATATCGCCCTCGAGGCGGCGCATCCGCGACGTGAGACGAGGATCAAGGTGCACATTGTCATCGTGGGGGACGGAGTTGGACGCGCCGACGGGCTGCAACGCGAGTTGGGCCAGGCGCTGGCGGACTTCGGCCTGGACTGGGACGTTCGCTGGGTCGGCCAGGCCGACGCGCAATCCGCCATGGCCGGAGAGTCACCGGTCGACGTGCTGGTCTGCGAGCTCGATGCGGGCGCCCGGCGGGCTGCCGCATTGCTTTCGCAACTGCGCAGCGAGCGGCCGGAAGCCGTGCGGATCCTGCTGCTGGAGAACGGTCAGGATGCCGATGCGCTGCAGGCACTGGATTCGGCCCATCGGCTCTTGCGCAAGCCGCTCGATGCCGGCGAGCTGATCGAGGCGGTGGAGAGCGTGATCGAACTGCGCGAGCTGCTCGACAACGCCGAGCTCAACGAGGCGATCGGTCGGATCGGCGCCTTGCCGCCACCGCCCAAGCTCTACATCGACCTGACCCAGTTGATGCGCGACCCCGACACCGACAGCGCCGATGTCAGCGCCCTGCTTTCACAGGACCCGGTGCTGGCGGCGAAAGTGCTGCGGTTGTGCAACTCGGCGTATTTCTCCGCCGGTCGCGTGGTCACCGATATCCGCAGCGCCGTGACCCGGCTGGGGCTGCAGAACATCCAGCGGCTGGTGCTGGCGACCGAGGCGTTTGGCGGCACCGGCGAGGTCGACGGGGTCGACCGCGAGGCGATGCAGGCCCGCGCGTTGGCCACCTCGCGGCTGGCCGGGCAGCTGCTGGGCGGGCCGAGTGCCGAGCTGGCGGCCACCGCCGGCTTGCTGGCCGAGGTCGGCAAGCTGTTGCCGGGCGTGCGCTTCGCACTGGCCGACGGCACCGAGCAGAATCCCGAAGGTCCGCATTTCTCCGAAGCCGGCGCCTACCTGCTTGGCCTGTGGGGTCTGCCGATGCCGATCGTCGAGGCCGTTGCCCACCACCAGCAACCGGGACGGATGCGCATGTCCGGGTTCTGGGTTGCCGGCGCGGTGCACGTGGCCTCGGCGCTGGTCGCCGGCACGCCGGTGGACGAGGCGTACCTGCGTTCGGTCGGCCAGATCGACCGACTGCCGAAATGGCGCTCGATGGGCGAGCAATTGATGGAAGCGGCGTAACCCCGCATCACCGCGGGAACGGCAGTCGTCCTAGCGGGGCGACTGTCCCGCGTCGTCGATGCGCAGCGGCCCGGCCGGACCGATCATCCGGAACGGCAACGACCGCAGGCGCATGCCGCGGTTGACCTGCACCACGAAGTGCAGGTGCGGCCCGGTGGTGAAGCCGGTATTGCCGGACAGCCCGATCTGCTGCCCGGCGCGCACCCGCTGCCCGACCCGGACCAGCACACCGCCCGGCTTGAGGTGGGCGTACAGGCTCATCGCGCCGTCGTCATGCAGTATCCGCACGAAGTTGGCGCGGCCGCCATAGCGGTCGCGATCCAGTCCGGGGCGGTCGAAATCGGATTCGACCTGCATCACCACCCCGTCGCGCGCGGCCAGCACCGACGTTCCGATCGGCACGGCGAAGTCGACCGCATAGCGGTTCTCCGGGTCGCTGTGGCTGAAACGGCCGCCGTAACCCTGGTCGATCCGCGCGCCGTCGATCGCGAGTGGCAGGCGGTAGTCGACATCGCGCGGCGCCGCGCTCGGGTTGCCGGGCAGGCTGTCCATCCGCAACTCGAAGTCGACCGCGCGGGCCGGGTCGCGCGCGCGCAGCACGGCGACCAGCGCTTCGCCGCCCGCGGCCACCGTGGCGCGGGCCGGCAACGCCGGATCGCCGACGGTGTTGCCGTTGCGGGTGAAATGCAGCATCACCTCGATCGGCCCGGCCAGGCGGTTGTCGGCCCAGGCGTAGTAGGCGTCGCCATGCGGTTCGATCCGCAGCCGCGCGATCGCGGTGGGCTCGACGAACACCGGCACCGTGCTGACCTCGACGCCGGGCTGCTGCGGCTGGCGGTCGCCGTAGTGGGTGATGCCGTCGGCATCGGTCCAGCGGTAGACCTGGCCGGCATCGGCTGGAAAAACGGCGGTGGCCAGGGCGGTCGCCAACGCCAGGCCCCATGCCAGGCAGGGCCGCCCGCGAGCCAGCACCACCACGGTCAGCCGCCGCACTCCGCCGACAGGCCGAGCCGGTGCGCGATGTCGGCCAGGTCGAAGGCGGCCACGGCCGCATCGTCATGCACCGCGAACAAGGCGCCGCGGGGGAACGCGCGGGTACTCGCCGCGTGCAGCGTGACGCCGTCGGTGAAGGCGGTGACGGCGCCCTTGAAACTCCCGGCCGGCGCCAGCGTGTCGCGTTCGAACAGGTGGAACATCGTCAGCGGCGCCAACTGGTCGACCGCGATCCAGTAGCCGCCGGTGGCGCTGCACGACCACAGCGCGACGCCTTCGGCCTCGGCCGCGAACGCATCCTGCGGCAGGCTGCGGCCGGTGTAGCGGCCCTTGAAGCTGTACTCGCGCAGGGTCGAGGCGTTGCGTCCGTCCTCGCGCGGGATGCGCTCGTCGGCGATCAGCAGGCGGTCGGCACCGGGATCGCCGGCGATCGACTCGACCACGCGCAACGCGTTTTCCGCGCCGGTGTCGCCGAACGAGCCGGCGTAATGGCTGCGCGGCCGTCCCTGCTGGTCGAACACGAGGCGGTAACGGCGCACGCGCTGGTCCAGCTCGGCCAGCGGCGGGACCACGTCGAAGCGTTCGCCGTACATGAAGCTGTCGGTGACGTAGATTTCCAGCTCGCCCGGTTCGGTCTCGTTGATCCACAGCCCGTACGGGGCGCGCAACCGGTCCTGGCCGAAGCTGCCGAGCGGCTCGAAGCCCGGCAATGCGAACACCTGCACGCGGTGGTTGTCGCGCTCGACCACGAACAGGTGGTCGCCGTGCACCGCCACCCCGTTGGGCCGGTCGAACCGGCCCACAGCATCGCCCGGCCCGCCCACCGTGCGCAGGCGCTCGCCGGTGTCGGCATCGAACACCACCAGCTGGTCGGTCGACTTGGCGCTGGCGATCAACCAGGTGTCGCCGGTGGGCGAGGTCCAACTGGCGAGCGAATCCAGCTCGTCGGCCGGGTCGGTGGCGGAGACGTAGCGCTCGGGGACGGTGTCGAAGACGGGCGCATCGGGCGGGGTGGCAGGGGCTTCAGCGCGCGGGGGGCGAGTGGCGCATGCGGCCAGGAGCAGGGCCGGCAGGGCCATGTAAAGGGGGCGAAGGGTCATGGCGGCAGTGTAAATGGCAAACGCGGGGCGATCGCTGTCGATATAACCAATCGCTATATCCGGATAAAGCGATTGACACGCCGGAACAGTCGCGGCAGACTGCGGCCATCCATCGAGACCGGCTGAGGGACAGGCCCTTTGAAGCCGGGGCAACCCGACACTGCGCAAGCGGTGCGAAGGTGCCAATTCCTGCGGCCCGGTGAAGATCGGATCCGAAAGATGGTTGCGACATGTGCCCCTTGCCGGCGCGTGCGCATCCGTCAGCTCGATGGCCCCCGTCACTTCCGGATGCCGCCATGAGCTTTCAGACCCACACCGATCGCCACCCCGTCGCCCGCGCCGAGAGCCACGTCCTGTTCGAGGGCGAAAGTGCGGCGTCGTCTGTCTCCATCGATGCCGGCCGTGCGGTGCGCGGGCAAGTGCGAACCACCCTTGGACTCCGTTACGCCGGCCTGCGCGAGGTGTGCCTGCGCTACGAGCGCATCGGCGACCCGTCGCTGCCGGTGGTGTTCGTCGCCGGTGGCATCTCCGCGGACCGGCACGTCGGCGCGAGTGACGCGCATGCGGACGCCGGATGGTGGGATGCGCAGGTCGGCGCCGGCCGCGCGCTGGACCCGCAGCGGTATTGCATCCTCGCGTTCGACTGGGTCGGCAGCGACGGTGAACTCGACGTCGCGCTCGATCCCGCCGACCAGGCCGACGCGATCGCCGCGCTGCTCGACGCCCTGCGCATCGAGCATCTGCACGCCTTCATCGGCTGCTCGTACGGGGCGATGGTCGGCTTGCAGTTCGCCGCCGCCCACGGCGCGCGGCTGGGGCACCTCGTGGCGATCAGCGGCGTCCATCGCGCGCACCCGTATGCCAGCGCCTGGCGCGCGCTGCAGCGTCGCGCGGTCGCGCTGGGTGCGTTGCAGTGCGACGACACCCACGGCCTGGAGCTGGCGCGGCAACTCGCGATCCTGAGCTATCGGACGCCCGAGGAGTTCGATGCCCGCTTCGATGCCGCCGGAGTGGTCGACGGCCGCGTGCGCGTCGGTGCCGAGGACTATCTGGACCACTGCGGCGGCAAGTACGCCAGCCGTACCCCGACCGCCGCGTTCGTGCGGCTGTCGGAGTCGATCGACCTGCAGGCGCTGCAGCCCGAGTCGGTGCGGGTGCCGGTGACGGTGGTCGCGGTGAACGGCGACCGGGTGGTACCGGTTGCCGACTCCCGCGAGCTGGCCGGGCGACTGGGTGGCGAGACCCGCCTGCACGTGCTCGAATCGATCTTCGGGCATGACGCGTTCCTCAAGGAGCGCGACGCCATCGCCGCGATCCTTGCGGACGCCTTGTATACCCGGGTATCCGGCGACGCGGAGGTGGCGGCATGAGCGTCCATCTGCACACGCCCGACCCGGCGGCATCCAGCGGGCGTGACCTGTGTACCCGCGCGGTGCGCGCCGGCATCGACCGCGACAGCGCGTTCGGGGCGGTCACCCCGCCGATCGTGCTGTCGTCGAACTTCAGCTTCGCCGGCTTCAACGACAAGCGCACCTACGACTACACCCGCAGCGGCAACCCGACCCGCGACCTGCTGGCCGAGGCCCTGGCGGAGCTGGAAGGCGGCGCCGGTGGCGTGGTCACCGCCACCGGCATGGCCGCGATCACCCTGATGCTGCACGCGCTGCTCAAGCCCGGCGACAAGCTGGTGGTGCCGCACGACGGCTACGGCGGCAGCTGGCGGCTGTTCAACGCACTGGCGGACAAGGGCGCGTTCGAACTGCTGACGGTCGACCTGACCGACCCGCGCGCGCTGGCCGAGGCGCTGTCGAAGGAGCCGGCACTGGTCTGGATCGAGACCCCCTCCAATCCGCTGCTGCGCATCACCGACCTGCGCTTCGTGATCGATGCCGCGCACGCGGCCGGCGCGCTCGTGGTGGCCGACAACACCTTCCTGTCGCCGGCGCTGCAGCAGCCGATTTCGTTCGGCGCCGACGTGGTCGTGCACTCGACCACCAAGTACATCAACGGCCACAGCGACGTCGTCGGTGGCGCGGTGGTGGCGAAGGAGTCCGAGCTGCACGAGAAGCTGGCATGGTGGGCCAATTGCCTGGGCATCACCGGCTCTCCGTTCGACAGCTTCCTGACCCTGCGCGGCCTGCGCACGCTGGGCGCGCGGCTGCGGGTGCACCAGGAGAACACCGCCGCATTGGCCGGGCTGCTCGACGGCCATCCGGCGGTGCGCGCGGTGCATTACCCCGGGCTGGCCAGCCATCCCGGCCATGCGATCGCGGCACGCCAGCAGAGCGGTTTCGGCGCGATGCTGAGCGTCGAGCTGGACGGTGGCGAGCCGGCGGTGCGCGCGTTCCTCGACGGCCTGCAGTGCTTCACGTTGGCCGAGTCGCTGGGCGGCGTCGAAAGCCTGGTCGCGCACCCGGCGACGATGACCCACGCGGCGATGTCGGCCGACGCGCGGGCCGAAGCCGGCATCGGTGACGGCTTGTTGCGGTTGTCGGTCGGCATCGAGCATGTCGACGACCTGGTCGCCGACATCGCGGCGGCATTGGAACGCGCGCAGGCGACCGGCGTCGGCAGCAAACGCGTGGCGAAATGAAGGCGGTGGCCGTCACTCGCGCACGCACCGGCCGGCCCCACGCGATCCCACCCGTGCCGGCCGCAGCGGCGCCGGCGCGGGTCGCCCTGCTCGGCACGGGCACGGTCGGCACCGCGGTGATCGAACGGCTGGCGCAATGGACGGGCACGCCACTCGGCGCGGGGGTGTCGCTCGTGCACGTCGCCAACTCGCGCCGCGCTGCCAGCGCGACGCTGGGAATGGCGCCACGGGAGATACTGCGGGTGATGCAAAGCCAGCCGCGACCCAGCCGGCTGGACCAGGTTCCCGCGGTCCTGCGCGGCGACGGCGCGCAGATCGTGGTCGACGCGACCGCCAGCGCCGCCGTCGCGGAACGGCATGCCGAGTGGCTCGCCCAGGGCATCCACGTGGTGACCGCGTGCAAGCTCGGGCAGGGCACCGGCCTGGCGCAATGGCGCCGCATCCGCGCGGGCTGCCTCCATGGCAATACGGCCTACGGCGACAGCGCGACGGTGGGTGCCGGACTGCCGCTGCTGCGTTCGATCCGCGACCTGCAGGCCGGTGGCGACCGCATCCTCGCGATCGCCGGCGTGCTGTCGGGCTCGCTGGCCTGGCTGTTCAACCATTACGACGGCCTGCGACCGTTTTCGGGCTTCGTGCGCGAGGCGCGCGATGCCGGCTTCACCGAACCCGACCCGCGCGAGGACCTGTCGGGCGAGGACGTGCGGCGCAAGCTCCTGATCCTTGCGCGCAGTGCCGGAGTGGAGCTCGAAAGCAGCGAGGTCGATGTCGATTCGCTGGTGCCGGCGACGCTCGCCGGCCTTGCCCGCGATGACGTCGATGGTGCATTGCCGCTGCTGGACACGCCGCTGCGCGAGCGATTCGCCGCCGCGCGCAAGGACGGCTGCAAGCTGCGCTTCATCGCGCGGCTGGAGAACATCCGTGGCGGCACGGGTGACGCCCGGGTCGGGCTGGAAGCGCTGCCCGAGGATCACCCGCTCGCGGGCGGCGCCGGCACCGACAACAAGGTCGCGATCTGGTCGGACAGGTACCGCGAGCAACCACTGGTGATCCAGGGCCCGGGCGCCGGCGCCGAAGTCACCGCGGCCGGGCTGCTGGATGACGTGCTGCGGATCGTGACCGGCGCCTGATCGGCACCGGCGCGAGCGGGCGCCCCGGTTTCAGCTGCAAGTCGCCTTGATGTCGAGCGCGCGGGCGATGTCGCGCCAGTCGAACGCACCGATCCCCTGGTCGTCGTTGACCGCATAGAACACGCCGGCCGGGAAGCGCGCGGTCGGGGCCTGCTGCAGCCACACGCCATCGGTGTTGGCGACGGTGTTTCCGGCGAACACGCCGAGGTGCGCCAGACTGATGCGGTCGAATACGTGGAACAGGCTGCGATCGGCGAACTGGTCGGTGGCGATCCAGTAACCACTGCCGTCGTCGCACTGCCACAGCGCGATGCCCTCGGCCTGGGCCTGGAACACGTCGGCGCCGATGTTGCGGCCGCGGAACCGGCCGTCCAGCCCGTATTCGCGCAGCAGGGTGCCGCCGGCCTGGTCCTCTTCCGAGATCAACAGGCGGTCGTGCGCGGGGTCGCCCAGCAGCGACTCGGTGATGCGGATCGCGCCAGCGGCGGTGGTGTCGCCGAACATGCCCGCCAGTTGCACCTGGACGTTGCCGTCGGCCAGTGCGGCGGCGTCGAGATGGTAGCGCTTGATCCGCTCGTCCAGCTCCGCCAGCGGCGGCGGCAGGTCTTCGTCGGCCGGTGACATGTAGTTGTCGCTGACCAGCACTTCGACGACACCGTTGGCGAGGCGGTTGACCCACAGCCCGTAAGGCTGGCGCAACTCGTCCTGGCCGAACGCGCCGAGCGGTTCGAAGCCGGGCAGCCGCAGCACCTGCACCCGGCGGTTGTCGCGCTCGACCACGAGCAGCAGGTCGTCGAGCACGGCGATGCCGTTGGGGCGGTTGAACTCGCCCAGCCCCGGACCTTCGCCACCGACATCGCGGATATGTTCGCCAGTGTCGCCGTCGTACACATTCAGCCGATGGGTGTCCTTGGCGGTCGCGACCAGCAAAGTCCTGCCGGCGTCGTCGGTCCAGCTGGCCGGCGAATCGGTGTTCTCGGCCGGGGTGTTGGCGGTGAGGAAGGCTTCGGCGACCGTGGCGTAGCCGGTAGTGGGCGCGAGGATCTCATCGCCTTCGTCGGGTTCGCGTTCACTGCCCGCAGGGCCGCTGGCGCAAGCGGCGAGAAGCAAGGTCGAGGCGAGGACGGCGGCGAGCGGGGTGAAGCGCAATTGCATCGGAAAACTCCGGTCGGGGCGGCGTCGGATCACGCGCGCTGGCGAAACCTTCTACCGGCGGAATGCGTCATGCCGATGACAGCCAAACCGTCATGCCAGTGCCATGAAGCGGCCGTAGAAATCACCGCTTTAACCGGCACCGGAACCCTCGAATGAAGAAGTCTCCCCTGGCGATTGCACTCTCGCGCGGCATGGCGGTCATGGCGCTGGTCGCCTCGGGCGGCGCGTTGGCGCAGGTCACGCCGGTCGCTGCCGCAGCGCCTGCAGCCGATGCCGCGATGAAGCAGCTCGACGCGGTGGTCGTGCAGGGCGCGATCGTCTACCGCAACCGCACGCCTGGCACCGCGCCGGTGCTGAGCTACGACCTGGAGTACTTCCAGCGCTTCGAACCCTCGACCGTCGGCGACATGCTCAAGCGCGTGCCCAGCGCGGTGTTCGTGTCCGACGTGCTGGAGTACGACGGCGTGCAGCTGCGCGGGCTCGATCCCGGCTACACCCAGATCCTGATCAACGGCAGGAAGGTGCCCGGTGCCGGCGACGACCGCTCGTTCTGGGTCGACCGCATCCCGGCCGAGATGGTCGAGCGCGTGGAAATCCTGCGCAGCAACAGCGCCAACCGCTCCGGCGATGCCGTGGCCGGCGCGATCAACATCGTGCTGCGCGACGCCTACGAGTTCGACGGCAGCTACGTCCGCGTCGGCGCGATGCGCTACGACGATGGCGAGGTGCAGCCGACCTTCGGCGCGGTGACCTCCGGCGAGGCGCTCGGTGGCCGCCTGCTGGCCGGGATCAACGTGCAGGACCGCTACAACCCCAAGGTCAAACGCAGCGACCGCTACGACAATCCCGAGGACATGGAACTGGTGTCGTGGGAAGACCAGACCGACACCCGCGACGGCCAGGACTATTCGGGCAACGTCTCCTACACCGCCAACGTCGGCGACACCGGCCGCCTGTCGATCGACGGCTTCTACGTCAAGACCGACCGCGAGCAGGTCGAGATCTCCTTTGAGGAGGAATACGACGACGGCGAAGTCATCACCAAGGACGTTCCGGGCCTGACCGAAATCGACCAGACCAACTGGGGCGTGGGCGCCGGCTACCGGTTCGACATGGCCGGAGGTACCACCGAAATCGACCTCGACCACGCCCGCTTCGAGGACAGGAGCACCGAGAGCGAGGAGGAAGAGGAGTTCGTCGACGGCGAGTGGGAAGCCCACGAGGGCGAGGCGCTCGACATCGACGCCACCGACGCCGAGAGCAGCTTCGGGATCGCGCACAAGCGCCCGCTCGCTGCCGCGGAAATGGAGTTCGGCGTCGACTACCGCAGCAAGAAACGCGACACCACCCACAGCTACTTCGCGTTCGAGGCCGAGGCGCAGGGCGATCCGGTGGTCTACGCGCCGGACACGGTCATCGACAGCGTGATCGAGGAAACCCGCATCGATCCCTACCTGATGTTCTCCGGCGACGCCGGCACGCTGGCCTGGGAAGCGGGCTTGCGTTACGAGACCACCGACTCGGACATCGAGTCCGGCCAGGACGGCGAATCGATCCGCGTCTCCAGCGATTACAGCGAGCTGCTGCCGTCGCTGCACCTGAAGTGGGACATCGGCGAGGCCAGCCGCGTCAGCTTCTCCGCCGCGCGCAGCCTGCGCCGCCCGAACTTCAACCACGTGCTGCCGGCGCTGCTGAGCGAGGAGTACGGCGACAACGACTTCCTCGGCAATCCCGCACTGGAGCCGGAAACCGCGAACGGCTTCGACCTCGGTTTCGAGCGCCGCCTCGGCAAGCGCGGCGTGGTCGGGGTCAACCTGTTCTACCGTGACGTCAGCAACCTGATCGAACTGGTCAACACCGGCGAGCCCAACGAAACCGCGTTCGATGACTGGGCCGACGACATCGCGGACTACATGGAAGACAACGGCGTCGGCGAGGACGAGGCCATCGCCGCCGTGCCGTTCGAGCCGGACAGCTTCATCTACACCATGGACAACGTCGGCGACGGCGAGGTCTGGGGCGTCGAGTTCGACCTGTCCACGCCGCTGACCGCGTTCAACCTGCCCGACACCGGCGTGTTCCTGAACTACTCGTGGCTCGACAGCGAGGTCGAGGACTTCCTCGGCACCCGCCGCTTCAACAACCAGGCCGGAAGCGTCTACAACGTCGGCTTCATCCAGGACCTGCCGGCGCTGGCGGCGTCGTTCGGCGCCAGCTACCGCAAGCAGGGCGATGCCTACAGCCGCGTGCTGGCCGAAGAGGTGTTGACCACCTACGACGGCGACCTCGAAGTGTTCGTCGAGAAGCGCTTCGGCGGCAGCGTCTCGGTGCGCCTCAGTGGCACCAACCTGCTCGACGCGGACAAGACCGAGGTGTTCGACAAGTTCGACAACCTGGCCGACCAGCTCGACCGCGACCACGACGAGTACGAGGTCGAGGCCGAACACGCCGGCCCGCGTTACCAGCTGGTCATGCGTTACGCGTTCTAGCCGGTCAGCACTCGATCACGTTGACAGCGAGACCTCCGCGCGAGGTCTCCTTGTACTTGTCCTTCATGTCGTTGCCGGTGTCGCGCATGGTCTTGATGACCTTGTCGAGGCTGACCTTGTGCTTGCCGTCCCCGCGCATCGCCATCCGGCTGGCGTTGATCGCCTTGACCGAGCCCATCGCGTTGCGCTCGATGCAGGGGATCTGCACCAGCCCGCCGATCGGGTCGCAGGTCAGGCCGAGGTTGTGTTCCATGCCGATCTCGGCGGCGTTCTCGATCTGGCTGGGTCTGCCGCCGATCGCGGCGGTCAGCCCGGCGGCGGCCATCGAGCAGGCCACGCCGACCTCGCCCTGGCAGCCGACCTCGGCGCCGGAGATGCTGGCGTTCTCCTTGTAGAGGATCCCGACCGCGGCCGCGGTCATGAGGAAGTCGCGCACGCCCTGCGGGGTCGCGCCCGGCACGAAGCGGTCGTAGTAGTGCAGTACCGACGGGATGATGCCGGCCGCGCCGTTGGTCGGCGCGGTGACCACGCGGCCGCCGGCGGCGTTCTCCTCGTTGACCGCGAGCGCGAACAGGTTGACCCAGTCGAGCATCGTCAGCGGATCGTCCTGCGGCGCGTCGCGCGCGGTCAGTTCGGCATGCAGCAATGGCGCGCGGCGGGTCACGTGCAGGCCGCCGGGCAGGCTGCCGGCGGAGCGGATGCCGCGCTCGACGCAGGACTTCATCGCCGCCCAGATCTCGTCGAGGCCGGCGTCGATCTCGGTGCGCGGGCGCCACACTTCCTCGTTGGCGTACATCAGTTGGGCGATGGAGATGCCGTGGTCGGCGACTTGCTGCAGCAACTCGTCGCCGGAGTTGAACGGGTAGGGCACTGCGGTGGTGTCGGCGACGATCCGGTCCTCGGCCGCCTCGTCCTCGTTGACCACGAAGCCGCCACCGACCGAGTAGTAGTCGCGGGTGGCGATTACTTCGTTGTCGGCATCGAACGCGGTGAAGCGCATGCCGTTGGTGTGGAACGGCAGCTTCTGGCGCTTGTTCATGATCAGGTCGTGCTTCTCGTCGAAGCCGATCTCGTGGCGACCGAACAGCTTGATGCGCTTGCTCGAGCGGATGCGCTCCAGCGCCTCGGGGATGATGTCGGGGTCGATCAGGTTCGGCCAGTGGCCTTCCAGTCCCATCAGCACCGCCTTGTCGGTGCCGTGGCCGCGACCGGTCAGCGCCAGCGAGCCGAACACTTCCGCGCGCAACCGCGTGGTGCGTTCCAGGTCGCCGTTGTCGATCAGCCAGCGCTCGATGAACCGCGCCGCCGCGCGCATCGGCCCGACGGTATGCGAGGAACTCGGCCCGATGCCGATCTTGAACAGGTCGAAGGTGCTGACGGCCACGTAATGCTCCTGCCGGGGTTGAGCGGCATCCAGTCCGGTGTCGCGCGGGAAGCGCGGCGCACCGCTATTCTACGGTGCCGCACCATTGACTTCATGCCGATCGCCGTAGCCGACATGCCCGAACCGACATATCCCGATATCCCGGCGGTCGAGCGGGTGCAGCCGCGCCTGACCCTCTATCAACGCGACGATTGCCACCTGTGCGACCTCGCGCTGGAGGTGCTCGCGCTCGCCCGCGTGCCGGAATTCGACAGCGTGTTCATCGACGACGACGAGGTGCTGGAGCAGCGCTACGGGGTGCGGGTGCCGGTGTTGCGCGACGAGGCCAGCGGCGAGGAGCTGGACTGGCCGTTCGACGTGGGGCGCGTGCGGGCGTTCCTCAGGCGCTGAGAGTGGCGGGCAGGTGCAGGACTCAGCCCCGGGGACTTCGGGTCCCTGTGTGCTCCGCCTGGAATGTCGTGTCGTGCACGTCGCCCCATGTAGGAGCGACGTGAGTCGCGATTTCCCTGCTGGCCGGGATCGCCGTGCATTCGCGACTTACGTCGCTCCTACATCAAAGCGGGCAGCGGCTTCGGCTTCACTCCACCGGCTGCAGGTTGACCTTCGTGCTCACCGCCACCGCATCCGGGATCAACGACACATCCGCCCAGTCGCCGCCGCCGACGTTGAAGGCGAGCCGCTGCACGGTCGCCTTGCCGGCCAGCACGGGGCTGGCGCCGTCGGTCCAGCTGAACGTCAGCGTCACCGGATGACTGACCCCGCGCAGGGTCAGGGTGCCGTCGGCGGCGTAGTTGCCGTCGCCGAGCGGGCGGAAACCGGTCGCGCTGTAACGCGCCTGCGGGAATTTGCCGACGTTGAAGAAATCCGCGCCGAGCAGGGTCTGGTCGCGATCGGGGTTGGCGGTGCCGGCGCTGGCCAGCGGGATCACCACTTCGAGCCTGGCCGCCTCCGGATGTTGCGGGTCGAAGCTCACGGTGGTGGTGAACCGGCTGAAGTGGCCGCTGAACACTTCGCCGTCGTATTCGGTCGCGAACGCCAGGGTCGAGCCGGGTGCCTGCACGTAGTCGGTGGCGAATGCGGGCGAGGCGGCGAGCAGCAGGCCGCCTGCGAGCAGCGTGGCGGCGCGGCGGAACGCGGGGAATATCGCGGAATGACGCATCGGGGAACCTCGGTCGGCTAGTTGCGGCGACGTCGCGGCAGCATCCGCTGCAGGGTCGCGTCGCGCTGGAAGATGTGATGGTAGAACGCGGCGGCCACATGCCCGATGACCAGGACGACCAGCACCCAGAACAGCCATTCATGGGCGGTATGGCCCAGCTCGCGCAGGCCTTCGTCCGGCGCGCTGAGCTTGGGCATCTCGACCAGGCCGTACCAGCGCAGCGGCCGCAATCCGCTGGCGGAGTCGTACAGCCAGCCCGACAGCGGCATCGCCAGGATCAACGCGTACAGCAGCCAGTGGGTGACCGAGGCGATCCGCGCCTGCCAGGTCGGCGTGCCCGCCAGCGGTTTCGGCGCGCCCGCGTACAGGCGCCAGCCGATCCGCAGCAGCACCAGCGCCAGCAGGGTCAGCCCGGTCGACTTGTGCAGGTCGAACACCCAGAAGTACTTCGGCGTGACCGGCAGGCTGTCGAGCAGCAGGCCGATGGTCGACAGCATCAGCAGCAGCAACACGATGACCCAGTGCAGCAACTGGCTGACGGGGCCCCAGCGGTCGGCGGTGTTCTTCAGGTTCATGGGGTCGGCACGGGTTCGGGTTGGGGTTGGGGAGCGGATGTCGCTTCGTCGGTAGCGGCCTGCAGCAGGCGCTCGGCGAATGTGCGGCTGGCACGGGTCGCCTCGGCTTCGATTCGCAGTTCGACTTCATCGCCGATCATCGATGCCCACGCGTCGACACCGTAGTCGCTGCGGCTGAGGGTGGCGGTGGCTGAGAACCCGGCGGTCAGCCGGAACGGTGGCATCGGGTGGCGCTCGACCGTGTTGACGGTGACATCCAGGCACAGCGGGCGGGTGGTGCCGTGCAGGGTCAGGTCGCCGCAGACCTCCGCGTTTTCCGTGTCGCGCGGGGTGACCGTGGTCGAGACGAAGCGCGCGGTCGGGAATTCGTCGGCGTCGAGCAGGTTGCCGGCCAGCGCGGCGCGGTTCCAGTCGGGGTCGCCGAGGTCGAGCCGGGTCAGCGGCACCTCGACCACCAGCCGCGCGCCCGCCCAGTCGCCGGGATCGAACAGCAATCCGCCGTCGCTGCCCGATACCGTGCCTATCGCCCTGGAAAACCCCGCGTGCGATACCGCGAACATCACCCGCGTATGCACCGGGTCCAGCTTCCACGCGACAGGCTCGCTGGCGCCGGCCGGCCGTGGCGCCGAGAGCAGCAGCACCAGCGCCGCGACCGCGAACAGCGGGCCATGGCGGACAACGGAAGAATGCGCGGGTTCTGACGGCATGCCCGGATTCTAGGCGCAGACGGCCGACGCTGCCCGCGACCACCCGGCACGCAGCGTTGCGCGGACGGGATCGCGCCGCCGCACTTGCCCCCCACGGCGTGATCGCCGAGGCTTGGCGCGGGGAAGCACCGCGAAGACCAGGGAGGGACGATGCGCAAGTTGACCAGGACGGCGGCGGCCGCGGCGTGGCTGCTGATGGCAGGCATCGGCCCCGCGCTGCCGATGGCGGAGGCATCCGTTGCGGTACCCGCGTCCCCGACGCCGGCATCGCCCGCGATCCCGGAAGTCCCGACCCTGCGCCACATCGGCGTCGCCGACGGCTTGCCGTCCAGCGACGTCAAGGGCCTGGCGTTCGATCCCGACGGCTACCTGTGGATCGCGACGATCGATGGCCTGGCCCGCTACGACGGGGTCGGCATGCAGGTCTGGCGCCACATCCCCGGCGACGACAGCTCGCTGCCGGGCAACTACATGACCGTGTTGCACGTCGATCCGCGCGGCCGGGTCTGGGTTGCGCCGGAAAGCCGCGGCCTCAGCGTGCTCGACTCCGCGCGCGAAGGCTTCCGCCATTACCGCAAGGCCGACCACCCGGAGATGGGCAGCGACGACGTCTGGGCCATCACCAGCCACCGCGGCGCGTTGTGGTTCGGCACCTACGGCGGCGGCCTGCACCGGCTCGATCCGGACGGCACGATCACCCGCTTCATGCCGCGCGACGGCGACCCGCGCAGCTTGCCCGCGGCCACCGTGCTGTCGTTGAGCGTGGATGCCAGCGACCGCCTGTGGGTCGGCACCACCGCCGGCCTGGCGCGCTGGGATGGCGACGGTTTCGAACGGGTGGCGCTGCCCGGCGACACGCCGGCGCCGATGGTGTTCTCGGTGTCGCCGGTACCGGGCGGAATCTGGGTCGGCGCCAACAGTGGCGTGTTCCGGCGCAGCGCCGGGGGCGACTGGCTGACGCCGGCATGGTCGCCAATGTTCGAGACGCCCAATACGGTGTTCGGGGTGCTGGCCGAACCGGATGGCGAGTTGTGGCTGGCCAGCAGCCGGCAGCTGTGGCGGGTGTCGCCCGGGGCGGTGCCGCTGCCGGTGCCGATCGGCGCCAAGGGGCCGGTCATCCCGATGTTCCAGATGCTGCGGCAGTCCAATGGCGCGATGTGGTTCCCGGTGCCCGGCGTCGGCCTGGGCTACCTGCAGCCGGACTGGCGCCGGCTCGCCCAGTTCGACCACCAGCGCGACGGCCTGTCGTCGGAGTTCTATCGCAGCGTCTCGATCGCCCGTGGCGGTGGCGTCTGGCTGTTCGGTGCCCGCGGCGAACTGGAGCGGCTCGGCGCCGACGGCAGCGTCGACGCGATCGACGAAGCGCTGGGCGATCGCATCACCGGCGCTTCGGGCCTGTCGCTGCTGGAGGCCGGCGACGGCGGTCTGTGGCTGGGGCAGCGGCACGCGCTGTCGCGGATCGATCCGGCAACCGGCACCATGCAACGCTGGAATGTCGACAGCGGCGGCGACCGCACGCTCGACGGTGCCGCGGTATTGCTGGCGCAGGGCCCCGACGGCGATGTCTGGGTGTCCTATACCGGCGTCGGCCTGCAACGGCGCGACGGGACCAGCGGCCGGGTGCTGGCGACGATGCTGCCGGGGACCGCGCAGGGTCTCGGGATCGGCGACATCGAGGCGATGGCGTTCGACCGCGACGGCCGGCTGTGGATCGCCGACGGTCGCGGCATGCGGCGCTGGGATGCGGCGGCGGCACGTTTCGTCGCCGCCCCCGGGATCGAAATCGAAGACCGCGTGTTCGCATTCGCATTCGGTCCCGACGGCGGCATCTGGCTGCAGCACCTGGCCGGACTGGAACACTACCGCCGTGCGGGCGGTCGCTGGCAGCGCGACGCCCGGGTCGGCAACGCGCAGGGCATGCCGTCGCTGGAAGGCGCCGGGCTGGAGATCGACCCGCGCGGCCGGGTCTGGCTGTCGAGTCGCCGTGGCCTGTTCCGCTGGGATCCCGGCAACCGGCACCTGCGCCGGTTCGGGCTGGCCGACGGCCTCGGCAGCCAGGAGTTCGTCGATCGCGCGCTGGTCATGAGCGACGCCGGCGTACTCACCGCCACCCTCGCCGACGGCGGCGTGGTGATGCTCGACACCTTCGCGCCGGATCCGCCGCCCGTGCAGCCGGCATTGCATTTCGATCGCATGGAGGTTCGCCGTGGCGGACGCTGGGTCGCCGTCGATACCGGCACCGGCGCCGACGCGATCCCGCAACTGGCCCCCGACGACCGCGAGTTGCGGGTCCGGTTGCGGCTGCTGTCCTACGACGACCCGCAGGCGAACCGCTATTTCACCCGGCTCGATGGCTACGACAGCGACTGGATCGAGCAGGGCAGCAGTGGCGAGCGCGTCTTTGCCGGCCTGCCGCCCGGTGACTACACCCTGCATGCGCGCGCGGTCGACGCGGCCGGCAACGCATCGGTCGAGCGGGTTCTCGGCTTTGCCGTGTTGCCGCCGTGGTGGCGGACGCCGTGGGCGCTGGCCGGGTTTGCCGCGTTGTTCGCCCTGCTGCTGTGGTGGCTGTTCGACGAGTACCGCGAACGGCTCGCGCGCCGCGAAGCCCTGCAGCGCGTGCGACACGAGAACGAGGTCGCGCGCGAGGCGTCGCTGGCCAAGACCCGTTTCCTCGCGACCCTCGGCCACGAGGTGCGGACCCCGATGACCGGCGTGCTCGGCATGACCGAGCTGCTGCTAGGTACGCCGCTGGATCCGCGCCAGCGTGGCTACACCGAGTCCATCCGCGGCGCCGGCGAGCACCTGCTGCGCCTGGTCAACGACGCGCTCGACCTCGCGCGGATCGAGTCGGGCAAGCTGGAACTGGCCGAGCAACCGTTCGACCTGCGCGCGCTGGTCGGTGACGTGGTGGCGCTGATGGCACCGCTGGCGGAAGCGCGTGGTCTGGCCTTCGCGGTGGAGTTCGATCCCGGAGTGGGGGATGGATGGCGCGGCGATCCGGTGCGCCTGCGACAGGTCCTGCTCAACCTGCTTGGCAACGCGATCAAGTTCACCGAGCGCGGCTCGGTCACGCTTGGCGTGCGCCGCGATGCCGAAGCCGGCATCCACCTGCGCGTCGCCGATACCGGTCCCGGCCTCAACGCCGAGCAGCAGGGCCGTCTGTTCCGGCGTTTCGAGCAGGCCGAAGGCGCGCGCACCGCCGCGCGCTACGGCGGCAGTGGCCTCGGGCTGGCGATCTGCCAGGAACTGGCGGCGGCGATGGGCGGCAGCATCACGGTCGAAAGCTCACCGGGCGTCGGCACCACCTTCGATGTCCACCTGCCGCTGCCGGAGGCGGTCGTGCCGGGGACGGCGACAACCGCGGCCAAAACCGCGCGCGCGCGCCCGTTGTCGCTGCTGCTGGTGGAGGACGATCCGATCGTCGCCGAGGTCATCACCGGCCTGCTGCAGGCGCAGGGGCATCGGGTCAGCCACGTGGGGCACGGCCTCGCGGCGCTGGTGGAAGTCGCGACCCGGCGGTTCGACGTCGCGCTGCTGGACCTGGACCTGCCGGGCATGGACGGCATCGCGCTGGCCCGCCACCTGCGCGCGCAGGGCATCAGGTCGCGGCTGGTTGCGATTACCGCGCGTGCGGACGCCGACGCGGAACCGCAGGCGATGGCGGCCGGTTTCGATGGCTTCCTGCGCAAGCCGGTGACCGGCGCGATGCTGCGGCAGCAACTGGAAGGCGTGCCGCAGGCGGTGGAGTAGGCCTGCGCCCGGCCGGGTTGCGGCGGGGTCAGCGGGCGCTGAGGCTATGCACGGCGTCGACCAGCACGGCGACGTGTTCGGGATCCATGTCCGGCGACATGCCGTGGCCAAGGTTGAACACGTGGCCCTCGCGCGAGCCGCCGTTGCCGTCGCGGTAGCTGTCGAGCGCGCGGCCGACCTGCGCACGGATCGCCTCGGGGCTGGCGTACAGCGTCACCGGGTCGAGGTTGCCCTGCAGCGCGACCTTGCCGCCGCTGCGACGCGCGGCATCGCCGAGGTCGATGGTCCAGTCCACGCCGACCGCGTCGGTGCCGCTGTCGGCCAGCTCGGCCACGTAGGCGCCGTTGCCCTTGCCGAACAGGATCAGCGGCGCGCGCGCGTCGCCGTCGCCGCGTTCGAGCTCGCGGGCGATGCGGGTCAGGTAGCGCAGCGAGAACTCGCGGTACATCGACGGCGACAGCACCCCGCCCCAGGTGTCGAACACCTGCAGCACCTGCGCACCGGCCGCGCGCTGGGCCGACAGGTAGGCGATCACCGCGTCGGTGGTGACCTCCAGCAGCTTGTGCATCGCCGCCGGGTCGTTGAGCGCGAGCGCCTTGACCCGGGCGAAATCCTTGCTGCCGCCGCCCTCGACCATGTAGCAGGCCAGCGTCCACGGGCTGCCGGAGAAGCCGATCAGCGGCACGCTGTTGTCGAGTTCGCGGCGGATCGTCGACACCGCGTCCATCACGTAGCGCAGCTCGCTGCCCATGTCGGGCACGCCGAGGCGGGCGATGTCGGCGGCGTTGCGCACCGGGCGCTCGAACTTCGGGCCTTCGCCCTCGACGAAGTACAGGCCCAGGCCCATCGCGTCGGGGATGGTGAGGATGTCGGAAAACAGGATCGCCGCGTCCAGCGGGAACCGGCGCAGCGGCTGCAGGGTGACCTCGCAGGCCAGCTCCGGGTTCTTCGCCATCGCCAGGAAGCTGCCGGCGGCCTTGCGGGTGGCGCGGTATTCCGGCAGGTAGCGGCCGGCCTGCCGCATCAGCCAGACCGGGGTGCAGTCGACGGGTTCGCGGCGCAGTGCGCGCAGGAAGCGGTCGTTACGGGGCTGGCTGGTCAAGTCGGGTTCCTCGGTCGGGCCATGGTCGCGTGGCTTCGGGCGGCGGCGTCGCCGCGGGCGTGCGCATGGTAAAGGTTCGGTCGGTGTGGCGGGCCGGCTGGCGCGGGACGGACCGTTCCGGGACGTGGCGCGGGGGTCAGCGCGGGGCGTCGGTGCCCTGGCTGAACATCAGCTGGAAGCCGCGTTTCAGCTGGGCGTCGCGCGCGGCCTCCAGCGCCGCCAGCGCGCTGTCGTGGTCGGGGAACTGCTCGCGCCGCAACTGGCTGCGGCCACCGATCTGGCCGGATTCGCGGACCAGGGTCCAGCCGCCGAGCAGGTCGCCCTGCAGCATCAGCTGCACGAAGCGCGGAGCCTCGGGGCCGTCGGGACGTTGTTGCAGGAGCAATCGCATGGCGCGGATTGTACGGCCTGGCCGCGGTTTCGGCTGTGTCCGGCCAAAGGCTGCCCAGCCACCCCGGAACAACCCGGTGTAGGAGCGACGTAAGTCGCGATCTCACTGATGCTGCGGAAACGCGACCTGTGCGCACCGGCATCAAGGCACGGGCGTTGTCCCGACGCGTGGCGCGAATCGACACGCGGATTCGCCGTGCGGTCGCGACTTACGTCGCTCCTACATCCGGTTCGTGGCGGGCTGGAGCAATTCGAGGATGGCGTCGTCATCCACCCCGGTCACCAGCTTCGCGCGGCCGGCGCCGTCCCACAGCACCAGGCGGATGCCGCCGGCGTGGGCCTTCTTGTCCAGCCGCATGCGGGCCAGCAACTGCTCCGGGGCGAGGCCGGCCGGAAGTGCGGTCGGCAGGCCGAGGCGTTGCAGCAGCGCCTGCAGGCGTTCGGCGTCGGACAACGGCGCCCGCCCCAGCGCGGCCGACAGCCGCGCCGCCAGCACCATGCCGACCGCAACCGCCTCGCCATGGTTGAGGCCGTCGCCGCGGGTGCCGGCATAGCCCTGTTCGGTCTCGATCGCATGGCCGAAGGTGTGGCCGAAGTTGAGCAGCGCGCGGTCGCCGTGTTCGAGCGGGTCGCGTGCGACCACCTCGGCCTTGAACCGGCACGAGCGCGTGATCGCTTCGGCCAGCGCCGCGTCATCGCGTGCCAGCAGGGCGTCGGCGTTCGCGTCCAGCCAGGCGAGGAAGCCGGCGTCGAAGATCGCGCCGTACTTGACCACCTCGGCCAGGCCCGCGCGCAGTTCTCGGTCGGGCAGGGTGCGCAGCGCGCGGGTGTCGGCGACCACCGCGCGCGGCGGGTGGAACGCGCCGACCAGGTTCTTGCCGGCGGGCAGGTCGACCGCGGTCTTGCCGCCCACCGAGGAGTCGACCATCGCCAGCAGGGTGGTCGGCACCTGCACCACGTCGATGCCGCGCATCCAGCAGGCGGCGGCGAAGCCGGCGAGGTCGCCGACCACGCCGCCGCCGAGGGCGAGCACGCACGCATCGCGCGTCGCGCCCAGTTTGGCCAGTGCGTCGAGCGCCTCGCCGAAACGGGCCAGGGTCTTCTCGTGCTCACCGGCCGGCATCACGAAACGTGCCAGCAGCGCATCCGGTCGCGAGGCCCGCAGTTCCGCCTCGACCCGCTGCGCGTACAGCGGCGCCACGTTGTCGTCACTGACGATCAGGACGTGGATGCCGCGGATGCGATGCGCGAGGTGATCGCCTTCGTCCAGCAGGCCGGGGCCGATGGTGATCGCGTAGGGCGTCGCGCCGCCGACTTCGACCGTGTGGCGGATGCTCACAGGCTGTCTCCGCGCTGCCATTGGCGGTCGAGGTGGCCGGCCAGTTGCGCGGCCGCGTCCGCGATCCCCAGTCCGTCGGTGTCGAAGCGCAGGTCGGCGACTTCCGCATACAGCGGCGCCCGCTGGATCGCCATTGCGTCGAGCACGGCGTCCCGGTCTTCGCGCTGCAGCAGCGGCCGGCCGGTGTCGTCCGCCAGCCGTTCGAGTTGTTGCGACCGGCTCACGTCGAGGTGGACGACGAAGCCGCGCGCGCGCAGCAGTTGGCGGTTGTCCGGGTCGAGCACCGCGCCGCCGCCGGTCGCCAGCAGGAGGCCTTCTTCGACCAGCAGCTCGGCCAGCGCCGCCCGTTCGCGCGCGCGGAACCCGGCCTCGCCCTCGGCCTCGAAGATGGCGGCGACGCTGGCGCCGGCGCGCTGCTCGATCGCCTCGTCGGCGTCGATCAGGCGCAGGCCGTACTGCCCGGCGAGGTGGCGGCCGATGCAGCTTTTTCCGGCGCCCGTCGGGCCAACGAGGATCAGGTTCGCGGCAGGGTTCATGCGGTGATTGTAGGCGCCGGTTGCAACTTCTTAACAGTTGCGGGCCTACCGTGGACGCCCGGCCCGGTAATGCGTGCCGGGCCCACAACCGGCTTCAACACAGGAGATCATCCAATGTCGGTAGCTAAAGTCATCGAGCTCAACGCCTCTTCCAAGAAGAGCCTGGAGGATGCGGTGCAGACCGGCCTGAAGAAGGCGGCCACCTCGGTCAAGGGCATCAAGGGCGCCTGGGTGAAGGAGATCAAGGTGGTCACCGACGACGATGGCAACATCACCGAGTGGCGCGCCGACATGAAGGTGAGTTTCCTGGTGCAGTGACCGCGGTCAGTCGAGGGGCCGGCGGTGGCTGTCCAGCCGCCGGGTCCGGTCGGCGATGTCCGGCAGCACCTGCCGTGCGTGGCGGCTGGCGCGTTCGAAGAACTGCACGAAGCGCATGACCTGCGGCCGGCTCATCGCCGCCCGCTCCGGGTTGGCCGCCTGCAGGGTGCGTTCCTGCTGCCAGCGCCACTGTGGCACCTGGTCGAACCCCGGTCCCTGCAGGAACAGCAGCCGGTCCAGCCGCGTCCACAGCGGGCCGTAGTCACTGCCGAGCGCGGCGTTGCACCAGCTGCGCCAGGTGCCGTGCGGGTCTTCGTCGCGTTCCAATGCGTTGACCGGTTCGGCCAGCGCCTCCGTCGATTGCGCCGGCACCTTCTGGAACCATCCCTCGAAAAACACCAGGTCGACCCCGTCGACGACCGGCCACCGTGCGCGCGGCAGGCGGCGATCGGCGATCTTGTCGAAACGCGGCAGCGGGGTCGCACGTCCGCCGCGCAGCGCGTCGACCACCTCGCAGGCCAGCGTCACGTCGTGCGATCCCGGCGGGCCGCGGGTCGCGAGCAGCGGATGCACGTCGCGACCCAGGCGCGCACGCTCGTCGTGGTCGAGATAGAAGTCGTCGATCGACAGCGCCACCGCATGCAGTCCGCGTTCGCCGGCCAGCTCGACCAGTTGCGCCGCGATCGTCGACTTGCCGGTGCCCTGCAGCCCGGTGATCGAGTACACCCGGCAGTCGTGGGCGAGGGCGTCGTCGAGCACGTCGGCAACGAACGCCGGCGCGTAGCCTGCGGGTCGGGGGCCGGCGCCGGGCGGGGTAACCTGTGGGCCTGATGCCATCGGATCACCATATCGCAATGGACCACCTCGACCTTCTGTCCGAAGCCCACGCCACCTTCGCCGAGCTGTTCGCGCAGGCCAGGGAGGCCGGCGAACCCGACCCGACCGCGATGACCGTCGCCACCGCCGGGCTCGACGCGCGCCCCTCCGCACGGACCGTGCTGCTCAAGGCGCACGACCCGCGCGGCTTCGTGTTCTACACCCACCTCGACGGCCGCAAGGGCCGCGAGTTGCAGGCCAACCCGCACGCCGCGCTGCTGTTCCATTGGCCGCGGGTGCGCGATGGCGTGCAGGTGCGTATCGAAGGCCCGGTCGGGATCGTCAACGACGAGGAGGCCGACGCCTACTTCGCCACCCGCGCACGCGGCAGCCAGATCGGCGCGTGGGCGTCGAAGCAGTCGGAGACGCTGGAGTCGCGCGAGCAGTTCAACGAGCGCGTGGCCCAGCTCGAGCAGGAGTTCGAAGGCCGCGACATCCCGCGCCCGCCGCGCTGGACCGGCCTGCGGGTGCAGCCGAGCGCGATCGAGTTCTGGTATGGCGCGCAGTACCGCCTGCACGAGCGCTGGCTGTACGAGAGCGACCTCGCCGGCGAGTGGTCCAAGCGGATGCTCTACCCGTGACCCTCGCGGCCGGTGCCATCGGCCCCCGGCGCATCGTCTGCCTGACCGAGGAGCCGACCGAGACCCTGTACGCGATCGGCGAGCAGGACCGCATCGTCGGCATCAGCGGCTTCACCGTGCGCCCGGCGATCGCGCGCAGGCAGAAGCCGAAGGTAAGCGCATTCACCAGCGCGAAGATCGGCGAGATCCTCAAGCTCGAACCCGATTTCGTGGTCGGTTTCTCCGACATCCAGGCCGACATCGCCGCCGAGTTGATCCGCCACGGCGTCGAGGTCTGGATCAGCAACCACCGCAGTGTCGACGGCATCGTCGACTACATCCGTCGGCTCGGTGCGCTGGTCGGTGCGGCGGACAAGGCGAGCGCCTACGCCGACGACCTGCAGCGCGGGCTCGATGGCATTGCGGAAGCCGCCGCGCGACTGCCGCGACGGCCGAAGGTCTATTTCGAGGAATGGGACGAGCCGTTGATCAGCGGCATCCAGTGGGTCGCCGAACTGGTGCGGATCGCCGGCGGCGAGGACATCTTCCCCGAGCGCGCCGCCGAGTCGCTGGCGAAGCAGCGCATCCTCGAAGACCCGGCGGAAGTGGTCCGGCGCGCGCCCGACATCATCCTCGGCTCGTGGTGCGGCAAGAAGTTCCGTCCGGAGAAGGTCGCGGCGCGGGACGGGTGGGGCGCGATCCCGGCGGTGCGCGACGGCGAACTGCACGAGATCAAGTCACCGATGATCCTGCAGCCCGGCCCGGCCGCGCTCACCGATGGGGTCGGCGCGATCGCCGCGATCATCCGCGACTGGGCCGTGCGCCACGGCTGAGCCGTTTCGTGACGCGCGCAAGGTCGCCTTCACGCCGGCTGTGGCATACCTCCTCCGGCCCATCATGAGGAGTCCCCGATGTTCAGGAAGTACATAGCCACCCCGTTGCTGGTCGGCACGCTGGCCGCGTCGATGGTCGTCAACCCGGCGACCGCCAGCATCATCAGCACCCAGCAGGCGTTGTCGGCCGACATGCGCGCCAGCACCGAGGCGGACATCCGCGCATCGCTCGCGCGCGACGATGTGCGCCAGGCGATGCAGCAACTGGGCGTCGACCCGGCGGATGCCGATACCCGCATCGCGTCGCTCAGCGATGCCGAACTCCTGCGCATGCAGGGCGAGCTTGACCGCCTGCCGGCCGGCGGCGGTGCGCTGGCCGTGATCGGCGTGGTGTTCGTGGTGCTGCTGATACTCGAACTGGTCGGCGTGACCAACATCTTCAACCGGATCTGATGCCGGCGGCCGCCTCCGCGCGCGGCCCCGCATCACGTGCGGCGACGGGCCTCGTGCTCGCCGCCGCATTGCTGTTGCCGGCCTGCTCGACGATCAATCCCGCCTGGCAGCTGGCGCGCCCGGACGCGCCGGATGGTGTCCCGGCCAGGCCGGTGCTGCTGGCCGACGTGCCGTTCTACCCGCAGGACGAATACCAGTGCGGGCCCGCCGCGCTGGCGACGGTGCTGGTGGACAGCGGCGTGTCGACCAGTCCCGAGGCGCTGGTCCCGCAGGTCTACCTGCCCGGTCGCGAGGGCAGCCTGCAGGTCGAACTGGTCGCCGCCACCCGCCGCGCCGGCCGCATCCCGTACGTGGTCGAGCCCGATACCGATGCGCTGCTGGCCGAACTGTACGCCGGCCGCCCGGTGCTGGTGCTGCAGAACCTGCTGGTCCGGACCGTGCCGCGCTGGCACTACGCGGTGCTGGTCGGTACCGATCCGGCGCGCAATGAGGTGATCCTCAACAGCGGTACCGAACGTGGACTCGAAGTGGATGCGCGCAAGTTCCTGCGCACCTGGGACTGGGCCGGCCGCTGGGGCCTGCTGGCTTTGCGCCCGGGCGAGCTGCCCGCCCACGCGGACGCGACAAAGTACCTAGCCGCGGTCGCCGACTTCGAGGACGTCGCCGGCGCCGAAGCGACCGGTCCGGCCTACGAGGCCGCGCTGGAGCGCTGGCCCGATGACCCGCGCAGCCACCTGGCGATGGGCAACCACGCTTACGGAGCCGGGGAACGGGTGGTGGCCGCATCGCATTACCGCAACGGACTGGCACTGGCGGCGGACGACCCGGTGCTGGGCAACAACTACGCGAGCGTCCTGGCCGAACTGGGCTGCATGGACGAGGCACGGGTCGCGCTGGAGGCCGCGCAGGCAGGCGCCGGCAGCGACAGTCGCTGGCGCGAACAGTTGCAAAGGACCGCCGCCGGGCTGGAGTCGAGCACGCCCAAACCCGATGCGGCCTGCAAGAAGTTCACCCGCAGGCCATAGACTCCCTCGCCGCCCTTAAACACCCGCTTTTTGTAGGAGCGACGTAAGTCGCGAACGCACGGCGATCCCGGGCATCAGTGAAATCGCGACTCACGTCGCTCCTACAACGAAGCCAGCTTCATTTTCGTGCCCCCCTATCGCGAAAAAAACTCCCGGCTGAAACGCATCGTCGAATCCGGCTTGCCCGGTCGCGCGATCGACACCTCGAACGCCAGCGTATCCGGCAACGACACCTGCAGCGTCCCGACGTAATCGACCAGCTCGCCGCTGGCCAACTCGTGCATCTCGACCACTTGCTTGCGGCCACGCAGGTCGGTCACGGTCGCGGTGACGGTCGCCGGCACCGAAACCTCCTCGGCCGGCGCGCCCTCGCGCAGTCCGACCAGCAGCATCACGATGTCGTCGCCACGCTCGATGCCGTACTGGCGCGCGACCGTGTCGTTGAGCATCGAGGTCTGCAGCACGCTGGCGCGGATGCGGGTGTCGCCGACTTCCAGGGTCGCTTCCTGCGGCACCGCGGCCTGGCTGGCGACACGCGGGGCGGGTTGGCTGTCACAACCTGCGAGCAGGGCTGGCCCCAGCAGCAGGGCGCCGAGGATCGGGGCAACGAGGGTGCGCATGGTGGAACTCCGGGGCAATGGGTGGAAGCGGGTCGTCCGGGCTCAGTCGTCGTTCGCCGCCGACAGTTCGCGGCCGCGCTCGGTCGCGGCGGTGACCGCACGGTCGACCAGCTCGCGCAGGCCGCCGGATTCGAAGGTCTCGATCGCGGCCTGGGTGGTGCCGCCGGGCGAGGTGACCTTTTTGCGCAGCACGTCGGCGGGCTCGTCCAGTTCGGTCAGCATCTTCGCGGCGCCGAGCAGGGTCTGGCTGGCCAGCTGGCGCGCGGTGTCGGCGGGCAGGCCCTGTTTCACGCCGGCGTCCTGCATCGCCTCGGCCAGCAGGAACACGTAGGCCGGGCCGCTGCCGGACACCGCGGTGACCGCGTCCATCTGCACCTCGTCGTCGATCCACACGGTCGGGCCGACCGCGTCGAGCAGGCCTGCCGCCTGTTTGCGCTGGGTCGCGTCGGTGCGGTCGTTGGCGAACAGGCCGGTGATGCCGGCGCCGAGCAGGGCCGGGGTGTTCGGCATCGCGCGCACGACGGCGATATCGCCGCCCAGCCAGTTCGACAGCTGCGTGGACGTGATGCCGGCGGCGACCGAAATCGCGACCGGTTGGGTGTCCTGCGCGACCGCCGTCAACTCGCCGCAGACCGTGCGCATGACCTGCGGCTTGACCGCGAGCAGCCACACCGCCGCGCCTTCCACGGCCTCGCTGGCGCTGGCGAAGCAGGGCACGTCGAAGTCGGC
The DNA here is from genome assembly GCF_052547135.1 of Lysobacter sp. F60174L2. Classification (NCBI taxonomy): domain Bacteria; kingdom Pseudomonadati; phylum Pseudomonadota; class Gammaproteobacteria; order Lysobacterales; family Lysobacteraceae; genus Lysobacter; species Lysobacter sp. F60174L2. The sequence goes on along the minus strand of NZ_JBQWRA010000004.1, from coordinate 24,073 downwards.
CTTCAACGCATCGCGCAAGGCCTCGACCGGCTCGGCCACGCGCACCCGCGCCGGGTCCGCGCCGCGCGCGATCATCCCGCCGATCAGGCTGCGCGCCATGTTGCCGCCGCCGATGAAGGCGACGACGGGGGCATCGGACGGCTTGGATGGATTGCTCATGGTTGGGGGCCCTAGGTACGAATCAGCGCCCAGTGTAGAAGGGTGGCGCCTGCGTTTCCTCCCGCCTTGCGCGCGCGCCGAACAGCGCGGTGCCGATCCGCACCATCGTCGCGCCTTCGGATATCGCGATCGCCGCATCGCCGCTCATCCCCATCGACAGGGTGTCGACCTGCGGATAACGCGCGCGCATCGCGTCGAACAGCGCGCGGCTGCGGCGGAACGCCGGGCGCCCCAGTTCCGGGTCGTCGTGCGGGATCGGGATCACCATCAATCCACGCAAGCGCAGCATCGGTTCGCGTGCGATCGTCGCCGCCAGTCCCTCGACGTCCTCCGGCCGGCAGCCGTGCTTGCTGGCCTCGTCGTCGATGTTGACCTGGACCAGCACGTTCAGCGGGCCGCGCGCGGGGTCGCGGTGGCGGGCCAGCGCCGCGACCAGCTTGGTCCGGTCGACGGTCTGCACCCAGTCGAACAGCGCGGCGGCCTCGCGGGCCTTGTTGGATTGCAGATGGCCGATCAGGTGCCACTCCAGCGCCGGCGTCCCCGGTTCAGCTTGCGCCAGTTCCGCGATCTTGGCTGCCGCTTCCTGCACGTAGTTTTCGCCGAACGCGCGCTGGCCCAGCGCCGCCAGTCCGGCGACGGCGTCCGCCGGCTGGGTCTTGCTGACCGCCAGCAGGCGCGGCGACGGCCGGCCCGCGGCGCTCGCGGCGTTGTCCAGCAATCGGGAGATATGGTCCAGGGGATGTGTCTTCACGTCGTTTGATCCTGTGATGCAGGGCTGGATTGACGGCGCGGGTCCGGGGCTATACTGCCGCGAAGGGGGGCTGGCTCGCCAGTCACAAGTCATCCGTTGTGCAGGGGAGCACGCATGGATATCGCCGAACTGTTGGCGTTTTCAGTCAAGAACAAGGCATCCGACCTGCACCTGTCGGCCGGCATGCCGCCCATGATCCGGGTCGATGGCGACGTCCGCCGGATCAACATCCCGGCGCTGGACCACAAGGCGGTGCACGCGCTGGTCTACGACATCATGTCGGACAAGCAGCGGCGCGACTTCGAGGAATTCCTCGAGGTCGACTTCTCGTTCGAGATCCCCGGGCTGGCCCGCTTCCGCGTCAACGCGTTCAACCAGAACCGCGGCGCCGGCGCGGTGTTCCGCACGATTCCGTCCGACGTGCTGACGCTCGAGGACCTCGGCACGCCGCGGATCTTCAAGGAGCTCATCGATCAGCCGCAGGGTTTGATCCTGGTCACCGGCCCGACCGGTTCGGGCAAGTCGACCACGCTGGCGGCGATGATCGACCACATCAACAAGAACGAGTACGCGCACATCCTCTCGGTCGAGGATCCGATCGAGTTCGTGCACACCTCGCAGAAGTGCCTGATCAACCAGCGCGAGGTCCACCGCGATACCCATGGCTTCAACGAGGCGCTGCGTTCGGCGCTGCGCGAGGACCCCGACTACATCCTGGTCGGCGAGTTGCGCGACCTGGAAACGATCCGCCTGGCACTGACCGCCGCGGAAACCGGCCACCTGGTGTTCGGCACCCTGCACACCTCGTCGGCGGCCAAGACGGTGGACCGCATCATCGACGTGTTCCCCGCCGGCGAGAAGCCGATGGTGCGCTCGATGCTGTCGGAATCGCTGCGCGCGGTGATCTCGCAGGCGCTGCTGAAGAAGGTCGGCGGCGGCCGCACCGCGGCGTGGGAAATCATGGTCGGCACCCCGGCCATCCGCAACCTGATCCGCGAGGACAAGGTCGCGCAGATGTACTCGGCGATCCAGACCGGCCAGCAGGCCGGCATGATGACCCTGGACCAGCACCTGCAGGACCTGGTCAAGCGAGGCCTGATCCTGCGCCCGCAGGCCCGCGAGTACGCCAAGGACAAGCGCCTGTTCGACTGAACATGACATCAGCCGGCGGGCATCGGGTCCGGTGGCAAGGGGAAGACCGCAATGAGCACCACCAGCAGCACGACCGCCACCGGCCCTATCGACTTCACCTCGTTCCTGAAGCTGATGGCGCACCAGAAGGCGTCCGACCTGTTCATCACCGCGGGCATGCCGCCGTCGATGAAGGTCAACGGCAAGCTGTCGCCGATCACGCAGAACCCGCTGACGCCGCAGCAGAGCCGCGACCTCGTGCTCAACGTGATGAACCCGATGCAGCGCGAGGAGTTCGAGAAGACCCACGAGGCCAACTTCGCGATCGGCGTCTCCGGTGTCGGCCGCTTCCGCGTGTCGTGCTTCTACCAGCGCAACCAGGTCGGCATGGTGCTGCGCCGGATCGAGACCAAGATCCCGACCATCGAGGAGCTGAACCTGCCGGCGGTGATCAAGACGCTGGCGATGACCAAGCGCGGCATCATCATCTTCGTCGGCGCCACCGGCACGGGTAAGTCGACCTCACTGGCGGCGATGATCGGCTACCGCAACCAGAACTCGACCGGGCACATCATCACGATCGAGGACCCGATCGAGTTCGTGCACAAGCACGAAGGCTGCATCATCACCCAGCGCGAGGTCGGCATCGATACCGACAGCTGGGAGAACGCGCTCAAGAACACCCTGCGCCAGGCGCCCGACGTGATCATGATCGGCGAGGTGCGTACCCGCGAGGGCATGGACCACGCCATTGCCTTCGCCGAAACCGGCCACCTGGTGCTGTGCACGCTGCACGCCAACAACGCCAACCAGGCGATGGACCGCATCATCAACTTCTTCCCCGAGGATCGCCGCGGCCAGTTGCTGATGGACCTGTCGCTGAACCTCAAGGGCGTGGTCGCCCAGCAACTGGTCCCGACCCCGGACGGCAAGGCGCGCCGGGTCGCGATGGAGATCCTGCTCGGTACCCCGCTGGTGCAGGACTACATCCGCGACGGCGAGATCCACAAGCTCAAGGAAGTGATGAAGGAGTCGGTGCAGCTCGGCATGAAGACCTTCGACCAGGCCCTGTTCGAGCTGTACCAGGCCGGCGAGATCAGCTATGAGGACGCGCTTCGCTACGCCGACTCGCAGAACGAGGTGCGCCTGCGGATCAAGCTGGCCCAGGGCGGCGATGCCAAGACCCTGTCGCAGGGCATGGACGGGATCGAGGTCGCGGAGATCCGCTGACCGCGCTTGCGCCGGTTGTAGGAGCGACGCAAGTCGCGACCCATTGACCCTGCAATGAGGGTCGCCAAACGTGCTGTTACCAATCGCGCGATCGGCGACTCATGGTGAGTGCAACTTCCGTCCGACTCCGATTGTCAGTGGGTCGCGACTCACGTCGCCCCTACACTTGCCGGGTGATGGGCGCAACGTCCTCACGCGCCGGGCAGGGTGCCGGTAGGCTCAGCTTGTCCATCAGCACCTGTGCATCGAACGGCGCGTGCACCTTCATGTCGTTGTCGAAATAGCAGTACACGTCGCGACGCGCCAGTTTCGGGGCCCGTCCACCCACCCGCACCGCGTCCGCAGGTTCGCCGCCTTCGCTCCAGCGCCGTATGCGCTGCGCCCAACGGGTCAGCGCATCGTCCGAGTAGCCGCTGACGTACAGCTCGGCGTCACCGTGCAGCCGCAGGTACAGGAAATCCGCGGTGACGTCCTCCAGGTAGGGCCATGTGCCGGCGGTGTCGGCGATGACCAGCGCGACGCGATGCCGCCGCAGCAGTTCGATGAAAGCCGGTTCGCAGAAACTCGGGTGGCGGACTTCGATGGCGTGGCGCAGCGGACGGTTCCGGTCGATCGCCAGGGCGCTGCGGCCACGCATGAGTCCGATGTCGCGACGGCGCGCGAGTGCCAGCGCGGCTTCGGTATCGCGCGGCAGGGCGCCGAGGAATCCGTCGAGCAAGCCGGCGTCGAACTTGAAGTTGGGTGGCAGCTGCCACAGCAGTGGTCCGAGTTTCGGGCGGAGCCGTAGCAGGCCCGACGCGAGGAAGTTGGCCATCGGCTTGTCGATGTCGCGCAGCCGGCGCAGGTGGGTGATGTAGCGCGGCCCCTTTACCGCGAACACGAAGTCGGCCGGGGTGGCGTCGTGCCAGGCCGAGTAGCTGTCGGGTGACTGCAGCGAGTAGAAGGAGCCGTTGAGTTCGATGCTCGGGAAGCAGCGCGACGCGTGCTCAAGCTCGCGCCGCTGCACCAGTCCCGGCGGATAGAACACGCCGCGCCATGGCGCGTAACGCCAGCCGGAAATGCCGATTCGCACGGTCATGTTGCGAGCGTGGTCGCCGACCCGTGCAAATGCCGTGTAGGAGCGACGTGGGTTGCGATCCGCTGATCCGCAATGAGGTGGCGCAAGGCGCTGCAACAATCGAGCGATGGACGGTTCGTGGTGGGCGCACTCCGTGCTGCTCCGATTGTCAGGGGGTCGCGACTCACGTCGCTCCTACATTCGCGGCGTCCCAATTGAGCTGGGGCTCAGGGCACCTGCGACCAGGGCGCTCCAGCCGACACCGTGCGCTCGAACACCGGGCAACTCTCCCGGTGCGCGCCGGGCAGGTAGCCCAGGCTCATCAGGAACTCGCCGGTGATCTCGCCGCCGGTGAACCGGAACGTGCGCTTGAACAGCTTCACCCAGCCGGCCTTGTCGCGCCGGGCGTCACCGTCCATGACATGCGCGTCCAGCCACGCGGCGAACCCGCCGTGCGAAGCGCGCAGGCCGCGGATCACCCCGGCGTTGTGGATCGCCGCATCGACCTTGAGCCGGTTGCGGATGATCCCGGCATCGGTGAGCAAACGCGCGCGGTCCGCCTCGCCGTAGGCGGCCACCTTGTCGACATCGAAGCCGTCGTATGCGCGCCGGAATCCCTCGCGCTTGCGCAGCATGGTCTCCCAGCTCAGGCCGGCCTGGTTGATTTCCAGCAGCAGACGCTCGAACAGCACCGACTCGTCGCGCTGCAGGAAGCCGTACTCACCGTCGTGGTACGGCCCGTGCAGCGGATGCCCGGGGGCGGAATCGCAGTAACCCGACATGCGTTCAGTCCCTGGCCGCGTATTCCGACAACCCCAGCACGTCCAGTCCCTGTTCGAAGCGGATGTCCACCGGGATTCCGGCCGCATCGAGGCGGGCGAGGTCCGCGGCAAGCTCCGGCTTGACCACGCCCAGCGTGTCGGTCATGCGCTTGGCCTCGGCATAATCGCCGTCGCCCTGCACGGTCAACAGCTTCGCGCTGAGGTCGTTCATAGCCGCGCGCATCTTCTCGAAATCGACCCGGTAACGGCCGGTCTCCGGGTCACGGCTGAACGCGCCGGCGTCGGCGAAATAGTTGAAGCGCAACATGTTGGCCTTGCCGTGCGCGTCGGCCGCACCGAAACGCACCGAGCGCAGGATGCCCGCGAGGAAGGTCACGTAACTGTCCATCAGGCGGTCCTCGACACCGGCCTGGACATCCGGCTCGCCGGCTTCGCCGCCATCGAGTTCGCCCTGCCGGCCGAGCGCGTCGACCATGTACAGGCCAAGGATGTCGGCCTTGCCTTCCTCGAAGCTCGACGCGTACTCCTTCAGCGCCTCGTCGACCGTGCCTTCGCCGTCGAGCGTGTTCTTGATGCCGAGCCCGTGCGCGAGCTCGTGGAACATGGTGTTGCCGAAGAACGCATCGAAGGTGACGTGCTCCATCTGGTCCCCGGCGATCAGCAGCTCGGCGATCGGTACCAGGATCTGGTCGAACTTGGCCTGCATGACGTTTTCCAGCTGCAGCCGCCGGGTGCCCTTGGCCAGTTGCACCGCCTCGTCATTGGGCAGGTTGATGGCGATGGTCTTGGCGCCGACGTTGGCGTTGCCGCCGTAGTAGATCGCCTCGTAGGCGCCGAGGTCGGCATCCGAGCCCGGGGTTTCGGCCTTGTACTCGGCATCCACCGGCAGGCCCTTCTGCAGCTCGGGCAGGAACGCGGCGAAGCGGGCGAGCCGGTCGCTCCAGGCCTGGTCCTTGACCAGCACCAGCCCCTCGTAGGACGCCTTGTAGCCGAACAGCTGGTCGTCGTAGGTCTCGATCGGGCCGATCACGATGTCGACCGGGTTGGTCTTCATCTCCATCCATGCCATGTCGCTGGGACGGAAGTCGTCGTCGAGCAGGGCGTCGGCGCGCATCGTGAGGTAGTCGGCGAAGCTCTTGTCATCGCTGAACGTGGCGGCTTCGCGTAACAGCGCGGCGGCGCGCTCCAGGTCGGCCTTGTAAGCCTCGTGGTAGGGCACGGTGACCAGCTCGCCGTCTTCGCGCCGCAGCAGGGTGTAGTTGGAGGTCTTGTCCGGCAGTTCGGCGGCGGCGAACGCGGCCTTGCTCATGTCGACCGGGTAGAACGCGCCGCCGGGCGGCCGTGCCGGCACGCCTTCGATGATCGGCGTGTCGGCATTGAGCCGGTCCCACGGGCCGAAGTTGATGCGCAGCAGTTCGCGGGTGGCGTCGTCGGGCGCGCGGGCGAGCAGGGCGTCGCGCTCGCCGTCCCAGGATTGCCGCCACCACAGGTCGTCCATCACCTGCGCCGCCTGCACCAGCCGGGCGATCATCTTCCTGCCGCGTTCATCGAACCCGGACAGGTCGGCGGTCAACTGCACCGTCGCGTAGTCGCCGGCGTGGGCTTCGGCGTAGGTCGGCTCGGGGGTTTCGGTGGCGTCGGTCGGGACCGGGGCGCCGGTCGTGCCCGCGTCGGGGGCTTGCGGTTGGCAGGCGGCCAGCGCCAGGCAGGCGAGGCAGGCCGCGGCGAGGCCACGGAGGCGGAACGGGCGGGAGGGGCGCGACAGTGACATGGGTAACCTCGATCGGGCGGACAGGCCAGCCCGCATCGTATCGCTCCACGTCGCCGGGCGCGTTGCCCGGGCCACCGCGACGGGCGTGCGGGCTAGAATGCGCCCATGAGCACGTCCCCCACGCCCCTGGCCAACCAGTTGCTGATCGCGCTGCCGTCGCTGGCCGAAACCAACTTCTCGCGCAGCGTCGCACTGATCTGCCAGCACGACGCCGATGGCGCCATGGGCATCGTGGTCAACCGCCCGTCCGAATACACGCTTGGCGAGGTGCTGGGGCAGATGGGCGTGGAGGGCGGCAGCGATTCGATGCGCGCCCAGGTGGTGCTGGCCGGCGGGCCGGTGCACCCGGAACGCGGCTTCGTGCTGCACGACGGCGGCCCGCAGTGGGATTCGACCATGGCGATCACCGACTCGCTGTTCCTGACCACCTCGCGCGAGATCCTCGAAGCGATGGCGCGCGGTGAAGGCCCGTCCAACATGGTGGTCGCGCTGGGGTGCGCCGGCTGGACCTCCGGCCAACTCGAGCAGGAACTGGCCGAGAACGACTGGTTGACCGCGCCGGCCGATGCCGAGTTGCTGTTCGAACTGCCGCTGGACGAGCGCTGGCAGGCCGCCGCGGGTCGCATCGGTGTCGACTTCGCCCACCTGGCGGACTACGCGGGCCACGCATGAACGACAGCGCGTCCGGTCCCGGCCCAGTCGCGCCGACGATCCGTCGCGATGGCACCGTGCTGGGCTTCGACGTCGGCTCGCGCCGGATCGGGGTCGCGGTCGGCAGCGCCTTCGGCCACGGTGCACGCGCGCTGGCCGTGGTGGACGTGCACGGCCACGGCCCCGACTGGACCGCGCTGGACCGCCTGCGCAAGGAATGGCTGCCCGACGGCCTGGTCGTCGGCGATCCGTTGACCCTCGACGGCGGCAACCAGCCCGCCCGCGAGCGTGCCCACGCCTTTGGCCGCGAACTCCAGGCCCGCTACCGGTTGCCGGTGGTGCTGGTCGACGAGCGCTCCAGCTCGATGGAGGCCGCGCGGCGCTTCGCCAGCGAGCGTGCCCAAGGGCGCAAACGCAAGCGTGATGCCGAGACGCTCGATGCGGTCGCCGCCGCGGTGATCATCGAGCGCTGGCTGGCCGCACCAGACGATGCGGTCGACATCGGCCAGGCATCGATCCCCGTCCCGGACTGACCACCCCTTCACTCCCGTCCACCCGGCCCGCATGCCAGAGACCGCATGACCCTCCAGCCCGACAACCCCGACGCGCTGCGCCACCTGCTGACCCTCGAAGGCCTGCCGCGCGCGCAACTGCTGGCGTTGCTCGACCGTGCGCAGCACTACGCCGATGGTCGCGACAACCGGTCGGCACTGGCTGGCACCGCGATCTGCACCCTGTTTTTCGAACCATCCACGCGCACCCGGTTGAGCTTCCAGCTGGCCGCCCAGCGGCTCGGCGCCGACGTGCTGAACTTCGACGTTTCCACCTCGTCCACCCGCAAGGGCGAGACCGCGCGCGACACCCTCCGGACCATCGAGGCGATGGGCGTGCGCGGCTTCGTCATCCGGCATCACGACGACGGTGCGGTCGCGGCGTTGGCCGACGCCGCCGCGCCGGGGACCGCCCTGGTCAACGCCGGCGACGGCCGCAGCGCCCACCCGACCCAGGGCCTGCTCGACATGCTGACCCTGCGGCAGGCCAAGGGCGACGACTTCGGACGGCTGAAGGTGCTGATCGTCGGTGACGTCCGCCATTCCCGCGTCGCCCGCTCCGACCTGCATGCACTGCATGCGCTCGGGGCCGGGGAGATCCGCGTCTGCGGCCCCCGCGCGCTGCTGCCCGGCGACGCCACCCTCGATGGCTGCGTCGTCAGCCACGACCTCGACGCCGCGCTCGAAGGGGTGGATGCGGTGATGATGCTGCGCCTGCAGCGCGAGCGCATGGATGAAGGGCTGATCGATTCGATCGACGCCTACCACCGCGATTACGGCCTGACCTCGCAACGCCTGCGCTGTGCCGCGCGCGACGCCGTGGTGATGCACCCCGGCCCGATCAACCGCGGCATCGAGATCACCGACGAGGTCGCCGACGGCCCGCAGTCGCGGGTGCTGGCCCAGGTTCGCAACGGCGTGGCGGTGCGCATGGCGGTGCTGGAATACCTGCTCGCGGGACGCCAGCCGTAACGCCGATCATTCCGGATCCGGCGGTGGCGCCTCGTGGCGGATGTGCAGGAACCGCGCGAACCGCGGCACGCCATTGGCCGTCAGTCCGTTGTAGCGATAGGTGACCAGGGCGCCCACCGGCGGCGGCTCCGCGCGCTGCGCATCGGTGAATCCACTGCCCAGGCGGAACCGCAGTCCGTCGGCGCGTTCGACGATCAGCGCGCCAAGCATTCCCTCGTACTTGCCGCGGCCGGCGGTATGCCCGACCACCCGTGCCTCGTCGTCCCGGTAGGGCTTGTACTTGAGCAGGTGGTCGCTGCGGCCCACGTCATAGACCGCATCGCGATGGTGCAGCATCAGCCCCTCGCCCCCGGCGGCGACGATCCGCTCCAGCCGGGCATCCAGCTCCGCCACGTCCTCCACCCGGAACTGCCGGACCGGCTGCAGCCACTCGATGCCGGTTTCCCCGAGCATCGCGCGCATGCGCATCACCCGGGTCTCGAAGTCCGCGGTGCTGCCGGGCAGGTCGAACACCATGAAGCGGACGCGCCGCCACGCGTCGTCGTCGGGCTCGATAGCGCGGACCAGGGCACTGACCTCTTCGAACTGCCCGCGCCCGATCCAGAGTTCCCCATCCATCGGGACCGCCGGCCAGCCCGAGGTGAACCAGGCGGGGGCGTCGACCCGGTGTCCGCCGCGCGTCCACAACGCGTGCCCATCCCAGCGGCCGCGCACCCCGTCGAGCTTCTCGCTGACCCAGTACCCGGAGACATCGACGCCGGCTTCATAGCTCGTGGCCAGCATGAGCGGTGGCGGCCCGGCCTCCCGCGCCGGCAATGGCGAGGAGCAGGACAGCAACAACAGGCACGGCAACCACAGGCGGGCGATACGTGGGCACATGGACTCTTCCTTGAGTTGGATGGTTCTGGTCAGGTCTTATCGGGGATCAACGACTCATATCGACTGTTGCGCCGCCCTCATCGTCCAGGACGCGAAACACGACTTTGGCCGTGGGGTCATTGCTCATGAAACCTAACACCCGAGTTAAGCCAGTATTGCTGGCGTAGCGGCGGGACGTCGGCTTGAATGCATTGCCCGGTCCTCATGGCTGTATCCAACACTGTCGATTCCGTTCGGCCTGATACGTCGGATAACAGGATGGTCGGACTAGCCAAGGTGGCTACCCGCCTGCCCCACACCAACAACGAGGTTCGTTCATGACTACGGATACAAAAGTTAAAGGCCCGGCTTCGTATTTCCCGTCCATCGAGAAGATCTACGGAAAGCCTGTCGCGCACTGGTTTGAGGTCCTTGATTCCGTCCCAGACAAGAAGCACATGGAGCAGGTGGCTTTCCTCAAGACCGAACACAAGATTGGCCATGGTCACGCCAATGCACTTGTCGCTTATCGCAAGGCGACATCATAACGCCGCTACTACGGGTTGCAGCAGTCGGCTTGAACGAATCCGGCCGAGGCAAGTTGCGCCATCCGCTCGCCTGCACCGAAGAAGCGATACCACGAGGCGCCAAAAATGATGCAGCCAACGTGCAGCAGGGCAGCGATGGCATTCAGCATTGCAGCAGAGATTAGTAGCGGATTTCCCATATCTTCCTTGAGTGGCCTAACCCTGAGTTAAGTCGAACCGCGTAGTGCAGGCAAAGCCATAGCAACGATTATTTGGCGAGTGAGGAGTGTCGCACTTGGTGGTTGAATTCACCCCGCACTGTACCCCGATGAAGTCCCGAGTGCGACGCAGCCACATGCATGAAGCCGCGGTGAGAACCGTGCCTGCGCGCCGAGGACCTGCACCGCCAGGAGCTGCACGGCGCGATGAACTGGCCGAGCGAGAACTCAGCCGCTTGCCCGCTATGACTTCTTCGGTGGGCGCCACCGATGCCTTGCCGCTTAGGTCGGCGTGCTGCAGAAGACCAAGAAAAGTTTTAGTCATCAGTCCTGCGACGTGATCGCTCACGTTGTGGAAGCTCTTAAACTTGCCCGTAATCGATGCGCGATCGGCAGGGCTTGGATGCTCCTTAATCAGAAAGATGTCGCCGTAAGCATCGCGCAGTGCTTCGCCTAGAACCACCCTGGACCGAGAGTGGTCGCGATAGTCGTTGTAGCGCTGTGTTGGTTTCCCGTCGGGTGTCAGGAATCCTAGCGCTTTGAGCAGCCCTATGAAGGCGCGATCATTCGTGGAGCTAAAGCCCCAATCCTTCAGCAGCTGCTGCGTGAATCTCTCAGGAGCTTGGCCATCTCGGATCTTTCCTAGAATGTCGCCGATGCGATTCGTCGGCAGGACGTAAGCATTCGTAAGTGCCATCGATCTCCCCCTGTAGGTCTAACGCCTGAATTAAGCCGAGCCGCGAAGCGGCTTCGGCTTGAATGAATTGTTAGGCTGCCGCGCCACTCAGCGGAGCCTGCGATAAACGAATGGTAGCGACGCTATAGCGACAGCCCATATTACGAGCCCGCCAATGCCGTGGAACCATCGCAGCACGAAGTCCGGCCCTGCAACGAGCAAACCAACAACCGTCCCTATCAGAAAGACACAAAAGCCGATAGCGAGTGCGGCAAAGATACGAGCCGCATGCCAGCGCAGCCCGTAGCTCTGCTTCTCTTCTTGCGGGTTGTCGGGAGAGCTCATAGGCAGCCTAACGCCTGAATTAAGCCGACCCGCGAAGCGGGTTCGGCTTGAATGAATTGTTAGGCAGATCCCCAGTGATTGTGGACAAGCCTTACTTGATTTGCCCAGAAGGTAAGGCGGTGAATAGGGTTGCGGCTACCCTTGTATAGCTCAAGCTTCTCTGCGGCGGAAAAGAACCCCTCTCCAGGATTGTTGTCATTGCCGTAGTGGACAACCAAAGCCGTAAGCATTGGGCGGCCATGCTCATTCTCATAGAACACGATGTCACCCAGTCTTCTGGCGATCTCATCGCGATCTTGGTCGTTCGACATGTCTAGCCCGATCAGCGGAGCTACCTCGCTGTAGGCGGCAAGCTTGTTTGCCTTGGCCAGTCGAACAAGCTCTTCGTACAAAGTTGCGTCGATGTTCATATCTGCCTAACGCCTGAATTAAGCCGCGCCGCGAAGCGGCGTCGGCTTGAATGAATTGTTAGCTGCTGCGCCAAAGTACTGCGTGATTTCCCGCGTTGTCACGGAAGCCGAGATACACGTGCTCGAAGGTTCCACTGATGTCTGGGTTCCCGCGAGCAGCCCATTCCTGATTGATCGCTGAGACGGTGTCCTCACCGTCAGTCCATGGCGACTCCAGGCCAACAACAAGTATTCCTGGGCCGTACTGCTGGACAAAGGGCTTGTAAGAGGCCTTTCCAGCCTTCTGAAGAACGATATTGCAGAAACGATCAGCTAGCTGCGCGTCCATGTCTACATAGAGGCCTTGCCTCATTGGTCTATGTGGCTCACCGGCGGCATGCCCGACAATATCCCGTGCCCACTCATCAGAGAAGAAGGCGTCCGTTAGCTCTAACCAAGTGGTTCTTGCACCGTCGGAAAGCACTGCGTCGGGTGGGTCCGGGCGAGACAAAACCTCCAACGCTGTGCCGAATGCGCGATTGTGCTCTGCCAGAGCTGCGGAAAGAACAGCGTCTTCATGTGCTTTTTGAACGGCCGCGCGATTTGACATAAGCAGCTAACGCCTGAGTTAAGCCGACTTGCGTAGCGGAGCCAACAACGTGGCAAGCTTTTTCTGCCGCGTTGTTGGTGGAGCGAAGCAAGTTCGGCTTGAACGAATTGTTAGGCCTCGGAAATTGCCAAAGTAAGTGCGACAACCGGCGCCCACGAATCGGAAGAGGTGAGCTGGCAGACTGGACGGGTCTCTGATCTGGCGAGAAAGGAGCCCCAGCCGTGACGTACTACCAGCTCACCGAACCCGAACGATACCTGATCTCCAAGCTGCGCAAGGCCGGCCATCGGGTAGCGGAGATCGCCCGGATCCTGGAGCGCCACCCCAGCACGATCTATCGCGAATACCAGCGCAACAGCACCCAGATACGCGACCGCGTGACCTACTGCCCGAGCAAAGCCCAGGAACGGCGCAATGGCCGGCTGCGACGAAGCCGGCGCGGCCCGCGACACGAAGCTTGGCAGTACGCCCGGGTCGAGTCGCTGTTGCAGCAACAGTGGAGTCCTGAGCAGATCGCCAACACGCTCAGGAAGCAGGAGGAGTTCCAGATCAGCTTCCAGAGCATCTACCGCCACGTGCGACGGGACTGGCGTGCCGGTGGGCAGTTGTATCTGGAGTTGCGCCGGCGCTACAGGCGCCGCAAGCGCCACTACGGGCTGGAACGCCGTGGCCGTTTGCAGGGCAAGCGCATGATCGACGAACGGCCCGCCGAAATTGAAAGCCGGCAAATCGCCGGTCACTGGGAAATCGACACCGTGATGGGCGCTTCTTGGGAGAAGCCCTGCATCATGACCCTGGTGGAGCGGGCCAGCGGCTACGTGCTGATCGGGAAGCTGCCCAACCGCACGACCAAGGCATTGAACCGGCGCACGATCGGCCTGATTCGAAGCGCCGGTGCCCCGTTCCTGACGATCACCTCAGACAACGGCACCGAATTCCACGGCTATCCGCAGATCGAGACGGCCACCGGTACCACCGTCTACTTCGCTCGCCCGCACCATCCTTGGGAACGCGGCGACGTCCCCCCGGCTACTGCGACTGGAGAACCACAACCCAAAGTCCGAGTGTAGCGAGGAAGTTGATCGTGAACACCAAGCCGCGCAGCCGAATGTTTGTGGTGAAGATTTGAACGCAGCTATGGGCCCAGCGTCCGACGACAAAGACCCATGCAAGAGCAACCGCGGCAGTGCTCTCCAGTTGGCTTTGCACTAGCAGAACACATGCTGCGTAGAAGAAGACGGGCCACTCGAACTGGTTGGATAGGTTTGCACTGATACGCGGCTCAATAGCTGCCCAGGGATTGGAGCCATCAGCGCGTTGGCCGATGCCCCAGACTTTGGGAGCGCGCGCAACGGTAAGCAGAGCGTAGAGAAGTGCAGCAAGCGCTACGTGCGCTGCCATTGGAAGCACAAGTGGGTGTGCCATGTATTCCCCGGTTGCGAGACGACTGGCTATTGCAGCCTAACGCCTGAGTTAAGCCGACCCGCGTAGCGGAGCCAACAACATGGCAAGCTTTTACTGCCATGTTGTTGGTGGAGCGAAGCGGGTTCGGCTTGAACGAATTGTTAGGCCTCATAGCCTGCTGCAGACGGACGCCGCTTTGCAAGCAACCGCCCTGCAGGTACACCGACAGCAAATGCCGCTGCCGTGACTAGCCACTCAATGAAGGTGGCGATGTAAGTGCCGAGCAACGGTAGCGCTTGCGAGTAAACGTGCACTACCGCCAGAGCCAGGGCGGCTAGGGCAACGGCCAAAGCAACGGCTAATGCGGCGTGCGCGAATGGGCGATGCGCCTGACTGTATGAAAGCAAAGCAAGGATAGCGGCGTACCCCAAAAACTTGACTGTGTAGCTGCCTAGAAACAGGGCAACACCGGTTGAGCCGTCTTGAGGTGACAGCGAACTCTCAATGAGACCGACAGTAGTCCCGGCGAACAGAAGTGCTAGGGCGAACCTAAAGATGGTCTTCCAGTTCACTGCGAACCTTCCGTTGAGGCCTAACACCTGAGTTAAGCCGACTTGCGTAGTGGAGCCAAAGCCATGGCAAGCTTTCTCTGCCATGGCTTTGGTGTAACGAAGCAAGTTCGGCTTGAACGAATTGTTAGGGCCCGCCTACGGACCCTGTAGCAACAAGTATCTCGTGATACCGCCGATTATCTATGCCAGCAGATTGCTCCGCTGCTAGAAGATGTCCGCTGGTCGAGGGCACGAGGACGGCAGGCCGGCTCGTACTGTTTTGGAATTGCACCGCTACAGGCAGGCCAAGAGTAGATGGATAGCTCGGCATTGCATTGGCGATTGTTGCTGAAACAGCCGGCTCATCGCTCCCGTCTTTGTCGTAGAGCTCAATGTACCGATAGAAATCTGGCTCTTGCACCTCTACCCAGACACCCCAGCCGTAGTACTCAGGCTGCTGGGTAAACGCGAGCTTGAGTAGGCAGCGGATGAAGAAGCGATCACCAAACTGGCACAGGTCGCTATCGAATTTTGCTTGGTTGGAGCGCTCATGCTCTGGAATAGCCCAGACTACGTCCGGAAGCTTCCAGCCATGATCGGTTGGCAGACCATCATGCGTTTCGCCACAGGTTGAGCAAACGAAAGACTTCATGCGGGCCCTAACACCTGAGTTAAGCCGACCCGCGAAGCGGGTTCGGCTTGAACGAATTGTTAGGCGTGCGCCCCGAGGACGGCGCGCCCAACGAAGAGAATTGCAAAAGCGACTACAACAGCAATAGCCAGCGCAACAATGAGCTGCAACCGACGAGGCATTGCAGCCAGCGCGACCATAGCTGCAGAGCCCGCGTACACCGTAGCTGCAACTGATGGATCTGAACTTGCCCACGGGCGGAAGGCAACAAGGTAGACCGCAGCAACAACCGCGATCAACAGCCGCTGGGCGGGCCTAAGACTCCAGGGACGTTTTGAGATTGCGACCATTATTTGCCGAGCACGCCTAACGCCTGAGTTAAGCCGACTTGCGTAGTGGAACCAAAGCCATGGCAAGGTCTTTCTGCCATGGCTTCGGTGTAACGAAGCAAGTTCGGCTTGAACGAATTGTTAGGCCCCGCCCACGCGGAACGGATGCCCAGGATTGTTACGAATGAACGCCTCAACGTCCGCTAGCCGCTCAGGAAGTGGCGGACAGTCATGGCTACGGTAGCTGAAGAAGCGGAAGCCAGCGTGGTGCAGGGTTTGAACCTTGAGCCATTGCTCCTTGTCGCGCGCGGCGGGCGCCTTGAAGGAGCGACCCATCCAGTGGAGCGGGCCGCCACAATTTGGGCATTTGGCTTGCTGTGGGCGCTCAGCAATCTTGAAGCTCTTGCGACAAGCAAAGCAGGCGTGCGCAACGAGATAACGGCCGTTCCCCGCAGACGCAGACGTAGCTGGCGGCAGGCGATTGCCTGCCTCTCTCCGAAGTGCCATGCGTCGGAATTTCTCAGAAGAATCCATGCGGGGCCTAACGCCTGAGTTAAGCCGACTTGCGTAGCGTAGCCGACAACGTGGCAAGCTTTACCTGCCACGTTGTTGGTGTAGCGAAGCAAGTTCGGCTTGAACGAATTGTTAGACCTGCCAGCTGTTGGGCTGGAACCCTCTACTTGAATCCAATCCCTACTGGGACATGATGGCGGCAGGCTTGCTGTCTACGCGGATAGCGCCATTGGGCGACAGCGGAAAGAATAGCCTCGTTGTACCCGACGGGTTGGCCGGCGCTGCGACCGCGGGGATGCCACTCCGTTGAGACGATGGCGGGTGACAATACCTTGCCGGCGGGACTAATAACAAAGGAAACCTGGGCTTTACCAGAGAACTCGTTGTGCAGCCGGGGCGGCAGCTTTGGCGGAACCGTAGATGCGGGAGTGAGCCCGGTAGAACAAGCAACAGGTGGCTCAGCGGCAGCGCATGCACTCAGCGTAACGCCAAGAATCAGAACCCCAAAATTGCAGATTGTTCTCATGGCAGGTCTAACGCCTGAGTTAAGCCGACTTGCGTAGTGGAGCCAAAGCCATGGCAAGCTTTTTCTGCCATGGCTTTGGTGTAACGAAGCAAGTTCGGCTTGAACGAATTGTTAGGCGGCCGGCCAACTACTGACCGAACGCCTCTGAAGTATTGCCGAAAGCGTACTCGTGGAAATCGAACTCCGCCGGCTGGATTGCCAAGGTTTCCTCGTCTTCCGTAAAGCCGATGACTGGCGTGTAGGACTTCCCATCTACGTCAATCTCGCCCTGGTCTATGAGCATGGAGAAATCAAACGTGAAGTCGCCGCAAATTTTTTTGGCAAGCTCAGCCTCAACGCCGTGCCGCTTGAGCGCGTCTTTGAGCAGGCCGATCCACTGGAACTGAAATTCAGCGCCGAGTTGCTCATAGCTGTCTGGATGTTCGACTTTCAACGCACTCTCCAAGGCCGACTAACGCCTGAGTTAAGCCGACCTGCGTAGCGGAGCCGGCAACATGGCAAGCTCTTTCTGCCATGTTGTTGGTGGAGCGAAGTAGGTTCGGCTTGAACGAATTGTTAGGTGCCAACCGGCGCACCCATTTGCGGTGCGGAGACGGCGGCCAAGAACTGCGACCGGATCTCTTGTGGTGAGTATGCCTGCTTGGCCGGAACGTTGAGCAATGGCAGATCTATGGCTTGACACACTTTTAGCAGCAAGTCGTCGCGGGACTGCGCTCGCCGGCTTGAGTGTGACTTGTCGTTGAGTTCCACGGCACAGACCACGGCCAGATCGCTTGCCCGACACACAACAAAGTCAAAGTGCTTGTACGCAACGCGATTGAGCGCGCTCTGACGAGCGGAGTTGCCAAGGCCAGGTTTGACAATTGCAACATCAGCGACGCGAACCTTGCCAAAAACGCGATGCTCTGAACCAACAGCCTGATCGAGAACGCCGAGGAATGAACGCTCAGCGGCCGAAAAGAGCGTCTTTGCAGGTTGGTATGGGTAGCCGATTGAACCAGCACCGCCTTGCTTGTTTTTGATTGCTGCAAGGACGACGAAAACCACGAACGCGAGAACAATCAGCAAAATCCACGACGACATGCGACGTACTCTCCCTTGGCACCTAACGCCTGAGTTAAGCCGACTTGCGTAGTGGAGCCAAAGCCATGGCAAGCTTTTTCTGCCATGGCTTTGGTGTAACGAAGCAAGTTCGGCTTGAACGAATTGTTAGACGTCACTCTTGCGGCCTTGCAGCTGGCTGATCTTCAAGATCATTGATTAGTGACTCCATCTCGCCGATCTCACGGCGCTGGGCCTCAATGATCTCATCGGCTAGCGTCCTAACACGGGGGTCGGAGATACGGGCACGCTCACTTGTAAGGATTGCTATTGAGTGATGGGGGATCATTGCCTTCATCCATGCAATATCACCTACCGTAGATTGGCTACGAACCAACCACAATCCCAGAGCCATCAAGCCGACGCTGCCAACGACAATGGCCAAGTTGGCCGCCTTGCTCTTGTACATATGCCGCATGAAGAAGAGCATCACCAAGGCCATTGATCCCGCCATGATGAAAGTCATGAACAGACGGGTTTGGCTAAACCAGACATGGCTAAGCTGGTACGTGTTGAGGTACATGAGGCAGAACATCAACACAGATGCCGCCAGAATCATTAGCAGGAATTTTCTGTACGGGTGCATTGATCTCTCCTGTGACGTCTAACGCCTGAGTTAAGCCGAACTGCGTAGTGGAGCCAAAGGCATGGCAAGCTTTACCTGCCATGCCTTTGGTGTAACGAAGCAGTTTCGGCTTGAACGAATTGTTAGGCCCCGCCTCATTGCGACAACTCCAGCACAGCGGAAGTTGCGACAACTGCAGACAGTGCTGCAATGACGACGTTGAGCCAGAATACTTTACGGCCAAGCCGGTCGCTGCTCTTGGAGCTCTCGGCCAGTGCATTGATGTGCTGCCTAGCAATTGCAGCTTGCAATGTGCTTTGGAGCAGACCCAAGTGGGCTTTCTCGATCTCCGACAGATCCGCTTCAACGCGGTTCGGATGGCCCACCGGATGCCGATTGCTCTCGTATGCCTTGTCATTGTTGTAGCGGCGGAAGGCGTGCTCGTGTGCCTCAAGAGCAATCTGAACTTCGTCCTTGATTGGCTTTTCGATCACAACGACTCCTATTGCCGCAAGCGGGGCCTAACGCCTGAGTTAAGCCGAGTTGCGTAGTGGAGCCAAAGCCATGGCAAGCTTTTTCTGCCATGGCTTTGGTGTAACGAAGCAAGTTCGGCTTGAACGAATTGTTAGCTGCCTACGCATTGAGTGACGGCGCAAAGTAGGCGATTAAGAAGTGCTCGACGAATCGCCTAGTTGACTCCTCTGGTACCTCCACGAACCTGACCTTACAGTTTGCTTCTACATAGGCTCGCGCGGCAGGGTTGTCTGCACAGATGCCGCAACGAACTAACCCCGCCTTGAGTCGTGCGCTAGCAAGCGCTCCTGACAGATGGTAGCTAGTAAGACGTGAGCGAAGATTGCCAGTCTTTGTGCGACCGACGTACACGACCGGCGCTCCGTCAAGCGAAAAATCTGATATGGCATAAACACCTTGTACGGACGGTACAAGCTGAGCCGACTCTTTCCGCATCGGAACCGCGTCCATCGCGCAGATCGTTCGGAGAGCGCTTTTGTAATCTTCAATGAGCTTCATAAGTTTGGTTGGCAGCTAACGCCTGAGTTAAGCCGAACCGCGTAGTGGAGGTAAAGGCATGGCAGGCTTTCTATGCCATGCCTTTGCCGGAACGAAGCGGTTTCGGCTTGAACGAATTGTTAGGCCCCGCGCCCGCGAGATGCCGCTCACGCAACAGTAGGAACAGCGGAAGCGCAAGTGAAGGGCCAATGAGAAGAGCAAGCAACGGCAGCCAAACGTGACGCATAGCAAGCCTACGGCTCTCAGCAACGACAAACACAGCGACCGTCACACCCGACACAATCACATCCGACCAGGCAAACGCGGAAACGGGCGTAGCAACGGCTTGTTGCACCAGAAGCGGCAGGTTCAGTCCATGCGAGGAGAGCCAAGGAACGAACTGCGCAAGCGGCAATGCAGCGCCGGCAATGCAAAGAATGATGTAGACGACTTGCACGAATCCTCCTGCGGGGCCTAACGCCTGAGTTAAGCCGACTTGCGTAGTGGAGGCAAAGCCATGGCAAGCTTTTTCTGCCATGGCTTTGGTGTAACGAAGCAAGTTCGGCTTGAACGAATTGTTAGGTACCTGTCCGGGTGAACTCATATACATGGTCGCCCCAAATCCAGCAATCAAGACCCGGCTCATCCATGACCGAGTCCAATACTTGATACTGGGATATCAGTGTGCCGCATGATACTTGCTGCGATGCGTCGGCAAGCACTTCGTTTTCTGCAAAGACGCGCCAGCCGCTATCGCCGTCGCCAGCTTGAGGAACACGAACAAGTCTATGAGGCCAAGCGGCGTCCTGAAGTACGGACGCGCTGACGAGACAGGTATTGCTATAAGGAAGAACGTACTCGTCGGGTAGAATGACAGAAATGATGTGTTCAGGACCGATTGTGAGCGTTGCACCGTTCAACGACGGGAAGAGAGCAAGGTCGTTGTCAATCCTTACCTTGTAATTCCCGTCCTGTACTTCTGTGACTAGCACCCATGGTCTTTCTCCAGAGATACGACCACCGCCGGTCGCCTCAAGAGCGATCTTCGCAGAGTCGCCTACCTTTAGTGAGCGGCGCTGCTCAGACCTGGGGATGGAGAAGTTCCTCGGGTCTTCGTTCCGGCGCTTCTCGGCGTTGTCGATCAGGTAGCCTTGGCCGGGTAGACCACCAAGGTCTTTGATGCTTTTAAGAGTTTTTTGGAACCAGTTCATCGGTATTTTCCTGAGGCACCTAACGCCTGAGTTAAGCCGACTTGCGTAGCGGAGCCAACAACATGGCAAGCTCTTTCTGCCATGTTGTTGGTGGAGCGAAGCAAGTTCGGCTTGAACGAATTGTTAGCCGTACAGCCCAAGGCGTAGTGCGCCAGTGAGCACCACGGCGGCCAGTAAGCGAACTGCTAGCGAAACCGCACATGCCGTGCAGAAAGCTGGCCAACGGCGCTCTGCAACGATGTCTACGAAGGCCGTCAGAAGATAGAAGGCGACGGATAGCCAAGCCGCCAGTACAGCGAGCCAAGGAACGAAGAACGCCGACACGCCGCACGCAACTAGAGACCAACAAGCGAGATACACGAGGTACTTGTGAACGTCGCCGGCCAGAGGGTTTCTGCCCTTGTAAAAGCAGAACTCTTGGAGCTCCTCATTGGCAGCGAGCCCGAACAGTACGTACCCGGCAACTCCATGCAGGACGGCGATGGCTCTAAAGATGAGGTCGATACTATCCATGTACGGCTAACGCCTGAGTTAAGCCGACTTGCGTAGCGTAGCCGACAACATGGCAAGCTTAACCTGCCATGTTGTTGGTGTAGCGAAGCAAGTTCGGCTTGAACGAATTGTTAGGCCTCATCCCGAAATGGGTGCTCGCTCAGAACGTGCTCGTACTCTGATTGCTTCCTATTGGCCCATTGTGGGTCGAGGCGAGCCAGGAGCGCCAGGTTCTTGGCGAACAGCTGACGCCGTGAATCCTCGCCGGGTATGCGATTCTCGAGTTCGAACTGAGACGCAATGTTGGCTGTTACGCCGCCTATGAACCAGTAAAGCAACTCATCTTCGCTTTGCGCGATCCGACGCTCAAATTCAAAGCCACGTTCGGTAACAACGTAGTTGTACTTCCCGTTCACGAACTCGACGTGCGGAGAGCCGTCATCGCTGCGTTGAGTTTGGATCCAGTTCCGGCGCGGATTCTTGGGTTCATAGGGTGCCAGTAGCTCACACAGGTGAGCGTACCGTTCTTGCAAGTGAAGAAAATCCTGGCTCATGAGGCCTAACACTTGAGTTAAGCCGAGCCGCGAAGCGGCTTCGGCTTGAACGAATTGTTAGCCGTCACTCGCCAAGTGGCGGAAGCGGAGCGTCGGCGGGCGGAAAGTTGGTGACATAGAGTGGAAGTGCGCGGCCACCATCCAGAAGTTCCTTGACGCCTCGTCGAATAGCACCTTGCTCTTCCTCCATGGCGCCGAAACCACGCGGATAGTACGAAGAGTTCTTGATGGTGGTTTTGTCAAAAGAGTAGTCGAGAACCGTAGCCATCTTATGGAGGAGCTCAACTAGCAGGTCGACACGGCGCACATTCCACTGCGACGGGTCCATTTTGTCGTCTCCCATTAGATCTAGATACGCCTTCCAGGCGTCAATTACATCCTTCTCCTTCTTGGAGCTGGCCTTGAACTCAAGGTCGATCCGGTTGAGCGCCTCAACGTGATGCGGTGACATGGAAGATGCCCGTGTGGCCATCAGGGTCTTGAATATCCACAGTTGGCGCTCCCGAACTTCCTTCTTGTTGTCGAGGTAGCGCGTCACCTGCACGGCGATGAGCGGGCTTAGCAGCACCGCGGCAATCGTCAACCAATCGTTCAAAGTCACGACAATCCCCCTATGACGGCTAACGCCGGAATTAAGCCGACTTGCGTAGTGGAGCCAAAGCCGTGGCAAGCTTTATCTGCCACGGCTTTGGTGTAACGAAGCAAGTTCGGCTTGAATGACTTGTTAGGCCGCACTGTACCCCGATGAAGTCCCGAGTGCGACGCCGCTACATGCACGAAGCCGCGGCGAGAACCGTACCTGCGCGCCGAGAGGCTGCACCGCCAGGAACCGCACGATGCGGTGTACTGTCCGAGCGAGACCCCAACCGCGCAGGCCACCGCGAACCCTCACTACAACCAGCCGGAAGGCGAGGGCGCAGCAAACGCGATGAACCAAAAGAGCCGGTAGCGCGATCAGCTGCAAGCCGCTGCTGCCAAAACAAAAGAGCCGTTGCAGCTTGTGCGGCCTAACGCCTGAGTTAAGCCGAACCGCGTAGTGGAGCCAACAACATGGCAAGCTTAACCTGCCATGTTGTTGGTGGAACGAAGCGGTTTCGGCTTGAACGAATTGTTAGGCGGCCGCTGACAGAGGTAGGCCGTCCGATCCTTGTACTTCTGCGCTCTCTCCCGCAGGTCACTATCGCTGTCGGCGCCAGAGGAACACATATGAAAGCAACCGCCTCCGACTCCCTCGGCGCATCCGCTGCGCATGCACGAGAGGAGACATGCATCCATTGCGTTGCAACGTTGAGCAAGTTCTGCACGGAAAGTACGGTCCTCAGGATACGAAAACGACATGCCGCCGAGGTGGCAATGACTAGCCCAGGGCTTGCTTGGGCTGCTTGAAGCGGGCGCGTTTTGCTGAGCCGCAGCGACCACAACCGACAGAAGCAGTAGGAGGAAGATCAGCGCGATTCTCGACATGGCCGCCTAACGCCTGAGTTAAGCCGACTTGCGTAGCGGAGGCAACAACATGGCAAGCTCTTTCTGCCATGTTGTTGGTGTAGCGAAGCAAGTTCGGCTTGAACGAATTGTTAGGCCGCACTCTCGCGGACCTGGAAGATATTGCCTTCGGGGTCACAGGCATTGCGAACCACGAACCCGTGACCTTGCCATTGCTCTGGAAGGACCTGCCCGCCCAAAGCTTGCGCTGATTCTTGAGCGCCCGAAAGACTAGGGACGGTGCAGAAGAACTTGATAGCGGCATTATCACGCAGCTGCGGCGGGCTTGTGATTGCAACCTGCGACGCAGCTTGTGGGGGCATGGCGTGAACAATGAGCTGCAAATCTTGCGAGCGAAGCACAACCATCTGGTCAGTACGATGAGCGGCGGCCATGCCGAGAACAGACTGGTAGAAGCCAGAAAGGCGATCAGGGTCTTTGGCGTAGATGAAGATGCCGGCGCGAGCTGGTGCGGACACGATGACTCCAAGCTATGAAATTAACCTGCGGCGAAGGCTCTTGTGCGGCCTAACACCTGAATTAAGCCGAACCGCGAAGCGGTTTCGGCTTGAATGAATTGTTAGGCCCCGCGCGCATAGATGCGGGACCAACGGTGTGCCTCCAGCGAGTCTGGCTCCCGCTCCAGCCACTCCACAACTGTGGGACGCACCAAGCCCTGCCAAAGTGGATGGGGCACTAGCATATGCGAGGCCTCACTCTTGGAAGCGGCGGGAAGCAACCAAGCAACAAATTCTTTGCGCTCTTGGAATGGCTGCTGGGAAAGCCAGGACACAAAGTCGTTGAGAACTGCCAGTGCAAGTTTGCGCAGGCCGCGCTCGAGCTGGGTGCAGTACAAGGAATAGGCAGCCCATTCAGGCCTCTCTTCCGCAGCGGATGCGACCTCTCGGAGGGTTTCAAAATACGAGTCTCGCCAATGCCACATGCGGGGCCTAACGCCTGAGTTAAGCCGACCCGCGCTGGGTGGCTTCCGAAATCGAGGATAGCGTAGATGCCCCCGAAGTCGT
>NZ_JBQWRA010000003.1:0-647899 GCF_052547135.1 Lysobacter sp. F60174L2 | reverse complement strand
TGCTCGCCGTAGATCGGCAGCCCGCGGAAGGTCTGCTGGTAGCGCGTGTTGCGCACGCCGAAGTCGGTGTTGCGGCTTTGCAGCAAGAGGCGCGAGTCATCGCCCATCTGCAGCAGCTGCGCGTGGCGGGCATGGGCCATGGCCGGCGCGCCTGAACGGGCGACCGATGCCTGGTACTGGTTGTGGAGGGAGGTGACATCCAGATGGTGCAGATCGACACGATCGGCCGCCATGGCGCCGCCACTGAGTGCAAGCGCGGTGGCCGCGACGAGCACTTTGGTTGGAAGATTTCGATTCACTTGCTGATACCCCGAATTGAAAAGGAATGTCCGGCCACGGGCGTGGCCGGTTCTTTTGAAGGGTGTTGCATGCGACTTGGCGTCCCGTACGCGTCCAGCGAGCCGGGACCGGTCGAGAATCACGGGGACTCCCCCCGCAGCACCTCTTATGAGAGATCACTTTTTTCTCTTTTCCGGCGGCAAGCGTGATATTTGTCACGCGACGGAAGGAAGGGGAGCCGTCACCACCTCCCCCTACGTTGCAACTTCCAGTCTCGATATTTGCCCTGTTTGGTGTTTTGCCGGGAGTTGGCCGAGAATCCGGTACATCAGGGAGGATCGGGCACACCGGGAATGCGTGCCTGTCACACCGGACCGTGAATGCGACGGGGCCGTCGTATCAGGAGGTGCAGCCAAGTGAAAACAGCAGTCCACGTTCCGTGGTCCGACGATGTCCGGTATCTGCGCACTGGCGACCTGCTCGTCGACCTGTGCTACCGGCGCGTCACGCGTGGCGGAACCGAGGTCGAGCTGCCACAGCGGATCTACGACCTGTTGCTGCTGTTCCTGGCCGAGCCCGGCATCCTCCACACCCGCGCCGAGCTGTTTGAACGCCTCTGGGCCGGTGTGATCGTCGAAGATGCCAATCTCTCCCAGAGCATCTGGCTTTTGCGCAAGGTGCTGGGCGAGGACTGCAAGCACTGGGTCCGCACCGTCGCCAAGGGCGGATATGTCTTCGAGCCTCCAGGAGCCATCGAATACCTGGCTGAACTGCCCGGCCCCGAACCGATGCAGGACGCGGCAGCGCAGGACGCCGACCCCATTGCCCCGTCCGTGCCGGAAATCGATGCCGGTGACCGGCAGGAAAACCCGCTCCCAACGGCTTCGCCAGAGGCGCCGTCCGCTGCCGCGCAGTCACAACCACGCCAATGGCGTCGCTGGGGTCTGGCGGCGGTAGCGGTGGCACTGGCGATTTCAGTGGGTTCGTTCTGGATGAACAGGGCCACCAAAGCGGACGTCGCAACGGCGGCATCGCCGGACGCGGCGCCACCGGCCGCCATCGCCCTGATCGAGGTGCACGATCCGGCCGTCGCCACCCGCTGGCCGGTGACCCTGTTTCACCAGTGGCTGGGCTGGAAGCTGGGCGCCCTCCCAACCATTACCCTTTTGAGCGAAGCTGACATTGCTGCCGGTGCGGGTTCAACTGCACCGCTTGTCGTATTTCTCGCATCCGGTAGCGTTCCCGACAGGCCGGGACACGTAATGCTGCAGGCTCGCTTCAAGCATGGCGGCCATCTTCAACGGCTGGAAATGGAAGGTCCGGCTTCGACCGTTCCGGCAATGGTCGACGAGATGTCGCGCCAGGTGATGTCCCGGCTGCTGCCCCGCCACGCCGACCCATGGCCGACACTTGACCTGGACGCAGACGCCGCCAGTCGTTACGCCGAGGGAGTCGAAGCGTTCGAGCGCCGTGACTGGATCGCTGCCGCGGCTATCTTCAACGAGGTCGTGGAAATGGCGCCGCGTTTCGGGCTGGTGAGACGGCAACTGGCGCATGCCCAGGCGCGGTTGGCCCAGGGCCCCTCCGCAATCGCACACATGGAGGTTGCGCGCGATCTGTTGCAGCCGGCACCCACCCAAGTGGTCGCGGTGCTGGACGCGGAGCAACTGGCCGTCGACCCTCACCGCATCCAGGCCGCCGCCGAAGCCTATGGGCAACTGGCCAGTCGCTATCCCGACAAGTCGAACTACACGCTGACATACGCCAACCTGCAGGTGGAAGCCGGCCAGCCGGAGCTCGCGCTTGACGCGCTCACCGCGCACGACTGGGAGCAAAAGCCCACCGAGAAAAGGATCGCCCAACTGTTGCTCCGGAGCCAGGTACACCAGGCCCTGGGGGAGTCCCGGCGTGCAGGGGAATTCGCACGGACCGCCGAGCACCTCGCGAGAACCGCGGGCAGTGGCTGGGAAATCGAACGCGGAGCCGCCCTGCTACAGATGGCCAATGCCAGAGCCATGACGGACTCCCCGGAGGCCCTCACGGAGTTGTATGAGCAGGCGGCCAAGCTGATGGAAACGGCGGGCAACCGGACTGCGGCGCTCTATGCCCGCTTTCTCGTCGAAACCGTCACTCCTCCGACCGAGGGTCGCAACCCACACCTCGACAAACTGCTCGCCAAGGCAAACGCCGGCGGTTATCGACGCCTGGAAATGGAAATACTGATCAGGGTGGCCGCACAACATCACAGGGTCGGCGACCTGGAGGGATACCGGACCCGCCTATGGCAGGCGCTTGCCGTCGCGACCGCCTCCGGAGATACGACACGTCACGACCAGTTGGGAGTGCTGCTGCTCAACGAGGAAGTTTTGCAGGGGCATTTCGCCGACGCGGAGCAGCGCCTCAAGCAGTTGCAGTCGGCCGGACTCGGAGGCAGGGCAGCATTGATGCTGGACCAGTACGAGGCATTCCTGCACTACGTTCACGGTCGCCACCAACTTGCCCGGCAGACCCTTGACCGTGCCGAGCAACGCGTTGCCAACGATGACCGGAGCGCGACGAAATCCGAGCCCATCGCCCAGATGGCCTGCTCCCGGGCGGAGTTCCTGCTGTCGCTCGGCGACCTGACCGCTGCACGCAGGGATTGGCAGCGTTGCAAGGGGGCGGCGTCGCCCATCCACCAGGTGCTCGCCGCGCTGGGGCAGGCCAGAACCGAGCTGCTCGCGGGCGACACAGCCGGAGCCAGCAACCTGCTGCAGCCGATGGGCGACTCGCTGGCCACACTACCCGACGACTCCGACCGCTGGATGGTCACGATGGAACTGGCCCGCTTGCTGACCCGCGTCGGCGATACCGACGAGTCCGATCGGCTTTACAACGCGCTTCTTCCCAAGCTCCGGCGCAGCGGCTACCGGGCGCTCGTGTGGGCCACCGAAACCGGCCTGGCGGAAAACGCCGCCGCGCGTAGTGACTGGGCCGCCAGCCTCGCGTACCTCACCGGAGTACGGCGCGACCTGCCGGCGGACGAGTGGATGCTGAGCCAGCGCATCCGGCTGATCGATACCGCTGCGGCCTGGGCGGAAGGCGAACGCCAGCGCGCTGCCTCCTTGGCCGGCGAACTTCACAGCAAAGCCAGTCACCTGGGCGACGCCATCGTCCAGATGGAAATCCACAGCCTGCTACCCGACGGATCCATGCCGGACGGCTGCGACCAGGCCCATCGTGATCTGCTGGTGGCGCGCAGCGGCATGCGTGGCGCTTCACTGGACTGGTTGACGCCTGCGTTCGCCAAGCGCCAACTGCAACTGGCGGGCGCGCCGGAGCAGGCGCCGCACTGAGGCTTGGCCCGCTCATCCGGCGAGACGCCCGAGTGCCACCCTGCCCCTCCCCTGGACCGCCGGTCCCGATTACACTCGCCGCCGCATGCTTTCGCATCTCTCACTCAAACAGTTCGCGGTGGTCAGCGAGGCCGAGTTGGCCTTCGGGCCCGGCCTGACCGTCATCTCCGGCGAGACCGGTGCGGGAAAGTCGTTGCTGGTCGACGCGCTGGGGCTGCTTTCCGGCCTGCGCGCCGACAGCGGCGTGGTCCGCCATGGCGCCGATCGCGCGGAAGTCGTCGGTGAATTCACCCTGCAGGATGTCCCGGCCGCGCGGGACTGGCTGCGCGACAACGAGCTGGACGAAGGCGCCGATGACGCCTGCCTGGTACGCCGGGTGGTGCGGGCCGATGGCGGTTCGCGCGCATGGGTTAATGGACGTCCGGTCACGGTCGGGCAGTTGACGGAACTCGCCGGCCTGCTGGTCGAGATCCACGGCCAGCACGAGCACCAGGCCCTGCTGTCCAGGCCCAGCCAACTGATGCTGCTGGACGCCTACGGAAGGACCGCCAGCGAACGCGGCGCCGTGGCCGCCGCGGCCGAACGCTGGAGCGCGTTGCTCGATGAGCGTGAATCGCTCTCGGCCAAGGGGGACGTCAGCGAGCGCATCGAGTGGCTGGAGCACCAACACGCCGAGCTCGATCGCGAGACCCTGGAGCCCGATTCGATCGCGCAACTGCGGACCGACCATCGCCGGCAGGCCCACGCCGCCGACCTCATCGGTGCCTGCGAAGCCGCGTTTACCCGGCTCGGCAGCGATGACGCGCCTTCGCTGGCCCACGCGCTCCAGCAGGTGCGCGGTGAACTGCAACGGGTCGCCGAGCACGAGCCGAGACTGGAAGAGGTCGACGGCATGCTCGACGCCGCCGCGATCCAGCTCGACGAGGCGCTGGCCATGCTCGACCGGGTCCGCGGCGATCTCGACATGGACCCGTCCGCGTTCGACACGCTCGAGCAGCGGCTGGGTCGCCTGCACGACCTCGCACGCAAGCACCGCGTCACGCCGGAGGAGCTCTTCGCCCACCGTGACGGGCTTGCCGCGGAGCTGGAGCAACTGCGTGGCGCTGGCGTGCGGTTGCAGCGACTCGACACCGAAATCGAGGCCGCCCGCACGGACTGGCGCAAGGCGGCCGACGCCCTGGGTCGCAAGCGAGGCAAGGCCGCGGCGTCACTGGCAGCGGCCACCACCGGCCTGATTGCCGAACTCGGCATGGGCGGCGGTCGCTTCGACATTGCGATCGAGCCGATCGAAGGCGACCGGCCCGATCCGCAAGGTGGCGAACGCGTGGAGTTCCTCGTTGCCGCCAACCCGGGCCAGCCGGCGCGTGCCCTGCGCAAGGTCGCGTCGGGTGGCGAGCTGTCGCGCATCTCGCTGGCGATCGAGGTCGCCGCGCTGGGGCTGGATACCGTACCGACGATGGTGTTCGACGAGGTCGACTCGGGCATCGGCGGCGGCGTGGCCGAGATCGTCGGGCAGAAGCTTCGTGCACTGGGCGCCAGCCGCCAGGTGCTCTGCGTCACCCACTTGCCCCAAGTCGCCGCGCAGGGCCACGCGCACTATCGCGTCAGCAAGGCCGCGAGCGAGGGCGTGACCCAAAGCCAGGTCCGGTTGCTGGATGGCTCGCAGCGGCAGGAAGAGCTGGCGCGGATGCTCGGCGGCGTCGAACTGACCCGCGAGGCCCGGGCGGCTGCAAAACGATTGCTCAGCGACGTCAGCTGACGTCGCCCCGACTGCGGTAACGCGTCTTTCAGCGCGCCTTGCGCACGTACAGCACCAGCGAGTGCTCCTCGATCTCGTAACCGTGCTCGGCGGCGATCTTCGCCTGCAGTTCTTCGATCTCGGCGCTTTCGAATTCGATGATCTTGCCGGTGTCGATGTCGACCATGTGGTCGTGGTGCTGGCCGCGGTCGAGTTCGTAGACCGACTGGCCCGACTCGAAGTTGTGCTTGAGCACCAGCCCCGCCGCCTCGAACTGGGTCAGCACCCGGTAGACGGTGGCCAGGCCAATGTCTTCCCCATGGTCCAGCAGCAGCCGGTAGATGTCCTCGGCCGTCATGTGCCGGGGCTTGGCCTTTTCCAGCAACTCCAGGATCCGCGTGCGCGGATGGGTCACTTTCAGGCCTGCCTTGCGAAGGTCGTGCGATTCCATTGAAGCTCCTGACGCCGGATGAACACGGCATGCGGCGGGGCCGCGCGATCGTGCCCTGGAGTGTATCATCGGCCTGTTATCCGACCGCCATGAAACCGATGCCAAAGCACCCGATGCGTACGCTCCTGCTCGCCCTTTCCGTCGCCGGAATCACTGCCGGCGTGGCCGGTTGCGGCATCGTCTACCGCCAGCCGATCTTCCAGGGCAACCTGCTGGAGTCGACCGCCGTCGAGCAGTTGCAGGTCGGCATGAGCAAGCAGCAGGTGCTGGCCCTGATCGGCACGCCGTCGATCCAGGATCCGTTCCACCACGACCGCTGGGACTACACCTCGACCCAGCGCACCGACCGGCTGGCGCATACAAAGATCAAGACCTTCACCCTGTGGTTCGAGAACGATGCGCTGACCAAGTGGGAGGGCGAGTATTTCCCGGAGCAGGACGAGCAACTGGCCAAGTCCGCGCGCAAGCAGTTCGGTCCGAACCTGGCGAAAGACAAGAAGTAACGGTCAGCCAGCCCGACGGTCAGCGTCCGCGGCTGGCGGCGCGGCGCCGGCGCGCATCCTTCGGATCGACCTGCAGCGGACGCAACAGTTCGATCCTGTCGCCGTCGTGCAGCCTCGCCTGTCCGTCAACGACCGCGCCGAACACCGCGCAGTCCGTTCCCGGGCCGGCCCACCCGGCGACACGCAGCGCGTCGGCCACGCAGGCGCCCTCTTCCAGCTCCAGCAGCACCCGTTCGAACCGCCGCGGCCACGCCCGGATCAGCTCGACCTTCATTCACCACCGCGGTCCGCGACCCGGATGAAGTCATCGACCATCCGGTCCGCCAGGCTCTGGAAACCGATCGCCATCGCCGGGGCCAGCAACTTCACCTTCGGCTCGAAATCGAGTGTCAGCGTCACCTTGCAGGCCGATTCGTCGAGGGCGTGGAACTCCCATCGCCCCGACAGTCTGCGGAACGGGCCGTCGACCAGCTTGAGGTCGATGTGGTGCGGCTCCGACATGGTGTTCTCGGTGGTGAACCAGGTCCGCAGCGCGCCCAGCCCGAGGTCGAGCCGCGCGACCATCCGGCCGGGCGACGATTCCAGCACCTCGGCGCCATCGCACCAGTCGAACCGGCGCGGATAGGCGGGTACATCGTTGACCAGCGCGAACATGCGCGCGGCGGAGTGTTCGACGAGGGCGGTACGGCGGATGCTCGGCATCGGGAGTGACGGATTCCAGTCGGGCGGCCAGTCGCCCGGCGACCCCGCAATCAGGGACAATAGGCGCGATGACCAAGAAGAAGACTGGAAAGGATAAGGGAAAGGGCGCGGGCGGCACCATCGCGCTCAACAAGCGCGCGCGCCACGATTACACGCTTGAGGAGCGTTTCGAAGCCGGGCTTGCGCTGCAGGGCTGGGAGTTGAAGTCGATCCGCGCCGGCCGCGCCAATATCGGCGAAAGCTACGCGGTGGTCCGCGGTGGCGAAATGTTCCTGTTCGGCGCGCAGATGACGCCGCTGATATCGGCGTCCACCCACGTCGTCACCGAGGAGCGCCGCACCCGCAAGCTGCTCATGCATCGGCGCGAGATCGACAACCTGATCGGCCGCATCCAGCGTGATGGCTACACCGTGGTGCCGACATCGCTGTACTGGAAGGGCAACAAGGTCAAGATCGAACTCGCGCTGGCCAAGGGCAAGCAGAACCACGACAAGCGCCAGGCCGGCAAGGACCGCGACTGGGCCCGCGACAAGCAGCGCATCCTGCGCGCCCACAACAAGAACGCCTGACGGCTGCTGTCGCCGGTCAGTGCTCGGGGCGCTCGCCCGGCAGGGTGAAATAGAACGTCGCGCCCTCGCCTTCGCGGCCTTCGGCACGGATGGTGCCGCCGTGGCGCTCGACGATGCGCTTGACCGACGCCAGGCCGATGCCGTGGCCCGCGAACTGCTCCTGGTCATGCAGCCGCTGGAACGGCCGGAACAGCTTGTCGACGTACTGCTGGTCGAATCCCGCGCCGTTGTCGCGGACGAAGAACTCGCCTGACTGTGTCCCGAACCCGATCCTGCCGCTCTCGCGGTCGCGGGTGAACTTCCACGCGTTGCCGAGCAGGTTGGCGAGCAGGTTGCGCAACAGGGTCGCATCGCCCTCGACCGACAGCCCGCCGGCGATTTCGACCTGGACATCGCGTTCGGGCTCCGCCTCGCGCAGTTCCTGGACCACATCGGCCGCCATCCGGCTGAGGTCCACGTGCTCGCGCTTGACCGCGCCTCGGCCCAGCCGCGACATCTTGAGCAGCGCGTCGATCAGCTCGCCCATCCGGCTGGCGGCATTGCGTACCCGCCCCAAGTAGCCCTGCCCGGCATCGTCGAGGGCACCGGAATAGCGTTCCGCGAGTACCCGGCTGAACCCGTCGATCGCCCGCAGTGGCGCGCGCAGGTCGTGCGAGATGCTGTAGGCGAACGCCTCGAGTTCCTGGTTCGCCTGGCTCAGCTCGCGCGTGCGCATCGCCACGCGCGCTTCCAGCGTCCGGTTGAGCGCGTGCACCCTGGCCTGCGCGCGCAGCCGTTCGGTCACATCCTCCACCTGCACCAGCCCGACGATGTCCTGCCCCACGCTGCCGGGCAGCGGCGCGTATGTCAGCTGCGCGTGCCGCGGCTCGCCGCCGGTGCGGTGCAGGCGCCGCGTGGTCCGATGCACGCCCGCCGCGTCGGTGCTGGCGTCCGCGTGCGCTGCCTGCGCGCTGAGCTCGTCGTCCTCGAACAGCGCATCGAAGCGCACCCCCACCAGGGACTCGGGCGACCGGCCGACAATCGTCCCCATCGCGGGGTTGGCCTCGACGATCGCACCCTCGCTGTCGAGCAGGACCTTTCCGATCGCGGAGTACGTCATCGCCACCCGGAACCGCTGCTCGCTGCGCCGGAAATTCTCGGTCAGTCGCAACGCAATGCGCTGCGCACGCGACTCGGTACGGGCCAGCATCCAGGCGACCGCATACATCAGCAACGATGCGAACAGGCCCAGCGCCAGCGTGTTCTGCAGGCTCCCCAGGCGCGGGACGGCCTCGGCGAGCGGCAGCGAGTCGAACTCGATCCGCCAGCGCCGCCCGTAATTGTCGAACTCCACGGCGTGGGTGAACGCCGGCGGCTGCTGCGCCTCCCCGGGGCTCGACGCGAACAGCAACTGCGACTTTCCATCGGTCACGTCATGGATGCGGAACCGCATGTCGTTGTCGTCGCCCAGCACAACGGCCACGAAACGGTCGGCGCGGAACGGCACGTAGACCCATCCCAGCATCGCCTCCCGGCGTGCCTCCATCGTTGCCGGGCGCTCGCCACCGCGATAGACCGGCAGGTACAGCAGCAGGCTCGTCGCCTGCTCGGCACCCTGCTGGATCAGGTGGACCGGTCCCGACAGCGACGCATGGCCACCTTCGAGCGCGGCCTGCATCGCTGCGTGGCGGACCGGCTCGGAGTACATGTCGAAGCCGATCGCCGAGAGGTTTTCGCGGGTCTTCGGCTCCAGATAGAGAATCGGCCCGTAATACTCCCGGTCGCCGTCCGGACGCACGTCAAGCAGGCCCCAGCCGGCCTGCCGCCATTCCACCTGCAGGTTCTCCAGCCGGCCCTGGCTGACATAGCCGGCGAATCCCAGCCCGACCATCGCGGGAAAGCGGCGCGACAACTCCATCCCGTCGGCATAGCCGTACCACTGGTGGGGTGTCGGCCGGTTGACCGAGGCGAACAGTGCCGCGCCGCCGCCCGCGACCAGCTCGTAGCTGACCACCTGCTGCTGGAGCTGGTCGGCAAGCTCCTGGGTGCGGCCGATGAACTCGACGTTGGCCGCCCGCATCTCGCGGTCGTAGGCCACCTGCCACAGTGCGAACACCGATGCCAGCGACCCCAGGAGGACCACCAGCGCCCACAGATGGCCGCGCAACGGGCGCAGCCCACTGGCCTGTGGAGGTCCACTGGCCTGTGGAGGTGTGCCGCTTTCGCCCGAGGGTTCATCCATGGCGGAAAGCATACAAGCCCGCGCTGCATCCGCGACGTCACTGAACCCCCACCTGACGTGCCGGCCGGCGCACCTTGTGGAAGCCCGCGCCGGCCCTATACTTGCGGGGTCAGCAATCTTGTAGTCCCCGGGGGTGCACTGGCTTCGACGGGGGTCGCGAAATCGCCTGGCGCATGCCGAGGGGGTAGCTTTCCTCGTAAATCCAGCTGCAAAACTCTAGTTGCCAACGACGACAACTACGCACTGGCCGCTTAAGGCCTAAGCCCCGAAATCGCTTGTGTCCGTGCTCGCGACGTAGGGTCATCATCACGGAATCGCCGGGAGTGGCTGCCTGCCAGCACCCGGTTAACCCAAAGCAGGCTGGCCCCCGGATGCGCTTCGCGCACCGTGCTGTCCGGGAGCGAGATCCAACGGTGAGCTAAGCATGTAGTGCCGGGGATGGAGTGCCTTCGGACGGGGGTTCAATTCCCCCCACCTCCACCATTTGCAACGACAACGGGCCGCCAAGCGGCCCGTTGTCGTTTGGCGCAGCGACAGCCGGCGACGCGGTTGCGGATGCCGTCCATCGGCGCCACTATCGCCCGGCAGGGGGCCGTTCAAGAGGCAATCAGATGTCCGGCCATGCCGATGTCGCCATGACCCGGGGCTTCGTCGATTTCGACGGCGAGCTGGCGTTCTGGCGCGAACAGTTCAGTCGCTATCCCTTCTTCCAGCCCGGCCTCGAGTTTGCCGACTACGCGCCGGCGTTCAAGCTCGGGATCAACATGTTCCTGCATGGTCGCGGCCGCGGCTTCGACGAACACAGCGCGCAGGTGATCGAGGCCTACGACCGGACGCGCGGAGAAAGCCGCCTTGACTGGCACGAGGCTTGCGCCGCCGCCGTCGCGGCATGGCGACGGATGCGGGAAAATCCGTCGCGGCCTGACTCCCTGGATGCATCACGCCGCCTTGGCGGGGAATCCGTATCTTGATGGCGCCGGGCCTTCAGCCCATGGAGTTGCCATGAACACGACCAGACAGGGTGCGCCCACCCCGGACCGGGGCGGACAGGACCGGAAGGATCCGCCGATCGACGGCGCTACGGACCAGCGCGAGGATCCCGAGAAGAAGCAGGATCGCAAGGAGCACGAGAGCGAAAACCAGGACGAGGCGCTTGAGGAAACCTTCCCGGCCAGCGACCCGGTATCGCCGTTCATTCCTTCGAAAACGCCGGATTAACCTTCCGGAGCCGCGGCTGCCAGTGGCAGCACCACCCGGATCAGGGCCGATCCGTCCCCGCTGTCCGCGGTAACCATGTCGCCGTCGTGGGCGTGTGCTATCGCCTGCGCGATCATCAGTCGCATCCCCAGGCCCTCGTCGAATGGCGCGGGCTCAGCGCCGTGGAATACGCCGTCGCGCTCGGCAGCGTTCCAAGGGGCACCCGGCGCCATTACCTCGATGCGTACACCCTCGGGGACCAGGTCCGCGCCCACGGCAACCTTGCCGTCGACGATGCGTGACTGCATGAAGCCGATCAGCGTGGACAGCATCTGCACCAGACGCTGCGCATCGCCGTCGAGCGTCACGTCGTCGAGCGCGGCTGCGATGTCCAGCCGTATGTCCGCCCCGGATGACGTGACCGCAAGCTCGACCAGCATCGCCGGTGCGACCACGTCGCGACGATTCACCAGGCGCAGCTGGCGGGCACGGGTCCAGTCCGAAACTTCCTGCACCATCGCGCTGAGCCGCGCGGTCTGGCGGTCGATGATGGCGAGCAGCTCATCGCGCCGTTCCGGTTCGATATCGGGGCGACGCAGCAGGTAGGCTGCGGTCTGCAGTGGCGACAGGGGGCCGCGCAGGTCATGCGCCAGCCGGTCGAGCAGCATCCCGGACGCATTCGCGGCCTCGCCCGCTCCGCTGGCCACGGCCCCGGAAGCATCGCGATGCGGGGAGTGATCAGCCACTGGAAGACTCCGCTGTACGCCGCGCGTGCGCCGGCGTGCTGCACAGCCCCTGGATCGCTTCGAGCGCTGGCGGTTTGACCAGGTGCTCGTCGAACCCGGCCTCCCGGGTGCGGCGGCGGTCTTCCGGCTGGCCCCAGCCGGTCACGGCGACGATCGAGACGCCCGCCATGCCGGGCAGCGCCCGCAGCCTGGGCGCCAGCTCGTAACCGCTCAACCCGGGCATGCCGACGTCGAGGAAGACGATCTCGGGCTGGAACGCCTCGACATCCGGCAGTACCGAATGCGGGTCGTACAGGCGGCGGACCTCGTGCCCGAGCATCTCGATCATCATCGCCAGGGTATCGGCCGCGTCGCGGTTGTCGTCGACCACCAGCACGCGGCGTCGTGCCGGATCCGTGTCCGCGGCGGCCACCGGGAGCGGCGGGACCGGCGCCGGTGCGTCAACCGCGGGCTGCAACGGAAGCGCGACGGTAAACGTGGCGCCCCGCCCCATGCCTTCGCTGCTCACCGCGACCTGCCCGCCGTGCATCTCCGCCAGCCGCCGCACCAGGGTCAGGCCGATGCCGAGGCCGCCGTGGGTGCGGTCGACAGAGGTTTCGACCTGCGAGAACATCTCGAAGATGCGTTCGGCCTGGTCCGCGTCGAGCCCGATCCCGGCATCGCGGACCTGCACCTCGACCTGTCCGTTCCGCATCCGCGCCCGAAGCTCGATGTGGCCATGCGGATCCGAGTACTTGGCCGCGTTGTTCAGCAGGTTGGCGAATACCTGCGACAGCCGCGCCTGGTCGGCGATGAGCCGCAGCGGGCAGTCCGGCAGATCGACCACGAGCTCATGCTCGCCCTGCTCGATCGACGGCCTCGCGATCTCGATCGCCGAATCGACGATTTCCTGCAGCGAGGTCGGGTGCTTGCGCAGGGTCAGCTTGGCCTGGCTGATGCGGGCGATATCCAGCAGGTCGTCGATCAGCCGCACCAGCAGCGTGAGCTGGCGTTCCATAAGCGATTGCAGGCCGTCATCGTTGGACCCGCCCGACAGGCGACGGATTCCCAGCGCGTTCTGCAATGGCGCCAGCGGGTTGCGCAACTCGTGGGCCAAGGTGGCGAGGAACTCGTCCTTTCTCCGGTCGGTCTCGCGCAACAGCTGCTCGACCCGGTTGCGCTCGGCGATTTCGTCCTGCAGCGCGTCGTTGCGGGCTGCGAGGGCGGCGTTGGCGTCGCGCAGCGACTCGTTCAGCACGGCGAGCTCGCGGGCCTTCTCCACGTGCAGCGCCTGGTTGGCGGCGGCGAGCTTGGCATTGGTGGCCTCCAGTTCGCGACGCTTGCGGTGCAGCTCGGCCAGCACCACCACCTTGGTCCGCAGTATCTCCGGGATCACCGGCACCATCACGTAGTCGACCGCGCCCAGCTTGTAGCCACGCAGGCGATCCATGTCGGTGACGTTGACCGCGGTGACGAAGATGATCGGCGTCTTCTCGAACCGGGGATGCTGGTGGATCATGCTCGCGGTCTCGAAGCCGTCCATGCCGGGCATGTTGACGTCGAGCAGGATCACCGCGTAGTCGTCGCTCATCAGGCGCCGCAACGCCTCGACGCCGGAACTGGCCTCCACCAGCTCCTCGCCCAGCGGCTCCAGGATCGCCCGGTAGGTCAGCAGCCGGCCCGGCTGGTCGTCGACCAGCAGGATCCTGACCGGCGCCTCGACCGCACCGGGCTGGCTCGCGATGTTCAGCGGTGCAGCCACTGGCGCAGCACTCCGAGCAACTGGTCGGTGACCACCGGCTTGGCCAAGTAGTCGGATGCACCGGCCTCCAAACACTTCTCGCGGTCGCCCTTCATCGCCTTGGCGGTGACCGCGACGATCGGCAACGCGCGCGATTCGGGGCGCTCACGGATCGCCCGCATGGTCTGGTAGCCGTCCATGCCGGGCATCATGATGTCCATCAGCACCAGTGCGATCTCCTCGTCGGCGGCGACCTTCTCGATCGCTTCCTGGCCGGTGCCGGCGGTCACCACGTCCATGCCGTGGCGCTCGAGCACGCTGGACATGGCGAAGATGTTGCGGACGTCGTCATCGACCACCAGCACGCGCTTGTCGCACAACGCGTCGTCGGACTCGTGCAGGCTCTGGACCATGCGCTGCTTGGCCGCCGGCAGGTCGGCGATGACCCGGTGCAGGAACAGCGCGGTTTCATCCAGCAGGCGCTCAGGCGACTCCACGCCCTTGATCACCACGCTCTTGGCCGCCTTCCTGAGGCGCTTGTCGTCCTCGGCGGTGAGGTCCTTGCCGGTGAACACCACCACCGGCACGTCGCACAGCGCCGGTTCGGCCTGGATCCTGTCGAGCAGCTCGAAGCCGGTCATGTCGGGCAGGCGCAGGTCGAGGACGACACAGTCGTACGGGTGCGACTGCATCGACTCCAGTGCCTCGGCGCCGGTGCCGACGGTCTCGATGGCGACATCGTCGTGGCGGATCAGCTCCTCGATGCTCATGCGCTCGGCCGCGTCGTCCTCGACCACCAGCAGCCGTTTGACCCGCGGCAGGGTGTACTCCTTGATCCGCTGCAGCGCGGCGCCGATGGTCTCGGTGGTGGCCGGCTTGGCGAGGTAGGAGAACGCACCGCGCTCGATGCTCTGGTGGCGCTCCTCCTCGATGGTGACGATCTGCACCGGGATGTGCCGGGTCGCCGAATCCTGCTTCAGCCGTGCCAGCACGGTCCAGCCAAGCATGTCGGGCAGGAAGATGTCGAGCGAGATCGCGCTGGGCCGGTAGTCGTGGACGAGCCGCAGTGCGTCGCTGCCGCGGCTGGCAACCAGTACGCGGAAGCCCTGGGTCCGCGCCAGGTCGCGCAACACGGTCGCATAGCGCGGGTCGTCCTCGACCAGCAGCAACACCGGCTCGCCTTCCACCAGCACGTCGCGGTCGTCGTCGATCGTTTCGCCGGTGTCCTGTTGCAGTTCTTCCTCCGACTGCGGCAGCACCTGTTGCGCACGGTGGTGGGCGACCGCGGCGCGGGCCTCGTGGGCGCCATCGGCGCCGGCATAAGACAACGGCAGGTACAGGGTGAAGGTGCTGCCCTCGCCCACCTCGCTGCGCAGGCGCAATTCACCGCCGAGCAGGCCGGCGATCTCGCGGCTGATCGCCAGCCCGAGTCCGGTGCCGCCGTACTGCCGCGACGTGCCCGCATCGGCCTGCTGGAACGCCTCGAACACGATGCGCTGCTTGTCCGAGGAAATGCCGATGCCGGTGTCGGTGACATCGAACGCGACCACCGTCGGCGCGGCATCGAGCACCGCGTGGCCGGATGACCAGCCGTCTTCCGCCGCGCGGCCAACCAGTCGCACGCTGCCCTCGGCGGTGAACTTGAAGGCATTCGACAGCAGGTTCTTGAGAATCTGCTGCAGGCGCTTGGGGTCGGTGTCGAGCGCACGCCCCAGTTCCGGCGAGAACTCCACCGAGAACTCCAGCTTGCGACGCTCGGCCTCGTGCCGGAACGCTCGCTCCATGTTCTCGCGCAGGTGGCGGAAGCTGATCTCCTCGTTGTCGACGGTGACCGTGCCGGACTCGATCTTGGACAGGTCGAGAATGTCGCTGATCAGGTGCAGCAGGTCGGTACCGGCGGCATGGATGGTGGTCGCGAACTCGACCTGGCGCGGTGTCAGGTTGGTCTCGACGTTCTCCGCCAGCTGCTGGCCCAGGATCAGGATCGAATTGAGC
The DNA here is from genome assembly GCF_052547135.1 of Lysobacter sp. F60174L2. Lineage (NCBI taxonomy): Bacteria > Pseudomonadati > Pseudomonadota > Gammaproteobacteria > Lysobacterales > Lysobacteraceae > Lysobacter > Lysobacter sp. F60174L2. The sequence continues at coordinate 632,443 of NZ_JBQWRA010000003.1, read as the reverse complement.
GGCGTGCGCAGCTCGTGCGACATGTTGGCGAGGAACTCGGACTTGTAGCGCGAGGTCAGCGCCAGCTCGGCGGCCTTCTCCTCAAGCGCGCGGCGGGCGTGCTCGATCTGCAGGTTCTTGCCTTCCACCTCGTTCTTCTGCTCGGCCAGCAACGCGGCCTTCAGCGCGATGTCCTCGTTGGTCTGGCGCAGGGTCTTCTGCTGCGACTGCAACTCGCCGGCCAGCTGCTGCGACTGCGCCAGCAGGCGCTCGGTGCGCATCGTCGCCTCGATCGTGTTGAGCACGATGCCGATGCTGCGCGACAGCTGGTCCAGGAACGCACGGTGCGAGACGGTGAACTCCGACAGCGAGGCCAGCTCGATCACCGCCTTGACCTGGTCCTCGAACAACACCGGCAGCACGATCACGTTGCGCGGCACGAGGTCCAGCAGGCCGGTGCGGATCTGCACGGTGCCCGGCTCGACGTCGTCGATCACGATCATCCGGGCCTGTGCGGCGCACTGGCCGATCAGGCCTTCACCGAACTCGATGGTGGTCCTTGCCTCGGCCGTGCCGCTGCTCGCGTACCCGGCGAGTTGCCGCAGCACCCGCTTGCCGCCGGACTCGTCGTCATCGACCACGTACATCAGGCCCTTGTGGGCATTGACCAGCGGGGCGAGTTCCGACAGCAGCATGTTGCCCAGCGTGATCAGGTCGCGCTGGCCCTGCATCATGCCGCTGAAGGTGGCCATGTTGGTCTTCAGCCAGTCCTGCTCGCGACCGCTTTCGGTGGTCGCACGCAGGGTGCCGATCATGGCGTTGATGTTGTTCTTGAGGTCGGCCAGCTCGCCGCTGACGTCGACCTGGATCGAGCGGGTCAGGTCGCCTTGGGTAACCGCGGTCGCGACCTCCGCGATCGCGCGGACCTGGGTGGTGAGGTTGGCCGCGAGCTGGTTGACGTTGCCGGTCAGGTTCTCCCAGATGCCGGCCGTGCCCGGCACCTTGGCCTGGCCACCGAGCCGCCCCTCGACGCCGACCTCGCGCGCCACCGTGGTCACCTGGTCGGCGAAGATCGCCAGGGTGTCGGTCATGGAATTGATCGTATCGGCCAGCTCGGCGATCTCGCCCTTGGCCTCCACCGTCAGCTTCTTGCTCAGGTCGCCGGTGGCCACCGCGGTCACCACCTGCGCGATGCCGCGCACCTGGGTGGTGAGGTTGGTCGCCATCGAGTTGACGTTGTCGGTCAGGTTGGCCCAGGTGCCGGCAACGCCGGGCACGGTCGCTTGCCCACCCAGCTTGCCCTCGGTGCCGACCTCGCGCGCCACGCGGGTCACCTCGGCGGCGAACGAGTTGAGCTGGTCCACCATCGTGTTGAGGGTGTCCTTCAGCTGCAGGATCTCGCCCTGCGCATCGACGCCGATCTTGCGCGACAGGTCGCCCTTGGCCACCGAGGTCGCGACCTCGGCGATGTTGCGGACCTGCGAGGTCAGGTTCGACGCCATCGAGTTGACGTTGTCGGTGAGGTCCTTCCACGTACCGGCGACGCCCGGCACGCGCGCCTGGCCGCCGAGCTTGCCTTCGGTACCGACCTCGCGCGCCACGCGGGTCACCTCGGCGGCGAAGGAGTTGAGCTGGTCGACCATCGTGTTGATGGTGTCCTTGAGCTCGAGCATCTCGCCCTTCACGTCCACCGCGATCTTGCGCGACAGGTCGCCCTTGGCCACCGCCGTGGTCACCTCGGCGATGTTTCGCACCTGGCTGGTCAGGTTGGACGCCATCGCGTTGACGTTGTCGGTCAGGTCGGCCCAGGTGCCGGCCACGCCGGGCACGGTCGCCTGGCCGCCGAGCTTGCCCTCGGTGCCGACCTCGCGCGCCACGCGGGTCACCTCGGCGGCGAAGCTGTTGAGCTGGTCGACCATCGTGTTGATGGTGTCCTTGAGCTGCAGGATCTCGCCCTGCGCGGTCACCGCGATCTTGCGGGACAGGTCGCCCTTCGCGACCGCGGTGGTGACCTCGGCGATGTTGCGCACCTGGCTGGTCAGGTTGGAGGCCATCGCGTTGACCGAGTCGGTCAGGTCGGCCCAGGTGCCATCGACACCCGGCACGGTCGCCTGGCCGCCGAGCTTGCCCTCGGTACCGACCTCGCGCGCCACGCGGGTCACTTCCGCGGCGAAGCCGTTGAGCTGGTCCACCATCGTGTTGAGGGTGTCCTTGAGCTCCAGCATCTCGCCCTTCACGTCGACCGTGATCTTGCGCGACAGGTCGCCCTTGGCCACCGCGGTGGTGACCTCGGCGATGTTGCGCACCTGCAGGGTCAGGTTGGACGCCATCGAGTTGACGTGGTCGGTCAGGTCCTTCCAGGTGCCGGCGACGTCGGGCACCTGCGCCTGGCCGCCGAGCTTGCCTTCGGTACCGACCTCGCGCGCCACGCGCGTCACCTCGGCGGCGAAGCCGTTGAGCTGGTCGACCATCGTGTTGATGGTGTTCTTGAGCGCGAGGATCTCGCCCTGCGCATCAACGCCGATCTTGCGCGACAGGTCGCCCTTGGCCACCGCGGTGGTCACCTCGGCGATGTTGCGCACCTGGCTGGTCAGGTTGGACGCCATCGCGTTGACCGAGTCGGTCAGGTCCTTCCACGTGCCGGCGACGCCGGGCACCACCGCCTGGCCGCCGAGCTTGCCCTCGGTACCGACCTCGCGCGCCACGCGTGTCACTTCCGAGGCGAAGCTGCGCAGCTGGTCGACCATGGTGTTGATGGCCTCTTTCAGCTGCGCCATCTCGCCGCGCACGTCGGCGGTGATCTTGCGCGACAGGTCGCCGTCGGCGACCGCAATCGTCACCTCGGAAATGTTGCGTACCTGCGTGGTCAGGTTGGACGCCAGCTCGTTGACCGAGTCGGTCAGTTCCTTCCAGACGCCCGACACGCCCTTGACCTTGGCCTGCCCGCCGAGCCTGCCGGCGGTGCCGACCTCGAGCGCCACGCGGGTCACCTCGGCGCTGAACTCGCTCATCTGCTCGATCATGCGGTTGACGATCTTCGCCGAGCGCAGGAACTCGCCCTTCAACGGCCGGCCATCGGCTTCCAGCGGCACGGTGTGGGTCAGGTCGCCCTTGGCCACGCCGGCCATCGCCGCGGTCATCGTCTCGACCGGGCGGACGAGATCGTCGATCAGCCCGTTCACCGATTGCTGCATGCCCAGCCAGGCACCGTCATGGCCGGTCGCAGCCAGGCGCTTGCCGGTCTGTCCGTCGCGGCCAACCGCGTTGCCGACGCGGTCGAGCTCCTCGGCCATGTGCCGGTTGCGCGCGACGATCGCGTTGAAGCAATCGGCGATCTTGCCCTGCGTGCCTTCCCAGTGCACCGGAAGCTGCACGGAGAAGTCGCCGTCGCGGACCGCGCACAACGCTTCGAGCAGGCGCCGGGTCGCCTCGTCACCGGAAATCGCATCGTCTTCGGCACGCACTGCGCGCCTGGAATCATTGCCCACGCTTTCTGCTCCCCCCGAGCCCGACAAAAGCGGAATGGTTTGTGAAATTTTTCCGAAACTATCGTAAACCGTGTGAAGGTTCGTTCACGAACGGACGACATCGCCTATCGCCGTGTTGCCGCTGACGGCGCGTTTACGCATGACCTCCGATGCTGGCCGCATGGAGTGGATGAACTGGTCGGCCCAGCTGGAAGTGGTGTTCGCCACGGGAGTCGCAATGATCCTGGGCGGACTGGTGGGCGTGGAACGCGAGCTCAAGGACCGCCCCGCGGGCTTCCGCACCCACATGCTCGTCGCCGGCGCCGCTGCCCTGCTTGTCGGAATCGGGCGGCTGGCGCTGGAGGACCCCGCGTTGTTCGACATGGATTCGGCGTCGCTGCGGATCGATCCGCTGCGCCTGGTCGAAGCGGTGATCGCCGGCGTGGCCTTCATCGGCGCCGGCACGATCTTCGGCAGTCGCGGCCACGTCGCCGGAATCACCACGGCGGCCTCGCTGCTGATGGTCGCGGTGATCGGCATCGCGACGGGACTGCACTATTACGTGGTCGCCGGCGCAGCCACCGCGCTCACGCTGGTGGTACTCGCCGTGCTGGCCCTGCTGGACCGGCGCAGGCCACGCGGAAAGCGTTCCGGCTCCGGAAGCCGATGATTGAGTCGAGCGCCCACAAAAAAACGGGCTCCTCGCGGAGCCCGTTCTGCCTGCCTGGATGCGCGGCTCCGATCAGGACCGGATCGGCACCAGGGTGATCTCGACGCGGCGGTTCTGCGCACGCCCGGAATCGGTGTCGTTGCTGGCGATCGGACGGCTCTCACCGGCGCCGGTGATGATGAAGCGGTCGCGCATCAGGCCCCTCGACATCAGGTAGTCGCCCACCGCGTCGGCGCGGCGCACGGACAACGCCTGGTTGTAGGCATCGGTGCCCTTGCTGTCGGTATGGCCGGCGACTTCGACGATGGTCTGGTTGTACTCGCTCAGGGTCGCGGCGACGTCGTCGAGCACCGGATAGAACTGCGGCTGCAGCGCCGAGCTGTCGAAGCCGAAGGTGATGTTGTCGGGCATGTTCAGCGTGATGTTGTCGCCCTGGCGCACGACATCGACGCCGGTACCGGCCATGCGGTCGCGCAACGCGCGTTCCTGGCGGTCCTGGTAGTTGCCGATCGCACCGCCGGCAAGGCCGCCGACACCCGCACCGACCAGCGCACGCTGGCGACGCTCGGTGGCGTCGTCGCCACTGAGCAGGCCGGCCACGGCACCGACGGCGGCACCGATCAACGCACCCTTCTTGGTGCGGTCATACTCGCCCTGGGGCTGGCCATACGGATCCTGCGAGCCGTAACCACCCTGGTTGTAGCCACCGGTGCTCATGCAACCGGCCATCATGGCGCTCATCACGGCCGCGCCGAGTGCAAGCTTGGTCTGGTTCTTCATGTCTGTCCCTTTGGTTTGGCTGTGGGCCTGAATAGCGGACCCAAGCTAATCACGCCGGCGTGTGAAAGAGGTGATGGACGCAAATGCCTATTCAGCTTCGGGCAGGCCAGCGTGCGTTCAACGCTCCAGGAAACGCACGCGGCGGGTGATCGAACAGGTCAGCTCGTACCCGATCGTGCTGGCAGCGGCTGCGATCGTTTCGACCGGCAACTCCGCCCCCCACAGGATCACCGGGTCGCCCACCCGCGCGTCGGGAATGGTCCGCAGGTCGATCGTCATCAGGTCCATCGAGACCCGGCCGATCACCGCGGCACGCTGGCCGTTGACGAGGACAGGCGTGCCCGACGGGGCCGCGCGTGGATAGCCGTCGCCATAGCCGATCGCGGCGACGCCGACCGGCATGTCCTCCGGGGTCTCCCAGGTGGCGCCGTAGCCGATGCGCTCGCCCTTGCGGATGCGGTTGACCGCGATCAGGCCCGTCGCAAAGGTCATCGCCGGGCGCAGGCCGAAATCCGTGCCGGTCCTGCCCTCGACCACCGACATGCCGTACAGCGCACCGCCGGCACGCACCCAGTCGGCATGCGCGTCGGGCCAGCCGAGGATCGCGGCCGAATTGGCCAGCGACCGCGCACACGGCAGGTCGGCGCATACCTCGTTGAAGATGCGGATCTGCTCGAGGGTCTGGCGTCCCTCGCCGGGGCCGTCGATGAACTCGTCGGAGCTTGCGAAATGGTTGAGCAGCCGGACCTCGCCGACCACGCCCTGCAGCGCGGCCAGGCGCGCATGCGCTTCGCGGACGTCTTCCGGCGCGAAACCCAGCCGGTGCATGCCGGTGTCGACCTTGAGCCAGCAGCGCAGCGGCTCGCCCGCCCCGGCCTGTTCGAGCATCTGCAACTGGCTGGGGTGGTGGATGACCGTGTCGGCATGCAGCATGCGCAGGCGGGGGATGTCCGCCGCCTCGTTGAAGCCCGACAGCAGCAGGATCGGCTGGGAGATGCCGGTTGCGCGCAGGCGTTCGGCATCCGACAGCGCGGCGACCCCGAACGCATCGGCGCCACCGAGCGCGCGTGCGACCCGCTCCAGCCCGTGGCCATAGCCGTCGGCCTTGACCACCGCCATGACACGGCTGTTGGGCGCGCGCGCGCGGACCTGGCCGAGGTTGTGGCGCAGGGCGTCGGTATGGATGACGGCGGAAGTCGGTCGGGCCATGGGGCGGAATCCTGATCGGGAGACTCTAGTCGAGATGCTCGTACTCGAAACGGTCGCGGACGTGCTGGCTGAAGTATTCGCCGTGCGATTCCGCGCCCATCAGCCCCGCGTGGACAGACCCGGGCACATCGAAGTACCGGTAGACCTCGCCGCTGTGGAACTCGATTTCGAGGACACGCCGGATCGCGTCGTAGCCGACGCCGCGCAGGGCTTCCGACTCGACCCGCCGGCGTCGCATCGCTATTCGAAACTGCCCACGGAATCGTGCGCGAGGTTGTCGAAGCGGGTGTATTCGCCGAAGAACTTCAGCTTCACCGAGCCCGTGGGGCCGTTACGCTGCTTGCCGATGATGACCTCGGCCAGGCCCTTGTCCGGCGAGTTTTCCTTGTTGTAGTAGTCGTCGCGGTAGATGAAGACGATCACGTCGGCGTCCTGCTCGATCGCGCCGGACTCGCGCAGGTCGGCCATCACCGGGCGCTTGTCGGCGCGCTGTTCCAGCGAGCGGTTGAGCTGCGACAACGCGATCACCGGGACGTTGAGCTCCTTGGCCAGGTGCTTGAGCGAGCGCGAGATCTCGGAGATCTCGGTGGCGCGGTTCTCGCTGTTGCCGGGCACCGCCATCAGCTGCAGGTAGTCGACCACGATCAGGCCCAGGTCGTGCTCGCGCTTGAGCCGGCGCGCCTTGGCCCGCAACGCATCCGGCGACAGGCCCGGGGTGTCGTCGATGAAGATCTTGGCTTCCTTGAGCATCCGGATCGCGCTGGTGACGCGGCTCCAGTCCTCGTCCTCGAGCTGGCCGCTGCGCAGGCGCTGGGCGTTGACCCGGCCGTTGGACGAGATCAGGCGCAGGGCGAGCTGGCTGGCCGACATTTCCATCGAGAACACCGCGACCGCCTTCTTGCTCTTGATCGCGGCGTACTCGGCCATGTTGAGCGCCAGCGTGGTCTTGCCCATCGCCGGGCGCGCGGCGAGGATCAGCAGGTCGGTCGGCTGCAGGCCGGCGGTCATCTCGTCGAAGTCGGTGTAGCCGGTTGGCAGGCCGGTGACGGTTCCGCCGGCCGCGTAGCGCGTCTGCAGCACGTCGAAGGCTTCCGACAGCGCGGTGTTGATCGCGGTGAAGTCGGAACGGCCCTTGGCGCCGGCCTCGGCGATCGCGAACACCTGCTGCTCGGCGGTCGACAGGATCTCGCTGCTGTCGCGGCCGTCGGGCTGGAAGCCGTCGTTGACGATGTTGGTGCCGACCTCGATCAGCTGCCGCAGCACCGCCTTGTCGCGCACGATCTCGGCGTAGGCCTTGATGTTGGCCGCCGACGGCGTGGTGCTGGCCAGTTCGATCAGGTAGGCGCCGCCGGCGACCTGCTCGGCCTGCCCCATCGACTCGAACCATTCGCCGAGGGTGACCGCGTCGAACGGCTTGTTCTTCTCGGCCAGCTCGCGGATCGCGCGGAAGATCAACTGGTGGTCGCGACGGTAGAAGTCGCGCTCGGTGAGGCTGTCGGCGACGGTGTCGTAGGCGTCTGGCGCCAGCATCAGGCCGCCGAGCACGGCCTGCTCGGCCTCGACCGACTGCGGCGGGATGCGCAACTGGTCGACGCGCTGGTCGGCGCGGGTTTCGAAACGGCTGTCGCGGTGCTCGCCACGGAAACCGGGTCGTGCGCTCATCAAGAAGTATCCTGGCTGGGGCTGCTGCGACGAAACACGCGGGAGCCGAGCCGCCATCCTAGGCCCAGACGCGCGGAAGCGTTGCAGATAAGTCTGTGGATATCGGGTGGATAGCTTGCCGCTGGGAAACGCAGGGTGTCGCACGATGCGATCTCATGCGGTGCGACTTCTGTAGGAGCGACGTGAGTCGCGATCGCACGGCGATCCCGGTTGTCAGTGAAATCGCGACTCACGTCGCTCCTACAAAAACGCGACCCGCGAAAACGCGAGCTGCAGAAACACGAAGGGCGCCTTCCGGCGCCCTTCGCGTGGATCAGCGGTCGGTGGAACTCAGACCACTTCGCCTTCGACGATCACCTTGACGGTGCTCTCGATGTCGGCATGCAGGTGGACGACGACGTCGTACTCGCCGGTACGGCGGATCGCGCCCTCGCCCATGATCACCTCGGACTTCTCGACCGGGTAGCCGGCCTTGGTCAGTTCCTCGGCGATGTCGCGGGTGGTGATCGAGCCGTACAGCTTGCCTTCGGTGGCGGCATTGGCGCGGATCGTGATCGACACGTCGGCCAGCTTGGCCTGGCGGGCTTCGGCTTCTTCCAGGGTGGCCTTGGCCTTGGCTTCGTACTCGGCGCGGCGCGCCTCGAACTCGGCCAGGTTGGTGGCGGTGGCCGGCACGGCCTTGCCCTGCGGCACCAGGAAGTTGCGGCCATAGCCCGGCTTGACGTCGACCTTGTCGCCGAGCTTGCCGAGGTTCTGCACGTTCTGCAGGAGGATCAGTTGCATGATGTTGCTCCGGTTTCGTTAGCGGGCCGTCAGGCCCGCAGCGGGTTGCGCTGTCCGAATGGGGTCGCTGTCAGAAAGCTGAAAAGCTGCCCTCACCCTTGCCCTCTCCCGCAGGCGGGAGAGGGAAATCGGAGTCCTCTCCCAGGGGAGAGGACGACGGGCTCAAGCGTTGTGGTTGTCGGTGTACGGGATCAGCGCGAGGAAACGGGCGCGCTTGACCGCGGTCGCCAGCTGGCGCTGGTACTTGGCCTTGGTGCCGGTCACGCGGCTCGGCACGATCTTGCCGGTCTCGGTGAGGTTCTGGCGCAGGGTGTTGAGATCCTTGTAATCGATCTCCTTGACGCCCTCGGCGGTGAACTTGCAGAACTTGCGGCGGCGGAAGAACTTGGACATGGGAACAGTGCTCCTGGAATGCGCGGTCAGGCGGTTTCGGTGGCGTCGGCGGCCGGCTTGGCGTCGGCGTCATCGGCCTTGGCTTCGCTGCGGTCGTCGTCGCGACGCGGACGGTCGCCGCGATCACCGCGGTCGCCACGATCGGGCTTGTCGCCCTTCTCGTCCTTGAACTTCATGATCAGCGACTGCTCGGTGTCGGCCTCGTCGCGGCGCATGACCAGGTGACGCAGCACGGCGTCGTTGAAGCGGAAACCGTCGACCAGCTCGTTCAGCACGTTCTGGCTGCACTCGATGTTGAGCAGCACGTAGTGGGCCTTGACCAGGTTCTCGATCGGGTACGCCAGCTGGCGGCGGCCCCAGTCCTCGAGACGGTGGATCTTGCCCTCGCCCGCCTCGATCAAGCCCTTGTAGCGCTCGATCATGGCCGGGACCTGCTCGCTCTGGTCCGGGTGGACCAGGAACACGACTTCGTAATGACGCATGGTGTTGTCCTTGTGGATATCGGCCTTGCGACCGGGTCAGCCCCCCGTCCGCCCGGATGGGCGCGGTGGAGCAAGGTTCCCCACGGCCTGGCCGGAGGAAGCCGGCTATTATCGCAGGTTCGGGGCGGTCAGGGCAATGGCGCCCCGGCAGCGGGTTTACGCCACGTCCGCGTCGGTGGTGAAACTCTCGCCGCAACCGCATTCCGCGCTGGCATTGGGGTTGCGGAACAGGAACTGCTCGCCCAGGCGCTGCCGGACCAGGTCGATCTCGGTGCCGTCGACCTGCGGCAGGCTCAGCATGTCGACGTAGATGCGCACCCCGTCCTGCTCGAACACGGTGTCGCCGGCGCGCTCTTCGGTGGCCAGGTCGGCCACGTGCTGCCAGCCGGAGCAACCGGTCTTCGTCACGCCGAAACGCAGCCCGATCGCGTCGGGGGTTTCAGCGAGGAAGCGCTGCACGCGGGCGAGCGCGGCGGGGGTCAGGCTGATGCTCATGAAATCTCCGTCGAAGCTGCCATTATAGGTGTTTCCAGCGGCACTCCCGGCGCGATCGGGATCGCGCTGAACGGGCCGCCCCGGTAAACTCCGGCCCTCTTCATATCGGCCCGAACAGGCAAGGATTCAAGGCATGACGGTGGTCAGCGTCGAACATGCGCTCGCAGGCAAGCTGCCCGCCGGTGGCGAAGTCACGGTCCGCGGCTGGGTGCGCACCCGGCGCGACTCCAAGGCCGGGCTGAGCTTCGTCAATGTCAGCGACGGCTCGTGCTTCGCGCCGATCCAGGTGGTCGCGCCCAACACCCTGCCCAACTACGAGGACGAGGTGAAACGCCTGACCGCGGGCTGCTCGGTGATCGCCACCGGCGAGCTGGTCGCCTCGCAGGGCCAGGGCCAGGGCTTCGAGATCCAGGCCAGCAAGGTCGAGGTGGTCGGCTGGGTCGATGATCCGGAGACCTACCCGATCCAGCCCAAGGCGCATTCGCTGGAGTTTCTGCGCGAGGTCGCGCACCTGCGCCCGCGCACCAACCTGTTCGGCGCCGTCACCCGCATCCGCCACTGCCTGTCGCAGGCGGTGCATCGGTTTTTCCACGAGCGCGGCTACTACTGGATCAGCACCCCGATCGTGACCACCAGCGACGCCGAGGGTGCCGGTCAGATGTTCCGGGTCTCGACCCTGGACCTGACCAACCTGCCGCGCGGCAAGGACGGCGCGGTCGATTTCAGCCGCGACTTCTTCGGCAAGGAAACCTTCCTGACGGTGTCCGGCCAGCTCAACGTCGAGGCCTACTGCCTGGCGCTGAGCAAGGTCTACACCTTCGGCCCGACCTTCCGCGCCGAGAACTCCAACACCACCCGCCACCTCGCCGAGTTCTGGATGGTCGAACCAGAGATCGCGTTCGCCGACCTGCTGGAGACCGCCGGCGTCGCCGAGGACTTCCTCAAGTATCTGTTTCGGGCGGTGCTGGACGAACGCGCGGACGACATGGCGTTCATCGACGAGCGCGTGCAGAAGGGCGCGACGGCGCGGCTGGAGGCGTTCATCAACGCGCCGTTCGAGCGGATCGACTACACCGATGCGATCGGCCTGCTGCAGAAGTCCGGGCACAAGTTCGATTTCCCGGTCGAGTGGGGCCTGGACCTGCAGACCGAGCACGAGCGCTGGCTGACCGAGCAGCATGTCGGCCGCCCGGTGGTCGTGACCAACTACCCCGAGCACATCAAGGCGTTCTACATGCGCCTCAACGACGACGGCAAGACGGTCGCGGCGATGGACGTGCTGGCGCCGGGCATCGGCGAGATCATCGGCGGTGCGCAGCGCGAGGAGCGGCTGGACGTGCTCGACGCGCGCATGGCGCAGTTCGGCCTCGACCCCGAGCATTACCAGTGGTATCGCGACTTCCGCCGTTACGGCAGCGTGCCGCACTCCGGCTTCGGCCTCGGCTTCGAGCGGCTGGTGGTCTACGTCTGCGGCCTGGCCAACATCCGCGACGCGATCCCCTACCCGCGCGCACCGGGCAACGCGGAGTTCTGAGCCGGTGATCCTGTTCCTCGCCCTGCTGTTCCTGGCCCTGGCGATCGCCGGCGCGACCGCGTTCGTGATCTTCTGGCCGCTGATGCTGGTCCACGTGCGCGATCGCCACCCGGGGCTGCAGGGCGACCTCGGCGCCAACGCCTTCGCCCGGCCGTCGGCCTGGCTCTGGCTCCTGCGTGGCGGCTACCGGGCGATGGGCGACCGCAACCTCGACGGACTGGCAACGCCTGCACGGATATCGCTGTGGGTGATCATCAGCGGCCTGGTCGGCGCCGGGCTGCTCTACCTCCTGTCACTGGTGGCCTGATGGACATGAACGACAACACCCAGTGGTGGCTCGCCACCCTCGGCCGCACCGTTATCTGGGCGCGTTTGCGGGTGCTTGAGGCCGGCACCGCCGAGGTGTTCGACAGCGACGGCAACACCCTGCCCTACGACAGCGAGGACAGCGCCCGCGCCGCGTTGATGGACGCCGAGTTCACCGCCATCGACGGCATGGACGAGGACGACGCCGACGCGCGCGGCTTCACGCTGCAGGAGCTGACGCCACCCCGGGCCGACGACGACGCGAAGTTGCGCGCACTGATGGTGCAGAAGCTTCCGACCCGGCACTGACCGCGACCCGCAGGAGACCGACATGGACCTCAACCTCACCGGCCGCCATGCACTGGTCTGCGGCGCCTCCGAAGGCATCGGCCGCGCCACCGCGCACGAGCTTGCCCTGCTGGGCGCCGACGTGACCGTGCTCGCGCGGCGGGAAGAAGTCTTGCGCGCGGTCGCCGATGAACTGCCCCGAAGTGATGGCCAGCGCCACGGCTGGATCGCCGCCGACGTCGCCGACACCGACCGGTTGCGCGCCAGGGTCGAATCGCTCGCCGCGGCGCGGTCCGTGCACATTCTGGTCAACAACACCGGTGGCCCGCCCGGCGGCCCCGCGCACAACGCGGATACCGGCGAGTTCCTGGATGCCTTCAACAAACATCTGATCGCCAACCACGTGCTGCTGCAGGCTGTCCTGCCGGGCATGCGGACCGACCGCTGGGGACGCGTGGTGAATGTGGTCTCGACCTCGGTGCGCGAGCCGATCGCCAACCTCGGCGTCTCCAACACCACCCGTGGCGCCGTCGCAGGCTGGGCCAAGACACTGTCACGCGAACTGGCCGGTGACGGGATCACCGTCAACAACGTGTTGCCCGGCTCCACCGAAACCGGCCGCATCGAACAGATCCTGCGGGACCGTTCGAAGGCCACCGGCCAGACCGAGCAGCAGGTCGCCGACGCCATGCGCAAGACCGTGCCGGCCGGCCGCTTCGCCAGGCCGGAAGAAGTCGCCGCCGCCATTGCTTTCCTGTGCTCGCCGGCGGCCGCCTACATCAACGGCGTGAGTCTCGCGGTCGACGGCGGCCGGATGCAATCAATCTGAGCGGCACCGGACGGCGACGTATCCACGGCGCCCGCGCTAAGCTTGCCGGATGCGCCTGACCCACTGGATCGACGGCAAAGCACGCGAAGCGGCCTCGGGCTGCTGGCTCGACGTCTTCGATCCCGCCACCGGCCGCGCGTTTGCCGAAGTGGCCGACGGTGACGCCGCCGATGCGCAGGCCGCGGTCGCTGCCGCGCAAGCCGCCTTCCCCGCCTGGTCGAAGCTGCGAAACAGCGAACGCGCACGCTGGCTCGAAAAGTTGGCCGATGCTCTGGAAGCGCGTCTCGACGACTTCGCCCACGCCGAGTCGCGCGACGGTGGAAAACCGATCAAGCTCGCCCGCGAAGTCGAGATCCCGCGCGCGATCAGCAACCTGCGTTTCTTCGCCCACGCCGCGACCCAGTTCGCCAGCGAATCGCACCACGGCGAAGCCGGCCTCAACTACACCCTGCGTCAACCGCTTGGCGTGGTCGCCACGATCTCGCCGTGGAACCTGCCGCTGTACCTGCTGACCTGGAAGATCGCACCCGCGCTGGCCGCCGGCAACACCGTGGTCGCCAAGCCGTCGGAGATCACCCCGGTCACCGCGACGATGCTGGCCGGACTGGCGACGGAAATCGGCTTCCCGCCGGGCGTGCTCAATGTCCTCCATGGCCGCGGCCCCGAAGTCGGCGAACCGCTGCTGACCCATCCGCAGGTCAAGGCGGTGTCGTTTACCGGCAGCACCGTCGTCGGCCGCCGCATCGCCGGGCTGACCGCGCCGCTGCTGAAAAAGCTTTCGCTGGAACTCGGCGGCAAGAACCCGACGCTGGTATTCGCCGACAGCGACTGGCGCGACCAGCTCGACACCCTCGTCCGTTCGGCATTCCAGAACTCCGGCCAGATCTGCCTGTGCGGTTCGCGCATGCTGGTCGAGCGCAGCATCTACAGCGAGTTCCGCGACGCCCTGGTCGAGCGGGCGCTGGCACTGCGCGTCGGCGACCCGATCGACGAGGACAACCAGCTCGGCCCGCTGGTGTCGCAGGCCCATTTCGACAAGGTGGTGGCGGCACTGCAGCGCGCCCGTGACGAAGGCGGCCACGTGCTGTGCGGTGGCAACGTGCTGGAGCGCCCGGGCTGGTTCATCGCCCCGACCGTGATCGACAACCTCAGCCCCGACTGCGCCAGCAACCGCGAGGAAATCTTCGGCCCGGTCGTCACCCTGCAACCGTTCGACAACGACGACCACGCCCTCGCCCTCGCCAATGCCGGCGACTACGGCCTGGCCGCCTCGGTCTGGACCCGCGACCTCAACCGCGCCCACCGCATGGCCGCCGAACTGCGCGCCGGCATGGTCTGGATCAACACCTGGCTGCAACGCGACCTGCGTACGCCGTTCGGCGGCGCCGGCAACTCCGGCCTCGGTCGCGAAGGCGGGCTGGAAGCGATGCGATTCTTCACCGACGCCAAGAACGTCGGCCTCCACCTTGGATAAACCTGCATGAATTCACTGAAAGAACTGCTGCACAAGAACCGCGAATGGGCCGACCGCGTCAGCGCCGAGGACCCCGGATTCTTCGAGCGCCTGTCGCGCCAGCAGGCGCCGGAGTTCCTCTGGATCGGCTGCTCCGACTCGCGGGTGCCGGCCAACCAGATCATCGACGTCTCGCCGGGCGAGGTGTTCGTCCACCGCAACATCGCCAACGTCGTCGTCACCACCGATCTCAATTGCCTGTCGGTGATCCAGTTCGCGGTCGACGTGCTCAAGGTCAAGCACATCCTCGTGGTCGGCCATTACGGCTGCGGTGGCGTGCACGCGGCGCTGCACGGCAAGCGCCTGGGCCTTTCCGACAACTGGGTGCGCCACGTCGCCGATGTCGCCGAGAAGCACGCCACGAGCCTGCACGAGTTCGGCGACGACGAGCTCAAACACGACCGCCTGTGCGAGTTGAACGTGCTGGAACAGGTGGTCAACGTCTGCCACACCACCATCGTCCGCGACGCCTGGAGCCGTGGTCAGCAGCTCGCGGTGCACGGCTGGGTCTACACCCTGCGCGATGGCCGCGTGCACGACCTGCGGGTCGACGTGACCGAGGCCGAACGCCTGCCGTCGGTCTATGCCGATGCGCTCGCGCGCATCCAGGTCGACCGCGAGGACCGCTGAGATGGAGCGGCCACAACAGTACCGATCGCCCTGGCTCATGCGCCGCTGGCCAGGATCGAATCGAATGTTGCTGACGCTGCTGTTGCCTGCGCTGCTGCCGTTCGCCAGCGCCCATGCCGAGCAAGACGCAACGGAGCCGGACGCGGGACCTGATCTGTACACCCGCACGCAGGCGCAGCCCAATCTGCTGGCCAAGTACCTGTTCCTCGACGATATCGTGGCCAACAGTGAAGATCCGGCGGAGGTCAACCGCGCATCGCAGTCACTCGCGTTTGCCGCGGCTGCGATCGGTGAGCATCGCCGAGCACAGGAAGCATTTCCGTTTAAACATCGGCACGATGACCCGATCACAATCGACACTGCCGACTACCTGGCGATCGACGCGGTCGAGCCCATAGTGCGTGCGTCCAATGGCCATCGTCTGGTGATGGTCAACGAAGCACACCACGTCGCCCGTACCCGGCTGCTGACCTTGCATTTATTGCAACCTCTACGCAAAGCCGGCTTCACCCACTTGGCGCTGGAGACACTGGGCAAGAACGACGTCGCGCTGGGTGAACGCGGCTATGCCATCGCGACCAGTGGCTACTACAGCAAAGAGCCGGTTTTCGCCGAACTGATTCGCGAGGCTCTTCGACTGGGCTATGTCGTGGTGCCCTACGAACATAGCGGCGACGAAGAGGGCCACCAGGCCCGCGAGACGGGGCAGGCACGCAATCTCGCCGATCTGCTCGAACAGGCACCCGATGCACGCGTGCTGGTCCACGCCGGCTACGCACACATATTCCGCAACGAACCCGCTTCGATGTTCGGCGCCCGCACGATGGTCGAGGAACTGGAGCGAATGACCGGCCTCCGTGCGCTAACGGCCGAGCAGACTCTCCTGCATGGTCATATCGATCCGCAGTACGACCGCCCGGAGTACACCGCCGCTCTCAGCCGCTGGCTCAGTACGCACGATGGTAACGGACCGGCGCGACCCTTCGTTCTCACTAAAGCCGGCCAGTCGCCGTGGTCGATGCGACCGGAAGTTTTCGATATCAGCGTATTCGGGGTGCCACCAGGACGGGATCAAGAGTGGCGATCGCTGGATGGTCGACGCGAGCGCCGGATGGTCGATGTCGTTGGGTGCGGCGGAAGCTTTCCCTGCCTGATCGAGGCGCGCCGGGCCGACGAACCCGACACCGCCGTGCCGGCCGATCGGAAACTGCTGCGCGAGTCCGGGCTCGCGGAGTTGTGGCTGGCGGAAGGTTGTTATCGCCTCGACACAATCAATGCAACGGGCGGCGCACGCGGTGTCCGATACTGCACGAACGCGACGACTGCCGAGGCGAGCCGATGAGCGATGTGATCAAGGCCTCTACCGCCCCCCGGCCCGTCGGCCAGTATCCGCACGCGCGGCGCGTCGGCAACCAGTTGTTCCTGTCCGGCATCGGTCCGCGCGACCCGGCCACCAACGCGATCGTCGGCAACGTCCACGACGCCGACGACCGCCTGATCGGCTACGACATCGACGCCCAGACCCGCGTCGTGTTCGCCAACGTGCGATCGGTACTGGAGGCCAGCGGCGCGCACTGGGAGGACCTGGTCGACGTGACCGTCTACCTCACCGACATGGCCGCCGACTTCGCCCGCTACAACGCGGTGTGGGCCGAGTATTTCCCCGACATCGACACCGCGCCGTGCCGCACCACCGTCGGTATCAGCGCCCTGCCGACGCCGATCGCGATCGAACTCAAGTGCGTTGCCGTAGTGAAGGAGTGACCGATGCTGCCCAACCCGCTCAACCTGCAGGCCTGGATCGAGGAACACCGGCACCTGCTCAAGCCGCCGGTCGGCAACAAGGTGGTGTACGACGGCGACTTCATCGTGATGGTGGTCGGCGGCCCCAACGTTCGCACCGACTACCACTGGGATGAAGGCCCCGAGTGGTTCTACCAGCTCGAGGGCGAGATGGTCCTGCGCATCCAGGAGGACGGTGCGGTGCGCGACATCCCGATCCGGGCCGGCGAGATCTTCCTGCTGCCACCGCGCGTGCCGCACTCGCCGCAGCGCATGCCCGGGTCGATCGGGCTGGTGATCGAGCGCAGGCGCCTGCCGCACGAGGACGACGGCCTGATGTGGTTTTGCGAGCGCTGCAACCACAAGCTGTACGAGGAGTACTTCCATCTGCAGGACATCGAGCAGGACTTCCCGCCGGTGTTCGACCGCTTCTACGCCTCGCGCGAGCACCGCACCTGCACGTCCTGCGGCCATCTCAACCCGGCGCCCGACAAGTACGTCATGCCCGACACCTGACGCCTGCGGATAGACTGGCCCGATGCTGAAAATCGACACCCACGCCCACTACCTGCCGCGCGACTGGCCCGACCTGGCGCGCAAGTACGGCGAGCTGCGCTTCCCGGTGATCCACCACACCGAGGATGGCCGCCACCGGATCTACAAGGACGGCAAGTTCTTCCGCGAGATCTGGTCCAAGACCTGGGACCCGCAGGAACGCATCGACGACTACGCCAAATTCGGGGTGCAGGTACAGGTGTTGAGCACGGTGCCGGTGATGTTCTGCTACTGGGCGCGGCCGCACCACGCGCTGGAGCTGCACCAGGCGCTCAACGACCACATGGCGCAGACCTGCCGCGACTACCCGCGCCACTACGCCGGCATCGGCACGGTGCCGCTGCAGTCGCCGCGGCTGGCGACGCAGGAGCTGGAGCGCTGCATGGACCAGCTCGGCCTGCAGGGCGTGCAGATCGGCAGCCACGTCGGCCTGCCATCGGGGGAGAACTGGAACCTCGACGCGCCGGAACTGTTCGACTTCTTCCAGGCCGCCAGCGAACTCGGCGCGGCGATCCTGGTCCACCCGTGGGACATGATGGGCACCGACACCATGCCCAAGTACTGGCTGCCCTGGCTGGTCGGGATGCCGGCCGAACAGTCCCGGGCGGCCTGCAGCCTGGTGTTCGGCGGCGTGCTGGAGCGGCTGCCGGAACTGAAGATCTGCCTCGCCCACGGCGGTGGCAGCTTCCCCTACACCATCGGCCGCATCGAGCACGGCTTCAACATGCGCCCGGACCTGGTCGCCACCGACAACCCGCGCAACCCGCGCGAGTATCTGAGCCGCCTGTATTTCGACTCCTGGGTCGCCGACGATGCCGCGTTGCGCTACCTGCTCGACACCTGCGGGGTCGACCGGGTGATGCTCGGCACCGACTACCCGTTCCCGCTCGGCGAGCAGGAGCCCGGCGCCGGCATCGCTTCGCTGCAGGTCGACGAGGCCGCGAAGGCGCGGCTCTACCACGGCACCGCGCTGGAATGGCTCGGGCTGCCGAAGGCGCGTTTCGCGTGAGTCGCTCGCGCCACCAGCAAGCCGCGCCACCAACAACCAAAGAGAATCCATGACCGACCCGCATTCCCTCGACCTTGACCTCGCCCGTTCGCGCGACGCCGCCGATCCGCTGCCGACCCTGCGCGCCGAGTTCCACGTGCCGCGGCATGGCGATGGCGAGCAGGCCTACTTCGTCGGCAACTCGCTGGGCCTGCAGCCGCGCGGCGCCCGCACCCAGGTCGAGGACGTGCTCGACAAGTGGTCGATGGAAGCGGTCGAAGGTCATTTCCGCGGCAACTCGCAGTGGATGAGCTACCACCACCTGATGAGCGAGTCGCTGGCGCGGCTGGTCGGTGCGCAGCCGCAGGAAGTGGTGGCGATGAATTCGCTGACCGCCAACCTGCACCTGATGATGGTCAGCTTCTACCGGCCGACGTCCGAGCGCCCGGCGATCCTGATCGAGGCCGGCTCGTTCCCGTCGGACCGCTATGCGGTTGAGTCGCAGATCCGCTTCCACGGCTTCGATCCGGCCACCGACCTGATCGAACTCACGCCCGACCTGCCGGGTGGGCTGTTCTCGATGGAAGCGATCGAACGCGCGATCACCGAGCACGGCCCGCGCCTGGCGCTGGTGCTTTGGCCCGGCGTGCAGTACCGCACCGGCCAGGCCTTCGACCTCGCCGCGATCGCCCGGCTCGCGCACGACGCCGGCGCGCTGTGCGGCCTCGACCTCGCCCACGCGGTCGGCAACACCGAACTGGCGCTGCATGACGGCAGCGCCGACTTCGCGGTCTGGTGCCATTACAAATACCTCAACAGCGGCCCGGGCGCGGTTGCCGGCTGTTTCGTGCACGAGCGCCATGCCCGCAACGGCGACCTGCCGCGGTTCGCCGGCTGGTGGGGCCACGACGCCGCCACCCGCTTCCAGATGGGACCGCAGTTCGTCCCGACTCCCGGCGCCGAAGGCTGGCAACTCAGCAACCCGCCGATCCTCGGCCTCGCACCGCTGCGCGCCTCGCTCGACCTGTTCGACCGCGTCGGCATGCCGGCGCTGCGGACCAAGTCGCTGCGCCTGACCGGCTACCTCGAGGCGTTGATCGAACGCCACCTGGGGGACACCCTCGAAGTGCTGACGCCGACGGCGCCGGAACAGCGCGGCTGCCAGTTGTCGATCCGAGTCCGTGGCGGCCACGAGCAGGGCCGTGCGCTGTTCGGATACCTGTCCGACAACGGCGTGCTCGGCGACTGGCGCGAGCCCGACGTGATCCGCATCTCGCCCGCGCCGCTGTACAACACCCACGAAGACGTTCTGCGCTTCGTGCTGGCCACCACGGCCTGGCGCGATACCTTGTGAGCCGGCATTGCCGCTCCCGCTGACTGGAAGGCGAACACCCGTGCAGGCTGACAATCCCAGGCATCTGACCATCATCGGCGCCGGCCTCGCGGGCGCCCTGCTTGCCACCCTGCTGGCCCGGCGCGGCTGGCAGGTCGATGTTTACGAAAAGCGCAGTGACCCACGACGGCGTGACCTCGAACGCGGCCGCTCGATCAACCTTGCGCTGGCCGAACGTGGCCGCCACGCACTGCGACAGGCCGACGCCGACGACGCGGTGATGGCGCAGGCGGTGATGATGCGCGGACGCATGGTCCACTTCGCCGACGGCCGCACCGACCTGCAACGCTACGGCCGCGACGACAGCGAGGTCATCTGGTCGGTCCACCGCGGCGAACTCAACCAGGTGCTGCTCGACATCGCCGAACGCGCCGGCGCCCGGGTCCATTTCCACCATCGCCTCGACCGCGTCGACTTCGACCAGCGCATCGCGCACTTCGGCGACGAGCGCGAAGGTACCGAGCGGGCGATCGGATTCCGGACCCTGATCGGTGCCGACGGCGCCGGCTCGGCGCTGCGCGGTGCGATGGGCCGCGAGGGCGAGTTCGAGGGTCGCACCGACTTCCTCGACCATTCCTACAAGGAACTGGAGATCCCGCCGGGGCCGGACGGCGGTTTCCGCATGGAAGCCAACGCCCTGCACATCTGGCCGCGCGGTCGCTACATGTGCATCGCCCTGCCCAACGACGAGTCGACCTTCACCGTCACCCTGTTCCTGCCCAACGAGACCGACCCGACGGCCGGCGTGCCCGGTTTCGACACGGTCCGCAGCGGAGCCGACGCACGTGCCTTGTTCGACCGCGAGTTCCCCGACGCCTCGCGGCTGATCCCCGAGCTGGAACGCGATTTCGACAGCAACCCGACCGGCGTGCTCGGCACCCTGTACCTCGACCAGTGGCACCTCGACGAGCGCGCGGTGCTTGTCGGCGACGCCGCCCACGCGATGGTGCCGTTCCACGGCCAGGGCATGAACTGTGCGTTCGAGGACTGCGTGGCGCTGGCCGAGCACCTCGACCGCACTCCCGACCGCGCCGCCGCGTTCGCCGCGTTCCAGGCCGAGCGCCTGCCCAACGCCCGCGCGATCCAGCACATGGCGCTGGAGAACTACCTGGAAATGCGCGACCGCGTCGACGACGACGACTACCTGTTGCAGCGCGAGCTGGAACACAGGCTGGCCGCGCGCCACCCCGACCGCTTCGTCCCGCGCTACGCCATGGTCACCTTCCGCCACCTGCCCTACGCCGTGGCCCTGCAACGCGGCAACCTGCAGCGCGAACTGCTGGTCGAACTGACCCGCGGCCACGACACCCTCGACAACCTCGACTGGCAGGCGGTGGACGCCGCCGTCATCGCCCGCCTCCCGCCCCTCCCGCCAGACAACCAGGCAACACCAATGTAGGAGCGACGTAAGTCGCGATCGCACGGCGATCCCGGGCATCAGTGAAATCGCGACTTACGTCGCTCCTACAACGAAGCATGCCCCCACCACACCAAACCCACCCGCACGATCGACGCGACCGCCCCCCAACCCGATGCCAGCCAGCTTCCTCTTCTACGACCTCGAAACCTTCGGCACCGACCCGCGCAGCAGCCGCATCGCCCAGTTCGCCGCGATCCGCACCGACGCCGACCTCAACCCCGTCGAGGACCCGATCAGCATCTTCGTGCAGCCGGCCGACGACCTGCTGCCCTCCCCTGGTGCGACCCTTGTCACCGGCATCACCCCGCAGCACGCGCAGCGCGAGGGCATGACCGAAGCCGCCGCGTTCGCGCTGATCTTCGAGGAGATGTCACGGCCGGAAACCTGCAGCCTCGGCTACAACTCGCTGCGGTTCGACGACGAGTTCGTCCGCTACGGATTGTTCCGCAACTTCTTCGACGCCTACGAGCGCGAATGGCGCGGCGGCAACTCGCGCTGGGACCTGCTCGATGTCTTCCGCTTCGCCCACGCCCTGCGCCCCGACGGACTGGTCTGGCCGAAGCGCGAGGACGGCTCGCCATCGTTCAAGCTCGAACACCTGGCCGAAGCCAACGACGTGCGCGAAGGCGATGCCCACGAAGCGCTGTCGGACGTGCGCGCATTGATCGGACTGGCCCGCAACCTCAAAACCGCGCAGCCGAAGCTGTGGGACTACGCCCTGCGCCTGCGCGACAAGCGCCACGCGGCCAGCCTGCTCGACACCGTGGCGATGACCCCGGTGCTGAACGTCTCGCAGCGCTTCCCCGCCAGTCGGCTGTGTGCCGCCCCCGTGATCCCGCTGGCGCGGCATCCGCACATCGACAACCGGGTGATCGTGTTCGACCTGGCCCAGGACCCGCAGGCCCTGCTCGACCTCGACGCCGAAACCATCGCCGCGCGCCTCTACATGCGCGCCGCCGAGCTCGCCGAGGGCGAGGAGCGCGTGGCATTGAAGGAAATCCACCTCAACCGCAGTCCGGCGCTGTCGGCCTGGGCGCACCTGCGCACGGAGGACTTCGAGCGGCTCGGTATCGACCCGGTGCAGGCCGAGGCCAATGCCGCCCGCCTTCGCGCCGCCGGCCCGGCGCTGGTCGAAAAGGTCCGCCAGGTGTTTTCCCGCGAGCGCGAACACCGCGAGGTCGACGTCGATGCCAGCCTCTACGACAGCTTCATCGGCGACGGCGACAAGCGCCTGTTCCCGAGCGTCCGCAGCACCGCGCCCGAAGCACTGGGCGCGGCCACGTTCGGCTTCCGCGACCCGCGCCTGCCGGAACTGCTGTTCCGCTATCGCGCCCGCAACTGGCCGGCCACGCTGTCGGCCAGCGAACGTGCGCGCTGGAACGACTACCGGCGAGAGCGCCTGCATGGCGAGAGCGGGATGGCCGAGTACGGATTCACCCGCTTCGATGCCGAGTTGACGGAACTCCGCGCCACCCATGCTGGCGACGCCCCCCGCCTCGCCCTGCTGCAGCAGCTCGAAGACTGGCGCAACGCCATCGCCCGCAGCCTGACCCAAGCCCCCGGAACCGGGCATTCGATGTAGGAGCGACGTAAGTCGCGATTTCCTCAAGCCCTCCGCAGCGC
Organism: Lysobacter sp. F60174L2; assembly: GCF_052547135.1. Lineage (NCBI taxonomy): Bacteria > Pseudomonadati > Pseudomonadota > Gammaproteobacteria > Lysobacterales > Lysobacteraceae > Lysobacter > Lysobacter sp. F60174L2. The sequence goes on along the minus strand of NZ_JBQWRA010000003.1, from coordinate 609,662 downwards.
TGAGTCTTGGCCGCAACGGATTCTCCCGAAGCGGTTCCGGTCAGCCCCGCCACAAGCGAATTGCATCCCTCCTTGCAAAACCGGGGAAATCGCGACTTACGTCGCTCCTACATTCGCGGCAGAGACTGGCCTACTCGTGCCATTAAGCTCCAGCACGCCCGCATGCCCCCGCCAAAGCTACGATAGACCCCATGCCCACCTACTTCAGCGCCGCCAGCTTCAAATTCCTGCGAAGCCTGGCGCGCAACAACAACCGCGACTGGTTCCACGCCCACAAGGCGGATTACGAGGCCCACGTGCGCGGCCCGTTCCAGCGCCTGCTGGTCGACCTGCAACCGGTTGTCGCCGAGGTCAGCCCGCATTTCCGGTCGGACCCCAAGGCCATGGGCGGTTCGCTGTTCCGGATCCATCGCGACACCCGCTTCGCCAACGACAAGTCGCCCTATAAATCCTGGCAGGGCGCGCGTGTGTTCCACGAGCGCCGACGCGAGGTCGAAGCGCCATCGTTCTACCTGCACCTGCAGGGCGGCAACTGCTTTGTCGGTGCCGGCCTGTGGCACCCGGGTTCCGACACCGTGCGGCGCGTACGGCACTTCATCCTCGACAACCCCGCCAGCTGGAAATCCGCCGCGCATGGACAGCGCCTGCGGCGCCGCTTCGAACTCGACGACAGCGAGATGCTGGTGCGGATGCCACGCGGATTCCCGCCGGAATTCGAGTTTGCCGACGACCTGCGGCGCAAGAACTTCGTCGCGCTCCGTCCCCTCGACGATTCGGTGGTGACCGGTCCGGGGCTGCTGAAGACACTGCGTACCGACCTCGCCACCCTCGCGCCCTTCGTCGATTACCTCTGCGCCGCGCTCGACCTGGAGTTCTAGGCGCGCCTCCGCCACGTTGGCGCGGTGCGTCATGACACCGCCATACAGCGGCGTATGCTCGGTCCCCGGTACGCCTGCGCATGGATGGGCAGGTTGATCGGCGTGCAAAAGGGGCCGGGATGCCGGGGGGCTGCACGTCTGGGGTTCCAAGGAGGAAAAGACCGTGCAGAAACTCGTCTGCTGCGTGCTGCTGGCCGCCGCGCCATGCATCGCATCCGCTGAAACCACCGGGGTCGCGTTCGTCCACGGCACCGGTCACCAGACCGACGCCTACAACGATTACTGGCAACCGGCGATGGTCGATTCGGTGCGCCAAGGGCTGACCGACCCGGCCAACTACGTCGTGGTCAACTGCGACTTCACCCGCTACATGTGGGACAACGCCGCCGCCGGCTGCCTCGCCGGCCAGCTGACGGGGTTCATCAACAGTCGCGGCATCGACCGGCTGATCGTGCTGACCCACTCCAACGGCGGCAACGTGATGCGCTGGATCCTGTCCAACCCGACCTGGGACAGCCGCTATCCCGGCATCATCAGCAAGCTGGCGCGGGTCAACGCACTGGCGCCGTCGTCGGCCGGCACGCCGCTGGCGGATGCGGTGATGAACGGCAACGTCTTCGAGCAGTCGGTGGGCTGGTTGCTCGGCTACGAGTCCGATGCCGTGCGCCAGCAGCAACTGAGCTGGATGGCGTTCTACAACCAGAATTACCTGTATGGCACCAGCGGCCGGCCATCGTTGCCGAAGCCGTTCCGCAGCGTGGTCGGCACCGACGTCGAGTCGGCGATCTGGGACGGCGACAGCTACTGCGCCGGCTACGCCGAGAACGTCGGGCTGGAGGCGACCCAATGGTGGCTCGACTCGTGTTCCGACGGCTTCCTGGAATGTTCCAGCCAGTCGGCGGCCGGCAGCGTCTGGTTTACCGACAAGAGCCGGATGCGCGGTAGCGAACCGCTCAGCCACAACCAGAGCCGGCGCGCCTGTTTCGGGCTCGACGTCATCCTGCGCAACGACCTGAACTCATGAGGCCCGCCATGAAAACCATCTTCAGCCTGTTGCTGTTGTCGGCGAACCTGGGTACTCCCGCGCTCGCTGCCGAAGTCCCGTTGCTGCCGGCAGGCGACACCGACCAGGTCGCAACCCGGGTCGTGTCGCGCCCCGCTCCCGTGACGCCCGTTGAACACGCGCCGGTGCGGTTCTCCTGGGCACTCGACCCCACCGACGACCTGCGCCAACCCGAGCCCTTCGTGGTCGAGAGCCGCGAGTACTGGGAGACCGTGGATGCGGCCGAACTGGAGCGCGGCGTGGCGGTCTCCACCAGTGCACCCGGGGCAATCATCCGGGTCAGCCCGACCCGTGCGGGCGCCGCGATCGATGTCGGCGCACTGCGGGTCACGCGCGGCGGCCGAACCGTTTCGCTGGCCCGTCGCAATGATGGCGCACAGTTGCGGGCCGCCGGCATGCAGGTCAACGAGCGTGCGGCCGCCGTGCAACTCGCCGACACCGCCCCGGCCGGTCGCTACCGGTTGCAGATGCCGAACGCCAGCGGGCAGTACGTGGTCCACGTCTACGAGCCACGCAGCACGGTGCGCCTGTTCGCCGCGCTCGGGAGCGACCGCGTCCTCGCCAGCGGCACCAGCACCATCGTGGTGAACCTGTCCGACGGTGACCAGCGCCTGCAGGGGCTGAAGGCCGGCGGACTGCTGGTCGCGCCCTCGGGCGAGAGCTGGCCGATCCGCCTGCGTCCCGGCAGGGACGGCCTGTTGCGCGGCAAGGTGCCGGTCCCGGCCAACGCCGATCGCGAACCGGGCCTGTGGGAAGTGCAGGTGTTCGCCGGCAATGGCGACGTGCAACGCGACGCGCGCACCGCGCTTGCGGTCGCGCAGCCGACCGCCAGGCTGGCCGGCGGCTACAGCTTCGATGCGGCGCGGTTGCAGTTCGCGTTGCCGATGGCGGTCGGCTCGCGCGGGCGCTACGAAGCTCGCGGCACGCTGTATGCGACCGCACCGGGCGGCGCACTGCGGCCGGTCTCGATTGCGCACAGCGCGGACTGGCTCGCACCGGGCCGGGATCACCTGCTGCTCGATTTTGACCGGGACCACCTGCCAGCCGGCTACGGCGCCCCGTTCGAGTTGCGGGATCTGGAACTCAACGACCAGTCGCGGATGGCGCCCATCGAACGCCGGGCCCGGGCGGCGCGGGTGGACCGCTAGCCGCGGAAGTGCATCCGGCGACGCCTGCCGTTGCCGGATGCACGCCCGCCGATGTCGCGGTTTGGCGATACCGCAGTAAGGTGGGAGCCTTCCCGCCGGATCAATCGCATGAAAAAGTGGATCGCCCTGCTCGTCCTCGCCGCGGTGCTGTTGCTGGGCTATGTCGCCGCCGGTCCGTTCATCGCCTACAACGCGATCCGCGAGGCGGTGCAGGCGCAGGACACCGCGGAACTGGCGGAACACGTGGACTTCCCGGAACTGCGCCGCAACCTCAAGCTGCAGGTCGACGACTACCTGGTCCGCAAGGCGGGCGCGGACGTGCAGTCGAGCCTGCTCGGCGCGTTCGCGATGCGGATCGCCAGCGGAATCGCCGGCGGCATGGTCGACACGATGGTGACGCCGGTGGGCATCGGGGCGTTGATGGAAGGCCGCTCGGTCTGGCACCGCGCCAGCGGCGGTGGCATCACCGACAACACCTACGAGTCAGCGCCGACGCCGGACCGTCTGCAGGACGCGGATTACGGCTTCGAATCGCTGTCGCGCTTCACCGCCACGGTCCAAAGCGAGGATGGGCAGCCGTTGACGTTCGTGTTGAGCCGCCAGGGGCTGGAGTGGAAGTTGACGGATATCCGGCTGCCGCTGGATGGGGAGCGCGTCGTCGACTGAGGCGTGTCACCGCAGCCTGGCCCCCATGTAGGAGCGACGTAAGTCGCGATCGCACGGCGATCCCGGGTGTCAGTGAAATCGCGACTTACGTCGCTCCTACAGTCGCTCCGATGAAATCATCGAGTCCGCGGACCTATCCCACGCGAGGCGTCCCCACAGGATTCGCGACCCCGTGCGGCACATGCCCGGCGGTCACCAGCCCGCGTGCCGACTCGATGTTGTGCTCCGAGTCGTCGAAGAAGATGTCGGCGCCGAACGCTTCCAGGAACGGGCCCTTCGAGCGCCCCCCAAGAAACAGCGCCTCGTCCAGCCGGATGCCCCACTCGCGCAGCGTGCGGATCACGCGTTCATGCGCCGGCACCGAGCGCGCGGTGACCAGCGCGGTACGGATTGGCGCATCCTCCCCGGTCGGGAACGCCGCCTGCAACCGGTGCAGCGCGTCGAGGAACCCGCGGAACGGGCCGCCCGACAGCGGTTCGCCGGCATGGCTGCGCTCATGCTCGGAGAACGCTGCCAGCCCGCCTTCGCGCGACACCCGCTCGCTTTCGTCGCCGAAGATCACCGCATCGCCATCGAAGGCGATGCGCAACTGGTCGGGCCGGTGGTGCGGTGCCCGCGGCGACAGCAATGCGCCGGGCAGCAGGGTCGCGGCGGCGACGCCGGCGGCCAGCGCGTTGCGCACGTCCTCGCCGTGGGTCGACAGGAACAGGTCGGCGCCGAACGGCCGGATGTAGGGGAACGGCGGCGCGCCGTTGCTGAAGGCCGCGCGCTTGATCGCCAGCCCGTGGTGGGCGATCGAATTGAAGATGCGCAGGCCGGTGTCGGCCGAGTTGCGCGAGATCAGGATCACCTCGACCCGCGGCGCTTCCGGCGGCGACCCGTCGTTGAGGCCGAGCAGCTTGCGCACCAGCGGAAAGGCAATGCCGGGCTGCAGCAGGTCGTCCTCGTGGCTGCGCTGGAACGCGGCGTAGGCATCCAGCCCTTCGCGCTCGAACAGCGCGTGGCTATCCTCCAGATCGAACAGGGTGCGCGAGGAAATCGCGACGATCAGCGGGTCGGCTTGGCTGTCTGGCATGGCGCCATTGTGCCCGGCGGCGGTCGCACGCGGTGCGACGATGGCTCAGCCCGTGATGAACTGCTCGGCCAGCATCCGTTCCTCGAGGTTGTGCTCGGGGTCGAACAGCAACGTCACCGTGCGATCGTGCGACTCGCGGATCATGACCTCGACCACGTCGCGGACCTCGTGCGAGTCGGCAGTGGCGCTCACCGGACGCTTGTAGGGGTCGAGCACGCGGAAGCGGATCTCGGTTTCCGCCTTGAGCACGGCGCCGCGCCAGCGCCGCGGACGGAACGCGGCGATCGGGGTAAGCGCGATGACATTGGCGCCCAGCGGCAGGATCGGGCCGTGCGCCGAGAAATTGTAGGCGGTGCTGCCAGCCGGGGTGGCGACCAGCACGCCATCGCAGATCAGCTCGTCGAGCCGGCTCTGTCCACTGAGTTCGATCGACAGGTGCGCGGCCTGGCGGGTCTGCCGCAACAGCGACACCTCGTTGTAGGCCAGCGAGCCGACCGTCGCGCCGGACTCGGTCTGCGCAACCATCTCCAGCGGCCGCAGCACGGCCGGTTCGGCCGCGTGGATCCGCTCCAGCAGGCCGTCCACGGCCAGGTGGTTCATCAGGAAGCCGATCGTGCCGAGCTTCATCCCGTAGACGGGAATCCCCAGGCCACCATGCCGATGCAGGGTCTGCAGCATGAAGCCGTCGCCACCGAGCGCGACCAGTACGTCGGCCTCCTCGGGCGCGTGGTCCTCGTGGCGCGCGCGCAACTCCGCGAGCGCCGCCTGCGCCTCGTCGGCGGAGCTGGCGAGGAAGGCGATGCGGGGCGTCGCGGTCATCGTCTGCGCTGTCATGCCGGCAGGATAACGCAGGCCGGCCAACAGCATGGGCGACGGTGGTTGCCCACCGCCGCCCACGTTGCGAAGCCTGCGATCAGGCCTCGGCCGCCGCCGCGACCTGGGCAAGGCGGCGTACCGCCACCGACACCGTCGGGTAGTCCAGGGTCTTCTGGTTCAGCAGGTCCGCCAGCATCGTCAGGGTGAAGCGCAGGGTCGGCTCGTCGCGCTGCAGCCAGCGCTCGACCTTCTCCGCCGCCGGCTTTTTGCCACCCGTGGCGAGGATCTGCCCGACCAGTGCGCGTTGCTGGGCGCCCAGCTCGTCGCGCAGGGCGCCACGGGCCAGTGCCTGCCAACGGCCGTCGACCGGGAGTGCCTCGATCTGGTCGTAAAGCCACGGCATGTTGAGCGCGGCGCCGAGGCTGAAGTAGGCGCGGGCCACATCGACCGGCGACAGCTTGCGCGCATGCCCGATCTCGACGATGTCGCAGGCGAACTCCAGCATCGGCAGCGCCGCAAGCTGCTCCGACAATGCGTTCGGCATGCCCTTGGCCTTCCAGTCGGCAAGGCTGGCATTGAACTCTTCGCGACGGACTTCGGACATCGTGCTGGGCAATGCTTCGCGCACGGCCTTCAGGCCATCGCCGTAGCGCGCCATCGCGGCGGTGATCTCCGGCATCGCGCCCGGCCGCGACAGCAACCAGCGCGACATCGAACGCATCAGCTGCCAGATCGCCTGCAGCGCATCGATCTGCACCGACTCGGCGACCTTGCCGTCGAGCGCATCGATCTGCGCCCACAGGCCGCGCGCGTCGAGCGCCTCGCGCGCAATGGTGTAGGCCTCGGCGACCTCGGCGGCGCTGCGGCCGGTGTCCTCCTGCATGCGCAGGGTGAACGTCGCGCCCATCCGGTTGACCATCGAGTTGGTCACCGCGGTGGCGATGATCTCGCGCTTCAGGCGGTGGTTCCCCATCGCGTCGGCGTACTTCTTCTGCAGCGGCTGCGGAAAGTAACGCACCAGTTCCTTGGACAGGTACGGATCTTCCGGCACGTCGGAGTCGACCAGTTGCTGGAACAGCACCAGCTTGCTGTACGACAGCAGCACCGCCAGTTCCGGTCGGGTCAGGCCCTGGCCGCGCGCCTTGCGCTCGGAGATCTCGGCATCGCTGGGCAGGTATTCGATCTGGCGATCGAGCAGGCCCTGCGACTCCAGCGTGCGGATGAAGTGCTGCTTGGAACCGAGCCGCGGAATCGACATCCGCTCCATCAGGCTGATCGCCTGGTTCTGGCGGTAGTTGTCGGTCAGCACCAGCGAGGCGACCTCGTCGGTCATCGACGCCAGCAGCTTGTTGCGCGCCGCCACGGTCAACTTCTTCTCCTGGACCAGCAGGTTGAGCAGGATCTTGATGTTGACCTCGTGGTCGGAGGTGTCCACACCGGCCGAGTTGTCGATGAAGTCGGTGTTGAGCAGCACGCCGTGCTGCGCCGCCTCGATACGCCCCAGCTGGGTCATGCCGAGGTTGCCGCCCTCGCCCACCACCTTGCAGCGCAGGTCCCGGCCATCAACGCGCAGGGCGTTGTTGCCACGGTCGCCGACATCGGCATTGCTCTCGCTGCTGCCCTTGATGTAGGTACCGATGCCGCCGTTCCACAACAGGTCGACCGGCGCCTTGAGGATCGCGCTCATCAGCTCGACCGGGCTGAGCGCGGCGGCGTCGATGCCGAGCGCCTCGCGGACCTGCGGCGACAGCGGGATCGACTTGGCCGAGCGCGGGAACACGCCGCCACCCTTGCTGATCAGCGACTTGTCGTAATCCTCCCAGCTCGAGCGCGGCACCTTGAACATGCGCTGGCGCTCCTTGAACGTCGCCGCCGCGTCCGGGTTCGGGTCGAGGAAGATATGGCGGTGGTCGAACGCGGCGACCAGCCGGATGTGCTTGCTCAGCAGCATGCCGTTGCCGAACACGTCGCCGGACATGTCACCGATGCCGACCGCGGTGAAATCCTGCTTCTGGCTGTTGCGGCCCATCGCCAGGAAGTGCCGCTTGACCGACTCCCACGCGCCGCGGGCGGTGATGCCCATGCCCTTGTGGTCGTAGCCGACCGAGCCGCCGGAGGCGAACGCGTCGTCGAGCCAGTAACCGTGCTCGCGGGCGATGCCGTTGGCGATGTCGGAGAACGACGCGGTGCCCTTGTCGGCGGCGACCACCAGGTACGGATCGTCCTGGTCGTGGCGGACCACGTTGGCCGGATGCACGACCTTGTCATCGACCAGGTTGTCGGTGATGTCGAGCAGGCCGTTGATGAACATCTTGTAGCAGGCGACGCCTTCGGCCTGGATCGCGTCACGGTCTCCCGCCGGCGGCCGCTTGCTGATGAAGCCGCCCTTGGAGCCGACCGGTACGATCACGGTGTTCTTGACCATCTGCGCCTTGACCAGGCCCAGCACCTCGGTGCGGAAGTCCTCGCGGCGGTCCGACCAGCGCAGGCCGCCACGGGCGACCGGCCCGAAGCGCAGGTGGATGCCCTCGACGCGCGGGCCGTAGACGAAGATCTCGCGGTACGGACGCGGCTTGGGCAGGTCCGGCACCTGGGCCGAATCGAACTTGTAGCTGACGTAACCCTTGCCCTCGTCGCTATCGGCGTCCTGGTAGTAGCTGGTGCGCAGCGTCGCCTCGATCACGCCGATGAAACTGCGCAGGATGCGGTCCTCGTCGAGGCTGGCCACGCGGTCGAGCAGGCTCTTGAGGGTGTCGCGGGCCACGGTGACCTGCACGTCGCGCTTGGCGCCGCGCGCGGCCACGACCGGCTTCAACGCGGCCAGCAGGGCCTCGTCGCCACCGCAGATGCGGGCGAACTGGCTGCCCAGGCGGTCCATCCCGGCCTTGATCTCGGCCTTGTCCTCCTTGCCGGTGGTCGGATCGAAACGCGCCTCGAACAGTTCCACCAGCAGGCGCGCGAGCACCGGGTAGCGGATGAAGGTGTCCTCGACGTAACTCTGCGAGAACGGCACGCCGACCTGTTGCAGGTACTTGCTGTAGGCACGCAGCATCGCGACCTGGCGCCACGTCAGGCTCGCGGCCAGCACCAGCTGGTTGAAGCGGTCGTTCTCGGCATCGCCGCGCCAGATCCGCGCGAACGCCTCGACGAAGTTCTCGTCGATGTCGGCGATGTCGGCTTCGGCGTTGGCGATCTCGACCTCGAAATCCTGGATGTACATCAGGTTGCTGTGCGCGTAGAGCCGGTACGGATGCTCGGAGATCACCCGCAGGCCCATGTTCTCCATCGTCGGCAACGCGTCCGACAGCGGGATGTCGTCGTTCTGGCGATAGAACTTGAAGCGCAGGCCACCCACACCCGGACGGGTCCGGTACAGGCTCAGGCGCAGGTCGTCCGGGCCCTTGAGCGCGGCGAGGTGCTCGACGTCATCGGCGGCGATCGATACCGACACGTCCTCGATATATCCGGCTGGCAACGCGCGGCCGTAGCCGTTGGCCAGCTCGAGCCCGCGCTGCTCGCCATGGCGCTCGACCAGCAGTTCGCGCAGGTCGTCGCGCCAGTTGCGCACGATCTCGGCCAGTTCGGCCTCGATCGCGGCGTTGTCGACCTGGATCGCTTCGCCGGACTTCGGCCGCACCAGCAGGTGCAGCTGGGCCAGCGGTGATTCGCCAAGCACGACCGTGGTGTCGACGTGCTCGCCGTGCAGCACGCGCTTGAGCATCGCCTCGATGCGCAGGCGCACGTCGGTGTTGAAGCGGTCGCGCGGGATGTAGACCAGGCCGGAGAAGAACCGGCCGTAGCGGTCGCGGCGCAGGAACAGCTTGCTGCGCACGCGCTCCTGCAGGCCGAGGATGCCGGTGCTGGTCTTCAGCAACTCCTCGCCGGTGGACTGGAACAGCTCGTCGCGCGGCAGGGTTTCCAGGATGTGGCGCAGCGCCTTGCCGCTGTGGCTGTCGTCGGCCAGGCCGGACTGCTTCATCACGTAGTTGTGGCGCTCGCGCACCAGCGGGATGTCCCACGGGCGGCGGTTGTAGGCGCTGGAGGTGTACAGGCCGAGGAAGCGGTCCTCGCGCACGGGCTTGCCCTTGGCGTCGAACGTAAGCACGCCGATGTAGTCCATGTAGCCAGGACGATGGACGGTCGCCCGGGCATTGGTCTTGGTCAGGATCAGCGCATCGACCGCACCCGACTGCGGCATGTAGTGCGCCGCCAGCGAGGTCAGCGGGCGCGGCTTGCGGGTGTCCTTTCCACGCAGCAGGCCGAGGCCGGAACCCTTGACCGCGCACAGTACCTCCTGGCCGTCCTTGCGGATCACCTCGTACTGGCGGTAACCAAGGAAGGTGAAATGGTTGTCGGCGGCCCAGCGCAGGAACTCCTGCGCCTCCTTGCGGCCTTCCTTGCTGACCGGCAGCTTGCGCGTATCCAGGTCATCGGCGGTCTCGAGCATCTTGTTGCGCATGTCGGACCAGTCGCGGACCATCGCCCGGACGTCATCGAGCACCGCCAGCACGGCCGCCTCGACCTTCGGCATGGCATCGGTCGACAGGCGGTCGATCTCCAGGTGCATCAGCGATTCGGGCTCGCCCTCGCCGACCTTGACCAGCTTGCCGGCCTTGTCGCGCTTGAACGGCACCACCGGGTGGCCGAGCACGTGCACGCCGATGTCCTGCTCCGCCAGCGCCATGGTCACCGAGTCGACCAGGAACGGCATGTCGCTGTTGGCGATCTGCAACACGGTGTGCGGCGATTCCCAGCCATGGGTCTTCAGCGACGGGTTGAACAGGCGCACCCGTGCGGTTCCCGGCTTGCGGTTGCGGGCGAAGTCGAAGAAGTCGCAGGCCAGCGCGGCCCAGCCCTCGGGCGAATGCTTGGATACCTCATCCGCGCCCATGCGCTTGTAGAACGCCGTGGCGAATGCCTCCGCCTCGACCTGCCGCGCCTTGGGCAGGCGCTTGGCGATCGCATCCAGGATGGGCTTCAGCGACACGGTGTCGTTGTTTTCGGCCTTGGCGCGGGCCGGCTTTTTCGCGGGTGCCTTGCGGCTCGCGGACCTGGCGGTTGCGGCTTTCCCGGTGGCGGATGCGGCTTTCGATTTGGTGCTCATGTGAACGCGTCGTCCAATGCAGTGAGGCCCGCGCTTGCGCACGGGCCATGGTCAGGAATCAATACAGGTGGCAAGGCATACGCACGACGACGGCACCCTCGGGGGCGTTCGCGTCGTACGCAACGATCGGGATGTCGCGGCGATCGCAGCCGCGCTGCACATGGCAGGCCGCGGTGATCCGGCAGTTCGCGGCATGCATGTTCAGCGCAGCCCGGTCTCGTGGCGGGCGATCACCAGGCGCTGGATCTCGCTGGTGCCCTCGTAGATCTCGGTGATCTTGGCGTCGCGGAAATAGCGCTCGATCGGCATTTCCTTGGAGTAGCCCATGCCGCCGTGGATCTGCAGCGCCTGGTGGGTGATCCACATCGCCGCTTCCGAGGCGGTCAACTTGGCGATCGCCGCCTCGTTGCTGAAACGCGCGCCGCCCTTCTCGTGCTCGCCCTTCTGCCACGCCGCGCGCAGGGTCAGCAGCAAGGCGGCGTCGATCTTGCACTTCATGTCGGCGATCTTGGCCTGGGTCATCTGGAACGCGCCGATCGGCTGCCCGAAGGCCTTGCGCTCGCGCACGTACTCCAGGGTCGCCTCGTAGGCCGCGCGGGCGATGCCGATCGCCTGGCTGGCGATGCCGATCCGGCCGGCGTCGAGCACGCTCATCGCGATCTTGAAACCGTGCCCTTCCTCGCCCAGTACTTCCGCGGGCTGGGCCACGTAATCGGTGAACTCGATCTCGCAGGTGGCCGAGGCGCGGATGCCGAGCTTGGGCTCGGTCTTGCCGCGGTGGAAGCCTTCGCGCTCGCCGTCGACCAGGAACGCGGTGATGCCGCGCGCGCCCTTGTCGGGGTCGGTCATCGCGAACAGCACGAAGTACTTGGCGACCGGGCCGGAGGTGATCCAGCTCTTCTTGCCGTTGATTTTGTAGCTGCCATCGGCCTGCTTGACCGCCTTGCAGCGCATCGCTGTGGCGTCGGAGCCGGACTGCGGCTCGGTCAGCGCGAACGCGCCGATTTCCCGGCCCTCGGCGATCGCCCGCACGTAGGTCTGCTTCTGCTCCTCGGTGCCGAATTTGAGGATGCCGTTGCAGAACAGCGAGTTGTTCACCGACACGATGGTCGAATGAGCGGCGTCGGCGGCGGCGATCTCGACCATCGCCAGTACGTAGGAGATCGGGTCCATCCCGGCGCCGCCGTACTCGGCCGGCACCTCGATGCCCATCAGGCCGTTTTCGCCGAGGGTGCGGATGTTGTCCAGCGGAAACTCACCGGTGCGGTCGTGGTGTTCGGCGCTCGGCGCGATCTTCTCCTGCGCGATGCGGCGCGCCACGTCCTGGATCATCAACTGTTCTTCGGTGAAGCGGAAATCCACGTCGGCACCTCGGTTTGGTCGCAATCCCGCAATTGTATCCCTGCGCGCCGCTTAACCGAACCCGTCGGCGCCCGCCATCACCCGCCCGGCTTGACCCTTTGGCTGACCGGGAACAAACTTATCGCTGTATCGCGATAAGCGCATAAAAGACACGGTGGATGTATGGATCTGGAAGGCTGGTCGGCACGACTCAAGGTGTTCGCGGATGCGACCCGGGTGCGGCTGCTCGCGTTGATCGAGCGCGAGGAGTTGACCGTCGCCGAGCTGTCGGCCATCACCCGCCTCGCGCAGCCACGCGTGTCGACCCATCTTGCAAGGTTGAAGGACGCCGGGCTGGTCCGCGACCGCCGCGCCGGCGTGTCCGCGTACTACCGCTTCGAGGAGGCCGCGCTGGACAATGCACAGCGCGCCTTGTGGACCACCCTGCGCGAAGGCAGCGACGACCCGCTGCTGCGCCAGGACGCCGAACGCGTGCCCGGGGTGCTGGCGATGCGCGCGGCCGACCAGAACTGGGCCGATTCGGTCGCCGGCGACATGGAACGGCACTACTCGCCCGGCCGCACCTGGGAGGCGATGGCCCGTTCGGCGCTGCCCTTGCTGGAACCGGGCGACGTACTCGATATCGCTTCCGGTGATGGCGTGCTGGCCGAGCTGCTGGCGCCGCATTCGCATCGCTATGTCTGCCTGGATTCCAGCACCAAGGTCGTGCTCGCGGCATCCGAGCGCCTGCGCAAGCTGGAGAACGTCGAGGTGCAGGAGGGCGACATGCACGCCCTACCGTTCGAAGACGCGCATTTCGACCTGGTCGTGCTGATGCACGCGCTGACCTATGCCGACGAACCGGCCAGGGCCGTTGCCGAGGCCGCCCGCGTGCTCCGCCCCGGCGGGCGGTTGCTGCTGACCAGCCTCGCGCGCCATGAGCACCGATCCGTCGTCGAGTCGTACGGACACGTCAACCTCGGCTTCAGCGAAAAGGAGCTGCAGAAGTTCGCCAGCAAGGCCGGTTTCTCGATCACCAGTTGCGAGACCGTGACGCGCGAACGCCGACCGCCGCATTTCGAGGTGATCGCCCTGATCGCCCGCAAGAAGCCCGCCCGCGGCCGGGCCTGAAAACCGCATGTCGAGGAACTGCCGATGACCGCCCTGCCCTGGCTCGTCCCCGAGCGCGCCGAAGCCCTGCAACGCGCCCTGCGCGAACGCATCCTGGTGATCGATGGTGCGATGGGCACGATGATCCAGCAGCACGCGCTGGAAGAAGCCGATTACCGCGGCGAGCGTTTCGCGGAAGGATTCGACAGCGCGCACCCGGTCACCGATCACGCCCATGGCCCCGGATGCGGCTGCGCCCACGACCAGCGCGGCAACAACGACCTGCTGAGCCTGACCCGGCCGGACATCATCGAAGCGATCCACGCCGACTACCTCGCCGCCGGCGCCGACATGGTCGAGACCAACACCTTCAACTCGACCACGCTGTCGCTGTCGGACTACGGCCTGCAGCACCTGGCGCGCGAACTCAACGAGACCGGTGCGCGGCTGGCCCGTGCCGCCTGCGATGCCGCCGAGGCGAAAACTCCGGACCGTCCGCGCTTCGTGATCGGTGTGCTCGGCCCGACCAGCCGTACCGCTTCGCTGAGCCCGGACGTCAACCGTCCCGGCTTTCGCGCGGTCGACTTCGATGACCTGCGCACCGCCTACCGCGAGGCCGCCGACGGCCTGATCGATGGCGGCGCTGACGTGTTGATGGTCGAGACCGTGTTCGACACGCTCAATGCCAAGGCTGCGTTGTTCGCGATCGCCGAGGCGTTCGATGCACGTGGCGCGCGGTTGCCGGTGATGGTGTCGGGGACGATCACCGACGCGTCCGGCCGCACCCTGTCGGGGCAGACCGCCGAGGCATTCTGGTACTCGCTGCGCCACGCGCAACCGCTGGCGATCGGGCTCAATTGCGCACTCGGCGCGAAGGACCTGCGGCCGCATGTCGACGTGCTTTCGCAGATCGCCGACACCCACGTCAGCACCCACCCGAACGCCGGTCTGCCAAATGCGTTCGGCGGCTATGACGAAACCCCGGAGGACATGGCGACGATGCTGCGAGAGTTTGCCCAGTCGGGGCTGCTGAATCTCGTCGGTGGCTGCTGCGGCACCACCCCGGCGCACATCGCCGCGATCGCCGAGGCGGTTCGCGGCGTGTCGCCCCGAATCGTGCCGCAACTGGCCGACGCCGCATGAGCATCGCCCGCCAGACCCGCCTCAGCGGCCTCGAGCCGCTGACGATCACCCCCGAATCCAATTTCATCAACGTCGGCGAGCGCACCAACGTCACCGGCAGCGCGCAGTTCCGCAAGCTGATCAAGGACGACCGCTATGACGAGGCGGTCGCGGTCGCGCGGCAACAGGTCGAGAGCGGTGCGCAGGTGCTCGACGTCAACATGGACGAAGGCCTGCTCGACTCCGAGCAGGCGATGGTCACCTACCTCAACCTGATCGCCGCCGAGCCCGACATCGCGCGGATCCCGGTGATGGTCGACAGTTCGAAGTGGACGGTGATCGAGGCCGGGCTGAAGTGCCTGCAGGGCAAGGGCATCGTCAACTCGATCTCGATGAAGGAAGGCGAGGACGAGTTCCTGCGCCAGGCCCGGCTGGTGCGCCGCTACGGCGCCGCGGTGGTGGTCATGGCGTTCGACGAGGACGGCCAGGCCGACACCGTGCAGCGCAAGGTCGACATCTGCGCGCGCGCATTCAAGCTGCTGACCGAACGGGTCGGGTTCCCGCCCGAGGACATCATCTTCGACCCCAACGTGTTCGCGATCGCCACCGGCATCGAGGAGCACAACGACTACGGCGTGGCGTTCATCGAGGCCGCCCGCGAGATCCGCCGGCGCTTCCCGCTGAGCCATATTTCCGGTGGCGTCTCCAACGTCAGCTTCTCGTTCCGTGGCAACGAGACGGTGCGGCAGGCGATCCACACGGTCTTTCTGTACCACGCGATCCGTGCCGGCATGGACATGGGCATCGTCAACGCCGGAGCCCTGCCGCTGTACGACGACCTCGATGCGGAATTGCGCGAGGCGGTCGAGGACGTGGTGCTCAACCGCAACCCCGAAGCCACCGAGACGCTGCTCGCCCTTGCCGAGCGCTACCGCGGCAAGAAGGGAGAAAAGAAGGTCGAGGACCTTGCCTGGCGCCAGCAGCCGATACGCGCGCGCATCAGCCACTCGCTGGTCCACGGCATCGACCAGTACGTCATCGAGGACACCGAGGAGGCCCGCGCCGAGGCGGCACGCCCGCTCGACGTGATCGAAGGCCCGCTGATGGATGGCATGAACGTGGTCGGCGACCTGTTCGGCGCCGGCAAGATGTTCCTGCCGCAGGTGGTCAAGTCGGCCCGCGTGATGAAGAAAGCCGTCGCCCACCTGCTGCCCTTCATCGAGGCCGAGAAGCAGCGCACCGGCGATACCGGCAAGTCCAACGGCAAGATCGTTATGGCGACGGTCAAGGGCGACGTCCACGACATCGGCAAGAACATCGTCGGCGTGGTGCTGGCGTGCAACAACTTCGAGGTGATCGACCTCGGGGTGATGGTGCCGGCGCAGAAGATCCTCGACACCGCCAAGGCCGAGAACGCGGACCTGATCGGCCTGTCCGGCCTGATCACGCCGTCGCTGGAGGAGATGAGCCACGTCGCCCGTGAGATGCAGCGCCAGGGCTTCACCCTGCCCCTGCTGATCGGCGGCGCGACCACCTCGCGCGCGCACACCGCGCTGAAGATCGACCCGCATTACAAGCCGGGTACGGTGTGGGTGAAGGACGCTTCGCGCGCGGTCGGCGTCGCCCAGTCGCTGATCGGCATGGACACCCGTGCGCCCTTCATCGCCGCCAACGCGTCCGACTATGCCGAGATCCGCGAGCGCCACCGCAACCGCGATGGCGGCAAGCGACTGGTGTCGCTGGCCAAGGCCCGCGACCAGCGCTTCGCTGGCGATTGGGACAACTACGATCCACCGGCGCCGAAACAGCCCGGACTGCAGGTATTCGACGACTATCCGCTGGACGAACTGGTCCCGCTGATCGACTGGACTCCGTTCTTCCAGGCTTGGGAACTGCACGGCCGCTACCCGGCGATCCTCACCGACCAGGTGGTCGGCAGCCAGGCCAGCGAGCTGTTCCGCGACGCGCAGGCCATGCTCAAGCGGATCATCGACGAGAAATGGCTGACCGCGAAGGCGGTGTTCGGGCTGTGGCCGGCCAACAGCACCGGCGACGACGTGGTCGCCGACATCGACGGCACGCCGACCACGATCCACTTCCTGCGCCAGCAGGCGGACAAGCCACCGGAACGCCCGGATTTCTGCCTGGCCGACTTCATCGCCCCGCGCGACAGCGGCAAGCCGGACTGGATCGGCGCGTTCGCGGTCACCGCCGGCCTCGGTATCGAGCCGCACATCGCCCGCTTCCAGGCCGACCACGACGACTACAACGCGATCCTGCTCAAGGCCCTCGCCGACCGCCTCGCCGAAACGCTCGCCGAGCGCATCCACCAGCGCGTACGTACCGAGTTCTGGGGCTACGCCGCCGATGAATCACTGGATACCGAGGAACTGATCGACGAGAAGTACCGCGGCATCCGGCCCGCGCCGGGCTACCCGGCGTGCCCCGAGCACAGCGAGAAGGCGACGATCTTCAGGTTGCTCGACCCCGCCAGCAACGCCGGCATGCACCTGACCGAGAACTTCGCGATGACCCCGGCCGCCGCGGTATCGGGCTTCTACTTCAGCCATCCGAAAAGCCAGTACTTCGTGGTCGGCCGGGTGTCCAAGGAACAGGTGGCCGACTACGCCAGGCGCAAGGGCGTAGACCTCGCGCAGGCCGAGCGCTGGCTGGCCTCGAACCTTGACTACGACCCGGAGTAGCCGCGCAGCACCTGTAGGAGCGACGTAAATCGCGATTTCACCGATATCCGGGATCGCCGTGCAATCGCGACTTGCGTCGCTCCTACATCGAACGAACTACCAGACCAGGTCGTCGGGCACCTGGTACTTCGGATCGGAATACGCTTCGTCCACAACCGGCGCATCCGGGTCGACCTTCAGTGCCACCGCCGGGGCGAACACCTGCTCGGCCTGGGCCAGCAACTCCGCGGTCACCAGCAGGTAGCGGCCGTCCATCTGCAGCACGCCCAGCTCACCCGCGTTGAGCGCCTTGAGCTGCTCTGCGGTCACGTGGATGCGCTTGATCTTGCCGCCGTACGGGAAGTGCCGTGCGATGTCGGCGTTGGCGACGTTGAGGCTCTTGCCCTTGACCAGCTCGGCCAGGCGCGCCCGTGCCTCACGACGCTGCCGCGCTTCCGCCTGCTTGGCCTGTTCGGCACGGATGCGCTCGTCCTTCTCGCGCTGCGAGCGGATCGCGTAGGCCTTGGCAAGGTCGATATCCTCGCGCGAATTCGACCTGCCCCGCCCTGCCCGGGAGACGTCCGGTCGACCGCCGCCAGGCTTGCCCGGCACCGGCTTGCCCAGCCTTGGTCCCTCCCGGCCGGACGGCGGCTTGCCGCGCTCGCCGCGCCGGTCCTGCGGCGTGGCACCCGGCCGTCCCCCGCGTTTCGCACCATCGGCACGTTTGGGCTCGGGTGCCGGTGCCTTGAAGCCAAGCCCGAGAAGCTGGTTGCGGAGTGTGTCGTTGCTCATGTCAGTCGTCGCGGCGTCGCGCAACGCGGCCGCCAGATGGTCAGTAATGGGGCGGGGGTGGTTCTGCGGACGGATCGGCGGACAGCGGATTGGCGGACAGCGCGCCACGCAACTGCTTCAGCTCCTCCAGCGCACGGTGCAGCAACAGGCCGTTGCGAGCCTCCTCGTCCCGGGCCGCGGCCAGCGCGTCGCTGAGTTCGCCGATGGTGTGTTCCTGGAAAGACAGGCGCGTTTCCAGGTCGACCAGACGGTGTTCGATTTCACTGTTCACTTACTTGCCCGGCGGCTGGACGATATCCTGCAGCTCGACCTCGAACACCAGCACCGCGTTGGGTCCGATCGGGCCGCCCGGCGTGCCCTTCTCGCCGTAGCCGAGCTCGCTCGGGATCCAGAACCGGTACTTGCTGCCCACCGGCATCAATGCGATCCCCTCCTGCCAGCCCGGCACGACCTGCTGCAGCGAAAATACCGCCGGTTCATTGCGTTCGTATGAACTGTCGAAGGTCTCGCCGTCGAGCAAGGTGCCCTTGTAGTGCACGCGCACCATCGAGTCGGCTGATGGCCTGTCGCCCTTGCCCTCGGTGATCACCTGGTACTGCAGGCCGGATTCGGTGGTCTTGACGCCTTCCTTCGTGGCGTTCTCGGCGAGGAACTTCGCGCCTTCTTCCTTGTTCTTCTTCGCGGTGGCCATCATTTCGGCGATTCGTTCGGCCTGGATCCGCTGGGCGAACTTTTCACGCACCTGGGCGGCCTGGTCTTCGGACATCAGCGGCTTTTCGTCGGACAGCCCGGTCGCGATCGCCTTGGACAGCGTGTCGGCGTCGATCTCGTCCTTGACCTCTTCCAGCGAGCGGGCGATGTCGAGCCCGATCATGTAGCTGACCTGTTCCCTGTCGTTGGCAAGGCCCTCGATCTTGATGGCGCCATCGGTCGCGGCTTCGGCGGTGGCGTCGGCCTTGTCGGCAGCGGAGTCGTCACTCGCACCCGGCTGGCAGGCGGCGACGGCAAGGGACAGGGCGGCAACCGCCAACAGCGAGGCGGGCGCGGAGGCGCGCTTGATCAGGTCGGACTTCATCGGCAATTGGACTCCTGGGTTGGGGCGCGCCCGGCATCGGCCGATGCGCAAGCGCCCCACTGTGTTGGCGGCAGCCTGAATGGCGCCGTATCGACTCGGGATACCGGTTGAATGGCTTACTCGACGATCGCCTGCAACTCGACGTCGAAGACCAGCGTCGCGTTCGGCCCGATCTGGCCACCGCCGCCGCCCTTGGCGCCGTAGCCGAGCTCGCCGGGGATCCAGAACCGGTACTTGGCGCCGACCGGCATCATCGTCAGGCCCTCGGTCCAGCCGGCGATGACCTGGTCGAGCCCGAATTCGGCCGGCTGGCCGCGTTCATAGGAACTGTCGAACACGGTGCCATCCAGCAGGCTGCCTTCGTAATTGACACGCACCCGGTCGGTCGCCCGCGGGCGCATGCCCGACCCTTGGCGGAGCACCCGATACTGCAGGCCTGACGGCGTGGTGAACACGCCCTTCTCCTGCCGGTTGGCCGCCAGGAACGCCGCCCCTTCGGTCTTGTTGGCTTCGGCCTCGGCCTGCATGCGCGCCTGGAACTGGCCTCGCATCTTCTGCCCGAATGCCTCGCGGGTGCTGCCCAGCTCGGCTTCGCTCATCGCCAGCTCGCCACCGGCAAAGGTCGCACGGACGCCCTGCATCAGCACCGCCAGGTCCAGTTCGGCCTTCATCGGTTCCAGCGAGCGGCCCACGTCGGAACCGACCAGATAGCCCACCTGCTGCTTGTCGACCTCGGGGATCTCCGCGCCCGCGGGCGCCTGGCCGGCGCGCGAGGCGATGCGCATCATCAATCCGCGGCCGACGGATTCGACCTGGCTTTCCTCGACCAGCGGTTCGCCGCCTTCGAGCGCGTTGCGAACCGCGCGTTCGAACGCGGCAAGGTCGATGTCCGGCGCCGCGGGGGCGACCGAGCGGGCGACATCGTGGCCGACCATGTAGCTCACCCGGGCGCGCTCGCTATCCAGGGCTGCCTTGTCCTGGGCCAGGGCGGGAAATGCCGCGGCCGCCACCAGTACGGTCGTGGTCAAGATCGCGGCAACGCCGCGCACGAAAGCCTTCATCCGGAACCGCTCCTTTCGGGTCGCCATGGGCCATGGCGCAATTTCCCCATTGTCGCGACCGGACGCGTCGACGGCAATCGCGCCTGTGGCTGTCTGTGTCTTTGGTTGGGTTGTCCGGCGCTTGACCGGATGTGTTTTGGTGTTATAGTTCCATACAACACTGGTCAACCAACGAGCAGGACGTTCAGATGAACCGCAAGCTCCACAACACGCTTTCCGCCCTCACGGCCAGCGGCGCCCTGCTGGTAGTGAGCCTGATCGTTGCCGCACCGGTACCCGGCCAGGCCGATGCCCGTGCCGCCGCCTCGCTGGCGGCGGAACTCGGCACCGCAGGGACGCTGGCGCAGGCTCTCGAAACCGCCGCCCAGACCCTGGAGTCGGGCAGCACCGAGGAATCGCGCCCCGCCGGGGCGAGCACGCGCAACCGCAGGCAGACCCTGGTCATGCCGTTCTTCTCCTTCCTACCGCGGGGTTAACCCATGTCCGCTATCCAGTGGAGCGATGGCGCTCCCATCTACCGCCAGCTGAAGGAGCGCGTCGTGGCGATGATGCTCGACGGCGTCCTCAAGCCCGGCGATGCCCTGCCCTCCGTCCGGCAGGTCGCCGCCGAGTACCAGCTCAATCCCATCACCGTCTCGCGCGCCTACCAGGAGTTGGCGGACGAGGCACTCGTCGAAAAACGCAGGGGCCTTGGCATGTACGTGACCGAAGAAGCCGCAAAGAAACTGTTGGTCAATGAGCGCGAGCGCTTCCTCACCGAGGAATGGCCGCTGGTACTGGAACGCATCCTGCGCCTGGGCCTGACCGCCGAGGACCTGCTGGCCGCCGGTCCGGCCAAGGCGGGTGCGTGATGAACGCCGACCTCCAGATCCGCACCCCGATCGACTCCGTGGTCAGCGCCCGCAACCTGCGCAAGGCCTACAAGAACAAGGTCGCGCTCGACGACACCGCCTTCGATATCCCCAAGGGCCGCATCGTCGGCCTGATCGGCCCCAACGGCGCCGGCAAGACCACCGCGCTCAAGGCGATGCTCGGGCTGATCCCGTTTGAAGGCCGGATGAGCGTGCTCGGCCGCGACCCGCGCACCGAGCGCGACGAACTGATGCGCGATGTCTGCTTCATCGCCGACGTCGCGGTGCTGCCGCGCTGGATCCGGGTGTCGGAAGCGATCGAGTTCGTCGCCGGCGTCCACCCGCGCTTCGACCGCGCCCGCTGCGAACGATTCCTGAAGGGCACCCAGCTCGAACCGAAGATGCGCGTGCGCGAGCTGTCCAAGGGCATGATCGTGCAGTTGCACCTGGCCCTGGTGATGGCGATCGACGCCCGCCTGCTGGTGCTCGACGAGCCGACCCTCGGCCTCGACATCCTCTACCGCAAGCAGTTCTACCAGCGCCTGCTGGAGGACTACTTCGACGAGGAGAAGACCATCCTGATCACCACCCACCAGGTCGAGGAGGTCGAGCACATCCTCACCGACGTGATGTTCATCCGCGACGGCAAGGTCGTGCTGGACAGCGAGATGGACGCCGTCGGCGAGCGCTTCACCGAGGTGCTGGTCAACGCCGACCGGGCCGAAGCCGCCCGCGCACTGAAACCACTGGACGAACGCGCCCTGCCGTTCGGCAAGACCGTGATGCTGTTCGACGGCGTGCCGCGCGACCAGCTCGGCGGACTCGGCGAGACCCGTACCCCGGGCCTGGCCGACCTGTTCGTCGCCACCATGAAGGGGACCTACGCATGAACGCCCTCGACACCACCCTGCCCGCCGCCCCCCGCGCGGTCGCACCGGTCCACCCCACCCACAAGTTCCGACTGCTGCTGCGGCGCGAACTGTGGGAGCACAAGGGCGGCTTCCTGTGGGCGCCGCTGATCGCCGGTGGCATCCACCTGCTGCTGAGCCTGATGGCCATCATCTTCGGCGAAGTCATGCTCAACCGCGTGCCCGACCACGCCAAGATCGATGTCGCCGGCGGCAGCTTCAGCGTCAACGGACTCGACCTCGGGATGCTGACCGACAAGATGAGCCCGGAGCACCTGCAGGAAATGGGCCAGGCCATCGACGTGGCGTTGTACATGGCCGGCACCTGGCCACTGGTGGTACTCGCGTTCGTCGCGTTCTTCTACTGCCTGGGCTGCCTGTACGACGACCGCAAGGACCGCAGCGTGCTGTTCTGGAAGTCGTTGCCGGTGTCCGACAGCGAAACCGTCCTGTCCAAGGTCGCCAGCGTGACGCTGGTCGCACCGGTCATCGCGGCGCTGGCGGCCCTGGCCACCATGCTCGGTTCGCTGGCGATCTGGAGCGTGGTGGTGATGTTCCACGGCGGCAATCCCGCCACCCTGCTGTGGGGACCGGCCAGCCCGCTGTCGATCCTCGCCACGATGATCGCCTACGTCCCGGTCTACGCGCTCTGGGCGCTGCCGACGGTCGGCTGGCTGATGCTGTGCTCGGCCTGGGCCCGGAGCAAGCCGTTCCTGTGGGCGATCATGATCCCGCTGTTTGCCGGCATCTTCGTCAGCTGGTTCGACCTGATGCAGCTGTTCGACCTCGACTCCAGCTGGTTCTGGCGCCACGTCATCGGCCGCGGCCTGCTCGGCCTGATCCCGGGTTCGTGGATGGGCGACATCCCGATGGACGACTTCTCGCCCATCTCGCTGACCAGCTTCCTGAGCGTACGTTCGATGTACAGCGTGTTCGCAACCCCGCAGATGTGGCTCGGCGCCGTCGCCGGCGCCGCGATGATCTTCGGCGCGATCCGCCTGCGCCGCTGGCGCGACGAGGGCTGACGGTGGACGCGTCCCGGCGCCGCCTCCATGGCCCGGGACGCCCATCCGGCTGCCGCCCCGCACCGCAACCCTCCGCATATCCGAGACCTGCCATGAACAGCAAAATCCTTCCGGCCCTGCTTCTTCTCGCATGCATTCCATGGCTGAGCGCCTGCGGCAAGGACGAGCCACCGCAACCCGTACCCGCCACCGGCGTGCTTGCCGAGGTCAGTGCCGAGATCAGCAAGGAGATGGAAAACGTGTCGCGCGAAGTACGCGAAGCGATGGCCACCGAGAACATCGACATCGCCGACGGCGACGAGGCGCCCGCCGAGATCACCCCGCAGGGCGACCTGCTGATCGACGGCCGCAAGGTCGAGATCGACGCGGACCAGCGTGCATTGCTGCTGGAGTACCGGGGCCACATCGCCTACATGGCCGAAACCGGCGCCGCCATCGGCATGCAGGGCGCAGGCATCGCCACCGATGCGATCGGCATGGCCGTCGCGAGCATCTTTTCCGGCACGACCGAAGACCTCGAAGCGAAGATCGAGGCCAAGGCGGAAAAGATCGCGCAGCAGGCCGTGACCGAATTGTGCGGCCGGATGCCGGCCCTGATGCGGAACCAGCAGGCCCTGGCCGCGTCGTTGCCGGAGTTCGCCCCCTACGCCGACATCACCCAGGCCGACATCGACGACTGCAACGACGGTCGCTACAGCACCCAGTGAAACCCCACGGGCACCACGTCCGTTTGATCGCAAAGGAGAACACATGCGCAAGATACTGCTTGGCTGCGCGCTGATGCTGCCGCTGGCGGCATTCGCCCAACAGCGCTGCGAACACACCCGGCCTTTCGAGCTGAGCCCGGACATGGACGGCGTCGAGACCGTGGTTTTCCAGGTCGGCCCGTTCGACCTCGACCTCAAGGCCAACTCCGGCGCGTCGGCGCAACTGCAGGGCAAGGCCTGCGCGTCCAGCGCGAAGAAGCTGGACCAGTTGGTGTTCCTTCACGAACGTCGCGGGAATCAGCTGGTGATTTCGATGGACCGCGACAACGACGGCTGGGAGTTCAACCTGTTCGGCGACAACTACGCCTACATGCAACTGACGGCCGTCCTGCCCGACGACGTCGCGGTACGGGTCGACATCGGTTCGGGCGATGCCGACATCGATGGCGTGGCGAGCCTCGACCTGGTGATCGGCTCCGGCGATGCCGATGTGCGCCGCGTTGCCGGCCCGGTGAGCGTGGTGGTTGGTTCGGGCGATGCCGAGCTGACCGGCATCGGGCCGCTGGATGTCGGTTCCATAGGGTCCGGCGACGTGGGCGCCCGGGACGTGACCGGTGACGTCAGGATCGGCAGCATCGGATCCGGCGACATGGACCTGAACCGCGTGAAGGGCAACGTCGAGGTCGGCACCATCGGCTCCGGCGACCTTGATATCGACACCGTCAGCGGCGACCTGCGGGTGCGCAGCATCGGCAGCGGCGAGGTCAACCATCACCGAGTGGCCGGCACGCAGGAACTGCCCGACCAGGGCTGATCCGGCTACTTGTGGATCCCGCCGCGCGTCAGTGCGGTGGGGTCCAGCAGCCGGCGCAGTTCCTTCTCCGCGAGGCCGGTCGCCTCCACCGCGACCTCCAGCACCGGGCGCTTCTCACGATAGGCCTGCTTGGCGATCGCCGCGGCCTTCTCGTAACCGATCACCGGATTGAGCGCGGTGACCAGGATCGGGTTGCGCTGCAACGCCGCGGCGACGTTGTCCTTGCGCACCTGCAGCCCGGCGATGGTCTCGTCGGCCAGCAACCGCATCACGTTTGCCAGCAGCGCGATCGAGTCCAGCAGGTTGGCCGCGACCAGCGGCAGCATCACGTTGAGCTGGAAGTTGCCGCTCTGCCCCGCCACGGTGATCGCGGTGTGGTGGCCCATCACCTGCGCGCAGACCATGCAGGCCGCCTCCGGGATCACCGGATTGACCTTGCCGGGCATGATCGAGCTGCCCGGCTGTAACGCGGGCAGTTCGACTTCACCGAGCCCGGCCAGCGGCCCGGAGTTCATCCAGCGCAGGTCGTTGGCGATCTTCATCAGGGCCACCGCCAGCGCGTTGAGCTGGCCCGACAGCTCGACCGCGTCGTCCTGCGACGCCAGCCCCTCGAACTTGTTGTCGGCCGACTCGAACTTGGTCCCGGCCAGCTTCGACAGCGCCCGCGCCATCGCGTTGCCGAAACGCGGGTCGGCGTTGATCCCGGTTCCGATCGCGGTGCCGCCGATCGGCAGCCGTCGCAGCCGCTTGAGGCTGTCGTCGATCCGCCCCTGCGCGGACTGCAGTTGCGCCGACCAGGCGCCGAACTCCTGGGCGAACGTCAGTGGCATCGCGTCCATCAAATGGGTACGACCGGTCTTGGTAACCTTGCCGAGCGCGCGGCCGCGGCGGTCGATCGTCTGGCGCAAATGCTTGAGCGCGGGCAGCAGGTCCTCGACCGTGGCCAGTTGCGCCGACACCCGCAGCGCAGTCGGGATCACGTCGTTGGAACTCTGGCCGAGGTTGACGTCGTCGTTGGGGTGGACACCCGCCTTGCCGCGTATCGCACGCGAGGCCAGCGTCGCGATGACCTCGTTGGCGTTCATGTTGCTGGAGGTGCCAGAGCCGGTCTGGAACACGTCGATCGGGAAATGGACGTCATGCTCGCCCGTCGCCACCGCCAGCGCCGCCCTGCGGATCGCGGCGGCGCGGTTCTTCGGCAGCAATCCGAAACCGCCATTGACCTCGGCCGCGGCGGCCTTGACCAGCCCCAGCGCACGGATGAACCCGCGCGGCATCGGCCGGCCGGAGATCGGGAAGTTCTGCACCGCGCGCTGGGTCTGCGCACCCCACAGCGCGTCGGCGGGCACCTGGAGTTCGCCCATGCTGTCGTGTCCGGTGCGGTAGTCGTGGCTGGCCATGGCGTCCTCCGTTGGTTGCCGGGGAGCATACGCCGGGCGGGGTAACGTTCTCGTGCGATTCTCCGCCACGCCGCAGCCAGGCTTTTGTAGGAGCGACGTAAGTCGCGATCGCACGGCGATCCCGGGTGTCAGTGAAATCGCGACTTACGTCGCTCCTACAACGGACCATTTCGCCGGAGGTCGGGGGCCAGTTCTCCGGAGACCGAACGCCAGCCGCGCTAGAATGCCCGACTGCCTCCCCACGCCCGAACACCATGCCCGCCAGCACCGAATCCCAGCTCCTCGCCCTGTCCCCGCTCGATGGCCGCTACGCCGGCAAGGTCGACCCGCTGCGGCCGATCTTCTCCGAGTTCGGCCTGATCAAGGCCCGGGTCAAGGTCGAGGTCGAGTGGCTGCTGGCACTGGCCAACGAGCCGGGCATCGGCGAACTCAAGCCGTTCTCCGACGCCGCCACCGCGCGCCTGCGCAAGCTCGCCGACGAGCTGTCGGTCGAGGACGCGGCGCGGGTCAAGGAAATCGAGCGCACCACCAACCACGACGTCAAGGCGGTCGAGTACCTGATCAAGGAGCGGCTGAAGGACGATGCGGAGCTCGGGCCGGCGCTGGAGTTCGTGCACTTCGCCTGCACCTCCGAGGACATCAACAACCTCAGCTACGCGCTGATGTTGAGCGAGGCGCGTCAGACCGTGCTGCTGCCGAAGCTGGACGAGGTGATCGAGAAGTTGCGGGCGATGGCGCACGAGCACGCGGCGCTGCCGATGCTGTCGCGCACCCACGGCCAGACCGCCTCGCCGACCACCGTGGGCAAGGAACTGGCCAACGTCATCGCCCGCCTGCGTCGACAGCGCGAGACCCTCGCCGCGACGACCATGCCGGGCAAGATCAACGGTGCGGTCGGCAACTACAACGCCCACGTCGCCGCCTATCCGGAGATCGACTGGCCGGCGTTCTCGCAGCGCTTCGTGCAGTCGCTGGACCTCGAGTGGCAGCCCTACACCACCCAGATCGAGCCGCACGACGGCATCGCCGAGATCTGCGACGTCCAGCGCCGCATCGACACCATCGCGATCGACCTGTGCCGCGACATCTGGGGCTACATCTCGCTGGGCTACTTCAAGCAGTCGGTCAAGGCCGGCGAAGTCGGCAGCTCGGCCATGCCGCACAAGGTCAACCCGATCGACTTCGAAAATGCCGAGGGCAACTTCGGCATCGCCAACGCGCTGCTGGAGCACTTCGCCGCCAAGCTGCCGATCAGCCGCTGGCAGCGCGACCTGACCGACTCCACCGTGCTGCGTGCGCTCGGCACCGCCTTCGGCCACGCGCTGATCGGCTTTGACGCGCTGCTGCGCGGCCTGGGCAAGGTCTCGGCCAACCCCGAGCGCCTCGCCGCCGACCTCGACGCCTCGTGGGAGGTGCTGGCCGAGGCCGTGCAGACGGTGATGCGCCGCCACGGCCTGCCGCAACCGTACGAGCAGTTGAAGGCGCTGACCCGCGGCCACGGCATCGACAGGCAGGCGATGCGCGACTTCATCGCCGGCCTGGAGTTGCCGGCCGAGGCGCGCCAGCGGCTGCTGGACATGACCCCGGGCAGCTACATCGGCCACGCGGAACAGCTCGCCCGCGATATCTGAGCCAGCGACCACGCCATGAGCCGCCAGCGCAAGAAAACCGCCGCCCCGCCGATCGAGGTCGACGCTGCCAGCCTGCCGCCACTCGGCATGCCGCCGGCCGACTTCCTGCGCGACTACTGGCAGAAGCGGCCGCTGCTGATCCGCAATGCCTTCCCGTATTTCGCCGCGCCGGACTTCGTCCCGCCGATCTCGCCCGAGGACCTCGCCGGCCTGGCGTGCGAAGACACCGCGCTGTCGCGGATCGTCGCCCACGACCGCGAGCACGATAAGTGGCTGCTGCGCCACGGCCCGTTCCCGGAAGAGATGTTCCCGGGCATGCCCGACCACGACTGGACCCTGCTGGTGCAGGACGTCGACAAATGGGACGCCGACGTCGCCGCGCTTATCGACGCCTTCGACTTCCTGCCGCGCTGGCGGATCGACGACATCATGGTGTCGTTCGCCGCACCGGGCGGCTCGGTCGGCGCGCATGTCGACCAGTACGACGTGTTCCTGCTGCAGGCGCAGGGCCACCGACGCTGGCAGATCGACGCTTCGAAGAACCCGCCGCTGGATTTCCGCAACGACGTCGAGCTGCGGCTGCTCCAGCGCTTCAACCCGAGCCACGACTGGGTACTTGGCCCGGGCGACATGCTCTACCTGCCGCCCGGCGTGCCGCACCACGGCATTGCCGAGGACGCCTGCCTGACCTACTCGGTCGGCATGCGCGCGCCCGCCGCCGCCGAACTGCTCGGCGACTTCGTCGACACCCTCGCCGCCGAGGCCGACGACGCATTGCGCTATCGCGACCCCGACCTGGCGCCACCGTCGGATGCCGCCGAGATCGATGCGACCGCGATGATCCGCGTGGTCGAGGCCCTCAACCTGCTGCGGATGAACGACCCGGAGCGCCTGGGTGACTGGTTCGGCCGTTTCATCACCGTCTACCGCAGCGCCGGCCAGGTCATGCCGGCGGCGACCGCCCCCGGCGAGGCGCCGCGATCGCGAATCGAGATCGAATGGGACCTGCAGCACGGCGCCAGCCTCTGGCGCCATCCGTACTCGCGGATGGCCTGGCGCAAGGCCGGCCGCGGCGCGCGGCTCTACGTCAACGGACAGGAACACGCCATGCCGGTGCGCGACGCCAGGCGCATCGCCAATGCGGCTGTGCTCGATGGCGCGACCTACGCCGCGTTGTCCGGGACCGGTCGCGACGGCGTGTTCGAACTGCTGCAGGCCGGGCATTACCGGCTCGACACCGGCGACGGCGAAGAGGAATGAGTACGCCGGCCTTCACCGTCGAAGGCATCGACTACCAGGCAGGGCTGCCCGACCTGCGCCGCGTGCGCGAGACGGTGTTCGTCCACGAACAGGGCGTGCCGCTGGCGCTGGAATGGGACGAACTTGACCCGCAATGCCACCACGTCGTCGCCCGCGATAGCGGCGGCGAGGCGATCGGCACCGGCCGCCTGACCCCGAAACGCACGATCGGCCGGATGGCGGTGCTGTCCGACTGGCGCGGCCGCGGTGTCGGCGACGCGATGCTGCGGGCGCTGCTCGAACAGGCCCGCGCGAACGGCTGGCACGAGGTCTCGCTGCACGCCCAGGCCAGCGCGATCGACTTCTACGCGCGCCACGGCTTCCTGCCGGTGGGCGAGCGCTTCGAGGAGGCCGGCATCGAGCACCAGTCGATGCGCCTGCTGCCCGGCGCGGTCAATCCGGTCGAAACCCGCGACGCCGCTGTCGCCGCCATGCTCGGCGTGATCGCCGGCGCGCGTCGCCAACTCGTCATCTACAGCCGCGAGCTCGATCCGGGCCTGCTGGATGCCCCCGCCGTGGTCACCGCGCTGCGTCGCCTGGCGACCGCTGGCGGCGAAATTCGGGTGCTGCTGCAGGACCCGGCCGAACCGCAACGCGCCTTGGCACCGCTGATCGGCCTGGCCCAGCGCCTGCCGAGCGCGTTCGCGTTCCGCGCGATCGAGGAGCCGACCGACCGCTCCTACGCGTCCGCCTATGTGGCCAACGACCTGCGCGGCTACTACTTCCGTCCGCTCGGCCACCGTTTCGATGGCGAAACCCGGCTCGACGCGTCCGGTCGTGCGCGCCAGTTGCGCGCAACCTTCGACCCCGTCTGGCAGCGCGCCCGGCCGTGCACCGAGTACCGCGCACTGGGTCTTTGAAGGCGGCCGGCCGGCCATTATCTGAACTGCGACGAACCCTCTTTCACCGTTCTTGGCGGGACAGAGTGTTTTTCCCCGGATTTACTGGCCGGCACCCCGTACGTGCGGGCTATAATCCGGTTTCTTGAGCGCCTGAATAGCCGCCAGTCGGCTCAGTTGGGGTGCCCCGCCCTCCCATTTGAGTGCCCGTTGACCATTGTGGACAGTCTCCTGAAGCAGTTCTCCCAGTCCTCGCAGCTCGGCGCCAACGCCGCCTACATCGAAGACTTGTACGAGCAGTATCTGGTCGCCCCCGACAGTGTCGGGTCCACCTGGAAGACGTATTTCGACGGTTTCAAGGGCCGCGAAGCCGGAGACGTCCCGCATTCGGCGGTGATCGATACCATCGCCAGCGCCAGCAAGCGCCCGGGCCAGGCGTCCGCGGCGGTTCCGGGCGCCGGCGACGAGCGCGAACGCGGCGTCGGCAAACTGATCACCGCCTACCGTTCGCGCGGCCACCTCGGCGCCGACCTCGACCCGCTCGGCCTGCTCGAAAGCCCGCCGGCGCCGGATCTCGACCTCGGCTTCCACGGCCTGTCCGGCAACGACCTCGCCGCAGAGTTCAGCACCGGCGGCGTCGCCGGCCATGACCGGATGAAGCTCGGCGACCTGCTCGCCCTGCTCAAGGCCACCTATACCGGCCCGATCGGCGCCGAGTTCATGCACATCTCCGACGCCGGCCAGCGTCGCTGGCTGTACGAGCGGCTGGAAAAGGCCGGCGGCAACTACGGCCGCACCGCCGAGGACAAGCAGCGCATCCTGGAGCGCCTGACCGCGGCTGACGGCCTGGAGCGCTACCTCGGCACCAAGTACGTCGGCCAGAAGCGCTTCTCGCTGGAAGGCGGCGATTCGCTTATCCCCCTGCTCGACACCACCATCCGCCGCGCCGGCGAACAGGGTGTCAAGGACGTGGTGATCGGCATGGCCCACCGCGGCCGGCTCAACGTGCTGGTGAATATCCTCGGCAAGCCGCCGCGCAAGCTGTTCGACGAGTTCGAAGGCAAGTTCGAGAGTGTCCAGCACGACTTCGCCCACACCGGTGACGTCAAGTACCACCTCGGTTTCTCCGCCGACGTCGCCACCCCCGGCGGCCCGGTGCACCTCGCGCTGGCGTTCAACCCGTCGCACCTGGAGATCGTCGATCCGGTGGTCGCCGGCAGCGTGCGTTCGCGCCAGGACCGCCGCGGCAAGGACGGCCGCGGCCAGGTGCTGCCGATCCTGATGCACGGCGACGCCGCGTTCGCCGGCCAGGGCGTGGTGATGGAACTGCTGCAGATGTCGCAGGCCCGCGGCTTCGCGGTCGGCGGCACCGTGCACATCGTCATCAACAACCAGGTCGGCTTCACCACCAGCGAGCGCCAGGACGCCCGCTCGACCCTGTACTGCACCGACGTGGCCAAGATGGTCGGCGCGCCGATCCTGCACGTGAACGGCGACAACCCGGAAGCGGTGGCGTTCTGCGCCGAGATGGCGCTGGACTTCCGCAACCAGTTCGGCCGCGACGTGGTCATCGACCTGGTCTGCTACCGCCGCCATGGCCACAACGAGGCCGACGAGCCGGCGGCGACCCAGCCGCTGATGTACCAGGTGATCCGCAAACACAAGACCCCGCGCGCCCTGTACGCCGAGCAACTGGTCGCCGAAGGCGCGATCAGGGACGAGGACGCGCAGGCGGTGGCCGACGCCTATCGCGACAAGCTCGACCAGGGCGTGGTCACCACCGAACTGGTGGAGGTCAAGCCCGACGAGTTCACCATCGACTGGTCGAACTATCTCAAGGGCACGCTCGCCGACAAGGTCGACACGACCTTCGACCGCGCCAGCCTCGACCAGCTGGCGATCGCGATCAACGCGATCCCGGACGAGGTCAAGCTGCACGCACGCGTCGGCAAGATCTACGACGACCGCCGCAAGATGGCCGCCGGCGAGCAGGCCGGTGACTGGGGCTTCGCCGAAAACCTCGCCTACGCGACCCTGCTCAGCGAAGGCTACAAGCTGCGCCTGGTCGGCCAGGACAGCGGCCGCGGCACGTTCTTCCACCGCCACGCGATCCTGCACGATCAGGCCACCGACGACTATTACCTGCCGCTGCGGCAACTGGTGAAGAACCCGATCGACGTCACCATCATCGACTCGCTGCTCAGCGAGGAAGCGGTGATGGGCTTCGAATACGGCTACTCCACCGCCGACCCGCAGGTGCTCGACATCTGGGAAGCACAGTTCGGCGACTTCGCCAACGGCGCGCAGGTCGTGATCGACCAGTTCCTGTCGTCGGGCGAGGCCAAGTGGGGCCGCCTGTGCGGACTCGCGCTGTTCCTGCCGCACGGCTACGAAGGCCAGGGCCCGGAGCACAGCTCCGCGCGCCTCGAGCGCTTCCTGCAGCTGTGCGCGCTCGACAACATGATGGTCTGCGTGCCGACCACGCCGGCGCAGGCGTACCACATGATCCGCCGGCAGATGCGCATGGCCACCCGCACCCCGCTGGTGGTGATGACGCCGAAGTCGCTGCTGCGCCACAAGCTCGCCGTGTCGAGCCTGGACGAGCTGGCCAACGGCACCTTCCAGCACCTGATCCCGGATGCCGAGGCCGACCCGAAGAAGGTCAAGCGGGTGGTCGCGTGCTCGGGCAAGGTCTACTACGACCTGGTCGAGGACGCCCGCAAGCGCGGCGCCGAAGATGTCGCGATCGTTCGCGTGGAACAGCTGTATCCGTTCCCGCGGGAAGCGCTCGCGGCCGAACTCAAGCGCTACTCCGGGGCCAGGGACGTGGTGTGGTGCCAGGAAGAGCCGCAGAACCAGGGCGCGTGGTACCAGATCCGCCACCACCTGACCGCGTGCCTGCAGGGCAAGCAGGCCCTTCATTACGCAGGCCGTGCGCGCTCGCCGTCGCCGGCCGCGGGCCACTTCGCCGACCACGTCGCCGAACAGACCAAGCTGGTCGCCGACGCCCTGGTCAACCCGTTGCAGGGCGAGATCTCCCCGGAGTGATCCGGCCCACCTCGTCCTCCCCGACCAAGCCACCCTTTTCGCGCCCTCAATTCATGCAATCCAGGATGCCAACCCCATGAGCACCGAGATCAAAGTTCCGGTCCTGCCCGAATCCGTTTCCGACGCGACCATCGCCACCTGGCACAAGAAGCCGGGCGACGCGGTCAGCCGCGACGAGAACCTGGTCGACCTCGAAACCGACAAGGTGGTGCTGGAAGTGCCGTCGCCGGTCGACGGCGTGCTCAAGGAGATCAAGTTCGACTCCGGCGCGACGGTGACCAGCGAGCAGGTGCTGGCGATCGTCGAGGCAGGTGCAGTGGAGGCCGGCGCCGCCGCGTCGGCCGACAAGTCCGCGTCCAAGGACGACGGCGCCAAGAAGGAAGAGGCGAAGAAGCAGGAAGCCGACACCCGTCCGGTGCAGCCCAAGGCCGAAGCCGCCAAGCCGGCGTCGAAGTCGGCTGACAAGACCGACCTGCCGCCCGGCGCCCGCTTCACCGCGGCGAAGGAAGGCATCGACCCGTCGCAGGTCGAAGGCACCGGCCGCCGCGGCGCGGTGACCAAGGAAGACCTGCTGAACTACGCCAAGAATGCCGGCGTCGGCAAGGCCAGCGGCAACCGCGCCGAGGAGCGCGTGCCGATGACCCGCATGCGCGCGCGCATCGCCGAGCGCCTGATGCAGTCGAAGAACTCGACCGCGATGCTGACCTCCTCCAACGAGGTCAACATGAAGGCCGTCATGGACATGCGCAAGGCGCAGGGCGAGGCGTTCAAGAACGCCTACGGCATCAAGCTCGGCTTCATGAGCTTCTTCGTCAAGGCCGCCGCCAACGCGCTGCAGCGCTACCCGCTGGTCAACGCCTCGGTCGACGGCAACGACATCATCTACCACGGCTACTCGGACATCTCGATCGCGGTCTCGACCGACAAGGGCCTGGTCACGCCGGTGCTGCGCAACGCCGAGTCGATGGGCTTCGCCGAGGTCGAGCAGGCCATCGACGGCTACGCCAGGGCGGCGCGCGAAGGCGGCCTCAAGCTCGAGGACCTGCAGGGCGGCACCTTCACCATTACCAATGGCGGCACCTTCGGGTCGCTGTTCTCCACGCCGATCATCAACCCGCCGCAGTCGGCGATCCTCGGCATGCACGCGATCAAGGAGCGCGCGATCGTCGAGAACGGCCAGGTCGTCGCCGCGCCGATGATGTACATCGCGCTGAGCTACGACCACCGCATCATCGACGGCAAGGACGCGGTGCTGTTCCTGGTCGACATCAAGAACCAGCTCGAGAACCCGCACCGCATGCTGCTGGGCATGTAACAGGATCTGCCCCCTCTCCCGCTTGCGGGAGAGGGCCGGGGTGAGGACGGTCCCGCATCGCCGCATCCCGCTCCCCTCATCCGCTCCACGCCTGTTCAAGGCCGGGGCACCCTCTCCCGCCAGCGGGAGAAGGAACAGCAGGAAACGCAAATGAGCGAACAGCAGAACTTCGACGTCGTCGTGATCGGTGCCGGCCCGGCCGGCTACCACGCGGCCATCCGCGCCGCCCAGCTGGGCCTGAAGACCGCGTGCATCGACGCCGCGCTCGGCAAGGACGGCAAGCCGGCCCTCGGCGGCACCTGCCTGCGCGTGGGCTGCATCCCGTCCAAGGCGCTGCTCGATTCCTCGCGCCAGTTCTGGAACATGGGCCACCTGTTCGGCGACCACGGCATCAGCTTCAAGGACGCCAAGATGGACGTCGGCCAGATGGTCGGCCGCAAGGACAAGATCGTTAAGCAGTTCACCGGCGGCATCGCGATGCTGTTCAAGGCGAACAAGGTCAGCGCGTTCTACGGCTTCGGCACCCTGCACAAGGGCAACGTGGTCAAGGTCAAGCAGCACGACGGTTCGGAAGTCGAGCTGAAGGGCACCAACGTCATCATCGCCGCCGGTTCGGATTCGATCGAACTGCCGTTCGCGAAGTTCGACGGTGAAAATATCGTCGACAACGCCGGCGGGCTGGACTTCGAGTCGGTGCCCAAGCGCCTTGGCGTGATCGGCGCCGGCGTGATCGGCCTCGAGCTGGGCAGCGTCTGGAAGCGCCTGGGCGCCGAGGTCACGATCCTCGAAGCCCTGCCCGACTTCCTCGCCGCGGCCGATGCCGAGGTGGCAAAAACCGCCGCCCGCGAGTTCAAGAAGCAGGGCCTGGACATCAGGCTCGGCGCCAAGGTCTCCAAGGCCGAGGTGAAGGGCAAGGGCAAGTCCAAGGAAGTCCACCTCACCTACAGCGACGACAAGGGCGAGCAGTCGCTGGTGGTCGACAAGCTGCTGGTTGCCGTTGGCCGTCGCGCCGCGACCCGCAACCTGCTGGCCGACGACACCGGCGTGAAGCTCAACGAGCGCGGCATGGTCGAGGTCGACGAACACTGCCACACCGGCGTCGACGGCGTCTGGGCGGTCGGTGACTGCGTGCGCGGGCCGATGCTGGCGCACAAGGGTTTCGAGGAAGGTATCGCGGTCGCCGAGCTGATCGCCGGCCTGCCGGGCCACGTCAACCTCGACACCATCCCGTGGGTGATCTACACCGAGCCGGAAATCGCCTGGGTCGGCAAGACCGAGCAGCAGCTCAAGGACGAAGGCACGCCGTACAAGGCTGGCAGCTTCCCGTTCGCGGCGATCGGTCGCGCGGTGGCGATGGGCGAGCCGGCCGGCTTCGTCAAGGTCATCGCCCATGAGGAGACCGATCGCGTGCTCGGCATGCACCTGGTCGGCGTCGGCGTGTCCGAACTGGTCCACGAGGGCGTGCTGACGATGGAGTTCAACGGCTCGGCCGACGACCTCGCCCGCATCTGCCACGCGCATCCGACCCTGTCGGAGGCCATCCACGACGCCGCGATGGCGGTCAGCAAGCGCGCGATCCACAAGGCCAACTGATCGGTGCGGCCGCTGCTGCCCCGATCCCTCCGTCGCGCGCCGACCCACCCGGCCCGCGACTGGCCGACGCCGGCCGCGGCCGCATGAACAGCGACGCGTTCCACCACAACCCACGCTGGACCGTCGCCTTCCCGCTGGTGGGCGCCGCGATCCTCGTGCTGTCGTTCGCGATGCCGGGCCTGCCCGGCCTGGTGCTGTTGCTCGCGGCCGGCCTGGCCTGCAGCGTCATCGCCGCGGTCCACCACGCCGAGGTGATCGCACACCGTGTCGGCGAGCCCTTCGGCACGATCGTGCTGGCGCTCGCGGTCACGGTGATCGAAGTCGCGCTGATCGTCTCGATGATGCTGTCGGGCGGCGAATCCAGCAGCGCACTGGCCCGCGACACCGTGTACGCAGCGGTGATGATCATCCTCAACGGCATGATCGGCATCAGCCTGCTGGCCGGCGCGCGCCGCCATTTCGAGCAGGGCTACCACGTGCAGGGCGTGACGGCCGGGCTCGCCACGCTGATCGCGATCGTGGTGTTCTCGCTGATCCTGCCGAACTACGTGACCAGTTCGGCCGGCCCGCTCTACACCAACAGCCAACTGGTCTTCATCGCCATCGCGATCCTGGTGCTGTTCGCTGGATTCACGTTCGTCCAGACGGTGCGCCATCGCGACTACTTCCTGCCCGCGGACGATGCGGATGACGCGCGTGATGCGGACGGCGACGACTCCGACGAGCACGTCGAGCCGCCTACCGTGCGCGAGACGTTCGCCAGCCTGGCGCTGCTGCTGCTCGCGCTGGTGGTGGTGGTGTTGAGCGCCAAGAAGATCTCGCCCTCGATCGAAGCGCTGCTCGCCTCGGCCGGCGCCCCGGCAGCCACCGTCGGCATCCTGATCGCGACGGTCGTGCTGTTGCCCGAAGGCATCGCCGCGGTCCGCGCCGCGATCCACAACCGGCTGCAGACCAGCCTGAACCTCGCGATCGGCTCCGCCATCGCCAGCATTGGCCTGACCGTCCCCACCGTCGCCCTGCTGTCGCTGGTGATGGGCTGGCCGCTGGTGCTGGGCCTCGACGGCAAGGCGACGGTGCTGCTGTTGTTGACCCTGTTCGTGGCATCGCTGTCGCTGCGCACCGGACGCACCAACGTCCTGCTCGGACTGGTCCACCTGGTTCTATTCGCCGCTTATCTGTTCCTGAGTTTCGTGCCATGAAGGCGGTCTGCGTCTACTGCGGTTCCAATACCGGCTCACGGCCGGTCTATGTAGAGCGGGCCGCGGAACTGGGCGCGCGGCTGGCCCGCGATGGCATCGCCGTCGTCTTTGGCGGCGGCAACGTCGGCCTGATGGGCGTGGTTGCGGACGCTGCACTGGCCGCTGGCGGGGAGGTCATCGGCGTGATCCCGGAGCAACTGGTCAATTGGGAAGTCGCGCATACCGGGCTGACCCGGCTCGAAGTCGTCGCCAACATGCACGAGCGCAAGGCGCGCATGTTCGACCTGTCGGACGGCTTCATCGCCCTGCCCGGCGGCTTTGGCACGCTCGACGAAATGTTCGAGATGCTGACCTGGCGCCAGTTGGGAATCGGCGACAGGCCGTGCGCGTTCCTCGACGTCGACGGTTTCTACGAGCCGCTGGTGGCGATGATGGACCGCATGGTCGACGAACGCTTCCTGCATGCCGACCAGCGCCGCGATCTCTGGCATGGTGACGACATCGGGGCGATGCTGGGCTGGATGAAGTCCTACCAGCCCGCCCACGCCGACAAATGGCTTGATGAAAAACGCCGGAGCGACCTGCGATGACGATACCTGCCCTCTTCGACGCCTTCCGTATCCACAACGACGACGGCGGCTATCGCAGCGGGATCGAGCAGGTATCGCTGGACGAACTTGCGCCCGGCGAAGTCGTCATCAAGACCGCGTTCTCGTCGATCAACTTCAAGGACGCGCTCGCCGGCACCGGCGAGGGCAAGATCCTGCGCCGGTTCCCGCTGGTCGGCGGCATCGATGTTGCCGGTCACGTGGTCGCCTCCACCGACCCGAAGTTCCGCGAAGGCGACGCGGTGCTCGTCACCGGGTGTGGCCTCAGCGAAACCCGCGACGGCGGCTACAGCGAGTACGCCCGCCTCGAAGCCAGGTGGGCCATTCCACTGCCGGCCGGCCTGGGCCTGCGCGAAAGCATGATCCTCGGTACCGCCGGCTTCACCGCCGCATTGGCGCTGCATCGCATGCTCGACAACCGGCAGACGCCCGAGCTCGGCCCGCTGGCGGTCACCGGTGCGACTGGCGGGGTCGGCTCGCTCGCGGTCGACATCTTCAGCCGGGCCGGCTTCGAGGTCGCCGCCATCAGCGGCAAGGCCGACCAGCACGATTACCTGCGCTCGATTGGGGCCAGCCAGGTGCTTGGCCGCGACGCGCTCGCCACCACCCGACCGATGGAATCGGCGCGCTTCGGCGGCGGCCTGGACAACGTGGGCGGCCCGATGCTGTCGAGCCTGCTCGCCCAGACCGCGCCCTACGGCAACGTCGCCAGTGCCGGCCTGGCCGCGTCACACGATCTCGACGCCACCGTGATGCCCTTCATCATCCGCGGCGTATCGCTGTTGGGCGTGGCGTCCGCCGGCACTGCCCGGGATATCCGCGAAACGGTCTGGCAGCACCTCGCCAGCGACTGGAAGCCGGCACACCTGGACACCATCTGCACGCGCGAAGTGCCGCTGGCGCGGCTGCCGGAGGTGTTCCCTACGATGCTCGGCGGCGGTTCGCTTGGCCGGACGCTGGTGACGTTCTGACCCTTCGTCGCGCGGCCGGTTTGCGGTAACGCGCGGCGCGGCTACAATCAATGCGCAGCTGGACACCCGGCTGGACCAGACGCACTTCCCGGGGAAAACACATGGCGCGCATCCTGATCGTCGACGACTCGCCGTCACAACTGATGGGCATCCGTCGCATCGTCGAGAAACTCGGCCATGAAGCCGTCACCGCAGAAGACGGCGCCGCCGGCGTCGAAGCCGCCAAGCGCGAACTGCCCGACCTGGTGCTGATGGACGTGGTGATGCCGAACCTCAACGGTTTCCAGGCCACCCGTTCGATCTGCCGCGGCGACACCACCAAGCACATCCCGGTCGTGCTGGTCACCACCAAGGACCAGGACACCGACCGCGTCTGGGGCATGCGTCAGGGCGCCAAGGCCTACATGACCAAGCCGTTCGACGAGAACGAACTGGCCGAAGTCATCGGCCAGTTGCTGCCGGGCTGAGCGCGGCGCCGAAACCGGTTCAGGCGCGGCGCCAGCCGTCGCCGAAGGCGTCGCGCAGGGCTTCGTAGGCGGATGTCTGTGCGTCGTCCTGCGGACGCGGTGCCAGTACTTCCAGCTCCACGATCTGGTCGCCGTCCGCCGGCTTTCCCGGCAGGCCACGGCCACGGAGCCGCAGCTTGCGCCCCGCCTCGGAGTTCGAGGGAATCTTCAGTTCGACCGGCCCGCCAAGGGTCGGCACGCTGACCGTCGCCCCCAGTGCAGCCTCCCACGGGGCGACCGGCAGCATATGGATCACGTTGCGGCCATCGACTTCGAACCGGGGATGCGCCGCGTACTCGACCTCCAGCAACAGGTCGCCGCCATTGCTTCCGCCCTGCCCGGCCAACCGGATCGCCTGTCCTTCACGGATACCCTTGGGGACGCGTACCTCGAGGGTCCTGCCGTTGATGCCAATGCGGACGCTGTCACCCGCATAGATGGCCTCCAGTGGCACCGCCAGTTTCGCCCGGGTGTCGGCCGGCGCACGCGGGCCGGAATGGGCTCCGGGCTGCGCCCCGAAGCCACCACGCCCCGGGCCGCCGCGACCGCGCCCGAACATGCTCTCGAAGAAGTCGCTGAAACCACCGCCGGCACCGCCGCCGGCAAAGATCTCCTCGAAATCGACGCCACCGTGGCCGGGGTTGAATCCACCGGGGGGCGGCTGGATGTCGTCACCGGGCCGGTAGCCGCGCGCGCGCAACTGATCGTACGCAGCCCGCTTCTGCGGGTCGCGCAACGCCTCGTAGGCCTCGTTGACCGCCTTGAACTTCTCTTCGGCGCCGGCCTCCTTGCTGACGTCGGGATGGTACTTCCGCGCCAGGCGGCGGTACGCGGTCTTGATTTCGGCGTCGCCGGCATTGGGCTCGACACCGAGGGTCTGGTAGTAGTCCTTGAACTGCATCGATCACTCCGAGGGCGGGGACCTGCGGTCCCGCGCGAAAAGATCCGGTGCACCGGGGCGCACACGTCCCTGCAAGGGTATCAAGCCCGCGCGTTGACGCATTGTTTAGGGCATAGCGAATAGACTGCCGCGCTACAAAGGAGAACTCCATGAGCATCCAGGTCGGCGAACGCCTTCCCGAAATTCCGCTGCAGCGCATCCAGAACGGCGGCGTGGAAACCGTTGACACCAACACCTTGTTCAGCGAACGCAACGTCGTGATCTTCGCGGTGCCGGGGGCGTTCACCCCGACCTGTTCGGAGCGCCACCTGCCGGGCTTCGTCGAGCACTTCGAAGCGTTCAGGGCCAAGGGCATCGACGTGGCCTGCATGTCGGTCAACGATCCGTTCGTGATGCAGGCCTGGGGCGAAAGCCAGGACGTGCCGGACGGACTGATGATGCTCGCCGACGGCAACGCGGAATTCACCCGGGCGCTTGGACTGGAGCTCGATGCCAGCGGCTATGGCATGGGTACGCGGGCGAAGCGCTTCGCGCTGTACGCCGAGCAGGGCGTGGTCAAGCAGTTGAACGTCGAGGCGCCGGGCGAGTACCGGGTGTCGTCGGCCGAGCACGTGCTGTCGCAACTGGACTGAACCTCCCACGAAGCCGGACTCCCACAGGTGCGCTTGTAATCGCTTCGAAAAAAGCAGAACGCCGCCCCAAGGCGGCGTTCTGCTTTGTGCCGGCAAACCGGCCCGGAGCTACTCCTGCGGGTCTGCCGCCACTTCGGTTGAGCCCGACGTATCCACCGGCATCGCGGTATCGACCACGACGTCACCGTCGACCGGATCGGCATCCGCATCGTCATCCAGCGACGCATCCAGTCGCTCGATCGCCTGCAGTTTCTCGTCCGCCGCGAGCCGGATCAGGGTCACGCCCTGGGTGTTGCGGCTGACCTGCGAGATCTCCGCCGCGCGGGTCCGTACCAGGGTGCCGCCATCGGAGATCAGCAGCACCTCGTGGTGCTCGCTGAGCTGGATCGCGCCGACCAGCTGGCCGTTGCGCTCGCTGGTCTTGATCGCCAGCACGCCCTGGGTGCCGCGGCCCTTGCGCGGGTAGTCGGCTTCCGGGGTGCGCTTGCCGTAACCGCGCTCGCTGGCGGTGAGGATGTCGCCCTCGCCCTCGACCACGATCAGGCTGACCACCTGGCCGCCCTCGCCCAGGCGCATGCCGCGCACGCCGGTGGCGGTCCGGCCCATCGGCCGTACGGTGTCGCCGGCGAAACGCACCGCCTTGCCTTCGTTGGAGAACAGCATGATGTCGCGGGTGCCGTCCGACAGCGCCACGCCGATCAGCGCATCGCCCTCGTCCAGGTTGATCGCGATCTTGCCGCGCTGCAGCTGGTAGGCGTATTCGGTCAGCGGGGTCTTCTTGACCGTGCCGTTGCGGGTCGCGAAGAACACGAAATGGTCGTTGTCGTATTCGCGCACCGGCAAGACGGCCTGCACCTGCTCGCCCTCCTCCAGCCGCACCCAGTTGATGATCGGACGGCCGCGCGCGTTCGGGCCGGCGTCGGGCAACTGGTGCACCGGCAGCCAGAACACGCGACCGGCGCTGGTGAAGGTCAGCAGGGTGTCGTGGGTGTTGACCAGCCACAGGCGATCGATGAAATCCTCGTCCTTGGTCGACGCCGCGTTGCGACCGCGGCCACCGCGCTTCTGCGCGCGGTAGCTGCTGACCGGCTGGCGCTTGGCGTATCCGGCATGCGACAGGGTGACGACCACGTCTTCCGGCGCGATCAGGTCGAGGATGTCGAGGTCTTCCTCGCTCTGGCGGATCTCGCTGCGGCGCTCGTCGCCGAACTCGGCCTTGACGTTCGCAAGCTCGGTGCGGATGACGTCGAGCAGCACGTTCGGATCCTCGAGGATCTCGATCAGGCCACGGATGGTTTCCAGCAGCAGCTTGTACTCGTCGGTCAGCTTTTCCTGCTCCAGCCCGGTCAGGCGGTGCAGGCGCATCTCGAGGATCTGCTGGGCCTGGGTCTCGGTCAGCTGGTAGCGGCCGTCGATCAGGCCGACACCCTTGGGCAGGTCCTCCGGCCGCGAAGCCTCGGCACCGGCGGCACCCAGCAACGCGCCGACCAGCCCCGGTTCCCAGGTCTTGGCGAGCATGCGCTCGCGCGCCTCGACCGGGTTCGCCGAGGTCTTGATCAGCTCGATCATCTCGTCGATGTTGGCCAGCGCGACGGTCAGGCCTTCGAGGATGTGGGCGCGCTGGCGGGCCTTGCGCAGCTCGAAGATGGTGCGGCGGGTGACCACCTCGCGGCGGTGGCGGACGAACGCTTCCAGCACCTGCTTGAGGTTCAGCAACTGCGGCCGGCCCTCGACGATCGCCACCATGTTGATGCCGAACACCGAGCCCATCTGGGTCTGCTGGTACAGGTTGTTGAGCACCACGTCGGCCGAGTCGCCGCGCTTGACCTCGATGTAGATGCGCATGCCGTCCTTGTCGGACTCGTCGCGCAGCTCGCTGATGCCCTCGATCTTCTTCTCTTTCACCAGCTCGGCGATCTTCTCGATCAGCCGCGCCTTGTTGACCTGGTACGGGATCTCGGTGACCGCGATCGCCTCGCGGCCGTTGTCGGCGACCTCGATCTCGGCGCGCGCGCGCATCCGCACCCGGCCGCGGCCGGTGCGGTAGGCGTTGATGATCCCGGAGGTGCCGTTGATGATGCCGCCGGTCGGGAAGTCCGGGCCGGGGATGTATTCCATCAGCCCGTCGATGTCGATTTCGGGGTTGTCGATCAGCGCGATGGTGGCGTCGATCACCTCGCCGAGGTTGTGCGGCGGGATGTTGGTCGCCATGCCGACCGCGATGCCCGCAGAGCCGTTGACCAGCAGGTTCGGCACCCGGGTCGGCATGACCGTGGGCTCGAGCTCCTTCTCGTCGTAGTTGGGCTGGAAGTCGACGGTTTCCTTGTCGATGTCCGCCATCAGCTCGTGGGTGAGCTTGGACATGCGCGCTTCGGTGTAACGCATCGCCGCGGCGGAGTCGCCATCGACCGAGCCGAAGTTGCCCTGGCCGTCGACCAGCAGGTAGCGCAGCGAGAACGGCTGCGCCATGCGCACCAGCGTGTCGTAGACCGACTGGTCGCCGTGCGGGTGGTACTTACCGATGACGTCACCGACGATACGGGCTGACTTGTAGTACGGCTTGTTGGCGTGGGCGCCAAGCTCGTTCATCGCATACAGCACGCGCCGGTGGACCGGCTTGAGTCCGTCCCGAACGTCCGGGAGCGCGCGGCCGACGATCACGCTCATGGCGTAATCGAGGTAGCTGCGACGCATCTCGTCTTCGAGGTTTACCGGGATGATTTCCTTGGCGAGTTCGGCCATCGGGTTTCCGTCTTGGGCAAGGTCGATGCTGCTCCCGCAAGCGCCCGGAAAGCCGCGTGGCGGCTGCGTTCCGGAGCGATTTCGGGGCAGATGAAAAAGACGTGAAATGATAGCACGGAACGGGGGTTCACTGCGCCCCTATTTCCGGCCATAAACAACAACTTAGCAGTCGTTTTAAAGCCCGGCGCCGATGCCGCGCAGGGGCGGCGCGCAATCAGCCACCGAAGGCCTCGTGCATCGCGCTGGCGTCCGGGTTCTCGATCACCCCGCGCTCGGTCACGATCGCATCGATCAACTCATGCGGGGTGACGTCGAACACCGGGTTCCAGGCGCCGATGTCGGCCGCCGCGGTGCGGGTGCCGCCGATGCCGAACAGCTCGCCCGGGTCGCGCTCCTCGATGTGGATCAGGTCGCCCGACGCGGTGTCCATGTCGACCGTCGAGGACGGTGCGGCGACCATGAACTTCACGCCGTGGTGGCGCGCGGCGATCGCCAGCTGGTAGGTGCCGATCTTGTTGGCGACATCGCCGTTGGCGCAGATGCGGTCGGCGCCGACCACCACCCATTGCACCTTGCCGGACTTCATCAGGTGAGAGGCGGCGGCGTCGGCGATCAGGGTCGGGGCGATGCCGTCCTGCTGCAGTTCCCACACGGTCAGGCGCGCGCCCTGCAGCCACGGGCGGGTCTCGCCGGCGAAGACCTGGTCGATGCGTCCCTGGGCGACACCGGCGCGGATCACCCCGAGCGCGGTGCCGAAGCCGGCGGTAGCGAGCGAGCCGGTGTTGCAGTGGGTCATGACGTTGCTGCCGGGCTCGATCAGGGCGGCGCCGAGCGCGCCCATGCGGCGGTTGGCGGCGAGGTCCTCGGTGGCGATGGCCTCGGCTTC
The DNA here is from genome assembly GCF_052547135.1 of Lysobacter sp. F60174L2. NCBI lineage: Bacteria > Pseudomonadati > Pseudomonadota > Gammaproteobacteria > Lysobacterales > Lysobacteraceae > Lysobacter > Lysobacter sp. F60174L2. Next base: position 565,855 of record NZ_JBQWRA010000003.1, on the reverse strand, counting down.
GCGGGCGAGAACTTCACGCCAGTCGGCGCCCGCAGCGGCAAGTGCGCGGCGCATCCGCGCGAGCGCCCAGGCCAGGTTGACCGCGGTCGGACGGGCGGCGTTGAGATGGGCGATGGCGGGATCGAGCCGGATCGCGGCCTGTGCACCGTCGGACGCCTCGATGTCGCGCGCTGCGAGTACCACTCCCCAGGCGGCGGCGATGCCGATGGCCGGTGCACCGCGTACGGTCAACGCATTGATCGCTTCGGCGACGGCTTCGCTGGTGTCGCAACGGACGTAGTCGACTTCGAACGGCAGCTTGCGCTGGTCGAGCAGTTCGAGCGCGTCGCCGGTCCAGCGGATCGGGCGGATGCGGTCGTAGCGGTCGAAGTCGATGGTGTCGGTCATGGCGGCAATTCTAGGCGACGGGGGTTGGCCTGGTGTAGGAGCGACGTGAGTCGCGATTTCACGGCGATCCCGGGTATCAGTGAAATCGCGACTTACGTCGCTCCTACACGAAGCGGGGGTTCAAGCGCGGAAAAAGTCGAAGGCAAGGACGTCGGCGATCCGGTCCGCGCCAAGCATCGCCATCATCAGCCGGTCGACGCCGAGGGCGACGCCGGCGCAATCGGGCAAGCCGACCTGCAGGCCCTCCAGCAAGCGTTCGTCGCACGGTGGCAACACATCGCCATCGACACCCTCCCCGCGTTCCCTGCGCCGCTGCAGGTCGCGCTCGAACCGGGCGCCCTGCTCCACCGCGTCGGCCAGCTCGTGATAGCCGTTGGCGAGTTCCAGCGGGCCGAGGTAAAGCTCGAACCGCTCGGCGACCTGCACGCCATCGGCGTCGGTGCGCAGGCGCGCCAGCGCGGCCTGGGTCGCGGGCCAGTCGTGGATCGCGAGCATCCGGTCGTCGGGGAATGCCGGCTGCAGGCGGTGCGTCATCAGCAGGTCGAGCCAGTCGTCGCGGGTCAGGCCGGCGGGGTCGATGACGACGTCGCCCAGCGCGTTGTGCAGTTGCTCGTCGCTGGCGGTCATCGGATCGATGCCGAGCTGCTCGCGATAGAGGTCGCGGTAGGCAACCTCGACCAGCGAGGCCTCACGTCCGACCAGGGCCAGCGCGGCATGGACCAGCGCTGCGGTTTCCGCTACCAGTCGCCGGTGGTCCCAGCCGACCCGGTACCACTCGAGCATGGTGAACTCGGGGTTGTGGCGACCCCCGGCCTCGCCATCGCGGAATACCCGGCCCAGTTCGTAGCAATCGCCGAAGCCGGCAGCGAGCAGGCGCTTGAGCGGGTACTCGGGCGAGGTGCGCAGCCAGCGCGTGCGTGGCGCGCCGTCGGTGCGACCGCTGAACTGGAGCGCGAACGAGGCGATGTTGGGCTCGGTGTTGCCGGCGACGGACATCACCGGGGTTTCGACCTCGGTGACGTCGCGTTCGGCGAAGAAGCTGCGGATGCGGGCGTTGAGTGTTGCGCGCAGGCGTAGCGCGTCGAAGCTTGCGGTCGGCTGCCAGTCGAGCGTCATGTTCGGGGTGAGGACGGATGTAGGAGCGACGTAAGTCGCGAACGCGCAGGGAATCGGGCGTTCAGAGGGTCGCGACTTACGTCGCTCCTACATGGGCTGGTGCCGGTCATTCGTATTGACCAAGGAAATCGAGCAGCTTCGCCTCGTCCCAGACATCGATGCCCAGCTCGGCGGCCTTCGCGAGCTTGGAACCGGCGGCCTCGCCCGCGACGACGAAGCTGGTCTTCTTCGACACGCTGCCGGCCGACTTCGCGCCCAGCGCTTCCAGCCGGTCCTTGGCCTCGTCGCGGGTCATCGCCGACAGGGTGCCGGTCAGGACGACGGTCTGGCCGTCGAGCGGGCCGGCTGGTGCGGTGTCGGCGGCGGGAACGATCGCATCGAGTCGCGCCAGCGCCTCGCCTGAGGAAGCCAGCAGGGCGGCGTTGGCGGCATCCTCCATCCACTTCGCGAACGCGGCCGCGGTATCGGCCGGCAGCCCGGCGGTAACCAGGTTGTGCTGCTGCGCAACGCGAAGGCCGGCGGCCGCGTCGGCCTGGCCGGTCACCGCGGGAAACGCGGTCGCCAGCTGCTCGGCGCGGATCGGCGTGACCTTCGGAATCTCAAGGTCAACCAGCAGTTGCGCCAGCCCGAGGCTTTCGCGCAGCTTCGGCGATGGCGGGTGCGCGTCAGTGATGGTGACGCCGCGTGCCAGCAGGTCGTCGATCACCTGCTGGTTGCCGGGCTGGTCGAGGAAGTGGCCGATCGCCCGGGCGACTTCGCCGCCGATGTCGGGCACGCGCTTGAACATCGGCCATGGCAGGCGGCGGATCAGTTCGAGGTCGCCGAACCACAGCGCGAGCGCCTTGGCCGTGCTCTCGCCAACGTGCTGGATGCCGAGCGCGTACAGGAAGCGCTCCAGCGTGGTCTGGCGGCTGCGGTCGATCGCCTCGATCAGGTTCTCGGCCCAGCGGGTCGCGACCTTGCCCGCCTTCACCGTTTCCGGCGTGGTGCCGTCGCGCTCGTCGGCGCGCTGTTTCATCTGCAGCAGGTCGTCGAGGGTGAGTCGGTACAGGTCGGCGACCGATTGCACGTAGTCGAGATCCGACAGCGCGGCGATGAAGCGTTCGCCGAGTCCTTCGATATCCATCGCCCGACGCGAGGCGAAATGGCCGATCGCCTCCTTGCGCTGCGAGGCGCAGGTCAGCTCGCCGGAGCAGCGCCAGACCACGGCGCCCTCCTCGCGCACGATCTCCGAGCCGCAGACAGGGCAGGTCTCCGGCATCCGCCACTCCGGCGCACCGGGGCGGCGTTGCTCGGGCAGCACGCGCACGACTTCGGGAATGACGTCGCCCGCGCGCCGCACGATCACGGTGTCTCCAACGCGTACGTCGAGCCGCGCGACCTGGTCGGCGTTGTGCAACGTAGCGCGGGTCACGGTGACGCCGCCGACGTGGACCGGCTGCATCAACACCCAGGGTGTGACCGCGCCGGTGCGGCCGACATTGACCTCGATCGACTCGACCACGGTGGTCTGTTCCTGCGCGGGGAACTTGTGCGCGAGCGCCCAGCGCGGCGCGCGCGAGACGAAGCCCATCTCGGCCTGCGCGTCGTAGTCGTCGAGTTTGTAGACCACGCCGTCGATGTCGAACGGCAGGCTGTCGCGGCGCTCGCCGACGCGGCGGTAATAGTCGAGCAGGCCCGGCAGGCCCTGCACCACATCGCTTTCGTTGCTGACCGGCAGACCCCATTCGCGCAGCTGCTTCAGCGTTTCCGAATGGCTGTCGGGCAGCTCGCCGCCCTCGACCTTGCCGATCGCATAGGCATAGAACGCCAGCGGACGCTGCGCGGTGACGCGCGGGTCGAGCTGGCGCAACGAACCCGCCGCGCCGTTGCGCGGGTTGGCCAGCACTTTCCCGCCTTCCGCCAGCGCGCGCTCGTTGTAGCGCTTGAAGCCGGCCAGCGGCATGTACACCTCGCCGCGCACTTCCAGCACGTCGGGCCAGCCGTTTCCACGCAACTGCAGCGGGATGGCATTGACCGTGCGCAGGTTGGCGGTGACGTCCTCGCCGGTGGCGCCGTCGCCGCGGGTCGCGCCCTGGACGAAACGGCCGTTCTCGTAACGCAGGCTGATCGCGAGACCGTCGAGCTTGGGTTCGGCCGAGAACACCAGCGCGTCGCCACCGAGCTTCTGCTCGATCCGGCGGACGAAATCGGCAACCTCGTCATCGGTGAAGGCGTTGCCCAGCGACAGCATCGGGATCGCGTGGCGAACCGGGGCGAATGCACCCGACGGCGCGGCGCCGACGCGCTGGGTCGGCGAGTCGGGGCTGGCGAGCTCGGGGTGTTCGGCTTCCAGCGCTTCGAGTTCGCGCAACAGGCGGTCGTACTCGACGTCGGGGATCTGGGCGTCGTCGAGTACGTGGTAGCGGTAGTTGGCGTCGTCTAGCTGGCGGCGCAGGTCGGCGATGCGGGTGGCTGGGTTGGCGGTCACGGTGGTCTCGCCGTTCGACGGGGGCGTAAGGCCGGCCATTGTAGGAGCGACGTAAGTCGCGATCGCACGGCGGTCCCGGATGTCAGTGAAATCGCGACTTACCGGCGGCCACATGCGGCCGCCACTCCTACAAAGAACGGGAAGTCGCGCGGCGGACTTACCAGCGCGTCGGCTTGCTCAGCGGGGGTGCTTCGCGCTGGCGGTCGTAGGCGCGCAGGTCTTCGCGGATCTGGCCGATGCGCGGGCGGCCGAGCACTTCGCGCTGTTCGTCCAGTACCAGGCCGTTCAACAGTTCGGCCATGCGTTCGGCGGTCGGCAGCATGGTCTCCCATGCGTCCAACGCCGCCACCGGGGCCGGCAGGGTCAGGAAGAACGCGATGGCCGGGGTTTCCAGCGACTGGATGTCGGCCATGTCGAAGTTGCCCGGCTTCATGATGTTGGCGACGCTGAACACCGGGCCACGCTCGGGATGATGCTCGACCAGCCGGTGGAACACGCCCATGTGGCCATAGACCAGGCCGGCCTTCTCGGCCGCGACGACGATGTCGGGACCGTGCAGTTTCTCCCCGGCGCGGGCGGCCAGGTAGACGGTCACGATCTTGTCGAACTCGTCGCTGACGCGGCGGCCCAACTCGCTGTTGGCGCCGGTCGTGGCGGGGTCCTGGGTGCGTTCGAACAGTTCCAGCTCGGCCTGCGCGGTGGTGTCGCCCGGGGCATCGGAGTCGGTGCCCAGCTCGCCTTCGAGCTGTTCCCCGAGCGTCGGCTCCCGGCGCTCGCCGTGGGTCGCGCCATCACGTGCGACGCGCTTGCCCTGCCCCGGCTTGCGCGGGCGGCCGAAGAAGACGATCGCGGCGATCAGGATCAGTCCGGCAATCAGGATTCCGATCCGCAGCAGGGTCACGTCGGACATGGTTGCTCCTTGATGAACTTAGGCCGCGCCGGCCAGGCGGGTCGCCTCGGCCAGGTCGACCGAGACCAGGCGGCTGACGCCCGGCTCGCGCATGGTCACGCCCGACAACTGCTGCGCCACTTCCATGGTCGCCTTGTTGTGGGTCACGAACAGGAACTGTACCTGTTCGCTCATCTCGCTGACCATCGCCGCGAGGCGGCCGACGTTGGCTTCGTCCAGCGGCGCGTCGACCTCGTCGAGCAGGCAGAACGGCGCCGGGTTGAGCTGGAAGATCGCGAACACCAGCGCCACCGCGGTCATCGCCTTCTCGCCGCCCGACAGCAACGAGATGTTGGACACGCGCTTGCCGGGTGGGCGCGCCATGATCGCCACGCCGGTATCGAGCAGGTCGTCGCCGGTCAGCTCGAGGTAGGCGTGGCCTCCGCCGAACAGCCGCGGGTACAGCTGCTGCACGCCGGAGTTGACCCGGTCGAAGGTGTCCTTGAAGCGGCCGCGGGTCTCGCGGTCGATTTTCCGGATCGCGTCCTCCAGCGTTTCCAGCGCGCTGGTCAGGTCGATGTTCTGCGCATCGAGGTACTCGGCGCGCTGCGCGGCCTCGGCGTGCTCGGCAATCGCGGCGAGGTTGACCGGCTCCAGCCGGCGCAGCTTGGCGTCGAGCTCGTTGACGGTGCGTTCCCAAACCTGCGGCTGCATGTCGTCGGTCAGGGTGTTGACCACGTCCTCGAGCACGAAGCCGGCTTCGACCACGGCTTCCGACAGGGTCTCGGCCTTGAGCACCAGCGCCTGCTGGTCGAGCCGGCGCTGGCCGATCGCCTCGCGCTGCTGCAGGGACTGCTCGTCGCGCTGTTGGCGGGTCTGCTCGAAGCGGCGCAGGTCGTTGTCGATGCCGTCGAGCGCGGTGCGCGCGGCGGTGAGTTTCTGTTCGGACTGGACGCGTTGCTCCAGTGCGACCTGGCGTTGCTCCTCCAGTTGAACCACCGGGGCGTCGCCGTCGGCGAGCTGCGCGGCGAACTCGCCGAGGCGCGTATCGAGCTGGCCGCGCTGGCCACCCATGCGATCGAGCGCCTGGGTCAGCGAGGCGATCTGGGCGCGCTGCGACTCCAGCGTCAGCGCCAGCGAGTGTGCGGTGTCGCGCGACTCGCGGGCCATGCTGCGGGCCTGGTCGCGGGCTTCGGTCAGGCGGCGGCGTTCGGCGTCGAGCTCCTGCCGGGTGTCCTCCAGCTCGGTCATCCGCATGACCGCCTCTTCCTGGCGGCTGCGGGCCTCGCGGCCCTGCTCGCGGGCGCTATCGAGCGACTCCGACAACTGTGCCAGTTCGGCTTCGATCTTCTCGATCCGCCCGCGCGCCGAGTCCAGCCGGCCCTGCTGGCTTTGCAACTGGCCGGCCAGCTCGGAGACGCTGCGGTGAGTCATGTACAGCGTGCGCTGGGCATCCTCGCGCTGCTGCTCGGCGGCGAGCAGGCGGTCGCGCATCTGGGTCAGGCCGGATTCGAGTTCCTGCTCGCGCGCCTGCAGGGTCTCGATCTGCTCGCGCAGGGTATTGATCTCGCGCTCGCGCAGCAGGGCGCCCTGCTTGGCCGCGCCCGAACGCAGCACCCGCATCCAGCCGGCACCGAGGCGCTCGCCATTGCGGGTGATGACCGATTCGCCGTCGCCGAGGCCGGGCAGCAACGCGCGCGCGGCTTGCAGGTCTTCGGCGGCATGCAGCTTCGACAGGATGCGGCGGATCGCCAGCGGCCCGCGGACCTTCGAGGCCAGCGAGGTCTGGGCGAAATCCATCGAGTCGTTCTGCGCCGCGACCAGCGCCAGGCGGCCGTCGCCGAGTTCGCCGATCGCATCGACCAGGGTTTCCGGCGCCTCCACCAGCACGCCTTCGATCAACTGGCCGAGCGCGCCTTCGACCGCGTTCTCCCAGCCTTCGTCGACCGTCAGGGTCTCGCCGACGCGCGTCGCCGAATCCAGCCCGCGTGCCTTCAGCCAGTCCAGCGCGGCGCCCTGCTCCTGCCCGAGCGCGGCGTGCTGCAGGGTTTCCAGCGACGACAGCCGGCCGCGCGCGGCCTGCGCCTGCTTGCGGACCTCGGCCAGCTCCGACTGCATGCCGCGCTGCTGTTCCTGCAGTCCGCCGACGTCGCTTTTGCGCGCTTCCAGCGCCTCGGTGAGGCTGTCGAGCGAGAGCTTGCGGGTCTCGTGCTCTTCCTCAAGGCCGGCGAAGGCCTCGGCCAGCGCGGTCAGGTCGAGCCCGGTGCGCTCGCCGGTCAGCGCCTCGCGGCGGCGGTCGGCGTCGAGCGCCTGGCGGTCGAGGTGTTCGATCCGGGTGCGCTCGACATCGGCGGCGCGGGCGGCCTCGGACTGCGCACGGCTGTGCTCGTCCCAGCGCTGCTGCCAGCCGGCCAGCGCCGATTCGGCGTCGCGCAGGGCATCCTGGCGCGCTTCGTCCTCGGCCTGCAACTGCTCCAGGCGCGGCTCGTCGTTCTCGATCGCGGCGGTCAGCACGTCCAGTCGCGACTGGTCCGAGCCGATGTGCTGGGCGATTTCGGCCAGCGCCGCCTCGGCCTCGTCGCGGGCCTTCTGCAGGCGGGTCGACATCTCGCGCTGGTGCTGGATCTGCTGCTCGATCCGGGCCAGTGCGCCGCCGACCTCGTAGCTCTCGGCCTGCGCCTTGTTGAGCGCCTCGGCCGCTTCCTCGCGCTTGACCCGGCCGGTCTCGATCTCGCGCTCGGCCTCGCGCTGCTCGGCGATCAGTTGCTGCAGGCGGGTTTCCTGCTGCGCCAGCTTCTCGCGCTGGGACTGCAGTTTCTGGTCGAGGGCGCGGTGTTCCAACGCCTTCCACTCGGCGTCCTTGACCCGGCGCTCGGCCTGGATGGCCTGGTACTGCTCGGCCTGGCGGGCCTGGCGCTTGAGGTGTTCGAGCTGCTTGCCGACCTCCTCGCGCAGGTCGTTGAGGCGGTCGAGGTTCTCGCGGGTGTGGCGGATGCGGGTCTCGGTCTCCTTGCGGCGCTCCTTGTACTTGGAGATGCCGGCGGCCTCTTCGAGATACACGCGCAGGTCCTCGGGCCGGGCCTCGATGATCTGGCTGATCATGCCCTGCTCGATGATCGAGTAGCTGCGCGGCCCCAGGCCGGTGCCGAGGAACAGGTCGGTGATGTCGCGCCGGCGGCACTTGCTGCCGTTGAGGTAGTACTGGCTGGCGCCGTCGCGGCTGACCAAGCGCTTGACCGAGATCTCGTCGAACGCGCCGTACTCGCCGGTGATGGTGTGGTCGGCATTGTCGAAGATCAGCTCGACCGTCGCCTGCGACACCGGCTTGCGCGCCGAGGAGCCGGCGAAGATCACGTCGGTCAGCGAGTCGCCACGCAGGCGGCTGGCCGAGCTTTCGCCCATCACCCAGCGCACCGCGTCGATGATGTTGGACTTGCCGCAGCCGTTGGGCCCGACCACGCCGGTCATGTTGCTCGGCAGGTGCAGGGTGGTCGGGTCGACGAAGGATTTGAAGCCGGACAGCTTGATCGTGGACAGACGCATGCGTCGCGGGAGCCTCTGCGACGCCGGGGCGGCGACGCCGTGGAATTCGAAAGAAGATCAGGTTGTGCGCGTATCCATATGATTTTTCGAAACATGGATGACGCCCGCCCGGATCGGACCTGACCGAGTATAGGGCCCTGCCGTCGCCACCGCACGGGCCGTGCGCACGTCCCCGCCCCCGCCATCGCGGCTCCGGGCGCGGCGCGGGCCTACCAGTCGAAACCCATCGAAAGCTTGAAGGTGCGCGTGGGCAGCAGGATCCCGTCGCCGTTGCGGGTGCCCCAGTCCGCGCGCCCGGCGCCCGGGCCGCCGCGGTCGTTCTGGAAGTCGGTCCAGTTGCGCCAGTCGAAGGCGTTGATCAGGTCGAACCGCACCCAGGGCGACAGGTCGGTGCCGGTGTCCCAGCGCTTCTGCAGCGCGATGTCGAACTGCTTGAAACCCGTGTGCGGGGTGTACGGATCGAAGAAGCAATGGTCATTGCTCACGGCGGCGAAGCAGTTGACCGCATCCCGGACCGGCGCGGTGGCCAGGGTCAGCTTGCCCGAGGCGGTGATGCCCCACGGCGCGTCGTAGATGCCCGTGGTCACCAGGCGGTGGCGGGAGATGCCGACCGAGGCCAGCATCGGCTGCCCGTCCAGCCCGGGGTAGTCGAACAGGTAATGCTCGTCGGAATTGGCCGCGTTGAGGCGGTTCTCGCTGGCATCGCTGTAGGTGTAGGCCACGGTCACGCCCCAGCCCGAGTCCGCGGTGTACGGCTTCTCCAGCGACAGCAGCAGGCTGTCGAGTTCGGTCTCGATGCCGTTGCGTGCGATCAGCAGGGTGCCGTAGCCGGGAATGGCTTCGCCCCAGGGTTGGTTGCCCCAGGTCGCGCCCGGGTTGGCCGGGTCGCGGAAGCTGCCGTCGGGGAAGCGGTTTCCGAGCGCGAAGTAGATGCCGTCGTAGCTGCGGATATGCGCCAGCGTGACCGAGGTATTCCAGTCCACCTGGCCCAGCGCGACGACGTTGCGCATGCCGAGGCTGAACTGGTCCGAGTACGGCGTCTTGAGGTCGTTGTCGATCAGGTTGACCTCCGCGCCGAGGTTCGGGTTGGCCGCGGCCAGTTCCTCCAGCCGCGCCGGGTCGAGCCAGCCCGGGTCCCATGCCACGCAGTTGCCCTCGCCCACGGTGCACGGGTGTTCGGCCGTATCAAAACGGTATTGGTAGCTGGGGAAGGTGTGCTTGGACTGCTCCAGCGCGAGGTAGTCGAACAGGTTGCGGTCGTAGGCGCGGCCCGCTCCGCCGAAGATCACATGCCGGCCGTCAGCGTTCAGGTCATACGAGAACCCCAGCCGCGGCTGCCAGGCGTCCTTGAACGCCTTGCGGTTGTTGCCGGTGGATATGAAATCCTCGATGTCGTAATCGGTGTCGGCGATGTTGCCCCAGCCGCGCAACGCGGTGGCGATGCCCTCGTCGGTCACGTAGTCGAGGAAGCCGGGCGTCTCCTCGTAATCCCAGCGCACGCCGAGGTTCAGGGTCAGGCGCTCGTTGACCTCCCAGTCGTCCTGGATGTAAATGCCGAACTGCTTGTTGCCGGACGTGACACGGCGGTCCGCGGTGAGCGTGCTGGCATTGAAGTCGACCTGGTAGGGAATGGTCGGGTCGCCGGCGATGTCGTAGCGGAACTGCGGGTTGTACGGCTGCTGCTCGAAGGCCTCGACATCGACCTGCTTGTACTTGATGCCGACCTTGATCGTGTGCCCGCTCCACCCGTACCAGGTGAAGTCGTTCTGCAGGCCCAGGCCCTGCTGGCCCTTGTCCTGGTAGTCGGCGCCACCGCCGGCGGCGAGGATCTGCCGTTCCTGCGGGTTGCCCTCCCCGTCCAGCGGCCAGGTGTAGAGCAGGTAGCCCGGCGCGATCACCTTCGAGCGCGGGTTCCAGAAGCTCTCCTCCCAGGTCAGGTGCGCATCGTTGAGCCAGTCGGTGGCGTTGACCTGCCAGCGCAGGTCGAGACGGGTTTCCTCGTTGTTGTCGGTCTTGGCCCGGCTGGCGGTGTTGATGCCGCTGTCGAGCAGCAGGCCGGTTTCCTCGCGGCGCTTCGCGGTCAGCTCCAGCAACTGGGAGTCGCTGGCCTGCCAGCTCAGCTTGCCGAAGTAAAGATCCTCGTTGAACCGGGCCTGGTTGTTGCCGACCAGCGGGCGCAGGTGCTCCGGCAACTGGTCGACGGTGAAATCCTCGCCGATGCGTACCTCGCGCGGCTGCGAGAAATCCTTCGCCTCGTAGGTCAGGAAGAAGTGCAGGCGGTCGCGGATGATCGGGCCACCGAAGGAGACGCCGTACTGCTCCTCCATCGACGGCACCTTGGCCCCGTCCGCCTCCTCGCGCGGGGTCGGTTCACGCCACTGGTCGGACGTGCGATCCCAGAAGAAACTGCCGCCGAACTCATTGGTGCCCGAGCGGGTCACCGCGGTGACCGCGGCGCTGCTGATCTGGTCGTACTCGGCCTTGTAGTTGGAGGTGATGACCTTGTACTCGCCGATCGCCAACTGCGGGAACGGGTTGCCGCGGCTGCTGTTCTGCCCGCTCACGCCGCCCTTGGTCACGTAGTTCTTCTGGCCGACGCCGTCGATGAACACGTTGACGCCGTTGGACGACTGCGCGCCGCTGCGCAGGCTGCTGTAGCCACTCTCGCCACCGCTGACGAATTGCATGCCGGGCACGGTGTCGGCGAAGGCCAGGAAGTTGCGCGATGCCTGCGGCAGTGCCTCGATCTGCTTCTGGGTGACGTAGTTCGCGACTTCCGAGGTCCGGGTTTCCACCAGCGCGGTGGCGTTGACCTCCACCGTGTCCAGTTGGGTGTCCACCTCGCCGGTCGCGGTTTCGTCCAGGCCACCGGTGGCGAGGTCGAGGGTGGCGACCTGGCCGACCTGCACGGTCACGACCTGCGAATCGGTGCGCCCATCGGCCACCATCTCGACCCGGTACTCGCCTGGCGGAAGGCCTGCCAGCGAATAACCGCCATCGGCGCCCGCGTTGACGCTACGGGTCAGGCCAGTCGCCACGTTGGTGGCGGTAACCCGGGCGTTGGCGGCGGGTGCGGCGTCCAGGGTGGCCTCGCCGCGGATCGTGGCGGCGGTGCTCTGGGCCAGTACGGACGGCGCGACGGTGGCAGCCAGGCATCCGGTCAGGGCGACGACAAGCAGCCGGCGGACCGGGCGGGCAAACGGGGGAAACTGCGGCATGGGACTCTCGCTGGCGTGACGGATACAGACCTGCGCCGGCGTGCGGATGCAAGGACCGGCGAGGCGGCCGCGGATTGTCCCGGCACGGCCGGTAAGGAGCCGTGACGATGGGATGAATACGACGACCGCCAGCCAGCGCCGACAGCCGTACACGCACGCATCAGAGTGCGTGGATATCGGCCCGTATCACCCTGCCGAGGGCGAGGTACTTACGGCAGCACCGGGTTGAATGGCCGTACCTCGGTGCGGATGTAGACACCGGCAGCGGTATACGGATCTCCGTCGGCCCAGGCCCGGGCGGCCTCGAGCGACTCGAACTCGGCCACCACCAGGCTGCCGCTGAAACCCGCCGGACCCGGATCCCGGGCGTCTATCGCCGGGCACGGACCGGCCAGCAGCAACCGGCCGGCTTCGGCCAGCGCGGTCAGGCGTGCGAGGTGTTCCGGGCGCGCCGCCTTGCGCTGGTCCAACACGTTCTCGCCGTCATATCCCTCGATCACGTACCACATGTCCACGTCTCCCCTGCCTGGGCGGCTCATGCCCCGGCTGGGGCTGGGCGGATTGTAGCGGCCACGCGGCCCGTGAATCCCGGCCACAACCCCGCTGGACAGCGGTTTCGCCAGCCCGTACCCTACATGTCATATCGAGGCCTGAAGCAGCGGCCCGTCGCGACCGGCCCGCGCCATCGCGATGCCCGTGCCCCCAACACGGCCTGCTGCCCACCACGGCCCGCACTCGACGAATCCATGCCATCCGCCGCCACGTCCCCGACGCGGCGCGCTTGCCCGAACCGTACGAGCGCAAACCGGTCCGCTGTTCCGCCGGACGCATGCCACGCATCAACCGAGTTCCACTGTTTGCGCCACGGTCCGGAGGGACCGGTCCCGCATGATCAATGACCCCGCGTCCGAGACGACCGACGACAACGTGCCGGGCGACAACGTGACCGACCAGAACCAGACTCCCCCGGCCGCGGCCGGTCCCGAAGCGACGGATGCGATTCCGGCGCCGGCCCGGCCGCAGCAACAGGAAATGCCACTGGCGATGGTCCACGGCCAGCCGGTGCTGCAGATCCCGCAGGACCTGTACATCCCGCCGGACGCGCTGGAGGTCATCCTCGACGCGTTCGAAGGACCGCTCGACCTGCTGCTGTACCTGATCCGCCGGCAGAACCTCGAGATCCTCGACATCCCGGTGGCCGAGATCACCCGCCAGTACGTCGACTACATCCAGGCGATGCACGAGATGCGTTTCGAGCTCGCCGCCGAATACCTGGTGATGGCCGCGATCCTGGCCGAGATCAAGTCGCGCATGCTGCTGCCGCGCGCGGTCAACGAGGAAGGCGAAGAAGAAGACCCGCGCGCCGAACTGGTGCGGCGACTGCAGGAGTACGAGCGCTTCCAGAAGGCCGCCGAGGACATCGACGCCCTGCCCCGGCAGGACCGCGACACCGCCCCGGCGCAGGCGTTCGTGCCGGACCGGGCCTCGATCAAGCTGCCGCCGGAAGTCGACCTGCGCGAGATGCTGCTGGCCCTGCACGACGTGTTCAAGCGCGCCGAGCTGTACACCCAGCACGCGATCAAGCGCGATGCCCTCAGCGTCCGCCAGCGCATGGGCGAGCTGCTGTCGCGGCTGGAGGACGGCGCGTTCCACCGCTTCGAGAGCCTGTTCGAACCGCGCGAGGGCAAGCAGGGCGTGGTGGTCACCTTCCTCGGCCTGCTGACCCTGGCCAAGGAGCAGCTGATCGAGATCGTGCAGGAAGCCCCCAAGGACGCCAGCACCACCTCGCCGGCACCGATCTACGTCAAGTCGCTCGCGCTCAACACCGACCCGTCGAAAATCCAGCTCAGCAGCGAGTTCGACGACGCCGCCAACGACGACGCCTGAGTCGCCAACCGAACGAACTGAATGGACCAGACCCTGATCACCCGCATCATCGAGGCCGCCCTGCTCGCGGCCAACCAGCCGCTGACGCTGGCGCAGCTCAACGGGCTGTTCCCGGAAGACGAGCCGGCACCCGCCGGCAGCGTCGGCCAGGCGATCGAAACCCTGCAGGCCGACTGCGCCGAACGCGGCGTCGAACTGGTCGAGCTGGCCTCCGGCTTCCGCTACCAGGTCAAGGCCGACGTCCACCGCTGGGTCGCCCGGCTGTGGACCGAGCGCCAGACCCGCTACACCCGGGCGACGCTGGAAACGCTGGCGCTGATCGCCTATCGCCAGCCGATCACCCGCGGCGAGATCGAGCAGGTGCGCGGCGTGGCGGTCAGCAGCAACATCATCCGGGCGCTGGAAGAGCGCGAGTGGATCCGCGTGGTCGGCCATCGCGACGTGCCCGGCAAGCCGGCGCTGTTCGGCACCACCAAGGTTTTCCTCGACTACTTCGGGCTGAAGCGGCTGGACGAGTTGCCGCCGCTGTCGGAACTGAAGGACATCGGCGAGCTGGAACCGCAGTTCCAGTTCGATGCGGAGAAGGACGCGCCGAAGACGATCGAGGCCGGTGGGATCGGCAACGAGGGCGAAGCGGAGCCCGCTGAAGCTGAAACTGAAACCGAAGCTGATGCGACTGCGACCGGCGAGGCCGAAATCACTGCCGACGTCGATGACCGCGCCGACGCTGAAACCGGACCGGCACCCGACGACACCGCTGTCGATGACGCCAGCGACCCCCCAACCGACGCCGCGCCGGACCCTCGCGCGGACGAAGCGGACGACTCCGCCCCCCAATCCCACGACGTCGAATCCCCGACCGTGGACGAGCAACCCCAGGATGACGACGCCGAACTGGCCTCGTCGGAGCAATTGAAATGACTGAAGAAACACGCAACAAGCTGTCCCTCAAGCGCGGCAGCGACGCCGGCAACGGTGCCCCGCGGCTGGAGGAACGGCTCCACAAGGTACTGGCGCAGGCCGGGCTCGGCTCGCGCCGCGCGCTCGAGCAGCGCATCGCCGACGGCCTGGTCAAGGTCAACGGCGCGGTCGCGCAGGTCGGCCAGAGCATCGGCAGCGGCGACAAGGTCGAGATCGACGGCCGCCAGTTCGTCGCCAGCGCGCTGGTCGAGCCCTCGCGCGTGCTGATGTACAACAAGCCCGAAGGCGAAGTGACCACCCGCGAGGACCCCGAAGGTCGCCCGACCATCTTCGAGGCCCTGCCCGCGCTCAAGGGCGCGCGTTGGATCGCGATCGGCCGCCTCGACATCAACACCACCGGCCTGCTGCTGCTGACCACCGACGGCGAGCTGGCCAACGCGCTGATGCATCCGTCGTTCGAAGTCGAGCGCGAGTACGTCTGCCGCGTGCGCGCACCGGAAGGCCAGGACCGCGTGCCCGACAACATCCCCGACCGGCTCAAGCGCGGCGTTGCCCTTGACGACGGCCCGGCGAAGTTCGACGACATCGAGCGCATCGGCGGCACCGACTCGCACGACTGGTTCCGCGTGGTGGTCAAGGAAGGCCGCAACCGCGAAGTGCGGCGCCTGTGGGAATCGCAGGGTTGCCAGGTCAGCCGGCTCAAGCGGATCAGCTACGGCGACGTCTCGCTGCCGCGCGAGCTGATGCGCGGGCAGTCGCAGGAACTGGAGAACGACAAGGTCGAGAAGCTGCGCGCCGACCTCGGCCTCGAGGACGGCACGCCATCGGCGCTGACCCTGCAGCCGGTGATCGGCCAGCGCAAGGCGAGCAAGTCGACGATCAACCTCAGCGGTCGCAGCGCCGGCCCCGGTTATGTCGGCGGCCACGTGACCACCGCCGACGAAGGTCGCGAGCTGCGGCGCTTCGACAACGTCCGCGAAGACCGCGGCGGCCGTGGTCGCGGTGGCCCGAAGCGCCACGGCGGCCTGACCGTCAGCGGCGAGGCCGCGGCCAAGCAATCGCAGAAGCCGTTCAAGCAACGCAAGGACAAGGGCGCGCGTGCCCTGCCCGACGGCAACCCAGCCGCCTTCCGTACCTGGTACGTGCCCGACGGCGTCGAGACCGGCCCGAGCGGGCATCGCAACGCCGACGGCCGCGGCCCGAAGAAGCCGTATGGCAAGCCCGGTGGGCGCTCCGGTGGCGGCGCGCGCCCGGGAGGCGGTGGTGGCGGTTACCAGGGTCGCGGCGAGCGCGGTCCGGGTGGTGGCGGCCAAGGCCAGGGACAGGGCCAACGCGCTCCGCGTCCCTACGGCCATCCCGGCAATGCGCCGACCTTCCCGTCCGACCACGCCAACCCCGGCGGCTTCAACCCGTACGGCGACAGGTCACGCAGTGCGCGGCCGTCCGGCAAGCCCGGCGGTCGCCCGGGTGGCCCGCGTCCGGGCGGCAACAAGCCCGGTGGTCCGCGCCAGGGCCCGCCCCGCGGCGGCCGTCCCGGCGGCGGCAACCGCGGGCCGCGCAACGGCGGCTGATTCAGAAAGGGCGCCTCGGCGCCCTTTTCCAGTAAGTCTCGTTAGAACGCGGTCAGATAACCGTTCGGTCTATGTGCGAACTCATAAGGTTGACACTCGAACCGGGCGACTTCAGTAATCTTCGTCAGCTGCACCGCGATTCCGTAACCTCTCGACACACAGGCTTGGAGTGCAGTCCGCCGTGCTTTCGCGTGGTTGGATAGTTGTCCCGATACCACGACCACCTCATTGACGGAGCCTGCTTCGGATACAACCCAATCGCTGGTCGTAGTGGCACACCCCCCGAGCACCAATACGATCACGCAAACTCCAGTTGACCGCATTTTCACTAGACTTCCTCCGCTGAAGTGATCGAACAGGCTTCACGAACCTAATCCTTGTTGAAAGCGCTTTCAAGTCAAGGACTTTAGGGCGGAATCGCCAGGTTAATGCGGATAATGGATTGCCAGGGTCGCGGGGGTGTTTTACCGATGACAACGCCAGTTGGTCGCGGAGCGGCGCCTTTTCCTATTTTTTCAAGGTGCCGTTGAAAGCCACCGGATGATCGTCCCTCGCAGGACGACACTCGAATGTCACAACCCTCCGCGTGGTAGCGCATTGCGCGCTGGCAGCGGAACTGCAGGTCATCGCACGATCATCCAGTTCAATGGTGCGAGCGTAGCCCCTGGACTCGCATGTCCGCAGCGCTGTCTGTCGCGCCTTCGCATCGTTGCCCCGTACGCCGGATTGCGATACCAGCTCCACCCGATCCGACTGACTGGCATCCAGCACTGCCCAATCGCTGGTAGTGGTGGCACAGCTGGCCAGCAGGATCGTCGGTATCAAAAAGCCCGCATGCATCTTCATCGTCATTTCCTCCGCTGAAATCGATGGGGTCGGCTGAACCTAGCACAACTCCAGCCGCGCAGCAGCACCATCATGCATGGCCCCGCACCAGTTTCAACGTGGGATGGCGAGGTCGGCAGCCTCCAATGGAGTGTCCGATTTGCCGCGCGGCGTCGTTTCGATCACGGCATCGGTCGGCAATGACCTACCGTCGTGCAGGTGCGCCCAGGTCCGGTCCAACGCCTCGTAGACATACGGCAGCAGCGGCACGTACTGCGCGCCGTAAACCGGCAGGCCGAGGAAGGCGTCGAAATGCTGGGCGTTGCGGACCTGCCAGTAGCGCACGTCGCGCTCCGCCGCCTGCGCGGCGGCGACGTACGGCGCGCTGCTGAAGGCCGACGGGATCAAACCGTCGTCGAGGCCGTGGACCACCATGATCGGCAGGCCTTCGCGCGGCAGCCCGGCGCGGATTTCCTCGATACCGGCACGGACGCGCCCGGCATCGGCGCCCTCGCCGTCCCACAACGCCCGCAGGCATTGCAGTTGCGCCAGCGGAGCGGTTGCATCCGCCGTCGGCGCGATGATGCCGACGCCGGCACCCGGCGGGATGCCACCGCCATCGGCCGGCCAAGCGGCGCGTTCGGCTGCGGTTGCCGGTCGTGGCGTACCGTTCTTCTCCTGCGCCGCGAACGAATGGCCGCAAGGATGCTCGTCCGCGCCATAACGACCGTAGGCCGAGGCGTAGGTCACCGCCACCGCGCGCCACAGGTCGAAGGCGACGCTGATCGAGCCGGCGCGCATTGCGGCGTCGGTCCAGCCATTTGCGCGCAACGTGTCGTAGGCGGATTTCTGCTGTTGCTCCAGCGTCGAACCGGAGACCAGCCCGGCCTCGGCCAATGCCGCGCAATGCGCCGCCGCGGTCGGCATCGGCGGGATGCCCAGTGCAGGCAGCGCGCACGGCATCAGCAGCGCCGCCTCGGTCATGTAGTCGTACAGCGGTCGCGCCCCGGCGACCTGCACGTTGGGTTCGCCGGCGACGACCGCGTCGAGCCAGTCGCCTTCGAGTTCCGCCGCGCGCAGCACCGCGCCGCCGCCGTTGGAGATGCCGACCGCGATCACCGTGGTGTTGTCGAACGCGAATGGCGCTGCATCCGGGAAGGCCTGGTCCAGCGATTGCAGCGCAAATTCCGCAGCCTGCTTCACGTGGCGTCCCCAGTCGGCCTCGGGGTTGTCGCGCGAGTGCGCGTGCTTGACCGCGATACCGCTGCCGGTCGCCGGTTCCGGCACGAACGCCAGCGGCTGGTCCGCCGACGGCGCACCGATGGTGCCGTCGAGGCGGACGCCCAACCCCGCATCGAGGTCGAAGTAATCGTTGCCGTTGCCCTTATCGGTGTAGGCCACCGCGCAGCCCTTCGGCAGCGCCCACGGCCCCGCGACGGCGATCGCGCCGAGCACGCCACGTGAACCGGACGCCGGCGCCACCACGATGCAACGCGCCTGCTGGTCGAAATTGTCCGGCACCTGCACCAGCACGCGGTGTGGCTGGCTGGCGCCCGGGACTTGCGCGAGCGCCTGGAACTCGCGCCCTGGCACCGCAGCAACGCTGCCGTAAAGGTCACCATAGCCACCACCCGGCGCGAGGTCGGCGATGCCGCGCCAGTTGCCCCAGATCGCGCGGCGACGCAGTTCGGCCGGCGTCGGCGCAGCGGGATCGGCGAAACCCGGCGGGGTCATCGCACGCAGGCCGTCGAGCCCGAGGCCGGCGGTCAGCAGATCATCCTGCCCGCGGTGTTCGGTGACCGCGATGGCTGAAACCAGGTTCGATCCGGACGTCGGGGCCATGTCGTCGGCGGAAGTGGCGTGGGGGGCGGAAGTCGCGCAGCCGGCCAGCAAAGCCACGGCACCGACCACCGGGAGACTCGAAGCGGAGAGGTTGAACAAGGACATCTTCATGCCGCAACCCTAGCAAGCCGCCGCGACCGCGCCATCGTACCTTCGTACCACGCCGACCGCGGAGGCGCTTGCTAGTCTGGGCGCCAATCCTCCACCACCGCGATGCCCGCCCTTCAATGCCCGCGCTGCTGATCGCCGACGACCACCCGTTGTTCCGGGCCGCCCTGCGCGGTGCGGCGGCTGATGCCGTGGCCGGGCTGGTGGTACACGAGGCCGGGTCGCTCGACGGCGTGCTGGCGGTGCTGGAATCCGAGCCCGACATCGACCTGGTCCTGCTCGACCTGCACATGCCCGGCAACCACGGCCTGGCCGGCCTCGCCGCGATCCGCGCGCAGTACCCGGGCGTGGCGGTGGTGGTGGTGTCGGCCAATGACGACCCGCGGGTGGTGCGGCGTGCGCTCGACCACGGCGCGGCCGGTTACCTGCCAAAAAGCTCCGGGCTGGACGAACTGCGCGACGCGATCCGCGCGGTGCTGGCCTGCGAGCAATGGCTGCCGCCGCCGTTGCGCGCCGCCGTTGCGCGTACGCAGAGCTCGAGCAGCGACGCCGATCTGGCTGCGCGGCTGGCGAGCCTGTCGCCGCAACAGTTCCGGGTGCTGACCTTCGTTGCGGAGGGACTGCTGAACAAGCAGATCGCCGATCGGCTGGAGGTGCAGGAGCGCACGGTGAAGGCACATCTGTCGGCGATCTTCGAACGGCTGGGTGTGCGCAACCGGACGCAGGCAGGGGTGGTGCTGCGGGAACTGGAGTTGAGTGATCCGTCGCGGCGGATCGAGGGTTGAGCCTGGTCGCCTGGACCTTTCTTCGTTGTAGGAGCGACGTGAGTCGCGATTGCACGGCGATCCCGGATATCAGTGAAATCGCGACTTACGTCGCTCCTACAGTCGTTCCTTCGGCACCTTCGCGGTGGCGCGGATCTCGGTGGCGGCGATCAGGCGGTCCATGACGGACTTCAACGCAAGCGGCTTGAGCGGCTTGGCAAGCAGTGAATAGCCGGCTTCCAGCACTGCTCGGCGCACGGCGTGGGTGCCGTCCGCGCTAAGCACCAGCGTTGGGCGCGGGCCGTGGTGCTCGCCGAGGTCGGCCGCCAACGCGATGCCGGTGTCGCCGTCGTCGAGGTGGTAGTCGAACAACCACAGTGACGCCGGCCGCGCCGCCATCTCCCGTTCGGCTCCGGCACGATCGACCGCGGTCGCCACCTCGCAGCCCCACCCGCGCAGCACGCCAGCCAAAGCATCCAGCGCCTGCGGATCGTTGTCGACCAGCAGCACGCGCAGGCCGGCGAGGCCCCGCGGAGCATGCGGCACCGCAGCCAGCAACGGGACGTCCGCCCGTACGACCCGCACCGCGAACACCGTCCCGCGCCCCGGCGCACTGCGCAGGTCCAGTGGTGCGTGCAGCAGTTGCGCGATGCGGTCGGCGATCGACAGGCCGAGTCCCAGGCCCTGCCCCGGCGCATCGTCGCCACGGCGGAACTCGTCGAAGATGGCCCGTTGCATGTCGGCCTGGATGCCCGGGCCGGTGTCGTGGACCTCGATGCGCAAACCGTCGCCATCACGGCGCACGCCGAGCAGTACGCCACCGGCCGTGGTGTAACGCACGGCGTTGGCGAGGAAATTCTGCAGCACGCGGCGCAGCAGTTGCGGGTCGCTGTGCACCCACGCCGCGGTGCCGACGAAACGGAATGCCAGTCCACGCGCCGCGGCAATCGCGCCGAACTCCGACGCCAGCGGCTCCAGCACCTCGGCCAGCGGGAAGTCGCGCGGCTGCGGTACCAGCCCCCCACCCTCCAGTCGCGACATGTCGAGCAACCCGGTCAGCAGGTCGCCGGTGGAATCCAGCGCGCCGCCGATCTGCACCAGCACGCCGCGCAGCGCCGGATCGTGCAACTGGTCCGACAGCGCATCGGTGAACAGCTGCGCGGCGTGCAACGGCTGCATCAGGTCGTGGCCGATCGCGGCGAGGAAGCGGCTCTTGCCGTCGTTGGCGCGCTCGGCCTCGCGGGTGGCGACCTCCAGTTCGCGGGTCCGCTCGACCACGCGTTGCTCCAGCGTCTCGTTGGCCTGCAACAGCCCGGCCTCGGCACGACGGAACTCGGTGACGTCGGTGTAGGTCGCAACGAACCCACCACCGGGCATCGGGTTGCCGCGGATCTCGACGATACTGCCGTCCGGCATCACCCGCTCGGTCAGGTGCGGTGTGCCGGCGCGCATGAAGGCCAGCCGCCGCTCCAGCGCGCGCTCCAGGTCGCCTCGTGGTGGCAGTTGCTGCAAGGCCCAGCGCGACAGGTCGGCGATCGGGCGTCCGACCTGCAGCAGCTCGCCGGGAAAGCCGAACAGTTCGGCGTAGCGCCGGTTCCAGGCCACCAGCCGGAGTTCGGCATCGACCACGCTGATGCCCTGGCTCATGTTCTGCAGCGCTGCCTCGAGCACGCGCTGGTTGAAGCGCAGGTCGGCCGATGCCTCGCCGACGATCGCGGCGACGGTATCGAGGTCGCCGGCCTCGCGCCGTGCCGCATCGAGCAGCACCCGCGCCGACGCCGAGCCCAGCACCGCCGCCAGCTCGCGCTCGACGCCCGCCTCCACCTGCGTCGGCACCGCACCCGTATCGGCGACGCCGCGCAGCAGATCCGCCACCCGTTCGCGCGGCAAAAAACGCATGCCGGCGTCACGCAGGCTCTTCGCGTCCAGTCCGCGGTAGGCGCGTCGGGGCACGTCGCGGCGCCACACCGCGGCCAGCACCGTCGCCAGCGTACCCAGGAACAGGCTGGCGCCGACCGCGCGGCCCAGACGGCTCCAGCCAGTCAGGCCGAAGACGCCGTCCGGCGCCAACCAGCCCAATCCGAGCGGACCGGCGTCCAGCCAGCCCGGCGTATCGCCGCCCAGTTCGAACACGGTCGGCAGCAGCAATACCCACGCCCATGCGGCGAACCCGACCGCGATCCCGATGACCGCGGCACGCGGCGGCGTCTGCGGCCGCCACACCGCGAATGCCAGAGCCGGCGCCAGCGTCGCCAGCGCCGAAAACGACACCGCACCGACATCGGCCAGCGCCTCGCTGCCCGCCACCAGCCGGCTGTAGGCCCACGCCAGCAGCATGATCACCACGATGCCGGCGCGGCGCAGCGCCAGCACGCTGCCGCGCAGGTCGCTGCCGTCGTTACGCGACCACGCGCCGCGCAGCAGGCCGGGCGCGAACCAGTGGTTGCCGATCATCAGGCTCAGGGTCAGCGTGCTGACCACGACCATGCCGGTCGCCGCGCTGAGCCCGCCAAGGAATGCGAACAGCGCCAGCCCGTGCTGCCCCTGCGACAACGGCAGCGCCAGCACGTAGAGGTCCGACGGCACCGTGTCTCCCAGAAGCGCCGCACCGGCGGTCGCCAGCGGCAGCACCGGCAGCGCGATCAGCACCAGGTACAGCGGGAACTGCCAGCGCGCGGTGCGCACGTCGCGCTCGTCGCGGCATTCGACCACGCCGATATGGAACTGGTGCGGCAGGATGAACATCGCCAGCGCGCCCAGCAGTACCAGCGGCATGAAACCGCCGGCCGACGCCACCGGCGGTGCCTCCGCGACCACATCAGGCAAGGCATCCAGTCCAAACCAGACGAACGCCCCGATCGCCAGCATCGCGGTCAGCTTGAACACCGACTCCACCGCCATCGCCAGCACCAGCCCGCGGTTGTGCTCGGTCGCACTCGCCCTCCGGGTGCCGAACAGCATCGCGAACAGCGCCATCGCCAGCGCCACGTACAGCGCGCTGTCCTGCCACGCCGGCGCCACGGTGCCGCCGTCGCGCGTGGTCAGCATCGCGAAGCTCATCGCCACGGCCTTCAGCTGCAGCGCGATGTACGGAATCAGGCCGAGCGCGGCGACCAGCGTCACCGTCGCCGCCAGCCACGCGTCCTTGCCGAGGCGGGTCGCGATGAGGTCGGCGATCGAGGTGGCGTTGGTCTCGCGCGCCAGCCGCACCAGCCGGATCATGAAACCGACCGCGAGCGCATAAAGCAGGATGGCGCCGAGGAAGGTGGGCGGCAGCGGCCAGCCGTAGCGCGCGGCCTGGGTGACGGTGCCGTAGAACGTCCACGAGGTGCAGTGCACCGCCAGTGACAACGCGTAGACGTGGCGCCAGTGGCGCGACCACAGCGCTGGCCGGCGTTCGGCGTACAGCGCGACGCCGAACATCAGTCCCAGCCAGGCCAGGCTGGCGAGGGCGACGGTGGTGAAGTTCAGCATGGCGCGAGAATACCGCGGCCCCGTATCCGCACCTTGGGACCATCGACTTCGTCGACAAAAACGGCAACGACGGGCCGAAGCCCGCCGTCACCGCCCGACCGGGGGTCCCCGGTTGTTCCGGACCTGCCGTCAGAAGTCGTAGCGTACGCTCAACGAATACTGACGCGGCGGGCCGTAGAAACCGGTCATCACGCCCAGCGCGGTGTTGAGGTTGTAGCCGGTGGTGCGGTACTCCTCGTCGGCCAGGTTGGTGCCCTGCAGCTTGACCGTCCACGGACCGCCGTCCTTCCAGGTGATGCCGGCGTTGACCAGCCCGTAACCGTCCTGGGTGATCGGCAGTGCGCCGGTGCGGACGATCTCGGTGGTCGCCACCACGTCGCTCTGGTAGCTGTAGCCCACGCGGGTCGACAGGTTGCCGCCGCTGGCCAGGTCGGTGCGGTACTCGAGGTTGAGTGCCCCGGAGAACTCCGGTGCGTTGGTGAACTCCTGCTCGTCGGCGATGTTGGCGCCGGCGTACAGGAACTCGTCGTACTTCGCGTCCAGCCACGCCAGGTTGCCGGAGACCAGCCAGTTGCGGGTCGGCAGCCACTGGTACTCGGCCTCCACGCCGTTGACGGTGCCCGAGCCGGCGTTGGTGAAGTCTCCGAAGAACGCGTCGTCGGTGCCGTCGCCATTGCTGTCGAACGCGGTGAACACCGACAGCTGGATGTCCTCGTACTTGTTGTGGAACGCGGCCAGGTTGAGGAACAGGGTCTGGTCGAGGAAGCCCATCTTGCTGCCGATCTCAAAGCTGTCGACTACCTCGTCGTCGAACGGCTCGGCCGAACGCGGCACCGCGGTGGCCTGCGCGCGGATGTTGAAGCCGCCGGACTTGAAGCCGCGCGACGCCGAGCCGTAGACCATGACGTCCGGGGTCACCTGGTAGTCCAGCGAGACCTTCGGCGAGGTGTTCTTGAAGTTGATGGTCTTGTCGAACTCGGCCACCGTCGCGGTCGGCACGCTGTAGGTGTCGTCGGTGTAGCCGCGGTTGAGCACCACGGCGTTCTTGTCCTCGTCGGTGTAGCGCGCGCCGACGTTGAGCGCCCATTGCGTGCCCAGGTCGAAGGTCCAGTCGGCGTACAGCGCGACGCTCTCGGTGTAGACCGTGCCCTGGGTGTCGCCGAACAGCAGGTTGAAGAAGTTGTTGAGCACCTGCCCGCCAGCTTCGCCGTCGAACGCGTACAGGCCCATCACGCCACGCGCGCGGCCGCCGGCATCGAAGTTGGCCTGCAGCTCGTGGCTGACCTGCTCGTCGCTGTAGAACGCCTTCACGTCGGCGATCTTGGCCGGCAGGGTGTCGAAGTCGATGTTGGTCTCGGTGTCGGATTCGCGCTTGGCCAGCACGTACTTGAAGGCCCAGTCGTCGTTGGCGCGCCAGTTCACCGTCGCCGAGGCGCCGGCGATCATGGTGTCGTTGATGTTGGGCATGCCGTTGCGCACGTCGTAGCGGCTGTCCATCGGGTCGAAGCCCGGCACGAACCGGTTCGGTGCGAGCATCTTCGCGCCACGCACGCCGGACTGGTCGTCCATCCAGTCGAACGCGAACTGGATGTCGAGGTCCTCGCTGACATAGGCGCCGAGGTTGGCGCGCAACGCGAGGATCTCCTTGTCGCTGACTTCCTGGTCGGTCAACGTGTTCTGGCCGAAGCCGTCGCGGTTGAGGCTGGCCACCGCCAGGCGTGCGCGCAGGGCCTCGCTGCCACCGAGCGGACCGCCGACGGCGGCCTTGACGTCGAGCTGGTTGTAGTTGCCGACGGTGACTTCGGCGAAGCCGCCGAAGTCCTTCGGCAGGCCACGCGAGATGTACTTGATGGCGCCGCCGATGGTGTTCTTGCCGTACAGCGTGCCCTGCGGACCGCGCAGCACCTCGATGCGCTGGACGTCGAACACGTCCAGCAGCGCACCCTGCGGCCGGGCGATGTAGACGTCGTCCATGTAGATGCCGACACCTGGGTCCACGCCCCACAGCGGATCGGACTGGCCGACGCCGCGGATGTAGGCGGTGATGGTGCTGCTGGAGCCGCGCGCGGCATAGATCGTCAGGTTCGGCACCTGCGCGTCGAGACCGCCGAGGTCCTCGATCGCGAGCCGGTCCAGCGCATCGGCGGTGAACGCGGTGACCGCCACCGGCACGTCCTGGATGGTTTCCTCGCGCTTGCGCGCCGTCACTGTGACCGCGCCCAGGTTGGTCGCCTCGGCCTGCTGCGCGGGTGCTTTCGCGGGCGTGGCGTCCTGCGCCCATGCCGCCGGCGCAAGCAGCGCGCAGGCGATGGCGACGGCCAGGCCGCTGCGACCCGAAATGTTGCGACTCTTGGCGTTGCGACCCATCAGAACCTCTCCCCAGATAACCGGATGCGTGCTCACCGGCCCGGGCCGGTCGGCGGAGGATGCCGCCATGACGGCAAGACTAGGAGCCGGCGCCGGGCGGGACAGCTGTACCTTCGGACAATGCCCCCGCGGCGGCCGCGCGCCGACACTCCAACATCACTGAAGTAGCTTGGAGTGTGGGGGCGTATGGATTTCCTGATCGTGCTGGGCGCGCTGGCGTTCCTGATGTTCGTGGCCTATCGCGGTTACAGCGTGATCCTGTTCGCCCCGGTGGCGGCGCTCGGCGCGGTGCTGCTGACCGACCCGTCGTTGGTCGCGCCGATGTTCACCGGCCTGTTCATGGACAAGATGGTCGGGTTCCTGAAGCTGTACTTCCCGGTGTTCCTGCTCGGCGCGATCTTCGGCAAGGTGATCGAGCTGTCGGGCTTCTCCAAGGCGATCGTCGCCGCGACCATCAAGCTGTTCGGCGCCAGCCGCGCGATCCTGTCGATCGTGATCGTCTGCGCGGTGCTGACCTACGGCGGTGTGTCGCTGTTCGTGGTGGTGTTCGCGGTGTACCCGTTCGCCGCGGAACTCTTTCGCCAGAGCGACATCCCCAAACGCCTGATCCCGGGCACGATCGCGCTGGGCGCGTTCACCTTCACGATGGACGCCCTGCCCGGCACCCCGCAGATCCAGAACATCATTCCGACCACGTTCTTCGGCACCAACACCTGGGCTGCGCCGTGGCTGGGCACCATCGGTGGCATCTTCATCCTTGCCGTCGGCCTGGCCTACCTGGACTGGCGTCGGCGCGTCGCGCTCAAGGCCGGCGAGGGTTACGCGGGTGATGCCGTGCTGGTCAACGAGCCGGTCGCGTTCACCGGCGGCCGCCTCGCCAACCCGCTGATCGCGATCCTGCCGCTGGTGCTGGTCGGCGTCGCCAACAAGCTGTTCACCGTGTGGATTCCGCGCGTCTACGGCGAGTCGCACTCGTTCGACCCCGCGGTGATCGGCGATGCCGCGCCGATCGTGCAGCAGGTGTCGTCGATCACCGCGATCTGGGCGGTCGAAGGCGCATTGCTGGTCGGCATCTTCAGCGTCATCGCGTTCGCCTGGAAGCCGGTGATGACCAGCTTCGCCAATGGCACGAAGGATGCGATCGGCGGTGCCCTGCTGGCGGGCATGAACACCGCATCGGAATATGGCTTCGGCGCAGTGATTGCCGCCCTGCCCGGCTTCCTGGTGGTCGCCAACGCGCTCGGCACGATCGATGATCCGCTGGTCAACGAAGCCATCACCGTGACCGCCTTGGCCGGCATCACCGGCTCGGCCTCCGGCGGCATGGGCATCGCCCTGGCGGCGATGGCCGAGACCTTCATCGCCAACGCCAATGCCGCCGGCATCCCGATGGAAGTGCTGCACCGGGTCGCGGCGATGGCGTCCGGCGGCATGGACACCCTGCCCCACAACGGCGCGGTGATCACCCTGCTGGCGGTGACCGGCCTGACCCACCGGCAGGCCTACAAGGACATCTTCGCGATCACGATCATCAAGACGCTGGCGGTGATGGTGATCATCGGAGTGTTCTACGCGACCGGGATCGTGTGATCGGACGGATCAGAACGTGAGTTGCCAGTAACCGACGTCGACCCAGCGGCCGAACTTGAAGCCGACTTCCTCGAACTGCCCCACCTTGCGGAAACCGAGCTTCTCGTGCAGTGCGATGCTGGCCGGGTTGGGCAACGCGATACCGCCGATCGCCACGTGCATGCCGGTTTCGCGCAACGTCGCGAGCAGTCGCTCGTAGAGTTGCCTGCCCAGGCCCCGCCCATGCACCGCCGCGTCCAGATAGACCGTCGTTTCCACCGCGAAACGATAGGCGCAGCGTCCCTTCCACTTGCTTGCATAGGCGTGGCCAAGCACTAACCCGGCATCGTCTTCCGCTACCAGCCATGGCAGGCCTGCGGCCTGGACCTCGGCGATACGCACGGCCATCTCCGTTTTCGACACCGCCGTTTCCTCGAACGTCACTGTGGTGTCGAGCACGTACTGGTTATAGATCCTCGCCAGTGCAGCGGCGTCACTTGGCGTTGCATCGCGAATCATGGCTCGCTCCCTGTTCGGGCCACTTCCGGCAAGGTTGTCCGGACTTGGGCACCCGCTTCATACCACCCCTTGCTGCGGTTGACGATGCGCACCACCGACAGCATCACCGGCACTTCGATCAACACTCCGACCACGGTCGCCAGCGCCGCGCCGGAGTGCACCCCGAACAGGCTGACCGCCGCGGCCACCGCCAGTTCGAAGAAGTTGCTGGCACCGATCAGCGCCGACGGACCGGCCACGCAGTGGGCGACGCCGAAGCGGCGGTTAAGCAGGTAGGCCAGTCCGGAGTTGAAGTAGACCTGGATCAGGATCGGCACCGCCAGCAGCGCGATTACCAGCGGCTGGTCGATGATCTGCCGGCCCTGGAAGCCGAACAGCAGCACCAGCGTCAACAGCAGCGCGGCCAGCGACAGCGGCCCCAGCCGCGCCAGCCAGCGCTCCAGCAGCGCCGGCCCGCCGCGCGCGACGATCAGTTTGCGCGCGACCACCGCGATGACCACCGGCACCACGATGTACAGCGCGACCGACAGCGCCAGCGTGTCCCACGGCACGGTGATCGCCGATATCCCGAGCAGCAGCGCCACCAGCGGCGCGAACGCGAACACCATGATCGCGTCGTTGATCGCCACCTGGCTGAGGGTGAAATTCGGCTCGCCGTCGCACAGGTTGCTCCACACGAACACCATCGCAGTGCACGGCGCCGCCGCCAGCAGGATCAGGCCGGCGATGTAGGAATCCACCTGCCCGGCCGGCAGCCACGGCGCGAACACGTGGCGCAGGAAGACCCACGCCAGCAGCGCCATCGAAAAGGGCTTGACCGCCCAGTTGATGAAGAGCGTCACCCCGATGCCCTTCCAGTGCCGCCCGACCTGCCCCATCGCGCCGAAGTCGATCTTCAGCAGCATCGGGATGATCATCAGCCAGATCAGCACCGCGACCGGCAGGTTGACCTTGGCCACCTCCATCGCGCCGAGCGCGGCGAAGCTGCCGGGCAGGAAGTGGCCGAGCGCGGTGCCGACCACGATGCACAGCGCCACCCACAAGGTCAGGTAGCGCTCGAAGAAGCCGATGCCGGGGCGCGATTGCGCCGGGGATGCATAGGCGACCGCCTCAGACATGCTCGCCATCCTCCGATTCGATGAACCCGATCTTGTCCAGCGCCTGCTTCAGCGCCTCGCGGTCGCTCCACTTGTCCGGCGCGAGGGTCAGGAATGCCATCAGCCGCTTGCGGATCACCGCATGGGCCTCGGCGAACGCCGCGCGCTTGTCGTCGTCGCTACCCTCCACCGCCGCCGGGTCCGGCAGGCCCCAGTGGGTGCGCACGAAATCCCCGAAGAATACCGGGCAGGTCTCCGCCGCGGCGCTGTCGCAGACCGTCACCACCACGTCGATAGTCGGCGCGTCGTCACCGGAAAACTCGTCCCACGATTTGCTGCGCAGGCCGGAGGTCGCGATGCCCTCGGCCGCCAACTGTTCCAGCGCGAACGGATTGACCTTGCCGGTGGGCTGGCTGCCCGCACTGAAGGCCTCGAAGCGCCCGCCACCCCAGGCGCGCAGGGTCGCCTCGGCCAGCACGCTGCGGGCGGAATTGCCGGTACACAGGAACAGCACTCGATGGTTCATGCGGGTTTTCCCTTGGTGGTCGGAGCTACGCAATCGGCCGAGGACGACCCCGCACAGCAGTTGTGGGTCAGGAAACCGATCAACGCGTTCATCGCGCCGAAATCGGCGCGGTAGCAGACGTAGCGTCCCTGCGACTCGCCATGCACCAGCCCCGCCGCCGACAGTTCCTTTAGGTGGAACGACAGCGTCGCCGGCGGCACCGCCAGCGCCTCTGCGATGTCGCCAGCCATGCGTCCGGCCGGCCCGGCCTCCACCAGCAGCCGGAACACCGACAGCCGGGTGTTGTGGCCCAGCGCGGTCAAGGCGTGTATTGCGTCATTCATTTCCATTTTTATAGAATAATCAAATCAAATGACCGCAAGCAAGCCCGCCATGACCTTCGACGACCTCCCCAACGTCAGTCCCGACGCCATCGATTTCCCCCGCCTCGACAAGCTCGGCTTGCCCACCGAGGCCCGCCACGCCCCGCGCATCCTGATCCTGTACGGCTCGCTGCGGCCGCAGTCCTACAGCCGCAAGCTGGCGCTGGAGGCCGAGCGCATTCTGCAACGCTTCGGCGCCGAGACCCGGGTGTTCGACCCGCACGATCTGCCGCTGCTCGACAGCGTCGACAAGCAGCATCCAAAGGTCCGCGAGCTGCGCGAACTGTCGCAGTGGTCCGAGGGACAGGTCTGGGTCAGCCCCGAGCGCCATGGCGCGGTCACCGGTGTGTTCAAGAACCAGATCGACTGGCTGCCGCTGGAAGACGGCAGCGTGCGCCCGACCCAGGGCCGCACCCTCGCGGTGATGCAGGTCTGCGGCGGCTCGCAGTCATTCAACGTGGTCAACAGCCTGCGCCTGCTCGGTCGCTGGATGCGGATGGTGACGATCCCCAACCAGTCGTCGGTGGCCAAGGCCTGGCAGGAGTTCGGTGACGACGGCCGGATGAAGCCCTCACCGTTCTACGACCGCGTGGTCGACGTGATGGAGGAGCTGGTGAAGTTCACCCTGCTGGTGCGCGGGCGCAGCGACTATCTGGTCGATCGCTACAGCGAACGCAAGGACGCAGCCGCTGCACGTACATTGACAAGGCAAGCCTCCGTCGCCGAGACGTGACTGATCGCCAGCGACGGTGATCAAGTGTTCTACGCCACATGCATCGTCAGTGGCGTCAGTCGCCAACCTCCTGCGTATCGGAGACATCAGGAGCATCACCGTCCCTTGGCAGCGCGCCAACCGGCTCTCCAATGGGCTGGCCCTGCGGTGTCAGCAGACTCCAGTGGCCCCAGTCGTCGCGGAGGTCGTGGCCGGCGGTGTCGCCCCGCGCCGTGTCGCCGGCGTAGTGGTACAGCGGGTGGCCGTTGTAGCTCATCTGCGCGGTGCCGTCGGCGCGGGTGACCACGCCGGCAAGGACCGGTGCCAGCCCTTCGCCGAGGTCCGGCTCACCGGTCGGCGCATAGACCGGCGCCCACTGCGTGAGGCAGTCGTCCGCGCAACCGCTGCCATCGGTATCGCCGGCCAGCATGTAGACCGCGCGGCGGTCGCTGTCGGCCACGAACGGTTCCGGCCCGCCGACCGACATGACCTGCAGGCTGTCGGAGGTCATCGTGCGCTGGGTCACCAGTGCGCCGCTGTCGGAGGTGATGGACGGAGTTTCGGCGCCTTCGGTAAGCATCGGCGGCCGGTCGGAACCGCCGCCGCAGGCCTGCATCAGCGGCACCGCCAGCAGGCTCGCCGCGAGGGCCGGGAAACTGGACCAGTGGTTTCGGCGTGACGGCTTCATGGGCTTTCCTCCGGGTCGACCAGGGCAAGGGCATCGTCAATGGACTGTTGTCCGGTTGGCCGTACCACCCGGGCGATCTCCTCACCGTCGCGCAGGAACACCAGGGTCGGCCACAGCTTGATGCGGTAGGACCGCCCGAGGCGCCGGCCGGGACCGTCCTCGACCTTGAGATGGCGCACGTTGCGGTGGCTGGCAAACGCGTCCGAAATCAGCGGTTGGGCGGCGGTGCAATGGCCGCACCAGTTGGTCCCGAACTCGAGCACCGTGGCGCCCGGCAATGCGTCGACGTCCTCCCTTGCGGGCGCGTCGGCGGTGTATTCGCGTTGCATGGCCAAGGTGCGCTCCTCCGGTCGCTCCGGTTCGGCCAAAGCCTAGCGCCACCCCCATGCACGAGGCGCGAAAGCCGCCGATCGTTCCGATCCAGAGCGGAAAAGACGCCACTACGCCCTTCCCGATGGAATCTTGATGAGGATTGCGCCGAGCGACTCGCGGCCGCTTGGAAGCAGCTATGCACTCGGATGCGGACCTATGTAGGAGCGACGTAAGTCGCGATTTCACGGCGAATCCGGGCATCAGTGAAATCGCGACTTACGTCGCTCCTACAACGAAGCATCCCGCCCCGATCAGGAAATCCGGAACGCATCCCCGTCGAGCATCGCCGGGAACTTCTGGCGGTGCCGCGCCAGCTCGGAACCCAGCAGCGTGTTGGTCACGACGACTTCCTCGTCGGTGCATTCGGTCACCGGATGACCAAGGAAATCGATCACCGCGCTGTCGCCGCTGTAGTGGATGCCGTTGCCGTCGGTGCCCACGCGGTTGAGGCCGGCGACGTAGCACAGGTTCTCGATCGCCCTCGCGCGCAGCAACGTCTTCCACGGGTAGGCGCGCGCGGCGGGCCAGTTGGCGACGTACAGCGCGAGATCGTAGTCGAGTTCGCCGGGGCGCTCGACATCGAAGCGGTTGCGCGAATACACCGGGAAGCGCAGGTCGTAGCAGACCAGCGGGCAGATCCGCCACCCCTTCCAGTCGACCGTCAGTCGCTCGCGGCCGGCGGCATAGCGCTCGTGTTCATGCGCGTAGCGGAACAGGTGGCGCTTGTCGTAATGCCGCACGTCGCCGTCGGGGGTGACGAACAGCATCCGGTTGAACACCTTGTCGGCGTCGCGGATCTGCACGCTGCCGGTGATCGCCGCCTCGAGCGCGGCGGCCTGTTCGCGCATCCAGGCGACGGTCGGGCCGTCCATGGTCTCGGCGTTGTCGATGGCGTCGTTGCTGAAGCCGCTGGTGAAGGTCTCCGGCAGCAGCACCAGGTCGGTGGTGCCGTGCAGCGGCGCGATCAAATCGCCGTAGTACTCGCGGTTGCCGGCCGGGTCGTGCCAGAGGGTGGCGCCTTGCACGAGGGAGATGCGGAGGTTGTTCATGGGTGGTTTTTCATGCGGTTTGGCCCACTGTAAACCAGCCTCCCGCGCACGGCGTCCGCGGGCAACTCAGGGCACGTCGGCAGTCGACGCGGACGCCAGATCACCCATCGCGACGGCCAGCTCGATCACGCGTTCGGTGAAGTCGCCGTAGCCGTCGGTTTCAGGCTGCTGCCCATCGTTGGCGGGCGCCTCGACCTGGCGTACCGCGACCAGGCCAGCCGATGGAACAACCACGATGTACTGACCCAGGTAACCCTGCGCTTCATAGGCGGCGACGGGGCCGCGGTCGATCTTGAACAACCGGTAGGGGCCGATCCTGTGCTCGCCGACCAGCTCGTCGCGGACCCTCGACACATCCTCGCCCAGTCGTTCGGACAGGCCCGCCATCAGTGCATCCGGCCCATCGAACCGCGCGCCCGCCAGTGCCCGCCCGAGGGTCTGCACCAGATCCTCCGAAACACCCCGCTCGCGCAGCATCGCAAGGCTGCCGGGGTCGAAACTGAAATGCATCCAGGCCGGGCGCAGCCACCAGAGCAATCCGCTCGACGGGTCCACCCCCTGCCCCGGGGACAGCATCGTGTCGATGTAGGTCGCGGGTACCAGTTGCCTGCCCTGCCGGTTCCCGCGCTGGAGCACCAGTTGGCCGATCCTTGCCGCATCGGCGGCGGTCAGTGGCAGGCCGGCCATCGCGTAGGGATTGCCGACCTCGTCCTTGTCCCAGGGGCCAGGCGCCACGTCGAGCTCGGCGAACAGGCCGTCGCGGAAGAACACGTCCATCGGCTTGCCGGATGCTTTCTCGATGATGCCGGCAAGCAGGTTGGTCGCCTTGTTGTTGTAGGCGAACCCCTCGCCCGGCGCATGCTCGAGTTCCGCGGCGAGCGCCAGCTGGACGGCATCGGGCGCGGGATAGATTTCGGCCGGCGCCATCGCCACGTTCTGCAGGCCCGAGGTGTGGTCGAGCAGCATGCGGACGGTGATGTCGCGTTTTTGCCCCTGCCTCCACTCGGGATAGAAATCGGCCACCGGCTGGTCCAGCGACTTGATGCGTCCCTGCCCGATCAACTGGCCGATGCCGAGCGCGACCACAGACTTGGTCGCCGACATCAACTCGATCGGCCCTGGCGGCGTGCCGCCGGAGTAGTAGTGGCCGAGTTCCTTGCCGTCCTTCAGGACCAGTACCGCGTCGCTGTGGCTGTCGCGGCCACCGTCCAAAACGCGTTGCAGTGCCGCCCTGGCAGGCGGCGTGAGGTCGGCCGCGAGCGCGGGCAGCGCGAATGCGATTCCGAGAACGGCGATGACGAGCGTGGCGAAGCGATGCTGCATCGGGACGGTTCCGTGGTGATGTGTCGAAGCACGGTAGCGACGGTCTGCTCCTGGGGCATGTGCCGGTAGGGATCGAACTTCTGGCACGTGCTCCAGACATGCCGATGCGACCACACCTGTAGGAGCGACGTAAGTCGCGATCTCACGGCGAGATCGGGAAGAAAGACGATCGCGACGTGCGTTGTTCCGTGGGAAACGGGCTTTCCCGCAACGGAAAGCGTGATCGCGACTTACGTCGCTCCTACACAAGGCAAAAAAGCGCGCCCCTACAACTTCCGCAGGCGCTCGATCGCCTTGTCCAGCGTCGCCTCGCTCTTGGCAAAACACAGCCGCGCCAGCCGCTGGCCTTCAGGCGGGGTGCCATAGAACGGCGACAACGGAATCGCGACCACGCCATGCTCGACGGTCAGCCAACGGCAGAACGCGGCGTCGTCGAGATCGCTCACGCCGGAGTAATCGACCAGTTGGAAGTACCCGCCCGGCACCGGCAACGGCTTGAGCTTCGTCGTCAGCAACTGCTCGCGGAAACGGTCGCGCTTGTCCTGGTAGAACGCGCCCAGCGTCTCGTAATGCCCGGGCTCGGCGTCGATCATCTCGGCGAACGCGAACTGCGCCGGGGTGAACGTGCAGAAGGTGTTGTACTGGTGGACCTTGCGGAACTCGGCGCTCAACGCCGGCGGCGCGATGCAGTAGCCGACCTTCCAGCCGGTGCAGTGGTAGGTCTTGCCGAAACTTGAAATCACGAACGCGCGCTCGCGCAGCTCCGGGTAGCGCAACGCCGACTCATGGCGGGCACCGTCGAACACGATGTGCTCGTAGACCTCGTCCGACAGCAGGATGATGTCGGTGCCGCGCAGTAGCCGGGTCAACTGCTCGATGTCGTCGGCCGTGAACATCGCGCCCGACGGGTTATGCGGGGTGTTGGTCATCAACATCCGGGTCTTCGGCGTGATCGCCTGGCGCACCAAGTCCCAGTCGGGCGCGAAGGTGCGCGGGTCGAGCGGCACGTGCACGGCGATGCCCCCGGCCAGCTCGATCGCCGGCTCGTAGCAGTCGTAGCAGGGGTCGAGCACGATCACTTCGTCACCGGGGCGGATGACGGCATGCACCGCATCGAAGATCGCCTCGCTGGCGCCGGAGGTGACGGTGAGTTCGGCGTCGATGTCGGGCCGATGGCCGTAGCAGCGTTCGGTCTTGTTGGCGATGGCCTGCCGCAGCGGCGCCACGCCGTGCATCGGCGAATACTGGTTGTGGCCCTGCTTCATCGCGCCCGCCAACGCATCGACCAGCCGTGCGGGCACGTCGAAGTCCGGGAAACCCTGTCCCAGGTTGACCGCGCCGTGCTCGGCGGCCAACTGCGACATCACGGCGAAGATGGTGGTGCCGACCTTCGGCAGCTTGGTCTCGGGGGTCATGGCGTATCGCGGGCGTCTGTGGGCCGTCGAGTGTACGAAATCGCGCCGCTGCGATCCGCCTGTCGGCGCCGCCGGCAAAGTTGCATCGTCGCTGGAGCCGGCCGACACTGCGGCCATGCGTGAACTCCAGGTTGTCGACGCGACTGAACTGGCCGCTGCCTATGCCGCCGCGCATTACGCGGTGGTACTCGACGGCGACACGGTGCCGTTGCGGGTCGGCCATCCGGCCAGCGACCTGGAGGCCTACTGCCCGGCGCAGCGATACGTCTTCATCACCGCCTGGAATCCCGCCTCGGAGCCGCATTCCGACACCGCCAACGAAACCGCGGACGCACTGCTGGTCGCCCAGCTCGACGCCATCGGCGTGCAACGCCATGTCGCCTGGAGCGAATGCCCGGACGGCCAATGGCGCGAACCGGGCTGGCTGCTTGCCGACATCGATGGCCCGACCACCGGACTGCTGGCGCAGGAATTCGGCCAGGCAGCGGTGCTGGACTGGCAGCGCGGCCAACCGGTGCGCCTGCGGATGCTTGTGGAGCGCCCCGACGCACGCCCCCTGCCAGAGGCGGTCGCCGCATTCACCGATTGGGTGGATGACGTTGTCACTGCGTAAAATGAAGGTTTCGTGGTCCCCGGGACCGCGGCTCTCCATCGCCTGGCCACCATGACCCCACCCGATCGCCCCGCCCCGCCGCTGCTGCAAGCCCGCGGCCTGCGCTTCGCACGCAATGACGAACCGGTCTTCGGCCCGCTCGACTTCAGTGTCGATGCCGGCGAGGCGTTGCTGGTGCAGGGCGACAACGGTGCGGGCAAGACCACCCTGCTGCGGGTACTGGCCGGGCTGCTGCGCGCGGACGGTGGCGAGATCGATATCGATGGCGAACGTACGCATGCCGCGCGCCGCGCACGGGCCATCGCCTACCTCGGCCACCTGCCGGGCCTGAAGGCGGACCTGAGCGCGCTGGAGAACCTGGACTTCCTGTGCGGCCTGCAGGGGCGTCGCCGCGCCCAGTTGCCCGGACACGCCATGGCGATCGTCGGCCTGTCCGGCTACGAGGACGCGCTGGCGCGGCAGTTGTCGGCGGGCCAGAAGAAGCGCCTGTCGCTGGCCCGGCTGTGGCTGTCGCCGGCGCCGCTGTGGCTGCTCGACGAGCCCTACGCCAACCTCGACCTGACCGGCATCGAGCTGGTCAACCGGATGGTGCAGGCGCATTTGCGCTCCGGTGGCGCGGCACTGGTGACCACCCACGGCGCCTACGCCGCGCCGCCAGTCCGGACGCGCCTGCTGGTGATGCAGCGGCCGGGCCTCGAGGCGGCGGCATGAGCGCCTCCGCGCCGACCCTGGCCGGTGCCGCCCGGGCCTTGATGCTGCGTGACCTGCGCCTGCTCTGGCGCCGCCGTGGCGATGCGCTGCAGCCGGCACTGTTCGCGGTGCTGGTGGTGACCCTGTTCGCGCTGGCGCTCGGCGGCGAAGCCGATGCCCTGGCCGGGGTCGCCGGTGCCGTGCTGTGGTTGGCGGTGCTGCTGGCCGGCCTGCTGGCGCTGGATACGCTGTTCCGCGGCGACGCCGAGGACGGCTCGCTGGAGCAGTGGATGCTGGCGCCGGTGCCGCTGGGCTGGCTGGTCGCTGTACGCACGTTCATGCACTGGGCCACGACCGCGCTGCCGCTGCTGGTCGCAACCCCGTTCCTGGCCGAGCTGATGCACCTGCCGCGCGGGCAGTTGCCGGTGCTGATGGCCTCGCTGGCGCTGGGCACGCCGCTGCTGAGCCTGCTGGGCGCGGTGGTGGCGGCGCTGACGGTCGGAATGAGGCGCTCCGGTATACTGGTGGCGTTGCTTGCGTTGCCCCTGTACGTGCCCGTGCTGGTGTTTGGCGCCGGTAGCGTGACCGCCTCGGCCCAGGGACTGGACCCCGTCGGCGCCTTGCTGTTGCTGGGCGCCGGGCTGGTGGTGGCGCTGGTGCTGGCCCCGCTGGCCGCCGCCGCGGCCATCCGCATCGCGCTGAACTGAAGCCGGTGCCGGATGCCGACCTTCGCGTGCCCCCACCCCGGCCCTCTCCCGCACGCGGGAGAGGGGGAAACCGTATGAATCCAATCGTCCGCTGGTTCCACAAACTCGGTTCGCCCCCCTACTTCGATCGCTTCGCCGCGCGCTGGGCGCCGTGGGCCTATCTGTTCGGCCTGCTGACGATGGCGTGGGGGCTGTACGGCGCGCTGTTCGTGGTGCCGGCCGACTACCAGCAGGGCGACAGCTTCCGCATCCTCTAC
The DNA here is from genome assembly GCF_052547135.1 of Lysobacter sp. F60174L2. NCBI lineage: Bacteria > Pseudomonadati > Pseudomonadota > Gammaproteobacteria > Lysobacterales > Lysobacteraceae > Lysobacter > Lysobacter sp. F60174L2. Next base: position 528,574 of record NZ_JBQWRA010000003.1, on the reverse strand, counting down.
ATCCACGTGCCGAGCGCCTGGATGAGCCTGGCGGTGTTCGGGCTGATGGCGTTCTACGCCGCGATCGCGCTGGTCTGGCGGATCAAGCTGTGCGAGATCCTGGCAATGGCCTGCGCGCCGATCGGCGCCGGTTTCACCCTGATCACCCTGGTGACCGGGGCGATCTGGGGCAAGCCGATGTGGGGCACTTGGTGGGACTGGGACCCGCGGCTGACCACCGAGTTGATCCTGCTGTTCCTGTACCTGGGCGTGATCGGCCTGTACAACGCGATCGACGACCGCCGCGCCGCCGCGCGCGCCGCCGGGCTGTTGGCGATCGTCGGCGTGGTGCTGCTGCCGGTGATCCGCTACTCGGTGGTGTGGTGGAACTCGCTGCACCAGGGCCAGACCATCCGCCTGTTCGGCGAATCGTCGATGGCGCCGAGCATGCTGCCGCCGCTGCTGTGGATGGTGGTCGGCACCCATCTGTGGTTCATCGGCGCGCTGCTGATGCGCGCGCGCGCCGACAACCTGCGGCGCGAGTCCGGCAAGGCCTGGGTCGCGGAACTGGCCGCGCCGCCGGGGAAACGCCGATGAGCTACCAGAACTACGTCATCGCGGCCTATGCCGTGTTCGCGGTCGTGCTGGGCTGGGACTACATCTCCACCCGCCTGCAGATCCGCCGCGAGCTGGGCAACGCGCGCCGCCGCGCCGCGCGACACGCCGGCCGCTCCACCCCGAAATCCCCCGACGAGTTGACCCGATGAACCCGATCCGCCGACGCCGCCTGCTCTGGGTGGCCGCCCTCGTGGTCGCCGCCGCGATCGCCGCGACCCTGGTCGCGATGGCCCTGCAACGCAACGTCGCCTACCTGTACACGCCCAACGAGGTGATCAGCGGCGAGGCCGGCGCGGAGGTGAAGTCCGGCCAGGCCCGGTTCCGGCTCGGCGGAATGGTCGCCGAGGGTTCGATCGAGCGCATCGACGGCACCCTGGAATCGCACTTCACCGTCACCGACGGCGACGCGCTGATGCCGGTCACCTACACCGGCATCCTGCCCGACCTGTTCCGCGAGAAGCAGGCGGTGATCGCGACGGGGCGCATGGACGGCGACCGTTTCGTCGCCGAGGAAGTGCTGGCCAAGCACGACGAGACCTACATGCCCAAGGAAGTCGCCGACAAGATGGGCATGGCGCACCAGAAGCACGACGTCGAGGCGCCGGATGCGCCATCGGGGACGAATCCGTGATCGCTGTTTTTGCCCCCTCTCCTGCAACGCGGGAGAGGGTTGGGGTGAGGGCAGCTTTTGATGTTGCTGCTCCAAAAAGCAATCGCGCCTGCGGCGCTCACCCCCTCATCCCGGCCTTCTCCCGCAAGCGGGAGAAGGAGCCAAGTCATGCTGCCTGAACTCGGACAGGTCGCGCTGGTCCTGGCGCTGCTGCTCGCGGCGCTGCAGGCGGCATTGCCATTGGCCGGGGCGCAGCGCGGCATCGCACCGTGGATGGCGGTCGCCAGGCCCGCGGCCTATGCGCAGTTGCTGCTGGTCGGGCTGGCGTTCGCGATCCTCACCTACGGCTTCGTCAGCCAGGATTTCTCGCAGCGCTATGTCGCCGAGAACTCCAATTCGTTGTTGCCGATGGTCTACCGCTACACCGCGGTGTGGGGCGCGCATGAAGGCTCGCTGCTGCTGTGGGCGCTGGTGCTGGCGTTGTGGACGGCGGCGGTCGCGCGGTTCTCTCGGGCGCTGCCAATGACGGTGGTTGCGCGCGTGCTCGGGGTGATGGGCGTGGTCAGCGTCGGCTTCCTCGCGTTCCTGATCTTCACCAGCAACCCGTTCGAGCGACTGCTGCCGGCGGTGGTCGAGGGCCGCGACCTCAACCCGCTGCTGCAGGACCCGGGGATGATCATCCATCCGCCGATGCTGTATTTCGGTTACGTCGGGTTCTCGGTGCCGTTTGCGTTCGCGATCGCGGCGCTGCTCGACGGCAAGGTCGATGCGCGCTGGCTGCGCTGGACCCGACCGTGGACCAATGTCGCGTGGGCATTCCTGACGGTCGGCATCGCGCTGGGGTCGTGGTGGGCATATTACGAGCTGGGCTGGGGCGGCTGGTGGTTCTGGGACCCGGTCGAGAACGCCAGCTTCATGCCGTGGCTGGCCGGCGCCGCGCTGCTGCATTCGCAGGCGGTGACCGAAAAGCGCGGCTCGTTCCGCGGCTGGACCCTGCTGCTCGCGATCGCGACGTTCTCGCTGTCGCTTCTCGGCACGTTCCTGGTGCGCTCGGGCGTGCTGACCAGCGTGCACGCGTTCGCCGCCGACCCGACCCGCGGGCTGTTCATCCTGATCTTCCTCGGCATCATCATCGGCGGCTCGCTGCTGCTGTACGCGCTGCGCGCGCCGGGCGAGGACGACGGCAAGCCGTTCGAGCCAGCCTCGCGCGAAACCCTGCTGCTGGCCAACAACCTGCTGCTGTCGACCGCCTGCGCGATGGTCCTGCTCGGCACCCTGTACCCACTGCTGGCGGATGCGCTGGAACTGGGCAAGATCTCGGTCGGCCCGCCGTACTTCGCATTGCTGTTCACCCTGCTGATGGCGCCGCTGGTGTTGCTGCTGCCGTTCGGGCCGGTGACGCGCTGGCAGCGCGAGCAGGTCTCGAAGCCGCTGGCGATGCTGCTGCCGTGGGCCGGGCTGGCGCTGGCCGCCGGCGTGCTGGCGTTCTTCTTCGCCCCGCAGGGCCCCTGGAAAGTCGCGGCCGGCGTGGTCGGTGCGGTCTGGATCGGCGCCGGCACGTTGCGGTTCGTGTGGTCGCGGCTGCGCAGTTCTGGCGGTCGCCTCACCGCCGAAATGCTCGGCATGACCCTCGCCCACTTCGGTGTCGCGGTGTTCCTGGTCGGCGCACTGCTGGTCGAGGGACTCAATGTCCAGCGCGAGGTCGCGGTGAAGCCCGGCCAGACCATCGAAGTCGGCGAATATTCGTTCCGTTTCGATGGCGTCCAGCAACGCCAGGGACCGAACTACCGCGCCGACTACGGCACCGTGCAGGTGTTCGCCGACGGCGCGCCACTGGTATTGATGCATCCGGAAAAACGCGCCTACGCCAGCGGCGGCCAGGTACTCACCGAGGCGGAGATCGAGCGCGGCTTCACCCGCGACCTGTACGTCGCCCTCGGTGAGCCGCTCGGCGGCGGCGCCTGGGCGCTGCGCGTGCACATCAAGCCGTTCGTGCGCTGGATCTGGGCGGGTGCGCTGCTGATGATGCTCGGCGGCCTGGTCACCGCCACCGACCGCCGTTTCCGCCGCGTCGACACCGCCCGCAGGGAGCCCGCGAAATGAGCACGAACAAGTCTCCGATGATGCGCTGGCTGCCGCTGGTCGCGTTCGCCCTGCTCGCGCTGTTGCTGCTGGCCGGAGTGATCCTGAGCCGCGACGGCAACCGCGAGGCCCTGCCCTCGCCACTGATTGGCAAGCCCGCTCCGGCATTCGAGCTGCCGGTGCTGCACGAGGCCGGCCGGCTGGTCACCTCGCAGGAGCTGGCCGGCGAGCCCTACCTGCTCAACGTCTGGGGCAGCTGGTGTCCGGAGTGCCGGGTCGAGCACCCGGTCCTGACGAAGTTCGCCGAGTCCAAGCGCGTGCGCGTGATCGGCTACAACCTCAAGGACGAACACGCCGATGCGCTGAAATGGCTGGAGCAGTTCGGCAATCCCTACTGGCTGGTGCTGACCGACTACACCGGCGAGAACGCGATCGACTGGGGCATCTACGGCGCGCCGGAAACCTTCCTGGTCGACGCCGACGGCATCATCCGCTGGAAGCACGTCGGACCGATGAGCGAGGCGACCATCGAGCAGGAGTTACTGCCGGTACTGGCCGAGGTGGAGACGCGATGAATCTTGAGTCGCGTCGTGAAACCGCCGTTTCCGGGCAGGTCGCCGGCTTCCTGAAGCACCTCGCATTCGGCGTCGCACTGATGCTGGTGCTGGTCGTGCCGACCCTGGTGTTGGCCCAGGCCACCGATACCGTCGCGCCACCGCAGTTCACCGACCGCGCCGAGGCCAGGCGCTTCCACGCGCTGACCGAGGAACTGCGCTGCGTGAAGTGCCAGAACCAGTCGCTGGCCGACTCCAACGCGGCGATCGCCCAGGACCTGCGGCAGGAAGTGCTCGACCTGATGCGCCAGGGCAAGACCGACGCCGAGGTCAAACACTACCTGGTCGCGCGCTACGGCGAGTTCGTGCTGTACCGCCCGCGCGTGGAGCCGACCACTTGGCTGCTGTGGTTCGGGCCGGCAGCGGTGCTGCTGGTCGGTGGCTTCGTCGTCGCCGGCATCGTGCGCAAGCGCGGTGGCAACCGGCAAGCCGCCGCTGCCGTCGACGAAGACCAGGAGTGGTGATGACCGCGTTCGTGATCGCCAGCGCGCTGCTGGTCCTGCTGGTCCTCGCGTTCGTGTTGCGGCCGCTGTGGCGCGCGCGACCGGCGGCCGGTATCGGCGTACTCGTCGCCCTGGCGGTCACCACGGGCCTGGTCTATGCGCTGGTCGGCACCCCGCGCGCGCTCGATCCGGCCCAGCGCAAGGCGCCGGAAACGCTGTCCGAAGCAATCACTCAACTGCGTACCGAACTGGAACGCGACCCCAACCAGGTCGAAGGCTGGCGCCTGCTCGCCCGCGCCTACGATGCCGAGGGTCGCCTGCCCGAAGCGCGCGATGCCTATGCCCGCGCCGTGCAGCTGGCGCCGGACGAACCGGCTCTGCTGGCCGAGGCCGCCGAAGCCCGAGCCAAGGCCGCCGAGGGCCGCCGGTTCGACGCCGAAGCCATCTCGATGCTGCAACACGCACTGCAGGTCGAACCCATGCACCAGCGCGCCCGCTGGTTCCTCGGCATCGCCCAGCGCCAGGCCGGACAGGCGGCCGAAGCGGTCGCGACCTGGGAACCGCTGCTGGCCGCCGTCGATGCGAACACCGCGGCCAGCCTGCGCGAGCAGATCAACCTCGCCCGCGCCGACGCCGGGATGGAGCCGTTGCCAGCCGTCGCGGAGCCGGATGCCAATGCCGCCCGCATCACCGTCAGCGTCTCGCTCGACCCGGCGCTGGCGATGCAGTACCCCGACGGGGCTGTGGTGTTCGTGATCGCCCGCCAGCCCGACGGCCCGCCCATGCCGGTCGCGGCCGAGAAACTGCGCGCCACCGGCTTCCCGCTGACCGTCACCCTCGACGACAGCGACAGCCCGATGCCGACGCTGAAGCTGTCGCAGGTGGAACAGGTCGAGCTGGTAGCGCGCATCTCCGCCAGCGGCGACGCGACCGCGCAGCCGGGTGATTTCGAATCCGCCCCGGTGAGGGTCGACACCGGCCCGGACGCCACCGCGGCGCTGATGATCGACCACGTCATCGAATAGGACGTCCATGACCGAATTCATCCCCCCCGGCACCCGCTACATCGACCTGCCCTCGCCGTTCCCGATGAAGCGCGGCGGCGAGCTGCACGGCGCCCGGATGGCCTACGAGACCTGGGGCACGCTGAACGCCGCACGCGACAACGCGATCCTGATCGTCCCCGGTCTCTCACCCGACGCCCACGCCGCGGCCAACGACGGCAACCCCGCGCCGGGCTGGTGGGAGGCGATGCTCGGCCCCGGCAAGCCGATCGACAGCGACCGCTGGTTCGTCATCTGCGCGAACTCGCTGGGCAGTTGCAAGGGCTCGACCGGACCGGCCACGATCAACCCCGACACCGGCGCGCCTTACCGCCTTGATTTCCCCGAACTGTCGATCGAGGACGGCGCGGAGGCCGCGGCCCACGTCGTGCGCGCACTCGGCGTCGACCAGCTCGCCTGCGTCATCGGCAATTCGATGGGCGGCATGGCCGCGCTGGCGCTGCTGGTGAAACACCCCGAGATCGCCCGCAGCCACGTCAACATTTCCGGCGCGGCGAAGGCGCTGCCGTTCTCGATCGCAATCCGATCCCTGCAGCGCGAGGCGATCCGGCTCGACCCGAACTGGAACAACGGCGGCTACGACGACGCCAGCTACCCCGAGTCCGGCATGCGGATGGCGCGCAAGATGGGCGTCATCACCTACCGCTCGGCGCTGGAGTGGGACGGCCGCTTCGGCCGGGTGCGACTGGACCGGTCCTCGCAAGACGGGGACGGCGCCGACGACGAGCCGTTCGGGCTGGAGTTCGAGGTCGAAAGCTACCTCGAGGCCCACGCCCGCCGCTTCGTCCGCAACTTCGACCCCAACTGCTACCTCTACCTCAGCCGCTCGATGGACTGGTTCGACCTCGGCGACTACTGCGCGCAGCGCTCCGGCGACGGCAGGAGCAACACCCGCGCCGGCCTCGCCTCGATCCGGGTCGACAGGGCGCTCGCGATCGGCGCCGCGACCGACATCCTCTTCCCCCTGCAGCAACAGCGCGAAATCGCCGACGGCCTGCGCGCGGGCGGCGCCGAGTCGCGTTTCCTGCCGCTGGACTCCCCGCAGGGCCACGACGCCTTCCTTGTCGATTTCGACCGCTTCGGCCCCGCTGTCCGGGAGTTCCTGGACAACCTGCAATAGCTGCCAACCACCGGATGCCCCTGTAGGAGCGACGTAAGTCGCGATCGCACGGCGATCCCGGATGCCAGGGAAATCGCGACTTACGTCGCTCCTACAGGGAACCCGCTCAAAACGCGTCCCGAAGCCTTCGTACAACCACCACCCGCGCCACAGCCCCCCGTATCGAACGCGGGTAGAATCGACCCCATGAGCACCGAAGCCCTGCCCGACATCGCCTTCCCCGGCCACGACAAGCTCGTGAGCGCCATCGACACCGCCGTCAGCAGCGGCGACGAGCACGCAATCACCGCGGCGCTGCGCAGCACCCTGTGCCGGATGATCCGCGACCGCGACATACAGTTGCCGCAGTGCGTGTTCGAGCCGATCGAGGACCATTACGCCCGCCGCGAGATCTACCGCAGCCCACAGCACGGCTACAGCGTCGTCGCGATGACCTGGGGCCCGGGGCAAGGTACGCCGGTACACGACCATTGCGGCCTGTGGTGCGTCGAAGGCGTCTGGGATGGCGAGCTGGAGATCACCCAGTACGAGCTGCTCGAAGCCGATGGCGACCGCACGCGTTTCCGCGCCGCCGGCGGCATGGTCGCGGGCCCCGGCAGCGCCGGCAGCCTGATCCCACCGCACGAGTACCACTCCATCCGCAACACCAGCAACGACGAAGTCGCCGTATCGGTGCACATCTACAAGGCGCAGATGGAAGCGTGCTCGATGTTCGTTCCGCAGGACGGCGAGTGGTTCACCCGCGCCGCCAAGGCGCTGCCGACCGACGGCGCCCACTGACGCCCGCGACCCGGACGTCGCCCCGCGCCGCATCGAGCCTGGCGACCTGACGCGCTGCTCCGGCCCCCACGGAACCCGCCATGCTGACCGACTTCCTCCTCGCCGCCCTCCACCACGTACTGGTATTCGGCCTGGTCACGATGCTGGTATCGCAGTCGGTGTTGCTGCGCGGAACCCTGGATACCCCGGTCCTGCAGCGGCTCGCCCGCCTGGACGCCGGCTACGGCCTCTGCGCCGTCCTGCTGCTGATCGCCGGCCTGCTGCGCATCGGCTTCGGCATCAAGGGCCACGACTTCTACCTGCACAACCCGTGGTTCCACGCCAAGATCGGCGCCTACGTGCTGGTCGGCCTGCTGTCGATCCTGCCGACCCTCAACTTCGCCCGCTGGCGCAAGGCCGTGCGTGCCGATCCCGCGTTCCTGCCGGCCATCGAGCAGGTCGGGCGCGCCCGCCGGATCGTCCGCTTCGAGTTGATGCTGGTCGGCGTGATCTTCGTGTTCGCCGCGGGGATGGCGCGCAACGGCGGGCTGTGACCGCACCCTGCATCGAAGCGGATGCATCGATCAAAACAAAGGGCCTGCGATTGCTCGCAGGCCCTTTCCTGTAACTGATTTGTAACTGGTGCCGAAGGTGGGACTCGAACTCGGACCCCTGTCAAAGCCGCAGCCCTTGTAGTTATTAGCTCTCAGCCGGGGTGCATGTACTAAACACATGTACTAAAGTTGCCCTCGGAGGTGGCCCCCGATGGCATCCAAAACCCGCGCCCCGTCCTACCTAAAACAGCGTGGCTTGGGCTGGTATGTCCAGCTTGCCGTCCCACGCGAACACCAAGCCGCCGTCGGCCAGAAGGTCCTACTCCGCTCCCTCCAGACTCGGGACCGCGTCGAAGCCAACCGCCGCAAACATGCCGCGATCGCTGAGCTCCAGGCACTCATCGCTAGCGCCGTCGCGAGGGCTCCGAATCCCTCACTCTCCGACACACCCGAAGGTCTCCTGGAGCTCGCCACGCGCGCCCGTGAGGGCATCGAAGCGGGCACCGAAGACCCCGACCAGGCAGAGGCCGGATTTGACGCGGCCGTCGAAGACTTCCTGGACGATCAAGCCGCCCACCTGGGCCGCGACGATGAAGGCAATCCCCGTCTCCCTCCTGAGGCCCTCTCCAAGGTCCGCAGGGGCTACAAGGTCCTCAGCGGCTCCCTGTCGCGCACCTTGGCCAAGCGCACCGAAGCCTACCTGGAGGAATCCGCGGGGCACCTAACGGCTCAGACGGTCGACGAAAAGCGCCGTCACCTCGCCGCCTTCCTGGACTGGTTCGGTAGCGATCGCGAGCCCCTGGAGGTCTCCCGCAAGGTCGCCGGAACCTACGTGGCTGACGTGGTCCAGAAGCGCACCCGGAAGGGCCCCGACGGCGCTCCCGTCCCACTGTCGGCATCCGCCCGCCAGAAAGAGGTCGGCACTCTACGCACCTTCTTCGCCTGGCTCTCGGCGCGTGGCTCAATCGACGCCAATCCCTTCGACCGCCTCACGGTGCGCGAGTCCGGCCGCGGCAAGGCCCCACGGCGCCGCCCGTGGTCGTCTGAGGAGCTCGGGACCGTCCTGCATGGCATCGCCCCTAACGATCCCGTCTGGGCCCTTACGGTCCTCGGTGCCTATACCGGGATGCGCCGGGAAGAGGTCGGCGAACTGGAGGTCTCCAACATCGACGGCGACGGTCTCCGCATCACCCAGGGAAAGACACCGGCCGCAATCCGCCGCGTCCCGATCCATCCGGCCATCGCTCCGCTAGTGGCGCAGCTCGCCGCCACCTCCACCGATGGTTTCCTGATCCCTGGATTGTTGCGAGGCGGTCCCGACTCAAAGCGTTCCTGGTACGTCGGAAAGCGATTCGGCCGTGTGATCCGCCAGCTAGGAGTCACCGACCGCGCCCTAGATTTTCACGCCCTGCGCGGGACTGTCATCACTCAGATGGAGGGCGCCGGGGTCCCTGAGTCGACCATTCAACTGATCGTGGGACACAAACGCCAGGGCATGACGTTCGGTGTCTACTCGGCAGGTGTCGGCGACGACGCGAAGCGCGAAGCGGTCCGCGCAGTTTCCTACGGCAGGGCCCTCGATTCCTTCGTGCGGAAGGTAGGCCGGAAGGTGGTTGTACGCCCGTCTGCAAAGGCCCGCGGCTCAAAGTAGTCCACCCGCGGGGACGGTGTCACACAGTCAACTTTTTTGGATGTAGCGTCGGGACTGGGGCACCTGTCCGCCCCTTTCGGAGTAACCGCTATGAAGGTCTCAACCGCTGTCGAATCCCTGTTGCCTGGTGAGCTCGCCGACCGCGCCAAGGTCTCGCGCACGGCCCACGGTTCATGCGTCGAACTGGTCCTGTTCCGCCGCCGCTTCATCGTCGACATCGTGAAACCCGCGCCATCCGCGGCGTCTCGCGTCCTCTAGCCTCTGTCGCACCTGGGGGCTCAGGTTGGCTAGGGTGCGCGCTCGCTCCTGCTCGGGCGTGCGTACCGGGGGCGCCTCCTGCCTGAGCTCCTGGCACAGCAGAAACAGCGGCTCGACCTCCCGTAGGAAGTCGGCCGATAGCTCGCACCCCTCAGCCGCCTCTAGCCGTACCCGGTCCATGCGCTCGACCATCCCGGGCACCCTGGCTCGACCGTTCCAACCGTCCGCGCACAGCGGGAGCTCTCCCTCCCGCCCCCAAGGGCTGACGCCCTCGGTGTGCATCGCCTCCAGCTTGGCCGCCAGGGTATCCAGACGGCCCCTCAGGTCCCCCAGGCGTCTCCGTGTGTTCGCCCGCTGGCGCCATGCCTGGTCCTGGTCCCTGGTGCGTGGCTTGGCCTCTGAGGGCTGCTCCAGTCGCCTGTAGAGCTCGGCAAAGATGGCCCGCTCTTCCTCCCGCTTGGCCTCCTGCTCTGGGGTCGGAGTGAAGCGCGGCGGGCCGGTGGTTTGGTAATCGTTCATGGTTTTCCTGTCGGTGGTTGTGTGGGTCGATCGGTCGGCCGATAAGTGACCGATTCGGTCATCCGTGACCGGCGTGTAACGTCCCTGTTTCGGTCAAAACTCCAGCGTTTCTTCCTCCATGACCACGGCGTGAGCCGCGTCCAGGTCGGTCTGTAGCGCTTGCTCGTCTGCGTCCATCGCTTCCCGCTTTAGCTCCTCGTGGGCCAGCATTACGGCCCTCGGGTCCGTTCGTTCCCACAGCTTCACCAGGTGCCCCTTGTACTTGTGCGCGGCCCACTGAAGCCGGGCCTCGGGGGTCATCTCCTGATAGAGCCCGTTACGGGCCGTGGCGCCCACGTAGCGCCAATGGGGCCACCCTGTAATCCCGTCCCGGTGTTCCGGGGGGTATTCGTCGGGGATCACATGGGGGAGTCGTTTGAGCATCCGTTGAACGGTGTCCAGCGATCCCCCAAAGCGACCCTGAAGGGACCTCTGGGAAACCCCAACGGGCAGAGGGTTGGCCCCTTCGTGCGTGATGGCCGCGAGGTGGTGCCACAAGGCGTTGCGCTTCTGCGCCGCTCGCATCTCCAGCTTCGTGTGAGTGACGTTCGCCAGCTTCGATGCATGGCTAGCCTGTCGCATGGACATCGGCTTTATCCGTGCCGGCACCTGGTCCCGCTTCGCTCGCTTGTACGCCTGCAATCGGTGGTGACCATCGACCACATACAGCTCCCCTCCTACGTCGGCCAGGTGCAAGGGCACCAACTCCGCTTTGGGGTCGGCTTTCAGCAACAGCGCCATGTCGTGTATGTGCATCTCCGACTGGTCTTCCTGGCGCACGCGCTCGCGTTGTTTCAGTAGCGCCAAGTCGCGGGGCTGCAACGCGGGGTGCGTCTTGATCCGGGTCCGCTCGACCATCTCCACATCGGAGGCCTGCTCCACTTCCTTCACTGCACACCCCCCTACTTCAGAGGGCTATTGAGGATGAACCTGGACAACGCTTCCCCGTTGGTCATCGTGCGACCTTCAGCCGCCTCTAGCTTCCTTTGGTACTCCTTCAACTTGTCGAAGGCCGCGCACTCAAAGGACACGTTCCGGTAAATGTAGGACGCACGCTCGGCGCCCTGCTCTCTCTGCTCTTTCATCGTTTCTCTCTGTGATCGGTTGGGTACAAAACCCGCGCCGATCCCTCCCGTTAGCCACGTTTGCACGGGCGCCCGTGGGCACCTATGGGAATGGGCAGGAGGGACCGGCAGGGGCCCCAAGGAACCTCTCGGCTCCCTGGGATTACCTGGTGGTCCTAACGGCCTGGCTTAGCCGCCTTGGCCGGTGCTGCGCCGCTGGAACCGCACCTTTTCCACCGCGGCTCGGGCTTCCTCTTCCTCGGCAATCTCCATCGCTCGCGCCTGGATACGCGCCTTTCGATCGAGCTCCGCCTGGAGTTTGTCGTTGGCGCTCGGCTTGGCTACCCGTCCTGCCTGGATCTCTGTCCACTTCGCCCTGGCATACGGGAGCTCGGCTTGTGTCAGATGCAGGAGCTCCCTGGTCAACCGGGCTCGGTGTTCCTGGTTGGTGATCGCCTTCATCGGGCGCCGGGTCGCGGGATCGAGTCGATTGGTCTCCTCGTCCAGCATCCGTTCGAGCTCTTCAATCCGTCGGGTGATCGGCTCGACCAACGTCCGCTCGCTAATGCCGGTGGTGTCCGCCTTGTCGGTGCCATCGGGGTTCCCAAGGTCCCCGCGGTGCCGGATGGTGACCAGCGACGGCTTGCCGTTGATCGGGTTGGTGCCGGTGTCGATGGTGGTCTCAGTGGCTAGCCCGCTGTTACCTCGCTTGAACTCTTCAGTCATCGTTTCGTTTCCTTTAGTGCCGCGCACAGTTCATCGCCAGCCCCTCGCGCGGATAGGGGACGGCGTGCGGCTCTTGCCGCATTGGTGGTGTTGTGGAGGTCCCTTAGGAGGGGACCGCTCGGCCTATCTACTCGGCCGGCATCGCTGCCGCTAGCAGCGCCTCGACGCTCTGCAACTCTTCCTCGACTCGCTGCCTCTCAGCGCCTCTCAGCAGAAACACAAACCCGCGGTTCTGGTCGAACCTCTGCGTCTGGTCCTTCATCTCCAGCAGCCGCTTTAGCGTGGTCCGTCGACTCAGTAGCGACGCGGTCAGACGCTCCAGCCGGAAGTCGGCGCCGTTCATGGCTCGCCCTCGCTGCCATCCTGGTCGTCGACCTCGGGCCCGCCTTGCTGATTCATTGCGGCCCACTTCGCAGCTCCTGAAATGGTCAGCTTCCATCCGTCGGGATTCGGCAATCGGGCTTCCGCCTGGCTGGCCTCATGCCATAGCTTTTCCGCCTCTGCCTTCAGCCGCCCCGCCGCATCCTGAGGATTCCTAAGGGCCGCGTTGATCGTCCGCCAGAAGCTAGTCGCCCATAGTCCGGCCTCGTCGGCGATCACCTCCCCTAGTGCCGCGGCAACCTTCGCCGGAGGAGTCACCGAGTACCGTCGACCTGTCTTCCCTGAGGTGGTTTGCGGCAAGGGACGCAGCTTCATCACCACGCGCCCCAGGTTGGCGTTCCTCGTCGTCACGCTCACAAACGCATTCGGGAACTGTGCGGTCATGCCATACACCGAGAGGATCGCCACCAGGATTTCCCTGGGGGTGACTTCATAGTCGCGTAGCCGGCTTAGATGCTCCTGCACCCGCTCGGGCAACCGCACGTTGTCATGCAACAACGCCTGGGCCCATGCCTCCGCCGCGATGACCGCGGGGTGATCCTTGCGCCTCTCCAGGAAGGTTTCGGCAAGCTCCCGATGCGGGGCTAGCTCCCTAGGTTTCAGTATCCGACCGTTGACGTCTCCGGTCCGGTGTCGCTGCCTGGCGTGGTTGGTACACCATCGCGACCAGGTGCGGGTCGGCCTGGCGCATCCGTCGACCGCACAGGTTGCATCGTCATAGCGCGGGGTCGCGCTCAGTGTCTTCAGTTTGTCCATTCTCCTGCTCTCTGTTGTGGTGTGTCCGGGGGTCAGACACGGGGAGACCTCACGGTCCCTGGGGGGTCCGCGCGGCGGTGAAAAAAGGTCGGATTCCGCACCCGTCAGAGGGTGGCCGTGTCGCTAACAACTTCGCCGAACTGGCGGGCTGTTGTGGGAGGGGAAGGGGTAATCGAAACGTCGGCGATCTTGCGCCTAACGTGTCAGCGCGGGGGCGCCTCTCCGCGGGGGGTCTCCTGAAGGCTTGGGACCGTCGTTAGAGGGGCGCGCACGGGGCCGCGCGGCTCCTGTCCCTCAACTACGTCCAGTAACCGTTCGGCGGCTCCGATTGGCGTGTGGGCAGTCGAATCCGGGTCCCGTCTATCGGGGGTAAGTAGTAATTGGAGGGGCGTCTGTAACGACTACGAGGTCCAATCGTTCGACGCCTATCCTTCGTGTGTGTCCGGGAATCGGAAGAACCCCCGGCCGCGGGTGCCGAAGGGAGGCGGCACGGGCGGCGCGAGGGTTCGTTTGGTGTGAATTGCTAGTGTGTCCGGTAATCGAAAGTTGCCCGAAGGGAACCTTTAGGCAAAGAAGAACTCACTCTCCCGGACCTCAGAGAGATCCAGGGTTCCCGCTGCGCCTCAGCCCGTCGCCTCCAGCCGCTGCACCAGCGACACCCCACACCCCGCTTCCCTCGCCGCCTTCCTGATCCCTACCCCCTGAGCCCTGAGCTCCCGCACCTTCGCGATGGTCGCCTCACTCGCCCTTGGCCTCCCGATAGTCTTCCCGTTGGCCCTAGCGGTTGCCATGCCGGCCCCGACGCGCTCGCGGATAATCTCCCGCTCGAACTCGGCGAACACGCCCAGCATCCCGAACATGGCCCGCCCCGCTGGCGTGGTCGTGTCCAGGGCCTGCTTGTGCAAGTACAGGTCAGCCCCCGCACCCCTCAGGTCCCCCAGGGTCTCCACCAGGTGCTGAAGGGACCGCCCCAGGCGATCGACCGACCAGGCCGCGACCATGTCCGCCTTACGCTGAGTGACCAGCTTCAGGACCGCATCGAAGGCGGGCCGCTTGTCGCGTCCCTTGGCCCCCGATATGCCCTCGTCGGCGAACACCCCGACCACGTCCCACCCCGCCCGCTCAGCGACCTCCAGGAGCTCCCTGCGTTGGTTCTCGGTGGTCTGATCGGTGGTCGACACGCGCACATAGATGGCAACGCGCTTGCGTGCTTTGGCGGTGGTCATGGCCTGGGTCTCCTGGGAGGTGGTGAGGGTGTACCGTAGCATCCCGTTTCGGTACATGCAAAGCGGCACGCATCGGCCCAAGTGGCACAAGGGTTTCAGCGGCCCCGGCTCGGGACCCTTTCGGTACACAAGGGAACTAGGGGTTTTCCTACGCAGCCGCGCGCCGTTGGCCGACTGTCTCCCAGGCCGCGGACTGCCATGCTGTCACCTGGTCGGCAACGTGCGAGCCGCAGGCAGTCCAACGCACGTGGGGCACACGGACAGTGCCCTGTCGGCCTTCCTGTCGCGCGCGCCCCCCGCCCCGCCTGGGAAACCCAGACACCCCCTACGGGGGGAACTGGCCGTCGATCGCTTGATGATGCGGGCTCGGTGATTTGTGCCAAAACGGCCGGGCGCTAGAGTGGGCGCTTGCTCGGGGGCTAAGGGGACAGCATGGCTAGGAGAAACTTGGCGGGGCGTGAGGACATTCCAGCCGACGCACTGCGCCAGCGGCGGGACATGTACGTTCTAGCGATTGGCCTTTTGATATACAACCTAGCCGGGGGCTCGCTCAGAGAGAACGCCACTGTCTCTGGGATGCTTCCGATTCGACTAGAACATCCCCAAGTCTTGCTAGCGGCTGCGTGGGTCGGCTTCTTGTACTTTTGGTGGCGCTTCTGGCTTGTGAGCAAAGTCCGCCCCTTCGCCGATTTCCTAAGTGATGCGAATTGCCAGCTCGGGGACACCGCAGCCGTTCGGAAGATCGCGGCCCCACACGTGACGGCTTCCGCGGGCAATACAGCAGAAGAACGGCGTAAGACAATACTGTCCAAATTAGGCCCTATGCCGAGAGCACAACTATCCGGCCGGGTGGTTTCGCTCAACTCCCTCCGAAGTGCAGGCGGGAGCATGAGCGGGAACTACGGCTCCAACAACATTGAGGTTTCGGCGGACGCGCTTTGGGCCTTCCGGCGCGCTAAGGCGGTCGCTCTTTACCGGGCTATCCGCTGCGAAAGAACCTTCACCGACTACACGCTCCCCCACCTGTTCGCTGCGGTAACGACCCTCGTTGGGCTCTCCCGGCTGATAGCGCGCGCTCTCTGAAAGCAGAAGGGCCCCCAGGTCTGCCTAGGGGCCCACATGTACTAGACACATGTACTAGACTTGCTCTAGTACACCCTTGCAAGCTACTGATTTACAAGGATTTTCTGCTACTGGTGCCGAAGGTGGGACTCGAACCCACACGCTTTTAAGGGCGGCGGATTTTGAATCCGCTGCGTCTACCGATTCCGCCACTTCGGCCGGCCGCGCAGTATAGCCGAGGGCGGATGGCGTGCTCCAGCGATTTGTTCGCCCGACGCTGGCGTCCGCGCGCTCCGTTACGATGCCCGCATGTGTCTGATTGCCGTCGCCTGGCGTTGCCACCCCCGCTACCGGCTGGCCCTGATCGCCAACCGCGACGAGTTGCATGCGCGGCCCGCCGCGTCCGCCGGACCGGATCCGGCTGCGCCCGATCTCTACGGTGGCCGCGACCTGCAACAGGGCGGCAGCTGGCTGATGGTGTCGACGCGGCGCCGGCTGGCGGCGGTGACCAATGTCCGTGCCGGCCTGGCCGGTGACCCGATGCCGCATTCGCGCGGTGCGCTGGTACGCGGCTTTGCCGATTCGACCGCTGCAGCCAGCACGTGGCTGGATACTTTGAGACTGGACGCCGCCGGCTACGGGCCGTTCAACCTGCTGGCCTGGGACGGCGACCGACTGATGTTCGCCGGTAACCATCCCGGCTATGCATTCCATCCCGTCACCCCGGGATTGCATGCCATGTCCAACGGGGCGTTCGACGCACCATGGCCCAAAAGTACCCGCGCGTCCCGGGCGCTCTCGGACTGGCTGGACACCACGCCCGCCGACAAGGCGGAAACGGACGACCTGGCCCCGTTGCTGGCGGCGCTGGCCGATGACTCGACCGCCCCGGATGCCGCCCTGCCCGACACCGGCGTCGGCCTGGAGCTGGAACGGATGCTCTCGCCACCGTTCGTGCGCAACGCGCGTTACGGCACGCGCTGCAGCAGCGTGGTGCTGGTCGATGATGCAGGTATCCGTTTCGTCGAGCGTAGATTCGGGCCGGATGGGGAAACCACCGGCGAGAGCGACGCCACGCTGGCGTTCATACCGTGAGGCCAGGCAATAAGAAGGCCCAGTCATTCGGACTTTCGTCCGAAGTGGCTGAGCCTTCCGTGCCGGAGCTGTTGCGTCGGGCCGAAGCCGTTCGCTTTTTCTCCGGTAACGTGGACTCTACGCGCGCCCTTGTTAGTTGGTCGTCAGACCTGCGTAAACAAACCGGTGATCAGGACCGACGCGGCAACAGCGGCGCCGGCCACGGCCACCAGCCCCGGCCCGTCATGGCGTAGCGGTCGGCGGCACGCTCGAACCGGTTGCGTACGCTCACGCCGCCGCAAGCCAGGTACACCGGCAGGAACAGCGGACCGAGCGCCATGTACTGGTAGACGTGCGCACGCTCATGGTCGGCCAGCACCACGGGCCTGTCCTCGCACAGGCCGGCGCGATGGGCATAGGTATGGCAGTTGCCATCGAGGCTGGCGCCGGTGTGCAGGATCACGTTGCCGAGGGTCAATGCACCGCCCGGCCCCCACGGCCAGTCGTGGAACACCAGCGCCAGGTCGCGTGGCCGCCAATGGGGGTGGGCACCGGACACCATGCCGGCCAGCCCGGCCAGCAGGCCGATGAAGGTGTTGGGAAAGGTCCACAACGCGCCGAGCAGCAGCAACGCGGTTCGCCGCCCGGGTACGTGGCCGGGCGAGCTCATCGTGGCGGGCTCATGATGCCCCGGGAGAACAGGCTCAGCCGCCCTCGTCGGGCATCAGCAGCCACAGGATCAGGTAGACCAGGATCCCTGGAAACGCGGCTGAAGCGATCGAAACCAGCACGAAGACCACCCGCACCAGCGTCGAATTCCAGCCGAATCGCCGGGCGATGCCGCCCATGACGCCAGCCAGCACGCGATCGTGGCGGGAGCGGACGAAGGGACGTGACGTGTGTTCCATGCAGTTCGAATTTCGGTGGACGATGCGGGCAGTCTAGCCGGGGAATGTGACGGCGGCGTCGCGCGTCCGCGTTACGCAACTACCGCGAACGCTGTGCCAGCCAGTCGTGGATCGCCTGCGGCACCTCGCGCTGGGCGCGGCCGGAAACGTAGATGCCGATGTGGCCGCCGCGGAACGACAGCTCGCTGTAGTCGGTGCTGCCGACCAGCCCGCCGAGCGCCTTCGACGACGCCGGCGGCACCAGGTGGTCGGCCGCGGCGAACACGTTGAGCACCGGCATGTCGACGTAGCCCAGGTCGACCGCGCGGCCGCCGATGTCGATGCCGCCATTGACGAAGCCGTTGCCCTGGTAGAACTGCTTGGCGAACTGGCGGAACGCCTCGCCGGCCTGGTCAGGCGAGTCGAAGATCCACTTCTCCATGCGCAGGAAGTTCTCCAGCGCAGCCTTGTCGTCGAGGATGTCGACCAGCCCGACGTACTTCTGCACGAACAGCCGCCACGGCTTCAGCGTGAGGTAGGTGAAGTTCATGATGTCGGCCGGCACGTTGCCGAGGGTGTCGACGAAAGCGTCGACGTCGACCCCGCGCACCCAGTTGGCCAGCATGTTGTCGTCGGTGTGGAAGTCGACCGGCGTGACCATGGTGACCAGATTGCGCACCTTGGACGGGTTGAGCGCGCTGTAGCACAGCGAGAACGCGCCGCCCTGGCAGATGCCGAGCAGGTTGATGGCGTCGAGCCGGTGCGCGCCGCGCAGGTGGTCGACCGCGCCGCCGAGGTAGCGCTGGATGTAATCCTCCAGCTCGAGGTAGCGGTCGGAGCGATCCGGGTAGCCCCAGTCGAGGATGTAGACATCCTCGCCACGCTCGAGCAGGCCACGCACGATGGACTTGTCGGCCTGCAGGTCGACCATGTAGGGCCGGTTGACCAGCGCGTAGGCGATCAGCAGCGGGACTTTCGCGGTGGGTGCTTTGTCGCCACGGAAGCGGTACAGCACCACCTTGCCGTCGCGCCAGACTTCCTCCTTTTCCGTCGCGCCGTAGTCGACGTCGTCGACCTCGCGCAGGGTGTCGAGGCCGGCGCGCAGCTTGTCCTGCGCGCGCATCGCCTCCTGCGCCAGCGTGTCGGGGCTGAAGTTGAGCGGGCCGGTGTTGAACGTGTCCTGCTTGTCCATGTCAGCGTGCCTTTGGGGCCGGCTTGGCTACCGAAGCGCGGGTGGCGGATTTTTTTGCGGGCGCCTTCTTCGCGGTCGAAGCCTTCCTGGTCGCGGCCTTCTTCACGACCGGCTTCTTCGCGGCAGCTTTCCGGGCAGGAGCTTTCGTCTTCGTGGAGGGTCTACTTGCGGCAGGCCGCTCCTCCCTCTGGCCGGACGACGACGCACCCACCATCTGGTCGCGCAAACGCCGCAACTCACGTTCCAGTTGCACGATCTTGCGGTGGGCCGCATCGACCTCGGTCCGGGTCGGCATGCCGAGCGCTTCGCCCGCCTGTTCGACCTGCCCCTGCACCGCCGCGCGCAGGCGCATCTGCGAATTCACCAGCGCGCCATAGGCATCGCGGAAACGGGGCGACAGGGCGATGTCGGCATAGGCCTCCTCGGCGGCGTCGATCCACAGGTCGAACAAGGCGCGCACCGATTCCAGTTGCCTGCCCGGCTCGCTGCGCTCGGTCAGCTTCTGCTCGAAGCGCTTGAACGCGTCCTGCGCGGCTTCGGCCATCAAGGTCTGGTAGGCCTGGCCCTGCTGCTGGTAGTCCGCCTGCGCCCGGGCGAGGTGCTGCAAGCGCTCCTGATGTTCGCGGGTGAACCCGAACGCGGGCATGCCCGACCACGACTGGCCGTCACGCTGCAGCTTCTCGATGAACGGCGCGGCCTGCTCGAACCATTGCTCGAAACCCTGCTGGCCCGGCCCCTGCATGCCGCGCAGGACCTCGGCGAACGGGTTGCCGAAATCGCCGCCAAGCGCCCGCTTCCATGCATCGGCGATGTCGGCGGCATCGGCATCCTGACCGGCGAACTGCGCCGCCAGTTGCTGCATCTGGGCATACCAGCCACGGGCCTGGGCATTGAACCGGTCGATGGTGGCGTCGGCCTGGTTGCCCGGGCTGCTGCCGAATCCGTTGCCAAGCCCGCCGCCCAGTCCGGCATTGCCCTGGGCCAGCTTCGACCACCATGCGACGGCCTCGTTCCAGCCCGGCATCGCCGCGCTCGAGCCGGGCAGGCCGGCGCCGCCGGGGACGCCCATGCCGGGAAACCCCGCACCGGAAAAATTCGCACCCGGGAATCCATTCGATGCCGGCGCCGTATCCGCGCCGGCGCGCAGCATCTCGCCCCAGCGGCTCCAGTACTGCCGCGCCAGCGCCTCGAAATCCTCGCCGCCGAAACCCTGATTGGCCATCTCGTCCTCCAAGCGTTGCCGCGATCATAGCAACGCGGATGTTGCAGGCCGTGGTCCGCTGGCGTCGCCCCCCGTTCGCGTAGGAGCGACGTAAGTCGCGACCTGTACATCGCTTCCGGCGTTCGGCGGGTCGCGACTTACGTCGCTCCTACAGGAAGCCCGGGCAGATCGCCGCCCGACGGACTACGGCTTCGGAATCCGCAACGTCTTGCTCACCATCAGCGTGCCCGACAGCGCGAACATCAGCACCAGCGGATGGAACTGCCACGGCCCCAGCTGGACCATGCCCAGCCACAAGTCGGCACCGATCGCGCCCTGCCCGGCGGCGATCCACAGCACCACCACCAGCGCCAGGCTGGTGGGGATCGGCGTGCCCTCGAAGTGCTTGACCTTGCCCTCGTCGCCCGAGAGCTGTTCGGCGGTGACGTTGTAGCGCGCCAGCCGGCTGACCCCACAGCCGACGAAATAGCTCAGCACCACCCAGTCCCAGCCGCCCTGCAGGCCGCAGGCGTAACCCAGCGCGGCGGGGGCGACGCCGAACGAGATCACGTCGGCCAGCGAATCCAGCTCGCGTCCCAGGGTCGACGCCGACTTGCGCCAGCGTGCGACCCGGCCGTCGACCGCATCGAAGATGAAGGCGGCCGGGATCAACGCCATTCCGATCATCAGGTCGCGCACCCCGCCTTCCTGCAGGAAGCGCATCGCCGCGAAGATCGCGCCGGTGCCGCAGAAGGCGTTGGCGAGGGTGACCCAGTCCGCGAGATGGAATTCGCGGAGCATCGAGAAATGGCGGCGTTGCGTCATGGGGTGCTCCGGTGGGATGCGCATCCGCCAGCCTGCCAAAGGCGGCGTGACGGCGGCAAGTGCGGGTGCAGGATGACAGAATGCCGGGGCCATGACCGCCCCGCCCTGCCCCGTGCCGCCCCGCAAGATCCTGCACGTGGACATGGATGCGTTCTATGCGTCGGTCGAGCAGCGCGACGACCCGTCGCTGCGGGACCGGCCGGTCGTCGTCGCCTGGCGTGGCAACCGCTCGGTGGTGTGCGCCGCCAGCTACGAGGCGCGCAAGTTCGGGGTGCGCTCGGCGATGCCGGCGGTGCGGGCCGAACGGCTGTGCCCGCAGGCGGTGTTCGTGCCGCCGGATTTCGTGCGCTACAAGGCGGTATCCAAGCAGGTGCGCGAGATCTTCGCCCGCCACACCGAACTGATCGAACCGCTGTCGCTGGACGAGGCCTACCTCGACGTCACCGCCCTCGCCTCCGGCCTGCCCTCGGCCACCGCGACCGCCGAAGCGATCCGCGCCGCGATCCGTGAGGAAACCGCGCTGACGGCCTCGGCCGGGGTCGCGCCGAACAAGTTCATCGCCAAGATCGCCTCGGACTGGAACAAGCCCGACGGCCTCTGCGTGGTGCGGCCGCGGCAGGTCGACGCGTTCCTGCTGCCGCTGCCGGTCGGCCGCCTGCCCGGCGTCGGCAAGGTGATGCAGGGCAAGCTGGCCGAGCTGGGCGTCGCCACCGTCGGCCAGCTGCGTGCGCTGCCGGCGGCCGAGCTGGAACTGCGCTTCGGCCGCTGGGGCCGGCGTTTGCACGAGCTGTCGCTGGGCATCGACAACCACCCGGTGCGGCCGGAACGCCCGACCGTGCAGATTTCCTCGGAGGACACCTTCGAGCACGACCTGGCACTGGAGGAACTGGCACCGCACATCCGCCGCCTCGCCGAAAAGACCTGGGCCGGCTACCAGCGCGAGCGCGCGCAACACCATGGCCGGCTTGCGCGCACGGTGGTGCTCAAGCTCAAGACCGCCGACTTCCGCATCCTGACCCGCAGCCTGACCCCGGCGCAGCGACCGTCGACGCTGGAGGCTCTGGCCGACATCGCCTGCGAGTTGCGCGCGCGGGTGGAGTTGCCGGCCGGGACGCGCTATCGGCTGGTCGGTGTGGGGTTGTCGGGGTTCGTCGACGAGGATGATGTTCGCGCGCAGTCGGACCTGTTCGAACTGGCGTAAGCCGCGCGGTGGCTGGGGGCACTGTTTTTTGTAGGAGCGACGTAAGTCGCGATCGGAACCTCAACCGCCACACGATTGGCCATCGCGACTTACGTCGCTCCTACAGAAAAGCAAAAGACCGCGCTAGGCCAGCCCCCTGACCACCTTCGCCACCTTCCCCAGATCCTCCACCAGCTCCGCATAGCCCGCCTCACGCCGCTCCCCCGGCATCCGCAGCACCGCCGACGGATGCCAGCTGGCAATCCCCTGCACATCCCCGGGCAAGTCCCGCCACTGCCCACGCTCGCGGGTGACCCGGAAGCGGTTGCCGAACACCGTATGCGCGGCCATCGCGCCGAGGGCGACCACGACCCGCGGCCGCACCTGCAGCAGTTCCGCCGCCAGCCACATCCGGCAGGCCTCCTGCTCGGCCGCATTGGCGCGCTTGTGCAGGCGCGCCTTGCCGCGCATCTCGAACTTGAAATGCTTGACGGTGTTGGTCAGGTACAACGTGTCGCGATCGAGGCACGCATCGTCGAGCGCACGGTCGAGTAGCCGACCCGCCGGACCGACGAAAGGCGCGCCGGCCAGGTCCTCCTGGTTGCCGGGCTGCTCGCCGATCAGCATCGCCAGCGCATCGGCCGGACCCTGGCCGAACACGGTCTGGGTGGCAGGTCGCCAGAGCGGGCAAGCCTGGCAGTCGCGCGCCTTGCGTTGCAGGGTGCGCAGCTTGCCGGTGGGGATCTCGTCGACCGGCTTGGCGAGTGGCAACGAGGAAAGATCGGGAGCGGCGCGCGGCATCGGGTCGTCGTCGGCTCGGGAGTCCGATGCTGCCGCAAGCGCAGTGAAGGGCTTGAAGCTGCGCAAGCAGGGGCCTCGCGTGTAGGAGCGACGTAAGTCGCGACCCGCTGACTTCGGAACCGGAGTCGGCATTGCAGCAACGCGAGGGAGACGATCGGGCGGTTGTTGGAGTGTGTTTGGCGCGGGGCTTTGATGTGTCAGTGGGTCGCGACTTACGTCGCTCCTACACAGGGCGGAGCTCGTCCGAACAGATGAGACGGGCGCAAGAGAAGCTGGGACCAATTCCAAGCGAATCCACATCAGCTATCTATTGCAACTTGTTGAATAGAAAAGCTTCAGGTTCGTCCGCTTCATTGTTACTACAATTAGTACCATGCACCTGACCGACACCCAGCGCCGTCTGTTCGACTTCCTCCGCGAACACCTCGCCAGCCACGGCTACCCGCCGTCGCAGATGGAGATCGCGCGCGCGTTCGGCTTCCGCCAGAACCGCTCTGCGCGCTATCACCTGGAAGCGCTGGAACAGGCTGGCTTGATTGAGCTGTCGTCCGGACGTGCGCGCGGGATCCGGCTCACTTCCCCACGTCATTTCTCGCAGCCGTCCACGCCGCATCTTTTCGCATCCGCCACCGGTGCCACGGCGATGCCGCCCGCCGATTTGCTGCAGGTGCCGTTGCTCGGCCGGGTCGCCGCCGGCACCCCGATCGGCTCCGACCCCGAAGTCCGCCACGACGTCAGCCTCGACCCGTCCCTGTTCCGCCTGCGCCCCGACTACCTGCTGGAAGTCGAAGGCGAATCGATGCTGCTCGACGGCATCCTCCCCGGCGACCTGATCGGCGTGCACCGCGTCGAACAGGCCCGCAGCGGCCAGACCGTGGTCGCCCGGGTCGAAGGCGAGCTGACGGTCAAGCGACTCGACAGCGGCAAGTCACACCTGCGCCTGCTGCCGCGCAACCCGGCCTACGCACCAATCGAGATCGACGCCAGCGTCACCGACTTCGCGATCGAAGGCCTGTTCGCCGGACTGGTGAGGCCCAGCTGATGGCCGCCGTCGTCGCCCTCGATGCCCTGCTGGAATCGCGCCGCATCTGGCGCGGCCAACCCGCCCCACGCGCACCCTCCACGCAGCCCACCGGTTTCGACCTGCTGGACGAAGCCCTCCCCGACGGCGGCTGGCCCGAGACCGCCCTGACCGAACTGCTGCTGCCGGCCGACGGCATCGGCGAACTGCGCCTGCTGTGGCCAACCCTCGCCCGGCTGTCCCGCACCGACGGCATGATCGCTCTGATCGCCCCGCCCTACCTCCCGTTCGCCCAAGCCTGGGCCAACGCCGGCGTCCAACTCAACCGCCTGCAGGTGATCCGCACCGACCCGCGCAACGCCCTGTGGGCGGCCGAACAATGCCTGCGCTCGGCCGCCTGCTCGGCCGTGCTCTGCTGGCCCCACCAAGCCAATGACCATGCCCTCCGCCGCCTGCAGGTCGCCGCCGAAACCGGCCAGTGCCTCGGCTTCGCAATGCGCCCGATGAAGGCCGCCGCAAACCCCTCTCCGGCCGCCCTGCGAATCGCCATCGACGCCGCCCCCACCCAACTGCGCGTACTCAAGTGCCGCGGCGGCAACCCACCCACGCGCCCCATCCCGTTTCCCTCCGTCGCAGCCTCACTCTCCCAGTCGCCGACAAACCCCGCTTTCCCTGCCCGGTCGCCCACAACAATCGGACAGGAGCCGGCCGGTGGGGGTATTGCGCAGAAGCCGGCCATGGATGGCCGGCGGCCCGCCTCAGGGCAGGAAGCCCTGATGAAGGGCCGGAGCAATACCCCCACCGGCCGGCTCCTGCGCGACCAAGCCACGCGCACTTCCACCAACCGCCAGCTGCACGCCCAAGCCACACGCACTCCCACCGACCACCCGCTGCACGACCAAACCACGCGCATTCCCACCAACCACCTGCTGCGCGCCCCAACCACACCTTCCGCCGGCAACTTCCTGCACGACCAACCAGTACGCGCCCCAACCACCATGCTTCCGGCACCAGCCACCATCCCCTTCCGTCCCCGCCTCCTGCCCACGCAGGCGCAGTGAGCCCGACCCATGCTCTGGGCCTGCATCCTCCTGCCACAACTGGCGCTCGACGGCGTCCTGCGCCGCCACCCCGACCCCGACGCCCCCCTGGCCCTCGTGACCGGCCCGGAGCAACGCCGCGTGCTGCGCGCAGTCAACCCCGCAGCGAAAGCCGCCGGCCTCCGCCCCGGCCAATCCCTCGGCGCCGCCCAAGCCATCTGCAGCCGCTTCGCCGCCATCGAACACGA
This sequence comes from Lysobacter sp. F60174L2, assembly GCF_052547135.1. Taxonomy (NCBI): domain Bacteria; kingdom Pseudomonadati; phylum Pseudomonadota; class Gammaproteobacteria; order Lysobacterales; family Lysobacteraceae; genus Lysobacter; species Lysobacter sp. F60174L2. Next base: position 503,580 of record NZ_JBQWRA010000003.1, on the reverse strand, counting down.
CCCCACCGAAGTCGACCGTTGGCACGACTTCCTCGCCGCCTGGGCCTACCGCTACAGCTCGCTGGTCAACCGCAGCATGCCCTCGGCCCTCCTGCTGGAAGTCGAAGCCAGCTTCAAACTGTTCGGCCCCTGGCCCCGGTTCGAAGCCCAGTTGCGCGCCGACCTGACCGGACTCGGCTTCCGCCACCGCATCACCCTCGCCCCCAACCCCTACGCCGCCCGCGCACTGGCGAACGTGCATGACGGCCTGGCGATCACCGACGAGATGCCGCTGCACAACGCCCTCGGCCAGTTGCCGGTCGATCGCAGCGGACTCGCGCCCGAAGTCGCCACCAGCCTCAACCGCATGGGCCTGCGTAAACTGCGGCAGGTCCTCGCCCTGCCCCGCGCCGCCCTCGGAAAGCGGATCGGCAAGGACGCGCTCGCCCACCTCGACCGCCTGACCGGCGCCCTGCCAACCCCGCTGCGTTACTACCAGCCGCCGGACTCGTTCGCGTCGAGGATCGAACTCAACTACGACGTCGAATCCAGCCAGGCCCTGCTGTTCCCGCTGCGCCGCCTGACCGCCGACCTCGCCGCCTACCTCGCCGGTCGCGACGGCGGTGTGCAGCGTTTCACCCTCGTGCTGGAGCACGAACGCTGCGCCGACAGCGAACTCGTCATCGGCCTGCTCGCCCCCGAACGCAACCCGGCGATGCTGTTCGAACTCGCCCGCGGCCGGCTCGAACAGATGCGCGTCCCGGCACCGGTGCGTGCGGTGCAACTGGTCGCGCGCGAACTGCCGCCGTTCGTGCCGGCAGGCCGCGACCTGTTCGATGCCCGGCCGCAACAGGCCGTGCCGTGGGAGCAACTGCGCGAACGCCTGCGCGCGCGCCTCGGCGACGACGCCGTGCACGGCCTGGCCGTCCGCGCCGACCACCGCCCCGAACGCGCCTGGCAGGAGCAACCCGCCCGCGACGTCCCCGTCCCGCCCAACCCGCGCCCCGGCTGGCTGCTGCCGCACCCCGCGCCCTTGCGCGACCACCGCCCTCACATCCTCGCCGGCCCCGAACGGATCGAAACCGGCTGGTGGGACGGCGACGTGCGCCGCGACTACTACCTCGTCGAAACCAGCCTCGGCCAGCGCGCCTGGGCATTCCGCGCCGCCGGCGACCCCGTCCACGACGGCCGCGCCGACGGTTTCATGCTGCACGGCTGGTTCGGGTGACTCGATGAGCATCACCCCGCTCTTTCCCCATCCTCCCAGCGGCAGCAAGGACTCGATAACGCCGCCGGACCGGCTCCCCGCCTACGCCGAACTGCACTGTCTCTCGGCCTTCAGCTTCCAGCGCGGCGCCTCGATCGCGCCCGAACTGTTCGAGCGCGCGAAGCAGCTCGGCTACACCGCGCTGGCGATCACCGACGAGTGCTCGCTGGCCGGCATCGTGCGTGCGCTGGAGGCCTCCGAACGTTTCGACGTCAAGCTGATCGTCGGCAGCGAAATACAGGTCGACGGCGGCCCCAAACTCGTGCTGCTGGTCGAAGACGCCACCGGCTACACCGCGCTGTGCAGCCTGATCACCCGCGCCCGCCGTCGCGCGCGCAAGGGCGAGTACCGGCTGCTGCGCGAGGACTTCACCGACACCGACGGCCTGCTTGCGCTGTGGGTGCCCGGCGAACAGCCCGACGACGCGCATGCCGGCTGGGTCAAGACGACCTTCCCGGATCGCGCCTGGCTCGCGGTCGAACTGCACCGCGGCCCCGACGACGACGCGCGCATCACGCAGCTGCGCGAGGCCGGCGCCCGCTTCAACCTGCCACTGGTCGCCGTCGGCGACGTCCACATGCACGTGCGCGGCCGCCGCGCCTTGCAGGACACGATGACCGCCATCCGCCACCACGTCACCGTCGCCGAGGCCGGCCATCGCCTGTTCCCGAACGGCGAACGCCACCTGCGCAGCCGCCGCGCGCTGGCCGCGATCTACGGATCAGACGGTCAGGCCGACCTGCTGGCCGAAACCGTACGGATCGCCGACCGCTGCCGTTTCGACATGCGCGCTGACCTGAAATACCAGTACCCGCACGAACTGGTCCCGACCGGCCACGATGCCGGCAGCTGGCTGCGCCACCTCGTCGAGGAAGGTGCCCGCTGGCGCTGGCCCGAAGGCGTGAGCGAAAAAGCCCGCGGGCTGATCGAGAAGGAACTCGCGCTCGTCGCCAGGAAGCACTACGAGTCCTACTTCCTGACCGTGCACGACATCGTCCGCTACGCCCGCTCGCAAGGCATTCTTTGCCAGGGCCGCGGTTCGGCCGCCAACTCGGTGATCTGCTACACGCTGGGCGTGACCGAGATCGACCCGGCGCTGATGAACATGCTGTTCGAGCGTTTCCTGTCGGATGAGCGCGACGAACCGCCGGACATCGACATCGACTTCGAGCACGAGCGCCGCGAGGAAGTGCTGCAGTACGTGTTCAACCGCTACGGCCGCGAGCGCGCCGCGCTGACCGCGGTGGCGACGCAATACCGCGGCCGCGGCGCGGTGCGCGATGTCGGTCGCGCCCTCGGCCTGCCGACCGACGTGGTCGGCGAACTGGCATCGACGATGGACCGCTGGGGCGGCCACGCACCAATCGCCGAACACCTGCGCGAGCGTGGTTTCGATCCGGAGTCACCGGTGCTTCGGCAGGTGATCGCGCTTACCGCCGAGTTGATCGGCATGCCCCGCCACCTGTCGCAGCATCCCGGCGGCTTCGTGATCTCCGAGCATCCGTTGCACACCCTGGTACCGGTGGAAAACGCGGCGATGGACGACCGCACCGTGATCCAGTGGGACAAGGACGACCTCGACACAGTCGGGCTGATGAAAGTCGACTGCCTCGCGCTCGGCATGCTGACCGCGGTGCGCAAGACGCTCGACCTGCTGCGCGACAGCGGCCGGCGCGACATGACCGTCGGCGACATCCCGAAGGAAGACAAGGCGACCTACGAGATGATCAGCCGCGCCGACACCATCGGCGTGTTCCAGATCGAATCGCGCGCGCAGATGGCGATGCTGCCGCGACTGCGGCCGAGGACGTTCTACGACCTGGTGATCCAGGTCGCGATCGTCCGCCCGGGTCCGATCCAGGGCGACATGGTCAATCCCTACCTGTTGCGGCGTACCGGAAAGGAACCGATCGAGTATCCATCTGAAGAGCTCAAGGACGTGCTCAAGCGCACTCTCGGCGTGCCCCTGTTCCAGGAACAGGTGATGCAGCTGGCAATCGTCGCCGCCGACTATTCCGGCGGCGAAGCCGACCAGTTGCGCCGCTCGATGGCGGCCTGGAAACGTCGCGGCGGGTTGGAGCCACATCGACAGAAGCTGACCGACGGCATGCTGGGCAATGGCTACACGCTCGAATACGCCAACCGCATCTTCGAGCAGATCAAGGGCTTCGGCGACTACGGCTTCCCCGAATCGCACGCGGCCAGCTTCGCCCTCGTCGCCTACACCAGCAGCTGGCTCAAGTGCCACGAACCGGCCGCGTTCGCCTGTGCCCTGATCAACTCCTGGCCGATGGGTTTCTACTCGCCCGACCAGTTGCTGCAGGACGCACGCCGGCATGGCATCCGCACCTTGCCAGTCGACGTGCGTTACAGCCACTGGGATTGCAGCTTGGACGACGGCTCGACGGCATCGCCCCCGCTTCCTGTAGGAGCGGCGTCAGCCGCGATCGGAGAATCGGTCGCCCGCACCGGTTCCAAATCGCGGCTGAAGCCGCTCCTACAACAGCAAACACAGCAACCGGCAATCCGCCTTGGCCTGCGCATGATCCGCGGCTTCCCGCTCGACGCCGCCGAACGCATCGAGACCGCACGCAAGCAGCGCCCCTTCACCGACGTCGCCGACCTCTGCGCCCGCGCCGCGCTCGACCGCCGCGTGCAATCCCTGCTCGCCGACGCCGGTGCCCTACGCGGCCTCGCCGGCCACCGCCACCGCGCCCGCTGGGCGATCACTGGAGTCGAGCCGCAGTTGCCGCTGTTCGCCGACACCCCGGCGACACGGGAAAGCGACCCGATCGTGTTGCCGCTTCCCAGCGCCGACGCGGACATGCGCGCCGACTACGCCATGACCGGCACCACCCTCGGCCGCCATCCACTCGCAATGATCCGCAAGCAACTGTCGGCACGTCGCTACCGGCGCTCCGCGGAGATCGCGACGATGCCGCACGGCCGCCACGTGCGCGTCGCCGGCCTGGTGACCCTGCGGCAACGCCCGCAGACCGCCAGCGGCGTGATCTTCATGACCCTGGAGGACGAGGACGGCATGACCAACGTGGTGGTCTGGCGCGACCTCGCCGAGCGCCAGCGGCGCGAGTTGCTGGAGTCGCGCCTGCTCGCGGTCGAAGGCCGGCTGGAGTGCAAGGACGGCGTGCAGCACTTGGTCGCGCAGCGGTTGCAGAACCTGAGCGGACTGCTCGGCGACCTCGACACCCGCTCGCGCGACTTCCATTGAGCAAACCTGCGGCCGCAAACAATCCCTGATGTAGGAACGACGTAAGTCGCGATTGCACGGCGATTCCGGATATCCGTGAAATCGCGACTTACGTCGCTCCTACAGATCGCGCTTCCTACGGGTGCAATCACCCGGCAGGCATAATCGAACCAGGCATCAAGGAGAAACACCCGGATGACCCGCGAACCCGCCGCCACCTACCCGCCGCTCAACACCCTCAAGCCGGTGGCCGACGATGTCTGGATCGTCGACGGTCCGACCATCGAGTTCGGCATGCCGTGGCCGAAGATGCCGTTCCCGACCCGGATGACCGTGGTCCGCCTCGGCGGCGACGATCTCTTCATCCACTCGCCTACACCACTGACCCGCGACCTGATTAGCGAGGTCGAAGCGATCGGCACTCCGCGCTGGATCGTCGGCCCCAACCGCATCCACTACTGGTGGATCCCGGAGTGGCATGAGGTGTTTCCCGATGCGCGCGTCTATCTCGCCCCGCGCATCCGCGAACAGTCCGACGGCCGAATCGACTTCGAGGCCACCGAACTCGACCGGGCCGACGGTTATCCGTGGGACGAGGCCATCGCCACCCTGCCGATTACCGGCAACTTCATGACCGAGGTCGAGTTCTTCCACCCTGCCAGCCGCACGCTGGTGCTGACCGACTTCATCGAGAATTTCGAGCCCGGCAAGCTCGACGCCTGGTGGATGCGCTGGCTGACCCGGCTGGGCGGCGTGCAGGACCCCGACGGCCAGATGCCACGCGACATGCGGCTGACCTATTCGAAGCAGAAGCCGCAGCTCAGGGCCGCGGTCGAGCAGATGATCGCCTGGAACCCCGAGCGTGTGATCCTGGCCCACGGCCGCTGGTACCCGTCCAACGGCGCCGCCGAGCTGCGTCGTGCGTTCCGCTGGCTGCTGGAGTGACGCGCCGGACCGCGTCCGGGCTCAGCCGTGCATGGCCAGGAAATACAGCATCAGCGCGAACAGCACCAGCATGATCGTGGTTTCCAGCTTGTTGACCGCGCCGTCGTCGGTGATCGACTTCCACAGGATCAGCAGGGCCGGAAAACCGAACAGGATCACCGAGACCGTCTCCAGGTCGATCGCGAGGATGCCGCCCTCGGGCAACAGCGGCACCACCCCGAGGGTCGACAGCAGCGCCGCGAACAGCAGCACCGCCGGCAGGATCACGAACGGCACCTGCACGATTCCGCCGAACACGTTGGACAGCGCCAGCTGGGTCTTGCCCTTGAGGTGTGCGCTGGTGACCAGGATGTAGGCCGGCATGCCGGCGAGGAAGGCGACCACGATCGCGCCGATCATCTCCGAGTAGCCCTCCCCGCGCAGGAAGCCCACCAGGTTGTCGGCGAAGTCGCCCACCGCATGGCCGCCGATCAACGCGCCGATGCTGCCGAGCGCGCCGTAGAACGCGATCATGCCCCACGACGCCGATGTCCGCGTGGTGCCACCCTCGGCCTGCTCGGCGCCAGCTTCGGTCGACGTCCCGGAGAAGCGCCGCACCAGGCCGCGCAGGTACACCACCATCACCGCCAGCAGTGCAGCCGCGATCATTACCAGGTCCCACAGCCCGAGCCCTTCACCGGCATGGCCACCGGCGTCGAACGAGGACATCGCGATCATCAGGAAGCCCATCGCGATCATCAGCCCGGCGGCGCACGCGAGCATGTCGGTGCCGAGCACGCTGATCGCCTTCGGCAACGACGCATGCCCGCGCTCGTCGCGCGGCATCAGCACGCAGAAGATCGAGAACACCAGCGCGTTGATGTGCAGCGTCAGCAGGGTCACGACGAACGCGATGCGCACGTCGGCGGCAACCACGAAGGCGAGCATCGCGATCTCCGGCAGGTTCGACGCGAGCCCGGCGATCACGCCGGCGACGTACTCGTTCCAGCGCAGCTTCCCGGCCAGGCCGACCGCCGCGAGGATCATCACCTCGCAGGAACCGGCGATCGTCAGCAGCCCGCCAAGCGCGAGCATCGCGTTGACCGGCAACGGCCAGTGCGGCCCGAAATGTTCCATCGCCATCGCCGCGGCCACGATACCGATGCCCGCCGGCAGCCCCCATTTCCACCACGTCCCGCCGCTGCCACCCGCCATCGTCGACTCCATCCATGCCTGATGACGGCCACGCTAACGCAAACCGGCATGAAGGATGAACAACGTGGCGTATTCCGGACAAAGAAAAAGCGGGCCGAGGCCCGCTTTTTCCGTATCCGGCAATGACGCCCGCGCTTACGCGGCCGGCGCGCCCTCGCCTTCCTCGATGGCCTTCATCGACAGGCGGATGCGGCCCTGCTTGTCGACTTCCAGCACCTTGACCTTGACCACGTCGCCTTCCTTGAGCACGTCGCTGACCTTCTCGACGCGATCGTTGGAGATCTGCGACACGTGCACCAGGCCGTCCTTTCCGGGCGAGATGGTGACGAACGCGCCGAAGTCCATGATCTTGGCGACCTTGCCCTCGTAGATGCGGCCCGGCTCGACGTCGGAGGTGATCTGCTCGATGCGGTCCTTGGCGGCCTGGCCGGCGATCGCATTGACCGAGGCGATGGTGATGGTGCCGTCGTCCTGGATGTCGATCTGGGTGCCGGTTTCCTTGGTGATCGCCTGGATCACCGAACCGCCCTTGCCGATCACTTCGCGGATCTTGTCGGGGTGGATCTTGATCGTGATCAGGCGCGGCGCGAACTCGCTCAGCTCGCCACGCGGCGCGGTCAGGGCGTTGGCCATCTCGCCGAGGATGTGCAGGCGACCCTGCTTGGCCTGGGCCAGCGCGGTCTTCATGATCTCCTCGGTGATGCCCTGGATCTTGATGTCCATCTGCAGGGCGGAGATGCCCTCGCTGGTACCGGCGACCTTGAAGTCCATGTCGCCGAGGTGGTCCTCGTCACCGAGGATGTCGGACAGCACGACGAAGTCGTCGCCTTCCTTCACCAGGCCCATCGCGATGCCCGCGACCGGCGCCTTGATCGGCACGCCGGCGTCCATCAGGGCGAGCGACGAACCGCAGACCGACGCCATCGACGACGAGCCGTTCGACTCGGTGATCTCCGAGACCACGCGGATGGTGTACGGGAAGGCTTCCATCGTCGGCATGACGGCCAGCACGCCGCGCTTGGCGAGGCGGCCGTGGCCGATCTCGCGGCGCTTCGGGCCCATCATGCGGCCGGCTTCGCCCACCGAGTAGGGAGGAAAGTTGTAGTGGAACAGGAAGTGTTCCTTGTACTCGCCCGAGACGGCGTCGATGATCTGGCCGTCGCGCGCGGTGCCGAGGGTGACCGCGACGATCGCCTGGGTCTCGCCACGGGTGAACAGCGCCGAGCCGTGCACGCGCGGCAGCACGGTGACCTTCGAGGAAATCGGGCGCACGGTATCGAGCGCGCGGCCGTCGATGCGGACCTTGGTGCCCAGCACGGCGCCACGCATGGTCTCGTACTCGAGCTCGCCGAACTGCTTGGACAGCTCCGCGGAGGTCCAGCCGTTGGCTTCGCACTGCTCGGCCAGCGAGGCCAGCACGTCCTTCTTCAGCGACGAAATCGCATCGCGGCGCTCGGCCTTGTCGCGGATCTGGAACGCGGCGCCGAGGCGGTCGCCGATCGCGGCCTTGAGCGCGCCGACCATGTTCTCGTCGGCGGCCGGGGTCGACCAGTCCCACTTCGGCTTGCCGGCTTCGGCGACCAGCTCGTTGATCGCGTTGATCGCGACCTGCATTTCCCGGTGGCCGAACATCACCGCGCCGAGCATCACGTCTTCCGACAGCACGTCGGCCTCGGACTCGACCATCAGCACCGCGTCGGCGGTACCGGCGACGACCAGCTCCAGCCTGGAGTCTTCCAGCTCGGTCTTGCTCGGGTTGAGGATGTACTGGCCGTCCTTGTAACCGACCTTGGCGGCGCCGATCGGGCCGGCGAACGGCGCGCCGGTCAGGGCGACGGCGGCGGAGGCACCCAGCAGCGCCGGGATGTCACCGTCGATTTCCGGGTTCAGCGACATCACCGTGGCGATGACCTGCACTTCGTTGCGGAAACCATCGGGGAACAGCGGGCGGATCGGGCGGTCGATCAGGCGCGAGATCAGCGTTTCCTTCTCGGTCGCGCGGCCTTCGCGCTTGAAGAAGCCACCCGGGATGCGGCCGCCGGCGTAGAACTTCTCCTGGTAGTCGACGGTCAGGGGGAAGAAGTCCTGACCCTCGCGCGCGGTCTTGTTGGCGACGGCGCTGACCAGCAGCACGGTGTCCTCGATGCGGACGATGACGGCGCCGCCGGCCTGGCGGGCGATCTCACCGGTTTCCAGGGTGACCTGGTGTTTGCCGTACTGGAAGGTCTTGGTAATTTTTGCCACGTTGGTTTCCTATCGGTGCTGTGCGATCCGGGGAGGGCCCTTGCCCTGCCGGTCGGCCGCCGGCTCGCGGCCACAAAAACAAACCGCGGCGCATGGGAGCGCCGCGGTGGGAGTCTGGTTAGCGACGCAGGCCGAGCTTGGTGATCAGGGCCTTGTAACGGGTGGCGTCCTTGCGGTGCAGGTAGTCGAGCAGGCTGCGACGACGGTTGACCATCATCAGCAGGCCGCGGCGGCTGTGGTGGTCCTGCTTGTGCTCCTTGAAGTGACCCTGGAGCTGCTCGATGCGTGCGGTGAGCAGGGCGACCTGGACTTCCGGCGAGCCGGTGTCGTTGTCGCCGCGCTTGTTTTCTTCAATGACCTTGCTGGTATCGATCGACATTTCTTGTTGCCTCTGTGATGCGCGACCTGCAGAAACTCACCGACGCTGGAAATACCGACGCCGGCGCACCGCATGGTCCGCCGCTTGCTGGAAAGTGAAAAACTGCGTGTTGGCTTGAAAAAGCCCGGGAATTGTAGCCCTCCGGCCGAACCGGGACAAGGCGCGGCGCCGCCGGAACGGGAGGCGCCGCTCAACCGGCGTGTGGCGTGGCCCAGATGAACAGCCGGCGGGGATGCAGCCGTCCCTCCGCGTCGATCCGCCCCAGGCCCAATGCCCGCCCGGAGGTGTCGTGGACGGCGACGGTGTCGACGGGCGACGCGCCGGTCAGCTGGACCGGCTGGCCGTGGCCGAGGGTCCCTGCGTCGGCGGGGGCAAGGGTAACGGAGGGGAAGCCGACCAACCCGGCCTCGACCGGCAGCAGGCAGGCGTCGAGCGCGGCGGCGCCCTGTTCAGCCAACGCCTCCAACTGGTCCAACGTGTACATCGCCGGTTCCGTGAATGGCTCGACCCAAGTCCGGCGCAGCACTTCGACATGGGCGCCGCAACCGAGCGCTTCGCCGAAGTCGCGGACCAGGCTGCGGACGTAGGTGCCGGAGCCGCATTCGACATGCAGCTGCAGGCGCGGGCCGTCGCGATCGAGCAGTTCCAGGGCCTGGACGACGACCTCCCGTTCCGGCGCCTCGATCGCCTCGCCGCGGCGGGCCTTGGCGTACAGCGGTTCCCCGCCCTGCTTGAGCGCGGAGTAGATCGGCGCGCGCTGGATGATCGGGCCGCGCAGGGGCGCCAGTGCCGCCTCGATCGCGGCGGCGTCGAGCGGCGGAACCGGCCGTTGCTGTAGCGGCTGGCCGTCGGCGTCGTCGGTGTCGGTGGTCAGGCCCAGCATCGCGGTGGTGCGGTAGGCCTTGCGCGCGCCGAGCAGCAGGCCGGCGATCTTGGTCGCCTCGCCGAAGCACAGCGGCAGCAGGCCGGTCGCCAGCGGATCGAGCGCGCCGGTGTGGCCGCCCTTCTCCGCGCGGAACAGGTGGCGCACGCGCTGCAACGCCTGACTGGAGCTGAGGCCGGCCGGCTTGTCGAGCAGGAGGATGCCGTGCAGCGGGCGAAATCTGGTGCGGGAGCGTCTGGTCATCGCGTGGTGGGGGTCTCGCGATTGTGGCGGCGGCCCCGGTCGCGACGACGGCCTGATTCCTTGTAGGAGCGACGTGAGTCGCGACCCGCCGAACGTTGGAGGTGGTGTACAGGTCGCGACTTACGTCGCTCCTACATCGAGACGAGACCGGTCAGGCCGTTTCGTCGTCGTCCGACACCGGCGGCTTCTCGCGCAGCAGGTGCTCGATGCGCTCGCCGCGGTCGACCGAGTCGTCGTAGTGGAAATGCAGTTCCGGCACGTGGCGCAGCTTCATCGCCTTGCCCAACTCGTAACGCAACGGCTTGGTCAGTTCCTTGAGCCCCTTCATCGCCTCGGCCGAACGTTCCGGCTGCAATGCCGTCACGAACACCTTGGCATGCGCCAGGTCACGCGTGACCTCGACGTCGGACACGCTGACCGACGGAAGGCCATGCTCGCGCACGGCCTGGTGGACCAGCGTGCCCAGCTCCCTGCGGAGCTGGGCGGAGACGCGGTCGCTGCGATAGAACGATTTCTGCGCCATGGCCGGTTACAGCGTGCGCTGCACTTCGATGCGCTCGAAGCACTCGATCTGGTCGCCCGGCTTGACGTCGTTGTACTGCTTCACGCCGATGCCGCACTCGGTGTTGACCCGGACCTCGTCGACGTTCTCCTTGAAGCGGCGCAGCGATTCCAGCTCGCCCTCGAAGATGACGGTGTTGTCGCGCAGCACGCGGATCGGCTTGCTGCGCTTGACCACGCCTTCCACCACCATGCAGCCGGCAACCGCGCCGAACTTGGAGCTGCGGAACACGTCGCGGACCTCGGCGGTACCGATGATCTCCTCGCGGATCTCGACGCCGAGGATGCCCGAGGCCACCTGCTTCACCTGGTCGATCACGTCGTAGATGATCGAGAAGTAACGCAGGTCGACGCCGTTGGTCTCGATCAGCTTGCGCGCCGAGGCGTCGGCACGGACGTTGAAGCCGATGATCGTGGCCTTGGAGGTCGATGCCAGCTGCGCGTCGGACTCGGTGATGCCGCCGACGCCGGAGCCGATCACGTTGATCCGGATCGCGTCGGTCGACAGCGCGGTCAGCGCCTCGCGCAAGGCCTGCACCGAACCCTGCACGTCGGCCTTGATGATCAGCGGCAGGCTGAGCTGGCCTTCACCCTGGCCCAGCTGGGCCATGATGTCTTCCATCCGGTTGCCGCCGGCGGCGGCGACCAGGCGCGACTCGCGGCGCTTGGCGTCGCGCTGCTGGGCCACGTCCTTGGCCAGGCGCTCGTCCTCGACCACGACGAAGTCGTCGCCGGCATCGGGCACGCCCGACAGGCCGAGCACCTGCACCGGGATCGACGGGCCAGCCGACTCGACCTGCGAACCGGTCTCGTCGAACAGCGCACGCACGCGACCGTACTGCACGCCGCACACGAGGTAGTCGCCCTTCTTCAGCTCGCCCTGCTGGACCAGCACGGTCGCGACCGGGCCACGGCCCTTGTCGAGCGCGGATTCGATCACCACGCCGGCGGCGCGGCCTTCGGCGACCGCCTGCAGTTCGAGCACTTCGGCCTGCAGCGAGATCGCATCGAGCAGGCCGTCGACGTTCTGGCCGGTCTTCGCCGACAGCTCGACGAACTGGATGTCGCCACCGAACTCCTCGGCGACCACTTCCTGCTCCAGCAGCTCGTTCTTGACCTTCATCGGGTCGGCGCTGGCCTTGTCGATCTTGTTGACCGCGATGATCAGCGGCACGTTGGCGGCCTTGGCATGCTGGATCGCCTCGATCGTCTGCGGCTTGACGCCGTCGTCGGCCGCGACCACCAGCACCACGATGTCGGTCAGCTTGGCACCGCGGGCACGCATCGACGAGAACGCCGCGTGGCCCGGGGTGTCGAGGAAGCTGATGACGCCCTTGTCGGTCTCGACGTGGTACGCACCGATGTGCTGGGTGATGCCGCCGGCTTCACCAGTCGCCACCTTGGTGCGGCGGATGTAGTCCAGCAGCGAGGTCTTGCCGTGGTCGACGTGACCCATGATGGTCACGACCGGCGGACGCGCGACCTTGTCGCCGTCGTTGCTCTCGACATGCGCGAGCAGTTCGTTCTCGACATCGGCCGCATCGGCGCGGACCACGTTGTGGCCGAGTTCCTCGGTCACCAGCGCGGCGGTGTCGTGGTCGATGCTCTGGGTGATGGTCGCCATCACGCCCATCTTGAACAGCGCCTTGACCACCTCGCCGCCCTTGAGCGCCATCTTCTGGGCGAGGTCGGCAACGGTGATGGTTTCGCCAATCGCGACATCGCGCACGATCGGCGCGGTCGGACGGGTGAAACCGGTGCCGGAACGGGCCTGGTCGGAATGACGACGCGGCTTGGCACGGCCGCGGGCACTGGTGCTGCGACGCGCGCGGTCGGAGGCACTGAGGTGCATCTGGCCGGCGAAGCGCTTGGTGCGGTCGTCGTCCTCGACGCCAGCGGTCATCGCGTGCGAGCCGCGCGCCGGCTTGTGCTTCGAAGGCGCGCCGCGATCGTCGCTGCGTGGCGCGGCCGGCTTCGGATGGCCGTGGCCGTGCGTGGCCGCTGCCTTGGCCGGGATTTCGTCGTCGACGGCCAGCGCGCTGACGTCGGCAGCCGCGGCCTGGGCGGCTTCCTCCTCCTTGCGGCGGGCGGCCTCCTCGGCCTCCTGCTTCGCCCGCTCCGCCTCCTCGGCACGGCGCTTGTCGGCTTCGGCCAGGGCCTTCTGCTCGGCAAGGTTGCGCTGCTTGGACTCCTCGAGCTTGCGCAGGATCTCGGCGCGCTCGTCGGTCGGCTCCGGCTGGTCGGCATCGGAACGGTTCAGGGTCACCTTCTTGCGCACCACCACGTCGACCGTGGAGCGCGCGGTCTTGCCGCCGCCGACGGTCAGCTCCTGCTTGCGGCTGCGGCTCAGGGTGATCTTCTTTGGCGCGGCAACGTCCGAGGCGGCCTTGTCGGCCTTGCCATGGGTGCGGCGCAGGAAGCCGAGCAGCTTGACCTTTTCGGTACTGGTGACGGCCTGGTCGGGGCCGCTGAAGGACATGCCGGCCTCGGCCAGCTGTTCCAGCAACTTCTCGACCGGCGTGTTCACCAGTTCGGCCAGCTTGCGGATGGTGGTTTGCTGCGACATTCGGTTTCCGTGTCCTGTGGCGCGGGGCCAGCCCCGAGCGTGAGCGTTCAATTCTAGTCCTGCTACCTCATGGGCGCAGTCCCGTGTTCATGGGGAGATCGTCGACATCGTGCGTTCCTACTCGAACCAGTGCTTGCGCGCTTCCATGATGAGCGCGGCGGCACGGGATTCGTCGACGTTGTCCAGGTCGGCCAGTTCGTCGGTCGCCAGGTCGGCCAGGTCGTCCCGGGTGACCACCCCGCGTGCCGCCAGGGCGTAGGCCAGTTCGTCGTCCATGCCTTCCAGCGACAGCAGGTCTTCGGCCGGCTGGTGCTCGTCGAGCTCCTCTTCCGCGGCCAGCGCCTCGTTCAACAGCGCGTCGCGGGCGCGAGCACGGAGTTCCTCGACGATGTCCTCGTCGAAGCCCTCGACCGCCAGCAACTCGCCGACCGGCACGTAGGCGATTTCCTCGACGGTGCTGAAGCCTTCCGCCACCAGGATGGCGGCGATCTCCTCGTCGACCTCGAGCTTGGCCTGGAACAGTTCGCGCGCGGTGGCCTGTTCGGCTTCCGACTTGGCGGTGACCTGGTCCTGGGTCATGACGTTGAGTTGCCAACCCGACAGGCGGCTGGCCAGGCGCACGTTCTGGCCGCCCTTGCCGATCGCCTGCGCAAGGCGATCCTCGGCGACGGCGAGGTCCATCGAGTGCTTTTCCTCGTCGACGATGATCGACTGCACCTCGGCCGGCGCCATCGCGTTGATCACGAACTGCGCCGGGTTGTCCGACCACAGCACGATGTCGACGCGCTCGCCGTTGAGCTCGTTGGTCACCGCCTGCACGCGCGAACCGCGCATGCCGATGCAGGCGCCGATCGGATCGGTGCGGTTGTCGTGCGCGAGCACCGCGATCTTGGCGCGGTCGCCCGGGTCGCGCGCGCAGCCCATGATCGAGACCAGGCCCTGGCCGACTTCCGGCACTTCGAGCTTGAACAGTTCCATCATGAATTCCGGCGCGGCACGGCTGATGAACAGCTGCGGGCCGCGCGGCTCGGTGCGCACATCGAACAGGTAGCCACGCACGCGGTCGCCGGCGCGCAGCACATCGCGCGGGATGCCCTTGTCCTTGGGGATGATCGCCTCGGCGTTGCCGCCCAGGTCGACGTAGATGTTGCCGCGCTCGACCCGCTTGACGATGCCGGTGACCAACTCGCCGACGCGGTCCTTCCACTGGTCGACGACCTGCGCGCGCTCGGCTTCGCGCACGCGCTGCACGATCACCTGCTTGGCGGCCTGCGCGGCGATGCGGCCGAAGCCGGGGTTCTCGATCTGCTCCTCGATGTAGTCGCCGACCTCGACGCCCTCGACCTCGTCGATGGCGTCCATCAGGCGGATCTGGCGGTCGGGCGACTCCATCACCACGTCGTCGGCGACCACTTCCATCCGGCGGAAGGTCTCGTAGCTGCCGTCCTTCTGGTCGATGGTGACGCGCACCAGCACGTCCTCGTCGTGGTAGCGCTTCTTGGCGGCGGACGCCAGCGCGGCCTCGATCGCCTCGAAGATCACCGATTCCGGCACGCCCTTCTCATTGGCGACCGCGTCCACGACCAGCAACAGTTCCTTGCTCATCTCTCTACTCCGCCGGGGTCGGCTTGTCGGCCGCCGGCTTGTTGGTTGGTTTGTTGGTTTGCTTCTTGCCCTGCCCCGGCTTTTCCGGGGCCAGTCCCAGCGCGGCCCAGTCCGGGACCAGCCGCGCCTTGTCGATATTGTCGAAGGCGGCGGTGAATTCGGCACCGTCGACCAGGAACGTGATGTCGTCGCCATCGATGGTGGCAATCGTCCCGGTCAGACGACGGCGGCCTTCCTGCGGCAGCTTCAATGCCACCTTGGCGGTTTCACCGGCGAAGCGCCGGAAATGCGCCAGCGTGAACAGCGGGCGGTCGATGCCCGGCGACGACACTTCCAGGGTGTAGTTGCCGCTGATCGGGTCTTCGACGTCGAGCTGGGCCGAGACCTCGCGGCTGACCGCCTCGCAATCCTCGATGCTGACCGAGACCGGCAGGCCGTCGCCCGCGACTTCGCCGTCACCGGTGGCATCGGCCTGCTCACCCTCGGGCTTGTCGATGTAAAGCCGCACCACCGCGCCACCGGGCGCCGGCAGGTACTCGATGCCAAGCAGTTCCAGCCCGAGGGATTGAACCGTCGGCGCGAGCAACGTAGCGATTTGGGTTGCCTTGTCGGTCATCTGCTTTCGTGGATATTTCCGTGGGGGTCCTGTCTGAATGCCGTTGCGTCGCAGGGCCCAAACAAAAAGGGGCCCGCTGGGCCCCTTGTCCAATACTGCTGGATTTCGGCGCCGAGGCGTGGAACCTGCCTCGATCAAGCCCGACTCGTCGCCATCAAAAAAAGCCTCCGCGGAGGCTTTTCGTCGATTGCGAAAAGCTGTCAGCGGGGCAGGTCGGTGACTCCCTGCAGGAAAACGCTTGCCATCCCGCTCAGCCGCTGAATATTAATGGATTACGGCAGCTTATAGCAACCTCCGGCCCCTTCCATTCAGGAACCTTCGAGCGGACGCGTCGTCGTCGGCAGCTCGAACCGGAACACCGCCCCGCGGCCATCCTCCACCAGTTCGATGCCGCTGCCATGCAATTGCAGGATCTGCCGGACGATCATCAGGCCGAGGCCACCGTCGGCGCGATCGCCCGACGCCAGCACCGATGGCGTCTCGAACAGGCGCCGGCGCAGCTCCGCGGGAATCCCCGGGCCATCGTCCGCGACCGTCACCACCACGCCGCGGGCGCCGGTACGCAGCGCCAGTTCGATGCGCCCTCCCCCGGGCGTGTGCCGTATCGCGTTGTCGATCAGGTTGGTCAAAACGCGCTCGACCAGCCCGATATCCGCGACGACGGCCGGAACACCCGGGGGGATGTCCGCCACCAGCACCTGTCGCCGGGCCTCGGCCGCCAGCTCGAACTTCTGGAACACGTCCTGGACCAGGTCGGGTAGCGAGAACGCCTGCCGATCCAGTTGCACGGCGCCGTACTCCAGGCGCGCCAGTTCGAACAGCTCCTGCACCAGGCGTCCGACCTTGCGGCTTTGCCCCAGCGCGATCTCCAGGTAGCGCCGGCGCTCGGCCGGGTCCAGCGTCCCGTCCTTCAGCGCCAGCGTCTCGAGATAGCCGTGCAGCGACGAAAGCGGGGTGCGCAGGTCGTGCGAGATGTTGGCCACCAGCTCGCGGCGCTGCTGGTCCTGCCGGCTCAGCTCCTGCCACTGCTCGCCGATGCGCCGGGACATGTGGCTGAAGCTGTGCTCGAGGATGGCGATTTCGTCCTTCTCGCCCGGCGCCAGTGGAGGCTGCCGGTCGTCCGGCGCCCGTGGCGCGCGCCCTTCCACGTCGAATGCCTGCATGCGCGCAGTGAGGCGCCGCAGCGGACGGGTGACCCAGCGGAAGGCGGCGATACCCGCCAGCAGCCCCAGCACCGCGACCAGCGACACCGACCACAGCGTGGTGCGCAGCGCGGCGCTCGCGGTGACATCGGCCACCAGCGCGTCGCGCTCCTCGCCAAGCAACACGACGTAGATGTAGCCGACATCGCGCCCCTGCACCCGCAACGGGGCGGCGTTGAACACCTTGCGACCGTGTGCGCTGCGCGGGTCGTCACCGAGGATCGGTAGCCGGTCGCCGCGCAACAGCTGTTGGATCGGCGCGACATCCACCTGCTTGCGCCGCAGGTGGCCCTCGGGTGCATCGTGGCCGAGGATGCGGCCGCGATCGTCCAGCAGGTAGACCTCGACGCTGGGATTGACCGCCATCAACTTGCCGAACAGGTCGCGCACGTTCGCCGGCCGCAGGCCGTCCCGGTCCATCAACTCGCCGCTCTGGGCGATGTGCTCGGCCAGTCCGCGCGACAGGCGCTGCACCACCTCCTGCTCGTGCATCACGCTGGTGCGCATCTGCATCATCGCCAGCGCGCCGCAGCACACCAGCAACAGGCCGCAGAACACGACGGACAGGCGCTGCGACAGGCTCAACCGGATCACGCGTCGCCCTCCCCGACCATCGGTGCGGCGGCGAACCGGTAGCCCCTCCCCCATACCGTGAGGATGCGCCGGGGCTGGGCCGGATCGGGCTCGATCTTCGCGCGCAGGCGGTTGATGTGGGTGTTGACGGTGTGTTCGTAACCGTCGTGCCGGTAGCCCCAGACCCGGTTGAGCAGGTCCATCCGCGAGAACACCTTGTCGGGGTGGCGGGCGAAGAAGTGCAGCAGGTCGAACTCGCGCGGCGTCAGTTCCAGCACCCGGCCGTCGATGGCGGCCGTGCGCGCGACCGGGTCGATGTGCAGGCCGTTGCGCTCCAGCACGCCGGAGTCGATCTTCGCGTCGTTCGCCACCGCCTCCACGCGGCGCAGCAGCGCCTTCACCCGCGCCACCAGCTCGAGCATGGAAAATGGCTTGGCGAGGTAGTCGTCCGCCCCCAGTTCCAGCCCCAGGATCCGGTGCACTTCGCTGGAGCGGGCGCTGGTGATGATGATCGGCGTGTAGCGGGCCATCGTGCGGGCGCGCCTGCAGATTTCCAGCCCGTCGACGCCCGGCAGCATCAGGTCCAGCACGAGGGCATCCCAGCCACCGCCTTCGAGCAGGCGCAGGCCTTCGTTGCCATCGGTCGCGTGCACCACCTCGAAGCCTTCGTCGTGCAGGTGCAGGCGCAGCAATTCGGCGATATGCGCGTCGTCTTCGACGATCAGCACGCGTTTGGCTGTGGACATCCCGGGATCCGGCAGGCCTCGTGGCTCCAGCCCGGATTATGGTCAATCGCCGCGCTGGAGGTATCACGCAAAGTTTAAGTTTGCGTGAGGACTTGGCGATGGGACCGGGCGAATCATTCGCCTGTCCCGTCACATTGCCAGGAGAAGACCATGTCCTTTACCCGCAGGGAACTGTTGCGCGTCGGCGGCCTCGCCATGGCGGGCGGCCTGTTGGGACTCGGCGCTTGCAGCCGCGCACCCGCCGCGGCTGCGGCGGCGGCCAGGCCCCGGCGCTTCGAGGTCATGCACAGCGACGCCGAATGGCGCGCGCGCCTGACACCTTCGCAGTACCGCGTACTGCGGGGACACGCCACCGAGCATCCCTACAGCAGCCCGCTGAACGACGAGCATCGGCGCGGCACGTTCGCCTGTGCCGGTTGCGCGCTGCCGCTGTACTCCTCGGCCACCAAGTTCGAAAGCGGGACCGGCTGGCCGAGTTTCTGGGCGCCGCTGCATGACGCGATCGGAACGAGCACCGACTCCAGTTTCGGCATGGTCCGCCATGAAGTGCACTGCCGACGCTGTGGCGGGCACCTGGGCCACGTGTTCAACGACGGCCCTGCTCCCACCGGCCTGCGCTACTGCATGAACGGCGCGGCGATGACGTTCGCCGCGGGTTGAAACCCGTCCTCCTCCTTCCCTCCCTGGAAAATCCCGATGCTCCTTCTCCTCCTCGCCTACCTTGGCGGTGTCCTGACCATCCTCAGCCCGTGCATCCTGCCCGTGCTGCCCTTCGTGTTCGCCCGTTCGGACAAGCCGTTCCTGCGCGCGGGGCTGCCCATGCTCGTCGGCATGGCGGTTACCTTCGCGGCCGTCGCGACACTGGCGGCCGTTGGCAGTCAGTGGGTCGTGCAGGCCAACCAGGTGGGACGCTGGCTCGCGCTCGCACTGATGGCGGCGTTCGCAATCGCACTGCTGTGGCCGGCGCTGGCGAGCCGCGTGGGTGCACCGTTCCAGGCACTGGGCGGGCGCCTGAGCCGGTCCGCCGACAGCGCCGATGAGCGCGGCCGTGGCGGGATCGGCACTTCGCTGCTGCTGGGCGTGGCGACGGGGCTGCTGTGGGCGCCCTGCGCCGGTCCGATCCTGGGGCTGGTGCTGACCGGCGCCGCCCTGCAGGGGGCAAGCACGGGAACAACCGCGCTGCTGCTGGCCTATGCACTGGGCGCGGCCACCTCGCTGGCGATCGCGCTGCTGGTCGGCGGCCGCGTCTTCGCTGCACTGAAGGGCTCGCTCGGCATGGGCGAATGGGTGCGGCGTGGACTCGGCGTGCTGGTGCTCGCCGCGGTTGCGGCGATCGCGCTGGGGCTGGACACCGGCCTGCTGACCCGCCTGTCGACGGTCAGCACCGCACGCGTGGAGCAATCATTGCTCGATCGCATCCAGCCACCGGCGATGTCCGGGTCGAACGCGATGATGGAAGGCGCGACGGATGCGCCGGCCATGATGATGATGGGCACCGACGCGGCCGGAACACCGGTGCACACGGAAGGCAACCTGCCCTCGCTTGCAGGCGCCACCGGCTGGTTGAACAGCGAGCCGCTCGACCCCGCATCGCTCCGCGGCAAGGTCGTGCTGATCGATTTCTGGACCTACTCCTGCATCAATTGCCTGCGCGCGCTGCCGCATGTGCGCGAGTGGGCGGACAAATACCGGGACCAGGGGCTGGTGGTGATCGGCGTGCATGCACCGGAGTTCGCCTTCGAACGCGACCCCGACAACGTGCGCCGTGCGGTTTCCGACCTGCGCGTGACCTATCCGGTGGCGATCGACAACGACTACGCGATCTGGCGCGCGTTCAACAACCGGTACTGGCCGGCCCACTACTTCATCGATGCGCAGGGCCGCATCCGCGCCCACCACTTCGGTGAAGGCAATTACGCCGAATCCGAAGGGATCATCCGCGGGTTGCTGCAGGAAGCCGGACGCGCGCGACTGCCAGCCATGGCCGCCTCGGGGACGGAGGCCAGCGGCGTGGAGCAGCCGGCCGACCGGGACAACCTGCGCTCCCCGGAGACCTATGTCGGCTACGCCCGCGCCGAGAACTTCGCTTCCGCCGGCGGCCTGGTGCACGACCGCGAGCACCGCTACGCAGGTACGCCGCCGTTGACGCTCAACCAGTGGGCGCTGTCGGGCGACTGGACGGTCGGTCGCGAGGACGCGCGCTTGGAGCAGGCCGGTGGCGGCATCCGCTTCCGCTTCCATGCCCGCGACCTGCACCTCGTCCTCGCGCCGGGCGCCGAACCCGTGCGGTTCAGGGTGCGCATCGACGGCCGTGCGCCGGGCGATGCGCACGGCGTGGACACCGATGCGTCAGGCTCGGGCGTGATCGACGAACACCGCCTGTACCAGCTCGTACGCCAGCGCGGCGACGTGGCCGAGCACACCTTCGAGATCGAATTCCTCGACCCCGGCGTCCGCGCCTACGCCTTCACCTTCGGCTGACACCCACGGAGAACCCGCCATGAGACTCCCGATGGAAAACCTCCTCGCCGGTGGCGTCGCCATCGCCGTTGCCGCGCTGATGCTGGCGGTCGCCTTCAACCTGCACGGCCAGCCGGGCGTCGGCAACGCACAGGCCATGGAGTTACCGCCGCCGGCCGCCATGCAGGCACCTGCCGAGGCACCCGCGCGCAGCGAAACGGCGGTATTCGCCGCGGGCTGCTTCTGGGGCGTACAGGGCGTGTTCCAGCACGTGAAGGGCGTGCAGTCAGCCGTGTCCGGGTACATCGGCGGTAGCGCAGCGACGGCCCGCTACCCTCTCGTCGGCACCGGACGCACCGGCCACGCCGAAGCCGTGCAGGTGACTTACGACCCCGCGCAGGTCAGCTACGCACAGCTGATGCAGGTGTTCTTTTCGGTCGCCCACGATCCCACCCAGCTCAACCGGCAGGGGCCGGACCGCGGCACCCAGTACCGTTCGGCGATATTCACCACCAGCAGTGAACAGGCGCAGGCCGCCCGGGCCTACATCGCCCAACTCGACAGGGCCGGGGTATTCGATGCGCCCATCGCCACCCGGATCGAGAGCGGCAAACAGTTCCATCCCGCCGAGGCCTACCACCAGGACTACATGACACGGCACCCGCGCAATGCCTATATCCGCATCAACGACCTGCCGAAGGTCCGCGAACTGCAGCGCCTCTACCCGGCCCTCTACCGGTCCGATGCCGTGCTGGTCTCGGAGAACTGAGCGGCGTGAACTGCCCGGCGGAAACACGGCGGCGCTCGACGAGGCATGCGGGAAACGAACACGCCGACACGAAACATGCGGATACGAAAACGGCGACTCCATTTCGGGAGTCGCCGTTTCGTCTGATGCATATCAACTTGGTAGCGGGGGCAGGATTTGAACCTGCGACCTTCGGGTTATGAGCCCGACGAGCTGCCAGACTGCTCCACCCCGCATCAGGCCGATCATAATAGCGATGAACCCTGTTCCTGGCAACCCCGGACAGGGTTTTATTTTCAGATTCCGAACGCCTGCCGGCACCACGCCATGATCGGATTCCACGCCAGGCCGAGCACGAGCAGCGCGAACGCGTTGACGCCGAGCACGATGCGCATCGGCCGATGGCTTGTTGGCGCCGGCATCACGCCTTCCGGCTCGTCGAAGTACATCACCTTGACCACCCGCAGGTAGTAGAAGGCGCCGATCACCGCGAACACGATGCCGACGATCGCAAGCCACAGCATGTCGCCTTCGATCGCGGCGCGCAGCACCGACAGCTTGGCCCAGAAGCCGAGGAACGGCGGCACCCCGGCCAGCGAGAACATGACCAGCAGGATCAGCCCGGCCATCCACGGATCACGCGCATTGAGGCCCTTGTAGTCGTCGATCCGGTCGGCCTCGAAACCACGGCTGGACATCGCCACGATGGCGCCGAACGCCGCGGTCGCCATCAGCGCGTACACCAGCGCGTAGAACGTCGCAGCCGCGAAACCTTCCGCCCCGCCGCCGGCGAAGCCCATCAGCAGGAAGCCGATGTGCGACACCGTCGAATACGCCAGCATGCGCTTGAAGTTGCTCTGCATGATCGCGCTGAGGTTGCCGATCGCCAGCGACAGCACCGCCAGGACGGCGAGCATGACCTGCCAGTGGACCTCCAGCGGCCCGACCGCGACCTCGAGCAACCGGTAGGTCATGCCGACCACCGCAAGCTTCGGCGCGGAGCCGATGAACAGCGTGATCGGGGTCGGCGCGCCGTGGTAGACGTCCGGGAGCCACATGTGGAACGGCGCGGCACCGAACTTGAACGCGATGCCGGCGACCATGAACGCCACGCCGGTGACCAGCATCGTCATCGACGCCGTGGACTGCGCGGCGATCGCGATCTGCTGCAGGTCGAGCGTGCCGGTGGCGCCGTAGACCAAGGACAGGCCGTACAGCAACAGGCCGGAGGCCAGTGCGCCGAGCACGAAGTACTTGATGCCCGCCTCGGATGCGAGCGGGTTCTCGCGATCGATCGCGACCAGCGCGTACGAACACAGCGCCAGCATTTCCAGCCCGACGTAGATCATCACCAGGCTGCCGGCGGACACCAGCAGCATCATGCCGAGCACCGCGAACAGCATCAGCACCGACATCTCGCCCTTGTACAGGCCGCGATCGCGCATGTACGGCCACAGGAACACCATCGCCAGTGCCGAGATCGCCGCCAGGCTGGCGCCCAGGACATCGGAGATGCCATCGCGCACGAACATGCCGCTGAGCACCGTGCCCTGCCCGCCGACACCGAATGCGATCATCGCGGCCACCACCAGCAGCAGTGCGATCGACAGCAAGTGGGTGGCGACACGCTGGCGCTCGGACAGGAACAGGTCGAGCATGAGCAGCGCAAAGGCGCCGCCGACCAGCACCAGCTCTGGCAGCAACGGCATCAATTCGGCGGCGGAACGTAGGGGAACGGCGGTCATCTTCGGCTCTTGATCCGGTGGGTGCCCGTCAGGCGCTTAAAGCTTGGAACCTGCGATCTGCATCGCGAGGTTGGCGATCGATGGTTCCATCAGGTCGGTCAGCGGCTTCGGCCAGACACCGATCAGCAGCGTACCGGCGGCGAACACGCCCAGCACGAAGGTCTCGCGTGCGCTGATGTCCTTCATCGTGGCGACGTTTTCATTGCCGACCTCGCCCCACAGCACGCGCTTGACCAGCCACAGGGTGTACCCGGCACCGATGATCAGGGTCAGCGCCGCGGCGAAGGCGATCAATGGATGTTTCTGGAACGAGGCCATGATCACCATGAACTCGCCGACGAAGCCCGACGTGCCCGGCAGGCCCGAGTTGGCCATCGCGAACAGCACGTAGAGCACCGCGAACCACGGCATCACGTTGGCAACGCCGCCGTAATCCTTGATCCGCCGCGTGTGCAGCCGGTCGTACAGCACGCCGACGCAGGTGAACATCGCCGCCGAGATGAACCCGTGGCTGACCATCTGCACCATCGCGCCCTGCAGGCCGAGGCGCGCGGCGTCGAGGTTGCCGTAGTCACGCACCAGGCCGAAGGCGATGAAGGTGCCGAGGGTCACGAAGCCCATGTGCGAGATCGACGAATAGGCGATCAGCTTCTTCATGTCGTCCTGAGCCAGCGCGACCAGGCCGACGTAGACGATTGCGATCAGGCTCAGCGCGATCAGCAGCCACGCCCACTCCGCGCCGGCGTCCGGCACGATCGGCAGGGTGAAGCGCAGGAAGCCGTAACCGCCGATCTTCAGCATGATCGCGGCCAGGATCACCGAACCGGCGGTCGGCGCCTCGACGTGCGCGTCCGGCAGCCAGGTGTGCACCGGGAACATCGGCACCTTGACCGCGAACGCGATCAGGAAGCCGAACATGATCCACATCTGCTCGGTCGCCGACAGCTGCAACTGGTACAGGTCGGCCAGCTGCCAGCTGCCGCCCTTCAGGTACAGGTAGATCAGCCCGATCAGCATGAACAGCGAGCCGAGGAACGTGTACAGGAAGAACTTGACCGAGGCGTAGACCCGGCGCGGGCCGCCCCAGACGCCGATGATGATGAACATCGGGATCAGCATGCACTCGAAGAACACGTAGAACAGCATCGAGTCGAGCGCGGCGAACACGCCGACCATCAGGCCTTCGAGGATCAGGAACGCGGCGTAGTACTGGTTGACCCGCTTCTCGACGTTCCAGGCACCGATCAGCACCAGCACCGAGGTCAATGCGGTCAGGCCGATCAGCGGCACCGAAATGCCGTCCGCGCCCAGGTGGTAGCGGATGTCGAACGCCGGGATCCACGCGTGGTCCTCGACGAACTGCATCGCCGGGGTGGCCATGTCGAATCCGGTGAACAGCGGCACGCACACCAGCAGCGTCAGCGTGGCGACGCCGGTGGCGAACCAGCGCGCGGCGTTGGCGCGCGCGTCACCGAACGCGAGGGTCAGGAAGCCGCCGATGATCGGCAGCCACACGAGCAGGCTCAACAAGGGCAGCGCACTTTGCAAGGGCTCAGGGTTCACGTCGCAGTCCTTGTCAATTCAGGTAACGGATGAGTACGGCCAGCATCACGATCAGGCCGACGATCATCGCGAAGGCGTAATGGAACAGGTAACCGGATTGGACGCGGCGGCTGACCGAGGCGACCAGTTCGACCAGGCGGGCGCTGCCGTTGACGGCGACACCGTCGATCACATGGGTGTCGACCGCGCGCGATGCCTTGCCCAGGCCGAGGCTGCCGCCGGCGAAACCGCCGATCCACAGGGCGTCGAAGCCGTACTTGTTCTCCAGTACCCGCACCGGCCAGGCAAATGCCTTCCGGGCGCGGGTGGCCAGCTCGGGCTTCCACAGATACATGACCACGGCCAGCGCGAACCCGGCGAACGCCAGCCAGAACGCCGGCGACTGCAGGCCGTGCAGTGCGAACGCGACCGGGCCGTGCCAGACCTCGTGCTTCAGCGTGGCCATCACGTCGTGGGCGGCATCGACCTCGATCGCGCCGAGGAAGAACGGCAGCTGCTCGACGTGCCCGCTCCAGTCGGTCCCGAACAGCATCGGGCCCGCGGTGAAGAAGCCGACCAGCACCGACGGGATCGCCAGCAGGATCAGCGGCACGGTCACCACCCACGGCGACTCGTGGGGCTCGTGCACGCCGTGGTGGCCGTGGTCTTCCGCGGCATGATCGTCGTGGCCGTGCGCATGCCCGACCTCACGGAAACGCTCCTTGCCGTGGAACGTCATGAACAGCAGGCGGAAGCTGTAGAACGCGGTCACGAACGCACCCAGCAACACCGCCCAGTAGGCGTACTGCCCGATCCAGCCCGCGCGCTCGCTGGCGTGGTGGGCCGCCTCGATGATCGTGTCCTTGGAGTAGAAGCCGCTGAAGAACGGCGTGGCGACCAGCGCCAGCGTGCCCAGCAGCATCGTCCAGTAGGTGATGGGCATGTACTTCCTGAGGCCACCCATCTTGCGCATGTCCTGCTCATGGTGCATCGCAATGATGACCGAGCCGGCACCGAGGAACAGCAGCGCCTTGAAGAACGCGTGCGTCATCAGGTGGTAGACGCCGGCGCTGTAGGCCGACACGCCCAGCGCGACCGTCATGTAGCCCAGCTGCGACAGCGTCGAATACGCGACCACGCGCTTGATGTCGTTCTGCACGATGCCGATCAGGCCGGTCCAGAACGCGGTGGTGGCGCCGATGAACAGCACGAAGTTGAGCGCGGTCTGGCTCAGCTCGAACAGCGGCGACATGCGCGCGACCATGAAGATGCCGGCCGTCACCATCGTCGCCGCGTGGATCAGCGCCGAGATCGGGGTCGGGCCTTCCATCGAGTCCGGCAGCCAGACGTGCAGCGGCACCTGCGCCGACTTGCCCATCGCGCCGATGAACAGGCAGATACAGATCACCGTCGCGACCGACCATTCGTGGCCCTCGACGATCGCCATGTTCAGCCCGGCGATGCTCGGTGCGTTGGCGAACACGGTGCCGTAGTCGAGCGAACCGAACATCAGCAGCACGCCGGCGATGCCGAGCAGGAAGCCGAAATCGCCCACGCGGTTGACCAGGAACGCCTTGAGGTTGGCGAACACCGCGGTCGGCTTCTTGAACCAGAAGCCGATCAGCAGATACGACACCAGGCCCACCGCTTCCCAGCCGAAGAACAGCTGCAGGAAGTTGTTGCTCATCACCAGCATGAGCATCGAGAAGGTGAACAGCGAGATGTAGCTGAAGAACCGCTGGTAGCCCGGATCCTCGTGCATGTAGCCGATGGTGTAGAGGTGCACCAGCAGCGACACGAAGGTGACCACCACCATCATCATCGCGGTCAGGTTGTCGACCATGAAGCCGACATGGGCCTCGATGCCGCCGACCTGGAACCAGGTGTAGATGTTCTCGTTGAACGGTGCCGCGCCCTGCCCGACCAGTTGCCACAGCACCCAGGCGGACATCACGAAGCTCGCGGCGACGCCCAGGATGGTGACGACGTGCGCACCGGCACGACCGATCCTGCGGCCGAACAGGCCCGCGATGATGGCACCCAGCAGCGGCGCCAGCACGACGGCCAGCAGCAGGGACTTTGAAATAACGACGCTGCTATCAAGCATGTCCACACCCTGCATCGGATCAGCCCTTCATCGAATCGATTTCGGCGACGTTGATCGTGCGCCGGTTGCGGAACAGCGTGACGAGGATCGCCAGGCCGATGGCGGCCTCGGCCGCGGCCACGGTCAGGATGAAGAACACGAACACCTGGCCGGCCGGGTCGCCGAACTGGCGCGAGAACGTCACGAAGTTGATGTTGACCGCAAGCAGCATCAACTCCAGGCACATCAGCAGCACGATCACGTTCTTGCGGTTGATGAAGATGCCGGCGACGCTGATGCAGAACAGCGCGGCGCCGAGCGCGAGGAAGTGGCCGGGGGTCAGGCCGGATGCGAACAGGTTCATGGCTTCACCTCGTCGGCGGCACCGGAGGCATCCGACGGCTGCGCGGGCGCGGGTCTCACCGCGTCCATCTTGACCAGGCGCACACGGTCGCCGGCACGGGCGCGGGCCTGCTCGCCCGGGTTCTGGTGCTTGGCACCCTCGCGGCGACGCAGGGTCAGGGTCACCGCCGCGATCACCGCGACGGTCAGGATCACCGCGGCGGTCTCGAACGGCAGCAGGAACCGGGTGAACAGCGCATGCGCCAGCCACTCGGTATTGGGGATATCGGCCGCCTCGGCCGCATTGGGCGCCAGCGGCACCGCCAGCTGCGTCTTGACGCCGATCAGCACCAGCATCTCGGCCAGCATCACCGCGGCGACCACCAGCCCGACCGGCAGGTAACGCACGAAGCCCTCGCGCAGTGGCGCGACGTCGATATCAAGCATCATCACCACGAACAGGAACAGCACCATCACCGCACCGACGTAGACCAGGATCAGGGTCACGCCGAGGAACTCGGCCCCGATGATGATCCACAGGCAGGCGACCGAGAAGAACGTCAGCACCAGCGACAGCACCGCGTGGACGGGGTTCTTGACGGTGATCACGGCCAGCGCGGATGCGATTGCCGTGAGGGCGAAGACGATGAAGGCGATGAAAGCGAGGTCCATGGCGGGCACTCAGCGGAAAGGTGCGTCGGCGGCGCGGCGTTCCGCGATCTCGGCCTCGAGCCGGTCGCCGATCGCCAGCAGTTGCGGCTTGGTGACGATGTTCTGTCCGCGCTGGTCGAAGTGGTATTCGTGGATGTGGGTCTCGACGATCGAGTCCACCGGGCACGACTCCTCGCAGAAGCCGCAATAGATGCACTTGAACAGGTCGATGTCGTAGCGCGTGGTGCGGCGGCTGCCATCCTCGCGCTTCTCCGAGTCGATGGTGATCGCCAGCGCCGGGCACACCGCCTCGCACAGCTTGCAGGCGATGCAGCGCTCCTCGCCGTTGGGATAGCGGCGCAGCGCATGGATGCCGCGGAAACGCGGCGACTGCGGGGTCTTCTCCATCGGGTACATCAGCGTGTACTTGGGCCGGAACAGGTACTTGAGCGTGAGCCACATGCCCTGCCCGAGCTCGACCAGCAGAAGACTTCTGAAATAGGAAACGATGCGGTTCATGTCAGTCTCATTGCCCCGGCAGGAACACGTCGTAATAGGCCATCAGCGCGACCACGACGATCCACGCGATCGTGATCGGGATGAACACCTTCCAGCCCAGCCGCATGATCTGGTCGTAGCGGTAGCGCGGGAACGTGGCGCGGAACCAGATGTAGCAACTGGCGAAGAAGGCGACCTTGGCCAGCAGCCACCACCAGCCGTCGACCGACAGCAGCGGGATGCCAAGGCCCTGCAGCGGGCTCAGCCAGCCGCCGAGGAAGAAGATCGAGACCAGGAAGCTGACCAGGATCATGTTGGCGTATTCGGCCAGGAAGAACAGCGCGAACAGCGCGCCCGAGTACTCCACCATGTGGCCGGCGACGATCTCCGACTCGCCCTCGACCACGTCGAACGGCGCGCGGTTGGTCTCGGCCACGCCGGACACGAAATAGATCACGAACAGCGGCAGCAACGGCAGCCAGAACCACTCCAGCAGGCCGGCGTTGCCCGACTGCGCCATCACGATTTCCGACAGGTTGAGGCTGCCGGCGGCGACCATCACGCCGACCAGCGCGAAGCCCATCGCGATCTCGTACGACACCATCTGCGCCGCGGCACGCATCGCACCGAGGAAGGCGTACTTCGAGTTGGACGCCCAGCCGGCGAGGATGATGCCGTACACACCCAGCGAGGTCATCGCCAGCAGGTACAGCAGGCCGGCATTGGCGTTCGACAGCACGACCTGCGCATCGAACGGGATCACCGCCCAGGCCGCGAACGACGGCACCAGCACCAGCAATGGCGCCAGCTTGTACAGGAACGGCGATGCACTCGTCGGCTGCAGCACTTCCTTGAACAGCAGCTTGAACACGTCGGCGAACGTTTGCAGGATGCCCATGCCGACGTACATCGGCCCGTGGCGCGCGTGCATCCAGCCGATCAGCTTGCGCTCCCACAACACGTAGAACGCCACCGCGAGGATCACCGGCACGGCGATCAGCAGGATCTTCAGCACGATCCAGGCGCCTTCGCCGAGCATGCCGAAGGACGTGAAGAACTGGTGGATCATGTCGACCATGCTCAAGCCCTCCCCGCCTGCACCCGACCGGCACCAAGCGGCGCGGTCGCCCCGTGCCCACCCTCGATCCAGACGGTGCCGGGCGCGACCTTGTCGCTGACGGAGACCGGCAGGGTCGCGGTGCCCGCGTCGGTGCCGAACTTGCCGGTGCCCCCGTCGACCAGGCCGAGCGTGTCGGCATCGGCGCGGTTGAGTACCGCGCGCGGCGCGACGTTCAACGGATGCGACTGCAGTGCGGCAGCGCGGCGCACGACCGCATCGCCCCGGTAGATCGCGGTGCTGACGGCGACCTCCAGCCCTTCGGTGCTGATTGCCGGCGGCCGTCCGACCATCGGCGCCACCTCGCGCTTGGCCACTCCGGCACGCAGGCCGGCGAGGTCGGTGAACTCGAATCCGGTCGCTTCCAGCGCACCACCCAGTGCCCGCAGCACGCGCCAGCCGGGACGTGCCTGGCCCGGCAACTTGCCGCCGGCAGTAGCGGACTGCTCGCGGCCATCGAGGTTGGTCAGGGTCGCGTCGATCTCGGGCAGCAAGCCGATCGGCAGGATCACGTCGGCGACCGCGCGGGTCGACTGGCAGGCGAAATGGCTGAACGCCACGACCTGCGCACTGCCCAGCGCCTTCATCGCGGTTGCGGTGTCGGCGAAATCCAGGCCCGGCTCGATGCCGTAAAGCACGTAGGCGGTGCGCGGCTCGGCCAGCATCGAACCTGCGTCGCGACCGCTCGGCAGCACGCCATGGTCGGCCAGGCCAACCGCGTTGGCGCCCTGCGGAATGCGGCACAGCGCGGCACCGGTGGCCGCCGCGAAATCCGACGCGGCGGCACGGATCGCCGAGGCATGCACGCTGTTCTCGGCGAGCCCGCCGACGATGACGACCGCGTGCGAACCGGCCTTCGCGGCCTCGCGCAAATCGGCATTGCCGAGCGCGGCGGCCAGCTGCGACGGCGCGACGATCTGCTTGCCGGCCAGGTCGAAGGTCTGGTCGAAGTCGACCGGATTGACCACGTGCACCTTCGCGCCGTTCTGCCAGGCCTTGCGCACGCGCGCATTGACCAGCGGCAGCTCGTGGCGCAGGTTGGCGCCGACGATCACCACCATGTCGGCCTTGTCGATGTCGGCCACGCGCATCGCGAAGGTTTCGGCGACGGCGGCGTCCGACAGGTCGCGCTGGGAGATACGGTGGTCGAGGTTGCCGGTACCGAGCGCATCGGCAAGGCGGGCGAGCAAGGCGCCCTCCTCGTTCGAGGTCGCGGGGTGCACCAGCATGCCGAGCTGGTCGGCGCCGTTGTCGCGCAGGATCTGCGCGGCCTTCGCCAGCGCCTCGTCCCACGACGCCTCGCGCCAGTCATCGCCATCGCGCAGCATCGGGACCGTCGCGCGGTCATCGGCGTACAGGCCCTGGTGCGAATAGCGGTCGCGATCCGACAGCCAGCATTCGTTGACCGCATCGTTGTCGCGCGGGACGCTGCGCAGCACTTCGCCGCGACGCACGTGGTGGAACAGGTTGCTGCCGAGCGCGTCGTGATAGCCCAGCGACTCGCGCGCGACCAGCTCCCAGGCACGCGCCTTGAACTGGAACGGCTTGTTGGTCAGCGCGCCGACCGGGCAGACATCGATGACGTTGCCCGACAGCTCGGTGGTCAGCGGCTTGCCGTCATAGGTGCCGATCTGCAGGTTCTCGCCGCGGTACATGCCGCCCAGCTCGTAGGTGCCGGCGACCTCCGCGGTGAAGCGGATGCAGCGGGTGCACTGGATGCAGCGGGTCATCTCGGTGGCGACCAGCGGACCGATGTCCTCGTCGGGCACCACGCGCTTGCGCTCGGCGAAGCGGCTGACCGAACGGCCGTAGCCCATCGACAGGTCCTGCAACTCGCACTCGCCGCCCTGGTCGCAGATCGGGCAGTCGAGCGGATGGTTGATCAGCAGGAACTCCATCACGTTGCGCTGCGACTTCAACGCCTTGTCGCTGCGGGTGGTGACCTTCATGCCGTCCATCACCGGCGTGGCGCAGGCCGGGGCCGGCTTGCCCATCTTCTCGACCTCGACCAGGCACATGCGGCAGTTGGCCGCGATGGACAGCTTGTCGTGGTAGCAGAAACGCGGGATCGGGATGCCGGCCTTGTCGGCGGCGTGGATGATCATCGAGCCCTTGGGCGCGGTCATCGGCACGCCATCGATCTCGATCGAGACGTGGTCCGGCGGCACGTTCGGGTTGGCGGGTTGCGCACTCATGCGGCCACCTTCTCTACGACAGTGCCCGCGGCCTGGTCATCGACCAGGAACCGCCTGTTGACGATCGCGTACTCGAACTCGTCCCAGAAGTGGCGCAGGAAGCCCTGCACCGGCCATGCCGCGGCCTCGCCGAACGCACAGATGGTGTGGCCTTCGATCTGGCCGGCGGCGGCCTTGAGCATGTGCAGGTCCTCGACCGTCGCCTGCTTCTCGACGATGCGGGTCAGCATGCGGTACATCCAGCCGGTGCCCTCGCGGCACGGCGTGCACTGACCGCAGCTTTCCTTGAAGTAGAAGCGCGCGATGCGCTGGCAGGCGCGGACCATGCAGGTGGTCTCGTCCATCACGATTACCGCGCCGGAGCCGAGGCCGGAACCGGCCTTCTGGATCGCGTCGTAGTCCATGGTCAGGCCCATCATGGTGTCGCCCGGCAGTACCGGCATCGACGAGCCACCGGGGATCACGCCCTTGATCCTGTTCCCGTTACGCACGCCACCGGCCAGCTCCAGCAGGTCGGCGAACGAGGTGCCGAGACGGATCTCGTAGTTGCCGGGCCTGGCGACGTGGCCCGACACCGAAAACACCTTGGCGCCGCCGTTGTTGGGCTTGCCGAGGTTGAGGAACCACTCGGCGCCGTTGCGGATGATCGCCGGCACCGAGGCGTAGGTTTCGGTGTTGTTGATCGTGGTCGGCTTGCCGAACAGGCCGAAGTTGGCCGGGAACGGCGGCTTGAACCGCGGCTGGCCCTTCTTGCCTTCCAGCGACTCCATCAACGCGGTTTCCTCGCCGCAGATGTAGGCGCCGGCGCCGAGCGCGTTGTGGATGTCGATGTCGATGCCCGAACCGAGCACGTCCTTGCCGAGCCAGCCGTGCTTGTAGGCCTCGGCGGTGGCTTCCTCGAGGTGCTCGAACGGCTCGTGGTGGAACTCGCCGCGCAGGTAGTTGTAGGCAACGGTCGAACCGGTCGCGTAGCAGGCGATCGCCATGCCCTCGATCACCGCGTGCGGGTTGTAGCGCAGGATGTCGCGGTCCTTGGCCGTACCCGGCTCGGACTCGTCCGAGTTGCACAGGATGTACTTGGTGCCCTCGCCCTTCGGCATGAAGCTCCACTTCAGGCCGGTCGGGAAGCCCGCGCCGCCACGCCCGCGCAAGCCCGACTGCTTGACCATCTCGATCACGTCGGCCGGCGCGATCTTCTCCTCGAGGATCCTGCGCAGCGCGCTGTAGCCACCGGTCTTGAGGTAGTTGTCGTACGACCACGGCTTGTCGAAATGCAGGGTCGTGTAGACGACGCTGTGCTCCTGCGGTGCCGGGCCGACCGGGCCATAGCCCTGCGAGTAGTCGTGGTGCGCCATTACTTGAGCCCCTCGAGCAGTTCGTCGACCTTCGCGGTGTCGAGCTTCTCGTGGTAATGACCATTGATGACCACCACCGGCGCGCCACAGCACGCTGCCAGGCACTCTTCCTCGCGCTTGAGGAACACCCGGCCATCGGCGGTGGACTCGCCCAGCTTGCAGCCGAGCTTCTTCTCGGCGTGGGCCACCAGCGCTTCGCCACCGTTGAGCCAGCAACTGATGTTGGTGCAGAAGGCGACGTTGTTGCGGCCGACCTGCTCGGTCTCGAACATCGAGTAGAAGCTGGCGACCTCGTAGGCCCAGACCGGCGGGATCGACAGGTACTTGGCGACGGCGGCGATCAACTCGTCGCTCAGCCAGCCCTCGTTCTGTTCCTGCGCCGCATGCAGGCCCTGCAGCACCGCCGAGCGCTTGCGGTCGGGCGGGAACTTGGCCAGCCAGTGGTCGATGTGGGCACGGGTCTTGTCCGACAACGCCACCATCGGGTCGACGTGCTGGCAGGCCTCGAAATTTCCGGTCGCTTTCATTGCTCAGTAGATCCTCAGTCGATCGCCGCCGTTCACGGCTAGCGATCGATCTCGCCGAACACGATGTCGTAGGTGCCGATCATCGCCACCACGTCGGCCAGCATGTGGCCCTTGACCACGGTGTCCATCGAGGACAGGTGGGCGAAACCGGGCGCGCGCAGCTTGACCCGGAACGGCTTGTTGGCGCCGTCCGACACGAGGTAGCAGCCGAACTCGCCCTTGGGCGCCTCGACCGCGCAGTAGGTCTCGCCGGCCGGCACGCAATAGCCTTCGGTGAACAGCTTGAAGTGGTGGATCAACGCTTCCATGTCGTCCTTCATCTCCTCGCGGGAGGGCGGCGCGACCTTGTAGTTGTCCAGCATCACCGGGCCGGGGTTGGCCTTCAGCCACTTCACGCACTGCTTGATGATGCGGGTCGACTGGCGCATTTCCGCGATGCGGACCAGGTAGCGGTCGTAGCAGTCGCCGTTGACGCCGACCGGGATGTCGAAATCGACCTCGGCGTACCGGGCGTACGGCTGCTTCTTGCGCAGGTCCCACTCGACGCCGGAACCGCGCAGCATCGGCCCGGTCAGGCCCCAGGCGAGGGCCAGCTCGGGACTGATCACGCCGACGCCGACGGTACGCTGCTTCCAGATGCGGTTATCGGTCAGCAGCGTCTCGTACTCGTCGACGCGGTTCGGGAAGTCGTCGCAGAACGCGTCGAGGTAGTCGAGCAGCGAGCCTTCGCGCCAGTTGTTGAAGCGCTTGAGGTCCTTGCCCTTGCGCCAGGGCGACTCCTTGTACTTCGACATCCGCTCCGGCAGGTCGCGGTAGACGCCGCCCGGACGGTAATAGGTCGCGTGCATGCGCGCGCCGGAGACCGCCTCGTAGCAGTCCATCAGCTCCTCGCGCTCGCGGAAGGCGTACAGGAACACCGCCATCGCGCCGAGGTCCAGCCCACTGGAACCCACCCACATCAAGTGGTTCAGGATGCGGGTGATCTCGTCGAACATGGTGCGGATGTACTGCGCGCGCTCCGGCGCCTCGATCCCCAGCAGGGTCTCGATCGAGCGCACGTAGGCGTGCTCGTTGCACATCATCGATACGTAGTCGAGCCGGTCCATGTAGCCGATCGACTGGTTGAACGGCTTGGACTCGGCCAGCTTCTCGGTGCCGCGGTGGAGCAGCCCGATATGCGGATCGGCGCGTTGCACGACCTCGCCGTCCATCTCCAGGATCAGGCGCAGCACGCCGTGCGCGGCCGGGTGCTGCGGGCCGAAGTTCACGGTGTAGTTGCGGATCTCCATGCTGTTGAGGCCGGAGGTGTTGACGAGTGGCATGCCGGTGGCCGGCATGGGATGGGCTGGCGTGTTCATGGCTTGGCCTCGCGCGCCTGGCGGGCTTCGCCGGCAGCGGTCTGGTAACGCGAGTCGTCACGGATCACGCGCGGTACCAGCACGCGCGGTTCGATCGACACCGGCTCGTAGATCACGCGCTGCTTGTCGGCGTCGTAGCGCACTTCGACATTGCCGATCAGCGGGAAGTCCTTGCGGAACGGATGGCCGACGAAACCGTAGTCGGTGAGGATCCGGCGCAGGTCCGGATGGCCCTCGAACACGATGCCGAACAGGTCGAACGCCTCGCGCTCGAACCAGTTGGCGCCGGGCCAGACCGAGGTCAGCGAACCGACCACCGGCAGCGCATCGTCGGCCGCGAAGGTACGCAGCCGGACCCGCAGGTTGTTCTGGCACGACAGCAGGTGGGCGACCGCGGCAAAGCGGCGCTCCGGGGCGTCGGCCGCGCCGTTGGGCGACTCGCCCCAGGCGAAACGACCCATGCCCTTGCCCTCGACACCGCGAGAGAAGCCTTCCGAGGACACCTCGGTATCCCACTCGTCGGAACCGTAGCTGAGATAATCCACGCCGCTGACATCGACCAGTTGCTCGAAGCCGAACTCGTCGCGCAGGGCTTGTGCCGCGGCCAGCCAGCCGGCCGGATCCACGTCCAGGCTGACCTCGCCCCGCGGTTCGGCGACATCGACCAGCCCTTCGGGGAACCGCTCGCGCAGGCGCTCTGCAAACACGGCGACGGTCATGCCTTCCACGCCCCCGGCCATCAGCGCACGCCCTGCTTGCCGTCACCGAAATTGGTGCCGCGGCGGATCTTCTTCTGCAACTGCAGGATGCCGTAGACCAGCGCCTCGGCGGTCGGCGGGCAACCCGGCACGTAGACATCCACCGGCACGATGCGGTCGACGCCGCGGGTGACTGCGTAGGAATAGTGGTAGTAGCCGCCGCCGTTGGCGCAGCTGCCCATCGAGATGACCCACTTCGGGTCCGGCATCTGGTCGTAGACCTTGCGCAGCGCCGGGGCCATCTTGTTGACCAGGGTACCGGCGACGATCATCACGTCGGACTGGCGCGGCGACGGGCGGAACACCACGCCGTAGCGATCCAGGTCCAGCCGCGAGGCGCCCGCATGCATCATCTCGACCGCACAGCAGGCCAGGCCGAACGTCATCGGCCACATCGAGCCGGTGCGTGCCCAGTTCCAGAGGGTATCGAGGTTGGTGGTGACGAAACCCTGTTGCAGCAGCGGATTGTCGCCCTCCGGCCGCAGGATGTCGTCCAGGCGCCCTTCCGGCACCGGGTTGTGCATCAGGCCCGACACGCGGTCGCCCAGGGTGCGCGGCTCGATCACTCCCATTCCAGCGCTCCCTTCTTCCACACGTAGATGAAGCCGAGCAGCAACATGCTCGCAAAGATGCCCATCTCGACCAGGCCGATGATCCCGAGATCACGGAACACGGTCGCCCAGGGCACGATGAAGATGATTTCCAGGTCGAAGATGATGAACTGGATGGCGATGAGGTAGTAGCGCACGTCGAACTGCATGCGCGCGTCCTCGAAGGGCGCGAACCCGCATTCGTACGGAGACAGCTTCTCCGCGCCGGGACGCTTGGGGCCGAGCAGGTTGCCCACCACCAGCAGGGCGACGCCGATACCGCTGGCGACGATAAGGAACAGCAGGGTCGGCAGGTATTCGGCCAGCACTTGTGTTCTCTCACTTCTTCTAGGCTAGAGCCGCGTTGCCGCGGCCTTGGCTTGCGGCACCGCCGGTGCCTCGATTCGGCATGTGGATGCCGTCGTTTACCGCTTTGCTGGAGTGGTGCCCAAGAGGGGACTCGAACCCCTACGACCTAAGCCGCTACCACCTCAAGGTAGTGCGTCTACCAATTCCGCCACCTGGGCACATGATTCCAGCGAACCGCTGACATCCATATCGACATCCCTGCCCTGTTTGTGGCCCCGGCCAGCGACTGGCTGGAACCACATTCCGGTCATCGTGACCAGACCCCCGAGCCTCCATGCCGGGCGTCAACAACACCATTGTATCGCCTGTATTACTCCCCGGCAGGTTCGGACGGTGCCGAACCGGGCGATTCCGCCGCCGGTGCGGCCGGAACGCTGTCGTCCGCCGCGGGGACCTGTGACGGGTTGGCCGCCGGGACCACTGCCGCCGGGGCCGTCGCTGCGGGCACCTGGGCCGCGCCTTCCGGCACCGCGGGCGCCACCGGAACCTGCGCCATGACGCCCAGGCTGGCCGATTCCGCGGGGTTCGCGTTGCGCTGGGTCGCGTGCCAGGCCATGTACAGGCTGATCGAGAAGAACACGATCGCCAGCCACTTGGTGGCCTTGGTCAGGAAGCTGGATGCACCG
Source organism: Lysobacter sp. F60174L2 (assembly GCF_052547135.1). Classification (NCBI taxonomy): domain Bacteria; kingdom Pseudomonadati; phylum Pseudomonadota; class Gammaproteobacteria; order Lysobacterales; family Lysobacteraceae; genus Lysobacter; species Lysobacter sp. F60174L2. The sequence continues at coordinate 466,402 of NZ_JBQWRA010000003.1, read as the reverse complement.
CGCGCGCCGAACACGGTCGCCGAGGCGCCGCCGCCGAAGCCCGCGCCCGCCTGCGCACCCGCGCCACGCTGCATCAGGATCAGCGCGACCATCGCAATCGCGACCAGCAGATAGATGACGGTGAGGAACAGCAGCATCGGAAAACTCTTTGTTGGTTCGGTGACGGGCAGGCCCGGAACCGGTCAGGGCGCCGCCGCGGCTGCGATGGCGTTGAAATCGTCGGCGACCAGCGAGGCCCCGCCAACCAGACCGCCATCCACGTCCGCCTGCGCAAACAGCGCGGCCGCATTGTCGGCCTTCACGCTGCCGCCGTAAAGCAGCGGCAGCGAGCCAGCGATTCTAGCATCGTGCGCTGCGATTTCGCTACGGATGAATGCGTGCACCGCCTGCGCCTGCTCCGGCGTGGCGGTCTTGCCGGTACCGATCGCCCAGACCGGCTCGTAAGCGACGATGGCGCCGTCCAGCGCCGCGGCGCCGTCTTCCAGCAATGGGGCCAGCTGTTCCTGCAGGCGCCATTCGGTCTGGCCGTCCTCGCGCTCGCTGAGGGTCTCGCCGATGCAGAGGATCGGCACCAGGCCCGCGGCCTTGGCGGCACGGAACTTGGCAGCGACGATCTCGCTGGTTTCACCGTGGTACTGGCGGCGCTCGGAATGGCCGACCAGGCCGTAGCGCGCACCGACGTCGACCAGCATCGCGGCCGACACCTCGCCGGTGTAGGCGCCCTTCACGTTGGCACTGACGTCCTGCGCGCCGAACTGCAATCCGCGGGCGCCGTACTTCGCGACCAGCTCGCCCAGGTAGGGCAGCGGTGGAAACACGATCCGGTCCACGCCCGCAGGCGCATCCACCGCCGCGATCGCATCGAGCAGTTCGCCTGCGAAACGGCGATCGCCGTGCAGCTTCCAGTTTCCGGCGACGACCTTGCGACGAGCCATGGACCACTCCGTGATGCGGGAGCGGGGATTGTACCGAAGCGGGCCACCGGAAGCATGCCGGGACAGGCGTCCTGCGCGGTAGGATCGGAGCGATGCAACCGGTAGTCCACAGCTTTCCGCCGCTCACCGGCAACGACGTCCGCGTGCTGGTGCTCGGCAGCATGCCCGGGTTGAAGTCGCTGCAGGCGCAGCAGTACTACGCGCACCCGCAGAACCGCTTCTGGCCGTTCATGGGCGAACTGGTCGGCGCCGATCCGGCACTGCCCTACTCCGAACGCTGCAACCGGCTGGTCGGCGCCGGAATCGCACTGTGGGACGTGCTGGCCAGTTGCGAGCGTCCCGGCAGCCTCGACAGCGCAATCCGCGACGACACCGCGCTGGTCAATGATTTCCCGCGCTTCCTCGCCGCGCATCCGGACATCGGGACGGTGCTGTTCAACGGGGCCAAGGCCGAGAGCACGTTCGTCCGCCGGGTGTTGCCACATCTCGCGGAGCGGTCGATGCGTTACCTGAGATTGCCGTCGACCAGCCCGGCCAACGCGTCGCAGCGCCACGACGACAAGCTTGCGGCCTGGCATGAAGGCCTGCACGCGGGCGGCATAGCCACCCGCGGGTGAGGCCCGGTCCGGCTACTTCAGCTTGATCTCGCGCAGCCGCTCGTCCAGGTAGGCCTGGGCGGTGATCGGCTCGGGATAGCGGCTGGGGTTGCCGGGCGTGATCGTCGACGGCAGCACGTCGATCAGGAAATCCGGATTGGGATGCAGGAAGAACGGCGTGGAATAGCGCGGCTGACGTGCGGCCTCGCCCTGCGGGTTCACCACCCGGTGGGTGGTCGACGGGTACACGTGGTTGGTCAGGCGCTGCAGCATGTCGCCGATGTTGACCACGATGGTGTCGGCCTCGGCGGTGAACGGCATCCACTCGCCCTGGTGCGACCGGACCTCCAGCCCCGCGGCGCTCGCCCCGACCAGCAGCGTGATCAGGTTGATGTCCTCGTGCGCGCCGGCGCGCTCGTTGGGGATTTCGGGGGTAGTGATCGGCGGGTAATGGATCGGCCGCAGGATCGAGTTGCCGCAATTGGTCTTGTCGGCGAAGTAGTCTTCGGCCAGGCCGATGTGCAGGGCCAGCGCGCTCAGTATCCGGGCACCGAGCCGGTCGAGCGACTCGTACAGGCCGTAGGCGATCTCGCGGAACTCCGGGATCTCGTCCGGCCACAGGTTCGGCGGCATCACCGCCGCGTACTTCGATTCGCGCGGAACCTCGCGGCCCACGTGCCAGAACTCCTTGAGGTCGAAGTGCTGCGCGCCCTTGGCGGTTTCCACTCCGTACGGCGTGTAGCCGCGCGCGCCGCCGCTGCCTGCGACGTGGTACTTGCGCTTGACCTCTTCGGGCAGCGCGAAGAAACGCTCGAACACGTCATAGGCCGCGGCGATCCGCTCCTGCGGAATGCCGTGCCCACGGATGCCGGCGAATCCCCACTCGCGGTACGCGGCACCGATCTCGGCAACGAAGGCATCGCGGTCGCTGTCGAAACGGCGGATGTCGAGGGTGGGAATGCGGGCCTGGCTCATGCGGATTTCTACGACTTTCTGTGGATTTGCGATGGGTTTCGATATCGGAACGGTGTCGCGGCCGCTCAGCCGGCGGCGGCGCGCACGGCATCCGCAAGGCGGTCGAGGGTCGCCTGCACAAGCTCGGCGTCGTCCGCTTCGACGGTGACCCGCACCACCGGCTCGGTGCCGGAAGGACGCAGGAACGCGCGCCCCCGGCCCTTCACCGCGAGTTGCGCATCGGCCAGCGCCGCCTGCACCGATTCGGCCTCGGCCGGCCGGGCGCCGTTGCTGAAACGCACGTTGACGGTCCGTTGCGGCACCCGGGCCAGGCCGGCCAGCGCCTCGCGCAGGCCGATCCCGCGCCGGCGCAGCACTTCCAGCACCTGCAGCGCGCTGACGATGCCGTCGCCGGTGCTGGTCCGGTCCAGGCACAGCAGGTGGCCGGACGCCTCGCCGCCAAGCACGCCGCCATTTTCGACCAGTTGCCGGTGGACGTGGCGGTCGCCGACCTTGGAGCGCAGGAAGCCGATCCCGGCCCGTTCGAACGCCTGCTCCAGGCCGAAGTTGGTCATCAGCGTGCCGACCACGGGGCCCTGCAGGCGGCCGCTGTCGCGCCAGTCGCGCGCGAGGATGTACAGCAGGTCGTCGCCATCGCAGACCTTGCCCTGGTCGTCGACGAACATCACCCGGTCGCCGTCGCCGTCGAACGCGATGCCGAGGTCGGCGCCGGTGTCGCGCACGCGCGCGGCCAGCGTTTCCGGGTGGGTCGAGCCGACACCGTCGTTGATGTTGAGGCCGTTGGGGTCGGCGCCTATCAGCCCGACCTGGGCGCCCAGCTCGCGCAGGACGATCGGCCCGACCTGGTAGGTCGCGCCGTTCGCGCAGTCCATCACGATGCGCAGGCCGCCGAGGTCGAAGCCCTTGGGCACCGAGTTCTTGCAGGCCTCGACGTAGCGTCCGATCGCGTCGCGGGTACGCACGGCCTTGCCGAGTTCCTCCGAGGAAACCGTGCGGAACGGCGACTCCAGCGCGGCCTCGATCGCCAGCTCGGTGTCGTCGTCGAGTTTCTCGCCCTCGGCCGAGAAGAACTTGATGCCGTTGTCGTAATGCGGGTTGTGCGAGGCGGAAATGACGATGCCGCCATCGGCGCGCAGCGAATGGGTGAGGTGCGCGACCGCCGGGGTCGGCATCGGCCCCATCAGCTGCACGTCGACGCCGGCCGCGACCAGCCCGGCCTCCAGCGCGGCCTCGAACATGTAGTTGGAGATCCGGGTGTCCTTGCCGATGATCACCAGCGGCTTGCGCCATGCATTGCGCTTCAGCGCGTGGCCGTAGGCGTTGCCGAGGCGCAGCACGAAGTCGGCCGAGATCGGGCCTTCGCCCACCCGGCCGCGGATGCCGTCGGTGCCGAAATACCTGCGGCTCATGCGCCGCCCTTCTCGAGCGTGACCTCGGCTTCATCGTCCGGTTGCGGCTGCTTCATCATCAGCGCCAGCAACTGGGCGAGCCGGTCGCGCATTTCGCGGCGGTCGCAGATCTGGTCGATCGCGCCGTGCTCGAGCAGGAATTCGCTGCGCTGGAAGCCCTCCGGCAGCGTCTCGCGCACGGTCTGCTCGATCACCCGCGGGCCGGCGAAGCCGATCAGCGCCTCCGGCTCGGCGATGTTGATGTCGCCCAGCATCGCCAGCGACGCCGACACGCCGCCGGTGGTCGGATGGGTCAGCACCGCGATGTACGGCAGCCCCGCCGCGCGCAGGCGGCCGAGCGCGGCCGAGGTCTTGGCCATCTGCATCAGCGAGAACAGGCTCTCCTGCATGCGCGCGCCGCCGGTGGCGGTGAAGCACACCAGCGGGCAGCCCGCCTCCAGCGCGGCTTCGGCGGCCAGCGCGAAACGCTCGCCGACCACCGAGCCCATCGAGCCGCCCATGTAGGCGAAATCGAACGAACAGGCCACCAACGGGCGCTGCTTGAGCGTGCCCTGCATCGCCACCAGCGCGTCGCGCTCGCCGGTCGACTTCTGCGCGGCCTTGATCCGGTCGGCGTACTTCTTCTGGTCCTTGAACTTGAGCACGTCGACCGGGCCGAGGCCGGCGCCGATTTCGCTGGTGCTGCCTGCGTCGAACAGGGCCCTGAGCCGCGCGCGGGCGCGGATCGGCATGTGGTGGTTGCACTTGGGGCAGACCTCGAGGTTCTCCTCGAGTTCGGGGCGGTACAGCACCGCGCCGCAGCGGTCGCACTTCTCCCACAGTCCCTCGGGGACGCTGCGCCGCTTGGCGGTGCTCCCGGTTTCGGTGCGGATGCCGGACGGCATGAGTTTCTTGAGCCAGGACATGCTTTGAGGTCTTCCCGTTCAGGCTGTTGCAATGCGGTCGGCGCGCCTGCGGTATCGGATACGGGCAGCGTCGGCCAAGCGGGTCAGTTTAACGCAGGGCCCCTATCCCGGCCGCAGCGCGTCCAGCGCCGCGCGCAACGGCGCCAGGAAGGTGCGGGCGCGAGCTGCGGCGTCATCGGGATCCGTCGCCCCATCGAGCGCTGCGACCAGTGCGCTGCCGACCACCACGCCATCGGCCTGCCGTGCCATCGCGGCGGCACTGGCGGCGTCCTTGATGCCGAACCCGGCCACCACCGGCACCGGGCTGTGCGTGCGGATTTCCTGCATGCGGTTGCCGGCGACTCCGGTATCGAGGCGGTCGGCGCCGGTCACGCCGGCATAGCTGACGTAGTACAGGTATCCGCTGGCGTTCGCGCACAACCGGGCCATGCGCGCGTCGGAGGTGGTCGGCGCGGCCAGCAGGATCAATGCGAGGCCATGGGCGGAAAACGCGTCGCGGAACCCGTCGGCCTCCTCCGGCGGCAGGTCGACCAGCAACACGCCGTCGACGCCTGCATCGACCGCCTCGCGGGCGAAGCGCTCGGCGCCACGGATCTCGACCGGGTTGAGGTAGCCCATCAGGACCACCGGCGTGTCGTCGTCGCGCTGGCGGAACCCGCGGACACTCTCGAACACGTAGGACAGCCCCGCGCCGCGCTCCAGTGCGCGTTCGGAGCTGCGCTGGATGGTCGGGCCGTCGGCCATCGGATCGGAAAACGGCACCCCGAGTTCGATCAGGTCCGCGCCGGCGTCGACCAGCGCGTGCATCACCGGAACCAGCGCCTCCAGCGACGGGTCGCCGGCCGTCATGAACGGGACCAGCGCCTTGCGGCCATCGGCCCGCAGCCGGGCAAAACGGGTGTCGATACGGTTCATGGCGCTCAAAATTCAATGCCGTCGCGGGCGGCGATGGTATGCACGTCCTTGTCGCCGCGACCGGAGAGGTTGCACAGGACCAGCTGGTCCTTCGGCATTTCGCGCGCGAGCTTGATCGCCTGGGCGATCGCGTGGCTGGATTCCAGCGCCGGCAGGATGCCTTCGGTCCGCGCCAGCTGGTGGAACGCGGCCAACGCCTCGTCGTCGGTGACCCCGACGTACTCCGCGCGACCGGCATCCTTCAGGAACGCGTGCTCGGGACCGACGCCCGGGTAGTCCAGCCCGGCGGAAACCGAGTGGGTCTCGATGATCTGGCCGTCGTCGTCGCACAACACGTAGGTGCGGTTGCCGTGCAGCACCCCCGGGCGACCGGCCGCCAGCGAGGCGGCGTGGTGGCCGCTGTCGATGCCATCGCCGGCTGCTTCGGCACCGACGATGCGCACGCCGGGATCGTTGAGGAAAGCGTGGAAGATGCCGATCGCGTTGCTGCCGCCGCCGACGCAGGCGGTCACGGCGTCCGGCAGGCGGCCGTACTCGGCCAGCATCTGCGCCCTCGCCTCGCGCCCGACCACCGCGTTGAAGTCGCGCACCATGCGCGGATACGGGTCGGGACCGGCGACGGTGCCGATGATGTAGAAGGTGTCGGCGACGTTGGTCACCCAGTCGCGCATCGCCTCGTTGAGGGCGTCCTTCAGCGTCGCCGAGCCGCTGGTCACCGGCACCACGGTCGCGCCGAGCAGCTTCATCCGGTAGACGTTGATCTTTTGCCGCTCGATGTCGGTCGCGCCCATGTAGACCACGCACTCCAGCCCGAGTCGCGCGGCGACGGTGGCGCTGGCCACGCCATGCTGGCCGGCGCCGGTCTCGGCGATGATCCGCGGCTTGCCCATCCGCGCCGCCAGCAGGCCCTGGCCGATCGTGTTGTTGATCTTGTGCGCGCCGGTGTGGTTCAGGTCCTCGCGCTTGAGCAGGATGCGCGCGCCGCCGACCTCGTCGCTGAGCCGTTGCGCGTGGTAGATCGGGCTCGGCCGGCCGACGTAATGGGCCAGGTCGCGGTCGAAGGCGGCGATGAAGTCCGGGTCGACCCGGGCCGTGTCATAGGCTTCGGCCAGTTCCTGCAGCGGTCCGATCAGGGTCTCGGCGACGAAACGGCCGCCGAAGCGGCCGAAGTGGCCGTCGGCATCGGGCCAGGCGTGGAAATCGATGGGGGATTGGTCGGGCATGTCCGGTTACGGTCTCAGTCGAGGATGTGGCAATCGGCGCGGCGCACTTCTTCGACGAAGTGGCGCATCCGGTCGCCGTCCTTGATTCCAGGGGTGCTCTCGATGCCGCTGGACACGTCGACGCCCCATGGCAGCGTCGCCATGATCGCATCGAACACGTTGTCGCCCGACAGGCCGCCGGCCAGCATGAACGGCTTCTGCACGCCGGCCGGGATTTTGCCCCAGTCGAACGGCTTGCCACTGCCGCCGGAGCCGCCCGGCGGGTGGCTGTCGAACAGGAAACCGCTCGCCGCCGGGTAGCGCACGTGCAAGGCCGCCGGGTGCTGCAGCGCGAGTTCGCTGCCCATCGGGATCGCCTTCAGGTACGGCACCCCGAAGCCGCGGCAGAACGCGTCGTCCTCGTCGCCGTGGAACTGCAACAGGCTCGGCCGTACCTGCCGCACCACCTCGCGCACCTCGTCCACCGGGTTGTCGCGGAACAGCGCGACCGCGTCGACCAGCGGCGCCAAGGCGTGGCGCATGGCGCGCGCCTCCTCGGGCTCGATCCGGCGGGTGCTGCCCGGGGCGAAAACGAAACCGATCGCGTCGGCGCCCAGTTCGCAGGCCAGGCGGACGTCGCCGGGCCGCGTGAAGCCGCAGAACTTGATTCGGGTGCGGAACAGGATCCGGTTCAAGACATCGCCTCGTGCAATTCCACCTCGACGGGAAGTCCCCATTGTGCCGGGTAGCGGGGGCCGAGGAACACCAGTCCGGCGGAAGGGGCGGTCGGGCCGGCGACGGCGCGGTCGCGGCCGGTCAGCAGTTCGGCGATCCAGTCCTCGCGCTGGTCGCCCCGGCCCACCGGCAACAGGCTGCCGACGATGTTGCGGACCATGTGGTGCAGGAAGGCGTTGGCCTGGACCTCGATAGCGACCACCTCGCCGCTTCGCACGACACTGATTTCGTGCAACTGCCGGCGCGCGTGCGGCGCCTGGCAATGGACGGTGCGGAACGCGGAAAAATCGTGGTCACCGACCAGCGCCTGCGCCGCGCGGTGCATCGCGTCGACGTCCAGCGGGCGGCGTTCCCAGGCCAGGTACTGGCGATGCAGCGCGGGCCGGACCTGGCGATTGAGGATCGAATAGCGGTAGCGGCGCGCCCGTGCGGAAAACCGTGCGTTGAAATCGTCCGCCACCGGGACGCACCAGCGCACGCACACCGAGGGCGGCAGCTGGCTGGAAGTGCCCAGTACCCAGCCTCGCGGGTCGCGCCCGGCCGGGCCGTCGAAATGCACGACCTGGGCGGAGGCGTGGACGCCGGCATCGGTGCGGCCGGCGCAGACCACGTCAACCGGACTGCCGGCGACGAAAGAAAGTGCCTTTTCCAGCGCCGCCTGGACGGTGGGCTCGTTGCGCCGCTCGGGTTCGCCGCGCCGGTTCAGGCGTTGCCAGCCGGAGAATTCGCTGCCGTCGTATTCGACGCCGAGCGCGAAGCGTCGCAGGCCCTCGCCATGGACCTTCCCGCCTGTGTCGGTCGGGGAGGATGCCTGCTCGGCCTGAGGTGACACGGGTACTGCCGGCACGACGTCAGTCGAGTTCGCGCAGCATCTGCGTCGCCTGCTGGCGGAGGGCGTGGTCGCCGTTGATCGCGATCTCGCCGAGCAACTGGCGGGCGCTGTCGCGGTCGCCGAGGTCGAGGTAGGCACGGGCGAGTTCAAGACGCTCGCGGCCCGGGGCCTCGGTGTCGGCCATGATGGGCTCCACCGGCGCGGGCGCGGGCACGTTCAACTTGGGCGAACCCGCATGCCATGTAGGCGCAGGCGCGACCGGGGTGGCCGCAGGCGCGACTGGCGTGGGCACGACCGGGGTGGTCGCGACCGCTGCCGGGATGCCCGGGGCCGAAGGCGTGGCCGCGGTGGCCTCCCTGGCGGCCGCGGGATCCGGCATCACCGGTTCGCGATGCGGTACGGGGTCCGCTTTCGCGACCGGGAAACCCGCGGCCAGCGGTGACGGGTGGTCCTGCGGCGCGGGCGCGCGGAATCCGCCGGTATCGACCTCGGCGCGGCGGCGCATCCACCAGCCACCCAGCAGGCCCAGCACCAGCAACCCGGCGCCGCCCAGCAGCCATGGCAGGCCCGGGGCACCTGCGTCCTGCTCGGCCGCCTGGGTCTCGGCGAGACGCTGCTGCACCGCGGTCAGCTCGTTGTCCTTCATCTGCAGCAGTTTCTGCTGGTCGGCCTGGAGCTTCTCGAGGTCGGCGACGCGGCTCTTGAGGTCGGCCAGCTCTGCATTCCTGGCGGCCAGGGTTTCCCGGGTCTGTTGCATTTCCTGTCGCACCATGTCGCCCTCTGCGCCGGCGCTGATGCCGGACTGGGTTCCCGCCTGCGACGCGCCGCTGGCGCCCGGGGGAACGATTTCAAGCCGGGCGCCGCCGGCCGCGGTGGCCGACGCGTCCGGGGAGTTGTCGTCCTTGGAGCCGGCGTCCGCGGCTGCGCCCGCCGGCTCCGCGGCCAGTGCGGGCTGCGGCACCGGCGCGCGCGCGGTGCGCCAGGCACGGGTCTGTTCGCGCACGCGCGCCATCGCCTCGGCGACGTCGACGCCGCGCACCTCGGCCGCCTCCGGCACGCGCAGCACCGCGCCCTGCTTGAGCAGGTTGACGTTGCCGTTGATGAACGCATCGGGGTTGGCATCCAGCAGCGCGATCATGGCCTGGTCGAGGCTGGTGCCGAAATCCAGGCGCTCGGCGATCTCCGACAGGGTCTCGCCCGCCTGGACCGCCCCGTATTCGCCGGGACGGGCCGCCGGAGCCGGTGGCGGCGCCGAAACCACGGGCCTCGGCGCAGCGGCGGGTTCGGGCGTCGGCTCTATTGCCGTGTCCGGGCTCGACTCGGTGCCGGGCTGTTGCGGATCGGCGGGCTCGGGCGACTCGAGGGCGTCGTCAACCACGGCTTCGGGCGCGTTCGCGGTCGCCGCGGGCTCGCTCGCGATCATGTTGGATGGCGCAGCGACCGGTGCTTCGATCGGGGGCTGCAGCGGCGCCGATACCGTCCGTGGGGCGTCGATCAGGGTCGAATACTCGCGGACCAGCTTGCCCTGCCCCCAGTCGACCTCGACCAGGAAGGTCAGCAGCGGCTGCTCGATCGGCTGGACGCTGGTCACCCGGATCACCGGGTTGCCGCGCTCGTCCAGCGCCGATACGAACTGCAGGTTGGCGACCACCGAATCCGGCGGGCGCAGGCCGATCCGGGCGAAGGTTTCCGGCGATGCCAGCCCCGCGCGCAGGCGCTCCAGCTCGGCGGGATCATTGGAAATGATCGGAATCTCGGCCAACAGCGGCTCACCGAGCTTCGACTTCAGCTCGATCTGGCCCAGTCCCAGCGCCGCGGCCGTGCCGCTGGCCAATGCCAGCCCCACCGCCAATGCCGTACGCACGAATCGCTTCACAACCACTCCCGACTGCTGTCCCCTGGCCGCGACTCTAGCGACCGGCGCCTGCCGCGGCAATGCAAAACCGTGCCGTGGTCAGGGTTTGGGACGTTCGGCCAGCACCAGTTCCGCCAACTGCACGGCATTCAACGCCGCACCCTTGCGGATGTTGTCGGAGACCACCCACAGCGACAGGCCACGCGGATGCGAGATGTCCTCGCGAATCCGGCCGACGAACACCGGGTCGTTGCCCGACGCGTGGGTGACCGGGGTCGGATAGCCGCCACCCACCGGCTCGTCGACCACCTCGATGCCCGGCGCGCCCTCCAGCAGCTTGCGCGCATCGGTGGCGGTCAGCTTGTCGCGGGTCTCGATGTGCACCGCCTCGGAATGGCCGTAGAACACCGGCACCCGGACCACCGTCGCGTTCACCGCGATGCCGTCGTCGTCGAGGATCTTGCGGGTTTCCCACACCAGCTTCATTTCCTCGCTGGTGTAGCCGTTGTCGCAGAAGTCGCCGCCGTGCGGGATCACGTTGAAGGCGATCTGCACCGGGTAGACCTCCGGCCTGGCCTCCTGGAAGCCGAGCAGGCTCGCGGTCTGCCGGCCCAGCTCCTCCAGCGCGCGCTTGCCGGTGCCGGAGACCGACTGGTAGGTCGCGATGTTGATCCGCTCGATGCCGACCGTCCGGTGGATCGGCGCCAGCGCGACCATCAGCTGCATGGTCGAGCAGTTCGGGTTGGCGATGATGCCGCGCGGACGGTCGCGCGCGGCGTCCGGGTTGACCTCGGCCACCACCAGCGGCACGTCGTCGTCCTGGCGGAACACCGAGGAGTTGTCGATCACCACCGCGCCCGCGGCGGCGAACTTCGGCGCGTATTCCTTCGAGACCGAGCCGCCGGCGGAAAACAGGGCGATGTCGATCCCGGTCGGATCGAAACCGGCCAGGTCCTCGACCACGATCTTCTTTGCCCCGAACTCGATTTTCTCGCCGGCCGAACGCTCGCTGGCGAGCAGGTGCAGCTTGCCGATCGGGAACTGCCGCTCGGCGAGGATCTTCAGCATGGTCTCGCCGACGGCACCGGTGGCGCCGACGATGGCTACGTTTACGGGCTTGCTCATCTGTGTTCCTGGTGGATGTGATGGCGGAGTCGTTGCAGGAGCGACGTAAGCCGCGATTTCCTCGGTGCTTCGCGCGTTCAGAGGGTCGCGACTTACGTCGCTCCTACAGGGGATCTACGGTTTTCGGCCGGGGACGCGCGGGGTGACGTTGCCGACGTCGCCGCACTGGGCGCGGTGGCGCAGGGCCTGGTCGACCAGCACCAGCGCGACCATCGCTTCGCAGATCGGGGTCGCGCGGATGCCGACGCAGGGGTCGTGGCGGCCGGTGGTCACCACCTCGACGGTGTCGCCGTGGATGTCGAGGCTGTCGACCGGCAACCGCAGGCTGGAGGTCGGCTTGAACGCGACCGAGCAGCGCAGCGTCTGGCCCGAGCTGATGCCGCCGAGCACGCCGCCTGCATGGTTGGACTCGAAGCCGTCCGCGGTGATCCGGTCGCGATGCTCGCTGCCCCGCTGGGCGACGGACGCGAAGCCATCGCCCACCTCGACGCCCTTGACCGCATTGATGCTCATCAGCGCACCGGCGAGTTCGCCGTCGAGCTTGCCGTAGACCGGCTCGCCCCAACCCGGCGGCACCCCATCGGCGACCACGTCGACGCGCGCACCCACCGAATCGCCCGACTTGCGCAGCGCGTCCATGTAGCTTTCCAGCGCCGGCACCTGGGCGGCATGCGGCCAGAAGAACGGGTTGTCCTCGACCACGGAAAGGTCGTGGCAGTCGGGGACCAGCTCGCCGAGCTGCGACAGGTAACCCTGCACCCGGACGCCGTGTTTCTCGGCCAGCCACTTCTTGGCGATCACTCCGGCGGCGACCCGCATCGTGGTCTCGCGCGCGGACGAGCGGCCGCCGCCACGCGGGTCGCGGATGCCGTACTTCTGCCAGTAGGTGTAGTCGGCGTGGCCGGGGCGGAACTGTTCGGCGATCTTCGCGTAGTCCTTGCTGCGCGCGTCGGTATTGCGGATCAACAGCGCGATCGGGGTGCCGGTGGTGACGCCCTCGTAGACGCCGGACAGGATCTCGACCTCGTCCGCCTCGTGGCGCGCGGAGGTGTGGCGGGACTTGCCGGTGGCGCGACGCGCGAGGTCGTGGGCGAAATCCCCCGGCGCCAGCGCCAGCCCCGGCGGGCAGCCATCGACCACGCAGCCGATCGCCGGCCCGTGGCTCTCGCCGAAGGTGGTGACCGCAAACAGTTTTCCGAAAGTGTTGCTGGCCACGTGGAATCCTTCAGCCGCGGGCGTCGGCCAGTCGCCGGATGCTCGCATGGTGCGCGACCAGGTCGGCGCGCTCGGCCACGAAAATGCCCATCTGCCCGACCCGGAACTCCACCCAGGCCAGCGGCAGTTCCGGCAGCAACTCGACCAACGCGCGCTCGGCCTCGCCGATCTCGCAGACCAGCAGGCCGTTCTCGCTGAGATGGTCGGGCGCATCGCGCAGGATCTTCAGCGCGAGGTCGAGGCCGTCGTCACCGGCACGCAGGCCGAGCTCCGGCTCGTGCGCGTACTCGGGCGGCAGCGCGTCGGTCTCGTCATGGGTGACGTAGGGCGGATTGGTCGCGATCAGGTCGAACACCTCGCCCTGCAGCCCGGCGAACAGGTCCGACTGGCGCAGCTCGACGTTGTCGGCGTGCAGCCGCGCCTTGTTCTCGGCGGCCAGCGCCAGCGCATCGTCGTTGATGTCGGCGCCGATGACCTCCCAGTCCGGCTGGTAATGGCCCATCGCAATCGCGATGCAGCCCGAGCCGGTGCACAGGTCGAGCGCGCGACGGACCTCGCGGCCGCCAAGCCACGGCTCGAAACCGCCCTCGATCAGCTCGGCGATCGGCGAACGCGGCACCAGCGCGCGCGGATCGGACTTGAAGCTCAGCCCGGCGAACCAGGCCTCGCCCGTCAGGTAGGCGGCCGGGATGCGCTCGTTGATGCGGCGCTCGAACAGCGCCAGCACCCTCGCCTTCTCGTCACCGGTGACCTTTGCCACGCCGTAGGCCGGGCCGAGGTCGTGCGGCATCCGCAACGCGTGCAGCACCAGCTGGGTGGCCTCGTCGATGGCGTTGTCGTAGCTGTGGCCGAAGGTCAGCCCGGCTTCGGCAAAACGGCTGCCACCGAAACGGATCAGGTCGATGATCGAAACCGGCTCGAAGGCGGTGGATGCGAAGTCCACGCGTTCGCCGCTGGCTTGATGGGCGGTCACCTGGGTCATGGGGGCACGTTCGGCGGAGGGCCGCCGATTATAACGGTCGCGGCCGGCTATCATGGCCGGCAACCGGGCCGCGCCGATAACCATTGGTTGGCCCGCCATTACTTTCGGGATCGCCATGTTCGACCGCAGCACCATCATCGTCATCATCGTCGCGCTGGCGGCCGGGCTGGGCCTGTGGGCCGTGCAGGATCATTTCGGCAAGGCGCCGGCCACGCAATGGCCGCAGACGCAGGCGGTACGGCTGTTCGACCCGCCGCGCGAACTGCCGGCGTTCGGGCTGCGCCAGTCCGACGGCACCCAGCTGGTGCCGGGTGAGTTGAAGGGGCACTGGACGCTGGTGTTCCTCGGTTTCACCCATTGCCCGGATGTCTGCCCGACCACGCTGGCGCAGCTGTCGCAGGCGCAGAAGCAGTGGACGTCGATCCCGGAATCCGTGCGGCCGCGGGTGCTGTTCGTGTCGGTCGATCCCGAGCGCGACAGCCCGGACCGCATCGGCGAGTACGCGCACGCGTTCCACGAGGACACCCTGGCGGCGACCGCCAACATCCCCGCGCTGGAGAATTTCGCCAAGTCGCTGAGCATGGTGTTCGTCAAGGTGCCGCCGCCGGAGGGCGTGCCGGCCGACCAGTACTCGGTGGACCACAGCGCCTCGATGGCGGTGCTGGATCCGCAGGGGCGGATGTCGGGCTTGATCCAGCCACCGTTCGACCCCAATGCCATCGCCGCCGACATGGCCGCGCTGACCCGGGCCACCGCACCCTGAGCACCGACGCATGAGCCTGACCACCCACCTGACCCATGTGTTGCCGCACCGGCTGATGTCGTCGCTGGCGCGTCGCCTGGCCTACTCGGACCATCCGCGCGTGCGCCGCTGGCTGATCGATACCGTGGTCAGCCGGTTCGGCGTCGACCTCGACGAGGCCGCGCAGCCCGACGCGACCGCCTATCCGACCTTCAATGCGTTCTTCACCCGCGCGCTCAAGCCCGGCGCGCGCGTGGCCGATCCCGACCCGCGTGCGCTGGTGATGCCCGCCGACGGCCGGATCAGCCAGTGCGGGCCGATCGAGCACGGGCGGATCTTCCAGGCCAAGGGGCAGTCGTTCACCGCGACCGAACTGCTGGCCGACGCCGCGGCCGCCAAGCCGTTCGAGGATGGCCTGTTCGCGACCGTCTACCTGTCACCGCGCGACTACCACCGCGTGCACATGCCTTGGACAGGCAGGTTGCTCAAGACCGTGCACGTCCCGGGCCGACTGTTCAGCGTCGGCCCGGCCGCGGTGCGCCATGTGCCCCGGCTGTTCGCACGCAACGAGCGGCTGGTCTGCCACTTCGAGACCGGTTTCGGGCCGATGGCGGTGGTGATGGTCGGTGCGCTGCTGGTGTCGGGGGTGGAGACGACCTGGAGCGGCGAGGAGATCCCCGCCTACGGCGACAAGGTCACCACGCGCGACTGGCGTGGTGAGGATATCGACATCGAGCGGTTCGAAGAGATGGCGCGGTTCAACTACGGCTCGACCGTGATCGTGCTGCTGCCCGCCGGCGTGGCCGAACTGGACGCCGGGCTGGTGGCCGAGGCTCCGGTGAAGCTGGGGCAGCGACTGGCTACGTTGACCGGGTGATGCGGGGTGGTGGCGGAGCGTCGGGCGTGAGGTCACCGGCTGTTGCGTTCCGCCTTTTGCGTTCCTCGTGTATCCCGTAACTCGCTTCGTGCGTCCCGCCTTGTGTAGGAGCGACGTAAGTCGCGATTTCCTGGAATCCCGGGATCGCCGTGCAATCGCGACTTACGTCGCTCCTACAGGGGGCCATCGGGTTGTCGGGGCGCGGGGCGCTACATGCGCCTACCGGCAACCGGTCAGTTCCAGCGCCTGCCCGGGCTTGATCATGTAGCGCGGCGCCTTGATCCCGTTGGCGCGTGCAAGCTCGCCGGTGTCGCACTGGAACTTGCGGGCGATCGATGTGAGGGTCTCGCCGCGCTGCACGCGATACTGGCGCGGACGCGATGCGGGCGCCGCAGCCCCGACCGCCGCGGGCGCCGCCGCGACCACACCGGCACCGCGCACGATCGCCGCGCCCGGATCACTGGCCACCAGGGTGCGGGCCAGCTCGGCACGCGGTCCTTCGACGCAATATCGCTGGTACAGCCCGACGATCCTGCGCGTCGCGTCCAGCGTGGTGCCGGCGGGCAGGCGGTCGTCGGCACGGTATCGCGGGTTGAGGTTGCGCAATGCGCGCATGTAGCCGATGTCCGTGCCGCGGTTGCCCAGGCAGATCGTCAGCTGGTAGATCGACGCGGGCTGCTGCAATTGCAGCTTCGCGGCCTTCGGGTCCACGTCCGGCAGGCTCAATCCATATTCCCGCGGGTGCAGGAACAGCCACGCCGCGGCGATCACCATCGGCACGTAGTCGCGGGTCTCGGGCGGGAACTGCCGGTAGACGTCCTCGCTCCAGAAGCTCTTGCCGGGGTTCTGCTGGAGGATCCGCCGCGCCCTGCCCTCACCGCCGTTGTAGGCGGCCAGCGCCAGCTCGATGCTGCGGTTGAGTTCGCGCATGCGCTCGTTGAGGTAGGCGACGCTGGCCTCGGACGCGGCGTACGGGTCGTAGCGGGTGTCGAAGCCGGTGCCGTCGTCGCCCAGGCCGAAACGCTGTCCGGTCGCGTACATGAACTGCATCGGCCCGGCGGCGCCCGCGCGCGAGGTGGAATGCACGCGGCCGTTGGATTCCTTGGCCATGATCCCGAACAGCAGCGCCTCCGGCAGCCCGGCACGCTCGTACTGCGGCCACATCTGGGGGCGCAGGTACTGGTAGTTCCGGTAGCTGGTGATGAAGTCGTCGCGCATGTCGGTCAGCCAGCGGCGGATGCCCTCCTGCACGGCCGGGTTGTACTGGACCATGCGGTCGAACGCGTGGCGATCGTCGGCCAGCAGCGCCGCCGCGCGCGCGGCCTGTGGCACCTCGTGCGGCATCGCATGGTCCAGCGGCATCGCGTGGTCCGGGCCCATCCCATCGTCGGCCAGGCCGCCGTCGCCGGCTTCCGCATCCGCGTTGAGCTTGAGCAGGCGCTCGTAGGTCGTGAGCAACGAGGGCACCGCGCATCCGCGCTGTTCGACACAGGCGGCCATCACGTCCTCCATGTCCTCCAGCGCGGCATTGGCCCGGGCGGCGCCATCGGGGTCGGCGTTGCCGATCGCCACCATCGCCTCGCGGTAGCTGGCTTCGGCAGCCTCCATCCGCTGGCCGAGCGCCTCGACCGCGGCCCGGTCGCGTCGCGATATGGCGGTGGCATCGAACGGAGCCAGGAGCAGCACTGCGGTCGCAACCGCGATTGAAAACGAGGCGGGAACACACGAACAAACGCGGGCAAGGACGGGCATGGACTGCAAGTGCTGCGAAGTGACCCGCAGGGTAGTCCGGCAATGCCGGCGCCGGCAATCGAGGGCGGCACCGGAAGCCGATGTGCGTGGTTTAGGCCATAGAATCGGCCCCAACCCATCAAGGAAGCGGACATGGCGCCCACCCCCAACCCCATCCTCGTCGGCAAGGCGGTCACCACCCCGACCAGCGGGCAGGTGTTCCTGCAGCCGCGGCTCGGCAACCGCCACGGGCTGGTCGCGGGCGCCACCGGCACCGGCAAGACGGTGACGCTGATGACGCTGGCCGAAGGTTTCTCGCGGATCGGGGTGCCGGTGTTCATGGCCGACGTGAAGGGCGACGTCGCGGGGCTTTCGATGCCCGGCACCGTCAGTGAAAAACTGCAGGCGCGGATCGGGCAGATCGGCGTCGACGGCTACACCAGCGAAGGCAGCCCGACGGTGTTCTGGGACCTGTTCGGCAAGCTCGGCCATCCGGTCCGGGCGACCGTCAGCGAGATCGGACCGACCCTGCTGTCGCGCATGCTGGAGCTCAACGACACCCAGTCCGGCGTGCTCGACATCACCTTCAAGCTGGCCGACGACCGTGGCCTGTTGCTGCTCGACCTGGACGACCTGCGCGCCCTGTTGAACCTGGTCGCCGAGGAGCGCAAGACGATCTCGACCGAATACGGCCTGGTCAGCACGCCGTCGATCGGCGCGATCCAGCGCGCACTGCTGCGGCTGGAGTCCGACGGCGGCGAGATGTTCTTCGGCGAGCCGGCGCTGGAGCTGGCCGACCTGATGCGCACCACCACCGACGGGCGCGGCGTGGTCAACATCCTCGCCGCCGACAGCCTGGTGCTGAAGCCGCGTTTGTATTCGTCGTTCCTGCTGTGGCTGCTGTCGGAACTGTTCGAGCAGTTGCCCGAAGTTGGTGATCTCGACAAACCGAAGCTGGTGTTCGTGTTCGACGAGGCCCACCTGCTGTTCGAGGACGCGCCGAAGGCGTTGCAGCAGCGAGTCGAGCAGGTCGTCCGTATCATCCGTTCCAAGGGCGTCGGCGTGTACTTCTGCTCGCAGTTCCCCGACGACGTGCCCGACGACATCCTCGGCCAGCTCGGCAACCGCGTGCAGCACGCGTTGCGTGCATTCACGCCGCGCGACCAGAAAGCGGTGCGCACCGCGGCGGAAACCTTCGTCGCCAACCCGGCGCTGGACGTGGCCGAAGCGATCGGCCAGCTCGGCACCGGCGAGGCGCTGGTCTCGACCTTGCAGGACAAGGGCATCCCGATGCCGGTCGAACGCACCCTGATCGCGCCACCGCGCTGCCGCATGGGCGCGATTACAGATGCCGAGCGCGCGCACGTGCGTGCCGGCAGCCCGGTCGGTGCCAAGTACGACAATCGCCTCGATCGCGAATCGGCCGAGGAGATGCTGGCGAAGAAGGCCGCGGCCGCGACCGAGCAGGCCGACGCCCCGCCGGCCAAGGCCGCCGAGGACGACGAAACCGGCTTCGGCGACGCCATCCGCAATGCCGTGTTCGGCACCAAGCGCCGCCAGGGCATGGTCGAGACCATGGCCAAGCAGACCGCCCGCACGGTCGGCAGCCAGATCGGCCGGCAGATCCTGCGCGGCCTGCTTGGCGGTATCTTCGGCAGTCGCCGCTGACCGCGGCGTCGGCCCAGCCACCTGCTTCCCCACCCGTTCCATCGACAGGAGTCAAAGCATGAACAAGCCACTGCTCGCCCTCGCCTGCCTCACCGTGATCGCCGTCGCCGCGTGCCAGCCCGAGCCCGCCGCGACCACTACCGCGGCTCCGGGCGCCGCCGAGACGGCGCCCGCCCCGGTCGACGTCGCTCCTGCCGGCGAAGACCTGTCTTCGGACAACGCCGGTTTCGACATGAAGGGCTTCGCCGGCACCTTCAGCGGCACCCTGCCCTGCGCCGACTGCCCCGGCATCGACACCACGCTGGTGCTCAACCCGGACGGCACCTATGAGATCAGCGAGGCCTACCAGGATTCGGATGGCGTGGTGACCCGGATGGACGGCACCTGGACCGTGGAGGCCGACGACAGCCAGGTCCGTCTCGATCCCAACAGCAAGTCCGAGCAGGACCGCCTGTACGCGATCACCTCCAACGAGGAGATCACCATGCTCGACCTTGAGGGCAACCCGGCCGAAAGCGGGCTGGACTACAGCCTGGACCGCCAGCCCGCGAACTGAGCCATCGCCCAAGGAACGAGCCGATGCACGCCACCCCGACGTCCCGTACGCCGCCGATCCCGTTCTGGCACCGCCTGCGCCAGATCACCCTGTATCCATTCCGCGGCGCCGCGCTCTACAGCCTGCTTGCGCTGACCTTCGCGAGCCTGCTGGGGCTGGTCCCCGTGATCGGCTGGGTGATTTCGCTGCTGGTCTGGGTCGGCGCCTACAAGTACGCGTTCGAGATCCTGCGCGCGACCGCCGATGGCCGGATGGAAGCGCCGGAAGTCGTGCTCGATCTCGATGACGGCGTGGTCACGCGGCTGATCGGCATGCAGTTGTTCTTCATCGTGCTGATCGTGCTGGCGATGTGGCTGGGTGGACCGGTGATCGGGCTGCTGGCGATCGCGCTGATCGCGTTCCTGCAGCCCGGCTGCGTGATGTCGCTGGCGATCGACGGCAGCCTGTCGCACGCGCTCAACCCGGCGACGCCGCTGGGCGTGGTGGCACGGATCGGCTGGCCCTACCTGGCGGTGTTCGGCCTGCTGTTCGTGATCCAGGCCAGCATGTTCACCGCCGCCGTCTGGCTGGCCGGGGTGATGCCGCCGGTGCTGGCCGACCTGGCGGTGACCGCCGTGTCGTTCTGGGCGCTGTTCGCCGCGTTCCACCTGATGGGCTATCTGGTCTACCAGTACCACGAGGTGCTCGGTTACGTGCCGACCGGTGCCGATGCGCTGCCCGGCCGGCACACGCCGGATGCCGACCTGCTGGAGGAAGCCCAGGGCTACGTCCGCGACGGGCAGCTCGGCACCGCGCTGGAACTGCTGCGCGGCGAGACCCGCAGCCGCGCGGTCGGCCTGGACACCCACGACCTGTACCACCGCCTGCTGCGGCAGAACGGCGATACCGCCGCGCTGACCGAGCATGCCGGGCAGTACCTCAACCAGTTGATGCTTGAGCGGCAGGACCGCCGCGCCCTGGGCCTGCTGCGCGAGTGTCTCGATACCGATCCCGACTTCGTGCCGTTGCAGGTCGAGCATGCGGTGCAACTGGTCGAGCGCGCGCGCCTTGCCGGCCAGAGCCAGCTGGCGATCGACGTATTGCTGGCTTTGTTGCGCGCGCATCCCCGTCATCCGGACGCACCGCGCTGGGGCCTGGATGCGGCCCTGCTGATGGCCGACCGGATGGACCGCGACGCCGAGGCGCGCGCACTGCTCGAGCAGGCGCGGGAACGCTGTGAGGACGAGGAACTGCTGGCGAAGATAGAGGCGGCGCTGATGGCCCTGCAGGCGCCCGTAGGCGCCTGACGATGGAGATCAGCGCGCGGGGGAATGCGCGTTGACGAGCGGTTCCGACTCCAGCGCTGCCAGCAGGAACCGGGCCTTCTCTGCTTGTGGCTGGTCCGGATGCCGCTCGACCAGTGTCCGCAGTGCCTTCTGGTGGGCGGCATGGTCATGCCGGTCGCGCCAGCCAAGCGCGAGCTGGAACCGCAGTTGCGCCAGCTCCTGTTCGTCGCCGTGCCCCGCACCTTTCAGCACTTCTTCGGCTGAATCCAGCGCCCCCGAACGCAACCAACGGCGCGCCAGTTCCAGGCGTCGTGCAGACGCCACTTCGATTCCGGCGTCGTCGAGTTCCGCCAGGACAGCGCTCTGGGCCTGCACCTGCTCCGGATCGACCACGTCCAGTTCCAGCAACCCGAGCCCGCGCGCAGTCGTCGCATCGCGGCGCTGGCCGTTGCGCGCGACCCGGTACAGCGCCAGTCGCAGATCGAACCGGTCGGGCTGTTCGCGCACAAGCTCCTCGAGCAGGCGTTCGGCCTCGGCCAGTTGCATCCGGCCCAGGCACGCCTGCGCGCGCTCCCAGCGGTCGTCGCGTGGTTGATCGCCGGTGTCGAGGATGAAGCCGTCGCGAACCTGCCCGAACCGCACCAGCGCCGCGCCCATCAACGCACCACTGACGATGCCGCCGGCATGTGCGTCGAAGCCGATGCCGAGGTCGTCGTTGGCCAGCAGGTTGTAGACCTCCCAGCCCAGCCACAGCGGCAGCAGCCAGATCGCCGGCGCCCGCACGTAGTCGAATACGACCCCGAACCAGTAGAAGAACCGGACCGGCTGGCGACCCCAGATCACGCAGAACGCCCCCATCAGCGCGGCGACCGCACCGGACGCGCCCAGCCCACCGCCGGCCTCGCCCCAGCGCCACAGCAGCGACGCGGCACTGGAGCCGAACGCCCCCAGCAGGTAGACCCCGAGGAACCGGCCCGAGCCGAGCGCGCCTTCCACCAGCAGACCCAGCGCGAGCAGGAACAACATGTTGCCGATCAGGTGCATGACCCCGCCGTGCAGGAATGCCGACGCCAGCATCCGCCACGGATCGACCTCGGAACTGCGCAACAGGTGGCGCAGGGTGAACACCTCGCCAAGCAGCGCATCGTACTGCGCACGCAGCGGCCTCCACGTCTCCAGCTCACCGGTGCTGTGGAACAGATCGCCCGACTCCAGCGCAGCAACGAAGCCGACATCGGTCAGTGTCAGGTCGGCGACGTAATCCGCCCGCACATCCTCAGGCATCGCGTCCAGCTCGTTCAGCGCGTCGACCTGGTTGGTCCGGGCCAGGTAACGCCCGTAGGCCGGCACCTCGTGCCGGGCCAGTTCACTGTGCAGATAGTGTTGCCGCGCGCTCGCCATCGCGGCCTCGTCGCCACCCTGCCACCCGAAGAACACCAGCACGTTGGCCACGATCAGCAACGCGGTGACGAACGGGAAGGTCGCACGCGTGAGCGGACGGTGCAGCGGCAGGATCAGCATGGGCGAAGATGGCGACGGGTAGCGCGTAAGCGTCGACGATTCCGGCGGCAGGATGCAAGATCGTCGGAATCATCCGATTGCATGGAATCCCGATGGGCCGTTGGCGACCCCCTGCGGAAAAAAGCACCGCGCTGATTACGCGCGAGGGCCATGAGCGACTCAAGGCCGAGCTCGACGAACTCTGGCGCGTGCGGCGGCCGGAAGTGGTCAAGGCCCTCGCCGCCGCCGCAGCCGAGGGCGACCGCTCGGAGAATGCCGAGTACACCTACCGCAAGAAGCAACTCGGCGAGATCGACCGCCGTGTGCGCTATCTGAGCAAACGGGTGCCCGCGTTGCGGGTGGTCGATGCCGCGCCTTCGGACCCCTTGGCGGTGTATTTCGGCGCGACGGTCGAACTGGAGGACAGCGCCAGTGGCGAGCCCCGGCGTTACCGCATCGTCGGCCCCGATGAGACCGACGCGAAGCTGGGCTGGATCAGCATCGATTCGCCGCTCGCGCGGGCCATGCTGAAGAAGCGGCGGGACGACGAATTCGAGGCGCAGTTGCCCGGCGGCGCCCGGCGGTTCGTGATCGTGGAGGTCCAGTATCCGGCCGGATGACGACTCCGCTCAGGGCACCGGGCGCGGGGTGCCGCGCGCATGGATGGTCACCATCCCACCCATCGCCTCGACATCCAGCAGCGCAACCGGGTCCGGCGCCTGCTCCATGGACACCGGCGCCGACGGGCGAACCGAGCGTTGCGGCGGGCCGTAGACGAACACATTGCCCCCGGTGTCCAGGGTCACGGACTCGCCACGCTCGACCAGGTACTCCCCGGTTTCGAGGTCCCACTGCACGCGGGTGCTGGTCGCATCGACCACGGCGCCATAGCGCTCGCCATTGAGCTCGACCAACCGCATGCCGCCGGTCACGGGATCGTGGCGGTAATGCCAGGTGGTGGCGGTGACAGGGCCCTCGCCCGCGACCTGGCTGACCACCAGTTCGCCCCCGTCGACCGCCAGCGACGAGGCCGACGTCGGCGATGGCACCAGCGCCGCCTCGCCAAGCAGCCGGGCGCCGAACGCCGCGCCGTATTCGTCGCCATCCAGGATGCCGAGCACGCGCTCGTTGCGGTCGGCCGCGATGTAGGCCAGGTCGAGCCGCCCGTCGCCGTTGAGGTCGGCGTCCAGCCGCGCCTCCAGTTCCAGCGTGCCCAGCCAGGCCCGCAGGTCGTCGTCGGAAATGCGCCCGGGCCCTTGTTGGGCCATGGCGACCAGCGGAACGCATGCCGCGAGCAGCACCATCAACCGCCTCATGCCGCCTCCTCGGTCGGGACGCGGGCACGCGGACCAGCACCGGCCCGCGCGTTGCCGCACATACCGGGACAGACGCGGTTCGAACGGCTATCAGGCCATCACATCCCGGGCCGGGAGTTTCCGCGGCCCGGGCGGAGGTCAATCCTCGAAGGCGACCTCGCCGAACAGGTCGTGCTCGTCGCTGCCCATGATCTCGACATCGCAGAAATCGCCCGGCTTGAGGCCGGCGAAATAGCCGTTCTGCACCTGAACGAGGCCGTCGATCTCCGGCGCGTCGGCCATCGAGCGCGCGATCGCCAGCTCACCGTCGATCGCGTCGACGATGCAGCGCTGCACGGTGCCGACCTTGGACTCGAGCTTCGCCGCCGAGATTTCCGCCTGACGTTCCATGAAACGGGCCAGCCGCTCCTGCTTGACCTCCTCCGGCACCGGGTCGGGCAGTTCGTTGGCCCTCGCGCCTTCGACCGGCGAGTAGGCGAACGCGCCGACGCGGTCGAGCTGGGCCTCGTCGAGGAAGTCGAGCAGTTCCTCGAACTCGGCCTCGGTTTCGCCGGGGAAGCCGACGATGAAGGTCGAACGGATGGTGATGTCGGGTGCCACCGAACGCCAGCGCTGGATCCGCTCCAGGGTCTTGTCGACCGCGCCGGGCCGCTTCATCAGCTTCAGCACGCGCGGGCTGGCGTGCTGGAACGGGATGTCGAGGTAAGGCAGGATCCTGCCCTCGGCCATCAGCGGGATGATGTCGTCGACGTGCGGGTACGGGTACACGTAATGCAGCCGCGTCCACAGGCCGAGCTCGCCCAGCCCCTCGCACAAGGCCTTCATCCGGGTCTGGTACGCCTTGCCGCGCCACTCGCGCTCGGCGTAGCGCACGTCGACGCCGTAGGCCGAGGTGTCCTGAGAGATCACCAGCAGCTCCCTGACCCCGCCCATCGCCAGCTTCTCGGCCTCGCGCAGCACCTGGTCCACCGGACGCGACACCAGGTCGCCACGCATCGACGGGATGATGCAGAAGCTGCAGCGGTGGTTGCAGCCTTCGGAAATCTTCAGATAGGCGTAATGCTTCGGCGTCAGCTTGATGCCCACCGTGTCTGTGTCGGCCTCAAGAGGCCGACGCGGCACCAGGCTGGTGAACGGATCGTGCTTTGGCGGCAACGCTTCATGCACCGCGCCGAGCACGCTGTCGTAGTCCTGTGGACCGCTGATCGACAGCACGCCGGGGTGCGCCTCGCGGATCACCTCCGCGCGCTTGCCCAGGCAGCCTGTGACGATGACCTTGCCGTTCTCGTTCATCGCCTCGCCGATCGCATCCAGCGACTCGGCCACGGCCGAGTCGATGAAGCCGCAGGTGTTGACCACCACCACGTCGGCATCGTCGTAGCTGGGCACGAGGTCGTAACCCTCGACCCGCAACTGAGTCAGGATGCGCTCGGAATCGACCAGCGCCTTCGGGCATCCGAGGCTTACGAAGCCCACCCTGGGGTTGCCGGACGCCCGGTCGCCTCCGGGCGCCGGGGCGCTCATGGACGGCGTGGCGTTCTTGGACGGAAGGGGATGCAGTGACATGGAATGGCCGGGTAAGCGAAGGATGGGCGAAACACGCGAACGGCCTGCACGCTTGGTGCAGGCCGCAGGATGTGGTCGGGGCGCGAATTATATCGCGGGCGCTAGAATCGACCCGGAAACCGCCCCGCCAAGCTGAACGACGCCGGGACGGGCCTGCCGGAAGCCGTCAGCCGCAAAGGCCGCCGTCCCGGCACCGCGCCACGCGTCCGACGGAGAGTCCGAGATGAATCCCGCTGCCCAAGGCTGGCAACTGCACCCGCAACTGGCCGACGACACCCACCCCGTGGCGCATCTGGACCTGTGCGAGCTGCGCCTGATGGACGACGCCAACCACCCCTGGCTGATCCTCGTGCCGCGGGTCGCGGACGCGGTCGAATGGACCGACCTCGACGACGCCGCGCAGGCCCGCCTCAACGCCGAGATCAACCTGTCCTGCCGGGCGCTACGGCAGTTGTTCCGCCCGCACAAACTCAACGTCGCCGCGCTCGGCAACATGGTGTCGCAACTGCACATCCACGTTATCGCCCGCTTCGAGAACGACATCGCATGGCCGCGCCCGGTGTGGGGTACGGCCACGGCGAAGCCCTACTCACCGGAGTCGCTGATCGAGCGGATTACGCGCTTGCAGGCAGCAGTCTCCGGCTGATCGCCACACCACTTGCAACCACTTCGACAGAGAACTCCATGCGCATACTGCTGCTCGCCCTTCTGCTCGCCACCACCGCCGTTCCCGCTCACGCCGGGCTGTTCGACAAGAAGCCCGAGGACGCGGCCCGCGAAGCCGCGGAGACGGGCATGGCCGCCGCCACGATCTGGGTCGACGCCAGCTGGGGTTTCCGCAACCAGGGCGCGGCAAATGACCTGAGCAAGGCCCACCAGGCGTTCGCCCGCCACGGTTACAAAGTGGTCAGCGTTGAACCGTATATCGAGAACAACGACCTGCAGGGCTTTTTCGTCACATACCAGAAACCCTGAGGACAGCCATCCGGCCCGCGGTCAGGTGCGGGGCAGTGTCACGCCCCGCTGCCCCTGGTACTTGCCGCCGCGATCCTTGTACGACGTCTCGCAGATGTCGTCCTGGTCCGCCTGGAAAAACAGCATCTGGGCCACGCCTTCATTGGCGTAGATCCGGGCCGGCAGGGGCGTGGTGTTGCTGAACTCCAGCGTCACGTGGCCTTCCCACTCCGGCTCAAGCGGGGTCACGTTGACGATGATCCCGCAGCGCGCGTAGGTGCTCTTGCCCAGGCACACTACCAGGGTGTCGCGCGGTATCCGGAAGAACTCCACCGTGCGCGCCAGCGCGAACGAGTTGGGCGGAATGATGCACTCGTCCGCCTCGACATCGACGAAGCTGCCCGGGTCGAAGTGCTTGGGGTCGACGATCGTCGAGTTGATGTTGGTGAACACCTTGAACTCGCGCGAGCAGCGCACGTCGTAGCCGTAGCTGGATGTGCCGTAGCTGACGATGCGCTCGCCATTCGCCCCGCCCTTGTCGGAGAACTTGACCTGGCCGGCCTCGAACGGCTCGATCATGGCGTTCTGCTCGGCCATGCGACGGATCCAGCGGTCGGACTTGATGCTCATGCAGTGGGCTCTATGGAAAAGGCGGATCGATTGTAAACGCTGGCTTGGCGCAAGGCTGGCCCGCAGGGCGCCGCTACAGCAACGACGCCGAAATCGACGGCGTCACCCGCGGCCGTTGCGCCAGCGCGATCGCCAGTTGCCGTGCCGCATCGCGATAGGCCTGCGCCGCGGCCGAATCCGGCGCGGCCACCACGACCGGCACGCCGGCGTCGCCCTGCTCGCGGATCGCCAACTCCAGTGGAAGGCTGCCAAGCAACGGCACTCCGTACTGGTTCGCCATCCGCTGTCCACCGCCTTCACCGAACACGTGTTCCGCATGGCCGCAGTTGGAGCAGACGTGCACCGCCATGTTCTCGACCAGCCCGAGCACCGGCACTTCGACCTTCTCGAACATCTTCAAGGCCTTCTTCGCGTCCAGCGTGGCGACATCCTGCGGCGTGGTCACGATGACCGCGCCAGCCACGGGAATCTTCTGGGCGAGGGTCAGCTGGATATCGCCGGTTCCGGGCGGCAGGTCGATCAGCAGGTAGTCGAGGTCGTCCCAGCGGGTGTCGTTGAGCAGTTGGGTCAGCGCCGAGGTCGCCATCGGTCCGCGCCAGATCATCGGCGTGTCCTGTTCGACCAGCAGTCCGATCGACATCGCCTGGATGCCATGCGCGCGCATCGGCTCGATCGACTTGCCGTCCGGGCTGTCGGGCCGTCCCGACAGCCCCAGCATCATCGGCACGCTCGGGCCGTAGACATCCGCATCCAGCACACCGACCCTGGCGCCGTCAGCAGCCAGCGCGAGTGCGAGGTTGACCGCGGTGGTGGACTTGCCCACCCCGCCCTTGCCGGAGCCGACCGCGATGATGTTGCGGACCTTCTGCAGCGGCGACAGCCTGGGCTGCACTGCGTGCGCGGTGATCCGGCTGCGCAACTCGAACCGCGCCAGTTCGGCGCCGTGTCGCTGGACGACTTCGGCCACGGCCATGCGGTAGCGCTCCTGCGAGGCGTCGGCCGGGAAGCCCAGGATGATCTCGACCGCCACCCGGCCATCGTCACCGGCCACCCGGACCACCGCGCCGACCCCGGCGAGACTGTCTTTGTCCCCCGGGGACACCGGCAATGCGGAAATATCGGCTTGCAGCGATTCGTTGATGTTCAAGGCAGGGCCTGTAAGCATTGGAAACAGCCCATTTTAGGCCAACGCACGCATGCGCCGGCCTGCGCCAGATCAAGCCGACCGCAATACGCGGGGTCCGGTCCGGGGCTGTCGAAAGCACCTGAACGGGTGGCCGCGAAGGCCCGTCAATACGCCGGCGGATGCGGTATAAAGGCCGCACTGGCTTCTCCACCACAGCCATTCGACAACCCGGAGGAAATACATGCGCATCAAGATGCTCGCACTGCTGCTGCTCGCGTTGCCCATGGCCGCTTTCGCCCAGACCAGCACCCCGGTGGGGTCGTGGAAGACGATCGACGACGACACCGGCAAGGCCAAGTCGGTGGTTGAAATCTACGAGACGCGCGACGGCAAGCTCGCCGGCCGGGTGGTCGATGTGCTGCAGTCGGACCAGGGCGAGAACCCAGTCTGCAAGAAGTGCAAGGGCGACCGCAAGGACCAGCCGATCGAGGGCATGGTGATCATGTGGGGCCTCGAGCGTGACGGCGACAGTTGGGAGGGCGGCAGGATCCTCGACCCGGCCAACGGCAAGGAATATTCCGTCAAGGTCACCCCGTCCACGGACGGCAGCAAGCTCGAGGTCCGTGGCTTCATGGGCTTCTCGCTGCTTGGCCGGACCCAGACCTGGATGCGGCAATAGGGCAACGCCGGCAAAACGCGCGATCACGCGCTTCCATCCTGTGACGGCCCGCCTCGCGCGGGCCGTTTTTCGTCATGCCGCCCGGTGGACACGCCAGACTTCGCAGCCGCCATGGAGCGCCCGCGACGCGTGCGATAATCGGCGCCCCTTCATCGTCCACATGCCCATGCCCCGCGAGCTCGTCGTCACCTGCGCCCTGCCCTACGCCAACGGCCCGCTGCACCTCGGCCACCTGGTCGGCTATGTCCAGGGCGACATCTTCGCGCGCGCGCAGCGGCTGTCGGGCAACGCTGCCCACTTCGTCTGCGCCGACGACACCCACGGCACGCCGATCATGCTGGCCGCCGAGAAGGCGGGGATGACGCCCGAGGCCTACATCGCCGGCATCCAGGCCAGCCACGAGCGCGATTTCGCCGACTTCGGGGTGGCGTTCGACCACTACGACTCCACCAACTCGCCGCGCAACCGGGCGCTGACCGAGGCGATCTACGCCAAGCTCGACAACAGTGGCCACATCAAGCGCCGCTCGGTCGCCCAGCTGTACGACCCGGCCAAGGGCATGTTCCTGCCCGACCGCTTCGTCAAGGGCACCTGCCCCAACTGCGGCACGCCCGACCAGTACGGCGACAACTGCGAGCACTGCGGCGCGACCTATGCGCCGACCGAGCTGAAGGAGCCGCGCTCGGTGGTCAGCGGCGCGACACCGGAATTGCGCGAGTCGGAGCACTTCTTCTTCGAGGTCGGCGACTTCGATGCGTTCCTGCGCGAATGGCTGTCCGGCGACGTCGCCGCGCCGGGGGTCAAGGCCAAGCTGAAGGAGTGGCTGGACGCCGAGGGCGGCCTGCGCGCGTGGGACATCTCGCGCGACGCGCCGTACTTCGGTTTCGAGATCCCCGGCCACCCGGGCAAGTACCTGTACGTCTGGATCGACGCGCCGATCGGCTACCTGTCGAGCTTCCAGGCACTGTGCGAACGCGAGGGGCTGGACTTCTTCAGTTACCTCGCCCGCGACAGCGACGCCGAGCTGCACCACTTCATCGGCAAGGACATCGTCAACTTCCACGGCCTGTTCTGGCCGGCGGTACTGCACGGTGCGGGCTTCCGCGCGCCGACCCGGCTGCACGTCAACGGCTACCTGACCGTCGACGGCGCCAAGATGTCGAAGTCGCGCGGCACGTTCGTCATGGCACGCACGTATCTGGACGCGGGCCTCGACCCGGAGGCGTTGCGTTACTACTTCGCGACCAAGACCTCGGGCGGCGTCGATGACCTCGACCTCAACCTCGGGGACTTCGTCGCACGGGTGAACTCGGACCTGGTCGGCAAGTTCGTCAACCTCGCCAGCCGCTGCGCCGGCTTCATCAGCAAGCGCTTCGACGGCCGGCTGGCGGATGCATTGCCGGACCCCGCGATGTACGCGCGCTTCGTCGAACAGTTGCAGCCGATCGCCGAGGCCTACGGGCGCAACGAGGCCGCCACCGCGCTGCGCCTGACCATGGCGCTGGCCGACGAGGCCAACCGCTACATCGACGAGCACAAGCCGTGGGTGATCGCGAAGCAGGAAGGCGCCGACGCCGAGCTTCAAGCGGTCTGCACCCAGGGATTGAACCTGTTCCGTGTGCTCAGTACCGCGCTCAAGCCGGTGCTGCCGCGCGTGACGGCCCAGGCAGAGGCCTTCCTGGACTCGCCGGTGTCGGCGTGGGGCGGGATTGCCACGCCTCTGACCGGCCACCGCATCGCCGCCTACACCCCGCTTTTCACCCGTATCGACCCGAAACTGATCGAAGCCATGACCGAAGCCAGCAAGGAATCCCTGAAATCGACCGATGCCACCGCGGCTGTTGCGGGAGCGGCCTCGGCCGCGAAGCCGGTAGCCGCAGGGGGCGTCACTTCGATCGCGGCTGAAGTCGCGCCGACGAAAAAAAGCGGCGATGCGTCCGCCACGATCGGCATCGACGACTTCGCCAAGCTCGATTTACGCATTGGCAAGGTGCTCGAGTGCGAGTTCGTCGACGGCTCCGACAAGCTGCTGCGCTTCCAGCTCGACGCCGGCGAACTCGGCCAGCGGCAGATCTTCTCCGGCATCCGCGCGTCCTACCCGGAGCCGGGAAAACTGGTCGGCCGCAGCGTGGTGTTCATCGCCAACCTCGCGCCGCGCAAGATGCGTTTCGGCATGAGCGAGGGGATGATCCTCTCGGCCGGTTTCGATGCCGGCGCGCTGGCGCTGCTCGACGCCGACACCGGCGCGCAGGCCGGGATGCCGGTACGTTAGCCGGAGTTTCGCGCCCGGCGCGTTCCGGAACCCCGGTTGCCGGAAGATCCCGAGGCTACCGCTGCCGCCATGTCCGACTTGATTGAACGCCTCGACCGTCTACTGCCACAGACCCAGTGCGGCCAGTGCGGCTATGCCGGGTGCCGGCCGTACGCCGAAGCCATGGCGGCTGGCGAGGCCGGCGTCGACCACTGCCCTCCCGGCGGCGATCCCGGCGCACGGGCACTTGCGCGGTTGCTGGGCTTGGATCCGGTGCCGTTCGATCGCTCGCGCGGCGAGCACCTGCCCGCGCAGGTCGCACTGGTCGTCGAGGAGGACTGCATCGGCTGCACCAAGTGCATCCAGGCCTGCCCGGTCGACGCGATCATCGGCGGCGCGAAGCACATGCATACCGTCATCGAGCCACTGTGCACCGGCTGCGAGCTGTGCGTGCCGGCCTGTCCGGTGGATTGCATCGTGCTGGTGCCGGCAACTGCAGCGGGCGGCGCTCCTGCAGGAGCGACGTAAGTCGCGAACGCACGGCGATCCCGCAACTCGACGTGCCCTCGACGTGCGTATGCCGGCATCGGGATCCACCCTTGCAAGCAACCCGACGCTGCAATCGCGACTTACGTCGCTCCTACAGTGGGGGCTGCGGCGTCGGTGAAGCCGGCGCTTCGCACGCTCTGCAGATCCGCTCGACGTCGTAGCCCC
The DNA here is from genome assembly GCF_052547135.1 of Lysobacter sp. F60174L2. Classification (NCBI taxonomy): domain Bacteria; kingdom Pseudomonadati; phylum Pseudomonadota; class Gammaproteobacteria; order Lysobacterales; family Lysobacteraceae; genus Lysobacter; species Lysobacter sp. F60174L2. Next base: position 435,146 of record NZ_JBQWRA010000003.1, on the reverse strand, counting down.
TGTCGCGCAGTTTCTCGACCAGGCCGTCCTCGCCCAGCAGGTGCAGGGCGCCGACCACCACCAGCGTATCGTCGTCGCCCGGCGCTTCCAGCCTGTCCTGCAACCGGGGCAACCAGGCTTCATTGCGTGCGACGTTGACGGTGCGGTAGGTCTCGGGCGTCTTCTGCAGCATCTCCAGCCGGGTCAGCGCATCGAGTTCGACCACGTCGCCGTCGCGCCAGGCCTGGTGCAGCGCGGCCAGTGTGGCGGGCATCTCCTGCGGCCGGTCGAGGAAGTCCGCGAGACCGGCGACCTGCTCCTCCATTGGGATCGAGTCGAGCGCGCGCAACTGGTCCTCGAAGGTTTCCAGCCCGCCGGCGGGCTTGCCCTCGGCCTCGGCGCGCGCCATCAGGTGCCGGTCCAGCCCCTGTTCGGCGCTGAAACCAAGTGACCGGGAGAGCCCCATCAACAGCGACAGGTTGACGAACCATGGCTCGTAACCGTCGACCCGGGCGAGCGAACCGCCCTGTCGTGTCAGCAGCCGACGCAGCTTTTCACGCAGGCGCGGTGGCAGCACCGCGGACAGGGTCCGCTGGTCATCGTAGGCGGCGGCGGAAAGGAACTTCGCCGGGGCCGCCGGATCGTTCAGCGCCGCCGGCGGGATCTCGAACACCAGCGACTCCGCGTCGGCGAAGGCCTGTTCGACATCCGCGGACAACGGGTAGTCGTCGTCCTTGAGCAGGTGGAACGAACCCAGCAGGTAAAGCGCGTTGTCGCCGTCGGACACCTTCCACAGCAACGGCACCGGCGGCACGTATTCCGGTGTCTGCGACGGAACCGGTTGCGACGGAACCGCCTGCAGCGCATGGCGGGCAACGGGCTCGACCGCCGCCGCGGCGACCTGCGACACCGCGAGCAGCATCGCCGCGAGCACCCTTATCGACCGCATGCGCAATCCTCAGTGACCGTAGGCTTTTTCGCCGGCGGCAATCGCCAGGTCCAGCCGGTTTTCCGGCGGAGGCAGCGGGCACGTCGCAAACGCGGTGAACGCGCACGGCGGGTTGTAGGAACGGTTGAAATCCACCACCACATGGCCGTCGGCATCGGGCTTGGGGACATAGAGGAAGCGGCCGGCGCCGTAGCTGCCATGGCCATTGGTGCGATCGGCGAATACCAGGAACAGCTCCTCCCCGCCTTCGTCCAGCGCTTCGATCCGGTGGGTGACGCCATCGCGCTCGAACTCGATCGCGCCCGGATTGGGCACCTCGTCGGTGGTGCCGATGATGTTGGCGACCTCGATGGTCTGGCCCGCCGGGTTCGGCACCCAGTTGCCGGTGACCTGCCACCCGGGATCGGCCGGCCAGTAGTCGAGGCCATGGAATCCGGTGCGGGTCGGTGCGTCGGCATGGCGGACGCGCAGGGCGATGCGGTCGCCACGCCGGATCGGGGTGGCGCGTCCCTTGCCCTCATCGAAGCCGATTTCGCTCGGCCCGGCGGGATCGTCGTCGGTACGCAGCACGGCGGCACCGGTCAGCGGCTCGCCGTCGAGGGTCAGGGCCACGCCGTCCTCGGGGACGAAGCGCAGGACGCCGTCGTCCAGCCTGATCATGCCCAGGTGGTCCGGCCCCATGGTCAGCTGGATGCCGTTGTCGGCGTCGCTGCCGACGTAATGGGAACCGGAGGTGATCCAGTGCAACCCGGTCAGGCTGGCCCAGCCGTCGGGCTTGAGCAGGCCCGCCTTGCGCTGGTCGCGCCAGGCTTGCTGTGCGTTGTTGAATGCGGCGGTTTCGGCAGACATCGGGGCGTCCTTCGCGGGGTCGTTGGAATCACTGCTGCCGCACCCCGCAAGGGCGGCGCCCAGTACGGTCGCGCAGAGCAGCAGGCGGGCGATTTTGGGTTGTGGCATGTCAGCGTCCTCGCAGGAACCAGCGGTCCATTTCCGCCAGCGTGAAACGGGCCCAGGTCGGACGGCCGTGATTGCACTGGCCGGAGCGCTCGGTCGCTTCCATTTCGCGCAGCAATGCGTTCATCTCGGGCAGGCTCAGGCGCCGGTTGGCGCGTACCGCGCCGTGGCAGGCCATGGTCGAGAGCAGTTCGTCGCGGGCAGCCGCCACGCGGCGCGACTCGCCATGCTCGCGCAGGTCGGCCAGCACGTCGCGCAGCAGCGCTTCGACGTCGCCATGGGCGAGCAGCGCGGGCACGCTGCGCAGGGTCAGCGATTGCGGACCGGCGCGGGTAACTTCAAAACCGAGCGCATCGAGGGTCGCGGCTTCGCGCTCGGCGACGTCGGCCTCGCGCTCCGACACCGCCAGGGTCGCCGGCACAAGCAACGGTTGGGTGCGCAGCCCGGCACCGTCGTGCGCGGCCTTGAGTTTCTCGTAGCCGATGCGCTCGTGCGCGGCGTGCATGTCGACCACGACCAGGCCCTCGCGCGACTCGGCGAGCACGTAGATGCCGTGCAGTTGCGCGACCGCGTAACCCAGCGGCGGCAAGGTGTCGTCGCCGGTGTCGGGCAATGGCGCGCGCTCGGCCAGCGCGGCCGGGGCAAACGATCCAGCCGGGGCATCGGCCGACAGGCGCGGGCCCGTGGTCGTGGACGCGTCGCCGTACAACGCAGCGTAGCCGTTGCGCACTTCGGCCACCTGCAAACCAAGCGGAGCCTGCGGCGGTGACCAGCGGTGGTGCGGCGCCTGCCCCGCCGGTTCCTCGCGCGCAAGCGCGGGCACGACGCCGGCGCGGGTCTCGGCGAGCGCCGCCTGCAGCGTGCGGTAGACGAAGTCGTGGATCAGCCGCGAGTCGCGGAACCGGACCTCGTGCTTGGCCGGGTGCACGTTGACGTCGACGCGGCGGGGATCGAGTTCGAGAAACAGCACGTAGGCCGGCTGGCGCCCGTGGAACAGCACGTCGGCGTAGGCCTGTTTCACCGCGTGGGCGATGCTGCGGTCGCGGATCGCGCGGCCATTGCAATAAACGTACTGCTGGTCGGCACTGGCGCGGTTGTAGGACGGTTGCGCGATCCAGCCGTGCAGGCGCAGCGGCTGCGCCGAGTCGGAGATTGCCGCGCCCTGGTGGTCGACGTGCAGGGCGTTCTTCGCGAACTCCTCGCCAAGGGTCTCGTGCAGCCGTACGTCCGACAGCAGGTCGGTGTCGCCCTTCCAGCGCCGCGATGGCTTGCCGTTGTGCGACATCCGCAGCTCGACATCGGGACGGGCCAGTGCGAGCTGCCGCAACCACTCCTCGATGTGGCCCAGTTCGGTGCGCTCGGCGCGCATGAACTTGCGCCGCGCCGGCACGTTGAAGAACAGGTCGCGAACCTCGACCGTGGTGCCGCGCGGATGCGCGCGTGGCGCCACTTCACCGACCCGTCCGCCTTCGATCTCCAGCGACGAGCCATGCTCGGCATCGGCACGGCGCGAGCTCAGCACGAAGCGGCTGACCGAAGCGATCGATGGCAACGCCTCGCCGCGGAACCCGAGCGTGGCGACGCCTTCGAGGTCGTCGAGCGAGGCGATCTTGCTGGTGGCGTGGCGCGAGACCGCCAAGGGCAACTCGTCGGGCGCGATGCCGGCACCGTCGTCGCGGATGCGGATCAGGCGCGCGCCACCCTCTTCCAGGTCGATGTCGACCCGGCGGGCGCCGGCATCCAGGGCATTCTCGACCAGTTCCTTCACCACCGAGGCCGGTCGCTCGACGACCTCGCCGGCGGCAATCTGGTTGATCAGGATGTCGGGGAGCGGGCGGATCTGCACGGAACGACGCGACTCACGGCTGGATGGCGGGACTGGCCATCATAGCGAAGCGAATGCGTCCTGCCGCGCCCGCCGACCGGTTCGCGACCGCTATGGACTGCCGCCGGCAGCGCCCAGCGAACCACCCGCGGCGGCGCGTGCGGCATACATCGTCCCCGGCGGCGGCTGGCGGGTGAAGAACGTATTGACCCCGTCGAGCACCGCGCCGGCCAGCTTGCGCTGGAACGCGGGATCCTGCAGCCGGCGCTCCTCCTCCGGATTGGAGATGAAGGCGGTCTCGACCAGCATCGCCGGCATGTCCGAGGTGCGCAGCACCGCGAAGTTGGCGCGTTCGATGTGGCGCTTGTGGATGTTGCCGACCTGCATCAGGCCACCGAGGATTTCCTCGGCCGCGTCTTCGGACGCCTTCAACTGGCCGCTCTGGGTCAGGTCGATCAGCACCGAAGCCAGAGTGTTGCTTGTCTGCTCGAGACGGACGCCACCGACCAGGTCGGACGAGTTCTCCTTGTTGGCCAGCCAGCGCGCGCGCTGCGACGAGGCGCCCTTGAGCGAGAGCACGTAAACCGACGATCCATCGGCACTGCGGTTCTCGGCCGCGTCCGCGTGGATCGAGATGAACATGTCGGCCTTGGCCGCGCGCGCCAGTTTTGCGCGCTTGTTCAAGGGAATGAACACGTCGGTATCGCGGGTCAGGTAGGCCTTCAGCCCGGGCGCGGCGTTGATCTGACGGGCCAGTTCCTTGCTGATCTGCAGCACCACGTCCTTCTCGCGGGTGCCGTTCTTGCCGATTGCGCCGGGGTCCTGGCCACCGTGCCCGGGATCGATCGCGATGATCAGCGGCCGGTTGTTGCGGCTGTCCATCAGCTCGCGCATGGTCTTGACCGGCGGCGCGTCCGCCACCGCGGGACTGGCCGGCACGGGTGCGGGCTGGCCGGTGGCGATGCGGGTGGGCACGCCAGTGGCGATCGTCGTCGGCACCGCCGGGGCAGGAGTGCTCGCGGACGCGACGGTTGCCGGCGCGGCCTGGCTGGCGTTGCCGGCGGTGATCTGCGAAATCAGGCGGGTGGTCGCGGCCGACGACGCCGCGGCCTGGTCGGCCCACTGGTCGATCGGGGATCTACCCGGTGTGGAAGCGTTCGGCGTGGCGCTGGATGGCGCGGGCGCGACGGCCGCCGGGCTGGTGGCTGCCACGGCCGTGGGTGCCTTGCCGTCGCCCGGCCACTCGATCACCAGCCGGGGCCCGGAAGCGCCCTGCTCGAGCCGGGGCCCGAGTGCGGTGACCTGCTGTCCGAGGTCGAACACGATGCGCGCCGTGCCGGGAACCGGCTGGCCGGTGCGGATGCCCTGGACCACTCCGCTGCCTGCCGGGACCTGCATGCCATTGGCGATCGTCGATGCCGGCAGGTCGACCACCAGCCGGTCGGGACCGGAAAGGCTGATGACCTTGAACCCGGAGGCCTTGTCCAGCGCGATTTCGGCGCGGGTACCGGTCGCGCCCGTGCTCAGGTGGACGCCCTCGACCTCACTGGCGCGCGCCAGGTTCCAGGCCAGCGCCGAAAGCAGCGCGGCGCCGAGCAGAAGTTTCTGGAAAGTGGCGCCTTTGGCTCGCATGGGGCGTAGTCAAGCACCAGCCCGCGACTATTGCAAGCATTTTTTCCCTTAGGAATCCGACACCTGCCGAACCTTCTTGTGGAATCGTTCAGGAGTCGGACGCAACTGCCCCATCCAGCTCGAGTCGATCCAGCCAGCCGCGCCCTGTCTCGCTCAAAGGGGTCAGCCGGACCTGGCGACCGGCACCTTCCAGCGCCAGGGCGACCTGCAGGTCCGGTGCCGGCAGGGCGTGTCCGCCGCGTTCCGGCCATTCCACCAGCCACAGCGTGGCGTCGTCGGTGTCGAGCCCGAGGAACTCCAGTTCGCCGGGCTCGCCGATGCGATAGAGGTCCATGTGCCAAGCCTCTCCACCTTCGGCGAGCGGATAGCGCTCGACCAGGGTGTAGGTCGGGCTGCGGATCGCGCCCGCCACCCCGAGCGCGCGCAGCAACGCGCGTGCGAGCGTCGACTTGCCGGCGCCCAGGTCGCCCTGTAGGTGGACGACCGCGCGCGGCGGCCGGGTCGCGGCCAGCGCGCGGCCCAGGCGGTCGGTCTGCGCGCTGTCGGCCAGCCAGTGCGACTTCGGATTCATTCGGAACGCCCCGGGTTCGCGAGCCGCCGCAGCCACGGCATCAGGTCGGTCGGCAACAGGCCGCGCTCGCCGCCTTCGCGTGCCGCGGCGTCGCCCGCGGCAGCGTGCAGCAGTGCGCCACAACTGGCCGCGTCGAACGCATCCAGTCCCTGCGCATGCAGCGAGGCGACGACCCCGGCCAACACGTCACCCATGCCACCGACCGCCATGCCGGGGTTGCCGGCGTCCACTTGTCGAGGAGAGCGCTTGGGGGCCGCGATTATGCTGCCCGCACCCTTGAGCACCACCACCGCATCGAACTGTCCGGCAAGACGGCGGGCAACCCCGAAACGGTCGCGCTGGACTCCGGCGGTGTCGATTCCCAGCAGGCGCGCGGCTTCGCCCGGGTGTGGTGTCAGGATCGAGCCCGCGGGCAAGGGGCACGGCGATGCGGCCAGCAGGTTGAGGGCGTCGGCGTCGAGCACAGCCGGTTTTCCAGCCGCCAGAACCCGCGCCAGCAGCATCGCACCCCATGCACCCTGCCCCAGCCCCGGACCGATCGCGATGACATCGGCGGCGTCGATGAAACCGGCATCAAGCGCATCGGCATCGTCGGCATGGCCATGGGCCATCGCCTCGGGCAATCGAGCCAACAGCGCGGCGACATGCGGTTGCCGGGTCAGCACGTCGACCAGCCCCGCCCCGCTGCGCAACGCCGCTTCGGCCGCTAGCAGGATCGCGCCGCCGTGGCCATGCTCGCCACCGATGCAGAGCACCCGGCCGTGTTCGCCCTTGTGGCTGTCGCGGCGACGCGGCTGCAGCCAGCGCCGCAGGTCGTGCGGCTGCAGCGACTCGACCGGTGCGTCGCTGCCCGGGACGGCGTTGATGTCGTTTGGGGCCGCTGCGGTCATGCCGTCGATTCTATACTTGCAGCCATCGTGAACCCCTTGCCGCACACCGCCGAAAACCCGCGTGCGAACGACGCCGGCGCCTCCGATCCCGTCGTGCTGGCGCAACGCATCCGCGAGATCGCCCGCGAGGCCGGTTTCCAGCGCTGCGGGATCAGCGGCATCGAGCTCGGCGACGACGAGGCGCACCTGCGCGACTGGCTGTCGCAGGGTCTGTACGGCTCGATGGGCTGGATGGCGCGCCATGGCGACATGCGCTCGCGGCCGGCCGAGTTGATCCCGGGTACCTTGCGGGTGATCTCGGTCGGGCTCGACTACGGTCGCCGCGACGACGAGGAGGCCTGGCAGACGCTGGCCGACGGCGAGCGCGCCTATGTCGCGCGCTATGCACTCGGTCGCGACTACCACAAGCTCATGCGGCAGCGATTGCAGAAGCTCGCCGAGCGCATCGCCGCGATGGTCGGGCCGTTTGGCCATCGCGTGTTCGTCGACTCCGCGCCGGTGCTGGAGCGCGCGCTGGCGCGCAACGCCGGGCTGGGCTGGATCGGCAAGCACACCTGCCTGATCGACCGGGACGGCGGCAGCTGGTTCTTCCTCGGAGAAATCTACGTCGATCTGCCATTGCCGGTCGACGTGCCCGCGACCTCGCATTGCGGCACCTGCACGCGCTGCATCGACATCTGCCCGACCGGCGCGATCACCGCGCCGAACCGGCTCGATGCCCGGCGCTGCATTTCCTACCTGACGATCGAGCACGAGGGCCCGATCCCGACCGAACTGCGCGAACCGATCGGCAACCGCATCTTCGGCTGCGACGACTGCCAGCTGGTGTGTCCATGGAACAAGTTCGCCAAACGCACCGACGAGCCGGATTTCCGTGCCCGCAACAACCTCGACGAAGCGAGCCTGGCCGAACTGTTCGCGTGGACCGAGGCGGAATTCCTGCAGCGGACCGAAGGCTCGGCGATCCGTCGCAGCGGCCATTCGCGCTGGCTGCGCAACATCGCGGTGGCCCTGGGCAATGCACCGTCCACGCCGGATGTCGTGGCGGCACTGCAGTCGCGGCGCGATGTCGAGGATGCCGTGGTACGCGAGCATGTCGAATGGGCACTGACCCGCCACGGCGCAAACCGTCCGCAGGAGTGACCTGTAGGAGCGACGTAAGTCGCGAAGTCGAGAGCCCAGCGGAAACTTGGGAACACGTTTGCGAAGTGGCGGCCGGAGGCGCTTCGGGGCCATCCACGAAGGCCCGGTTGCGCCGCTGCGGATGTGTCGTGGATTTCGCGACTTACGTCGCTCCTACAAATTCACCTTCACGGCCCTTCCGGGTCAGTCCCGCAGCCGCCGGATCAGTTCGCGCGTCACCGGGTCGTCCGCTTCGGCTTCACCGCGTACGGCGGGCAGCAGGCCGTCGGCCACCTGCTTGCCCAGTTCGACGCCGAACTGGTCGAACGGATTGATGCCCCAGATCACGCCCTGCACGAACACGCTGTGCTCGTACATCGCCAGCAGGGCGCCGAGCGAGCGCGGTGTCAGGCCATCGAGCAGCAGCATCGTGCCCGGTCGGTTGCCGGGGTACGCGCGATGCGGGTCCTCGCTGTCCTGGCCGTTGGCGAGCGCCTCGGACTGGGCCAGCAGGTTCGCGAGCAGGGCTTCGGCGTTGTCGCCACCGGCCGATGCGTCGCGGGCGCCGTCAACGACGCCGATCATGTCCATCGGCACCACCTGGGTACCCTGGTGCAGCGCCTGGAAGAAGCTGTGCTGGCTGTCGGTGCCGACCCCGCCCCACCAGGCCGGCGCGCTGTCGACGGCGAGTCGCCCGCCGTCGACGCGCACCGATTTGCCGAGGCTTTCCATCACCAGTTGCTGCAGGTAGTTGGGCAGCAGGCGCAGGCGGTCGGCGTACGGCAGCACGGCATGCGTCGCCAGCCCGAGGGCGTTGCGGTTCCAGACCGCGGTGAGGGCGTGCCAGAACGCGAGGTTGCCGCGAGGCGGCGTGCGCAGCACGTGCTCGTCCATCTCGGCGGCGCCGCCAAGCAACGCCTCGAAGCCGTCCATTCCCAGCGCCAGCGCGATCGGGAAGCCGACCGCCGACCACAGCGAGTAGCGACCGCCAACCCAGTCCCACATCGGCAGGATGCGTTGCGGCGGGATGTCGAACGCCTCGCGGGCACGATCGACATTGGCGGTGATCGCATACAGCCGGCCGTCGTCACCGGTCGCGCCCGTGCCCAGCCACTCGCGCAGGAGCCGGCCGTTGAGCAGGGTTTCCTGGGTGCCGAAACTTTTCGAGATCAGCAGCACTGCGGTGCGGGCCGGGTCGAGTTGCGCCATCAGCGCCCTCGCGGACGCCGGGTCGACGTTCGACAGGAAATGGATCCGCAGACCCTGCTCGACCGGCGACGCCAACGCGTCGACCACCAGCCGCGGGCCGAGGTCGGAGCCGCCGATACCAACGCTGACCACATCGGAGACGCCACTGGCGCGCAGTTGCGCCGCGAGCGCACGCATGCGGTCGTTGGCCTCGCGCGCCTGTGCGTGTGCATCCCGCGTCACGCCGGATTGCGACAGGTTGCCGCGCAGCGCCGTATGCAGCGCGGGCCGGTGCTCGGTGGCGTTGACCGGTTCGCCATCGAACATCGCGCCCAGGCGTGCAACCGCCTCGGCGGAATCGGCCAGCGAGAACAGTGCGTCGAGCGCGTCGCGGTCGTAGCGCTGGCGGGCGAAGTTGGCGTACAGCGGACCGACCTGCAGCGCCATGTCGCTGGCGCGTGCCGGGTCGTCGCGCAACAGCGCCGCGATCGGCCGGTCGGCCAGTCGCGCCGCGTGCGCGCGCAGTTGTTGCAGTTGCTGGATGACCGTCATCCGGTGCACCCCGCCGCCGGTCAGGCGGCCTGCGCCGGGATCGACGTGTTGGTGTGGGTCAGCTTGTTGTCGCCGTCGACGTACACCAGGGTCGGCTTGTACTTCGCCGCCTCGGCCTCGTCGAACTCGGCGTAGGCGCAGATGATCACCAGGTCGCCGGGCTGCGCGCAGTGGGCGGCGGCGCCGTTGACCGAGATGATGCCGCTGCCCTCTTCGCCGCGGATCGCGTAGGTCACGAAGCGGTGGCCGCTGTTGACGTTGTAGATGTGGATCTGCTCGTACTCGCGGATGCCGGAGATATCGAGCAACCGGCCATCGATCGCGCAGGAGCCTTCGTAATGCAGCTCGGCGTGGGTCACGGTGGCGCGGTGGATCTTGGCCTTCAGAAGGTTCAGTTGCATCTCGATCGACTCCGACCGCGGCATGCGGGCGTTCAACAAGTGCCCAGTTTATCAGCGCATGGCGCGGCGCAACATAACGGCGGTGGAATGGCGACAGACCGGCGTCTCAGGGCTCGAACTCGAGGTTGTCGATGAGGCGCGTGCGGCCCAGCTTCGCCGCCACCAGCGCCACTCGGGGGCCGCCTTCTCCCGCTCCGGGCTCGGTCAGGTCGGGCCGACGCACGACGGCGTAGTCGACCTCGAAGCCCTCGTCCGCCAGCCGTTTCGCGGCATCGGCTTCGACCTGGTCCCGTGGCACGCCGGCGCGCATGGACTCGCGCATCGCCTGCAGGCAGCGCTGGATCCCCGCCGCGACCGGGCGCTCCGACGCCGACAGGTACTGGTTGCGCGAACTCATCGCCAGCCCGTCCGCCTCGCGCAGGATCGGCGCGGCCACCAGCTCGACCGGGAACGCGAGGTCGCGCACGAGGTAGCGGATCACCGCGAGCTGCTGGTAGTCCTTGCGCCCGAACACCGCCAGGTCCGGCTGCACCTGGTTGAACAATCGCGCGACCACGGTTGCCACGCCATCGAAGTGGCCAGGCCGGTGCGCGCCTTCCAGCATCCCGGTCACCACCGGCACCCGGACCTGCACCGTCGCTTCCGGCCCGTACGGGTACATCGTCTCGACCGACGGCAACCACAGCAGGTCGGCGCCTGCCGCATCCAGACCCGCGGCATCGGCCTCGGGGGTCCGCGGGTAGCGGGCGAAATCCTCGTGCGGCCCGAACTGGGTCGGGTTGACGAACACGCTGGCGACGACCCGGTCGACGCGTCCGCGCGCCAGTTCGACCAGCGAGTGATGCCCGGCGTGCAGGTTGCCCATGGTGGGCACGAGCCCGACCCGCAGCCCGGTGCGTTTCCATGCGTCGACGCGCGCGCGCAGGTCGGCCAGTCCGGTGACGGTTTCGATCATGGTGGGTGGTCAGGCGTAGGAGTGGTCGGCGTCGGGGAAGCTGCCGTCGCGCACGGCATCGGCATAGGCCTGCATCGCGCCCACCACCGAGCCGCCTTCTGCGAGGAAGTCCTTGACGAACTTCGGCCGGCGATGGCCGCTGTCGAGGCCCAGCGCATCGTGCAGCACCAGCACCTGGCCGTCGCACTGCGGTCCGGCGCCGATGCCGATCGTCGGGATGTCGAGGTCGGCGCTGATCGCGGCGGCCACCGGTGTCGGAACGCATTCGAGCACCAGCAGTTCGGCGCCCGCCGCGGCAACCGCGGCGGCATCCGCGCGCAACTTGTCCGCGGCGGCCTCGTCGCGGCCCTGGACCTTGTAACCGCCCAGCCGCAGCACCGATTGCGGGGTCAGCCCGAGATGTCCGCAGACGGGGATCTCGCGTTCGACCAGATGGCGGATCACCTCGCACTTGTGGCCCGCGCCCTCGATCTTGACCATGCCCGCGCCGGCCTGCAGGAACCGTGTCGCCGCGTCGAGCGCGCGCTCCGGCGAGGCGTCGGCCTGGAACGGCATGTCGGCCACCAGCAGCGCGCGCGACAGGCCGCGGGCGACGCAGGCGGTGTGGTAGCTGATGTCGTCGGCCGTGACCGGCAGGGTGCTGTCGCGCCCCTGCACGACCATGCCGAGCGAGTCGCCGACCAGCACCAGGTCGATGCCGGCCTGGTCGATTGCGCGCGCGAAGCCGGCGTCGTAGCAGGTCAGCATTACCAGCCGGCGGCCGTCGTGCTTGGCCTCGCGCAGCATCGGGACGGTCCATGGCTTGCCGGCGGGTGCGGATGGGGTCGAGGTGTACATGGGCGATCAACCGGCCGCGCGGGGGGGCGGCGGAGCGTCATACGTTAGCGCTTCGATGTCTTCGCTGGGAATCGTCGACAGCGCATCGCGCGCCGCGCCGACGCCGGGAATCCATGCGTCCGGTGCGATCTGGAGCAACGGCAGCAGGGCGAAGGCACGCTGGTGCAGGTAGGGATGCGGCACGCGCAGGCCGGGCTCGTCGATGACCGCATCGGCATACAGCAGCAGGTCGAGGTCGAGCGTGCGTGGGCCCCAGCGGTCGGAACCATCCTCGCGGCGCTCGCGACCGGCGGCGCGTTCGATGTCCAGCATCGCCGCCAGCAGGTCCCGCGCGGCCAGCGTGGTTTCGAGCATGGCGACGGCGTTGGTGAAGTCCGGCTGGTCGGTCATGCCCCAGGCCGGCGTGCGGTACAGGCCGGACGCGCGACGCAGCCGGATACCCGGCGTCCGGCCGAGCGATTCGAATGCGGCCTGCAGGATGCCGGCACTGTCGCCGAGGTTGCTGCCGAGGCCGACGTAGGCGACGACCACCGGGGCGTTCATTCCCCGGCAGCCACCGACGCGCCGCGACGACGGCGGCGGCGCTTGCGCGGGGCGCGCTCCTCGCCATCATCCCCCTGCCCGGCCGTCGCCTCCGGATCGATTCCGTCATCCGCCGGATCACCCGCCTGCGCCTGCATGTCCCGCCAGAACGCGACGTCCGCCGCGTGCTCGTCGGACGCGGTCAGGCGCAGGCTCAGGAAGTCGAAGGCGGCGCGGAAACGGGGATGGGTAAGCATCCGCGATACACGCTTGGGCTGGCGCAGGGAGAAACGCGACTGCAGCAGCCAGATCTCCTGCATCGGCAGCGAGAACCTGCGCGGCAGCGCGACCATCGACAGCTGGTGCACGGTGACCCGGTCAGCCGCGCGGCGCTGTGCCTCGGCGGCATGCACGCCCTGCGCCTGCAGCGCCATCAGCGCGCGGCAATAGGCCGGCCACAGCAGCAGTGCGAACAGGAACGCCGGCGACACCGGTTCGTCGTTGGCGACCCGCCGGTCGGTACCTCGCAGTCCTTCAAGCACCATCCGCCGCAGCGCGCCGCTGCGGTTGGCCTTCATCGCCGCGGCGCTTTCCGGCAGCAGCGCCGGCAGCAGGCCGTGGCGCTCAAGACGAATGAAGCTCTCGACGGCGTGCCCGGACAGGAACAGCTTGAGGCACTCCTCGAACAACCGCGCCGGCGCCGCCTCCGACAGCAACGGCGCCAGCACCGGGATCGGCGCGGCGGTCGCCGCCTCGATCTCGAAATGCAGCTTGGCCGACAGCCGCACCGCGCGCAGCATCCGCACCGGGTCCTCGCGGTAGCGGGTCTCGGGATCACCGATCAGGCGCATCAGGCGGTTCTGCACGTCCTCGAAGCCGCCGGTGTAATCACGCACCGAGAAATCCTCGATCGCGTAATACAGCGCGTTGGCAGTGAAGTCGCGGCGGACCGCGTCGTCCTCGATGGTGCCGTAGACGTTGTCGCGCAGCAGGCGCCCGCCTTCGTGGGTCTCGCGGTCGCCGCTGCCGTCGTCGACGTTGGCGCGGAAGGTCGCGACCTCGATGATCTCGCGGCCGAACACCACGTGCGCCAGGCGGAACCGCCGGCCGATCAGGCGGCAGTTGCGGAACTGCTGGCGGACCTGCTCCGGGGTGGCGTCGGTGGCGACGTCGAAGTCCTTGGGGTTCCCCCCGACCAGCAGGTCGCGGACCGCACCGCCGACCAGGTAGGCCGAGAACCCGGCGTCACGCAGGCGGTACAGCACCCGCAGCGCGTTGGGGCTGATGTCCTTGCGCGAGACGTTGTGCTGGTCGCGCGGGATGACCCGGAGACCGGGATTGGGAAGTGGTTTCTGGTCTGGCATCGAGCGGGCGTCGCCGCGTTGGAATTTTTTCAAGGATACCCGTTGCCGGGCGCAACATAGCCCCCTATACTAGCAGGCCGCGCAACGTTGAGAGTCCGGCGCGGAACCTGCTCCCTTCGTCTAGAGGCCTAGGACGTGGCCCTCTCAAGGCTAAAACACGAGTTCGAATCTCGTAGGGAGCACCATATATCCGGAAGCCCGCGCAGCAATGTGCGGGCTTCTTTCTTTATCGGCTCTGGCCTGGAATCGCTACAATCCGGGCTGGCCAACACGGAACCCGATCCATGCCCTTCGTCGTCACCGAGAACTGCATCAAGTGCAAGTACACCGACTGTGTCGAGGTGTGCCCGGTCGACTGTTTCCACGAAGGCCCCAACTTCCTGGTGATCGATCCCGACGAGTGCATCGATTGCACCCTGTGCGAGCCCGAGTGCCCGGTCAACGCGATCTACCCCGAGGACGACGTCCCCGGCGGGCAGGAAACGTTCGTCCAGCTCAACGCCGAACTGGCGAAGGAGTGGCCGGTGATCACCGCGCGCAAGGATGCCCCGGCCGACGCCAAGGACTGGGAAGACAAGCCCGGCAAGCTGGAACTGCTGGAGCGCTGACGCTCCGGCCTTGCCCAACAGCAGGCGGCAAACAAAAACGGGCGCCCAGGGCGCCCGTTTTTCGTTGCAACGGCGACGCGTCAGTTCGCGCCGAGTGCCGCCTGCAATTGCGCTATCAGCTGCGCCGGCGCCTCACCGGACGCCGGCATGCCGCGCGGGTCGACCGCCGACACGTAGGCACCCGCTTCGACCTCGCTGACCCGGACCAGGAAGTTGACGTCCTGGTAGTTGACGTCGAACACGCCCAGCAGCTGGGCGCGACTGGCCACGCTCACGCCCTCGATGCCGGCGAGCGCGGTGTCGACCCGGGCAAAGGCGTCATCGCGGCTACCCGCCATGTTGAATCCCGCAGCCGCCGCCGGGGTGGCCGTGGCAGTGCCGGCGGATGGCGGGACCGGCGCCGGGGCGGGCGCCGTGCCCGCGGCTTCCGGCGTTGCGGGATCGCCCACGACGGGGGCCGCGGCCGGCGCGGCCGTGGCGGATGCGGCCGCCACGGTGCCCGACGCGGTCACCGACCCGGCCGGCGCACCGGCGGTCGCGCCGGTACGCGGCAGGTCGAGATCGGGCGGCACTTCAAGCGGCCGGTTTTCCGGGGCCGGTGCATAGAGCTCGTTGCTCTTGCGGAACCAGCTGCAGCCGGCGGTACCGGCCAGCGTGACCAGCAGGGCGCCGGCGATCGCGGTGCGGAGCAGTGAACTATTGGAACGCATGGGGGAATCTCCAGGGTCAGGCCGCGACGGCGTCGCAGGCGATTTCAAGCTCGCGGATGGCGGCGGCGATCTTCGCCGCGGCGTCGTGATGGGTTGGCGAGAGTGGCAGCAACGGCAGGCGCACGCCATGGCCGATGCCCTGACGCGCCAGCAATGCCTTGAGCGGGATCGGGTTGGGTTCGACACCGAGGAACCCGTAGATGTCGGCCATGCGGGCGTCCCACCCCGTGGCGGCGTCGCGCTTGCCTTCCTGCGCCAGCGTGCACAGGCGGCGGAAGGCACGCGGCAGCACGTTGGATGCCACCGACACCACGCCATCGGCACCGGCCAGCATCGCGCGGCAGGCGGTCGGATCGTCACCGGTCAGCACCACGAAACCGTCGTCCTTCAATGCCAGCAACGCATCCATCCGCTCGACGTCGTTGCGGGCTTCCTTGATGCCGATGATGCGCGCATGCCCGGCAAGCGCGGCGACCGTATCCGGCAGCATGTCCGTACCGGTGCGGCCCGGCACGTTGTAGAGCACCAGCGGCAATGCACCGTCGTCGGCGACCGCGCGGTAATGCGCTACCAGGCCGGCCTGGGTCGGCCGCACATACGGCGGCGTGACCACCAGCGCGGCGTCGGCACCCATCGCGGCGGCGCGCCGGGTCTGCTCGATGGTCTTTCCGGTGTTGGACAACCCGGTCCCGACCAGCACCGGTATCCGCCCGGCGACCAACTCGACCGCAGTTCGCAGCAGGGTGTCGAACTCGGCGTCGTACAGGGCCGCCGCCTCGCCGGTCGAACCGGCCACGACGACCGCCCCGGTGCCGCCCTGCAACTGCATGTCGAGCAGGCGGCGCCAGGCGTCCAGGTCGATCTCGCCATCGGCGTCGAATGGCGTCGCAAGCGCGGTGATACTGCCGGAAAGTCGCAAGTCGGAAGCCTTTGCGGAGTCGCGTAGGAGGGGGCAGCGTGCGGCGCTGCGGATGGGCCGATGTTACTTGCGGCCCGAAAGCACGGGCAAGTATGCTGGTTTTCAATCACGGTCCGTTCGCGGACCGCCGTTCAGTCTCGGGACCCGTGGTTCGACGCCATCTCCCGGGCCAGTTGCCCATTCCATGCAGGCGCCGTCTTGACCGATTCCAGTACCCGACCGTCGCCGAACGAAAACCACCTTCTGATCAACGCCTACACGACGCATCCGGAATCGCCACTGTTGTCGGTGTCGCGGCGGATCGCCGACAGTGGCTGCAACCTGGTCGATGCGCGGTTGTCGACCGTTGGCCGCGACGTCTCGGTGACCGCGCTGGCGGTCGGCTCGTGGGACGCGATCGCCAAGCTCGAGGCGATGCTGTCGCGGCTGGAGCGCGAGGAAGGCTTCAAGCTGATCTGGTACCGCACCGGCGAGAAGAAGATCCAGTCGGACCTGCTGCCCTACATCGTCGAGGTGGTGGCGGCCGACAAGCCCGGCATCCTGTTCCAGCTGGCCGATTTCTTCGACCGCCAGGGCATCACCATCGAGAGCCTGCACTGCTCGCGCTACCGGGCGATGCAGACCGGTGCCGACATGTTCTCCGCGCAGGTCACCATCGGGGTGCCGGCGAGCATGCACATCGCCGCGCTGCGCGACGACTTCCTGGAGTTCTGCGACCACCTCAACCTCGACGCCATCATGGACCCGATGAAGTTCTGAGGCGCCTGATTCCAAGGAACACGAAATGCTCGACACCGGCGACAAGGTTCCCACCGATCTCCCGCTGGCGCTGTCCAGCGAAAAGACCGTCACCCTCGGCGACTACGCGGGCCAGTGGCTGGTGCTGTACTTCTACCCCAAGGACAGCACCCCGGGCTGCACCACCGAGGGCATCGACTTCAACGCGCTGCTGCCGAAGTTCCGCAAGCTTGGCGCGACCGTGCTCGGGGTCTCGCGCGACTCGGTCAAGTCGCACCAGAATTTCTGCGCCAAGCAAGGTTTCAGGTTCGACCTGGTCAGCGACAAGGACGAGGCGCTGTGCAACGCCTTCGGCGTGATCCGCGAGAAGAACATGTACGGCCGCAAGGTCATGGGCATCGTGCGCAGCACGTACCTGATCGACCCCGAGGGCGTCATCGCGCGGTCATGGCAGCCGGTCAAGGTGCCGGGCCATGCCGACGCCGTGTTCGAAGCGCTCAAGGCTGCGGCGACGCAGTGACCCCAACCACTCCAGTCCATCCCACCACCCCGCTCCGCGGGCACGTGGTGGCTTTGCCGTGCGTGACCGCCCGGCGCATACGTGTTGCACCCCACTCAATGATCCAACCACAGCGGAGCTCGCGATGACGAGAGGCAAGCGGATCTACGTGCTCGATACCAACGTGCTGATGCACGACCCGACCGCGCTGTTCAAGTTCGCGGAACACGATGTCTACCTGCCGATGCAGGTGATCGAGGAGCTCGACAACGGCAAGAAGGGCACCACCGAAGCCAGCCGCAACGCGCGCCAGGTCAGCCGCTTCCTCAACGAGCTGGTCGAGGCCGCCGGTGCCGACAGGATCCAGACCGGCATCCCGCTGGCGCCGCCCAGTGGCCTGAAGCTGCGTGGCCAGGAAAGCGCCGGCTGCCTGCGTTTCCAGACCGACAACTTCGACGCCGGCAAGCGTTTCGGCGCGGTGGTGCCGGACAACGCCATCCTCGGCGCGATCCTCGCGCTGAAGGACGCCGAGCCCGACGTGCCGGTGGTGTTCGTCTCCAAGGACATCAACCTGCGGATCAAGTCGGCGATCGCCGGCATCGTCTCGGAGGACTACGAGAACGATCGTGCGCTCGATGACTTCAGCCTGCTCTACACCGGCGCCACCGAGCTGCCGGAGGACTTCTGGAAGCGCCACGGCAAGGACCTGAAGTCGTGGACCGACAAGGGCCGGACCTACTACGAGATCTCGCGGGTGCAGGACGACGACTGGTATCCCAACCAGTACCTGTACCTGCCCGGCGACGACGAAGCCGAACTCAAGGTCGCGAAAGTCACCGACGACAAGGTCACCCTGCAGATCGTCGACGACTACCGCCACAGCCAGCACTCGGTCTGGGGCATCACCGCGCGCAACCGCGAGCAGAACTTCGCGCTCAACGCGCTGATGGATCCCGAGATCGACTTCGTCACCCTGCTCGGCACCGCCGGTACCGGCAAGACCCTGCTCGCGCTCGCCGCGGGCCTGGCGCAGACGATGGACCAGCAGCGTTACCGGGAAATCATCATGACCCGCGCCACGGTCAGTGTCGGCGAGGACATCGGCTTCCTGCCCGGCACCGAGGAGGAAAAGATGACGCCGTGGATGGGTGCGCTCACCGACAACCTGGAAGTGCTGACCCACAACCAGGAAGGCGGCAGCTGGGGCCGCGCGGCGACCAACGACCTGCTCGCCTCGCGGATCAAGATCCGTTCGCTCAACTTCATGCGCGGGCGCACGTTCCTGAGCCGCTGGCTGATCCTCGACGAGGCGCAGAACCTCACGCCCAAGCAGATGAAGACGCTGATAACGCGCGCAGGTCCCGGCACCAAGATCATCTGCCTCGGCAACGTCGAACAGATCGACACGCCGTACCTGACCGAGACCACCTCGGGCCTGACCTACGCGGTCGACCGCTTCAAGAACTGGCCGCACAGCGCGCACATCACCCTGCGTCGCGGCGAGCGTTCGCGACTGGCGGACTACGCCTCGGAAGTGCTGTAACCGGTGGCCGAACGGCTGGCCACTTGGGTCTGGGTCGGTGCCGCCGCGCTCGCCAGCGTGGCCGGCATCGTCAACGTGGTCGGCTTCCTCGGCTTCCAGCAGCAGGCGGTCACCCACCTGACCGGCAACACCTCGCTGCTGGGGGCGGCGCTGGTCGGCGGCGATGCCGGCATGGCGATCGGACTGGCGGCGATGCTGGCCGCGTTCGTGGCCGGCGCGATGCTCAGCGGGCTGATCGTGCAGGAAAGCACGCTGCGGCTCGGCCGCCGCTACGGCGTTGCGTTGACGATCGAATCGCTGATGCTGCTGGCGGCCATCCCGCTGTTCCGCCAGCAGCACCTGGCCGGACCGATCCTCGCGGCGATGGCCTGCGGCCTGCAGAACGCGATGGCGACCACCTACAGTGGCGCGCTGGTGCGCACCTCGCATGTCAGCGGCATGTTCACCGACCTGGGCATCATGCTCGGCCATGCATTGCGCGGCCTGCCGCTGGGGCGGCGGCGGCTGGCGCTGTGCGTACTCGTGATCAGTTTCTTCTTCCTTGGCGGCGTGGCCGGCGCATTGCTGTTCGCGCGGATCGGCTATGCCTCGCTGTACCTGCCGGCGGCATTGACCGGCTGCACCGGACTGGGCTATTTCGCCTACCGCCAGCTCACCCGCGTACGCGACCCGGGGGGCATCTAGGCCCGTTAAACGCGATCACCGCACCGCCCGCCTGCGCCGGCTCCGCATCGTGGCTGAAAACCCCTCCCGCAAAAGCAGCATCCCGGCGCGTTCGGCGACAATGCCTCCATGGACACCACCGACCCCCGCCCGCCCAGCGCGCTCACCATCGCCGGCTCCGACTCCGGCGGCGGTGCCGGCATCCAGGCCGATCTCAAGACATTCGCCGCCCACGGCGTGCACGGACTCACCGCGATCGCGGCGCTGACCGCCCAGCACACCCGCGGGGTGACCAGGGTGCACGTTCCCGACCTCGGCTTCCTGCGTGCACAGATCGAAGCGTGTTTCGAAGACTTCCGCATCGTCGCGGTCAAGCTCGGCATGCTCGCCAACGCCGATGTCATCCACGCCGTGGCCGATGCCCTGGAACACCACGCGCCCGCCCACGTCGTGCTCGATCCGGTGATGGTGGCGACCTCCGGCGCACGGCTGCTGGAGGCCGCGGCCCTCGACGCATTGCGCACGCGGCTGTTGCCGCTCTGCAGCGTGCTGACCCCGAACCTTCCGGAAGCCGAGCTGCTGCTCGGCCACCCCATCGCCGACCGCGACGCGATGCGGCTTGCCTGCAACGAACTGCTGTCCACCGGCGCCCGCGCGGTGCTGCTCAAGGGCGGACACCTGGTCGACGATGGCGACGTTATCGACCTGCTGGCCGACGGCGACGGGATCCGCGAGATCAGCCACCCGCGCCTGCGGCTCGATGCGCATGGCACCGGTTGCAGCCTGGCCTCCGCCGTGGCGGCCAACCTCGCCCTGGGCAAGCCGTTGCCGGTGGCTTGCAGCGACGCCGCCGACTACGTCCATCGCGCCCTGCGGGGCGGCTACCGGCCGGGCCGCGGCGATGTCGTGGTGCTCGACCACTTCGGCGCGGGCCGGGGCTGAGCCCGTGCGATCGTTCGAGATCGCACTGCGGTCCGATGACGGCCATCAACACCGGTTGCGGGCCTGCGTTCCGGCAGAGCCGTCGGCTGCGTTGCTGTGGCTGCCGGCGCTCGGTGTCGCGGCACGCCATTACCAACCGTTCGCCGAATCGCTGGCGGAACGCGGCATCGCGGTATTCGTGCACGAATGGCGCGGCCACGGCAGCAGCAGCCTGCGTGCCGGCCGGCAACAGGATTGGGGCTATCGCGAACTTCTGGAGCTCGACCTACCGGCGAGCGAAGACGGTATGCGCCGTGCGCTGGGCGACATCTGTGCCGCCGACCTGCCCCGCATCATCGGCGGCCACAGTCTCGGCGGTCAGCTCGCCAGTTGCCGCCTCGCCATCGCGCCGGGCTTTGCCACCCGACTGTGGCTGGTCGCCAGCGGCGCACCGTACTGGCGCGCCTTCCCGCGACCAACCCGCTATGGGCTGCCACTGGCATACCGGTTCCTGCCGTGGTTGGCCGACCGCTGCGGCGCCCTACCCGGGCACCGGATCGGCTTCGGCGGCACCGAAGCCCGCGGCCTGATCCGCGACTGGGCCCGCACCGCGCTGAGCGGTCGCTATGCGGGTGCCGGCATCGAGGTGGACCTGGAAACCTCCTTGGACAAGGTCGACGTCGACATCCGCTCGGTGGTGTTCGCCCATGACTGGCTGGCGCCGGAATCCTCGCTGCGGTTCCTGCTCGGCAAGATGCCGCGGGCAGCATCCACCACCACTGTCCGCATCGACACGGAGTCGCTCGGCACCGTGGCCGATCATTTCGCATGGATGAAGCACCCCGGCCCCGTGGCCAGCGCACTGGCGCAGCCGATCGAATGACCTAGCCCACCGGGGACCGATCGCACCGGCGAATTCCGTTGTCCCGGGTAACGCGCACGCAACCCGGGGGCGATCGGGAACCATGCGAGGGACGGCCAACGTTGCACTGTCCGCCATCAAGGTGCTGCTGCTGGCGGCCTTCATGCTTGGCATCAATCCGCTGCTGCGCGAACGCGTCGCGGACATCGGCGTGCAGCCGGCGTTGCTGGTGTTCCTGGCGGTGTGGGTACTGGCGGGCGTGGCGCTGCTGGCGCTCGCGTTCCTGGCCGGGCCGCTGGCGAGGACCTGCTGGAGCGTGCTGCTGTTCTGCGCGGCCACCATGCATCTCGCCCACGTGGGAATCACCGGCCGACCGCTGGGGTTACTGGACTTCGAGCAGTTGCTGGGCCTGGCCGGGTTTGCCGGCAACCTCGCCGGATTCCATGCGGGACCGATCCTTTCGGCGATGGCCTGGTCGCTGCTCGGCGTGGTCGCCATCAACATGCCGCCGTTCCTGCTGCGGGACCACCCTTCGCACGGTTGGCGGAAGTGGACACGATATGCGCCGGGCGTGCTGCAATGCGTTCCCGTACTCGCCATCGCCACCGTCGTGCATGCCCGCGGCGGGGAAGGCTCCAATGGAATGCCCGGCCAGTACACGGCGCCCGCGTTCGCCTTCGTGCTGGGGCTCGAGCAGGCCGCCGCTCCACCGCCGGAACCGCGTCGAGCGGTCACGCTGGCAGCGGAAGGACTGGCATCGCCCCTGCGGCACATCGCCCTGGTCGTCGACGAAAGCGTGCACGGCGGCTTTCTCGACCTGAACTCCGACCGCGGCGTGGACACCGGACTGCGGTCCGCCTCGGGCACGGTGTCCAATTTCGGCATCGCCTCGTCGATCGCCAACTGCTCGACGACATCGAACGCCGGCCTGCGGTTCGGGATCGGCCGCGACGACTACCTCCGCGACCTGCAGCGCCACCCATCGATCTGGCAGTACGCGCGACGCGCCGGCTATCGCACGGTCTACATCGATGCCCAGCGCCACGGGGGCCGGCTGCAGAACCTGATGACGCCCGAGGAGGCGCGGGATATCGACGCCTTCGTGCAACTGGACAGCGCGACGCCGGTCGACCAGCGCGACATCCAGGCCGGGCAGCGACTGCGCGAGGCACTGTCGCGCACCGAGCCGAGCTTCATCCTGGTCAACAAGATGGGCTGCCATTTCCCGTACGAGGGCAAGTACCCTGCCCGACAGGCACCGCATTCACCGACGATGGCGCGCACCTACTTCGGCAACGAGGGCGACCCGGATATCGCCCTGGCCAGGATCGACGGCGATCGCGAGCGCATGCTGAACAGCTACCGCAACTGCCTGCAATGGAACACCCGGCAGTTCTTCGACCAGGTGCTGCCCTCGCTGCCGCTGGACGACGTGCTGATCGTCTACACCGCCGACCACGGACAGAACTTCCACGAGCCCGGCGAGCCGCACCGGCAGACCCATTGCACCATCGGCCCGGCCGATCCGGACGAGGGGACGGTTCCGCTGGCGACCATAACCGGACACCCGGGCCTGGCCGTGCAACTTGCGCAAGCGGCCAAGCGCAACCACGGCAGGGCCAGCCAGTTCAGCCTGCACCCCACCCTGCTGTGGCTGATGGGCTTTCCGCGCCACCAGCTCACGACCGACCGCGGCTTCGAACCCGACCTGCTGTCGCCCCTCGATGCGGACGGACAACGGTTCCTGTCGACCTTTTTCGTACGGTTCGGCCGGGCGCCGGTGTGGAACAGCATCCGTCCCGACGCGTCTCAGGCATCCGGCAGCGCCATGTCGGCATCCGCCAGCGTGGGCACGGACGCGGGCACGGACGCGGGCACGGATGCAGCCACCCGCTGACCGCGGCGGGCCCGGGACCGGTAACCATCGGGATTGAGCGACTGCCAGTGCCATGCATCGCGACACATCGCGTCCAGCCCGAGCTCCGCCTTCCAGCCCAGCAGCCGCGAGGCCAGCGACGGGTCCGCATAGACCTCGGCCACGTCGCCGGGACGGCGGTCGACGATCGTGTACGGGATCGGCCGCCCCGACGCGGACTCGAACGCCTGCAGCAGCTCCAGCACGCTGATGCCGTGCCCGGTGCCGAGGTTGACGGTCAGCGGACGGCCGGTATCCATCAGGTACTCCAGTGCGTCGACGTGCGCACGCGCCAGGTCGACCACGTGGATATAGTCGCGCACGCCGGTGCCGTCGACGGTCGGGTAGTCGCCGCCGAACACCTGCAGGCGCTCGCGGCGCCCTGCCGCCACCTGGCACACGTAGGGCATGAGGTTGTTGGGGATACCGCCGGGGTCCTCGCCGATCAATCCCGAAGGATGCGCGCCGACCGGATTGAAGTAGCGCAGGTTGGCCACCGCGAATGCGGGGTCGAACCGGCACAGGTCGTCGATCAGCTGCTCGTTGACCAGCTTGGTCCGGCCATACGGATTGGTCACGTCCAGCCGCGCGTCCTCGCGCACGGGCACCGCTTCGGGCGTGCCGTACACGGTGGCCGACGAACTGAACACGAGCCGGTGCACGCCCGCCTCCGACATCGCCTGCAACAGGGCGACGCTGCCGCAGATGTTGTTGTCGAAATACTCCAGCGGACGCTCGCAGGACTCGCCGACCGCCTTGAGCGCGGCGAAATGGATCACCGCGTCGAAACGGTTGGACGCGAACAGCTCCGCCAGCGCGGCGCGATCGCGGATGTCGAAGCGATGGCAGTCGACCGCGGACCCGGTCAACAGCGCCAGCCGCGGCAACACCCCACGACAGCTGTTGGCGAAGTTGTCGACGATCGAAACCCGGTGCCCAAGCGCCGCCAGCGCGACGCAGGCATGCGCACCAATGAACCCGGCGCCCCCGGTTACCAGCACGTGCATGGACACCCCTTCCCGTTCGATCCCGCTCGATACCAACGGCGAGCCGGCCGATAACCGGCAGCGGACAGCCGTGGCCGGCACAGGGACTTCGCTTCGTTTCCCCCTACAGACATCCGGGGATCCACTGCCATGAACGTTGTCCGCACCCTCCTCTCCGCCGGGTTCTGCCTGCTGCTCGCAGCCTGCTCGACCACCGGAACGACCACCGCGGTACCACCGCCCGTCGATGGCGCCATGCCCACCGACTACCTGATCGGCGTGGACGACATCGTCCAGGTGTCCGTCTGGCGCCAGCCGGAGCTGGGCATCACCGTGCCGGTGCGCCCGGACGGCATGATCTCGGCGCCGCTGGTCGGCGATGTCCGCGCCGGCGGGCTGACGCCCGAGGCCGTCGCCAAGGACATCGAGGAGAAGCTGACGGTCTACGTGCGCGACCCGCAGGTCTCGGTGATGCTCACCGACCTGCGCAGCCATGAGTACCTGTCGCGGGTGCGGGTGACCGGCGCGGTCAAGCAGCCGATCTCGATCCCCTACCGCCAGGGCATGACCGTGCTCGACGCGGTGCTCGCGGCCGGTGGCGTCACCGAGTTCGCGGCCCCGGCGCGCTCCGACCTGTACCGCAAGGCGGGCGACGGCACCCGCAGCTTCGGCGTGCGGCTCGACCTGATCCTCAACCAGGGTGACCTGTCGACCAACTTCGACGTGGCCCCGGGCGACGTGATCACCGTTCCGGAGCGCCTGATGTGAGCAACACCAATCTCGCACTGGAGTGGGCGCCCCCGGAACCGGAGTCCCCACTGGCGCTGGTCCCGCCGCTGTTGAAGGAAGGGCGTCGACGGATCGCGATGCTCGCCGGCATCTTCGCCGCCATCGCCCTGCTGGCGCTGGCCGCCGGCCTGCTGCTTCCGAAGCGCTACACCTCCAGCACCAGCATCCTCGTTGAGGACAGCAACATCATCCGCCCGCTGCTCGAAGGCCGCGCGGTGCCCACCGGCGTGTCCAACCGCGCCAGCATCGCGCGCCAGGTCGCCTACAGCCGCAAGGTCATGGACGAGATCCTCAAGACCGGCGGCTGGTGGCAGGACGGCATGGCACCGGCGACCAAGGAGCGCCTGATCGAGGAGATCACCGGCCGCACCGGCGTCACCAACCCGCGCGAGAACCTCATCCAGATCACCTACACCGACCGCGACCCGCACCGCGCCTATGAGGTGACCCGGCGCTTCGCCGAACTGGTGATGGCGGAAAGCCTGGCCGCCAAGGAACGCGAGGGCCGCGACGCGTACGCCTTCATCGACACCCAGGTCCAGCGCTACCACCAGAAACTGGTGGAGGCCGAATCGAACCTCGAGCACTACCGCCAGGCCAACCCGGATGCGCGTCCCGGCGTGGATGCCAACGTGGTGTCCCGCCTCAACGAGCTGCAGCGCCTGGTCGACAACGCCCGCATGGAACTGGGCGACCTGCGCTCCCAGGAGGCCGCGCTGCAGACCCAGCTGTCGGGCGAAAGCGAGATTTCGCTGGCCTCGACCCAGTCGTCGCAGATCCTTGCCCGCATGGCCGAACTGGAGGCCGAGCGCAGCCGCCTGATGATGAGCTACACCGAGCTGCATCCGGACGTGGTGCGGGTCAACCACCAGATGGAAGACCTGCGCAACCAGCTCGAGCGTGCCGACGCGATGGCGGCCAGTGGGTCGTCCGCCACCGCCTCGTCGCTGGGCGGCGTCACGACCTTCAACCCGCTCTACGCGGAACTCAAGAGCAGGCTGGCGCAGGTGCGCACCAGCATCGCCGCGGTGCAGTCGCGGCTCGCGTCGGCGGAAGCGCTGCAGGTGCGTGAAAGCGCACGTCGCAGCCGCATCGATTCCTCCGAGAGCCGGCTTGCGGAGCTGTCGCGTGACTACGAGGTCAACCGCGACCTGTACCAGGACCTGCTCAAGCGCCGCGAGAACGCGCGCCTGTCCATGACCCTCGATGCCGAGCAGAGCGGCCTCACCTTCCGCATCCAGGAGCCCGCACGGGTTCCGGCACGCGGCAACGGCCTGCGCCTGATGCACGTGGCGGCGGCCGGGCTGGCCATGGCGATCCTCGTGCCACTGGGTCTGCTGGTGCTGTACGTGAAGTTCGACCCGCGCGTGCGGTCGCCGCAGCAGATCGAACTCAAGGCCTCGCTGCCGGTGCTGGGCACGGTGCCGCGGCACGTGACCGTGCGCGAGCACCGCCATGACATCCGCAGGTACGCCATCGCGGCCACGCTGTTCATCGTGGTGCCGCTGGCCTATGCCGCGGCGCTGGCGGCCAAACTGGTGCAGACCCTATGAACGACTCATTCATGCCCTCCGTGCCGGCCGAGGGCGACGATGCCGTTGCCGTCGGCGGTCGCGACATCATCCGTCGCAAGGGCGACTGGTCGCTGACTCCGGCCCAACTGGAATCGCGCGCGCTGATCCAGCGCGATGCCCTGTCGCGGCCCGAGGTCGACGCGTTCCGCGAGTTGCGGACCAAACTGCTTGCAATGACCGATGGCAATGCCGTCACCCTGGTCGTCCCGGTCAGCGCTGGCAGCGGTGGCAGCTTCGTCTCGCGCAACCTCGCCGCCGCGCTGGCGTTCGAGGAATCACGGACCGCGCTGCTGATCGACTGCGACCTGCGCAACCCGTCGCAACACACCACCCTGCAGGTCGATCCCGACCAGGGCGGGCTGGTCGACTATCTCGACGGGCCGGACGCACAACTGGCCAGCCTGATCTACGACACCGGCATGCCGGGGCTGCAGTTGCTGCCCGTCGGCAATGCACCCGAGGCCGGCGGCGAATACTTCTCGTCGTTCCGCATGCGGCTGCTGCTGGACACGCTGCGCAGCCACAACCCGGAGTGCCACATCTTCCTCGACGGCCCACCGGTACGCGGCACCCCGGATGCGCGGATCCTCGCCGAGCTGGCCGACGTGGTCATCCTGGTGGCGGGCTACGGCCGCGACACGCCATCCGCGATCGCCCAGGCGGCGGCCAACTTCGCCCCGGAAAAATTCGCCGGCGTCGTCTTCAACGAAGGGGTCTGAGACCCGCATGCGCGCCATTCCCCACTCCCGCAACCCGGCGACGCGCCGGCGCAATTGCGGCATCGCCGCGCTCGCCCTCGCGCTGCCCGGCCACGCGATGGCGGTGCAGCTCGACTACGCCGTCGGCGCCGGGCTGATGTACACCGACAACGTCAACCAGGACGAGTTCGACCCGATCGACGAGAACATCTTCAGCACCCGGGTCGACTTCGCGCTCACCGAGAACAACCGCCACCTGGACCTCGCGGTCCGCGGCGACGCGGAGCACCTGAACTACCTCGACAACGTCTACGACGACGAAGTCCGGGGCAGCCTGGTGGCCGACCTCGACTGGACCATCCGGCCCGACCGGCTGGTGTTCTCGGTCGACAACCACATGGGCTACGAGCCGATCGACTTCCGCAGCAACAACGCGCCCGACAACCTGCAGCGGATCAACGTGTTCTCCGCCGGCCCGACCCTGATGGGGCGCCTCGGCGAACACACCGACGGCGAACTCGAACTGCGCTACGTCAAGACCGACGCCGAGAAGACCGAGGACTTCAACACCGACCGCTACAGCGTGGCGGCCCGCCTGCTGCGCGACTTCGACCCCACCCAGCGCGGCGGCTTGAACCTGGAAGCGCTGCAGGTCGACTTCGACCGGCCCGACCTGTACTCCGGCTACCACCGCCGCGATGCGTTCTATTCGCACGACCTCGCGCTGAACCGGACCGTCCTCCACCTTGAGGCGGGCTACTCCTGGCTCGACCTCGAAGGCTACAGCGCCACCTACGATGCGCCCCGCCTGCGTGCCACCGCCGACGTCCAGCTGAGCCCCCGGTCGCGCGTGCACGTCGACCTCGCCTACCAGTTTGCCGAAGCCGCGCACGACCTGGTGAGGCGGCTGAGCGAATCGGGGGACCCGTTCGACCCCACCAACCCCGGCGACCCCGGCATTCCGGACGGCCCGACGGTCGGTCCATCCGGGGCGATCACGCCGGACGTCTACCGCGAACGGCGCGTGCAGATCGGCTACTCCTACGTCGGCGAACGCCTGACGTTCGACGTCAATCCGTACTACTCGCGCAACCACTACCTCAACTCCCCGATCGACAACCGCGGCGATCGCGGCATCTCGCTCGATCTCGGCTATCGGCTGACACCGCGCACCGACCTGTCGGTCTCGGCCTGGGCCAGCTCGCGCAAGTACGACAGCTTCCCCCGCAAGGACAAGGACCTGTCAGCGAGTATCGGTGTGTCGCACCGGTTTACCCGCCACTGGAGTGGCCAGGCCGAAGTGCGCCGCCTGGACCGCGACAGCAACGCCAACGGGGGAAGCTATGTCGAGAATGTCGCCTTTGTCAGCATTACCTACCGCCGCTGATCCGTTCGGGTTCGAGGCCGCGCCGGTCGAACCCGTCCCGCAGCGGCACATCCGCCTGCTGCTGCTGACCGACACGCCCGTGCTGGCTGCCGGCGGCAGCGAGCGGTTCCTGCGCAACATGGTCACCCGGCTGCCGGGCGACCGTTACGACATCACTGTGGTCCAGCTGAGCGGCCACCTGAGCGAGGGCATCCAGCTCGCCCCGGTGTTCTCCCGCCCCAACGTGACCGTCCGGGTATTGCCCGTCGGCGCCGTGTACGGCCCGGCCGGTTGGCGCGCGTGGCGGGCATTGCGCGAAATGCTGCGGCGGGAGCGGTTCGACATCGTGCAGTCCCACCACGAGAAGGCCGACCTGCTGAACGCCTTGCTGCCGCGCCGGACCGGCACCCTGCGGATCTCCAACCGCCGCGACATGGGATTCAAGAAGAGTCGCAAGCTGAAACAGGCGTTCCGCGTGATCAATCGCCGGTTCGACGCGGTCGTCGCGCCGGCGGTCGACATCCTGGCGAACCTGGCCGGGCAGGAGTCGCTGGACCGCAACCGGACGTTCTGGATCCCCAACGGCGTGGACACCGACGCGTTCCAGCCGCCCACGGCGGACGAACGCGTCCACGCCCGTCGCGCGCTGGGGCTGCAGGGCAACGAACTGGTGCTGGGGTGCGTTGCACGGATGGTGCCGGTGAAATGCCACGACGACCTTGTCGCCGCCTTCGCTGTCCTCCACCGGCAGCACCCGGAAGCCAGGCTGCTGCTGATCGGCGACGGCCCGCTGCGTGACGCGATCAAACGGCAGGTGTCCGGACTGGGTCTCGACGACGCGGTACTGCTGCCGGGCAACCGCGAGGACATCGACGCGGTGCTGCCGGCAATGGACATCGCGGTGCTGTCGTCATCCTCCGAAGGCATGTCCAATGCCCTGCTCGAAGCGATGGCCTGCGGCCTGCCGGTCATCGCCACGGCGGTGGGCGCGAATACCCAGCTGGTCGCCGACGGCGGGAACGGGCTGTTGTCGCCGCCACGCATGCCGGAGCTGCTGGCGCGGTCGATGCTCGCCCTGGCCGGATCGCCGGCGCGGCGCCAGGCCATGGGTGCCGCATCGCGCGCGCGCGTCGTCGCCTCGCATTCGCTGGGGCGCATGGTCGACGCCTACGACCGCCTGTACCAGCAACTGCTGGAGCCGGCATGACGCCCAGCCTGCCCCTGTCGACGCTGCAGCTGCGGTCCAGTGCCGGCCTCTACGGCGCCGACCGGATGGTGCTGACGCTGGCCCGGGCCCTGTCGGACCGGGGCGTCGCCAGCCGCTTGCTGAGCATCAACAACTACCGCCTGCCGGAACAGCCGCTGCACGCTGCCGCGTATGCAAGCGGGCAGGATGCGGTGCTTCTGCCCTGCCAGGGCCGCATCGACCCGCGTACCGCCCGCGCCCTCGCCCGGCAGATCGCCGCCGGTCCGGGCCGCCTGCAGGTGTTGCACGCGCACGACTACAAGAGCGCGTTCTACGCCTGGCTGGCCAACCGCTACCGCAGGGTCCCGATGGTGGCGACGCTGCATGGCTGGATCGAGGGCTCGCGCTCGCAGCGGATCTACAACCGGGTCGAACTGGCGTTGCTGCGCCGCTTCGACGCGATCGTCGTGGTTGCGGCCGCGCAGGCCGAGCGGCTGGGTCGCGCCGGTATCGCACGCGAGCGGATCCACCAGGTCGACAACGCCATCGAGCCACCGTCGGTGGACGACGACGCACGGACCGCCGAGGTCCGGCGGGAACTGCGACTGGACGATGCGGGCTTCGTGTTCGGCGCGGTGTCGCGGCTGTCGGCGGAGAAGAACCTCGCGCAGTTGATCGAGGCCTTCCAGCCGCTGGCCCGGCGGATGCCCGGGGCGCACCTGCTGGTCGTCGGCGACGGGCCGGAGCGCGAAGCGCTGGAAGCCTGGTGCCGGGCGCTGTCGCTCACCCGCCAGGTCACTTTCGCCGGCAACCGCTCCGACATGGGCGCGATCTACCCGTTGCTGGATTGCCTGGTGCTGCCGTCGCTGACGGAGGGCATGCCGCTGGTGGTACTGGAAGCGATGACCCGAGGCATCCCGGTGGTCGCCAGCGCGGTCGGCGACGTGCCGCGCCTACTGGCCCACGCCACCCACGCGCGGCTCGTGCCAGCAGGCGACCGCGCGGCACTGGCGACCGCGCTCGACCAGGCCATCGGCTTCCAGGGATGCCACGACACCCGCGCGCGCGCATATGCGCTTGCCCACCACGCGCCTGCGGTCATGGCCGACAGATACATCGACATATATCGACAGCTGCTGGTACACACCCATGTCCACGCAGCCCACTGATCCCGCATCAGGCGCGGCGCAGCCCCGCTTCCCGCTTGCGGCACGGGCGTTGCGGACGCAGGCCGCGGCGCAGGGGCTCGCGCGGCCGAAGTCGGCTGCCATTCCACCGCCCGCCCTGCAGGCGAATTCCAACCGGCTGACACCTGGACCGGCCAAGCTGTGGCCGCTGTTGCTGTTCCTCTTCCTGCTGCCACTGCAGAACGTGCAGACCGGCTACATGCCGAACCTTGGCGGCGGCCTCAACTTCCTCAACGTGATGTTCATGCTGGCACTGGGCGGCGCATTGATGGCGCGCGGTCGACTCGCCCCGGGCGAACCGTTGAACCGGTGGGTACTCGCCTACGCCATCTACATGGTGGTGTCGCTGCTCATCGGCTACCAGTACGTCAGCGGCACCGAAGTCCACCTCAATACGCTCAAGGACCACCTGCTGGCGGTCTTCATGGTGTACCTGGTGCAACTGGGCGTGTCCGACTGGGCCGCGGTGAAGCGGGTGGTGCTGGCCACCCTGCTGCCGTTGCCCTACATCGCCAAGGTGGTCTGGTCCCAGCACAGCAGCGTGTCCAGCTGGGGTTACGACGACGACATGCGGATCAGCGGCACCTTCTCGCTGCTGGGTGCCAACGAGTTCGCCGCGTTCTGCACCACCCACGCGGTGGTGCTGTTCGCGATCCTGCTGGCCACGCGGCTGCCGCGGTTCTGGAAGCTGGTGCTGGCCGGCGGCATCGCCTGCATGGTCATCGGCGTGCTGTACGCCTATTCGCGCACCGCGTACGTCGCGCTGATCCTCGGGCTGGTGACGGTGATCCTGGCCTGGCGCGGGCGCTGGAAGCTGATGCTTCCGTTGCTGCTGTCGGTGGTGATCCTTCCCAGCGTGCTGCCGTATTCGGTGGTGGAACGGTTCGACAGCACCACGGTCGAGGCCGACGAGCGCGACGAGAGTACCGACATGCGCTTCGTCTACTGGGGCATCGCGCTCGACACCTTCGGCCGCCACCCGGTCGTGGGCACCGGCTACCACACCTTCCACCACTCCGAGATCAACCCTTACAACAAGGACACCCACAACCTCTACCTGCGGACGCTGGCCGAGGGCGGCGTGGTGGGCGCGGTGATCCTCGGCGGCCTGCTGCTGTCGCTGTTGATGGTCGGGCTGAAATCGATGACCCGTGCGCGCACCGGCACCTGGCACTACGCGCTCGGGCTGGGCCTGGTCGGGGCGTGGACGGCGCTGATCTGCGGCAACCTGTTTGGCGACCGTTTCACGTACTACCCGGTGGTGGCGTACTTCTGGACCTACGTGGCGCTGGTCCTCAAGGCGCGCCACCTGCCGCCCGAGGGAGCGCCGCGATGAGCTACCGGGCCATCCACTGGTTGCGCTACGTCATCGCCATCGCCTGCCATTACGGCGGCCCGGACCATTTCTACCGGCGAGCCACCGGCGCCGGGCTGGTGATCCTGATGCTGCACCGGCTGCGCGACGACGCCGACCCCTATCCACTCAGCCTCGCACGCGAGAGCTTCAGGCACCTGCTGCTCTGGCTGCAGCGGCGCGACGCGCTGACCAGCCTGGACGACGGCCTGGGCGCGCTCGGCGATGGCACCGCCCGCGGCGTCCGCTATGCGATCACGCTCGACGACGGCTACCGCGACAACCTGCATCTGCTGTCGCCCGACCTGCCGGCGGTGCCGGCGGTGGTCTACGTCGCCACGGGGCACATCGGCGGCCCGTCCATCTGGGCCTACCGGCTCGTCGAGGCGGTGGAATCACGGCAGGGCGACCATCTCGATCTCGCCGAACTCGGACTGGGCTCGTTCGACCTGTCCGATCCACGCGAGCGCACACGGCTCTACACGCTGCTGCCACCGCGGCTGAAGCAGCTCCCGTGTGACCGGCTGGAGCAATGGGTCGACGCGATCACCGGATCGCTCGGCGCGCAGGTGAACCAGCCGGAGGCCGGGATGCTCGACTGGGACGACGCCCGGGCGCTGGCCGCGGCCGGCATCCAGATCGGCGGCCATACCCATCACCACGCGATGTTGAGCCGGCTCGACGACCGCAGCGCCGCCTCGGAAATCATGGAGTCGCACCGCGCCATCACCCAGGGGATCGGCAAACCGCCGCGGCACTTCGCCTATCCCAATGGCGGCCCCGACGACTTCGGTTCGCGCGACGTCGAACTGGTCCGCCGCGCGGGTTTCGCGACCGCGGCCACCACCATCGAAGGGGTGAACCGCGCGCACGTCGATCCGTACCGGCTACTGCGCTTCAATGTGCACGAAGCCCGCTTCCGTGCACCCACCGGCAAGCTGTCGCGTGCGCTGTTCTTCAGTGAGACCAGCGGCATGCTCGGCTGGCTGCGCGGCCTGCGGACGGCATGACCATGGTCCCTGTCCTCATGTACCACGGGCTGCACGACTCGCCGCGATCGGCGGGGCGGTTCGACCCGGTCTACAGCGTCACCCCGGCGGCATTCGCGCGCCAGCTCGATTGGCTGGACGCGAACGGATACACCGCGGTCCGCCTGGAACAGGCATTCGACGACGCAGGCCCGGGAAGTCCGGGACGCCGGGTGGTCATCAGTTTCGACGACGGCGATGTCAGCAACATCGAGGTCGCGCTGCCGATGCTGCGCGAGCGCGGCATGCATGCGGAGTTTTTCATCACCACCGGTTTCATCGACCAGCCCGGCATGCTGTCGGCTGCCGACGTGCGTGCGCTCGCTGAAGCCGGCATGGGGATCGGGTCGCACGGAACCACCCACGCATTCCTCGAAGACCTGGACGAGCCGCGGCTGCTGGCGGAACTGCAGGACAGTCGCCAGCGCCTGGAGTCGATCACCGCACGACCGGTGTCGGCACTGGCCCTGCCGGGCGGGCGCGGCGGCGACCGCGAACGGCGGCTGGCGCTCGCGCTCGGCTACCGGCACCTGCTCGGTTCGGTGCCGGGGATCAACCGGAAACGCGAAGGCGGCTGGCTGGAGCGCATCGCGGTCACCCGCGACCTGGACCTGACCGGTTTCAGCCGCCGCGTCGCCTGGCGCGGCATGCGCCCGCGCCTGCTGCAGGTGCGGCACCAGGCGCTGGGAGTGACCAAGCGCGTGCTCGGCAATGCCGGCTACGAGCGCCTGCGGGAGCGACTGCTGTGAGCACGTGGCCGTACTGGGGGACGCTGTTCTGGTCGTGCATCGCACTGGTGCTGTACGCCTATGCCGGCTACCCGTTGCTGGTGGCGATGCTGGCCCGCCTCCGCGGCAGCCGGCCGCGGCTGGGCGGCGAATGCCCGGCCATCACCGTGGTGGTCGCCGCCCACGACGAGGAGCGCACTATCGGCGCGCGCGTGCGCAACCTGCTGGCGCAGGACTATCCCGCAACGCGACTCAAGGTGCTGGTGGTGAGTGACGGCAGCGGCGACCGCACGGTGGACGAAGCCGACGTCGGCGACCCGCGCGTCACCGTCATCGCGCTTGCGGGCAACGTCGGCAAGGCGATGGCGATCAACGCCGCGCTGGCCCGGGTCGACACCGGGCTGGTCGCCTTCGCCGATGCCCGCCAGCAGTTCGCGCCGGATGCGCTGCGCCACCTGGTCGCGCCGTTCGCCGATCCCACGGTGGGACTGGTCAGTGGCGAGCTGGTGATCCGTCCCGCCGACGGCGACCCGGCCGGGCACGGCATCGGCCTGTACTGGCGCATGGAGAAAGCCCTGCGCGCGAACGAGGCCCGCATCGGCTGGCTGCACGGCGCCACCGGGGCGATCCACGCGATGCGCCGCGAGCTGTTCCGCCCGTTGCCGGCGGGGACCGTGCTCGACGACATGTGGATGCCGTTGCAGGTGCTGCTGTCCGGCCGCCGGGTGTGGATGGCGCGCGACGCCATCGCGATCGACGTCGCCAGCCGGGACAACAGCGAGGAGTTCCGCCGCAAGCTGCGGACGCTCGCCGGCAACTGGCAATTGCTCGCCCGCCTGCCGGTGCTGCTCGACCCGCGGCGCAACCCGGTGTTCTTCGCGTGGGTCTCGCACAAGTTGTTGCGGCTGCTGGTGCCGTGGGCGCTGCTGCTGGCATTGCTGGCATCGGCCGCCGCCGCGGCGGCTTCACCCGCCTACCTGCTGCTGGTCGTGCTGCAGGTGCTGGCCTACCTGGGCGCGGGCATCGCGCTGGTGCTGCCACGGCTGGCCGCACGCGTGCCGTTGCTGCCGACTGCGGGCAGCTTCGTGGTCCTCAACTTCGCGGCGCTGCTTTCGTTGCCGGCGATGCTGGTGTCCGACCCCGTGGGCCTCTGGAAGAAGCACTGATGGCCCGCATCCTCGCCCTGACCAGCCGCCTGCCCTTCCCGCCGCGCGAGGGCCACCAGCTGCGCGCGTGGCACCTGCTGAAAGCCATGGCCAGTCGCCACGAGGTGACCCTGGTGAGCTTTGTCCGCGAGGACGACGAGCCGTCCGAAGCGGACCCGTTGCGGCGCATCCTGCAGGGCCTGCACCTGCACCCGATCCCTGCCGAGCGCTCGCACCTCGCGCTCGGCCGTGCGCTGCTGCGCGGCACCCTGGGCGCCGGCCCCTTCCTCGCGGCCAAGTATTCCTCGGCGGCGTTCCGGCGGCAGGTCGCCGAGCTGGCGCGCGACGCCGACCTGGTCCATTTCGACATGCTGCCGCTGATGGCGCACGCCGATTGCGTTCCGGCGGGCATTCCGGTGGTGCTCAATGCGCACAACGTCGAGCATCGACTGCTGGCCACGCGGGCGGAGATCGAACCCGACCGCCTGCGCCGGCGCTTCCTGTCCGGCCAGGTCGCCCGCTTGCGCACGTTCGAGGCCGCCGCCTGCGCCCGCGCGGACCAGGTACTGGCCTGCTCGGAACCCGACGCGACGGCATTGCGCGGACTCGCCCCGGACACGCCGGTGGAGGTGATCGCCAACGGCGTCGACCTGGATGCCAACCAGCCCGAGGCGACATCGACGACCCGGCCGCAACTGGTGTTCGTCGGCCAGATGGGCTGGTTCCCGAACCGCGACGGCGTCGACTGGTTCCTGCGCGACGTGTTCCCGCGGATCCTGCGTGCATGCCCGTCCGCGGAGTTCGTGCTGGTGGGCAAGCACGACGGCATCGTGGTCCCCGCGGACGTGGCGCCACTGGTCAGGCTGGCCGGGTTCGTGCCGGACCTGCGGCCGCTGGTGCAGGCGGCCGCGGTCTACGTGGTCCCGCTGCGCGCCGGCAGCGGCACCCGGCTGAAAGTGCTCGAGGCGATGGCGCTCGGCAAGGCGATCGTCAGCACCCGCGTCGGCAGCGAAGGCATCGTGCTGACACACGGTGAAAACGTGCTGTTCGCCGATGAGGCCCAGGCGTTTGCCGATGCCGCGGTGGCGTTGCTGCAATCACCCGAGGAGGCAGCGCGACTCGGTCGGGCCGCGCGTGCCCTGGCCGAACAGCGCTACGGCTGGGAGGCGATCGGCAGCCGCTTGCTGGACTGCTACGACGGCCTGCTGCCGGCATCGAACAGTGGCGAAAAAACACATCAGGAACCCTCGGCGGATCGCCTGCTCGGCGCTGCCACCGATTGACCTGCCGCCCGCCAGGCGCGGAAACGATAGACCAGCCCGCCCACCACTTCGTAGATCGCGCTTTCGCTCTTGACCAGCGCCGATGATTGCGGGACCAGCGCGCCGATGCTGCGCGGCGGCAGGTAGGCCGAATCGGTCGAATGCAGGCAGGGACTGAAGCCGGCCGCATGGAACGCCGTCAGTGCGCGTGGCAGGTGCAGCGCCGAACTGGCCAGCCGGATCCGCGCCGGCAGGCTGCCGCGCAACGCCATGGCGCTTTCCCAGGTGGTGGTGGACTGCCGCTCCACCCGGATGTCGTCCACGGCAACGTTCCAGCTGCGTGCCAGGCCGGCGAGCACCTCGCTTTCCTTGACCGCGAACGGCCCGCCGCCCGCGATCACCAGTTCGCCGCCGCCGTGCTGCCACAGGTCCACCGCGCCACGCAGCCGCACCCAGCTTTCCGGCGTCAGCTCCGCGTAGTCGTGGGCGGCGCGGGGCGCGCCTTCCAGTCCGCCGGACAGCAGCACGATCGGCGAACGGTCGCCGGTCTCGCAACGCATGCCACGCGCCATGCCGGATTCGACCAGCCGGACCAGCTGGTTGGCACCCAGCGGGGTGAACAGCAGCAGGACCACCAGCGCGCAGATACCGAAGCCGATGCGCCACGGCGTCCGCATCCGTCGCCAGCACAGCGCCGCGAGGCCGGCCAGCAGCAGGGCCCACGTAAGTGGAGACAGCAGGTAATAGATCATGCGGAAGCCGCCTCGACCGGGTGGCGGGCGGCGCATGGACGGCCGTCGCCGGGCGCGCGACGCGTAGTCACAAGGGTGTCCAGCGCATCACCCCGATGCCGAGGGAGCTCCCAGGTATGTACGTGCATCCCCGTCGCCTGCTTCGCATGTCCGGTTTCGTCCCCGTTCTGACGGTGCTGGTGCTGTTGGGCGCAGCAACGTCCGCCCACGCCGCACAAACCTACTACGTGCGAACCGACGGCGGCAGCGCCGGCCAGTGCACCGGCCTGGCCGATGCGCCCTACCCCGGCCACGGCAAGGACCAGGCGTGCGCATGGAACAGCCCGCTGGTCGCCCTGCCGACCCACGACATGGCGCGGATCGATGGCGGCGACACTTTGCTGATCGGCCCGGGCGACTACCTCGTCGGCTGGGGCGCGCCGGGCCTGGAGGAGAGCGAGCGCTGCTACGGCGACGCGCGCTACGACTGCTACCCGTCCGCGGTGCCGGGCGGGCGGTCGTCGGACCAGCGCACCCGCATCCTCGGCCGCGGCCACGACGCCGGTTGCGCCGCATCGCCGCGCCTGATTGGCGTCGAGCGCGTCGACATGGTGTTCAACCTCGAGGGCAGCGACCACGTCGAAATCGGTTGCCTGGAGATCACCGACCGCAGCGACTGCATCGAATTCCACACCGACGACGCCGTGCGTTGCGAACGCGACAGCCAGCCGTTCGGCGAGTGGGCGTCGGTGGGCATCTGGGCGAAAAACTCGCGCGATGCATGGCTGCACGACCTCGACATCCACGGCCTCGCCGGCCGCGGGATCATGGCCGGCGGGCTGCGTGACTGGACCCTGGAGCGGGTCCGGATCAACGGCAACGGCTGGGCCGGCTGGGATGGCGATGTCGGCGATGGCAGCTCCAACTCCGGCGACATCGTGTTCCGCCATGTGGAGATCGCATGGAACGGTTGCGCCGAGCGCTGGAAGACCCGCGAAATCCACGGCTGCTGGGCTCAGGAAGCCGGCGGCTACGGCGACGGGCTCGGCACCGCGAGCACCGGCGGACGCTGGCTGATCGAGGACTCGAACGTCCACCACAACACCTCCGACGGCATCGACCTGCTCTACCTCGACGAAGCCACGTCCACCTCGGTCACCATCCGCCGGGTGCGGGCCGAGGCCAACGCCGGCAACCAGGTC
Source organism: Lysobacter sp. F60174L2 (assembly GCF_052547135.1). Classification (NCBI taxonomy): domain Bacteria; kingdom Pseudomonadati; phylum Pseudomonadota; class Gammaproteobacteria; order Lysobacterales; family Lysobacteraceae; genus Lysobacter; species Lysobacter sp. F60174L2. The sequence continues at coordinate 396,791 of NZ_JBQWRA010000003.1, read as the reverse complement.
AAGACCCTGGGCAACGCGCTGATCGAGGATTCGGTGATCGTCGGCAGTTGCGCCTACTTCAACGAGAAGTTCGACATGACCTGGAGCGACCAGTGCCGGGCGATGGGCAACGCGGTATCGATCGGCGTCGGCGACGGCCAGCTCGCCACGGTGCGCCACAACACCATCACCGGCGAAGGCGACTGCCTGATCCTCACGTCCGGCGGCGGCCCGTCGTCGACGATTGCGATCGAGGACAACGCGCTGGTCGGAAACATCGACTTCCTCGCCGACGCCGATGGCAATCCGGGCGAGCTGACATGCGGCCACTACGCCGACGACAGCCGGGCGAAGGTGCTGTTCACCGGCAACGCGTTCTGGAACGTCAAGCACGACCAGTGCCCGCCGGGCGACAACCTCTGCGGCAAGGCGCCACGACTGGCCGACATCGACCTTGACCACTTCCAGCCAGCGCCCGTCGCGGGCAGTCCGCTGATCGACCAGGCGACGGGGTCGCGCGGCGGCGTGGATTTCCTCGGCCGGCCGCGACCGCATGGCGCGGCCAGCGACATCGGCGCGATCGAATGGCAGGGCGAAGCGGCGGCCGCACCCGGCAGCAACACCGGCGAGACCCGCGCGACGCGCGACAAAGCGGCTGGCCCCGACCGGTCGGGCACAACCACGGCGACGCCGGCGCAACGCCGGACCGGGGTCCTGAAGCTGCCTGGCAACGCCGGCTGGTGCGTCGAACCGGCGCTGTTCATGGGCAACCCGCTGGTGCTGATGTCGCGACCGGACTTCGCGCGCTGCCTGCTGGTGCTCCACGCCGCCTGGCAATCCACCGCGCGGCCCGGCGCGACGGCCTATCGGGCATCGCATCGCGCCGCTCCGACCTCAGGAACCGGCGGCAATGGCGCCGGCCCGTGAGCGCGACCTGAGCAGCCCCAGCACCTGCATGCGGATACGTGCATCCAGCAGCAGCACCAGCGAGCAGTAGGCCAGCCCCACCACCGTGCCGCCGACCAGCAGGCGCTCCCAGCCCGGCCGCAACCCGAACAGTCCGGTGGCCCATACCCCGACGATGCAACCCGCCGCGACCCCGCCCGCGGTCACCACCGTCCGCGCGTCCGGCAGTTTCAGCAGGTCGCGCGGCACCCACACGCAATGGCCTACCGCCAGTGCGGTGGAACTCACCAGGGTGGCGTAGACCGCGCCCATCACCCCGAACTGCGGGATCCACACCCAGTTGAGCACCGAGTTGACCAGCAGGCTGCCGCACATCAGCACCATGACCTGGGTCGAGCGCTTGCCCATGATCAATCCGTAGCCCGCCACCAGCAGCACCGGCAGCAGCGCGCGGGAGACGCCCATGACCGCGAATACCGGGCCCGAGGCGACCTTGTCCGGGCCGCTGAGCGCGAGGATCACGTCCGTGCCGAAACACCACAGCAGCACCGACACGCCCACCGAGGCGTAGGTCATCGGCATCAGCACGCTCGACTTGAGCGCCCGCACCGCCGACGCGCCTTCGGTCACGTTGAGCCGGTTGGCCATCGGCGTGAACGACTCGAAGATCGCGAGGTTCATGAACATGTGCACCTGCAGCGCCAGCGCTGCGCCGATGCTGAAGATGCCCACCACCGCGAAGTCGCCGGTGAGGAACTTCAGCATCACCCGGTCGACCAGGATCAGCGCCACCGCGAACGCCTCGTAGATGATCATCGGCCCGCCGAACGACAGGCCCTGGCGTGCCATGCCGGCATCCACGGCGGCGCGCGAGAACGGCAGGTGGCGCCGCGCCCAGTACAGGTAGAACGCCACCACCAGCAACGTGCCCGCGAGCTTGGCGCCATAGACGGCAAACGCGCTCTGTTGGATCCACACCACCGCCGACAGCATCAGCACCAGTTGCAGCCAGCGGCTGCCGATGCGCGACAGCATCACCAGTTTCGAGCTCTCCCTGACCCGCAGCACCGTGTCCACCAGGCTGGCGTAGACCGCCATCGGCACCGACGCCAGTGCCAGCCACATCACCGGCGACTGGCGCGAACCGGTGGCCCAGTCGTACGCCAGCAACCCGGCCACGACCAGCAGCCACAGCGCCACCGAGATGGCCATGGGCACGTGGAAGTAGTTGGTCGCGAACGACCGGGTCGCGCCGGCGTCGCCGTCGTGCGGGTAGTAGCGCTGCAGGGCGTGCTGGGTGCCGAGCTTGCCGAACGCGACCGCCATCAGCGCCCAGGTTTCGTAATAGCCCAGGATGCCGTACTGGGTGTTGTCCAGCAGCCGGGTCAGCACCGGGAACGACACAAAGCCGGCCAGGATGACCATCACGTTGGCAGTGGAGTAGCGCAGGTAGTGCGCCACCATGCCGGGACTCTTGGTGCCCATGGTCAGTGTCCGAACTGTTCGCGCATCCAGCCGAGCACGGCGGCCTGCAGCCGCCGCCGGTCATGCCGCAGGTAGAAGGTGTGGTCGCACGCAGGCCAGTATTCCAGCGACACCTGCGGCTCGCGCGCCGCGCGACCGAAGCAGGCGGCCAGTTGCCCACGGTGGTTGAAGTAGCGGTACACCGCGCCGGTGTAGACAAACAGGATCCGGATATCCCGCACCACCAGGTCGGCCAGCTTGCGCCGCGCCTCGGCCCGGGTCGGGAAATCACGGAAGCTGCCCTGCGACGACCTGCCGCCAAGCATGGAACGCAACTGGCGCCAGACGCGTCGTGGATCGAGCACGCGCGGCAGCACGTGGCGCAGCCAGTGGCCCGGCGTCGGATAGGCCAGGCCGTCCAGCAGCAGCAGGCCGACGATCCTGCGGTCGATGTCGGCCGCGTTGAAGGCGTCGTCCGCGGCCGAGCAGATGCCGCCCAGCACGAAGCGCGAGACCCCGGTTTCCGCGGTGACCAATGCCATTGCCGCCCGGATGGCGTTGTCGCGGACGCCTTCGCTGGCCACCGGTGCACGACTGTCACCGAGGCCGGGCTGGTCGAAGCGCAGGACCACGAATCCCGCATCGGCCAGCACCCGCGCGAGCTGCACGTAACCGCGGAACGGCCCGACCCGGTGGACCAGCCCCGCGTTGAGCAGGATCAGCGCGGTGGCGTGACGGGTCGCCGCGGCCGGCTGGCTGACGATGCCGACGAGGCCATCGCCGAACGCGTGGACCTGCTCGTCCACGCCGCCCGCAACCGCGTCATCCAGTTCCGGCACCGTGGCCTGCAGGTTCATGCGACCGCCCCTGCCAGCCGTCCGGCCAGCCGCGACACGCTGCGACGCGGGAACGCCTGCAACTCGAACGCGTGACGGTCCTGCCAGTCGACCCGGTCCCCCGGATCGAGCGTCACCACTTCGACCTTGACCCCCATCTGCTGCTGCGACTCCACGAACTGGCGATGCGATGGCGGGAAGTCCCACGTCGCCAGCAGCACTTCGCTGCCTGCCGGCAGTTCCATGTGCAGCGCGTCCAGCCGCGCCAGCCGGCCGAGCAGTTGCCCGTCGATGTCGAACCCCAGCAGTTCGTCGGGTTCGGCGACGGCGCCGCCGCGGGTAAAGCGGCCGGCCGCCGTCAATTGCCATGCGTGTTGCTGTCGCCATTCGGCGACCAGTTCGTCGCCGACCAGCACCGGATCCCACAGCACGATGCGTGCCGGCACGCCCTGGCTGCGCACGTAAGCAAGCAGCGGCAACGCGGCGCCACGCACGGCGAAGAACCGGCACCCGGCGGCCGGGGTTCCGGTCGACAGTTCCGACCGCGCCGCGGCCAGGTCATCCAGCATTCCCTGCAGGGTCAGTTCGTCGGATTCGCCCGCCGAATCGCCACTGCCGTACCAGTCGAAGCGCAAGGTGCTCACGCCCGCGCGCGCCAGCGTTTCGGCCAGCGCCCACAGGGCCCGGTGGCAGCGCGTGCCCTCGTGCAGCAACGGCGCGCACATCAACACGTGGTCCCGTGCCGGCTGGGCGCGATGGTGCATGCCGTACAGGCGTCGCCCGGGCCGGCCGAAGAACAGCGGCAGTGTCATTGCGATGCCGCCTCCGGCGACCCGAGCATCCGCGCCAGCCCACTGGTCGAGGCCGGCTGCCTGCCATCCGGCGCGCCGTGCGCGGCGGCAAGCCTGCGGCTCGATTCGTCCGTCGAAGCGGGCAACTCGGCCGCCAGCTGCGACAGCGTCCAGCTGGCCAGTCGCATCATGTTGAGCCGCACGCCGCGCTCGCGATACACGCGATCGGTCATCTGCACCGCCAGCATCGAGTGGCCACCGGCATCGAAGAAGTTGTCGCCGGGCGCCACGTCGGCATCCAGCAACTCCTTCCACAGCGCCATCAGGTAGCGGACCCGAGGATCATCCACCGCGGCTACGGCCGACACGCCGGTCGCCTCCTGGCGCGCGCTGGCGTGGCCATTTGGCGCCGCGGCCAGTGCCTGCGCCAGGCTCGGCGCCATTTCCGGCGCCTCGACCAGCCCGACATGCGAACCGTCGACCGGAATCACTTCCACCGCTTCGACCAGCTGCTCCCAGCCCAGCGTCGGCCGCCGGTCGAGCGCGGTCGGCTGTTCCGAAGCGCGGAACAGCACCACCCGGCCGGGATACGGCCGCACGGCGTATTGCTCGTAGGCCTGGCGATGGACCGCTTCGATCCCGGCGTAGCGGTCGGCATGCGGGATTTCCGCGCCGATCCGGCGCGCCAACGCGGTCTTCAGCCGCAGCGCCAGCCGGCGTTTGCGTGATGCCAGGGCCGCCCCCAGGACCGCCCAGCGCTGCCGCCATGAACGACCCGCCATGCGATTGCGCAGCTTGACCCGCCAACCACCGAGCGCTTCGCGCCGGCAGCGTTCGCCGTAATCGGCCGAGGTGTCGATCAGCCCCAGGAACGAAACCTGCTGTCCGGCGGCCACCAGTTGCTGGGCCATCTCGAAAGCGATGATGCCACCCATCGAGCCGCCGGCCAGGCGGTAAGGACCTTCCGGCTGCACCTGCCGGATCTCGGCAACGTAGCGGCGCGCCATGTCCTCGACCCGCTGCAGCGGCGGCGTGCGCCCGTCCAGGCCAATGGCCTGCAAGCCGTACACCGGCTGGTCGGCGGGCAGCTTCTTCGCAAGGTGCTGGTAGTTGAGTACGTTGCCGCCGACGGCATGGGCCAGGAACAGCGGCGGGCGCGTGCCCCCGGTGCGGATGGGCACCAGCGGCGCCCAGGGATCCCTCGATGCCAGGCTGTTCGACACCGGGTTGTCCAACACCGGGGCGATCGGGATCGATGCCGGCGCGGCGACGGCGCCCGCGTTCCGGTACGCGGCGGTCAGGCCGCGCAGGGTCGGTGCCGCGAGCAGCGTCGCCAGCGGCAGGTTGGTGCCGGTCAGCTGGCGGGCGGCCTGGAACATCTGCACCGCTTGCAGCGAGTTGCCGCCGAGGGCGAAGAAATCGTCATCCGGTGCGACGGACTCGAGCCCGACCAGTTCGCTCCAGACCAGCGCCAGCCGGGCCAGCAGCGGGTCGTCGTCGGTGACGGTGGAGCCCGCCGGGGCCGGTGCCGCGGCGGCGTCCGCGGCCGTGTGCAGCGGCTCGACCGTCGCCGTCGCCGCGGCGTCCCAATCCTTCAGGTCCAGCGGCGCGAGATTTTCGAACCGGGTCAAGGCCGCGATCGGCTGGAACGGATCGGCGGCCACCGCCTCGATGATCGCCAGGTACCGCTGGTGCAGCAGGTCCGCGCTCTCCGGGCGGAACAGCTCGGTGTTGTAGACCACCGCCGCGCTGAGCTTGTCGACTTCCTCCACGAACCAGATCGCCAGGTCCTCGGTCACGCCCGGATGCGGCAGTGCGCGACGCTCGTGGGTCACGTTGCCCCAGTTCAACTCGCGCTGGCGGATGTCCTGGAACGAGAACAGCGACTGGTAGAGCATCCTGCCGCCGCTGGCGGTACGCACGCTCAGCTCGCTCATGAGGTCTTCCAGGCGGATGTCGGGATTGCCCAGGCTGTCCAGCACCAGGTCCTTGGTGGCCTTGACCACGTCGGCGAACCGCACCGACGGGTCGATCCCGATGCGCAGCGGCAGCAGGTTGGCGAAGTAGCCCATCATCGCCTCGACCTCCGGACGGTGACGCCCGCGGACCGGGGTCGCGACGATCAGGTTGTTCTGGCCGCTCACGCCGTGCAGCAAGGTGAAGTACGCCGCCAGCAGGGTCACGAACATCGTCGCTTCGATCTTCAACCCGGACTCGCGCAGTTGCTCCGCCAGCGCGGCGGGGATCTCGAACTTGTGCGAGGAGGCCCGCCCGGACATCCCGGGGCGCCGCGGGTGGTCGGTCGGCAACGCCCTGACCCTGCGCGAATCCTCCAGGTTCGCGCCACCCAGGCGCGTGCGCCAGAAATCCAGTTGCGCGGCGTACTCCGGCCCCTTGACCCACTCGCGATGCCACGCCGCGAAATCGCCGTAGGTCACCGGCAGTTCGGGCAGGTCCGGCTCGCGGCCGTCGAGGAACGCCTGGTAGAACCCGGCGATGTCGGTGTACAGCAGGTCGAACGACCAGCCGTCCCAGACGATGTGGTGCGGCATGAACATCAGCACGTGGCGCTGCTCGTCCATGCGGTACAGCCGGGCGGTGAACAGCGGCGGCTTGCCGAGATCGAACGGGACGGCGACCAGCGCGGCGAGCTGCCTGTCGAGTTCCGCTTCGCGACGATCGGCCGGGATCGACCTCATGTCCACCACCGGCAGCAGTCCGGTATCGAAGTCGTCGTGCACGATCTGCACCGGTTCGCCATCCTCCTCGCCGATCGTGGTGCGCAGCACGGTCTGGCGCTGCACCATCGCGCGGAACGCGCGCTCGAACACCTCGGCGTCCAGCGGACCGTTCAGCACGTGGGCCGACGGCGTGTTGTAGGTCGGCTGGCCGGGGTTGAACTCCTCCAGCATCCGCAGCCGCTCCTGGATCAGCGACAGCGGGGCGCGGCTCTGGTCGGGCCGACGCGGGATCGGGGCGTGGACCGGAGCGGGTTCGCCTGCGCTGTCATCGATCCTGCGGGCCAGGCGCGCGACCGTCGGGGCGTCGAACAGCGCCCGCAGCGACAGCGCCACGCCCAACTCGCGGTTGAGCCGGGAGGTCAGCTGGGCCGCCAGCAGCGAATGCCCGCCGGCGGCGAAGAAGTCGTCCTCGACACCGATCTCCGCCACCCCGAGCACGCTGGCCATGGTGGTGGCGATCCTGCGCTCCAGCTCGTTGCGCGGCGCGACGCTGTCGGTCTTGCGCTGGAGGGTGGTGTCGGGCGCCGGCAGGCCCTTGCGGTTGACCTTGCCGTTGGGCAGCAGCGGCACCGCGTCCAGCGCCATGACGTGCTGCGGGATCATGTAGTCCGGGAGCGCGCCGCGAAGGTGCGCGACAAGCGCGGATTCGTCGACCTCGCGACCCGGCTGCGGCACGACATAGGCGACCAGGCGCACGTCGCCGGGGCGGTCCTCTCGCGCGATCACCACCACCCGCGCCACGTCGGCGTGGCTGGCTAGGTTGTTCTCGATCTCGCCCAGCTCGATGCGGTAGCCGCGGACCTTGACCTGGAAGTCGAGGCGGCCGAGGTGCTCCAGGTTGCCGTCGGCACGCCAGCGGCCGCGGTCACCGGTGCGGTACAGCAGCGCCGCCGCCTGCCCCGCCTGCGCGGGAGGCGCGCCGGCGAACCGGTCGGGCACGAAGCGGTCGGCGGTCAGTTCCGGTCGCTGCAGGTAACCCAGCGTCACACCGTCGCCGCCGATGCAGATCTCGCCGGCGACGCCCCGCGGGCACAGCCCGCCCTGCTCGTCGACGATCCAGACCCGGGTGTTGGCGATCGGATGGCCGATGTGGATATCGGGAACATTCTGGCCAGCCGGTTGTTCCACCCGCGCGATCGTCGACCAGACCGTGGTTTCGGTCGGCCCGTACACGTTCCACAGCGCGCCGCAGCGCGGCAGCAGCTGGGTCGCAAGGTCGGCCGGCAGCGGTTCGCCGCCGCAGAGGATGGCGAACGCCGGATGCCCCGCCCAGTCCGCTTCCAGCAACAGGCGCCAGGTCGCCGGCGTGGCCTGCATGAGGGTCGCGCCCGAGTCCACCAGCAGCGCCTTCAACGCGCCGCCATCGACCGCGGTATCGCGGTCCGCCAGCACCACCCGGGCGCCGACGCTCAGCGGCAGCAGCAGTTCCAGCACGGCGATGTCGAACGACAGCGTGGTGACCGCGACCAGCCGGTCATCGGGACCGATGCCGGGCTCGCGCTGCATGCCGACCAGGAAGTTCGCGACGGCCCGGTGCGGCACCTGCACGCCCTTGGGACGGCCGGTGGAGCCGGAGGTGTAGATGACATACGCGACCGACTCGGGCTCGGCCGCATCCTCGTCGCGGCCGATCCGGCCGGTGGGCATGGATGCGAGTTCTTCGTCCAGTTGGTCCAGCATCAGCACCGGGCGGCCACGCAGGTCGAACTGGCCGGCATGGCGTTGCTGGGTCAGCAGCGCGGCCAGGCCGGCGTCGCCCGCCATGTAGGCCAGCCGCTCGGCCGGGAACTGCGGATCGAGCGGCACGTAGCCGGCACCGGCCTTGAGCACGCCGAGCAGGCCGGCCAGCATGTCGACCCCGCGGTCCAGCGCGATGCCGACCAGGCCACCGCGCTTCACCCCGCGCGCGCGCAGCAGGTGGGCGATACGGTTGGCCCGCGCCTCCAGCGTGGCGTAGCTCAGCGACTCGCCGCGGAACTCCAGCGCGACCCGATCCGGATCGCGATCGCATTGCACCTCGAAGGACTCGTGCATGCGGAGCTGGCGATCGAACTCGACCGGCGCGGGCTGCAGCGCCGCCAGCTCTGCAATCGCATCGGCATCGACCAGCGACAGGCTCGCGGCGGCGGCCTCCGGACGCTCGACCGCATCGCGCAGCAGCGCTTCGTAGGCCGACAGCCAGCGACGGATCGTGTCCGCGTCGAACAGGTCGGTGTTGTACTGGCACTCCAGCGTCAGCGCGCCATGCGCGTGCACGGCGTTGATGAAGATCTCGAAATTCTCGTAGCTGCGCGGGTTGCTGCGGAAATCCATCGACAGGCCGGGGAAACCCGTGGTCTCGCGCTCCAGCGCCTGGTCGATGTTGAACATCACGCTGACCAGCGGCAGGCGCGCGGGATCGCGCTCGAGCTTGACCTTCTGCAGCAGCGTGCCGAACGTGTAGCGCTGGTGCTCGATCGCGTCGAGCAGGGTGTCCTGGGCGTCGCCGAGCAACTGCTGGAACGGCTGCGCCGGGTCCAGGTCGAAGCGCAGCGGCAGCAGGTTGACGCAATGACCGACCAGGTGGTCGTGGCCGTCGACGGACTGGCCGGCGGCCGGGATACCGACGACCACCTGCGACTGCCCGGCGATGCGCGACACCACGCTGGCGAAACCGGCCAGCAGGGTAGCGAACATGCTGGTTCCGCGGCGCGCGCCCATGCGCCTGACCGCGGCGACCAGATCGGCATCGATGACGTGGTCCTCGCGACGCGAGGCGAAACTGCGACGGTGCGGCCGCGGCCGGTCGGTCGGCAGGTCGAGCACCGGCGCGCCGTCGGCGAACCGCGACAGCCAGTAGGCCTCGTCGGCGGCGGAGGCCTTGCCGGCGACATGCGCGGCTTCGGCCACGGCGTAGTCGGAGAACGCTTCGGCCGGCGGCAACGGACCGGTCTCGGTCCCGCACTCGACGGCGTAGAGCATGCCCAGGTCCTGCACCAGCACCCACCACGACCAGCCATCGCAGACGATGTGGTGGGCGGTCAGGACCAGCAGGTGTTCGTCGTCCGACAGGCGCAGCAACTCGGCCCGGAACAGTTCATCGCGATCCAGCCGGAACGGCGTCTCCACCACGCTGCGCAGGCGTGCGGCAAGCGCGGCGTCCCGGGCAGCCGCATCCATCGCCGACAGGTCGGTGAACGGCAATGCCAGCGTAGTGGCCGGCCGCACGCAGAGGCTTTCGCCATCCGGCCCGAAACTGGACCGCAACGCATCATGGCGCGCCACCAGCTGCTCCAGCGCGGCGTGCAACGCGCGGCGATCAAGCGACCCGCGCAGGCGCAGCGACGACGATTCGTTGAACGCCAGCGAGGCGTCCTCGCCCAGCTGGTCCGCGAGCCAGACTTCGCGCTGCGGCTCGGTGGTCGACACCACGCGCGCGAGCTCGCCGTCCGCGAACGGGTCGTAGTCGACCGCGCTGTGGGCCGCGGGTTGCATGATCGCCGCCATTGCTACGCCCCTACCTTGAGGAACTTGCCCGGCTCCCCGTCGTTGGGCACGAACCATGCCGGCCGGCCGTCAGGCTCCCGGCCCAGCCGTGCACCGGGAACCGGCGGCTGGCTCGCATCCATCACCGCCATTGCCGGCACCTCGGCGCGCGGCAGCAAACCGGCGCCCTGGAGTTCGAGCACGGCGTCCTTGTAGGCCTTCAGGATCGCCTGGAAATCCGCTTCGGAATGCGCGGTCGTGAAGAAGCACGGGAAGTTGTCGAGGATGTGGATGCCGCGGATGCGCATCATCGCGAACAGCATTTCCTGCATCGGATGGTCTTCGAGGAACTGCGTGCGCCAGAGCGAGGCGAACTGCGTAATCCGCAGCGGCGCGCCGACCTGCAGGCAGAACGCGTTCAACTCGTCGGCGAACGCCTCCACCCGGGCATTGAGGCCCTGCTGCAGCGCCGGGCCGGATTCCTTCATGTGCACCAGCACCGCATGCGCCGCGGCAAGCGCGAGCGGATGGCGCACGAAGGTGCCGGCGAAATAGGTCACGCCGACGGTCGGCTGCGAATCGTCGCCGTAGTCCCAGTGGCCGCCATCCAACGCGTCCATGAAGGCGCGCTTGCCGGCGATCACGCCGATCGGATAGCCGCCGCCGATGACCTTGCCGTAGGTCGCCAGGTCGGCCTTGATGCCGAACAGCGCCTGGGCGCCGCCCGGATGGCTGCGGAACCCGGTGATCACCTCGTCGAAGATCAGCGCGGCGCCTGCCTGCTCGGTGATCCTGCGCACCTCGCGCAGGAACTCGGCCGGCTGGAAGTCGGGCCGGCGGCTCTGCACCGGCTCGACCAGCACGGCGGCCAGTTCGCCGGCGCGCGCGCGGATGATCTCCAGCGCTTCGTCGGTGCCGTAGTCGAGCACCAGCACGTTCTCGGCGGTGTTGGGCAGGATGCCGGGCGCGGCCGGGACCGACTTGAGCTTGCGGGTGCCGCGGACGATCACTTCGTCGTTGATGCCGTGGTAGGAACCGCTGAACATCACCACCGTGTTGCGGCCGGTGATCGTCCGGGCCACGCGGATGGCGCCCATCACCGCTTCCGAGCCGGTGTTGCACAGGGCGGCGCGGTCATGTCCGGTGAGCTCGCAGACGAGCCTGGTGACCTCGCCGGCGAGCGGATGTTGCGGGCCGATCTCGTAGCCGAGGTCCAGCTGCGCGCGGATCGCATCCATCACGAAACCGGGCTGCCAGCCGAACATGCTGGTACCGAAACCGTTGGTGGCGTCGACGTACTCGTTGCCGTCGATGTCGAACACGTGGGCGCCCTTGGAACGCTCGACCACGATCTGGTAGACGATCTCCTTCACCGCGGGCCGGAAGCCGTTGACCACGCGCGGGTCGGCCATGTGCGGCCGGTGCTCGCGGGTGTACGCCTTGGACTTGCCGGTGCGCTCGATGTAGCGCTGCATGAACGACTGCACGTGCTGGTGCTGGCGTTCGTCGAGGTTGAGCTTGCTGGTGTGGATCCGCGCGATCGCGCCGAAGGCCTTCTGCACGTCGTAGCGGGTGTGGGCGAGTTGCGCGACCTCGTCGTCCGCTGCAGGCACGGGGGCGACCGCGGTTTGCGATGCGGGTGCGGGAGTTGGCGACGGCGCCGGATTCGCGACGGCGGGCATTGCCACGGGTGCCGCGACCGGCGTCGTGACGACCGGTGCCGCAACCACCGGCGCCACCGGACCCGCCGCGAGCAGCGCGAGCTGCTGCGACATCAACTGCATCTGCTGCGAGATCAGCATGCGCCCGAAGTCGCCGGGGTCGACGGCGGACGCCATGGCCGGCGCCGCCGGCAATGCGAACGGCACGCTGGCCGCCGTCGCCACGGCGTCCGTGGCCGGGACGGCAGCAGCGGCCGGAGCTGCAACGGGCGCCACCACGGCATTCGCGGCCGGCGCGGGCGCGGCCTCCGCTGGCATCTGCGTGTCGAGCATCGCCACCAGCCGGTCGAGGCTGGAGCAGTCGCCCATCAGCTGGCGGAACGTCACCGCGACCGGGAACGCCTTCTGCAGCTGCAGCGCGACCTGGGTCAGCATCAGGCTGTCCAGGCCCAGCTCCATGAAGTTGGCATCGGTATCGGCATCGGACAGATCGAAACCGACGATGTCCTCGAACAGGTCGCGCACCTCGCCCATCAGGCGGGGCTTGCGATCGGCGACCGTTTCGACGGCGGGTGACGGGACAGGGTGCGGCATCTGGGACTCCGGGGTTGCGGCTGCTGCGATGGCGGGATGCAGGACGACCTTGGCCGTCGTGGAAGGTGCTTCTACCCAGTAACGTTGTCTGTCGAACGGATAGGTCGGCAGGCGCACGCGACAGCGCCGGGCGCGCCGGTCGAAGCAGGCCGGATCCACCGGTACACCACGGCACCAGGCCTGCCCGAGCGCCTGCCGGACACTGCCCTGCTCCGCATCCGGGTGGTCCGACAGCGACGACAGCACCGCCGTGCCGGGCTGGCCCTTGATGGCGGGATGCTGGCGGGCGAGCGTGCCGAGGGTGGTCCGTGGGCCGACTTCGAGCAGCACCCGCGGCGTATCCACGACCAGGCACTCGATCGCCTTGGCGAATCGCACCGGCTGCCGCAGGTGGCCCGCCCAGTAATCCGGGGAACAGGCGGTTTCCGCATCCAGCCACTGGCCGGTGGCGGTGGACACCACAGGCAGCACCGGTGCCGTCCGCACCATCGCCTCGACCTCGGCGCGGAACGGTGCCACCACCGGATCCATCATCGACGAGTGGAACGCATGCGACGTGCACAGGGCCCGGCACGCAATGCCATCGGCTTCCAGGCTGGCCTGGAACGCCGCGATGTCTTCGTGTGGCCCGGCCACCACGCAGGCGCCGGGGGCGTTCTCGGCCGCCAGCGAGAGGGTGTCGGGCAACCGCGCCTGCAACGCGTCGAGGGCGATCCGGACCGACAGCATCGCGCCGCCCGGCTGCGCCTGCATCAGCGCACCGCGGCGCACCACCAGCCGCAGTGCGTCGGCCAGCGTGAACACGCCCGCCAGCGCCGCCGCGACGAACTCGCCGACGCTGTGGCCGACCAGCGCGGCCGGCTGCAGGCCATGGTCCATCCACATCCGCGCCAGCGCGTACTCGACGATGAAGGTCGCCGGCTGCATGACCGCGGTCGGTCGCAAGGCGTCGGCATCGCCGTGCAGGATCAATGCCCGCAGGTCGCGGTCGTCGTCCTGCGGCAGGTTGTCGATGCACTCGTCGAACGCCCGGCGGAACGCCGGCTCGGTGCGGTACAGCTCGCGGCCCATGCCCGGATAGGTCGCGCCCTGCCCCGGGAACATGAAGACCACATCGGCGCGGTGGGCCGGCCGGCTGCGCTCGGCGGCCGCAGCGACCTTGGGATCGCGCAGGCTGGCGATGGCGTCGGCGACGTCATCGGCCACAAGCGACAACCGGTGTGGGAATGCCTTGCGGCCTGCCGCCAGCGTCCACGCCACGTCGTCCAGGCGGGCGCCGGGATCGGCCTCCAGATGCTCTGCCAGCCGCGCCGCGGCCGCGGCCAGCGCGGCCGGCTTGCGCGCAGAAAGCACCAGCAGGTGCGGCCCCTCGCAGGTCTCGGAGGCGGCAGGCAGCGGCGCCTCTTCAAGCACAAGGTGCGCGTTGGTACCGCCCACGCCGAAGCTGCTGACGCCCGCGCGCCGTGGCTGCCCGGACTGGCGCGGCCAGTCGTGCAAGCGGGCGTTGACGGTGAACGGCGTCGCGGCGAAATCGATCGCCGGATTGGGCTCGGTGAAATGCACGGTCGCCGGGATCCGTTCCCGCGACAGCGCGAGCGCGGCCTTGATCGTCCCTGCCACACCGGCCGCGCTGACCAGATGGCCGATGTTGCTCTTGACCGATCCGACCCGGCAGAAGCCGTTGTCGTCGGTGCCGCGGCGGAACGCGCGGGTCAGTCCTTCGATCTCGATCGGGTCGCCCAGCGGCGTCGCGGTGCCGTGGGTTTCCACGTAGGAGATGCTGCGCGGGTCGATGCCCGCATCGTCGTGCGCCATCGCGATGACGGCCGCCTGCCCTTCGCTGCTCGGCGCGGTGAAGCTGGCCTTGTCGCCGCCGTCGTTGTTGATCGCGGCGCCGCGGATGACCGCATGGATGGTGTCGCCGTCGGCCTGCGCATCCGACAGCCGCTTGAGCAGCAGCACCGCGCCGCCATCGCTGAAGACCGTGCCGCGCGCGGCGGCATCGAAGCTGCGCGTGTGCCCGTCGGAGGACAGCATCGCGCCCTCCTGGTACAGGTGTCCGCTGCGCAGCGGGCTGGTCACCGCCACTCCACCGGCCAGTGCCATGTCGCAGCGCCCCAGGCGCAGGTTGTCGACCGCCTGGCAGATCGCCACCAGCGAGGTCGAGCAGCCGGTGTGCACGCTGACCGCCGGCCCGGTGAGGTCGAGCTTGTGCGCGACGCGGGTGGCGATGTAATCCTTTTCGTTGTCGAGCATCACCGTGAAGGCGCCAACCTTCTCGACGAGTTCCGGATTGGGCAGCACGTTGTGCTGGTAATAGCTGGCGTTGTACATGCCGGCGAACACCCCGACCGGGCCGGCACCGGCGCCCGGCACGTGGCCGCCGCGCTCCATGCACTCCCAGCACAGCTCGAGGAAGATCCGCTGCTGCGGGTCCATCAGTTCGGCCTCGCGCGGGGAGATGCCGAAGAACGCCGCGTCGAACAGTTCCACGCCATCGACGAGGCCACGCGCCGGGACATAGGCCGGATCACGTCGCACCGCCTCCGGCACCGAGCGGTCGATCTCGTCGAGGCTGAAGTGGCTGATGCTGTCGCGGCCCTCGCAGAGGTTGTCCCAGAACGCCTCGACATCGTTGGCGCCGGGGAAGCGCCCGGCCATCGCGATGATCGCGATGGGTTCGGCCAGCCCCGCTGCACGACGCCCGGCGCCCATGCGTCCCGCGGCGATGCCCGGCGCCTGCGCCGATGCATGGGCCATCGCCAGCGCCGCCGGCGATGGATGCGCGAACAACGACGTGATGGCCACGTCCAGGCCGGCCTCGCGCTTGACCTGCTCGACCACCCGCACCGCCAGCAGCGAGCCGCCCCCCAGCTCGAAGAAGTTGTCGTTGCGGCCGATCTTCTCCAGGTCCAGTACATCGGCCATCGCCCGGCACAGCGCGACTTCCAGCTCGCCTTGCGCCGGCTCGAACGGCCCCGCCCAGTCCGGCCGCTGCCGCCCCGGTGCCGGCAGCGCCGCGCGGTCCAGCTTGCCGTTGGGGGTCAGCGGCAGCGCGTCCAGCGCCACGTAGGCCACCGGCACCATGTAGTCCGGCAACTGCGCGGCCAGGTGCCGCCGCAGCAGGTCCACGTCGACCGGCGCGTCGGCCGCGAGCGGAGAGTAGTACGCGACGATGCGCTTGAAGCCGGGGCTGTCCTCGCGGACCACCACGCCGGCCTCGCGTACGCCCGGGCAGGCCATGACCTGCGCCTCGATCTCGCCCAGCTCGATGCGGAACCCACGGACCTTGACCTGGAAATCCTGCCGGCCGAGGCACTCCAAAGTGCCGTCGGGCAGCCAGCGACCGAGGTCGCCGGTCCGGTACATCCGCGCGCCGTCGGCCTCGCTGAAGGGATCGTCGAGGAAACGCCCGGCATCGAGGTCGGGCCGCTTGAGGTAGCCGCACGCGAGCACCGGCCCGGCCAGGTACAGCTCGCCGACGACGCCGGACGGGACCGGCTCGCCATGCGTATCCAGCACGTAGACCCGCGCGTTTGAAATCGGCGCGCCAATGGCCGGCAGGCGCGGCCAGTCCGCAGGATCACCGGGCAGTGTCAGTGCGGTGACCACATGGCTTTCGGTCGGGCCGTAATGGTTGTGCAGGCGGCAGCCGGGAACCCGCTGGAAAAAGCGGCGGATCCGTGGCTCGATCCGCAACTGCTCACCGGCGGTGATGACCTCGCGCAGCGCGCAGTCCAGTGGTTCGCCCGGGGCCAGTGCGTCGATCTGCGCGTCGAGACCCTCCGCCAGCATCTGCAGGGCGAAATACGGAAGGAACGCGCGTTCGATGCGATGCTCGCGGATGAACTGGAACAGCCGCGTCGCGCTGACCCGCGTATCCGCGTCGACCAGGAACAGCTGCCCGCCCGCGCACAGGGTGGCGAAGGTCTCCTGGAACGCGACGTCGAAACCCAGCGCGGCGAACTGCAACGTGCGCAACGGGCCGGCGGCACCCGGCTGGCGCAACTGCCACTGCACCAGGTTGACCAGCGGCGCATGCGGCATCGCCACGCCCTTGGGCTTGCCGGTGGAGCCGGAGGTGTACAGCACGTAGGCCAGGTGCCGCGGCAACAGTCCCGCATCCGCGGTTTCGGGATTGTCGGGCGACTGCGCGTGCCACGGCGGCGTTGCATCGGCGAGGTCGAGTACCGGCACGCCTGCGGGAATCGCAAGTCGCTTGCCGATGCCATCGACCATGTCCTGCGTGGTCAGCACGGCCGCCGGCTCGCTGTCCTCCAGCGTGTAGCCGAGCCGCTCGAGCGGATAGGTCGGGTCGAGTGGCACGTAGGCGGCGCCGGCCTTCAGCACGGCCAGCAGCGCGACGATCAGTTCGGTGCCGCGCTCAAGGAAGATCGCCACCCGGTCATCGGGCTTGATGCCGATCGCGCGCAGGTGATGCGCGAGCCGGTTGGCGCGGGTGTTCAACTGCGCGTAGTCCAGCTGTGCGTGGGCGTCGACCACGGCGACGGCATCCGGGCTGCGCTGCACCTGCGCCTCGAACAACTCGTGCACGCACAGGTCCAACGGGTAATCGGCGGCCGGGGCGTCGTGTTCCCGCAACGCCTGCAGGCGCTGCCGGTCATCCAGCAACGGGAGGCGGTCGATCGGGCAGGCCTCGTCGGCCACCATCGCCTGCAACAGGTTGCGCAGGTAGTCGGGATAGCTTTCCGCGGCCTGCGCTCGGTGCAACGCGGGGTCGTACTGGATCGATCCGGTGATGCCGTCGCCCTGGCATCCGAGCGAGAGAGCGAGTTCGTAGCCGTCGCCGACCTCGCCAGGCGCGTTGTCGCTATCACCGGAGTGCCAGTGGTATCCAAACCCGGGTGTTGTCGCTTCCACAGAACCGATCACGGGCAGGTCCCGCGCCGACACCAACAGTTCGTGCAACGCAGCCAGCAGCTCGCCGGTGCCCGGCATGTGCGACAGGTCCACGCGCAGCTCCGTCGGCGCTTCGCCCGCGACTTCGATCACCATCTGGTCCCGCGCCGACAGGCGCATCAGCAACACGCACCATCCCGCCAGCACGACGGTACCTGGATCGGTGCCATGGCGCCGGGCCAGCGCGTGCAGGGATGCGGTCGTCGCTGCATCCATGGCGAAGGACAAACCGACCGTTCCGGACGGCGGATTGCGTATCGGAGAATGATCGGTCGGCAGTTCCGGTCGTGCACTGTTCATTCGCTACCCCTGTTGGTGCCGCCCTTTGGCTTGCACCATCTGAAACGCCGATGGCACGGGGCAGCGGCCACGCAGGCACGGCAGGAACCGCACCGGTCGGGGCGGCGGCGCACACACCAGGCGTGCACACCAGGGGACACCATGAATCAGGATTTTGCGGTGCTGTACGAGGAGCTCGATCTCGATCCCGGTTGCAGCCTGGACGAGCTTCGGCATGCCTACCGGCGACGCATCGGAGAACTGCACCCGGACCGCAATGGGGGCGAGCCGGCCGACGACGATGGAAAGGCGATGCTGGGCGAGCTGACGGCGCTCTATGCCAATGCGGTGAGGTTCCAGCGCCAGTACGGTCGCCTGCCGGGTTCGGTCGCCGCGCCGCCTGCCGCGACACTTTCGCCATCGAACGAGCGCAGCTACCGCGCGCTCGTCGTGCCACCGCGACGGGCCGACCCTGCAGCCCGGCGGCGCCGCACCACCACGCTGGCGGTGCTGATGGTCCTGCTCCTGCTGCTCTGGATGGTCGTGGTGGAGTAGCCCGCGCCCTGCCGCAGCCACATGCCGGACGCTAGCGCGCGCCGCGCTGGAACAGCACCACCTCGACCGTCTGCAACAGGATCATCAGGTCGAAGACGAGGCCGTGGTTCTTCACGTAGAACAGGTCGAACTTCAACTTCTCCTCCGCGTCCTCCACCGATGCGCCATAGCGATAGCGCAACTGCGCCCAGCCGGTGAGCCCGGGCTTCACGCTGTGGCGCACCGCGTAGTAGCGGATCTCCTGGCTGAGCATGTCGACGAACTGCGGCCGCTCCGGCCGCGGTCCCACGAAGCTCATTTCGCCACGCAGCACGTTCACCAGTTGCGGAAGCTCGTCCAGCCGGGTCATCCGGATGAAGCGCCCGACCCGCGTGGTGCGGTCGTCACTCGTGGTCGCCCACCGGGCCACGCCATCGGACTCGGCGTCGCAGCGCATGCTGCGGAACTTCAGCAGCTCGAACTCGCGCCCACCTTCGCCCACCCGCACCTGCCGGTACAGCACCGGACCGCGCGAGTCCCACGACACCGCCAGCATCACCAGCAGCATCAGCGGCCACGCGACGAGCAGCATCAGCGACGCCGCCATCAGGTCGAAGAAGCGCTTGCTCAGCCGGCGCGGCAACGAATGGTCGAAGCCCCCGGAAAACACCAGCCACGACGGGTCGGCCACCTTCATCGTGACGATGCCCGCCTCGCGCTCGAAGAACGTCGACAGGTCGGTCATCGCGATGCCGCGTTGCGCGCACGCCAGCATCTGGTCCATCGGCAGCGCGCCGCGGCGCTCGTCCGGCGCCACGACCACCTCGTCCACGTCCAGCCGTTCGGCCAGCGCAGCCAGCGGCTCCGGCCCCTCGATGCGAAGTGCCGACCCGACCGCGACCGGCTGGCCTTCGATCGGGATGAAACCAAGCAGCACGAACGAACGCCGGTCGCCGCCGCGGCGCAGCCGCGTGTTGATCAGGTCGGCGTTATGGCCGGCGCCCAGCACCAGCACGCGCCGCCGGAACACCTCCGACTGGAACATCGCCTGCGAGACACTGCGCAACAGGTAGACGCCGGCGAATGCCGCGGCCAGCGCCAGCAGCAGCACGCCACGGCCGATGTAGGTGGCCGGCAGCACGTAGTACAGCACCAGCAGCGCGGTGCCGCCGAAGGCGAACGACAGCACCAGGCGCAACAGGAAGTCGTGGCGGTTGTGCCGTCCATGCACCTGGTACATGCCGAACGCCGCCATCGCGGTGGTGGTGACCAGCGCGACGACCAGCGCACGCGAGGGCGCGCCCTGGGAGAAGATGAGGTGCCCCTCGGGATCGTGCAGGAAGCGCAACCACGCCGCACCGGCTACCGCCAACACGATGATTGCCACCTCCGCCAACCACAACAGCAGGGTTGCGCGATTCTTGCTGTTTGCCAGACCGATCCCCACCCCTGCCCCCTCGACGCGTTTGCGCGTCATCGACCAGCGTCTTTACCCACTCGCGATTACCAACGCAGGAGCGCGGATACTCCGGCCTTCACATCCGCGTGGATCGAAGCCACTGGATGTCCGGTCCCCTGCCCTCGACCCCGGCTTGCTCGACGCTGGCGATGGCCGCGACGCAGTCCGGACCGGATGCAAGCATCCGCGCGCGAACCGCTTCCAGCCCCTCCAGCCGCAGTGGCACGCCGACCGGCGCGTCGAAGGTTTCCATCGCACGCTCCAACCCGATGCCCGCGGCCTTGAGCAGCGCCTCCTTGCGCATCCACAACTCCAGCAATGCCCTGGCCCGGGCCGATGCTTCCAGCTGCCGCATGGCGTCGGCTTCGGCCGGCGTGCATACCCGGTCCGCGATCTCCGGCAATTCGGCGACCCGCGTCGACGGTTCGATATCGATCCCGACCGGGCCGACCCGGCTGAAGGCGAACGCCAGGTGCCCTTCTGCGTGGCTCAGGCTGGTCCACAGCGGATGCCCCTCCACCCGCGGGCACCCCTTGGCGTCGCGCCCGATCGGGACGTCGGCCGGCGCGATGTCGAGCAGGACGGACAGCAGCAGCCGATGCAGCGCGTACGCCAGGATCAGGTTCACCCGGTCACCGGGCCGGTGGCGACGTTCGACGCAGGCCAGTTCGCGCGGATCGAGCAACGCGCGCGCATCGCCCAGCCATGGCAGCCAGTCGACCTGTTCGACAAGCACGGCACCGGCGCCCACGCGCAATCGCCGCGCCCACCCGACCGGAGGCCAGGCCTCGTTGAATGTGGCCTGCAGGGAGGGGGCTTGCGGGAGCCGTACCTGCGGCGCGCATGCTTGCTGGGAGGATGGCGTCGACGCCCGGGGCTCGCGGGTTTGCCCGGAGTCACGGCGCAGTTGCAGGGCTTCATTCATGGCAGCGGATAGCTACGTCGATACCGGCCGCGACAGGCCAACGCGGATCGTGCGCGGCCAAAAAAAAAAGGGCCGACGAGTGGTGCTCGTCGACCCTTTCAACTTCTGTATGGTGCGCCCGGAAGGATTCGAACCTCCGACCCCCAAGTTCGTAGCCTGGTGCTCTATCCAGCTGAGCTACGGGCGCCTAGTCGAAAAATTATGAAGGTCGGAAACCGATCCGTCAACGCTTTTTCATGCGGTGGAACGTACTGCGACAGGACTGACTGCAATAGAACTGGCGGAGAGTGAGGGATTCGAACCCTCGATGGAGTTTAACCCCCATACTCCCTTAGCAGGGGAGCCCCTTCAGCCACTCGGGCAACTCTCCGCATCACACAAGCCGGTGCGGCCGGGAAGCATAACGGCTCGCTCCACCCGCGGCAAACTTTTTCAGTCGGAGGTGTTGTTGGCGTCACCCTCGGACGGCTCTTCGCCGCGCTGGATGCGCTGGTAGATCTCTTCGCGGTGCACTGCCACATCTTTCGGTGCAGTGATGCCGATACGTACCTGGTTTCCCTTGACGCCGAGCACGGTGACGGTCACCGAGTCGCCGATCATCAGGGTTTCACCGACGCGTCGCGTCAGGATAAGCATGGAATTCTCCTTGTGCCGCGCTTCGTGCGTCGGCGGTTGCGTTGCCAATGATATGGCAACGCTTCCAACTACTGGCTAAACGTCAATTATCCCCGTGCAGGGACACGGCTACAAGCGAAAGAAGTCATGGTCCAGTCAGGTCAGCCGGGCCTCCACCCAGCCCGGAACGCCCGCCAGTGCTGCAATCAGCGCCGGTCCGTCCTCTCCACCGCCCTGTGCCATATCTGGCCGTCCGCCACCTTTGCCGTTGATCTGGCCGGCGACATGGCCGAGAAGCTCCCCGGCCTTGACCCGGCCCAGCGCGCTGCCACCGACGCCGGCGACCAGTGCCGCCTTGCCCTCGCCGGTGCCGGCGAGGATCACGACCGCGTCGCCAAGCTGCTGGCGGAGCCGGTCCAGCGCGTCGCGCAGGGCCTTTGCATCGAACCCCTCGAGTCGCGCGGCCAGTACCTTCAGGCCGCCCACCTCGACGGCGGAGCCGGCGAGATCGGCGGTCGCGCCCGAGGCCGCGCGGGCCTTCAATGTCTCCAGCTCACGCTCGAGTTTTTTCTGCCGCTCGACCAGCCCCCGCACCTTGTCGGCCACGTCGGCGGCATTGCCACCGAGCAGTCGCGCAGCCTCGCCCAGGCGATCTTCCTCGACCGTCACGTGGTCGAGCGCGCCCTGCCCGGTCAGCGCCTCGATCCGGCGCACCCCGGCCGAGACGCCGCCCTCGGAGACGATCTTGAACAGGCCGATGTCGCCGGTGCGGCTCACATGGGTGCCTCCGCAGAGTTCGGTGGAGCCCTCGCCCATCCGCAACACGCGGACTTCGTCGCCGTACTTCTCGCCAAACAGCGCCATGGCGCCGAAGTCGAGCGCTTCCTGCATGCCCATGTGGTGGATTTCGGCGGCGTGGTTGGCGCGCACCTCGGCGTTGACCCGGCGTTCGATCTCGGCCAGTTCCGCGGCGGTGACCGGCTGGAAATGCGCGAAG
The DNA here is from genome assembly GCF_052547135.1 of Lysobacter sp. F60174L2. Lineage (NCBI taxonomy): Bacteria > Pseudomonadati > Pseudomonadota > Gammaproteobacteria > Lysobacterales > Lysobacteraceae > Lysobacter > Lysobacter sp. F60174L2. The sequence goes on along the minus strand of NZ_JBQWRA010000003.1, from coordinate 374,625 downwards.
TCGAAGCGCAGGCGCTCGGGAGCGACCAGCGAGCCTTTCTGCACTACGTGCTCGCCGAGGACCCCGCGCAGGGCGGCATGCAGCAGGTGGGTCGCGGAATGGTTGAGCACGGTCGCGTTGCGGCGCCCGGCGTCGACCGAACCGAGCAGGCGATCGCCACGCTTGAGGCTGCCGGCGGCGAGCCGGCCGACGTGGCCGTGGAACTGGCCGGCGAGCTTCACGGTGTCGTTGACCACGAAGCGGGTGCCGGCGTCGTCGAGCTCGCCCGCGTCGCCCACCTGGCCGCCGCTTTCGGCGTAGAACGGGGTGCGGTCCAGGATGACCACGGCCTCGTCACCGGCCTCGATCGACTCCACCGGACGGCCGTCCTTGAGCAGGGCGACGATTGCCAGGCCGCCTTCGACCAGTCCGTCGTAACCCAGGAACACGGTGGGTTGCAGTTGCGAGGCGAGCTCGGCCGACAAGGTGGTGGTGCCACCGAACTTGCCTGCGGCGCGGGCGGTTTCGCGCTGGCGGGTCATCGCCGCATCGAAGCCCTCCATGTCGATCGACAGGCCACGTTCACGGGCGATATCGGCGGTCAGGTCGACCGGGAAACCGTAGGTGTCGTACAGGCGGAAGGCATCGGCGCCGGGGATCGTGTCCTTCGAGCGCGCCGCGACTTCGTCGAAGATGCGCATGCCCGAATCGAGCGTCTCGGCGAAACGCTCCTCCTCGGCCAGCAGGGCGCGGTCGATCAGCTCGCGCTTGTCGCGCAGTTCGGGGTACGCGTCGCCCATGACCTCGATCAGCGGACCGAGCATGTCGTGGAAGAACGGCTGCTTGCGGCCGAGCATCCAGCCATGGCGCAGGGCGCGGCGGATGATCCGGCGCAACACGTAGCCGCGGCCTTCGTTGGACGGCAGCACGCCGTCGATGATCAGGAACGCGCAGGCGCGGATGTGGTCGGCGATCACGCGCAGCGACTTGTTGTCGAGGTCGCTGGTGCCGGTAAGCCGGGCCGCGGCCGCGATCAGGTGCTGGAAGATGTCGATCTCGTAGTTGCCATGCTTGCCCTGCAGGATCGCGGCGAGGCGCTCCAGGCCCATGCCGGTATCGACGCACGGCGCCGGCAACGGCGCGAGGGTGCCGTCGGGCTGGCGGTCGAACTGCATGAACACCAGGTTCCAGATCTCGATGAAGCGGTCGCCGTCCTCGTCGGGCGAACCCGGGGGGCCGCCGAAGTGCTGTTCGCCGTGGTCGTAGAAGATCTCGGTGCAGGGGCCGCACGGACCGGTGTCGGCCATCTGCCAGAAGTTGTCCGAGGCGAACGGCGCGCCCTTGTTGTCGCCGATGCGGATGATCCGCGCCTCCGGCACGCCGATGACATCGCGCCAGATCGCGTAGGCCTCGTCGTCGGTCTGGTAGACGGTGACCGTCAGGCGCTCGGCCGGCAGCTTCCAGGCCTCGGTCAGCAGCTGCCAGGACCACTTGATCGCGTCTTCCTTGAAGTAGTCGCCGAACGACCAGTTGCCCAGCATCTCGAAGAAGGTGTGGTGGCGCGCGGTGTAGCCGACCTGGTCGAGGTCGTTGTGCTTGCCACCGGCGCGCAGGCAGCGCTGGACGTCCGCCGCCCGCACGTAGCCGGGCTTCTCGCTGCCCAGGAACACGTTCTTGAACTGGACCATGCCCGAGTTGGTGAACAGCAGCGTCGGGTCGTTGGCCGGCACCAGCGGCGCCGAGGGCACGATGGTATGGCCGCGCTCGCGGAAGAACTCGAGGAAATCGCGGCGGATATCGTTGGTGGTGATCTGGGAAGCGTTGTTCATGCCTGGCACGTAATCGAGAGGGCTGGGCAGGTTGTCGCCGCGCCGATGCCCCGGGAGGGCGACCAGCGCGCGGGAGACAGCCGCGAAATAGCTCGATAGCGTATCAGGGAGGCGGACCGGGTGCTGCAGCGGGTCAAGCGGGAGAGGGAGTTCAGTCGTCCGGGTCGAGACGGGTCGCGGCGCGGATGACGTCGCCGGGAAAGCCACGGCGCATCAACAGATCGGCTGCCTTGCGGCGCAGGCCAAGGTCATCCGCGACGCCATCGCCGAAGCGGCGGCGGACCAGGTCACGGGCATTCTCGACCCAATCGCCCTCGAAGCTGTCGAGCGCCGCCGCGATGGCATCGCTGTCCAGATCATGCGTACGGAGCTCGGCCCGGATGTGGATCGGGCCGTACCCTCCATTGACGCGGTTGCGGACGAGGCTTTCGGCGAAACGCCCGTCGTCCTGCCAGCCGGCGTCGGTGAGCTTGTCGACGGCCTGGTCGACCTCGACCGGGTCGAGCCCCCGCGTTACCAGCTTGCGGGCAAGCTCCTTGCGCGAATGCTCGCGCCTTACCAGCAGGGCCAGCGCGCGCTGGGTGGTTGTGGCGACCGGCCGCTTGCGGCGGCGGCCGCCCACCACGCCTTCGGGACCGAACAGGCCGCCGGTGTCGCCACCGGGCAGGCCATCATCGTCGGGCGCGTCATCCTGCATCGCTCAGCCGTGCGGCTCAGGCATCCGTATCGGCATCGTCGCCGTCGTCCTCACCGGGCCTGGCTTCGGCCGGCACGAACTTCTCGCGCAGCGTCGCTTCCAGTTGCTGGGCCAGCTCCGGGTTTTCCTTCAGGTACTGGCGGGCGTTCTCCTTGCCCTGGCCGATGCGCTCCTCGCCGATGCTGTACCAGGCACCCGCCTTCTGCACCAGCTTGGCGTCGACGCCCATGTCGATCAGCTCGCCCTCGCGGGAGATGCCCTGGCCGTACAGGATCTCGGTGAAGACCTGTTTGAACGGCGGCGCCATCTTGTTCTTGACCACCTTGATCTTGGTCTGGTTGCCGATGATCTCGTCGCCCTTCTTGACCGCGCCGATCCGGCGGATGTCGAGGCGCACGGAGGCGTAGAACTTCAGCGCGTTGCCACCGGTGGTCACCTCGGGGCTCTGGCCGGGCATCATCTGGCCGATCTTCATGCGCAGCTGGTTGATGAACACCACCAGCGTGCCCGAGCGTTTGATGTTGCCGGTCAGCTTGCGCAGCGCCTGGCTCATCAGGCGGGCCTGCAGGCCGGGCAGCTGGTCGCCCATCTCGCCCTCGATCTCCGCCCGCGGGGTCAGCGCGGCGACCGAGTCGACCACCACGATGTCGACCGCGGCCGAGCGCACCAGCATGTCGGCGATCTCCAGCGCCTGCTCACCGGTATCGGGCTGCGACAGCAGCAGGTCGTCGACGTTGACGCCGAGCTTGGCGGCGTAGACCGGGTCGAGCGCGTGCTCCGCATCGATGAAGGCGGCGGTGCCACCGTTCTTCTGGCATTGCGCGATCGCCTGCAGGGTCAGGGTGGTCTTGCCCGAGGACTCCGGGCCGTAGATCTCGACCACGCGGCCCTTGGGCAGGCCACCGATCCCGAGCGCGATGTCGAGCATCAGCGAGCCGGTACCGATCACTTCGGCCGCTTCCACCACCCGGTCGCCCATGCGCATGACCGAGCCCTTGCCGAACTGCTTTTCGATCTGGCCCAGTGCGGCGGCCAGTGCGCGCTTCTTGTTCTCGTCCATCGTGGAATCCTCGGGTGGCGTCAATTGGTTGGATGCAGGTTAGGCAGCGCCGGTCGCAGGGGCTGCGACCACGGCGGCGGTTTCGAAATTAGCGTCGGGCGATGTACCCGTGCGATCGGGCAAGGCGCCGGCAACGGGTCGGAAAACACCGCGCCCGGAGGCACGCAAACCGGAGCCCGGGCACGCCTCAGTGCCCACGCCGTACCAGCCCGCAGTACAACCCCTCGATCGCGAAATCCTGGTCGGGCAGCACTTCGATGGGGGCGTAATCGGGGTTGCGCGGCAGCAGCCTGATGCGGTCCCTGGCGATCTTCAGCAGCTTGACCGTGATCTCGTCATCGATCCGGGCAACCACGATCTGACCGGAGCGCGCCTCCGGTGTCCGATGCACGCCGATCAGGTCGCCATCGAAGATGCCCTCGTCGCGCATCGAGTCGCCCTGGACCTTGAGCAGGTAGTCCGGCGACGGGAAGAAGATATTGCGGTCCAGCAGGATGTAGTCGTCGACCCCGGCATCGGCCCCGATCGGTGCCCCTGCGGCAACCCGGCCGAGGATCGGCAGGCGCAGCGCGTCATCGAAGCTGGGTGGCGGCAGCTCGTCCGACACGGCGTCCGCGTCCGGTTGCACCAACTGGATGCCACGCGCCTTGCCCGGCACCCGGCGGATCACGCCGGCCTGTTCCAGTGCTTCGAGGTGATATTGCGCGGCACGGACGCCGGAGAACCCCATCGCGCGGGCGATCTCCGTCTGCGAGGGCGGCATGCCGTCAGCCGCGATGCGCTCGCCGATCAGGGCGAGGATGGCTTGCTGGGTTTCGGTCAGCGCGTTCATTAGTAGTAATACTACTAACAACTTTCAGCAGGGCGCAAGCCCCTGCCCCACGGCTCAGGCGGCGAGGTCGAGCAGTCCGTGCAACGCCGCGGCGACAGTCTGCCGGCGCACGGCCTCGCGGTCGCCATCGAAGTGGAACACCACCGCCGTCGGGTAGCCGCCACGGCTCTTCCAGGCGATCCACACGGTGCCGACGGGCTTGTCCTCGATACCCCCGCCGGGCCCGGCGATGCCCGTCACCGCAACCGCCAGGCTGGCGCCGGAATGCACCAGCGCGCCGGACACCATCTCGATCACGGTTTCCCGGCTGACCGCGCCGTGCTGCTCCAGCGTGTGTGGCTGGACCCCGAGCAGTGCCTGCTTGGCCTCGTAGCTGTAGGCGGCCATGCCGCTTTCGAACCACTCCGAGGCCCCGGCGATATCGGTCAGGGTCTTGGCGATCCAGCCGCCGGTGCAACTCTCGGCAGTGACCAGCCGATGGTGGTGTTTGCGGGCCGCCTCGCCGACCTGCTCGGCGAGGCGCTGGAGGGCGGCGTCGGATACGTCTTTGCTCATGGGGCCGACTATACCGGCCCCGCCCCATCAGTACCGAACGCGCAGGGTCACCCCGTAGGTACGCGGGGCGCCGAGGAAGGCGTTCCAAGCACCGGCCTGCAACGGGGCGTCGAAGCCGACCTGGATGTATTCCTCGTCGGTCAGGTTGTCCGCCCACAGTTCCAGCATCCAGCTGCGATCACTGGCGCCGAAGCCGAGCCGCGCGTTGGCGACGGTGTAGGCGGCCTGCGCTTTCTGCGGATCGAGATCGGAACCGGTGTTGCTGTCGGACGTGTACTTCGCGCCGATGTTGAAGCGCGCCACCAGGTCGGCGCCGAGACCGTGCTCGTAGGTCAACGATCCACTGGTCGACCACAACGGCGCGAAGCTGGCGCGGCTGCCGGGCAACAACGCGAGATCGGCGTCGGGCAACGTCTCGTCGCCATAGCGGGTGTCGGCATACATCACCCCGCCCTGCAGCAGCAGCCCCTCGATGCCGGTCTGCCAGATCGCCTCGGCGTCGACGCCCTGCGACACGACTTCCGGGATCGCCCGCACCACGAAGCTGGTGCCGAGGAAGCTGTTGAGCTGGAAGTCGGTGTAGGTCTGGTGGAACAGGGTCGCGTTGAGCAGCAGGTTGCCGTCGGCCCAGGTGGTGCGGGCCCCGAGTTCGTAGCTGTCGACGAACTCGCCCGGGAACGAGGTGTCGTCGACCGGCGCGATGCCGGCGGTGCCGCTGGACAAGCCATTGGACGACTGCACTCGGTCGAGGTTGAAGCCGCCGGCCTTGTAGCCGCGCGCGGCCGACAGATAGGTCATCACCTGCTCGTTCCAGCGGTAGGCCGCCTTCAGCGTGCCCGACCATTCGTCCTCGTCGCGCTCCTGGTGGGTGACCCGGCCGTTGTGCAACGCGTTGGCCCAGGGCAGGCACATGTAGCCCGCGACCTGCGGTGCGACGGCGCCGAGGATCTGCGCCTGTACGTCCGGCGGCAGCGCCGTGATCGGAACACCGCGGGCCATCAATGCGGCCGCGACCCGCCCGGCCGGATCGGCCAGCACCGCGCCACAGCCCACGCTGCCGTTGGGGTTGGAATAGATCGAATCGAGGGTCTTGTTCTCGCGCGTCGCACGCAGGCCCAAGGTCAGGTCGAGCGCATCGGTGGCGTGCCAGGTGTTGTTGGTGAACAACGCGAAGCTGCGCGAGTTCTGGTCGTAGCGGTCGAGCGCGCCAAGCCCGGCGAAGTTGCCGCCGAACGGCTGCCCGCTGACCTGCGAGAAGAACGACGCCGGGTTGGACTGGTCGACGGTGATGCCCATCGGCCCCAGCTGCGCGGCCAGTCCGCCGAGCACCTGGCTGCCGACCAGCGTCGACAGGTACGGCTCGTACGCCGCGCCGATCCGGTAGGAGTCATGCCGGTCGAGGTCCTCGTCGGCATAGAACATCCCGACCATCCAGTCGACGCTGGCGGTCGACCCGGTCAGGCGGAACTCCTGGCTGAAGGTCTCGAAGCCGGTGAACGATTCGTCCGGGTCCGGCGCGCGGTACAGCACGTCGGCGGCACTGAAGTCGAAGTCCAGGCCGTTGATCGCCTGCCAGTCGCGCACCGCGGTGATCGAGGTCAGGTCGGCGCCACCGAACCATGGCGTGGCCCAGTCGAGTTGGGCCGAGATGCCCTTGTCCTTGATGTCCTGTTCGGTGCTGCGGTTGCTGTAGGCCACCCGGGCGAACGGATCGACGGTCGGACTCACTCCCTCGCCCCCGGCCAGCGCGTTGATCACCTGCATCGGCGCGTTGAACGGCAGCCCGGGGGTGTTCTCGCGGACGATGGTCACGCCGGTGCAGCAGTTCTCCTCGCGGCTGGTGAAGTCGGCGATGAGGTTGATGTCGAGGTCGTCGGTCGGCTCGACCAGCAGTTGCCCGCGCAGCGAGTGGAAATTCTGGTCGTAATCGTCGGTCTCCTGACGCGGTCCGACGCCGGTTCGCACTTCCATGTGCCCGTCGCGCTTGCGCTTGGCCGCGTAGATGTTGAACGCCGCGTTGTCACCGATTGGCGTGTTGAACGAGCCGGCCGCGCCGAGCGCGTCGTAATTGCCGACGGTCAGTTCGCCCTCGACCACGGTGGTGTAGCTCGGGCGACGGGTGACCACGTTGATCACGCCGGCCGAGGTGTTCTTGCCGAACACCGTGCCCTGCGGCCCCTTCAACACTTCGATCCGCTCGATCTGGCCGAGGTCGCCGAAGCCGACGCCGTTGCGCGGCCGGTAGACGCCGTCGATGACCACGCCGACCGACGATTCCAGACCCGGGTTGTCGCCCACCGTGCCGATGCCGCGGATGCGCGCGGTGGTCTGCACTGCGCTCTGGGTGCTGGTCACGGTCAGCCCCGGCACCAGCAGCTGCATGTCCTTGATGTCGCGCACGCCGGTGTCCTGCAGCAACTGCTCGTCCAGCACGGTGATCGCGATCGGCACGTCCTGCAGCGCTTCCTCGCGCTTCTGGGCGGTGACGGTGATCGCCGACAGCGTGGTCGCCTCCTCCTCGCCGGGGGCCGGTTCAGCGGCCTGTTGCGCATGCGCGGGCGCCCACCCGGCGCCGAGGACCGCCACCACTGCGAGTACCAGGACCTTCCGATCCAGCCTGCTCGAATCCATCGCGACTCTCCCCGGAGTTGTTGCCGAATGACTGCAGGACTTCCCCGAACAACCGGCGGGCGCAACCGGCCGCCGAAACACCGCGACCGTGACCGCCGCCACAGAACCTACACGGCAGCGTATGGCCGCGCATGCCGCATTGCAGCAGTCCCGGCCACCGCGATGGCGACTGGCATACTGTGGCCATCGAACGGGTCCGCCCGCTCCCCTCGCTTTTTTCCGACCGCCGAGCCGTGCCCCAGTCCAGTTCCGCCGCAAACGCCCGCAATACCGACGCGCACACGCCCCTGATGAAGCAGTTCTTCGCCGCCAAGGCAGAGCATCCGGACGTGCTGCTGTTCTTCCGCATGGGCGACTTCTACGAACTGTTCTTTGATGACGCCCGGAAGGCCGCGAAGCTGCTCGACATCACCCTGACCCAGCGCGGCAGTTCGGCCGGCCAGCCGATCCCGATGGCGGGCGTGCCGCACCACGCCGCCGAGGGTTACCTGGCGCGGCTGGTGGCGCTGGGCGAATCGGTGGCGATCTGCGAGCAGATCGGCGACCCGGCCGCGAGCAAGGGCCTGGTCGAACGCAAGGTGGTTCGCATCGTCACCCCCGGCACGGTCACCGACGAGGCGCTGCTGAGCGAGCGCCGCGACACCCTGCTGCTGGCGGTGTCGCGCAACAAGGCCGGGTTCGGACTGGCGTGGGCGGACCTCGCCGGCGGCCGTTTCATGGTCAACGAAGTCACCAGCGAGGACGCGCTCGAAGCCGAACTCGCGCGGCTGGAGCCGGCCGAGACCCTGTGCGCCGACGAGGACGGCTGGCCGGCGTTCGTGGTCGAGCGCAACGGCCTGCGCCGGCGCCCGCCATGGCTGTTCGACGCCGACAGCGGCCGCCGCCAGTTGCTGAAGTTCTTCGGCCTGCACGACCTGACCGGTTTCGGCCTGGACGACCGGCCGCTGGCGATTTCCGCCGCCGCCGCGCTGCTCGGCTACGTCGAGGAAACCCAGAAGCAGCGCCTGCCGCACCTGACCTCGATTGCGATCGAATCCGGCGACGGCGCGATCGCGATGAACGCCGCGACCCGCCGCCACCTCGAGCTCGACACCCGGGTCGATGGCGATACCCGCCACACCCTGCTCGGCGTGCTCGACTCCACCGTCACCCCGATGGGTGGCCGCCTGCTGCGCCGCTGGCTGCACCGCCCGCTGCGCGACCGTGCGACACTGCGCCTGCGCCACCACGCCGTCGATATTCTCGCTGGATCCACGGCCGGCGACGACCTGCGCACGCAGTTCCGCGCGCTCGGCGACCTCGAGCGCATCCTCACCCGCATCGCCCTGCGCAGCGCGCGCCCGCGCGACCTGTCGACCCTGCGCGATGGCCTGGGCCTGCTGCCAGAACTGCGCCGCGTGCTCGGTCCGCTCGATTCACCGCGCCTCGGCGAACTGGCAGTCGAACTCGGCGAGCACGATGCGCATGCCCACCTGCTGCGCTCGGCCATCGTCGAACAGCCGCCGGTGCTGGCGCGCGATGGTGGCGTGTTCGCCGATGGTTACGACGCCGAACTCGACGAGTTGCGCACGCTGTCGTCGACCGCCGACCAGTTCCTGGTCGACCTCGAAACCCGCGAGCGCGAAGCCAGCGGCATCGCCACGCTGAAGGTCGGCTACAACCGCGTGCACGGCTATTACCTGGAAGTCAGCAAGGCCCACGCGGCCAAGGCGCCGACCCATTACACCCGTCGCCAGACCCTGGCCAACGCCGAGCGCTACATCACCGAGGAACTCAAGCAGTTCGAGGACAAAGTGCTGTCGGCGCGCGAGCGCGCTCTCGCCCGCGAGCGGCTGTTGTACGAACAATTGCTCGATGTCCTAGGCGAGCGGCTGGAGCCGTTGAAGCGCTGCTCCGCCGCGCTGGCCGAACTCGACGTGCTGGCCGGCCTGGCCGAGCGCGCGCAGTCGCTGGACTGGTCGCGGCCGGAACTGTCGGAGGAGCCCGGCATCCGCATCGAACGCGGCCGCCATCCGGTGGTCGAGGCGGTGCGCAGCGAGCCGTTCGAACCCAACGACCTGGTCCTGCACGAGGACCGCCGGATGCTGGTGATCACCGGTCCGAACATGGGCGGCAAGAGCACTTACATGCGCCAGAACGCGCTGATCGTGCTGCTGGCGCACATCGGCAGCTTCGTGCCGGCGACGCGCGCGGTGATCGGCCCGGTCGACCGCATCCTGACCCGCATCGGCGCTGGCGACGACCTCGCGCGCGGGCAGTCGACCTTCATGGTCGAAATGAGCGAAACCAGCTACATCCTCCACCACGCCACCGAGCAGTCGCTGGTACTGATGGACGAGATCGGCCGCGGCACCTCGACCTACGACGGCCTCGCGCTGGCCGAGGCCTGCGCGCGGCACCTCGCGCATGCCAATCGCGCCTACACCCTGTTCGCGACCCACTATTTCGAACTGACCACGCTGGCCGGCGAGCCCAACAACAGCGGCGGCAGCGGCATCGCCAACGTCCACCTGGATGCGGTCGAGCACCACGACCGCGAACGCGGCGACACGCTGGTGTTCATGCACGCGGTCAAGGACGGCCCGGCCGATCGCAGCTTCGGATTGCAGGTCGCGGCGCTGGCGGGATTGCCGCGCTCTGTGGTCAACCAGGCGCGTGGCCGGCTGGCCGAACTGGAGCAACAGAGCCGCGACGCACCCAAGCCGTCGATGGCCGCCGCCGCGCTGGACCAGCCGCAGCAGATCGGACTGTTCGCACCCGCCTCCGCCGCACTGGACGCACTCGCCGCGATCGATCCCGACGAGTTGACGCCCAAGCAGGCGCTCGAAGCGCTGTACCGCCTGAAGTCGCTTGGATAACCATCCGTCCGGACTTTTGTAGGAGCGACGTAAGTCGCGAACGCCAGGACAGCCGGGATCGCCGTGCGGTCGCGACTCACGTCGCTCCTACACGAAGCCCCATCGAACTTCTTTCACCCAGTACTGAAGGACCGATGCATATGGTCCCGATGCGATGCATGACGCGGCCCCATCGCCCGCCCCAACCCGACGCACTACTCCACAAGGACGCCCAATGCGTGTTTCCCTGCTCGCCGTCGCCACGGCAACCGCCCTGCTGACGACGCCGGCGCTGGCCCAGTCAAGCAACGACGCCACCGAACTCGACCCGGTGGTGGTGACCGCGACACGCAATCCCGACGACGCCCTGCTGGTCCCTGCCGCGATCGACGTGATCACGGCGGCGGAGATCGGCCGCGCACAACCGAAGATCGACCTGTCCGAATCGCTGCAGCGCGTCCCCGGCGTGGTCGCGCGCGACCGCCAGAACCAGGCGCAGGACCTGCAGGTCTCGGTCCGCGGCTTCGGCGCACGCGCAACCTTCGGCGTGCGCGGCGTGCGCCTGTATACCGACGGCATCCCGGCGACGATGCCCGACGGCCAAGGCCAGGTCTCGCACTTCCCGCTGGAATCGGCCGGTCGCATCGAGGTATTGCGCGGGCCGTTCTCGGCGTTGTACGGCAACGCCTCCGGTGGCGTCATTTCGCTGTTCACAGCCGACGCGCCGGACCAGCCACTTGTACGTGCTGGGCTGATCGCCGGCGACGATGGATTGCAGCGTTCGTCGGTGTCGTTCCACACTCCGACCGGCCGCCGCGACGACGGCGATTTCCTGCTCGACCTGGTCAACGTCGACAGCGACGGCTACCGCGACCACAGCGCCGCACGGCGAAGCAGCGGCCAGGCATTGCTGCGCGGCACGTTCGCGAACGAGGCCCGCTACACCCTGCTGCTCAACAGTCTCGATCTCGAAGCCGATGACCCGCAGGGCCTGACCTTGGAGCAGTTGCAGGGCGACCGCCGTGCCGCCAGCGATGGCGCACTGGCATTCGACACCCGCAAGACCGTCCGGCAGCACCAGCTCGGCGCACGCATCGAGCAGGAACTCTCGGCCAGCCATGCCTACGCAGTGACCGCCTACGGCGGCAACCGCCAGACCACGCAGATGTTGTCGGTACCGGTGGCGGTGCAGCGCGACAACCCGCTGCACAACGGCGGCGCGATCGATCTGGACCGCGACTACTTCGGCATCGACAGCCGCTGGCGCTGGTCCACGCAGCTGTGGCAACGACCGTTCTCGGTGACCACCGGCCTCGACTACGAAGTCTCCGATGAGCACCGGCTCGGCAACGAGAACTTCATCGGCGAAACCATCGGCGTGGTCGGTGCGTTGCGGCGCGACGAGCGCAACCGCGTCACCGCGCGCGACGTCTACGTGCAGGCCGACTGGGAGCCGGCCGAGCGCTGGCGGATCAACATCGGCGCGCGCCACAGCCGGGTGGAGTTCGACTCGGACGACCACTTCTTCACCGACATCAACCCCGACGACAGCGGCACCCTGGAGTATTCGCGCACCTCGCCGGTCGCCGGCGTGCTGTTCCGCGCGACCGACCGGCTCAGCGTGTACGCCAACACCGGCGGCGGTTTCGAGACTCCGACCTTCTCCGAACTGGCCTATCGCAGCGACGGCCTTGGCGGCCTCAACGACGCCCTGCGCCCTGCCCGCAGCCGCAACCACGAACTCGGCCTGCGCGCGCGCACCGATCGCCTCGACTGGTCCGCCGCGGTGTTCCAGAGCCGTACCGAGGACGAACTGGTGGTCGTGGCCAACGATGGTGGACGCAGCATCTACGGCAACGCCGGCATTTCGCGCCGTCGCGGGCTGGAGCTGGCAGCGTCGGGCGAACTGGCCGATCGGTGGCATTTCGCCAGCAGCTACACCCTGCTCGACGCCCGCTACCTGACCGACTTCGCGGTGTGCGCCGAGGCGCCGTGCGGGGAACAGGACCGGCTGATCGAAGCCGGGCGGCACATCCCCGGCCTGTCCCGTCATTCCGCATGGGCCGAGTTGCGCTGGAGTCCCTCCGACCGCACCGACATCCTGCTCGACGGCCGCTTCGTCGACCGCGTCCACGTCGACGACGGCAACAGCGAAGCGGCGCCCGCCTACACCCGCTTCGACCTCGCTGCCGAGCACCGTTTCAGCATCGCCGGGCTGGACTGGCGTGGCTTCGTGCGCCTCAACAACCTGTTCGACCGCGACATCATCGGTTCCGTCATCGTCAACTCTGGCGGCGGCCGCTATTACGAACCGTCGCCGGGCCGCAACTGGCTGGTCGGGCTCAGCGCGAGCCGTTCGTTCGAGTAGCCCGTTTTCCGGGCATGGCCATGAACCGGCGGTTTGGCGCTAGGATCGGGCTTCTCCCAACAAGGATGGACTCGCCATGGCCACCTCCCTGACCAACGACCTGATGCACCAGCTGCAGGGCCAGCCGCTGCAGCAGATGAGCCAGCAACTCGGGCTGGCGCCCGACGAGACCGCCAACGCCGTATCGGCCGCGTTGCCGCTGCTGATGGGCGCGCTCGGCCGCAACGCGAGCCAGCCGCAAGGCGCGCAGGCGCTGTTCGGCGCGCTGCAGAAGGACCATGCCGGCCTCGACGTCGGCAGCGTGCTGGGCGCGGTCCTCGGTGGTGGCGGTGGTGGCGGCGACATCCTCGGCCATGTCTTCGGCGCCCGCGAGCAGACCGCGGCGCAGGGGCTGGGCGCGGCGACCGGGCTGGGCGGCGATCGCGCCAACTCGTTGTTGAAAATGCTCGCGCCGATCGTGATGGCCTATCTGGCCAAGCGCGTGCTGGGTGGCGGCAATGCCGGGGCCAGTCCGCAGGCGTTGGGCAATGTCCTGGGGCAGGAGCAGCAGCAGATCCGCCAGCAGGGCGGCATCGGTGGCGGCCTGCTGGGCGCGGTGCTCGACCGGGATGGCGACGGCGATGCCGACGTGTCGGACCTGCTCAAGCTTGGCGGCTCGATCTTTACCGGCGGTCGCTGAGCGGGCACGCGCCTTGGCGGACCGGTTGCAGCTTTTCGATCGGCTACCGCATCGATCCGGCTACAGCGCGTCGATATCGCCCAGCGCCCTGATCAGCCGACGGGCCCGCTTGTCGGGCTTGGTTTCGGGCGGCTGGTAGCCGGCGCGTTCCGCGGCACGCAATGCACGGATGCGCTCGCGCTCCGCGCGTGAGGTTTCGGATTCCTCGTACAGGGTCCGCGCCACGCTGGCCGGGCCGCGCTTCTCGGCAAGCGCGAGCACGGTGACCTCGAAGGTTTCTTCGCCGCGGCCAACCCGTAGCGCGTTGCCGACCCGCAGCGTCCGCGACGGCTTGGCGCGCTGGCCGTCGACCTCGACCTTGCCGGTCTCGATCGCGTGCTTGGCGAGAGCGCGGGTCTTGTAGAAGCGCGCGGCCCACAGCCACAGGTCGAGGCGTACGGTCGGAGTGTTGACTGGTTCGGTCATCGGGCCATTGTAGGAGTGAGGTCGCATGCCGACCTCGGTAAGTCGCGATGGGAAGCCGGGTTGCCATGTGGGTTTCCGATCGCGACTTACGTCGCCCCTTACAAAAAGCACGGGTTCCCTCATCCCGCAAACGCAAACGGCCGCCCTGGGGCGGCCGTCGTTGCGCATCGCGGGGCGCGAATTACTTCGCGGCAGCCGCTTCGGCCTTGGCCTTCGCATATGCGGCCAGGTCTTCCTTGATGCGCGCCTTCTTGCCTTCCAGACCACGCAGGTAATAGAGCTTGCCGGCGCGGACCTTGCCGCGGCGCTTGACCTCGACCGAGTCGATGATCGCGCTGTGGCTCTGGAACACGCGCTCGACGCCGAAGCCGTGCGAGATCTTGCGCACGGTGAAGGCCGAGTTCAGGCCGGCGTTCTTGGTCGCGATGACCACGCCCTCATAGGCCTGGACGCGCTCGCGGTTGCCTTCCTTGACCTTGACGTTGACGACGATGGTGTCGCCCGGGCTGAAGGCAGGCAGCTCGCGCGTGACCTGTTCGGATTCGAAGTTCTGCAGCAGCGTGTGGATCGAGGGCTTGTTCATGACATTGACCTGTTTGGATGGCCTTTACGGCCTGCCTGTTGGATTCGTTGTAGCGCGAGTGCACGTGGACCCGCGTCTGGCATTGGATGGAGCAAGGCGTAGCTAAGCGGCGAATTATAGCGGGATTTCTCCTTGCGTGGCCAGTAGTTGGCGGATTATTCCCTGCTCCCACCCTGACCCGACCCGTCCTGCCCCGCGCGCCACTCGGCCAGCAGCTTGCGGTCCGCCTTCGACAGATTCGCCTCGTCCAGCAGCTCCGGGCGCCGTTGCGCGGTCCGCGCCAGCGACTGCTGGCGGCGCCAGCGCGCGATCGCGGCGTGGTTGCCGGACATCAGCACCGGCGGCACCGTCCCGAGTTCGTGTTCGACCGGGCGGGTGTAGTGCGGGCAGTCGAGCAGGCCGTCCTCGAAACTGTCCTGGGTCGCGGACTCGGCGTGGTTGAGCGCGCCCTCCTGCAGCCGGGCGATCGCGTCGACCAGCACCGCCGCGGCCAACTCGCCGCCTGACAGCACGTAGTCGCCGATCGAGATTTCCTCGTCGACCTCGGCCGCGACCAGACGCTCGTCGATGCCTTCGTAGCGGCCGCACAGCAGCACCAGGCGGTCGTGGGCAGCCAGTTCGCGGACCTTCGCCTGGGTCAGCGGCGCGCCCTGCGGACTCAGGTAGATCGTCCGGCTCGGGGCCGGATCGGCTGTCCGCGCGGCCTTGAGGCTGGCCCGCAACGGGTCGATCAGCATCACCATGCCGGGGCCGCCGCCAAATGGGCGGTCGTCGACCCGGCGGTAATTGCCCTCGGCGTAATCGCGTGGATTCCAGCCGTGCAGCGACAGCAGTCCGCGCTCGGCCGCGCGCCCGGTCACGCCAAACGCGGCGCACTGGGCGATGAACTCGGGGAACAGGCTGATGACGTCGATGCGCATGGTCTTCGCCGGCCCGCTAGAAGTCGGAGTCCCAGTCGACCGTGATCACGCCGGCATCGATATCGATCGAGGTGACGTATTGCGGCTGGACGAACGGGATCATGCGTTCGCGCTCGTCGTCGCGGGCCACCAGCACGTCGTTGGCGCCGGTCGAGAACAGGTGCGAGACCGTGCCCAGGGCAACGCCGTCGACGGTGACCACGCTCAGGCCTTCGAGGTCGGCCCAGTAGAACTCGCCGGGCCTGGCCGGCGGCAGGGCGTCGCGCGGGACGTGGATTTCCAGCCCTTGCAGGGCCTCGGCGGTGGTACGGTCGACGACATCGGGAAACGTCGCGACCACGTGCTTGCCGGTCTCGCGGCCACGCACGCCGCTGACCTCGCGCTCGCGCCCGTGGGCGTCGCGCAGGGTCCAGGGCTGGTAGCGGAAGATCGCGTCGCGCGGCTCGGTCCAGGACTCGAGCTTTACTTCGCCACGCAAACCAAGGGCGCCTGCAACCTTGCCCAGAAGGATGCGGCGCCCTGGTTCGTTCATGTCGTCATGCGGCCGCGCGCGGGGCGCGGCCTGCAGGTCAGGCGGCGGTGGCCGGCGCGTCGGCCGACTTCAGCGCTTCCTTGTACAGCACGGCGACCTTGTCGGTCAGCTGCGCGCCGTGGCCCAGCCAGTGCTGGACGCGGGCGGTGTCGAGCTCGACGCGCTTCTCGGCGCCGGCAGCCACCGGGTTGTAGAAACCGACGCGCTCGATGTTGCGGCCGTCGCGGGCGCTGCGGCTGTCGGTAACGATGATGTGGTAGAAGGGACGCTTCTTGGCGCCGCCGCGGGTCAGTCGAATTTTGACCATGGGTATGCTTTCCTGTGTCGCCCAGCCGTCGGAATGACGGGGTAAGCCGGCAAGTATAAAGGGTTTTTCGCCCGAGGGAACCTCCCGGCTGCTATGCCCCTCTACGCCCTCTCCCGCTTGCGGGAGAGGGCTGGGGTGAGGGCATGCGAAACGGCGCTTGCGTCGCATCTGCGGTGTCGCGCGCCCTCATCCGCCCTGCGGGCACCTTCTCCCGCAAGCGGGAGAAGGGAAGGCGAATGCGCCCCCTCTTGTCTGGGAGCGCAACGCGTCTTTGCTCCCTCTCCCGCTTGCGGGAGAGGGTTGGGGTGAGGGCATGCGAAACGGCGCTTGCGTCGCACCTGCGATGTCGCGTGCCCTCATCCGCCCTTCGGGCCTTCTCCCGCAGGCGGGAGAAGGAAAAGCAATTGCGTCCTTCGACAGGCGTGAGAAGGAAGCGGTCGCCTTTGGCGGCGTTCTAGAAGGGCATGCCGCCTCGGCCGCCCATCATCCCGCGCATGCCGCGCATCATGCCCTTCATGCCGCCGCGGCCCAGCTTGCCCATCATCTTTTCCATCTGCTGGTACTGCTTCATCAGCTTGTTGACGTCGGCCGGGGTCATGCCGGAGCCGGCGGCGATGCGCTTGCGGCGCGAGCCGTTCAGCAAGGCCGGGTTGCGGCGCTCCTTCAGCGTCATCGAGTTGATGATCGCGACCAGCCGCGGGACCTCCTTGCCGGTCACCTGCTGTTTGACCGACTCGGGGATCTGGCCCATGCCCGGCAGCTTGTCCATCAGGCCGCTGATGCCGCCCATGCTCTGCATCTGCTCGAGCTGGTCCTTCATGTCGTTGAGGTCGAACTTCTTGCCCTTGGCGACCTTCGCCGCCAACTTTGCCGCCTTGTCCTGGTCGACCTGCTGCTCGACCTGCTCGACCAGCGACAGCACGTCGCCCATGTCGAGGATGCGGCTGGCAACGCGCTCGGGATGGAACACGTCGAGGCCGTCGGGCTTCTCGCTGACGCCGATGAACTTGATCGGCTTGCCGGTCACGTAGCGCACCGACAGCGCCGCGCCGCCGCGGGCGTCGCCGTCAGTCTTGGTCAGCACCACACCGGTCAGCGGCAGTGCCTCGCCGAAGGCCTTGGCGGTGGTCGCCGCGTCCTGGCCGGTCATCGAGTCGACCACGAACAGGGTCTCGGCCGGGTTCACGGCGCCGTGCAGCGCCTTGATCTCCGACATCATCGCCTCGTCGATCGCGAGGCGGCCGGCAGTGTCGACGATCAGCACGTCGGCGAACGACTTGCGGGCGTCGTCGATCGCGGCGCGGACGATGGCCTCGGGCTTCTGGTCGGCCTGCGACGGGAAGAACAGCACGTCGACCTGCTGCGCCAGCGTCTCCAGTTGGGCGATCGCGGCCGGGCGGTAGACGTCGGCCGACACCACCATGACCTTCTTCTTGCGTTTGTCCTTCAGGTGCTTGGCCAGCTTGGCGACGGTGGTGGTCTTGCCCGCGCCCTGCAGGCCGGCCATCAGGATCACCGCCGGCGCCGGCACGTTGAGGTTGAGGTCGCTGGCCTGCGATCCCATGACCGCGGTCATCTCGTCGCGCACGATCTTGACCAGGGCCTGGCCCGGGGTCAGCGACTTCAGCACTTCCTGGCCGACCGCGCGGACCTTGATCCGCTCGATCATCGCCTGCACCACCGGCAGCGCGACGTCGGCTTCGAGCAAGGCGATGCGGACCTCGCGCAGCGATTCGCGGATGTTCTCCTCGGACAGGCGGCCACGGCCACGCAGGCGCTCGACGGTGCCGGACAGGCGCTGGGTCAGGGATTCGAACATGGGAGCGGGGACCTGCGGAGGTGGGAAAAATCGGTTGCGAAGTATAGCCCGCCGCTGTTGCTCCCTCCCCGCTTGCGGGAGAGGGCCGGGGTGAGGGCGCGCGTGGGCGGGGCGTATGCCAAACTCCGGCGATGACAATCGTTCTCATCGCGATCCTGCTTTATCTCGCCGCCGCCGGACTGCTGGTCGCCAACGTGCGGCGCGACAGCGGGCACGGCAGGGCCTGGCTGGTGTTGGCCGCCATCGGCGTCGGCCTGCACGCCGCTACGCACCTGCTCGCCTGGCGCGGAAGCGGCGGCGCGGACATGCATTTCTTCGCGGCGCTGTCACTGGTCGGGCTCGGGATGGCGGCGCTGACCGCGATCGTCGGGGCGTCCGGGCGCATGCGTGCGCTGGGGGTGGTGGTGTTTCCGCTGGCCGCGCTGGCGCTCGGCGGCTACCACGCTTATGGCCACGTGCCGCCGGAACCGCTGGGCTGGCGCCTGCAACTGCACGCCTGGACCGCCCTGCTCGCCTACGCGACGCTGGCGATCGCGGCGTTGCTGGCATTGATGCTGTGGCTGCAGGAGCGTGGCCTGCGTCGTCGCGAGTTCCACCGCTGGCTGCGCGCCCTGCCGCCGCTGGTGGAGCTGGAAACCCTGCTGTTCCGCACCATCGGGGTCGGCTTCGTGCTGCTGACCGCGACCCTGCTGACCGGCGCCCTGTTCGTCGAGAACATGTTTGCCCAGCATCTGGCCCACAAGACCGTGCTCAGCGTGCTGTCGTGGCTGGCGTTCGGCGGGTTGCTGCTGGGCCGCTGGCGCTACGGCTGGCGCGGCGCGGTCGCGGTGCGCTGGACCCTGGCGGCGATGGCACTGCTGGTGCTGGCCTTTTTTGGCAGCAAGTTCGTGCTGGAACTGGTGCTGCACCGCACCAGCTGAACAAGGGTTTTACCGAATCCGGCGACTTGATTGCCTAGACAATATTTGCCTTGACAACTATTGCATGGGCTAGCAATATTCGGCGCCATGAGCTCCGCCCCCACCCCGCCACCGGAACAGCCCTGCACCGGCTCGACCCTCGGCCTGCTGTTCCGGCAGGTCCGCGATGCGATGTGGGCGCGGATGGAGCAGGAACTGGCCGGGCTCGGCCATGACCTGACCTTCAGCCAGTACATCACCCTCAAGAAGCTCGCGACCGGCACCGCCGGGGTGACCGACCTCGCCCGTGCGGCGGAGGTCAATCCGGGCGCGATGACCCGGCTGCTCGACAAGCTCGAGGCCAAGGGCCTGGTCACCCGCACCACCGACCCCGACGACCGCCGCGCCACCAACATCGGCCTGACCGATGACGGCCAGCGGATCTGGCAGGACATCAACCAGTGCGGCATGCGCGTGCGCGAGCGCGCCATGGCCGGCATGAGCGAGGCCGACCGCGCCCAGCTCACCCGCCTGCTCGAACAGGCCCGCGACAACCTCCAACCTCCTTCCGGTTCCTGACCCATGCCTTCGACAGAATTTCGCCCGCACCGCGGGCTGGGGCCCGTTTTCCTCGCGATTTCGCTCGGCGCGCTGCTGGCGGGCTGTGCGAGCACCCGCGGGCTGGCGCCGTCCGGCGACCCGCTCGATGCCGACAGCCTCGCCGCAAGCCGCAGCCTCGGCACGGACGGCACGTCCGACGCATCGATTTCCGACGCCGCCTTTCCCCGGCAGGACTGGTGGACCGCGTTCGGCGATCCGCAGCTCGACGCACTGATCACCGAAGCGCTGGCCGGCACTCCGAGCCTCGCCGCCGCCGACGCCCGCGTGCGCCAGGCGATCGCCCGCGCCGGACTGGCCGACGCCGCGCGCTCGCCGACGCTTGGCGTCGGTGCGCAGTACTCGGTCGTGCGGATCCCCTCGACGCTGGCCGGCGACGAGCTCGGCGGCGAGACCAACGGCAGCACCCTGCTGACCCTCAACTTCAAGTACAGCCCCGACCTCTGGGGTGGTCAGCGCGCGCAGTGGCAGGCCGCACTCGGCGAGGCCCGCGCGGCCGAGGTCGATGCGCAGGCCGCACGGCTGACGCTGGCGTCCAACATCGCCCGCGCCTATGTCGTGCTGGCGCAGGCGCACGAGGCGAAGGACGTCGCGCTCGACGAGCAGGCCCGTGCCAGCGAACTGCTCGACCTCGGCCGGCAACGCGTCGACGCGGGCCTCGACAACAACCTGCAGATCCGCCTCGCCGAGGCCAACGCCGCCAGCGCCCGGCAACAGGCGCAGGCCGCGCAGCAGCAGATCGATGCCACCCGCAACGCACTCGCCGCGCTGCTCGGTCAAGGCCCCGACCGCGGGTTGGAAATCACCCCGCCGCGCCTGCTCGACGCGCCATCGCCGACCGTGCCCGACGTGCTGCCAAGCGAGCTGCTCGGCCACCGCCCCGACGTGGTCGCCGCTCGCTGGCGGGTCGAGGCCGCGCGCCACGGCATCGACGCCAGCAAGGCCGCGTTCTACCCGACCATCAACCTCAACGCGATGGCGGGGCTCGCCTCGGGCGGGCTGTCCGACCTGTTCGGCAGCGACGCGCTGCTGGCCTACGGCGGCCCCGCGATCAGCCTGCCGATCTTCGACGGCGGCCGCCTGCGCAACCAGCTGGCCGGCAGCAACGCCGACTACGACCTCGCCGTCGCCGGCTACAACCAGAGCCTGGTCGGCGCCCTGCGCGAGGTCGCCGACGCGTTGCAGGCGATGCGCGCGCTCGATGGCCGGATCGCCACCACCGTGCAGGCCCGCGACGCCGCGCAAGCGGCCTGGGACATCGCCACCGCGCGCTACCGCGCCGGCCTCGGCAACCAGATCGACGTGCTGTCGGCGCAGGAGCCGCTGCTGCAGTTCGACCAGCAGATCGTCGCGCTGCGCAGCCAGCGACTGGCCGCCGCGATCGACCTCGACCTCGCGCTCGGCGGCGGCCTCGTGCTCACCGCGCCAACCGCGCCCACCACTCCAGACATCGCCACGGCCCCAGCCCGGAACCCCACGCCATGACCACCGAATTCAACCCGCAAGCCACCGCCGCGGCCGAGCCGCCGAAGAACAACAAGCGTCGCAGGGCGCTGCTGATCCTTGCCGCGGTGATCGCGGTCGTCGCCATCGTCTGGGCCGCCTGGTACCTGCTGGTCGCGCGCTGGCACCAGGACACCGACGACGCCTACGCCCAGGGCAACGTGGTCAGCATCACCCCGCAGACCGCCGGCACGGTGGTCAGCATCGGGGTCGACGACGGCATGAAGGTGCACGCCGGCCAAGTGCTGGTGCAGCTCGATCCCAACGACGCCAGGGTCGCCTACGAACAGGCCGTCGCCAACCTCGCCAGTGCGGTGCGCGAGGTGCGCGGACTGTACAGCGTGGTCGATGCGGGACAGGCCGAACTGGACGCGCAGCGGGTCGCGGTCGAGCGTGCGCGCAATGACGTCGCCCGCCGCGAAGGACTGGTCGCCAGCGGCGCGGTCTCGGCCGAGGAACTGGCCCACGCCCGCGACCAGCTGTCCGCCGCGCAGGCCGCGTTGTCGGCGTCGCAGGGGCAACTCTCGCGCAACCGCGCGATGGTCGATTCCGGCAACCCGGTCGCCGAGCAACCGCAGGTCCGCGCCGCCGCCGCGCAGGTGCGACAGGCCTACCTCACGCTGCAGCGCGCGTCGATCGTCGCGCCGGTGTCCGGCTACGTCGCCCAGCGCCACGTGCAGCTCGGCCAGCGCGTGCAGCCGGGCGCGTCGCTGATGACGATCGTGCCGCTGGAGCAGATGTGGGTCGAGGCCAACTTCAAGGAAACCCAGCTCGGCGACATGCGCATCGGCCAGCCGGTCGAGGTCCACGCCGACCTGTACGGCGATGACGTCACCTTCGACGGCACCATCGGCAGCCTCGGCATGGGCACCGGCAGCGCGTTCTCGCTGCTGCCGGCGCAGAACGCCAGCGGCAACTGGATCAAGATCGTACAGCGCGTGCCGGTGCGGATCGACCTCGATCCGGCACAACTGGCCGAGCATCCGCTGCGGATGGGCCTGAGCATGAGCGTCGATGTCGACGTCCATGACCAGGACGGCGCGGTGCTCGCCGCCAGGCCGCCGGCCAAGCCGGTGCTGTCGACCAATGCCTACAGCGAGCAGCTGGCCGACGCCGACGCGCTGATCGAGAAGATCGTGCGCGACAACCTGGCCCAGAAGCACAGCTGACATGGCGACCGCGGCAACCTCCGCAGCCGGCCCTGCAACCCCGGCGCAGCCATTCCGGCCGCCGACGCTCTGGCTGACGACCATTGGTCTTGCACTGGCGTCGTTCATGCAGGTGCTGGACCTGACCATCGCCAACGTCTCGTTGCCGGCGATCACCGGCAACCTCGGCGGCAGTGGCAGCCAGGCGACCTGGGTGATCACCTCGTTCGCGGTCAGCAACGCGATCGCGCTGCCGCTGACCGGCTTCCTCACGCGCCGCTTCGGCGAGCGCAAGTTGTTCATGTGGGCGACCGCGCTGTTCTCGATCGCCTCGCTGCTGTGCGGCCTGGCCGGCAGCATGGGCTCACTGGTCGGCGCGCGCGCACTGCAGGGCTTCGTCGCCGGGCCGATGTACCCGATCACCCAGGCGTTGATGATCTCGGTCTATCCACCGCACAAGCGCGGGCAGGCGATCGCGCTGCTGGCGATGGTCACCGTGGTCGCGCCGATCGCCGGGCCGATCCTCGGCGGCTGGATCACCGACAACTACAGCTGGGAATGGATCTTCCTGATCAACGTGCCGATCGGTTTCTTCTGCAGCTTCGTGGTCGGCCGCCAGCTGAAAGGCCGGCCGGAGCGGCTGGAAAAGCCGAAGATGGATTACATCGGCCTGGCCACGCTGGTGCTCGGCGTCGGCGCGCTGCAACTGGTGCTGGACCTCGGCAACGAGAAGGACTGGTTCGCCTCGACCGAGATCATCGTGCTGGCGATCACCGCGGTGGTCGGGCTGACGGTATTCCTGATCTGGGAGTTGACCGAGAAGGACCCGATCGTCGACCTCAGGCTGTTCCGCCACCGCAACTTCACCTTCGGCACCATCGCGATGGTGCTGGCCTACTCGGCGTTCTTCAGCGTCGGCCTGCTGGTGCCGCTGTGGCTGCAGCGCAACCTCGGCTACACCGCGATCTGGGCCGGCTTCGCGACCGCGCCGATCGGCATCCTGCCGGTGCTGCTGACGCCGCTGGTCGGCAAGTACGCGATGCGCATGGACCTGCGCTGGCTGGCCAGCTTCGCCTTCATCGTGATGGCGTTCACCAGCTTCGTGCGCGCCGGCTTCAACCTCGACGTCGACTTCCAGTCGGTGGCGATGGTGCAGCTGTGGCAGGGCCTGGGCGTGGCGCTGTTCTTCATGCCGGTGCTGACGATATTGCTGTCGGACCTGGAGCCGCACGAGATCGCATCGGGCTCGGGACTGGCGACTTTCGTGCGCACCCTCGGCGGCAGCTTCGCCGCGTCATTGACGACCTGGGGCTGGAACCAGCGCGGCACCATCCACCACGCGCAGTTGACCGAACACATCAGCGCGCACGACCCGGCGATGGTGCAGACCGTCACCGCGATCGGCCAGGGCGACCTGCAGCGCGGCGCGGTGATGCTCGACGGGATGATCTCGCAGCAGGCGGTGCAGATCGCCTTCAACGAGATCTTCCACCTGCTCGGCATTTTGTTCCTGCTGGTGGTGGTGTTTGTCTGGTTCGCCAAGCCGCCGTTCGCGGCCAAGAGCTCGGCCGCGGCAGCGGGTGGGCACTGACGATTATTGCGAAGCCGCGCCCGCGGCCGGCTGCAACACCATCCGCCAACCGTCGTACAGGTACCAGAGCTCCACGGGACCGGTGTCCGCGAGCACCTCGAAGGCGGCCTCGCGCTTGCCGGTTCCGGGGTCGAGGACGATCAGCTCCCAGACCACGGTGCGGTCGCCACGAAGCCCGTAAAACGTAGTCAGCATGCGCTGCTCGTTGGTCGGTACTTCGCCCTCGACATGGGGAACGTCGTGGCAGACGAGATCGTAGCCGGGCGACTGGATTTCCTTCGCCTCCTGCCGGAACACCTCGTCCGTCACCACCACCGTGTTCCCGACCCGGCCCTGTGCGGCCTCGGGAGTGGTGAGTCCGCCGCGATACCGGTCGGCCGACTTCACGGTGTAATCGCCCATCAAGCTGTCCATCGCGGGCGGCGATGCGTCCGCGCAGGTCTCATTCGCCGGCGGCGCGGCAGGCTCCGGTGCCGTCACGGGGGTTTCGGCGGCCACGGCCGGGACCGGCTCGCCACTGCAGCCGGCGACCAGCAGCGAAATCGCCAGCACCCGGCAGCACGTTCCCACGGCTTTCAGCCTCATACGATCCATTCGTCCTCCCAATGCGGCATCACCAGTGTTCATAGATGCCTTCGGAATACATGTCCCACTCCGCATCGCGGCGGTTGATCAATCCGTTGTTGACCTTGCCCTGCGACTTGTTCCACGCCTTCCACGCGTCTTCCAGCGTGTCGTACGAGGTGTCGGCTTCCGGATCGTTCACCATCTTCGCCACCGACGAACCGGCGAAACCGTCGCGCCCGATGTTGTAGGCCAGCATCACCATCGCATCGAACTCGTTCGCCGTCACCTCCACTTCGATGACCTCGTTGACCTTGTCGACGAACGGCGCCACGTCCTGCTGGAACAGCGTTTCCGCCTGCTCCTCGGTGATCCCGTCCTTGTAGAGGTCCCATTCGTTCTCGCCGATCAGGTGGCCGTAGCCGATGGTCGCACCTTCCACCCACTCGATGATGGGCTCGTCGGTGATGCCCACCTGGTCGTCGTACGGTTGCAGCGCGAGCTTCTCGACCTCCTTGAGCCAGGCTTCACCCTCGTCGCTCAGGGTCATGTCGTCGTCACACGTGGCCGAGGCGGTCTGCGGACCGCTGCCGCCGCCAGCCGCGGCAACGCACATGACGGGGGGCGGACCGGAACTGCCGCCACCACTTCCCGCACCACCGCCTCCGCCGGAACCGGGCGGCTGGTACGGCAGACCGGGGTCGACTCCACCGCCACCCGCGCCTGCGCCACCGCCGCCAGCACCGGGTCCGCCGCCACCGACCGTGCCGCCACCGTCACCACCGAAAAACGGGCCACCCGCCGCGGCTGCATCGGTCGCGCGGCCCGCACTGGCAACCGCGCCCGCGATGGCGTTGCCGCTGTCCAGCCCGGCGAGCTCCAATGCCATGCCGGCCGTCTGCTGCCGGACCGTGTCGCCGAAAGCGCCGAAAGTCGCGGCCGCCGCGAGCGAAATACCGGCGACGACAATCAGGTATTCGGTAATCCCCGCGCCTCGCGCGGACGACCTGGACGATTGCGTACCTGCCCCGTTTCCCGACATGCAGCCTGTTCCTTGCCACCTTTGCGGCCGTTCAGCTGTTGTCCGGACCCTAGTGGGAACCCGGGGGCGACACAATGAACCCGGTCACATTGCTTCAAGTGCCTCGGACAGCCGCTCGACCGCGATCACCTTCATTTCGCCGACGCGGCCGCTCTTCGGCGCGTTGCCCTTCGGCACGATCGCGCGCTTGAAGCCGTGGGTCGCGGCCTCCTTCAACCGGTCCTCGCCGTTGGGTACCGGGCGGATCTCGCCGGACAGGCCGACTTCGCCGAACGCGATGGTCTGTTCCGCCAGCGGCCTGTCGCGCAACGACGACAGCACCGCCAGCAACACCGGCAGGTCCGCCGCGGTCTCCTGCACGCGGATGCCGCCGACCACGTTGACGAACACGTCCTGGTCGCCGACGCCGATCCCGCCGTGCCGGTGCAGCACGGCCAGCAGCATTGCCAGCCGGTTCTGTTCCATGCCGACCGCGACTCGCCGCGGGTTGCTCAGCGGCGACGAGTCGACCAGCGCCTGCACCTCGACCAGCAACGGCCGCGTGCCTTCGCGCGTGACCATCACGCAGCTGCCGGGCTGCGGGCTGGCGCTGCCCGACAGGAAGATCGCCGACGGGTTGGGCACCTCGCGCAGGCCCTTGTCGCCCATCGCGAAGACGCCCAGCTCGTTGACCGCGCCGAAGCGGTTCTTGAACGCGCGCAGCACCCGGAACCGGCTGCCCGACTCGCCCTCGAAATACAGCACCGCATCGACCATGTGCTCGAGCACGCGCGGGCCGGCGATGCCGCCCTCCTTGGTCACGTGGCCGACCAGGAACACCGCGGTGCCGGTCTCCTTGGCATAGCGCACCAGCCGCGCTGCGCTCTCGCGTACCTGGCTGACCGACCCCGGCGCGGCGGTCAGCGATTCGGTCCACAGGGTCTGCACCGAGTCGGCGACGATCAGCCGCGGGCTGGTCGCCACTGCCTGCTCGAGGATCTTCTCGACCCCGGTTTCGGCCAGCGCGTTGACGCCTTCCAGCGGCAGGCCCAGCCGCGCACCGCGGCCGGCGACTTGCGCCAGCGACTCCTCGCCGGTGACGTACAGCGCCGGCAGGGTCGAGGCCATTTTCGCGACCGCCTGCAGCAACAGCGTCGACTTGCCGATGCCGGGGTCGCCGCCGACCAGCACCACGGCGCCCTGCACCAGTCCACCGCCGAGCACCCGGTCGAGCTCGCCGATGCCGGTCGAGACGCGCGCATGCTCGGTGTGGACGACATCCTTGAGCGCGGTGACCTTGGGCGCATCGACCTTGCCGGCCCAGCCATTGCGGCGTGATGCACCGGTGCCGCCGGCTTTCATCGCGGCGGCCGATTCGATCACGAACTCGCTCAGCGAGTTCCACGCCCCGCACTCGTCGCACTGGCCCTGCCACTTGCTGTGGTCGGCGCCGCACTCGGAACAGACGTAGGCGACCTTGGCCTTGGCGGATTTGCCGGGTGACTTGGGGGCGAATGACATGCGGCGGTATCGGAGCGGACGAGGCGTCACTTTAGCCGGCGGCGGTCGCAGGGCGGGAGATTGGGGGCGGATGGCCGCCCCGGGGACGGTCGGCCCGGCGCGGGGTTGCCTGGTTTTCGGACGGCGCGATCAAGCCTGGTGCAGGAGCGACGTAAGTCGCAATTTCATTGCTCTCCGGTTGCGTCGTGCGGTCGCGACTTACGTCGCTCCTACACGGAGCGGACGGTGCCGCTTCATGGGGTTCGCAGGTCGAGGCGCTGGCTCGCAGCGATCTGGTCCCGCCACTGCGGCGAAAGGCCGGCTTCGTCGGCGAACCCCGGCCACCGCTGCACCGCCCCCACCACCTCGTCCAGGATCGCCTCCGCCCGCCCACGCTTCAGCGACGCCACCTTGCCGCAGGCGCGGAAATCCTCACGGGTGAACCCATCCCGCTTGCCATTCATCGTCATCTGGTGCCGCGCGGTCCACATCCCCGCGGGATTGAAGCTCCACGTCATGTCGAACGCCGGCGACAGCGACCAGCGCCCACTGCGATCCATCAGGAACGCAATGTTCTTGACGTGGTCGTCCTGGTTGCGGCCGACGATGTTGAACGCCATCCGCCGGAACTGCTGTTCCAGCGCGGCCATTGGCAGTCCGAGCCGACGCATCGCCATCAGCGCCTGTTCGTAGCTGTAGGCACCAGCGGCGTTGAAGTCGTAATGCGCCAGCCCGCACAGCGACTGCATGTGCAACTTGCCGCCCGTCGCGTCGCGGTCGAAGCGGCGGGTCATGAAGTGACGCCGGCCGTTTTCCTCCAGCAGCCTGCACTCGGTCATGTCGATGCCGGCGGCGCGCGCCATCAGGTGGTAGGCGTACTCGATCACGCCATAACCGCGCGGATCCTCCAGCTCCTTGTCGCGGTTGCCGGACACGCCGTCGAGCTTCAGCAGCCAGTGCTCGAAGCCCTCGCCGACCCCGGCCTGGCCGGAACGCACTTCCTGGGTCTGCGGGTTCCACGCGATCAACGCCTTGGCCCGCGCACCCGCGGCCGACGTACCGACCCGCAGGATCTGCCGCAACGCCTGCGCGCGGTCCTCATCGGCGAACGACGCCTGCAGGTCATTGCGATGACGAAGCACCTCCGACGCCAGCTCGACCAGCGCATCGACCTCGACCCGGCGATCAGCGCGCCCGTCCGGCCCCTGCGACGGCGCGAACTCCAGCGCACCCATGCCGCGCGCGCCGATGTAGCACAGCCGCTCGACCGCGTTGAACGACTCCGGCGAGCGCCCCTGCCCCGCCAGCCACGCATCGATCAGGGTGTTGCCGAACGCATCCGGCAGCGAATCGGCCAGCAGCCCCGGCAAGCCGTGGAAGGTCGTCCGCGGCAACGCCGGGAATGCATACACCGTCGACGCCAGCGGCATCACCAGCGGCGAGACTTCTATGCCACTGCCGGTGAACTCGCGCGCGTACTGGAATTCGGCGACATCGCGGCCTTCAGCCAGCGTCACCGCGCCGATCGTCCGGCCCCACAGCCGCACCGCGGCCAGCGTCGTCATGGCTCATCGCCCCAACGCCAGGGCCTGGTGGCCGGCTCGGCGACACCCGCGCGCGGCGCACGTTGCCGCGTCCTGCCTTCGCGCCGCAGGACATCCATCGGTCCCGGACCGGCCGTCGGCAACAACGCCTCCAACCCATCGAGCAGTTGCAGCACCCTCAATACCCGCACCAGGTTCGGCGACTGCACCGCGTCGCCCGCCTCCAACCGCTCCAGCGTCCGCTTGGACACCCCCGCCTGCTCGGCCGCCTCGGCCTGGGTCATCCCCATGGCGATACGCCGCGCCGCCAGCCGCTCGCCGAGCGCCTGCAGTATGGCCAGGTCAGTAAGATTTGCGTCGATCTTCATATCGTCACTTATGCCGAATTAACGGAAAATTCTGCTATAAATCGCAATAAGTAACGACTTATATTCCATGCTAATTCAAAAGTCAATTCGCCACAAATAACGAATTATCGTCTACAGAGCGACCCACCCCGCAAAAGCGACCAACTCCGTGTAGGAGCGACGTAAGTCGCGATCGCACGACGCAACCGCAGACCAGTGAAATCGCGACTGACGTCGCTCCTACCAGGGCGAGACCGCGATCCGGCCCGCCTACTCCCCGTAGTACTCCCGATACCACTCCACGAAATTCGCCACGCCCTCTTCGACCATGACCTTCGGCCGATAGCCCAGCTCCGTTTCCAGATCGGCACAATCGGCAAACGTGTCCGGCACGTCGCCGGCCTGCAGCGGCAACATCTCCAACGTCGCCTTGCGGCCCAGGCTCTGCTCCAGCACCTCGATGTAACGCAGCAGCGGGGTGTTGGCCGAGGAGCCAATGTTGAAGAGCCGGTACGGCGCGTTCGAGGTTGCCGGGTCGGGGTTGGCGGAATCCCAGTGCGGGTCCGGCCCTGGCGGATGGTCCAGTGCGCGGATCACGCCTTCGACGATGTCGTCGATGTAGGTGAAGCTGCGCGAATGGTGGCCGTGGTTGAACACCTTGATCGGCTCGCCCGCGAGGATCGCCCTGGTGAACAGGAACAGCGCCATGTCCGGCCGGCCCCACGGCCCGTACACGGTGAAGAAGCGCAACCCGGTGCTCGGGATGCCGTAGAGATGCGCATAGCTGTGCGCCATCATCTCGTTGGCCTTCTTGGTCGCCGCGTACAGCGTCAGCGGATGCTCGGTCGACCGGTGCTCGGAGAACGGCATCGTGGTGTTGGCGCCGTACACCGAACTGGTGGAGGCGAACACCAGGTGCTCGACGCCGTGGTGGCGACAGCCCTCCAGGATGTGCAGGAACCCGGTGACGTTGCTGCTGGCGTACACGTGCGGATTCTCGGCTGCGTAGCGCACGCCCGCCTGCGCGGCCAGGTTGACCACCCGCTGCGGCTTGTGGATCGCGAACGCCGCCTCCACCGCCTCGCGGTCGGCGAGGTCGGCGTGGATGTGCGTGTAGTCGGGATGGTCCATGAAGCGCGCCAACCGCGCCTGCTTCAGGGTGACGTCGTAGTAGTCGCTGAGGCTGTCGAAGCCGACCACCTCGTCACCGCGTTCAAGCAGCTTGATGGCGACGTGCGAGCCGATGAAGCCGGCGGTGCCGGTGACCAGTACTTTCATGAAGGCTCCCGTTGCCTAGAGGCGGCCGTCCACGCACTCGCGCGGCAGCACGTACTTGACGTCGTAGACCACGCATTCCGGCTTTCCGAACGCGCGGATGCCCCCGGCACCCAGCGCACGGAACTCGTCATGCCCCACCGCGATGATCACCGCGTCGTACTCACCCTGCCCGGGCCGGACAATCGGCGCCAGGGCGTATTCATGCTGCGCCTGGGCCGGGTCGACCCACGGGTCGAATACGTCGACCTCGACGCTGTAGCCATGCAGCGCGCCGACGATATCGACCACCCGCGTGTTGCGCAGGTCCGGGCAGTTCTCCTTGAACGCCAGCCCCAGCACCAGCACCCGCGCATGCACCGGATTGATGCCCTTGCCGACCATCAACTTGATGACCTCGCCGGCGACATAGCCGCCCATGCCGTCGTTGGTCCGGCGGCCGGCGAGGATCACGTCGGGGTGGTGCCCGATCTCCTGCGCCTTGTGGGTCAGGTAGTACGGGTCGACGCCGATGCAATGGCCACCGACCAGCCCCGGCCGGAACGGCAGGAAGTTCCACTTGGTACCCGCCGCCTCCAGCACCTCCAGCGTGTCGATGCCGAGCTTGTTGAACAGGATCGCCAGGTCGTTCACCAGCGCGATGTTGAGGTCGCGCTGGGTGTTCTCGATCACCTTGGCTGCCTCGGCCACCTTGATGCAGCTGGCCTTGTGGGTGCCTGCGGTGATGATGCTGGCGTACAACGCATCCACGAAGTCCGCGGCCTCCGGCGTCGAGCCCGAGGTCACCTTGAGGATGCTGGTGACGCGGTGCTGCTTGTCGCCCGGATTGATCCGCTCGGGGCTGTAGCCGACAAAGAAGCCCTCGTTGAACTTAAGTCCGCTCACCCGCTCCAGGATCGGCACGCAGACCTCTTCGGTGCACCCCGGATAGACCGTCGACTCGTAGACCACGGTGTCGCCCCGTCGCAACACTTCGCCAAGGGCCTCGCTGGCCCGGACCAGCGGCGTGAGGTCCGGCCGGCGCGCCGCATCGATCGGCGTCGGCACGGTGACGATGTAGACGTTGCAGGCGGCGATGTCGCCCAGCTCGCTGGTGAAGCCCAGCCGGCTGGCGGCCGCAAGTTCCTCCGGCGACACTTCGAGGGTGTCATCGCGACCGCTTCGCAGTGCATCGACCCGCGCCTGGTTGATGTCGAATCCCACGGTATCGAAACGCTTGCCGAACTCGACCGCCAGCGGCAGGCCTACGTAGCCAAGCCCGATGATCGCGATGTTCGCCGTACCCAGCCCCAAGCTGTCCTGCATGTCTGCTCCCGAATTCGACCGCCCGGCGCACACTACGCCGCGATCGATTATGCGTCACATGGGAAACGGCATTTCCGACCCGGGATCGGCCACAAAAAAGCCCGCCGAAGCGGGCCTTTGTGTCTTGGTGCCGGAAATAGGAATCGAACCTACGACCTACGCATTACGAATGCGCCGCTCTACCAACTGAGCTATTCCGGCGAAGAGGCGGAATTGTAGGGTTGGCGGGCCTGCAGGGTCAATCGAGGTCAGTCGACCAGTTGCACCCGCAGCTCCTTTGGCAGCGCGAACACCATGTTCTCGGGCTCGCCGTCGAGCTCGGTGAGCGTGTCGGCGCCCAACTCGCGCAGGCGGGCGATGACGCCGCGGACCAGCACGTCGGGAGCGGAGGCGCCCGCCGTTATGCCGATGTGCTTGCGGCCGACGATCCAGGCGGGGTCGATCTCGTCGGCGCCGTCGATCAGGTGGGCCTGCACGCCCTGGCGCTCGGCCAGCTCGCGCAGGCGATTGGAGTTGGAACTGTTGACCGAGCCGACCACCAGCACCAGGTCGCATTTCGCCGACAGCTCGCGCACGGCGTCCTGGCGGTTCTGGGTGGCATAGCAGATGTCGTCGTTCTTCGGCCCCTGGATCGCCGGGAACTTGGCCTTGAGGGCGTCGATCACCGCGCGGGTGTCGTCGACCGACAGCGTGGTCTGGGTGGTGAACGACACATGCCCGGGCTGCTCGACGGTCAGCGCAGCGACGTCTTCGAGGTCCTCGACCAGGTAGATCCGGCCGCGGCCCGCCTCGCGCTGCCACTGGCCCATCGTGCCCTCGACCTCGGGATGGCCTTCGTGGCCGATCAGGATCATGTCGCGACCGGCGCGGCACTGGCGGGCGACTTCCAGGTGGACCTTGGTCACCAGCGGGCAGGTGGCGTCGAACACCTTGAGGTCGCGCCGCGCGGCCTCGGCGCGGACGGCCTGGGAGACGCCGTGGGCGCTGAAGATCACGGTGTTGCCGTCGGGGACCTCGTGCAGCTCCTCGACGAAGATCGCGCCGCGCTGCTTGAGGTCGTCGACCACGAACTTGTTGTGCACGACCTCATGGCGCACGTAGATCGGCGCGCCGAGGGTCTCCAGCGCGCGGTTGACGATCTCGATCGCGCGGTCGACGCCGGCGCAGAAGCCGCGGGGGTTGGCGAGGATGACATCCATGGGCGGATTTTACCCTCGCGTGGCGGTCGTCTTGCCCTGCCCGCTGAACAAGCCGTAGAGGGCGATGCCAATGGCGCCGCCGACGATCGCGGCATCGGCGATGTTGAACGCGGGCCAGTAGTAGTCGCCCACGTACCACTGGATGAAGTCGACGACATGGCCGTGGATGAGCCGGTCGATGACGTTGCCGATCGCCCCGCCGATCACCAGCGCGTACGGCAGCGCGGTCTTCCAGTCGTGGCGCGGGGTGCGGCTCAGCCAGTAGCCGAGCAGGCCGCAGATGCCGACCGCCAGGATCATGAAGAAGTACTTCTGCCAGCCACCGGCGTCGCTGAGGAAGCTGAAGGCGGCGCCGGTGTTGTAGGTGCGGTACCAGTTCCACACGCCTTCGATCACCGGGATCGCGGTGTATTCGGGCAGCGAGGTCAGCACCCAGTACTTGCTCAGCTGGTCGAGCCCGATCACCACGGCCGACAGCACCAGCCAGATCAGGGCGTTGGGTTTGGAGTTGGGCATGAAATTGGTCTGGTCCGGTGTTCCCTTCTCCCGCTGCGGCGCCCGAAGGGTGTGCAAAGCTGAGAAGGTGCCCGAAGGGCGGATGAGGGAAGTGGCAAGTCAGAACCAGCGGCGGTCTTCGCCGTCGCCGTCGATGTTGTCGACGCAGCGACCACACAACGTCGGATGCGCCTCGACGCTGCCGACGTCGGCGCGGTAATGCCAGCAGCGGCCGCACTTGGCTTTCTCGCTGCGGCTTGCCTCGACCAAGACCTCCTTGGCCGCGTCGTCGGCAACCACGCTGACATCGCCGCTGATGAACAGGAACCGCAGCTCCTCGGCCAGCGGCGCCAGCCAGTTCTGGTCGGCGACGCCACAGCGCAAGGCGATCTCGGCCTCCAGCGCAGCGCCGATCGTGCCGGCGGCGCGCATCGGTTCCAGCAGCTTGCTGACCTGCTCGCGCAGCGCCAGCAGGCGCTTGAAGTCCTCGGCCGTCAGCGGGGCGTCGTCGGCCAGCGGGGCGAGGCCGTCGTACCAGGTGGTGAACAGCACGTTGCCCTCGCGCGGGCCCTGCTCGGTCACGGCCGGCAGGTAGTCCCACATCTCGTCGGCGGTGAAGCTCAGGATCGGCGCGATCCAGCGCACGAACGCCTCGGCGATGCGATACATCGCGCTCTGCGCGGAGCGGCGCCCGCGCGAGTCGGCCGGCATCGTGTACAGGCGGTCCTTCGTCACGTCGAGGTACAGCGAGCCGAGGTCGACGCTGCAGAAGTTGGCCAGCAGCTGCACGATCTCGGCGAAGTCGTAGCGCTCGGTCGCGGCGATGATCTTCTGCTGCAGGCCGTGCGCGCGGTGCACGATCCAGGCGTCGAGCGCGACCATTTCCGCAGTCGGCACCAGGTGCGCGGTCGGGTCGAAGCCGTCGAGGTTGCTCAGCAGGAAGCGTGCGGTGTTGCGGATGCGGCGGTAGCCGTCGGCGCTGCGCTTGAGGATCTCGTCGGACACCGACATCTCGTTGCGGTAGTCGGCCGAGGCGATCCACAGCCGCAGCACGTCCGCGCCCATCGCGTCGACCACCTTCTGCGGCGCGACCACGTTGCCGAGCGACTTGGACATCTTGCGGCCGGCGGCGTCGACCACGAAGCCGTGGGTCAGCACCTGCCGGTACGGCGCCTCGCCGTCCATCGCGACGCCGGTCAGCAGCGATGACTGGAACCAGCCGCGATGCTGGTCGGAGCCTTCCAGGTACATGTCGGCCGGCTTGCGCAGGCCGTCGTCCGGCCGTTGCGCGAGCACGCACTCATGGGTGACGCCGGAGTCGAACCAGACGTCGAGGATGTCGGTGACCTTGTCGTAGTCGCCGGCCTCGTCACCCAGCAGCGTCGCCGGATCGAGCGCATGCCACGCATCGATGCCGTCGACCTCGACGAGCTTGGCGACCTCGCCCATCAGCTCGACCGAGCGCGGGTGCGGCTCATGGCTGACCTTGTGCACGAACAACGCGATCGGCACGCCCCAGGTGCGCTGGCGGCTGATGCACCAGTCCGGACGGCCCTCGACCATGCCGGCGATGCGCGCCTCGCCCCAGTCCGGGAACCAGGCGACCTTGCCAATCGCCTCGACCGCGTCACTGCGCAGGTTGGCCTGCTCCATCGAGATGAACCACTGCGGGGTGGCGCGGAACGCCACCGGCGTCTTGTGGCGCCAGCAGTGCGGGTAGCTGTGCTCGAGCTTCGAGAACGCCAGCAGGGTGTCGTTGGCGCGCAGCACCTCGACGATCGCGTCGTTGGCTTTCCAGATGTGCAGGCCTTCGAGCGTGGCGCCGTCGGCCGCGGGCGTGCCGGGCAGGTACACGCCACGCGCGTCGACCGGGTTCAGCACGGCCGCTTCGAGCCCATCGAGCAGACCGTACTTGCGGGCCACCGCGAAATCCTCCTGGCCGTGGCCGGGCGCGGTGTGGACGTTGCCGGTGCCGTCCTCGTCGGAAACGTGCTCGCCGAGCAGGATCGGGATGTCGCGCTGCGCATAGAACGGGTGGCGGACGACGAGGTTCTCCAGCTCGACGCCCCTGGCGCGGCCGTGGACGACGACGTCCTCGACGCCATAACGCTTCAGCGAGCTCTCCGCCAGCGCCTCGGCCAGCACCAGCCAGCGGCGGCTACCATCGGCACGGGCCGGCCCTTCGACCAGCACGTAATCGAGGTCCGCACCGACGCTGATCGCGAGGCTGGCCGGCAGCGTCCACGGGGTGGTGGTCCAGATCGGTACCGCGACCTCGATCCCCTGCTCCACCGCGATCCCGAACGCGCTCGACAGCTTCTCGGCGGACTTCGCCGGGTAGCCGACATCGATCGCCGGCGACACCTTGTCGGCGTACTCGATCTCGGCCTCGGCCAGCGCCGAGCCGCAGTCGAAGCACCAGTGCACCGGCTTGGCGCCGCGCAGCAGGTGGCCGCGGTCGATGATCTTCGCCAGCGAACGCAGCATGTCGGCCTCGAAGCGCGAGTCCATCGAGCGGTACGGGTTGTCCCAGTCGCCCAGCACGCCGAGGCGCTTGAAGTCGGTGCGCTGCAGGTCGATCTGCTCGGCGGCGTACTCGCGGCATTTCTGGCGGAATTCGGCCGCGTCGAGCTTGACCCCGACCTTGCCGTACTTCTTCTCGATGGCGATCTCGATCGGCAGGCCGTGGCAGTCCCAGCCCGGCACGTACGGTGCATCGAAACCCGACAGCAGCTTCGACTTCACCACCAGGTCCTTGAGCACCTTGTTGACCGCATGGCCGATGTGGATCACGCCGTTGGCGTACGGCGGGCCGTCGTGCAGCACGAAGCTGCGCCCGCGGCCCTTGACCTTGTCGCGGATCCGACCGTACAGGCCCTGCTCCTCCCAGCGCGCGAGCGTCACCGGCTCGCGCTTTGGCAGGTCGCCGCGCATCGGGAACTCCGTCGCCGGCAGGTTGAGGGTGGCCTTGTAGGAATTGGCGTCGTTGTTCTTGGCGCTCACGCAGTTGCTCGCGGTTGGTGTTGCATCAGGATGGCGCGGGCCTGCTCGGCATCGCGGTTCATCTGCGCGACCAGGGTCGGCAGGTCGTCGAATTTCTCTTCATCGCGCAGCCGGGCGACGAACTCGACCTCGATCCGGCGACCGTACAGGTCGCCGTCGAAATCGAACAGGTGGGCTTCGAGCAGTGGCTCGGTGCCGTTCACCGTCGGCCGGGTGCCGAGGCTGGACACCGACGCCCGCGGCTCCCCGCCGATGCCGTGGACGCGGGTGGCGTAGATGCCCGACAACGCCGGAACCCTGCCACCGAACCGCATGTTGGCCGTCGGGTAACCCAACTGGCGGCCAAGCTGCGCACCACGCACCACCCGCGCACCGATGCGGTACGGGCGGCCGAGCAGGCGCGAAGCGGTGGCAAAGTCGCCCGCCTGCAACGCCCTGCGGATGCGGGTGCTGGAGACGCGCTCGCCGCCGAGCAGTACCGGTTCGATCTCGCCAGCCGTAAAGCCGTGGCCGTCGTCGGCCAGCTCACGTCCCATCCGCTGCAACAGCGCAAGGTCGCCGCCACGGCCCTTGCCGAAGTGGAAATCGGGCCCGACCCACACCTCGCGCACGGACAACTGTGCGACCAGTACCTTGCGGACGAAGTCCTCCGCGGACATCGCCGCGAAACGGGCGTTGAAGCGCAACAGGCCGACCTGGTCGATGCCGAGTTCGAGCAACCCCTCGACCTTGGCCCGCGCCGACAGCAGTCGTGGTGGCGGCTGGTCACCCGCGAAGAACTCCCGCGGCAACGGCTCGAAGGTGAGCGCCACCGCCGGCACGCCCAGCGCGCGCGCGCGCTCGACCGCGTGGCGCACCAGCGCCCGATGCCCCAAATGGAGGCCGTCGAAGGCGCCGATGCAGACCACACTGCCGTGCGGGCACCGCGGCCCGCCCTCGACGTCTCTGAACAGCCTGCTCATCGGTCGAAGTATAACGGGCGGAGCGCCCCGGCCGGCGGGCGCAGTGGCCCCCGATCTTGCGCGGCCAAGCGTCCCGCCCCTGTAGGAGCGACGTAAGTCGCGATCGCCTCGCCAGTTGTCGATTCCTGGACGTCGCGACTTACGTCGCTCCTACAACGAAGGGATACCGCGGTTCCGTTCAACACGAAAGACGCCACAATGGCGCGCCCCCCTTTCCTGACCTCAATGCCGCAGATGGCGGGGACGCAGCCCGGCCACCAGTAGCACCACGCCATACACCCCGGCACCCGCACCGATCACCAGCAGCAGCCACGCCCAGCGCCACCAGCCGGTCATTGCCGTCCAGTCGCCAACCCACTCACGCAGGCCGACCACGACGGCCGCCATCGCGACCAGTCCCACCACGATCCGCCCCAGCCAGCGGCCCCAGCCCGGTTGCGGCTGGTAGATGCCATCCCGGCGCAGGTAGCGCCACAGCAACGCCGCGTTGAGGATGCCTGCCAGCGCGGTCGCCGCGGCGATCCCGGCGTGTGCCCACGGCAGGTCCATGCGGTACAGCGGCGTCACCAACACGACCGTCAGCACCACGTTGGCGACCACCGTGATCACCGCGGCGCGCATCGGGGTCCGGGTGTCCTTGCGGGCGTAGAACGCCGGCAGCAGAACCTTGCTGAGCATGAAGGCGGGGATACCGACGCTCATCGCGGTCAGCGCGTAACCCACCATCCGGGTGTCCTCCCCGGTGAACGCGCCGTAGCGGAACAGCGAGGCGGTCAGCGGCTCGGCCAGCAGCGCCAGCCCGAGCGCGGCGGGCATGCCGACCAGCAGCACCATCCGCAGGCCCCAGTCGAGCGACTTCGAGTAACCGCCGGCGTCCTCGTCCGCGTGCAGGCGCGACAGCTGCGGCAGGATCACGGTGCCGATGGCGACACCGAACAGTCCCAGCGGCAACTCGGTCAGCCGGTCGGAGTAGTACAGCCACGACTGCGCGGCCGGCACCAGCAACGAGGCGAACACGGTGCCGACCAGCAGGTTCACCTGCGACACCGACGAGGAGAAGATCGTCGGCAGCATCAGCGTCATCACCCGCCGCACGCCCGGATGGCGCAGGTTGAAGCGGAACCTGGGGCGCAGCCCGAGACGCCCCATCGCCGGCCACAGCACCAGCATCTGCAGGATGCCGGCGGCCAGCACGCCCAAGGCCAGCGCGTTTTCGTCGACCCCGAGAAAGCGCGGCAGCAGCAGCATCGCGCCGATCAGGGTCAGGTTGTGCAGCACCGGGGTCAGCGCCGGCAGGCCGAACTGGCGGAAGCTGTTGAGCACCGCGCCGGCCAGCGCGGTCATCGAGATGAACGTCAGGTACGGGAAGGTGATGCGCAGCATGTCCGCGGCCAGCGGCACGGTGTCGGTACCGGCCGGCGCCAGCGCCAGGAAAAGCTCGGCGATCCACGGCGCGGCCAGCATGCCGACACCGCTCACCAGCACCACGACCGCCAGCAGCGCACCGGCGACATGGTCGAGGAAGTCCTGCAGCGCCTTCTCGTCGCCCTTCTGCTTCAACTCCGACAGCAGCGGCACGAATGCCGACGAGAACGACCCTTCGGCGAAGATCCGCCGCAGGTAGTTGGGGATCCGGTAGGCGACCACGAACGCGCTGACCGCCGGGCTGGCGCCGAACAGGCTGGCCTGCAGCCAGTCGCGAAGGTAGCCGGCGATGCGCGAGATGAACGTCATCGCGCTGAATACCGCGGTGGAGCGCAGCATTCCGGCCTGGCGGCCCTTGTCCGGGCCGGCGCTCATCGGCGACTCCGTGGCCGCGCGCCCTTCACATGGGCGATGTTGACCCAAGCCATTGAATCCCCCATAATTTCCTGTCTACTCGCTGGGCAACCGGCCGACCATGGTGTCGGCAAACCCGTCCGCAGTCCATTTTTCTTTCCGCTCCAACTACATATTTCAGGAATACGCCGTGGCAAACATCAAGTCCGCCAAGAAGCGCGCCAAGCAGGCCGTCGTGCGCAACGCCCGTAACGGCAGCCAGCGCTCGATGCTGCGCACCGCCGTGAAGAAGGTGCTCAAGGCCCTCGGCGAGAACGACGCCGCCGCCGCCGAGAACGCCTTCAAGGTCGCCCAGCCGATCCTCGACCGTTTCAGCTCGCGTGGCCTGATCCACAAGAACAAGGCCGCGCGTCACAAGAGCCGCCTAACCGCCCGCATCAAGGCGCTCAAGGCCGCCTGATCCGGCGTTGCCCCTCCGGGGCGATCCAGACGCACGAAAAAGCCCGGCTCCCGCCGGGTTTTTTCGTGGGTGGCCGTTTTTCAAGCATGCAGGCACGACGACAATGGCCTCTGTAGGAGCGACGTAAGTCGCGAAGTCCAGGAACCGACGAATGGCGAGGCGATCGCGACTTACGTCGCTCCTACAGAAGCCCGGAAAAACACAAAAGCCCGGAAAAGCCCGGAATCTTCAGCCCACGTCGGGATTGCCGCTGCCGTGGGCCTCGGCTTCAGCCGCGGCCTCCAGCGCATCCTCACGCTGGCGGTCGAAGAACGCCATCACGTCGAGCATGATCGGCCAGGTGCCCTCGCGACCGATCGCCGAGACCAGGTAGGAGCGCTCCTTCCAGCCCAGCTCGTCGATGACCGACCGGGCAATCGATTGACGCTCGTCCTCCGGCAGCAGGTCGGCCTTGTTGAGGACCAGCCAGCGCGGCTTGTCCAACAGCTCGGGATCGTGCTTCTCCAGTTCGCGCTCGATCGCGCGAACCTGCTCGGCGGGGCTGATCTCGACCCCACCCTCCATGGCCGCGATATCGACCAGGTGCAGCAGCAGGCTGGTGCGCTGCAGGTGGCGCAGGAACTGCGCGCCCAGGCCCGCACCGTCGGCAGCTCCCTCGATCAGGCCGGGGATGTCGGCGATCACGAAGCTGCGGTACTGCTCGACCCGGACCACGCCGAGATTGGGGTACAGCGTGGTGAACGGGTAGTCGGCAACCTTCGGCGTCGCCGCCGAAACCGCGCGGATCAGGGTGCTCTTGCCTGCATTGGGAAATCCGAGCAGGCCCACATCGGCGAGCAGCTTCAGCTCCAGCTTCAGCGTCCGCTCCTCGCCCGGCAGGCCAGGCAGCGCCTTGCGCGGAGTGCGGTTGGTCGAGCTCTTGAAATGCATGTTGCCAAGCCCGCCCTTGCCACCCTGGGCGACCAGCAGCCGCTCGCCATGCGTGGTCAGGTCGCCGATGGCCTCGTCGGTCTCGACGTTGACCACCACGGTGCCCACCGGGACGGTGATGGTGAGGTCCGCGCCGGCCTTGCCGTACATCTGCCGGCCCATGCCGTTCTGTCCGCGCTGGGCACGGAACGTCCGCTGGTGGCGGAAATCGACCAGGGTGTTGAGGTTTTCGTCGGCGATGAGCCAGACACTGCCACCATCGCCGCCGTCACCGCCGTCGGGTCCGCCGAGCGGGATGAATTTTTCACGGCGGAAACCGATGCAGCCGTTGCCGCCGTTGCCTGCGGTGACCTGGATTTCGGCTTCGTCGACGAGCTTCATGCCTGGACCTTGCTTGTGGATGGAACGGATTGATTGTTGCAGAAACGAAAAGCCCCGCCGAAGCGGGGCCTCCCGAAACATCTGCCGGACATCGACGCCGGCCGGGTCAGGCCCTGGCCTGGCCCCGGGCAATCACTCGCTGACGATGTTGACGGTGCGGCGCTTCTTCAGGCCCCGGGTCGTGAACTCGACCTTGCCATCGACCAGCGCGAACAGCGTGTGGTCGCGGCCCACGCCGACGCCCTCGCCCGGATGGAACTGGGTGCCACGCTGGCGGACGATAATGTTGCCCGCTTCGATCGCCTGGCCGCCGTACAGCTTGACGCCGAGGTACTTCGGGTTGGAGTCGCGGCCGTTGCGCGAGGAACCTACGCCCTTTTTGTGTGCCATGACTGCTTCTCCTTACTTGCTGCCACCGGCAATGCCGGTGATCTCGATTTCGGTGTAGTGCTGACGGTGACCCATCTGCTTGCGGTGGTGCTTGCGGCGGCGGAACTTGACGATCCGGACCTTGTCGGCGCGGCCATGGCCGACGACCTTCGCGGTGACGCTGGCGCCCTTCAGCGCGTCGCCGAGCTTCACGCCCTCGCCGTCGCCCAGCATCAGGATGTTGTCGAGCTTGATCTCGCTGCCGGCTTCGGCCTCGAGCAGCTCGACGCGCAGGGTTTCGCCCTGCATCACGCGGTACTGCTTACCGCCGGTGACTACAACTGCATACATGACCAGATTCCTCTGTAGTTATTTTGGTCGCTGCCGTACCCGTCGAGGGGCAGACAGAAGCGGAATTGTAGGGGTATCAGGGGGTTAGCGCAACCAGCGGCGGGCATGCGCCGCCGTGGCCCGGCGTGCATCGCCGGACCGTTTGCCCGAGGGGCTCAGGCCACCGCGGCAGTGGCCGCCGGACGACGGGCGGCCCGGGGGGCAAGCAGCTTGGCGCCCTCAAAATAGGAAACCCGCAATTGCAGGCCCCGCGGCGAGTAGCCGATGAAGGTGCTGTCGGCTTCCGGGATGTAGGCGTCCTTGTGGTACGCGTCCAGGTAACGGCTCTCGAGCTCCAGCAACACGCCCAGGCTTTCCGGTTCGGCCAGGCCGGCATTGTAGGCCTGCAGGACCTCGCGGGCGCGGTTGTAGAACGGGATGACCTGGCCCTGCCCGCGCACGGAACGGGCGAAGAACAACCGGTAGTAGTACAGCGGCTGCATCAAACGCGGCAGCACCCGCACAACCGCCGTGCTGACGGCGCACAGGGCGCCATCGTCGCCACGGGCGATGCACACCACCTCGTCGGCCCGATGCCGCGCACGCTCCGGGTCGCCGATGGCGCGGTGCTGCTTCCAGAAGGCCAGCACTTCATCCTTCAGCTCGGGGGTGATCTGCTTCCACACCGGGGAAACATCGAAGGTGACGGGGGCACGTGTGCTCATGGGTGTCCGGCCTTGGAGGTAGGGGTGCGCGGTGGCGTCGGGCGACCACCGGTCGTGCGCAGCCGCTCGACCAGCGCGCTGTACTCGTCGAACTCGAGCTTCTGGCTGCGATTGCGGTCGGCCTCGGAGAAGGGCGGGGCCATGGCGCCGGAACGCTTGAGCAGAACCATGTTCGAGTACTCGGTCCGGTCGATGCCGTCATTGCCATTGGCATCCAGGCGATCGAACTGCTGTCGCAGCCCCGCTCCCGCCGTTTGCCTTGACCCGCGCTTCATGGTGCGCCAGCCATTGCGGAACTCGGCCAGGCTCAACGCGTTGTCGCGGTTGGCATCCCAGGCCTTGAACGCGGCATCGACGGCCGGTGGCACGGGTTCGGCGCGCAGGGTGGCCGCTGGCCGGGTGGCGGTGGCGGTCGACACCGCCGGCGTGGCCGGCTTCGGCGCGACCTGCGCCGAGGCCGCGCTGGCAGCGATGGCCACGGCGACGGCCAGGGCGATG
This sequence comes from Lysobacter sp. F60174L2, assembly GCF_052547135.1. Taxonomy (NCBI): domain Bacteria; kingdom Pseudomonadati; phylum Pseudomonadota; class Gammaproteobacteria; order Lysobacterales; family Lysobacteraceae; genus Lysobacter; species Lysobacter sp. F60174L2. Next base: position 332,086 of record NZ_JBQWRA010000003.1, on the reverse strand, counting down.
CGCAGGCGGGGACTGACGTGCGGATGCGGGCTCATGCCGGAACCTCCTCGGTGGGGGTCTCCGCTTCGAAGGTGATCAGGTCGCGGATCTCGGCCGTGCGCAGGCCGATCATCATCGGGTTGCGTACGTTGGGCAGGAAGCTGATGTCGAAGATCTCGGTGATGTCTCCCTCGAACCGGATCCAGTTGCTGACGTCGCCGTTGGTCAGCGACACGATCTGCACGCCGCACCACGGGTCGGAGTCGCGCGTCCGCAGCTCTTCGTCGAGTTGCAGGCCCTCGAAGCGCTGGTTGCGGGGCTTGGACAGGCCGACCGCCGCGACGTTGCCGATGATCGACAGCCCGCGCAGGAAGCCAGGGAAGAATGCCAGAGGCACGAACGCCTTCTTCTCGAAGTCGACCCAGCCGAGGTGGCCGGTGCCGGCGTTGAGCACCCACAGCTTGCCATTGGCCCAGCGCGGCGAATGCGGCATCGACAGGCCCTCGCAGACGATCTCGTCGGTCTCGATGTCGATCACCACGCCGCCATCGTGGCGGCGGTCGCGCCAGCCGTCGACGGTGTCGCTGCGACACACGGCGGTGACGTACTTGGGCCGGCCGTCGACCATCGCCAGGCCGTTGAGGTGGCAGCGGTCTTCCGGCGCGAGCTTGCTGACGAACTTCGGTTTCCAGATCGGCTTGAAGCTATGGGTCTGGCTGAGCTCGGCCAGGCAGGAGTACTTGGTGTTGACGAACACGACCTTGCCGTTGCTGCGGATGCCGAGTTCGTGGATGTCCAGGTCGCCGATGGTCTGCGCGTTGCGCGGCACGTAGCACTTGTCGTACTGCCCGTGGATGACCTCGTTGGAACGCAGCACGTTCTCGAAGCGCCACAACTGGTACAAGCTGCCGAGGTAGATGCGCTGGGCGTTGCCGACCACGCCCATGGCGCGCTCGAAGATGCGCTCGAAGAACGACACCCTGCCCTGCTGGTCGCTGCCGACCAAGTAGACCCGGCCGCTCTGGTAGGAAGTGATCGCCAGCGAGATGCGGTTGGCGGCCAGCCATGCGGCGAGGCCGCGGGAACAGGTCTTCTCGACCTTGAACTTGGCCAGGTCGACCGGCGGCTTGCCGGCCTTGCCCGCGCCGGGCACCGCCTTGGCGGCAGGGGCTTCCGGCCCGACCGTCTGCAATCCGGACTCGGCGCCGCTGCCTTCTTTTCCCTGTTCCGATGAAACGTCGTTGGTGACTACTGCGGTCGCGTGTTCGCCACGCTCATTGCTCTTGCCTGTCAAAGGGCGGTCTCCCGTACTGGTGTCTGCATGTCTATCCACGTTCCCCTGTCATGCGCTCGCCCCGCGTCCGACTTGGCCTGCGGCAGTGCGGCCCGGTGACGTTGCCACCGGGCCGCCGGGTGTTACCAGGCGTACCGCAACATCACCTGGCCGCCGAACGCACCGTCGAAGTTGCCGCCGTCCAGCCAGTTGACGCCACTGTTCCACGACAGGCGACCCTTCTGCGCGCCCAGCCCGAGCTTCAGCAGTGCGCTGGTGCCCTCGGTGGCCACGTTGCCGAAGTAGTCGTCGTTGATCGCGTAGGTGGCCAGGCCTTCCAGCGTCCGGGTCATGCCGACCTCGCCATACGGCGACCACTGCCAGGCGCCGGCATTGAAGGTCTTCGACAGCGCCACGCCGACGCGGGCACGCTTCCATACCGCATCCTGGCCCTCGAACGTAGCCTGGTCGCCCTGGAAACGCAGGCCGTCGATCGACGTTTCGGTGTAGCGCAGCTGTGGCGCCACATCGATGCCGTTGGCCAGCTTCCATACGTGCCCGACCTCGAGATCACTGCTGAAGGCGTTGCCCTCGCCTTGCTGCAGCCCACCGATCGAGTCGATCCGGGTTTCGAACTGCATCGTCCGCCAGGACGCATCCACATAGAAACCGGTCGGCGACATCCATGTGCCGTACAGGCCCATGGTGCTGCCGCGGATCGTGTCCATGCCGCGGTCATCGACCAGGTACTGCCGGCCTTCGGACTTGGCGAACACCGAGCCGAAGCGGAAGCCGTTGGGCGCCAGGATCTCCACGCCCATCTCGGTGCCGGAGTTGTCCTGGCTCAGGCGCGAGTTGGACAGCTGCCCGAAGTTGCCGGACAGGTGGTCGGGGCTCATGCCGCCCTGGTCATCGAAGCCACGGACCCACGGCTGGATGCTCGTACGCAGCGGCGACAGACCCTTTGCCGCTACATAGTTGCGGTCGAGCCGGCTCCCGGCGGTGCTGGCCATCAGGCTGTCCACGCCCAGCGCTGCAGAGGATGCCAGCACGCCGGCCGCGTTGAGACCCGTGACGTGGGTCTTGACGTTGAGCATGTAGCCGCTGCCGTCGCCGCTGGCCTTGGCGCCCTTGTCGGGCGTGCTCGACAGGGTCAGCCCCATCGACAGGAAGTCCCGCGGCGAAACGCCCAGTACGCTGCCAGCCTTGAAGACCGACGGGTTCGTGTCGCCCGATACGTGCACGAGTTCCAGCTGGGTCCCGACGTCGCTCGACTTCGGCAGGCCGTCGAGCAGCATCACGTTCACGCTCTGCTTGGTGCCGTTGAGCACGCCACCCTGCACGATCAGCTGGTCGTTGAGCTTGCCGGCCAGGCTCACGTCGAGGTTGAGCGCGCCCCTGCCACCGAAGCCGCCAGTGACCGTCAGGCTGTCGTCCGCGGCGCCGTCGAGGAAGTCGAGGGTGCCGTTGTTGGTGAACGCCGCCGAGTGCTTGGGTCGCGCCAGCGCGGCAGTGGCCGCGGCAACACTGCCATCGGTCATGTCGATGTGGTTCCTGCCGGAAACCCGGATGGTGCCGGTGTTGCTGAAGCTGTTGTTTCCGGCGCCGAACAGGATCCCGGCATCCGCCAGCTGCAACGTGCCGCCCCACGCATTGACGAAGCTGTCGTCGCCGGCACCGAAGTCGGTGCCGCTACCGGTCAGTTGCCAGGTGCCGCCATTGCGGTTGGTGATGCTGTCGTCACCGCTTCCGGTTGCGATGGCACCTGTGATCGAACCGCTGTTGACGATATTCGCCGAACCCGGCGCCAGCGGTGCACCGCCGTCCGCGAGGAGGATGGCGTATGCGGTCCCATTGGTCGACGCCACATTGATGCTGCCGGCATTGTTCACCGTTACGTCTGCATCCGTGAGCGTGCCGAACAGGCCAATCGCGTCGCCGTCGACCGAGGTCGCGGTGATGCTGCCTGCAGCCGTGTTGGCCAGGGTCAGTTCACCCCCGCCGGCCACGGTGCCGCTGATGCCGATCGCATCGCCAGCAGTCGTGGTCGCCGCGATGGTTCCACGGTTACGCAACACCGCGTCACCGCCACCTTCGGCGGAACCGTCGACTCCCACGGCGTTTGCCGCGACGCTGGTGGCGGATATCACGCCACGGTTGTCAACGCTCAGTTCATCGTTGCTGCCTACATTCGCCAGCACACCGAAGGCGTTGCCGTAGTAGGTGTTGGCATCGATCGAGCCGCGGTTGACCACCGAGGCATCGTTGTTGTCGGACGATGCGTAGATGCCCGCGGCCAGCCCGGCATAGTCGCCGTGCGCGACCACGGTGCCGGCATTGACGACCTCCACGTCGTCGTAGACCGAGGTGCCAAGCATGCCCACCGCCACCGCGCCGGACGAGTAGGCATCGACCACGCCGTTGGCGGTATTGGTGATGCGCACATCGCCGTCAGTGGCGATTCCGGCGATGCCGTAGGTGTACTTGCCACCTGCATAGACCGAACCCTGGTTGCGGACATCGACATCGCCCGCACTCGATACCGCGTTGATGCCTCGGCTGTACTTGCCATAGGACTCGACGTAGCCGCGGTTGGTCACCTCCGCGTCGACACCGGAGGCATCGATGCCGCGGGCGATGGTCACCAGCCCGCTTGCTGTCGCCGAGATGTTGCCGCTGTTGGTAACCGCAGCGGTGCCGTTCTGTGAGGACGACACCACGCCATACGCGAACGTGTACAAGCCGCTACCCGCGGCCGTTGCCGTGACATCGCCCGCGTTGACCACGTTGGAATCACCGGCGAAGGACAGCGACAGCACGCCATAGGCGTAGGCGCCGCCGGCACTGATGGTGCCGTTCGCGGTGTTGCGGATCTCAACGTCGCCATCGCCGGAGGCCACCATGCCCACGGCATTGCCGTATTTTCCTTCCGTCGCGACCGCGCTGATCGCACCGGCGTTGGTCATGCTGATCGCCGCATCCGCACCGCTGGCCGCCGCGGAAATGCCGGATGCGCCGTTGTAGCCGTTGGCGGTGACGGTGCCGGCGCCGCGGTTGGTCACCTCGATGTCACTACCCTCGACATTGGTCACCGCGTTGATGCCGGTGGCGAAGCCGTTGACGGCAGTCGCACCGATGTCGCCACGGTTGTCGATGCCGATACCACCCGCGCCGCCGTCGTAGGTGTAGATGCCGGTTGCATACGGCCCGGTCGCCGCGATGGTGCCGCGGTTGTCCACGTAGACCCCGCCTTCGCCACCGGTCGCATAGATGCCGTAGGCGTGGCCATACACGGCCGGGGTTCCCGCTTCCGGATCCGCCGGCGCGTAGGCCGTTGCGCTGGCGCTGATCTCGCCCGTGTTGGTCACGTATGCGACGTCATCGCCCTGGGCCTCGATGCCCGCACCCCAGGTATAGCCGTCGGCCGTGATCGAACCGGAGTTGGTCACGTCGGCGACCGCACCGGAGGCGAACACGCCATCGGCCAGGCCGGCGCCGGTGGTCGCGGTGATGGAGCCGCTGTTGGTCACGCTGGCCACCGCGCCCGGTGCGTAGGCGTACACGCCGATCACGTCGGTGGGAATGGTGTAGGTGCCGTAATAGCCCTCGTAGACACCCGATCCGGTCGAGACGGCGCTGATGCTGCCGCTGTTGTCGACCGCGACATCACCACCGGCGCTCGAACGCACGATCACGCCACGCGCATTGCTGTAGCTGTTGCTCGCGCTGATGTCGCCGCTGTTGGTGACCAGCGCATAGCCGGCATCGGTCTGCACGACCGCACCGTAGGCGACCTGCGCGTAACCCGCACCGGTGGCGCTGATCGCGCCGGCGTTGTCGATGGTCGCGTTGCCGTCGTTGTTGGCGTTGGCGAATGCACCCACCGCGATCAGGTCGCCACTGTAGCCGGAGATCGTGCCGTCGCCGTCATTGCTGATCAGCGCATCACCGTAGTTGGAGGCCACCACCGCGCCATAGGCGTACTTGCCGCTGCCAGCAATGGCGCCGCTGTTGTAGACCGTCGCGTTGCCATCGCCGGACTGCGCCAGCACGCCGAAGCTGTACTTGCCATCGGTCGCGATCGTGCCGCTGTTGTCGACGACGGTATCGCCCTGCGAGGTATTGGCCCGCACACCGAAGGCGTACTTGCTCGCCGTGGTGTTGATATCGCCCTGGTTGTCCACGGTGGTGCCGGCGAAGCTGCTGGCGTCGATGCCGGCGGCCGTGCCAAAGCTGGAATCGACCGTGATCGAGCCGCTGTTGGTCACCCCGGAATAGCCGTTCTGCGAATTGGCGACGAAGCCGTAGCCACTCAGCCCGCCATTCACCGCAACCGTCCCGCTGTTGTCGACATCGGCATCGCCGGCGAAGGCGAGCGCCAGTCCGCCGTAGGCGTAATCGCCATAGCCAATGGTGATCGAACCGCTGTTGGCGATGCTGGCATCGCCGTCGGCCGAGGCGACGATGCCCTCGGCCGCCGAGTAGTACACCGTGGTCGCCGCGTAGACGTCACCGGCATTGTCGACGCTGGCGGACGAACCGGTGCCGGTCGCGAGGGCCACGATGCCGGACGCGCCGTTCATGCCGGTCGCGGTGATGCTGCCGGTATCGGCATTCTGGATCGCGATGTCGCTGTACTCGACATTGGTCACCGCGTTGACGCCCGTGGCGAAACCGTTTGCGGCGTTGGCGGTGATATCGCCGGAGTTGTCGACCTGGATGCCACCGATGCCGCTGTCATACGCATACACGCCGGTCGCGTACGGACCGGTTGCCGTAATGGAACCCTGGTTGTCGACGCTGACCCCACCGTCGCCACCGGTGGCATAGACACCGTAGGCGTGGCCGTAGACCGCGTCCGTCCCGGCTTCCGGATCGGCCGGGGCATAGGCCGTGGCGCTGGCGGCGATCGAACCGGTGTTGACCACCGATGCGGCATCGTCACCCTGCGCCTCGATGCCCGCACCCCAGGTGTAGCCGTCGGCTGTGATCGAGCCGGAGTTGTAGACATCCGCCACCGCGCCGGCAGCGAATACGCCATCGGCCAGGCCGGTCGCCGAGCTGGCCACGATCGCGCCGCTGTTGTCCACGCTGGCCAGCCCGCCCGGCGCGTACACATACACGCCGATCGCATCCGACGGCAGGTACTCGCCGGTGCCGGTCGCCGTCGCCACGATGTTGCCGGCATTGTCGACCGAAGCATCGCCGCCCGCGGAAGACCGCACGATCACTCCACGCGCGGAGCCGTAGCTGTTGTCCGCGGTGATCTCGCCGGTGTCGCCATTGGACACCAGGCCGGCACCCGCGTCGGTCTGGACCACCGCGCCATACGCGAGCTGCGCATAACCGACCGCCGTGGCGCTGGTCACGCCGGCGTTGTCGATCGTGGCGCTGCCGTCGAAGTTGGCGTTGGCAAACGCGCCCACCGCGATCAGGTCGCCGCTGTAGCCGGAAACCTTGCCGCCATCGGCGTTGTAGATCCCGACATCGCCGCCGTTGGAGCCCGCGACCACGCCATAGGCGTACTTGCCGCTGCCGGCGATCGCGCCGCTGTTGTCCACCAACACGTCGCCGTAGGTCGACTGCGCGAGTACGCCGAAGCTGTACTTGCCGTCGGTGGCGATCGTGCCGCTGTTGTCCACCACCACGTCGCCATCGCCGGACTGCGCGAACACGCCGAACGCGTACTTGCCCGACGTGGCGATGATGTCGCCGCGGTTGTCCGCCTCGGCATCGCCGACCGCCGAGTTGACGCGCATGCCGAAGGCATTGCTGCTGGCGTCGGCACCGATGTAGCCGCTGTTGGTGGCGGACGCGCCGGCCTGGCCGCTGGCGTCGAGACCGGCGGCCGTGCCGATACCGGATGAAACCGTGATCGAGCCGGCGTTGGTGGCGTCGGCATAGCCGTTCTGCGAAGCGGCCACGGCGCCGTATGCGCTCAATCCGCCGTACGCCGCGATGTCGCCGGTGTTGCGCACGTTCGCGTCACCGGCGAACGCCAGCGCCACTGCGCCATAGGCGTAATCGCCGTAACCGATGGTGATCGAACCGCTGTTGCGGATGTCGGCGTCGCCATCGGCCGAAACCAAGATGCCTTCCGCGGCGGAGTAGTACACGGTGGTCGCCGCGTAGATGTCGCCGGTGTTGTTGACGCTGGCCGAGGAGCCGACACCGCTGGCGAGCGCGACGATGCCGCTCGCACCGTTCATGCCGGTGGCTTCGATGCTGCCGCGGTTGGCGACGTCGATGTCGCTGCCCTCGACACTGGTCACCGCGTTGATGCCGGTGGCGAAGCCATTGTCCGCGGTCGCGGTGATGTCGCCACGGTTGGTGACATTGATGCCACCGCTGCCGCCGTCGTAGGCATAGATGCCGGTCGCATACGGGCCGGTCGCCTCGATCGAGCCGCGGTTGTTGACCACCACGCCATCTTCGCCGCTGCCCGCCGCGTAGATGCCGTAGGCGTGGCCGTAAACGCCGTACGCGGTGTCGTAGGCGTTGGCGGTGGCGCTGATGTTGCCGTTGTTGTTGACGGTCACCGAGTCGCCCTGCGCCTCGATGCCGGCCGCCCAGTCGTAGCCGTCGGCTTCGATCGTCCCGCGGTTGTTGACCGTGACCTCGGCGCCGTAGGCGAAGATGCCATCGGCCAGGCCGTCGACCGATTCGGCGTAGATGCTGCCATTGGCGGTGTTGACGATCGAAACGTCGCCACCCGCAAAACCGGCCTCGATGCCGATCACGTCGCCGCTGCCGGATTTGTCGATGGGGCCGCTGTTGACGATGTTGGCGGTGAGGGCCGCCACGCCGGGCGCGGTGATGCCGGTCGTACCCGCGACCACTACCGAATCGGGCGCGTGCGCGTCGGCGACCGTAGTCAAGTCGGCGACGGGCAGCTTTGCCGCGTCGACCTCGGCGCAGCGAATGAGCTGGGGCTGGACCATGCCGCCGCAATCGGTATCGCCCGCGTGTACCGCGCCGACACCGGCCAGCGCGATCGCGGACGCCGTCAGCGCGGCACGGACCGCGCGGGTGATCGGAGCAACGTAGTAGGTACGGGTCTGGGCGCGCCGCGACTGGGGGCCCTTGAATTTGTTTCCGCGCATCGTCAATCCCCTCGGATGAAGTTTGAGCCTGCAAGGCTGCATTTCATCGGCGATAACGCGGAGCGTCCCAGGAGTGCAAGGCGTGTCCGCTGTCGGGCCATCCGGCCACGACACCAACAAAACACAACCGCTGCCGCCCCCTAACGACAGGGCCGACCATATGCCTACAAAAATGACTTTGCAAGCGCCCCCCGTCACCGGGGTGGATCTTCCGTCCGCCTCGCGCCCGGCGAACGGCGGTGGCGCCCGCTGCGCGAGCGGGCCGGCAGTCGTCCTGGCAGGCCATGCACAAGGCCGCGGAAAGGCGTATGTTCCGAGCGGGGGATCCTGGTAATCGACGACCGAACGGTCATTTCTATCAGGGAGAGAACCACATGCGATTCACTCTTTTGGGCGCGGGTATCCTGGCCGCGCTGATGATTTCCCCCGCGGCATCCGCAGACGAACTGGCAACCTCGCCCTCCGCGATGCGCGCCCAGTCCATGCTCCAGCGCGGGTCCGTGCCGATGCTCAAGCGCGCCGCGGCAGACCGTTTCGTTGCGCAGGATGTCGTGGTCGACCGCAAGGGCAACGAGCACGTCCGCTTTGCGCGTACCTATCGCGGACTGCCGGTGATCGGCGGCGGCATCGTCGTGCATTCGCGCAACGGCGGGCTGGAGTCGGTGACCCAGACCATGGACGAACTGCAGCGGCCGGGCATCGTCCCGTCGGTGGACCGGCGCAAGGCCATCTCGGCGGCGGGCGCGCATTTCGACGTGGCCGCGCAGAAGGCGCCGACCACGCGCCTGGTGGTGTACGCACGCGGCGAGGCGACGCCGGCACTGGCCTACGAGGTGCGCTATGTCGGCGTAAAGAAGGACCAGACGCCGACCGACATGCGCTTCATCGTCGATGCGCACACCGGCCAGCTGCTGGACAAGTGGGACACCATCCACACCGCCGGCCCGGGGCGTGACCCGCGGACCTGCGACACCGCATCGTCGGGCACCGGCACCGGCCTGTACGTCGGCCAGGTCGAACTGGGCACCGCGCAGTGCAGCAACGGCCGCTACCAGCTGACCGACCCGTCGCGCGGGGGTGGCCGCACCACCAACATGAGCAATCGCAAGGTCGGCCTGGGTGCCGCTTTCGTGGACTCCGACAACGTCTGGGGCACCGGCACCAACAGCAGCTCGCAGACCGTCGGCGTCGATGCGCATTACGGCGTTTCGATGACCTGGGATTACTACGACCAGATCCATGGCCGCTCCGGCATCGCCGACGACGGCCAGGGCGCGTTGAGCCGCGTCCATTTCGGTCGCAACTACGCCAACGCGTTCTGGAGCGACGCCTGCTTCTGCATGACCTTCGGTGATGGCAACGGCAGCTCGGTCACCCCGCTGGTCGAACTCGACGTGGCCGGTCACGAGATGTCGCACGGCGTGACCAGCCGCACCGCCAACCTGATCTACTCGGGCGAATCGGGCGGCCTCAACGAAGCGACCTCGGACATCTTCGGCGCCATGGTCGAGTACTTCGCCGGTAACCCGTCCGACCCGGGCGACTACCTGATCGGCGAACTGGTGTTCCGCCAGGACCCGAACCTGCCCTACCAGACTGCCTTGCGCTACATGTTCAAGCCGAGCCTGGACGGCCTGTCGGCGGATTGCTGGAGCCCCGATGTCGGCGGCATGGACGTGCACTACAGCTCGGGCGTGGCCAACCACTTCTTCTACCTGCTGGCCGAGGGCGCCGTGGTACCCGACGGCTGGGGCGCCGGCACCGGCGCGGACCTCGCCACCACCGACATGGTCTGCAACGGCGATACCTCGCTGGCCGGCATCGGCCGCGAGGCCGCCGAGAAAATCTGGTATCTCGCCCTGACCGGCTACATGGTCGAGGACACCGACTATGCCGGGGCCCGCGTGGCCACCCTGAACGCCGCCACCGACCTGTACGGTGCGGAATCCGCGGAATACGCCGCGGTCGCCGCCACCTGGAGCGCGGTCAGCGTTGAATAAGCCGGGAAACCGGTAACCGCCAGCAAACGGCCCGCCCTGTGCGGGCCGTTTGCTTATGGACCGACTGAACCAACGGCCGGGCGCTTGCCGGGCGGCTCCCGCGTGCCCTTTTGTTGACGGCATTTGCCCCCATTTCAGGAGGCCGATACGCTCCCCTGTTGTCCGTCGATCCCGGCGGCACCCTCCCCCCTTGCAGGCTCCCGATGGCGATGGATTTCATCCGCATCCGCGGTGCGCGGACGCACAACCTCAAGAACATCGATCTCGACCTGCCGCGCGACAAGCTGATCGTGATCACCGGCCTGTCCGGCTCGGGCAAATCGTCGCTGGCGTTCGACACCATTTACGCCGAGGGCCAGCGCCGCTACGTCGAGTCGCTGTCGGCCTACGCGCGGCAGTTCCTGTCGGTGATGGAGAAGCCCGACGTCGACCACATCGAGGGGCTGAGCCCGGCGATCTCGATCGAGCAGAAGTCGACCTCGCACAACCCGCGCTCCACCGTCGGCACGATCACCGAGATCTACGACTACCTGCGCCTGCTGTATGCCCGCGTCGGCACCCCGCGCTGCCCCGACCACGGCTACCCGCTGGAAGCGCAGACGGTCAGCCAGATGGTCGACCAGGTGATCGCGTTGGCAGACAAGCCCGAGACCGCCGAGCAACGCTACATGCTGCTGGCGCCCGTCATCCGCGAGCGCAAGGGCGAGCATGCACAGGTGTTCGAGCAGTTGCGCGCGCAGGGTTTCGTGCGCGTGCGGGTCGACGGCGAGCTGCACGAGATCGACGCGGTGCCGCCGCTGGCGCTGCGCCAGAAGCACACGATCGAGGCGGTGATCGACCGCTTCCGTCCGCGCGAGGACCTGAAGCAGCGGTTGGCCGAATCGTTCGAGACCGCGCTCAAGCTCGGCGACGGCATGGCCCAGGTGCAGTCGCTGGATGACGCCGACGCCAAGCCGCTGTTGTTCTCATCCAAATACAGCTGCCCGGTCTGCGACTACTCGCTGCCGGAGCTGGAGCCGCGGCTGTTCTCGTTCAACTCGCCGGTCGGCGCCTGCCCGACCTGCGACGGCCTCGGCGTGGCCCAGTTCTTCGACCCGGCACGGGTGGTGGTGCATCCGGAGCTGGCGCTGTCGGCCGGCGCGGTGCGCGGCTGGGACCGGCGCAACGCCTACTACTTCCAGCTGATCCAGTCGCTGGCCAAGCACTACCGGTTCGACGTCGCGACGCCATGGCAGGAGTTGCCGGAAGGCATACGCAAGGCCGTGCTGTTCGGCAGCGGCGACGAGGTGATCTCGTTCGCCTACCTCAGCGAGGGCGGCACCCGCCACCAGCGCAAGCACAAATTCGAGGGCATCGTTCCGAACCTGGAGCGGCGCTACCGCGAGACCGAGTCTTCCGCGGTGCGCGAGGAGTTGTCCAAGTACATCAGCGAGCGGATGTGCACCGAGTGCGGTGGCGCGCGGCTCAACCGTTCGGCGCGCAACGTGTTCGTGGCCGAGCGGCCGCTGTCGGACATCGTGGTGCTGCCGATCGACGAGGCGCTGACGTTCTTCAAGGGGCTGAACCTGCCGGGCTGGCGTGGCGAGGTCGCGACCAAGATCGTCAAGGAGATCGGCGACCGCCTGCGCTTCCTGGTCGATGTCGGCCTCGACTACCTCAACCTGGAGCGCAAGGCCGACTCGCTGTCGGGCGGCGAGGCCCAGCGCATCCGCCTGGCCAGCCAGATCGGCGCCGGCCTGGTCGGGGTCATGTACGTGCTCGACGAGCCCTCGATCGGCCTGCACCAGCGCGACAACGAGCGCCTGCTGGGCACCCTCACCCGGCTGCGCGACATCGGCAACACGGTGATCGTGGTCGAGCACGACGAGGACGCGATCCGGCTGGCCGACCACGTCGTCGACATCGGTCCCGGCGCCGGCGTGCACGGTGGCGAGGTGGTGGCCGAAGGTTCGTTCGATGACCTGCTGAAGGCCCCGCGCTCGCTGACCGGCCAGTACCTCAGCGGCAAGAAGCGGATCGAGGTCCCCGCCAAGCGGCACGCGCCCAATCCGGAAATGACCCTGCACCTGCGCGGCGCCTCCGGCAACAACCTCAAGAACGTCGACCTCGACATCCACGCCGGGTTGCTGACCTGCGTGACCGGCGTGTCAGGCTCGGGCAAGTCGACGCTGATCAACGACACCCTCTACACCCTCGCCGCCAACGATCTCAACGGCGCCTCGCGCACGGTCGCGCCGCACAGGTCGGTCGAGAACATGGACCTGTTCGACAAGGTCGTCGACATCGACCAGTCGCCGATCGGGCGTACCCCGCGCTCCAACCCGGCGACCTACACCGGGTTGTTCACGCCGTTGCGCGAACTGTTCGCGCAGGTGCCGGAAGCGCGCGCGCGCGGCTACGCGGCGGGGCGCTTCAGCTTCAACGTGCGCGGTGGCCGTTGCGAAGCCTGCCAGGGCGACGGGTTGATCAAGGTCGAGATGCACTTCCTGCCCGACGTCTACGTGCCCTGCGACCTGTGCGGCGGCAAGCGCTACAACCGCGAGACGCTGGAGATCCTCTACAAGGGCTACAACATCTCCGACGTGCTGGAGATGACGGTCGAGGACGCGCTGAACCTGTTCGAGGCAATCCCGTCGATCTCGCGCAAGCTCGAAACGCTGGTCGATGTCGGCCTGAGCTACATCAAGCTCGGCCAGTCGGCGACCACGCTGTCGGGCGGCGAGGCACAGCGGGTCAAGCTGTCGAAGGAACTGTCGCGCAGGGACACCGGGCAGACGCTTTACATCCTCGACGAGCCGACGACCGGCCTGCACTTCCACGACATCGAGCATCTGTTGACGGTGCTGCACCGCCTGCGCGACGACGGCAACACCGTGGTGGTGATCGAGCACAACCTCGACGTGATCAAGACCGCCGACTGGGTGGTCGACCTCGGCCCCGAGGGTGGCCACCGCGGCGGCACCATCCTCGCCACCGGCACGCCGGAACACATCGCATCGCTGGAGCATTCCTACACCGGCCGCTTCCTCGCGCCGCTGCTGGAATCGGCCACCAAGGCGTCCAGATCCACCGCTGCTTCCGCGCCCAAGGCCAAGCGGCCGGCGGCGCGCAAGGCCACCAGGAAGAAGTCCGCCGCATGAGCGACAACGACAAACCCGACAAGCCCGCCAAGGCCGCCCGCAAACCGGCCGCGAAGAAGGCAACGAAGAAGAACGCCACACGCAAGCCACGGGCCACGGCGGCCACGAACGATTCGGCGAAGCCCGCGGCGCAGGCCGTTCCCGCCGCTGTCGCAGCGGCTACCCCGGCGTCACTGGCCCGGGTCCCCATGCCGGTCCGCTGGCGCGACCTCGACGCGTTCAACCACGTCAACAATTCCAAGTACCTCAGCTACCTGGAGGAAGCGCGGTTGCAGTGGATGATCGGCGTCCCCGGCAAGGGGCTGGATGACCATGTCGCACCCGTCGTGGCCGCCGCGCAGCTCAACTACCGGCGCCCGATCGCGTGGCCGGCGCAGGTCGTGATCGAGCTGTTCGTCGAGCGGCTCGGCAATACCAGCCTGACCATCGGCCATCGCATCGTCGATGGTGCCGACGGCAACGTGCTGTATTGCGACGGCCACGTGGTGATGGTCTGGATCGACCGTGACAGCGGCGCGGCCGCGCCGTTGCCGGCGGAGGTGCGCGAGGCCTGTTCCGGCTGAGCCTCAGTTCCCGGGCTTGCGTACCTCGAATTCGCCGCGCAACACACCGCCATCCTTCAATTCGAACTCGACCACCACCCGGCTGCCCGCCTCCAGCGGTGCGTTCGGCTGCATCAGCATCAGGTGCAGCCCGCCGGGCTCGAGGATCGCGTCGCCGTCGGGTGCGATGCGCAACTCCGGCACCGCACGCATCCGGCTGACGCCATCGACGATGCGGGTTTCGTGCAACGACACCTCGCCGAACGACGGGCTGCTGGCACCGGTGACCACCAGCGGCACCGTGCATGGATTTTCGATACGGCCGAACCCGGCCAGCATCGGCATCGACATCGGTGGCATCCGGACCCAGCCATCGGCCACGGTGGGGGCGCATTCACGCGCGCAGGCGGTGACGCTGAACGCAATCGCGGCCAGCGCCAGCAACAGGGAGGCATGGAATGTTCGCATCGGCCTATGATACCGGCAGGCCAGAATGGAGTCCGCGATGCACCGTCCCCTCTCGTTGCTTGCCCTTGCCTGCACGCTGGCGGCGTGTTCGCCCGGGGAGCGTGCACCCGATGCCAGCCAGCCGCCTCCGGCCGCCACCCCGACCCGGCCGGCCGACAAGGACGCCGCGGCCAACGCCGGGATCACCCGCCTGACGGTCTACAGCGGCGACTACGACGCGCTGGCCCGCAGCGGCGCACCCGGCCCGGACATGCCCGGCTACGCGCTGGTCGAGCGGCCTTTGCACTACACCCTCAAGACCGGTCTCAACGCGGTGTCCGCCACCAGCGTGCCGGCCGCGATGGATGTCGAGGCGGCGAGCCTGCAGGCCCGCACACCGGGTGTCGCGATCGAGTCGCAACGCTATGTCGCGCCGCTGTCCGGCACCGGCGACCTGGTATCGCAGATCATCGGACAGCGCATCACGGTGGAACACACCGCCGGCGGCGCCAAGCAGACCGATACCGGCGTATTGCTGGCGGCCAGCGACGGCCTGACCCTGGCGCTGGGCGACGGGCGGGTCAAGGTCGTGCGTGACTACGACAATTTCAGCGTGGTCGACGGCACCAGCCTGTTGCCGCAGCAGGCGGAACTGCGATGGACGGTGCGCGCCGAGGCCGATGGCGACGCCGATTTCCTGCTGTCCTACCCGATGGGCGGGCTCGCGTGGCGCGCCGAGTACCTGGCAAGGGTCGACGACAAGGAAGGCTGCAAGCTGGCGCTGGACGGCGCCGCGCTGGTCGCCAACCGCGCGGGCGTGACGTTCGCCGAAGCGCACCTGACCCTGGTCGCCGGCGAGCCCAGCCGGGTGCAGCCGCAACGCCAGTACATGGCGCGCGGCCAGGCCTACGACAGCGTCACGGTAACGGCCGCAGCCGCGCCGGGCATGCCGCAGCAGCGCGCTTCCGGCGAGTACCACGCCTACGAGGTGCCCGGCACCACGCCGATCCAGAGCGGAGCCACCGAGCGCGTGGCGCTGTTCCCGCGACGCGACGCGATCGCCTGCGAGCGTGCCTACGTGGTCGATGCCGACGCGCCGGACTGGCAGCCGCCGCGCCCGCTGATCGCGCCCAACCAGCGCGGCAGCACCGGCGAATTGCCGGTCAAGGCCGCGGTGTCGGTGCAGAACACCAAGGAAGCCGGGCTCGGCCAGCCGCTCCCGGCGGGTCGTGTCCGCGTCTACGACGGCGCCGATTTCCTCGGTGAGTCGCAGCTCGGCCACACGCCGGCGGGCGCCGAGATCCGGCTCGAAGTCGGCACCGTGTTCGACCTCACGGCCGAGCGCGAGGCGACCGATCTGCGGGTCGACCGCAGCGGCCGCACGATCACCGAGTCGTTCGCGGTGACGCTGAAGAACGCCAAGGACACCGATGTCGAAATCCGGGTGGTGGAACCGCTGCCGCGCTGGAGCGACTGGGAAGTCACCGCCAGCAGCGTGCCGTCCAAGAAGAAGGACGCGCGCCACGTCGAGTTCAACGTGCCCGTGGCTGCCGATGGCGAGACCCGGCTGACCTACACGGTGCGCTACCGCTGGCCCGAGGGAGTGACGCCGTGAGCTGTGTCGAGCGGGTCGACCACGGCGACGGCATCGTCGAACTGAAACTCGCGCGGGCACCGGTCAATGCACTCGATCCGGCGCTGTGCCGCGAGTTGCGTACCGCGCTTGACGCAGCGGTAACCGCCGAGGCGCGCGGCATCGTGCTGTCGGGTGGACCCAAAGTGTTTTCCGCCGGGCTCGACGTGCCCTACCTGCTCGGCCTCGGCGACGACCGCGAGGCACTCACCGCGGCCTGGCAGAGCTTCTTCGCCGCGGCGCGCGCACTGGCCGCGTGCCCGGTGCCGGTGGTCGCCGCCATCGCCGGGCATGCGCCGGCCGGCGGCTGCGTGCTGGCGTTGTGCTGCGATTACCGGGTGATGGCGTCCGGCGACTACCGCATCGGCCTCAACGAGACGCAAGTCGGCCTGGTCGCACCCGAGGGTATCCAGCGCCTGATGCGCCGCGCGGTCGGCGTCGGCCGCGCCGAACGACTGCTGGTGATGGGCGATCTGGTGGAAGCGGAGCGCGCCCTGCAGATCGGCCTGGTCGACGAACTGATCGATATCGAGCAGGTCGCCGCGCGGGCGCGCGAATGGTTGCAGCAACTGCTGGCATTGCCGCGCGAAGCGATGTTGCAGACGCGCCGGATCGCACGCGCCGATCTGCTGGAGGCGCTGCAGCCGGAACATATCCAGCTGGAGCGGTTCATCGAGGCGTGGTCGGCGCCGGGCACGCAGGGTGCGCTGCGTGCGCTGGTTGCGCGGCTGGGGAAATAGGACCGGCTGGGGGTATTGCCCGGGTAACGTCGCCACCGGTACGACCGGCGGATATCGGCACATGGCGTTCACCCCGGTGTAGGAGCGACGTAAGTCGCGATCGCACGGCGATCCCGGTTATCCGTGAAATCGCGACTTACGTCGCCCCTACACGGAACCTGGACCGGAACCGGAACCAGCATCCAAACCGGCATCGGCGTCGGCGGCCGGCCCCGTGGCAACAGGCCGGGAAGGATCCTCGAGCCAACCACTCCACGACCCGGTAAACAGCTTCGCCCCGTGCAGCCCGGCGTGCGCCATCGCCAGCAGGTGGTGGCAGGCGGTCACGCCGGAGCCGCACATCACCGCCACCTCGTCCGGCGCCTGCCCGGCCAGCAGCGCGCTGAACTCGGCGGCGAGGATGTCGGCGCGCTTGAAGTGGTCGTCGCGCAGGTTGTCCGCGTACGGGCGATTGACCGCGCCGGGCACGTGGCCGGCGGCCTTGTCGAGCGGCTCCAATTCGCCGCGGAACCGCTCGGCCGCACGAGCGTCGATCAACATGCCGCCCGCGTCGAGGTGCGCCTGCACCGCATCGGCATCCAGCAGCCGGTCCTCGTCGAAGCTGGCGTCGTAGGGCGTTGGCACGACCGTCGGTGATTCCCCCGACTCGACCGGCAGGCCCAGCGAGGTCCAGCCGGCCCAGCCGCCGTTGAGCACGGCAACGTCGCGATGACCGAGCGCGCGCAGCAGGAACCAGGCACGCGATGCCGCCAGGGCACCGTCGCCGGCGTCGTAAACCACCACCTGCGTGTCGGGGCGGATGCCCCAGCGGCCCAGGGTTTCGGTGAAGTCCGCGGCGTCCGGCCACGGGTGGCGACCGCCCGTCCTGCCGTGGTCGGACAGGTCGCGGTCGAGGTCGGCGTAGCGCGCCCCGGGGATGTGCGATTGGCGGTACATGGCCTCGCCGGCCGCGCGGTCCGTCAGCAGCACGCGCGCGTCGAGCATCACCAGGTCCTCGCGGCCGAGCGCGGCGGCAAGTTCGCCGGCATTGACCAGCGCCTGCCAGTTCTTTGCGGATTGGTTCATTGCAGGCCCTCCAGCCGCTGGCGCAGGTTCCACAGGATAGACGCGGTGGCGCCCCAGATCCGCTGCGCGGGATAACGGAATTCCAACACGCGCCGCTGACGGCCGCGGAACTCGACTTCGTGCTGATCGAGGTTGCCCGGGTCCAGCAGGAACGCGAGTGGCACTTCGAACACTTCGGCGACCTCGCCGGGGTCCGGACGGGCGACATAGGCCGGGTCGATCGCGGCGACCACCGGCAGGACCCGGAACCCCGTGATGGTCACCAGCGGGTCGAGCAAACCGATCGGAACCACCTGCCCGGCCGGCACACCGATCTCCTCGTCGGTCTCGCGCAGCGCCGCCGCGATCGCACCGTCGTCATCGGGTTCGACCCGGCCTCCCGGAAAGCTGACCTGCCCCGCATGGTTGCGCAGCGCATCGGTACGCCGGGTCAGCACCACGGCGGTCCCCGGCGCGCGGGCGACCAGGCCTACGAGCACCGCCGCGTCGGCCAGTTCGGTTGCCGGCAACAGCAGGTCGGCCAGTTCGTCCCGGTTCCAGCCGATGTCGGATGGCAGCGCGTCCAGTGGCCGCAGCGCGGCACGCAGTTGTGCGATCTCGCGCAGCCCGGCCGAAAGCCCGGCATCGGTCACCCGCTGTACCCCTCGCGCGCCGGCAGTACCTCCTCCATCAGCCGCAGCCGCTCGTCGTCGTTCATCTGCGACCAGCGGGCGATCTCGTGGCTGGTACGGCGGCAGCCCTCGCACAGGCCCTGCTCGTCGAGGCAGCAGACGCCGGTGCAGGGGCTCAGGACGGCGCGGTAGAGGGTGGTCATCGTTGTTTGTCGCGGGTCTCAAAACAATTGCGCCGGCATTGGGCCGGCGCAAAGGTGGAACGGTTACCGGTGCGGTCGATTACTTGACGCTCAGCAACTTGATCTCGAACTGCACGGCCATGTTCGGCGGGATCCCGGTGCGCGGGTCGGCGCCGTAGGCCTTGTCGGCCGGCAGCGTCACTTCCCACTTGGAGCCGGCCGGCATCTGCAGCAGCACTTCGCGCATCGCGGGCATCTCGACTTCGCTGACCTTGATCTCCGGCATGGTGCGCGCCTCGGCGTTCTGGCCGCGCTCGCCCCACGGGAACGGACCGCCAACCTGCAACTGCACGGTGCTGGCCTGGGTCGGCTTGGCGCCGTTGCCGGTCTCGACGATGCGGTACTGCACGCCGCTCGGCAGCGACTTCACGCCGGACTTCGCCTTGTTCTGGGCGATGAACGCATCGCTGCGGGTCTTGTTCTCGGCCGCCGCCTTGTCCCATGCCGCCTTGGCCTTGGCCTGCTGGCGCTTCTGCATGTTCTCGACCGCAGTGCGCAGCTGGTCGACCGGAACCGACGGCTCCTTCTTGGCGTAGCCGTCCTGCAGGCCCTTGACGATGGTGTTGACGTCCAGCGCCTCGCCGCTCTCGCTGGCGTTGCGGCCCAGGTCGTAACCGAGCGCGTAGCTCAGCTTGCCCTTCTCGGACGAGGTGTCCTGCGCGACGGCTTGGCCCGCGGTCAGGGTCAGGGCCGCCACTGCGACCGCAATCAAACGCAACTTCATTCGGTGGAACCTCCGGTGATGACGCGAAGCGGCGACACCGCCCCGGTTTGCCTTGATGCTCGGGATGCACCGTCCGGTCGAACCGACCCGGATGGACGCGCTAGGATAACGGCGGCAGCGCTTAACCGCCACTGACGCCCAGGCTCTGACAATACGATGCCGCCGGAGTTCCGCCGCGGCCGTCAGGCCATGGCCCGCCGGTCAGCCGCCGACCCTCATCCCACCCCGCAAGGCGCCCGCCCCATGCCCGAAACTTCCCTGTCCGACTCCCCGGTCACCATCGCCGACCACGCCGCCGTACGGGTGGTCACCGTCAATCGCCCGGACAAGCTGAATGCGCTCAACGGCGCGACCCTCGACGCCTTGCGCGAGGCCTTCGAGGCCGCCGCCGGGGACGACTCGGTGCGCTGCGTGGTGCTGACCGGTGCCGGCCCCAAGGCGTTCGTCGCCGGCGCCGACATCAGCGAGATGAACACGCTCAGCCCGGTCCAGGGTCGCGATTTCTCGCAGCGCGGGCAGCGCCTGATGCGGGCGATCGAGCGGATGCCGAAGCCGGTCATCGCGATGGTCAACGGTTTCGCCCTCGGCGGCGGGCTGGAGCTGGCGATGTGCTGCCATCTGCGGATCGCCGCCGACACCGCGAAGGTCGGCCAGCCCGAGATCAACCTCGGACTGGTCCCCGGCTTCGGCGGCACCCAGCGGTTGCTGCGGCTGGCCGGCCGCGCCGCGACACTGGAGTTGTGCCTGGTCGGTGCGCCGGTCGACGCCCAGCGCGCGCGTGAACTGGGCATCGTCAACCGTGTGGTACCGGCCGCCGAACTGGAGGCCGAAACCATGAAGCTGGCCGCGCAACTGGCCGGCTCGGCACCGCTGGCGCTGCGTTCGATCATCGACTGCGTCAACGTCGGCGGCGAGTGCGGGATCGAGGAAGGCCTGGAATACGAGACGGCGCAGTTCGGCCTGATGTTCTCGACCGACGACATGCGCGAGGGCACCGGCGCGTTCCTGGAACGGCGCAAGCCGGCGTTCACGGGCCGCTGACTGCGATGACTGGCATGGGCGCGACCTGCCGTTGCGGTTGCATCGATCCGCGCGGCGCGGCGGTGCATGTGATCGCCGCGGCGCTTGCGGTCGACGACCTCGACCGCGCGATCGAAGCCGGACTGCTGGCCTGCGAGCCCTGCCCGGGCTGCGACCCGGTCTGCAGCGCATCCGTCGTAGCCGCCAGGAACGCCCGGCGCGACGCACTGGCGGCACGCGAACGCTTCCGCGCCCGCGAAGCACGCCTGCGTCGCCGCGCCGAAGAGCGCGCGGCACGGCGGACGGTCGCAGCCGCCCCCCCCGACGCACCTGGCGAAGCACCGCGTCCGGCGCTGCCGCCGGCGGCCGCAGCGGCACTGGCGCGCGCCAAGGCCCGGGCCAGTGCCGCCAGGAAGCACTGAGTCGACCCGATGCCGGCCAAGCCAACCCGCAAGTCCCCCGCCCGCAAGCGCGCGCCCCGCTCACGTCTCGGCAAGGCCGAGATCGAGGAGATGTTTGCCCGGCTCCGGCAGCTCAACCCCAAGCCGGCCACCGAGCTGGAGTTCTCCTCTCCCTACGAGCTGCTGGTCGCCGTGGCACTGTCGGCGCAGGCGACCGATGTCGGGGTCAACAAGGCGACCCGCAAACTGTTCCCGGTCGCCAACACCCCCGGACAGATCGCCGCGCTCGGGGTCGAGAAGCTCAAGCCGTACATCGCCACCATCGGCCTGTTCAACACCAAGGCCGCCAACGTGGTCGCGATGGCCGAACAGTTGATTGCCAACCACGGCGGCGAGGTGCCGCGCAACCGTGAATCGCTGGAAGCCTTGCCCGGGGTCGGGCGCAAGACCGCCAACGTGGTGCTCAACACCGCATTCGGCGAGCCGACGATGGCGGTCGACACCCACATCTTCCGCGTCTCCAACCGCACCGGGCTGGCGCCGGGGAAGAACGTGCGCGAGGTCGAGGACCTGCTGGTGCGCGTCATCCCGGACGAGTACCTGCACGACGCCCACCACTGGCTGATCCTGCACGGCCGCTATGTCTGCAAGGCGCGCGTCCCCGATTGCCCGCACTGCGCGATCCGCGACATCTGCCGTTACAGGGACAAGACACCGGGTGAACCGGTGCCGGCGACCACGGCCGACTGAGACGTCAGTCGTGGCGGCGTTCGCGCAGCCACTTGGTCGCGATCCACTTCTCGCCCTCGAGCACCGGCGCACCCGCGTGCAGCGTGCGGGTCATCGGGTGCGGCCGGTCGTAGCTGAAGAACACCGCGTTGCCCTTGACCGCAGCGACTTCGAAGCTGGCCTCGGGGAAGGTGGTCGCACCGCCGCGCCGTGGCGTGTTGAGGTACATCACCAGCGAGCCGACCCGCTGGCCGCCGCGTTTGAGCGGTCCGATGGAGCCCGGCCACGCCGGGTCGAAGTAATCGTGATGAGGCCGGTACTCGGCCCCGGGCCCGTAGCGCATGACCTGCATCGCCTCGCCGTTCTCCAGCGGCCAATCGAGCAGCGTGGCGATGCGCGCCTCGATCCGCTCGCACAGCGCGTTGCCGCCGCGCGGGAAGAACGTGCCGGCGCTGGTGCGATCGACATGCACCTCGTCGCCGCCACTGTCGGGATCGAGGATGGTCGAGCGCTTGAGCTTCGGTCGTGACATCTCCACCAGTTCGTCGCATTCGTCGTCGCCGAGCAATCCGCCGAACACGATCACCCGCGGCAGCAACATGCTCGCCAGCACGGACACCCCACGGTCGCCAACCTGCAATATCGACGAGCCGTTGAGATCGATCGGCGATGGCACCGGCACCGAAGGCGGCAATCCGCTGTCGCGTGCATGCGAATCGAGCCAGTCGCGCACCACCGACTCGACCGCCGCGGTCGCCTCGCCCTGCTCCCAACCATCGTCCAGCAACGGCTGCAGCAGTGCATCGGGCGGCTGCCCGGCGCGCGCCATAACAAGGATTCTTTCGACGGCACCAGGCGCGAGTTCTCGTTTCATGCACCGAGTGTGTCAGGCGTTGATTGCAGTTTTTTTATGACATCCACGTTTCATCCAATCGACAGAATCGGCCGTTTCATCGCACGGATTAAGAAACCGTTATCGCTGCAAGCCCACTGTCACAAACCCTGCCTATAACGATTTCCTGAATCTTCGCCACGGAATTCTTCCCGTGCGTGGAGCCAACCCGTGATCGGAGAAATCGTGCAAATGGCTGCTTCCAGCAATTCCAAGACCCTGTTGATGACCCTGGCCGCGGCCTTCGCGCTCAGTGCGTGTGGTGGTGGTTCCGACAACGTGGCGTCGCCGGGCGAAGGCGCGTTCCCGCCACCGCCGACCGGCACTCCGCCGGCCACACCACCGACCACGCCGCCAACCACCCCGCCGCCGACCGCAGCCGCGTGCCCGGACGGCACCACCGATGTCGGCGAGGTCGCCAGCCTGACCAACTGCCAACTGCCCTCGCGCATCATCGGCGACCTGCTGCTGCCGAAGATCGACGGCGTGGTGTATTCGGTCAACGGCCGAACCGACGTCGGCGAGGACATGGGTGGCGACGCCGCCAACCCGGCGCCACAGGCACGCAAGGGCACCCTGACCGTCGAACCGGGCGTCACCGTATTCGGCTCCGCCGGTGCCGACTTCCTGATGGTCAACCGCGGTTCGCAGATCTTCGCCGAAGGCACCGCGACCGCGCCGGTCGTCTTCACCAGCCGCCAGAGCGTTGAAGGCACCACCGACATCGACTCGATCGGCCAGTGGGGCGGCCTGGTGCTGCTCGGCCGCGCCGCGATCAGCACCTGCCCGGGAACCGCGCAGCCCGGCACCGCCACCTGCGAAGCGCAGGTCGAGGGCGCCAACGGCTTCTATGGCGGCAACGCCAACGACGACAACACCGGCGTGCTGAAGTACGTGCGGGTGATGCATTCGGGCTTCGAAGTGCTGCCGGACGTCGAGCTCAACGGGATCACCCTGGCCGGCCTCGGCGATGGCACCACCATCGACCACGTGCAGGTGCACAACAGTTCCGATGACGGCTTCGAGTGGTTCGGCGGCACGGTCAACGCGACCCACCTGGTCGGCACCGGCAACGACGACGATACCTTCGACACCGACTCCGGCTTCCGCGGCGGCATCCAGTTCGGCCTGATCGTGCAGCGCGCCGGCGGCGGCGACCGCATGAACGAGATGAGCTCGCAGGACCTGCCGTACCGCTCCATGCCGAACCTCGCCAACGTCACCTTCGTCGGCGCCGGCCACGACAACGCGCTCGTGCTCAACCAGGGCACCCAGGTCGGCTACTACAACGCCGTGGTCACCGGCGCGCCGGCCTGCGTGGAGTTCCAGTCGGCCACCACCGAAGGCACCTTCCACTCGACCTACCTGTCGTGCGACACGCCGTTCTTCGACGACACGACGGATACCGACACCACCACCGACGGCATCGAGCAGACAGCTTTCAACGCCGGCACCAACAACTCCTCGGGTGCTTCCACCCTCACCGGCGGCTTCATCAACGGTGCCAACGAGACCGCGGTCCCGGCCTATGCCGGCCTGCCTGCGGTCAACGCGTCCTTCATCGACGTCGACTACATCGGCGCGGTCAAGGACGCCGGTGACACCTGGTGGCAGGGCTGGACCTGCGGCCTCACCGCCGACGACTGCTGACCGGCGACGACGGGCGTGGCCGCCGCGGCCGTCACGCCATGGGGAACGGGGCCGGTGTCCGCGGCCCCCGACCTCCAACGATGCCGCGGCCGGGCCGCGGCATCGGCTTATCAGACGCACCGAACCCCATTGAAAGGCTGCCACTCATGAAGCTCACCCCCGCCCGTACGGGCCTGTTCCTGGCGATCTCGGCCCTGCTCGCGCCCAGCATCGCGCCGGCGCAGACCGCCGCCTCCACCGCGCCGTCCTCGCAGTCCACCCCCGTCTCCACCGGCACGACGGCCGCCGCCGCGCCGATGCAGGCCACCGAACTGGACGCGGTCCAGGTCCAGGGCGAATACATCCCGGAGCCGATGCTGCTCAGCGCCGCGGTCATGACCCATGTCTCCAAGGAAGACCTTGAACGCCAGGGCGACAGCACCGCGGCCGATGCGCTGCAACGCGTCGCGGGCATCAGCCTCAACCATGGCCGCTACGTCTACGTGCGCGGCCTCAACGAGCGCTACTCCTCCGCCCTGCTCAACAACTCGCCGCTGCCCAGCCCGGAGCCGCTGAAGCGCGTGGTGCCGCTGGACCTGTTCCCGACCAACGTGCTGCAGACCATCGAAGTGGTGAAGACCTACTCGGCCCGCATGCCGGGCGAGTTCGGCGGTGGCACCATCAACCTGTCGAGCGCGGTGATCCCCGAGGAAGCCTTCCTCGACTTCAAGATCGGCACCGGCGGCAATAGCGAGACCACTTTCCAGGCCGGCCTGACCCATTACGGCGGCGGCGATTCCGACTACTTCGGCTATGACGACGGCACGCGCAAGATGACCGCCGAGCTGAAGCAGGCGATCGCCACCGGCAACCGCATCACCCCGGGGCGCGACTTCAGCAGCGAAGAGGTCAAGCAGATCGCGCGCAGCTTCACCAACGCGCCGCTCAACCTGCTGCAGGCGACTGACAGCATCGACCCGGATTTCAACGGCGAGATCAGCATGGGCAACGCCTACGACATCGGCGGCGATGCCCGGCTGGGACTGGTCGCCACCGCGGCGATGAAGAACAGCTGGCGTACCCAGCTCGGCGTGCAACAGGACGGCGCGGTCGAGGAAGGCTCGATGGCGGTGCAGAGCGACCACGAGTTCATGTCGACCACCAACAACGCCACGATCAACGGCCTGCTCGGCGCCGCGGTCGACTGGGACGGCCACCGCGTCGGCCTGATGACCATGTACGTCCACGACACCGACAAGGAGACCCGCAGCAGCGAGGGCTACAGCCTGCTGACCGGCGACAACGTGCGCGACGACACCACCCACTGGTTCGAGCGCGAGATGATCAACACCCAGCTCACCGGCCAGCACGCATTCGGCGAGTACCGCGACCTGACCGTCGACTGGCGCGCCAGCCACTCGCGCGCCAGCCGCGATGCACCGTACGAGAAGGGCTTCCGCTACCGCGAGGACGCCGACGGCTTCTGGCAGCACGATGCCTCGCAGGCGCAGAACTACACCCGCTTCAGCCAGGTCAACGAGCGCGTCGACAATGCCGGCGTGGACGTCAGCTGGCGCCTGCCGACCGAGCGCGAGATCAAGCTCGACTTCGGCGGCGCCTGGTCCGACACCGAGCGCGATGCGGTCTCGCGCGAGTTCCGCCTGCTGTCGCTGGGCAACCTGCCGTTCTACGAGCGCTACCAGCGCCCGGACTACCTGCTGTCGGACTACAACATCAGCCAGGGCTACCTGACCCTGCGCGAGACCACCGGCGGCACCGGCGCGGCGGCCTATGACGCGTCGCTGGAAACGAAGGCGGCCTACATCGAGGCCGAGTCGCAGCTGACCGGCACCGTGCGCGCCACCGTCGGCGTGCGCTACGAGGACGCGACCCAGCAGGTGCGCCCGATCGACCTGTTCGGCGAAGGCCAGCCGCTGCCGACCGCGGCACCGCTGGAGAACGACTACTTCCTGCCGGCGCTGTCGCTGACCTGGAACTTCGCCGAGAACCAGCAGTTGCGCTTCGGTGCGTCGCAGACGATCGCGCGTCCGCAGTTCCGCGAGCTGGCACCGCAGCAGTACCTCGACCTCGACAGCGACCGCCTGGTGATCGGCAACCCGTTCCTGGTCGACAGCGAGCTGACCAACCTCGACCTGCGCTACGAGTGGTACTTCGACCAGGGCGAGTACTTCAGTGCCGGCCTGTTCTACAAGGACATCGAGCATCCGGTCGAGATGGTGCTCAACGGCCGCTCCGGTTCGAGCTGGCAGCAGAGCTTCATCAACGCGCCTGCGGCGGTGGTGCATGGCCTGGAGCTGGACTTCCGCAAGTACTTGGCCAGCCCGTTCGACTGGCTCGGCGACAGCCGCCTGTTCCTTGGCGCCAACTACACCTGGTCGGATTCGGAAGTGCAGGTCGACGAAGGCGATGTGACCTACACGCTTGCAGGCAACGGTCGTCCGCAGTCCGCTTCCGAACTGGTGCTCGACGGCAGCCGCATGCAGGGCCAGTCCGAGCACCTGGCCAACCTGCAGCTCGGCATCGAGAACCCAGAGAGCGGCAGCCAGGCCACCTTGTTAGTGGGTTACGCCAGCGAGCGCATCAACGCCCGCGGCATCAACGGCTACTCGCCCGACGGCATCGTGGTCGTGCAGCCGGACTACATGCAGGAGCCGGGCACCACGGTCGACCTGGTGCTGAAGAAGGGCCTGAAGCTGTGGAACACCGACGTGACCGTCGGCTTCGAGGCCCGCAACCTGCTGGGCGAGGAGTACAGCGAGTACCAGGAATTCGGCGGCGGTCGCGCCGACGTGATGCGTTACGACCTGGGCACCAGCTACTCGTTCGAGATCAGCGCCTCGTTCTGAGGCAAGCGGTGAGTGGCCGGCGCTTGGGGAAGTGGCCGGACGCAGCGGCCCGGCAGGGAAACCTGCCGGGCTTTTTGTTGCATGTGACAGTCGCCGCAACGGGGTGTGTCAGTTGCAATCAAACCGTAACCGAACCGTCTCATCCTGTGCGCACGCCTGAAATATCAACGTTCCCGGCCGCTGCAGGACCAATGCATTTGCTTCCCACCCGGTTACTTCCTGACCAGCTTTCCCACTGGCGCGCCCGGCTTCCAGTCGTGGCGCAATGGGTGCTGGGGGCGTTGCTCCTGTTACAGCTCGGGCGACTGGTTTGGCTGGCGCTGGCTCCCCCAGGGCCGGTTGACACGACTGCGGAGGTTGTTGCGCATAACCTCCCGGCATCGCCAGCACTGCCCCGGGCCGACGTGTTCTTCCGTTCGGCGCGGGTGGCCGGAAGCGCAAACGACAAAGCCCTCGGCTACACCCTGTTCGGCGTGCGCAGCGACGGCGACCACGGCTCGGCGATCCTCGGCAAGGACGGTGAACAGGCGTCGTATGCGATCGGCCGCGAGGTCGCCACCGGCATCGTGCTGGAGTCGGTCGGAATCGACCATGCAGTGCTCTCCGCCAACGGTATGCGGCATCGGCTGGAGCTGCCGCCGCTTGCCACTGCCGGCGCCCCGTCAGCCGCGACGAAGCTGCCAGCCGGCAAGTCCAAGGTAGCGGCGCCGCCAGCAGTCCCGGGCGTGGCCTCGCCTCCGGGTGGGACGACCACGGCTCTGGCAACGCCGGGCCAATCCCCTTCTCCGGTCGATCCCGCGGCGAGTAATGGCGACGGCTACATGATCACCCCGGGCGTCCGCGCCGCACTGCTGCGACCGGCCGGCCTGCGACCCGGCGACGTGGTGCTGTCGGTCAACGGACGCCCGCTCGATACCGCCCGGCTGGCGGGACTGCGCAACGAACTGAAAGGCCGGAGCCAGGTGACCATCCAGTACCGGCGCGACGGCAAGACCCACACCACCACCGTGCAGGCGCCCTGATGAGCCGTCCCTTCCTCGCCACCGCGCTTGTCCTGGCGCTGGCACTGCAACCGATGCATCCGGCGATCGCGCAGGCCGCGGCCGCCGCGCCGAACGCGTTCAACGTGCGCAACGCCGACATCCGTGCCTTCATCCAGGACGTCGCCCGCGCGACCGGCACCAACTTCATCGTCGACCCGCGCGTGCAGGGCATGGTCAACTTCTCCAACGACCAGCCGATGAGCGAGTCGGAACTGCTCGGCGTGCTGCTGACGATCCTGCGCGCCAACGGTCTGATCGCGGTGCCCGCGGGCGCCGGCACCTATCGCGTGGTGCCCGACGACACCGCCGCGCAGCAGCCGCGCTCGGCCGGCGGCAGCGCGACCGGCTTTGCCACCGATATCATTCCGTTGCAGCGGGTCGATGCGCGCATCGCCGCCGAGACCATCAAGCCGCTGGTCGGCCGCGGCGGCGTGGTTATCGCCACCGCGCAGGGCAACAGCCTGCTGGTGGCCGACTACGCGGACAACCTGCGCCGGATCCGCGACTTGATCGCGCAGATCGACACCGACCGCGCCTCGATCGACACCGTCACCCTGCGCAACAGTTCGGCGCGCGAGATCGCCGCCACCGTCAACCAGCTGTTCGGCATGGGTGGCGGCGAGGGCGGCAACGCGGCGATGTCGATCCTGCCGGTACCGAGCAGCAATTCGATCGTGGTACGCGGCAGCCCCGAGGTGATCCAGCGGGTGGTGCAGATGGTGCTGGAACTCGACCGCCGCGCGGAAAGCACCGGTGACCTGAAAGTGGTGCAACTGCAGCACGCCAGCGCCGAGCAGTTGCTGCCGGTGCTGCAGCAACTCGTCGGGCAAGCCGTCGACGCGACCGGCAGCGGCACACAGGCCCAGGTCGGCACCGGCCCAACCGGTACCGGCATCGACGCCAGCCAGGGCCAGTTGATCTCGGCGGTGCCCGGCAAGCGCCCGACCCTCGTCCGCGCACCGGGCCAGAACGCGCTGATCATCAACGCCGATCCCGAAACCCAGCGCACCCTGCTGGGCGTGATCAAGCAGCTCGACGTGCGCCGCCGGCAGGTGCTGGTCGAGGCGATCGTGGTCGAGATTTCCGACGACGCCGCCAGCGAACTCGGCGCACAGATCGCGGCGGCCAACAAGGATGGCGTGCCGTTCGGGGTCAGCCAGTTCCGCAACGGTGGACCGGGCATCACCGAGCTGGCCGGCGCGGCCCTGCTCAAGGACGACGACTCCGACCTGACCGAGACCGCGCGCAACGCCGCGATGCAGTCGCTGCTCGGCCTGACCGGCGGACTGGCGGGGATCGCGGGCAGCGCCGGCGACACCCTGTTCGGACTGATCATCAACGCGGTCAAGACCGACAACGGCTCCAACCTGCTGTCGACGCCGTCGATCATGACGCTGGACAACGAGCCGGCGCGGATCCTGGTCGGCCAGGAAGTGCCGGTCACCTCCGGCGAGGTGCTGGGCGACAGCAACTCCAATCCGTTCCGCACGATCGAGCGGCAGGACGTCGGTATCCAGCTGGAAGTCACGCCGCAGATTAACGCCGGCGGCGGCATCACCCTGCAATTGCGGCAGGAAGTGTCGTCGGTCGCCGGACCGGTGTCCGCCGACTTCGACGAGCTGATCCTCAACAAGCGCGAGATCGAGACCCGGGTGCTGGTCGACGACGGCGCGATCGTCGTGCTCGGCGGCCTGCTCGACCAGGCCGAGCGCAGTTCGGTCGACAAGGTGCCGCTGCTGGGCGACATCCCGATCCTCGGCAGCCTGTTCCGCTCCAACCGCAAATCGCGCGACAAGACCAACCTGATGGTCTTCATCCGCCCGACGATTGTCGGCGGGCCGGAGGACGCCCAGCGGGTGACCGCGCCGCGTTACGACTACATGCGCAACTCGCAGCTGCGGATCGACGACGGCAAGCAGCGCGAGGCCGCGCTCGACGTGCTGGTGCGTGACTACCTGCGCGCGCATCCGCCGGTAGCACCGCCGACCGGGGCCACGTCGGCGCCGGCGGCGGTACCCACGACCACCGAAGCCCTGCCCACCCCATGAGCACCACCGCGCCGTCGTTGCCCTATGCGTTTGCCAAGCGGCACGGCGTGGTCGTGCTCGATGGCGCGGGCGAGGCGATCCAGATCGGCCTGCGCGAAGACGCCGCTGCGACCGCGCTGATCGAAGTGCGCCGCGCGCTCGGCCGGCCACTGCAGGTCGCGCGACTGCCGCACGCCGCGTTCGACCGCAAGCTGTCGGAGGTCTACGCCGACGCCGGCCTCGGCACCAGTGATGCGGTCGACCAGCTCGACATGCACGGCAGCCTCGACTCGCTGGTCGAGGACATCCCGGCGACCGCCGACCTGCTGGAAAATCAGGACGACGCGCCGATCATCCGGCTGATCAACGGCCTGATCGCCGAGGGCGCGCGGCTGGGCGCTTCCGATATCCATATCGAACCATCGGAGGCCGCGCTGCGCGTGCGCTTCCGGGTCGATGGGGTGATGCGCGAGGCGGTCAGCCTGCCGAGCCGGATCGCGCCGCTGCTGGTGTCGCGGGTCAAGGTGATGGCGCGGCTCGACATCGCCGAAAAGCGCATCCCGCAGGACGGCCGAATCT
This sequence comes from Lysobacter sp. F60174L2, assembly GCF_052547135.1. NCBI lineage: Bacteria > Pseudomonadati > Pseudomonadota > Gammaproteobacteria > Lysobacterales > Lysobacteraceae > Lysobacter > Lysobacter sp. F60174L2. Next base: position 301,400 of record NZ_JBQWRA010000003.1, on the reverse strand, counting down.
CGGTGGCGATGGGCGCCAAGGCGCTCGACGTGCGCGTCTCCACCCTGCCCGCGCGCGGCGGCGAGCGCGTGGTGCTGCGCATCCTCGACAAGGACCAGGGCACGTTGACGCTGCAGCAACTCGGCATGCCGGCCGCGGTCGAGGCCGCGTTCGGCAAGGCGTTGCACGTGCCCAACGGCATCGTGCTGGTGACCGGCCCGACCGGATCGGGCAAGACCACCACGCTGTACGCCGGGCTGGCCTCGCTCAACGACGGCAGCCGCAACATCCTCACCGTCGAGGACCCGGTCGAATACGCGATCGATGGCGTCGGCCAGACCCAGGTCAACACCAAGGTCGGGATGACCTTCGCCGCCGGCCTGCGCGCGATCCTGCGGCAGGACCCGGACGTGGTGATGGTCGGCGAAATCCGCGACCCGGAGACCGCGCAGATCGCGGTGCAGGCCAGCCTGACCGGCCACCTGGTGCTGTCGACCGTGCACACCAACGACGCCGTCGGCGCGATTACCCGATTGCGCGACATGGGGACGGAACCGTTCCTGCTGGCCTCGACCGTGCGACTGGTGCTGGCGCAGCGGCTGGTGCGGCGCCTTTGCACGCATTGCCGAGCAACGCGTCCGGTCGACGCGTTGGGCGAGCGGCTGATGGGTCGCGACTTCGACGGCGTGCTGTACCAGGCGGTCGGCTGCCCGCGCTGCAACCACACCGGGTACGCCGGGCGCATGGGCGTGTACGAGGCGATCGTGATCGACGACGAAATGCGCCGGCTGATCGGCGACAACGCCGACGAGGACACCCTCGCCCGCGCCGCGTTCGCCTGCGCCGACCGGCTCGCCGGTTCCGCGCGCGCCGCGGTCGCCAGCGGCGCGACCACGCTGGAGGAAGCATTGCGCGTGACCCGCGAGGATGACGGCCACGCAACGCCGGCCGCGGACGCCAGCCATGCCGGCGTTTGACTACGACGCGCTCGACGAGCGCGGCCGCAACCGAAGCGGCCGCCTCGATGCCACCGATCCCGGCGACGCCCGCGCACGGCTGCAGCGGCGGCGCCTGGTGCCGGTCCGGTTGGAGCCGGCGCGTGCCGGCAACGACTCCGCATCGGGCAGATCACCGGCGCGCGGCTTCGACCGCTTCACCACCAAGGACGTCGCCCTCGTAACCCGCCAGTTGGCCACGCTCGTCTCGGCCGCACCGTTGGAAGAAGCCCTGCGCACGATCGGCGCGAAGGCCGAGAAGCGCGCAGTCCGCCGGGTGTTGATGTCGACCCACGCACTGGTGCTCGAAGGCTTCCGCCTGTCCGACGCGATGGCGCGCCAGGGCAAGGCCTTCCCGCCGCTGTACCGGGCGATGGTCGCCGCCGGCGAAGGTTCCGGCGCGCTGCCCGACATCCTCGAACGCCTCGCCGACCTGCTCGAACGCGAGCAGCAGGTCCGCGGCAAGCTGGTCACCGCGCTGGTCTACCCGGCCGCCCTTGCGCTGACCGCGGTCGCGGTGGTGATCGCGCTGATGGCGTTCGTGGTGCCCAAGGTGGTCGAGCAGTTCGACTCGATGGGCCGCGAGCTGCCGATGCTGACGAAGATCGTAATCGGCATCTCCGAGCTGATGGCCAACTGGGGCCTGCTGGTGCTGGCGTTGCTCGCGTTGGCGGGCGTGGCATTCGCGCGGCTGCTGCAGCGCCCGGCGTTCCGGCTGCGCTTCGACGCGCTGGTGCTGAAGACGCCGTTGCTGGGTCGGCTGGTCCGCGATGTCCACGCCGCGCAGATGGCCCGGACCCTGTCGATCATGCTCGCCAGCGGCCTGCCGATGATGGAAGGCCTGGTGATCACCGCGCGCACCGTGCACAACCGCGTGCTGCGCGCCGCGACCGACACCATGGTCGCCTCGATCCGCGAGGGCGGCAGCCTGTCGAGCGCGATGCGCCGCGCCGCGGTGTTTCCGCCAACCCTGCTGTACATGACCGGCAGCGGCGAGAACAGCGGCCGCCTGGCGCCGATGCTAGAGCGCGCCGCGGATTACCTCGAACGCGAATTCAACACCTTCACCTCAGTCGCGATGAGCCTGCTGGAGCCGGTGATCATCGTCGTCCTCGGCGGCGTGGTCGCGGTGATCGTGCTCGCGATCCTGCTGCCGATCCTTCAGTTCAATTCCCTGGTCCTTGGTTGAGGAATGCCCATGCACACCCCGCGTATCCCACCCCGCCGCACCGCCGTTGGTTTCACGCTGGTCGAACTGATGGTGGTGATCGTCATCATCGGCCTGCTCGCCACCGTGGTGATGATCAACGTCATGCCCAGCCAAGATCGCGCGATGGTCGAGAAGGCCCGCGCCGACGTGTCGGTGCTGGAGCAGGCGGTCGAGACCTATCGGCTGGAAAACCTGGTCTACCCGCGTACCGAACATGGCCTCGACGCGTTGCTGCGCGCCCCGGCCGGCCTCGCCCGACCCGAGCGCTACCGCAAGGGCGGCTACATCCGGCGCCTGCCGACCGATCCGTGGGGCAACCCCTACCAGTACCGCCAGCCCGGCGAGCACGGCGCGTTCGACATCTATTCGTTCGGTGCCGATGGCGTGACGGGCGGTGAAGAAGACAACACCGATATCGGCAACTGGAACTGAGCCTTGTCGCGCCAGCCCACCCGCCTGCGGCGCCCGGCCCGCCTGCGCGGCTTCACTCTGGTGGAGCTGATGGTGGTGCTGGTGATCGTCGGGCTGATGGGCGTGGCGGTGGTGCTGACCGCGCCCGGCGAAGGCAACACGCTATCGCGCGAAGCCGACGCCCTCGCGGCACGACTGGTGCGCGCGCAGGAGGAGGCGATCCTGACCACCCGCGCGGTGCAGGTGGTGGTGGATGCACGCGGCTACTCGTTCCAGCGCCAGAGCTTCGGCCAATGGCAACCGCTGGATGAAGGTCCGTTCGAGCCTGTGCCGTGGGCCGAGGGCACCACCGCCGTGCTCGATGGCGCGCGCGAACAGGTCAGCTTCCGCTTCGAGCCGACCGGTGGCGGGCGCGATGAAGCGGTGCGCCTGACGCGCAACGGCCGGCAACTCCAGGTCGTCGTGGATGCCGCCGGCGAGGTCGAGGTCGATGCATCGCATTGACTGTCCCGCGCGGGGCTTCTCGCTGATCGAACTGCTGGTGGCGCTGGCGGTGTTCAGCCTGGTCGCGCTGGCGCTGTTGAACCTGGCCGGCGAGAACGCGCGCACTGCGGTGGTGATCGAGGAGCGCGTGCTGGCCGGCGTGGTCGCCGACAACCGCGCGGTGGAGGCGATGCTGGCGGCGCCGGGGCAACTCGGCGCCGATACCTCCGGCACCGGGTCCGCCGGCGACCGCGACTGGCGCTGGAGCCGCACGGTCAGTCCCACCGACATGGCGGAGATCGTGCGGGTCGACATAACCGTGACGCCCGCCACAGAGGATCGCATCGTCGCGGAAGCCAGCGTGTTCCGGAGCGCGCAATGAACGCGCGCGGTTTCACGCTGGTCGAGATGCTGGTCGCGCTGCTGGTATTCGCCCTGCTCTCGGCAGTCGGCGTCACGGTGATGGCCTACGCCGCCGACAACCAGGGCGTGGTGCAGGCGCGGATGGACCGGCTCGGCGAGTTCCAGCACGCGCGCGCCCTGCTCAAGGCCGACCTGGCGCAGGCCGCGCCGCGACGGGTGCGCGAACGCGACGGTACGCCCGCACGCAACGCCTTTGTCGGCAGCACCGCCGGGGACGGCCGGGCTATGTCCGGCGCGGCACCGCTGCTGGCGTTGGTCCGCCGCGGCTGGCCCAATCCCGACGCCGAGCCGCGCGCATCGATGCAGTACGTCGAGTACCGGCTGGTCGATGGTCAACTCGAACGCAGCGTCCGCACCGCGCTCGACGGCGCCGCGCCAGGCGTGCCGCAGGTGATGTTGGCTGGCATCGAATCGGCGAGCATCGGCTACCACTACCGCGGCCAGTGGATCGACGGCTGGCCCGGCGGAGCGTCCGCGATGCCCGACGCAGTGCGGCTGCAACTGCAACTGGAAGGCCTGGGCCGGATCGAGCAACTGTTCCTGCTGCCGGGGGCGGAGTCGTGAACCGCCAGTCGGGCGTCGCGCTGCTGACCGTGCTGCTGCTGGTCGCGGTGATGTCGGTGCTGGTGATGAGCGTGCTCGACGACATCCGCTTCGGCCTGCGCCGCGCATCCAACGCGCAGTCGATGGCGCAGGCGCAGTGGTACGCGCTCGGCGCGGAAACGCTGGCGATGGCGCAGATCGACAAGCTGTCGGCGCGCGACCCCGGCCGCACCACGCTGGCCGGGGACTGGAACGACCGGCCGCTGGTGTTCCCGATCGAACACGGCACCATCAGCGCGCGCCTGTCCGACGCCACCACCTGCTTCAACCTCAACAGCGTGGTCATGGGCGCGCCCGAGCTGTGGCAACGCAGCGACACCGGCAGCCAGCAGTTCGGCGCGCTGCTGCACGCCCTCGACGTCCCCGCGCACGAGGCCGACGCGCTGGTCGATGCACTGGTCGACTGGATCGATACCGACACCACTCCCGGCGCGTCCGGCGCCGAGGATGCGACGTACCTGTCGCGTACGCCGGTCCATCGCACCAGCGGCACGCTACTGGCCGAGCCCAGCGAGCTTCGCGCGATCGCGGGTTTCGACGACGACATCTATATCCGACTGCGCCCGCACGTCTGCGCGCTGCCGACCGACGAGCCGTCGCCGATCAACCTCAATACCCTCCAGGACGACGACGCCGTGCTGCTGTCGATGCTGACCGATGGCGCGCTCGGGCCGGACGCGGCGCATCGGCTGATCCGCGCGCGACCGCCCGGGGGCTGGCCCGACTTCGACGCCTTCTGGTCGAACCGGTTGCTGGCCGGGATCGAGCCATCGCAACCGGTACGCGAGCAGGTCTCGTTGCGGACGCGATTCTTCGCCCTGCAATCACAGATCGAGTACGCCGACGCGCAGGTCGTGGCCAGCGCACTGTTCGAGAACGACGCGGGCCACACCCGGCTGGTCGCGCACCGCCTGGCACCACTGGAATGAGCATGAAGAATCCACGCGAGCCGATCGCGATGAATCCAACCACCCGCCTGTTGCTGCTTCCGACCGCACCGGGCGCATCCGCCACCTGTCTCCAGGTCGATGGCGCCGGTCGCGTGCTTTCGCGGACAGTGATCGACCCGGCTGCACCGCCAGCCGCCACCGCCAACGAATCCCCGGCCCGGCAGATACTCGCCGTGCCCGGCAGCGAGTGCCTGTCGACCTGGCTGGACCTGCCCGCGCGCAACCCGCTGCAGGCGGTAGCGGCGGCGCGCGTACTCCTCGCCGAACAGATCGCCGGCCCGGTCGACACCCTGCATCTGGCGATCGCGCCGGCCACGAATGACGGAAACTGCCTGGTGGTCGCGGTCGAGACGGCGACCATGCGGGGCTGGCTGGACCGCGCCGCGGCATTCGGCATGACCCCCGACGCCGTGGTGCCGCTGCCGATGCTGCTGCCGATCGCGGACGCCGACGCACTGGTCACTACCGACATCGACGGCCACCGCCTGGTCCGCGGCCCGCGACTGGCCTTCGCCGCCGAGCCGACCCTGGCCGAACAGGTCATCAGCGAACAACCGCATCGCACCCTGACCTTGGAAGAAGCGGAAACCGCATTCGCCGCCAACGCACTGTCACCGCCGATCGACCTGCTGCAATACGCCTTCGCCCGCGAACCCGTCCGTCGCGAAGGCTGGCCGGCCTGGCGCCGTGCAGCGATCCTTGCCGCGGTGTTGGCGGTATCACCGCTGGTATTGCTGGCCGCGCAGATCGCCCGTTACGAAGTGGCCGCAAGCAACCTGCAGACACAGGCGAACACCCGTGCCCGCGAAGTGCTGCCCACGCTGGGTGCGGATGCCGACCCGGTGCCGCCAATCCGCGAGCACCTCGCCGGAGTGCAGGCCGGTCAGGGATTTGCCCACGCAACCGCCGCACTGCTGGCTGCCATCACGGCAACCAACGGCGCCGAGCTGGATGCCATGTCGTATTCCAACGTCGAACTTCACGCGACTTTGGTGGTGCCCGCGCCGGCCGCGCTGGAAAGCATCCGCGCCGCACTGGCAGGCAACGGGCTGGAACTTGTCGAGACCGGCCGTCGCGATGCGAACGGCCGCCACCAGTTCACCGTCACCGTGAGGCCCGCCGCATGAGCACCCTCGACAACCTCCGGCAGTGGTGGCGATCACGCGAACTCCGCGAGCAACGGATGCTGGCGGTGATGTTCGCCGCCCTCGCCGCATTCGCGCTGTGGTTCGGTGTGATCGCGCCTCTGCAGCACATGCGCGATGCGGCCCGGGACCGTCATGACAGCGCCGCCGCCGACCTGCACGAAGTCACGCAGGCGGTCGACACGATCACCGCACTGCAGGCCCGGAACCCGGGGCTGCCAACCACCGGCGATGCCTTTGCCCGCGCCATCCTCGACGCCGCGGCCAGCGCACAGGTGCCGGTCAGCCGCCAGCGCACCGGCGATGCCGGCATGCTGGAGATCGGGATCGACGCCGTGGCCGCGCCCGCGCTGCTGGGCTGGCTCGACGCGCTGATCCAGCAGCACGGCATCGCCCCGCAGGGGCTCGACATCAGTGAACGCAATGGCAGCCTGCAAGTGCAGGCCAGCTTCCGTGCGCCGCCGCCATGAGCACCCGCGTGGGGTTTGACGACGTACAAGCGCAATAATTCCGTCACGAAACTGCAGGAATGTCACATTTCCGTAATTTATCCGGCCTACCCTGCAGGCACTTCCCCAGCCGTGACACCAAACCGCAATGAAACTTCAACAAAACCGCCTCACAACGCGGACCCTCGTCGGCCTGTCGCTCGCCGCTTTGGCACCGCTATCCCACGCAGGCGTGCCGATCGACACCATCGGCGGCTCCGAAATCAGCTTCGAGGGCATGATCCAGGCCGACGGCTACTGGTACGACAACGACCTGGCCAACCTCGATGGCGACCCGGGTGACGGCAGCGACCATGACTTCCAGGTCCGTCGTGCAGAATTCGCGCTCAAGGGCAAAGGCCCGGGCAACCTCGACTGGGTGGTCGGCTACGACGGCAAGAGTGACAAATGGCTCGACGTCAACCTCGCATATGGCTTCGGCGGCGGTCACACGCTGCAGGCCGGCCAGTTCAAGCAACCCAATAGCCTGGAAGAACTGTCGTCGAGCAAGAACAACGACTTCATCTCCAAGGCGATGACCACCAACACCTTCGCGGTGTCGCGCCGACTGGGCGTGGCCTATGGCTACAGCCAGGACAACTGGGGCGTCACCGGCAGCGCGTTTGGCCGCGAACTGACCAGCGGCGGCGCCCACGGCAGCGGTTACGCGCTGCGCGGCACCTTCGCGCCGATCAAACAGGACGGCAACATCCTCCACTTCGGCCTGTCCTATACGAACCAGGACACCGACGCCGACTCCCTGCGACTGCGCACTCGTCCGCAGGCCGACCTGGCCGGGGTGCGGCTGGTCGACAGCGGCACGCTCACCGATACCGACCGCCTCGCCACCACCGGCGTCGAGGCGCTCTGGGTGCGCGGCCCGTTCAAGCTGCAGGGCGAGTACATGCATGCCGATGTCAACCGCTACGACAGTGCCGACTACGCTGCCACCGGCGCCTACCTCAGCGCGCTCTACAACCTGACCGGCGAGACCTGGAGCTACAAGAACGGCGTGCCCGGCACCGCCAAGCCGTCCGACCCGGCCCGCGGCATGTGGCAGCTCGGCCTGCGCTACGACACCATCGATCTCGACGACGGCACCATCGAAGGTGGCCAGATGGACGCGCTGACCGCCGGCGTGAACTGGTACTGGCGCAAGAACTTCAAGTTCGCGGTGAACTACGTTCAGGTCGACAGCGAGCGCCTGGGCGTCAGCGACGACCCGAACATCCTCGAAGCGCGCGCGCAGTTCTACTGGTAACCGACACACGCCTGCAACATCCGGCGGGCCCAATGTTCCCGGGCCCTCCCCGGCTCCATCTCTCTCTCCTGAACATCAGGGCGCGGCCAAGGTCGCGCCCATTTTTTTGCGTTTTGTAACAAATCCACCGAACTGTCATATCGATGTAACAAAAACATCATTTCATGGTCGCACCCGCCGGATACACCGGCATCTTTCGTCACGGAGTTCCGCATGAACACCACGCCGGCCGGCTTCAACCTCCGCACCGCCGCCCTCTCCCTCGCCGTCGCGCTGGCTGTCGCCGCGTGCGGTGGCAACGATGCAGCCCCGGCGGCCGACGCCGGTGCCAACGCCCCGGGCGCCGATGCCCCGGCCGGCGACAAGGTCGCCGCGCAGATCACCGGCGCCGGCGCGACCTTCATCTTCCCGCTGGTCTCCAAGTGGTCGGCCGACTACCACGCCGCCACCGGCAACCAGGTCAACTACCAGTCGATCGGGTCGGGCGGCGGCATCGCCCAGATCAAGGCCGGCACCGTGGACTTCGGCTCGTCCGATGCGCCGCTGTCGAGCGAGGAGCTGGCCGAAGCCGGCCTGCTGCAGTTCCCGTCGGTGATCGGCGGCGTGGTGCCGGTGGTCAACGTCAAGGGCATCGAGGCGGGCGAGTTGAAGCTCACCGGTCCGCTGCTGGCCGACATCTACCTGGGCAAGGTCAAGACCTGGAACGACCCGGCGATCGCCACGCTCAACCCGGGCGTCGAGCTGCCGTCGGGCAAGATCAACCTGGTGCAGCGCTCGGACGGTTCGGGCACCACCTTCAACTTCACCAACTACCTGACCAAGGTCAGCCCGGCGTGGAAGGACTCGGTCGGCGAAGGCAAGTCGGTGCAGTGGCCCGACGGCGTCGGCGGCAAGGGCAACGAGGGCGTGGCGTCCTACGTGCAGCAGATCGACGGCTCGATCGGCTACGTCGAGCTGGCCTACGCGCTGCAGAACAAGATGGCCTACGCGATGATGCAGAACGCCGCCGGCAACTTCGTCGCGCCGAGCGCCGAAACATTCGCCGCGGCCGCCGCGACCGCCGACTGGACCAGCGTGCAGGACTTCAACCTGGTCATCACCAACGCCCCGGGTGAGCAGGCGTGGCCGATCACCGCGACCAACTTCATCCTGATGTACGAGCAGCCGAAGGACCCGCAGCGCAGCGCCGCGGCCCGCGAGTTCTTCACCTGGGCGCTGGAGAACGGCCAGCAGCAGGCGGCTGAACTCGACTACGTGCCGCTGCCGCCGGAGCTGGTCGGTCAGATCGAGCAGTACTGGGCCGCCGAGTTCAAGGCGCCCGCCGCACAGTAACCGCGATCCGGGCCCCTCTTTCGCGCGCGGGAGAGGGGTTGGGGTGAGGGCTGCGTGCCCCGCCACCCTCATCCGCCCTTCGGGCACCTTCTCCCGCCAGCGGGAGAAGGGACAGGCCAGGCCTTACGAATGAGTGTTATCTCCCTGCCAAACGCCGTCGCCTCGCGCGACCACAAGGACGCCCGCAACGACCGGCTGTTCCGTTACGCGCTGGTCGCCACCGTGGTGTTCGTGCTGCTGGCCCTGACCGGCGCGGCGCTGTCGATGCTGTGGGGCGGGCGCCAGGCACTCGAGGCTTCGGGCCTCGACTTCTTCTTCAGCGCCGACTGGAACCCGGTCGAAAACCGCTACGGCGCGCTGGTGCCGATCTACGGCACCATCGTCACCGCGATGATCGCGATGCTGATCGCGGTCCCGGTCAGCTTCGGCATCGCCTTCTTCCTGACCGAGGTCGCACCGCGCTGGGCGCGCGGACCGGTCGGCACCGCGATCGAGCTGCTCGCGGGCATCCCCTCGATCATCTACGGCATGTGGGGCCTGTTCGTGCTGGTGCCGGTGATGACGACGTACGTCACGCCGTGGGCCAACGAGCATCTGGGCACGCTGCCGGTGATCGGCCCGCTGTTCCAGGGTCCGCCGATCGGCATCGGCATGCTCACCGCCGGCATCGTGCTGGCGATCATGGTCGTTCCATTCATTTCGTCGGTGATGCGCGAGGTGTTCCTCACCGTGCCGACGCGGCTGAAGGAATCGGCCTACGCGCTCGGCTCGACCAAATGGGAGGTCAGCTGGGACATCGTGCTGCCGTACACCCGCTCGGCGGTGATCGGCGGCATCTTCCTCGGGCTGGGCCGGGCGCTGGGCGAGACCATGGCGGTCGCGTTCGTGATCGGCAACTCGACCCGCTTCACCGCCTCACTGCTGGAACCCGGCACGACGATCGCGGCGCTGATCGCCAACGACTTCGGCGAGGCAACCGAAACCTACCGCTCGGCGCTGCTGCTGCTCGGCTTCGTGTTGTTCATCGTGACCTTCATCGTGCTGGCGATCGCGCGGCTGATGCTCGGCCACCTGTCGCGCAAGGAGGGCAACTGATGGGCGCGGTCATCACCAATACCGGCATGGACCGTCGCGCCATGCGCACCGCCGACGCACTGTATCGCCGACGCCGGATCACCAATGTCGTGTCGCTGGTGCTCGCCTGCCTCGCGGCCGGGCTCGGCCTGCTGTTCCTGGGCTGGATCCTGTGGACGCTGGTGTCCAAGGGCCTGGGCGGCATCGACGTGGCGCTGTTCACCCGGGACACGCCACCGCCGATGGCCGAGGGCGGACTGAGGAACGCATTGTTCGGCAGTGCCGTGATGTGCCTGATGGCGATCGGCATCGGCACGCCGCTGGGCATCGCCGCCGGCACCTGGCTGGCCGAGTACGGCGCGGCCAGCAGGGTCGGCACGGTCGTCCGGTTCGTCAACGACATCCTGCTGTCGGCGCCGTCGATCGTGCTCGGACTGTTCGTCTACACGCTGGTGGTGATGCAGGCCGGCGGCAACTTCTCCGCCATCGCCGGTGCGATCGCGCTGGCCTTCATCGTGCTGCCGGTGGTGTTGCGCACCACCGACGAAATGTTGCGGCTGGTGCCCTCGCAGATGCGCGAGGCGGCGCTGTCGCTGGGCGTGCCGCAGTGGAAGGTCACCGTGCAGGTGATGTACCGCTCGGCGATGCCGGGCATCGTCACCGGCATCCTGCTGGCGCTGGCCCGGATCTCCGGCGAGACCGCACCGCTGCTGTTCACCGCGTTCGGCAACCAGTACTGGAGCAGCGATGTCACCGGCCCGATGGCCAGCGTGCCGGTGGTGATGTACCAGTTCGCCGGCAGCCCGTACGAGTCGTGGCAGTCGATCGCCTGGGCCGGCGCGCTGGTACTGACCGGCTTCGTGCTGCTTATCAGCCTGGTCGCCCGCGCGATCGTTTCACGCAACCGGGTCGCGAATGACTGACATGTTTACCGACACACCGCAGCACCAATCCCGTTTCCAGACGACTGCCATGAATGATTTCGCCGCCACCGTCGCCCCTGTCGCCACCGATGCGCCGGTGAAGCTCGCCGCGCGCGGGCTCGACTTCCACTACGACCGGTTCCACGCGCTCAAGGGCATCGACCTGGATATCCCGGAGAAGCAGGTCACCGCGCTGATCGGCCCGTCGGGTTGCGGCAAGTCGACCTTGCTGCGCGTGTTCAACCGCATCTACGCGCTGTACCCGAAGTTGCGCGCCAGCGGCGAGGTGCTGCTCGACGGCGAGAACATCCTCGACCCGAAGTACCCGATGAACCGCCTGCGCAGCAAGGTCGGCATGGTGTTCCAGAAGCCGGTGCCGTTCCCGATGACGATCTTCGAGAACGTCGCCTACGGCATCCGCCACCACGAGAAGCTGTCGAAGCCGGACATGGGCATCCGCGTCGAAGAGGCGCTGCGCCAGGCCGCGCTGTGGGAGGAGGTCAAGGACAAGCTCGACCAGAGCGCGCTCGGCCTGTCCGGCGGCCAGCAACAGCGGCTGTGCATCGCCCGTGCGGTCGCGCTGAAGCCCGACGTGCTGCTGCTGGACGAGCCGACCTCGGCGCTCGACCCGATCTCGACCAGCCGCATCGAGCAACTGGTGGCCGAGCTCAAGGACGACTACACCATCGCCATCGTGACCCACAACATGCAGCAGGCCGCGCGCGTGTCGGACTACACCGCCTTCATGTACCTGGGCGACCTTGTCGAGCACGGCGCCACCGACACGATCTTCTCCAATCCTTCGGTGCAACAGACCGAGGACTACATCAGCGGCCGGTTCGGCTGAGGACGCATTGATGAACAACATTCCGCACGACCACATCGTCAAGAGCTACGACGACGAGCAGCGCCGCCTGCTCGACGAGACCCTGCGCATGGGCGAGATGGCCGCCGCGCAGCTGGAGGCCGCGCTCGACGTGGTCCAGCGCCGCGACGACAAGGCCGCCGCCCGCATCATCGACAACGACGAGGCGATCGACGCGCTGGAACAGGCGATCAGCCAGGACGTCATGAAGCTGGCCCTGCGCGGCCCGATGGCACGCGACCTGCGCGAGATCCTCGCGACCATCCGCATCGCCTCCGACATCGAGCGCATCGGCGACTACGCGGCCAACGTCGCCAAGCGTTCCACGGCATTGAACCTGGCGCCACCCCTGCCTCATGTCGGTGGCCTGCAGGTCATCGGCAAACTCGCGGCACAGCAGTTGCGCGACGTCATGGACGCCTATCGCGACAACGATGTGGAGGCCGCGCAGAAGGTCCGCGACCGTGACGCCGAGCTCGATGCGGCCTATACCTCGCTGTTCCGCGAACTGCTGACCTACATGGCCGAGGACCCGCGCAGCATCACCGGCTGCACCCACCTGCTGTTCATGGCCAAGAACATCGAGCGCATCGGCGACCACGCCACCAACATCGCCGAGAACGTCTGGTTCCTGGTCCGCGGCGAGGACAACCTGCCGCCGCGCGAGAAGCGTGACGACAGTAATACGGTGGCGCCGTAATCTCTCCCTGTGCCCGTCCATTCTTGACTTCGTTGGGGGGGGCGGCTTCTTGTAGGAGCGACGTAAGTCGCGAATTCCTCGGTGTGTCCCGGGTTCAGAGAGTCGCGACTTACGTCGCTCCTACACGGCACAACCAACCGCTCAGACCGCGCGGGGCAAACCGCGCTAGCATCGGCCCTCAACGCGGCCCGCGCCGCACCCACGGAGACAGCCGATGTCCAGCAAGCCGAACAAGCCCGCCCTTGCCACCGCCACCCTCGCCAGCGGTCTGCTGCTGGCCGGCTCCGCCTTCGCCGCCACCCCGCTCGCGCAGGGCTACATGCTCGGCGCGCAGGATGCCGCGACTGCCACCCAGGCCAAGACCCAGGAAGGCGGCTGCGGTGCCAAGAAGGCCGAAGGCAGCTGCGGCATGGACAAGATGGATACCGACAAGGACGGCAAAATCTCATCGGCCGAGTTCGGCGCCGCCCACGGTGGCGACACCAGCAAGTTCGCCGCGCATGATCCGAATGGCGACGGCTTCGTCGATGCCGCCGAGATGGACGCCCACCACGCAGCGAAGAAGGCCGACGCCGGTGCCGCCAAGGGCGACATGGAAGGCAAGTGCGGCGAGGGCAAGTGCGGCGGCTCGAAGTAACCACGTCGCGTTGAGCGTCATCCATGGCCGCGTCGTCCGCGCCCGCGCCTGACGCTGTCGGCCTCGGCCTGCGGCGGGCCCTGCTGGGTCCGCTGCGGGCGGCCACCCCGGGCAGCTTCGATTTCCTCGAAGCCGCGCCGGAAAACTGGATCGGGGTCGGCGGCGCCCTCGGCGAAGCCTTCGCAGAACTCGCCTCGCGCCACCCGATCGTCTGCCACGGCCTGTCGCTGTCGCTCGGCGGCCCCGGCCCACTCGACGAGACCTTCCTCGGCAAGCTGCGGCGCTTCCTCGACGCCCACCGCGTGCCGATCTACAGCGAGCACCTGAGCGCCTGCAGCGACGGGCACGGCCAACTCTACGACCTGATGCCGCTGCCGTTCACCGACGCCGCGGTCGAGCACGTCGCCGCCCGCATCCGCCGCACCCAGGACGCGCTGGGCCGTCGCATCGCGGTCGAGAACATCTCCTACTACGCGACCCTGCAGCCGGCCGGCATGACCGAAGTCGACTTCATCAACACCGTGCTGGAACGCGCCGACTGCGACCTGCTACTGGACGTCAACAACATCGTGGTCAACGCCACCAATCACGGCTACGACGCGCTCGAATTCCTTGGCGCGCTGCCCGGCGAGCGCATTGCCTACATCCACGTCGCCGGCCACTTCGACGAGGCCGACGACCTCAAGATCGATACCCACGGCGCCGCGGTGAGCGACCCGGTCTGGGCCTTGCTAGGCGAGGCGTATCGCCGGTTCGGTCCACGCCCGACCCTGCTTGAGCGCGACTTCAACCTGCCGCCACTGGACGAGCTGCTGGGCGAACTCGACATCGTCCGCGGCCACCTGTCCCGCGCCGGCGGCAGGCGACGCCGTGCTGCCTGAGCGCGACAGTTCCGGCGATGACGGTTTGCACCGTGACCGTCCCGGCGCAGCCACGGCGGTGGCGCCCGGTGTGAAAAGCGCGCTCGCCGACTACATCCGCGACCCTGACCACGCGTTGCCCCCCGAGGGGATCGAACCGCGCCGGCTCAAGGTCTACCAGGAACTGTTCTTCAACAACATCGAGTCAATGCTGGCCGGCAACTTCCCGGTGATCCGGCGGATATTTTCGAGCGGGCCGGAACCGGACCGCTGGACAACTCTGGTGCGCGACTTCTATCGCGAGCATCCGTCGCGTACACCATTGTTCACCGAGTTGGCGCGCGAGTTCGTGCGCTATCTGGAGGCTCGCGCGGGTCACGGCGATACCCCGCCCCGGGAGACGTCCGGCGCGCGCGTGGATCGCAACGACCCGCCATGGCTCCCGGAGCTTGCGCATTACGAGTGGGTCGAACTGGCGCTGCAGATCAGCGAAGCGCGCGCCGACGACATTCCGCACGACCCCGATGGCGACCTGCTCGACGGCCGCCCGCTGCTGTCACCGCTGGCATGGCCGCTGTCCTACAACTGGCCGGTGCACCGTATCGGCCCCGACTACCAGCCTGCTGGCGATCACCGCACCGACGCGCCCGCGAACCAACCGGACATGGCGCCGACGCCGACATTCCTGCTGGTGCAGCGTGACGCGGCCGGCAAGGTCCATTTCCAGCAGCTCAGCGCATTGACCTTCCGGCTGCTGCAGCGACTCGACCAGCACCCCGGGCTCGCCGGACGCGATCAACTCGCTGCGCTGGCGGCGGAGGCTGGCGTAAACGGTGATCAAACGTTCATCGAACAGGGCCGGGTGATGTTGCAGCAGTTGCACGTGAGCGGCGTAGTCCTGGGCACCCGGACCGACACGATGCCCTGTTGAACGCGACTCCTCCGTTGTAGGAGCGACGTAAGTCGCGACGCTCTGAACACGTGGGACATCGAGGAATTCGCGACTTACGTCGCTCCTACAAAAGGCGGGCTCCTGGAAGTGCGCTCCTGGAGGCGGTCGCCCGCAGGCCGGCCACCCCCGTCTGCTACGCTTCCCCGATGACAACCGCAGCACCCGGCGCCCCCCAGGCCGCCTCCGCCAGCCCCACCGTCTCCCCGCTCGCCACCCGCTTTCGCGGCTTCCTGCCGGTGGTGGTCGACGTCGAGACCGGCGGCTTCGACTGGAATCGCTGCGCGTTGCTGGAAATCGCGGTGCAACCGATCGACATCGACGAGAACGGCCTGCTGTTTCCCGGCGAGACCACCAACGCCCACGTCGTTCCCGCGCCCGGCCTGGACATCGACCCCAAGTCGCTGGAAATCACCGGCATCAAGCTCGACCACCCGTTCCGGCTGGCCAAGGAAGAGCGCCCGGCGCTCGACCACGTGTTCGCCCCGGTCCGCGCCGCCTGCAAGAAGCACGGTTGCCAGCGCGCGATCCTGGTCGGTCACAACGCCCACTTCGACCTCAACTTCCTCAACGCCGCGATCGCCCGCGTCGGTCACAAGCGCAACCCGTTCCACCCCTTCAGCGTGTTCGACACGGTGACGCTGGCCGGCGTCGCCTATGGCCAGACCGTTCTCGCCCGCGCGGTGCAGGCTGCCGGTTTCGAATGGGATGCCAACGAGGCGCACTCGGCGGTCTACGACACCGAGCGCACCGCCGAACTGTTCTGCAGGATCGTCAACGCGTGGCCGGCACCGACGCAGGCCGCCACGCCGCGGTAAACGCTTTTTGTAGGAGCAACGTAAGTCGCGATCGCACGGCGGAACCGGGAATCGAAGTACGTCACGTGCCGACAATCCGCGCCGATGCACTGATGCGCGCAGTACGCACCACCGGGACACCAGTGAAATCGCGACTTACGTCGCTCCTACATCCGAATCGTCGGTGAAAGGTCTCAGGTCCGGTTCCCGGGGCGATTCCGGGCCTTCATCGACCGCACGATTCCATAGGCGCTGATCGCGACCCAGGCGGCTTCGAGCAGGAACACCGACACGTTGAACTGCCCGATCAGCGACACCAGCACGCCACCTGCGCCGAGCAGGTTGAGCAACTGGTAGACCAGTCCGGTTCCGGTCAGCCGGCCGGCCTGCAGCAGGAAGAACGCGGCCAGCACCATCAGCGTGCCGGCGATGCCGATCCAGTCGTACCACTCAAGATTCATCGTGCGTCCCCTTCGGTTTGCAGGTCATTGCCGCTGGCGCACGGCCTCGAACAACGTTACGCCGGTCGCCACCGAGACGTTGAGGCTCTCCACCCCGCCGGTGGCGTCGCCGCCCGGCATCGGGATCTTGACCAACTGGTCGCAGTTCTCGCGGGTCAGCCGGCGCAGACCGTCACCCTCGCCGCCCAGCACCAGGCCGACGTTGCCGCGCAGGTCGATCGAATACAGCGATGCGTCCGCCTCGCCAGCCAGGCCGTACAGCCAGACGCCAAGCTGCTGCAGGTCGCGCATGGTGCGGGCCAGGTTGGTCACCGGCACCACCGGCACGCTGTCGGCGGCGCCGGCGGAAGTCTTGCGCACGGTCGCGTTGACCTGCACGGACTTGTCCTTGGGGATCACGACCGCGGTCGCGCCGGCGGCGGCGGCGCTGCGCAGGCAGGCGCCGAGGTTGTGCGGATCCTGCACGCCGTCCAGCAGCAGCACCAGCACGCGGCCTTCGGCGGCCTCGACCAGGCCTTGCAGCTCGTCTTCGCTCCAGGTCTTGGCCGCGGCGTAGCGCGCGACCACGCCCTGGTGGCGCAGGTTGCCGACCACGCCAGCGAGCGCCTGCTGGTTGACCCGGCGCGCGTCGATGCCGAAACGGCGGGCGTTGCTCTCGATCTCGGCCAGCCGCGGGTTCTTGGCGCCGGCCTCGATCAGGACCTCACGGACGTTGTCGGCGTCGTGTTCGATCGCGGCGGAGACGGCGTTGATGCCGGCGATCCATTGTTTCTGGCTCATGGGGCGTGGGGCGTGGAGACGGGCCGCCATTGTAGATGCGAGCCCGCTTTGATGTAGGAGCGACGTAAGTCGCGATTGCACGGCGAATCCGGATGGCGAGGAAATCGCGACTTACGTCGCTCCTACATGGGTAACGGGACGCCCTAGTACTTCTGTTTCTTCCGCTTCGCCGGCTGCCCGCGCTGCTGCATCGGCCGGTCGCCGCCCTCACCACCACCTTGTCCAACCAGCTTGAAGTCGATCTTGCGGTCCTCGACGCTGGCCTTCATCACGATGATGCTGACCCGGTCGCCGAGGCGGAATTCGCGGTCGGTGCGTTGGCCGGTCAGGGTCTTGCGGATCGGGTCGAAGTGGTAGAAGTCGTTGGGCAGCTGGGTGACGTGGATCAGGCCGTTGACCTTGGATTCGTCGAGCTCGACAAACAGGCCGAAGCTGGTCACGCCGCTGATCACGCCATCGAACTCGCTGCCGACGTGCTTCTCCATCCATGCCGCGCGATAGCGCTCGTCGACCTCGCGCGAGGCCTCGTCGGCACGGCGCGCGCGTTCCGAACTCTGCAGCGACAGCTGCGCCATCGCGCTCGGCGAATAGCGGAACTTCTCCGGCTTCGCGCCACTCAGCGCATGCTTGATCGCCCGATGCACCAGCAGGTCCGGATAGCGCCGGATCGGCGAGGTGAAGTGCGCGTACGCCTCCAGCGCGAGGCCGAAGTGGCCGACGTTCTCCGGCTGGTACACGGCCAGGCTCTGGCTGCGCAGCAGCACCGATTCGATCAGGGTCGCGTCGGCGCGCTCGCGGATGGTCTTGAGCAGCTGGGTGAAGTCGCGCGGGTGGACCTTGCCCCACGGCGGCATCCGCAGCTTGAACTCCTTGAGGAACTCCAGCAGGTCGGCGTACTTCTGCTCCGGCGGGCGGTCGTGGATGCGGTACGGCGCCGGCACCTCGGCGTCGATCAGGAACTTCGCGGCCTCGACGTTGGCCGCGATCATGCATTCCTCGATCAGCTTGTGCGCGTCGTTGCGCTGGAGCATGCCGGCCTGGCTGACCTCGCCCTTGGCGTCGAGCACGAACCGCACCTCGCTGGACTCGAACTCGATCGCGCCGCGCTTGGCCCGCGCCTTCGCCAGCACCTGGTACAGCTGGTGCAGGCGCTGCACCTGCGGCAACAGCGAGCCGATCCGGCCCAGCGCGTCCTCGCGGTCTTCCGGCAACGCGGCCTCGTCGATCGCGTTCCAGACCTGGGTGTAGGTCAGGCGCGCATGCGAGTGCATGGTCGCCTCGTAGAACTTCGAGCCGGTGACCTCGCCCTTGCGGTCGATCTGCATGTCGCAGACGAAGCACAGCCGGTCGACCTTCGGCTTCAGCGAGCAGATGCCGTTGGACAGGGTCTCCGGCAGCATCGGCACGACGAAACCGGGGAAGTACACCGAGGTCGCGCGCTTTTGCGCCTCGTCGTCGAGCGGGGTGCCGGGACGCACGTAATGCGAGACGTCGGCGATCGCCACCACCAGCCGGAAGCCGTCGCGGTTGGGTTCGCACCAGACCGCGTCGTCGAAGTCCTTGGCGTCCTCGCCGTCGATCGTGACCAGCGGCAGGTCGCGGATGTCGACGCGCTCGCGGACGGTGGCGTCCTCGACTTCCAGCGGTACCGCGGCGGCCTGGTCGAGCACTTCCTGCGGGAACTCGTGCGGGATGTCGTGGCCGTGGATCGCCGCCTGCACCGCCAGCGAGGCGGTCAGGCGCTCGCCGAGCACGGTCAGCACCTTGCCCATCGGCGGGCGGCGCGCATCCGGGGCACGGGTCAGTTCGCAGACCACCAGTTGCCCGGCCTGTGCCTCGCCACGGGCTTCCGGCGGAATCAGGATGTTGCGCTGGATCCGGCTGTCGTCGGGCTCGACGTAGCTGACCCCGTCCTCGAGGATGAAACGGCCGATCAGGCGGCTGAGCCGGCGCTCCAGCACCTCGACGATCGCGCCCTCCTGGCGGCCGCGGCGGTCGGTGCCGGTGACGCTGGCCAGCACGCGGTCGCCGTGCATCGCCTTGCGCATCTCGTACGGCGGCAGGAACAGGTCGTCGCCACCCGCATCCGGGCGCAGGAAGCCGAAGCCGTCCGGGTTGGCGATCACGCTGCCGGCGACCAGGTCGACCTGCTCGGCCGGCACGTAGCCGCCCTTGCGGTTCTGCAGCAGCTGGCCGTCACGGACCATCGCGCGCAACCGCGCGGTCAGCGCCTCGAAGCGTTCCGGCGCGGTCAGGGCGAGCTTTTCCGCCAGCTGTTCGGCCTCCATCGGGCCATCGGCGGCGGACAGCAGCTGCAGGATCATTTCGCGGCTGGCGATCGGCTGCTCGTAGCGGGCGGCCTCGCGCTCGGCGTAGGGGTCCTGGAAACCGCCCTTGCCACGTACCGGCTCGCCGTGCAGCGGCGCCAGCGGCGGCTTGCGGGTGCCGCGCGGCGGCGGGGTCGGCAGCCAGCCGGGCTGCTTGCCGGACGGTTTGCCCTTGCCGGGTCCTTTGCCGGTCCCCTTGCCTGACCCACTGCCGCGCGCGGCGGCCGACTTGGCGCCGGCCTTGCCCGACTTGCTGGAGGAGCCGGCCTTGCCGGACGACTTGCGGGCGCTGCCGCGCTTGCTGGGGGGCTTGTTCATCGCGGCGATGGTACACCCGCGCCGTCAACGACCCGTGGCGGGAGAGCCGGTCCGGCCATGCGTCGCGGCCAACAAAAAACCCCGCCGAAGCGGGGTTTCCTGTGTGTCCGACCTGGTAGTTGTCGGACGATATTTGGTGCCCAGGAGAGGACTCGAACCTCCACGGAGTTGCCCCCGCTAGCACCTGAAGCTAGTGCGTCTACCAATTCCGCCACCTGGGCAAACCGCGCAGCGAGCTGTGCGGGCCGCGTATGTTGCGATGCGGCGTGGTGGTTGTCAACACGTCGATGCGGATTTTTCACCGCCTTGCCGCGGGACCGCTGCGACACTACCGTCTGGAGTAGACTTGCCGTATCCCGCGGGCGGCGCATCGATGCGTCGCCCGTCTCGCTTTGGAGCCAACCGCATGACCGCTTCGACCACGCCCACCCTGCTCCTGTCCCGCCTGGATTGCGACCGCATCGAGGCCTTGCTGGAGGACCCGCGCAACGCCGATATCGACACTTCCGCCCTGGAAGCGGAGCTGGCGCGGGCGCAGGTCGTCGAGCCGGGCAAGATGCCGGCCGACGTGATCACGATGAATTCGACCGCGCGTTTCCTTGACGAGGCCAGCGGCGGCGAGCGCGAGATGACCCTGGTCTACCCGTCCGGCGCCGACGGCAGCAACGACAAGGTCTCGATCCTCGCCCCGGTCGGCAGCGCCCTGCTCGGCCTGCGCGTCGGCGACACCATCGAATGGCCGGTGCCCAGCGGCCGTACGATCCGGCTGCGGGTGCTGTCGATCCGCTACCAGCCCGAGTCGGCCGGCGACCTGCATCGCTGAGCCGCGATGGCGGCACCGCCGCACCCTATCTGGTTACATCGCTCCCACTGGTGACCGCTGATCGATGACTGACAACGTACGTCCGGCCTTCCACGGCTTCGAACAGATCCCGCTGCGCGAATACGCCGAGCGCGCCTACCTCGACTACTCGATGTACGTGGTGCTCGACCGCGCCCTGCCGTTCCTCGGCGACGGCCTCAAGCCGGTGCAGCGCCGGATCATCTACGCGATGAGCGAGCTCGGCCTCAACGCCGCGTCGAAGCCGAAGAAGTCCGCGCGCACCATCGGCGACGTCATCGGCAAGTTCCACCCGCACGGCGACAGCGCCTGCTACGAGGCGATGGTGCTGATGGCGCAGCCGTTCTCGTACCGCTACCCGCTGGTCGAGGGCCAGGGCAACTTCGGCTCCAGCGACGACCCCAAGTCGTTCGCGGCGATGCGCTACACCGAGTCCAAGCTGACCCCGATCGCCGAGGTGCTGCTGGGCGAGCTCGCCCACGGCACGGTCGACTGGGACCCGAATTTCGACGGCACCCTCGAGGAGCCCTCGTGGATGCCGGCGCGGCTGCCGCACCTGCTGCTCAACGGCACCACCGGCATCGCGGTCGGCATGGCCACCGACGTGCCGCCGCACAACCTCAACGAGGTCGTCAGCGCCTGCCTGCGCCTGCTCGACGACCCCGACGCGACCACCCGCGACCTGTGCGAGCACGTGCTCGGCCCGGACTACCCGACCACCGCCGAGATCATCACCCCGCGCGCCGACCTGCTGGCGATGTACGAAACCGGCCACGGCAGCGTTCGTGCGCGCGCCACCTGGGAAAAGGACGGTGCCAACATCGTCGTCACCGCGCTGCCGCACCAGGCCTCGCCGGGCAAGGTCATCGAGCAGATCGCGACCCAGATGCGGGCCAAGAAGCTGCCGTGGCTGGAGGACATCCGCGACGAGTCCGACCACAGCAATCCCACCCGCATCGTGCTGATTCCGCGCAGCAACCGGGTCGACACCGAGCAGTTGATGGGCCACCTGTTCGCGACCACCGACCTTGAGAAGAGCTTCCGGGTCAACTTCAACGTGATCGGGCTGGACGGGCGCCCGCAGGTCAAGAACCTCAAGGCGTTCCTGACCGAGTGGCTGGCGTTCCGCACCACCACCGTGACCCGCCGCCTGACCCACCGGCTGGAGAAGGTCGAGCGCCGCCTGCACCTGTTGGAAGGCCTGCTGGTCGCCTTCCTCAACCTCGACGAGGTGATCCGCATCATCCGCAGCGAGGACGAGCCCAAGCCCGTCCTGATGAAGCGCTTCAAGCTCAGCGAGGAGCAGACCGACTACATCCTCGAGACCAAGCTGCGGCAACTCGCGCGGCTCGAGGAAATGAAGATCCGCGGCGAGCAGGCCGAACTGGCCGCCGAGCGCGACAAGCTGATCGCCACCCTCGGCAGCAAGGCCAAGCTCAAGAAGCTGATCAAGGACGAGTTGCAGGCCGACGCCAAGAAGTTCGGCGACGCCCGCCGCTCGCCGCTGGTCGCCCGTGGCGCCGCGCAGGCGCTGTCGGAAACCGACCTGGCCCCGAGCGAGCCGATGACCGTGGTGGTCAGCGCCAAGGGCTGGGTGCGCGCGGCCAAGGGCCATGACATCGACGCCGCCGCGCTGAACTATCGCGAGGGCGACGAGTTGCTGGCGTCGGCGAAGGCGCGCAGCAACCAGCAGGTCGCGTTCCTCGATTCGACCGGGCGCAGCTACTCGACGATCGTCCACAGCCTGCCGTCGGCGCGCGGCAACGGCGAGCCGCTGACCGGACGGTTCTCGCCGGCTCCGGGCGCGTCGTTCCAGGCGGTCGCCAGCGGCGATAACGACAGCCGCTTCGTGCTGGCGTCGAGCCACGGCTACGGCTACGTCACCCGCTTCGAGAACCTCACCAGCCGCAACAAGGCCGGCAAGGCGATGCTGTCGCTGACCCCGAACGCCACGGTGGTGCAACCGGCGCCGGTGGCCGACGTCGACACCGACCGCGTGGTGGTGGCCACCACCGCCGGCCACCTGCTGGCGTTCCCGGTTTCCGAATTGCCGGAGCTCGACAAGGGCAAGGGCAACAAGCTGATCGACATCCCCAAGGCCAAGCTCGGCACCGAGCGCGTGGTCGCGGTCGCCGTGGTGCCGCCGGGCGGCACGCTGTCGGTGAAGTCCGGCGCCCGCACGATGACGCTGTCGTGGAAGGACCTGGACGGTTACATCGGCGCGCGGGCGACGCGGGGTGGGTTGCTGCCGCGGGGCTGGCAGAAGGTCGAAGGGCTGTATGTCGAATAACAAGCACGTTGCGTCGCGCGCGGCGGCGCGTTGGACCCTTTCGCAAGCCGGTTGCGTCCCGGCGCGGCAGAAGGTCGAAGGACTTTCAGTCGAGCAATGACAGCGATGATCCGCTCCCTTCTCCCGCTGGCGGGAGAAGGTGCCCGAAGGGCGGATGAGGGCACGCCCTGATGGACCCCGACTACTGGCACGCACGCTGGCGTGACGGCCGCACCGGCTTCAACCAGCCCGACGGCAATCCGCTGCTGCAACGCCACTGGGCGACGCTCGACCTGCCCGCCGGCAGCCAGGTGTTCGTGCCACTGGCCGGCAAGTCACCCGACCTGCTCTGGCTGGCCGCGCGCGGCCACCGTGTGCTGGCGGTGGAACTGTCGCCGCTGGCGATCGAGCAGTTCTTCGCCGAGGCCGGCATCGAGCCGACCGTGACCCGCTCGCGCTACGGCACCCACCATCGCGCCGGCGCGATCGAACTGATCTGCGGCGACGTCTTCGATCTCGACCACGAAGCCCTGTCCGGTTGCACCGCGTTCTACGACCGCGCCGCGTTGATTGCACTGCCGGCCTCGCTGCGGCAGCGCTACGCCGACGAGGTCTACGCCGCCCTGCCCCCGCGCTGCCGCGGCCTGCTGGTGTCGCTGGAATACCCGCCGGCCGAACTCGACGGCCCACCGTTCGCGATCGATGAAGCGCAGGTGCGAGCGCTCTACCAGCGCGACTGGTCGATCGAGGTACTCGAGCGGCAGAACATCCTTGCAAACCAGCCTGCGTTCCAGGCGCAGGGCCTTACCTCGATGCACAACATCGCCTACGTCCTGCAGCGGCACGAGGCGAAATCACCCCAGTGACGCCTGGTGCACCCCCGCCACCGCCCTGCCCGACGGATCGGCGGCGTCGGCGAACGCGGCATCCCAGGCGATCGCCGCGGGCGACGAGCAGGCGATCGACTTGCCACCCGGCACGGTCTGCGCGCAGGCCTCGCCGGGAAACTGCCGTTCGAAGATGGTGCGGTAGAAATACGCTTCCCGGCTCTGCGGCGGGTTGACCGGGAAGCGGCTAGCCGCGGCGGCGAATTCGCGGTCGCTGACATGGGCTTCGGCGTGCGCCTTGAGTCCATCGATCCAGCCATAGCCGACGCCATCGCTGAACTGCTCCTTCTGCCGCCAGAGGATCCCTTCGGGCAAGTAGCCGTCGAATGCTTCGCGCAGCACCGCCTTCTCGATGCGCAGGCTGCCGTCGGCCCGTTGCCCGACCATCTTGGCGCTGGCATCCATGCGCATCGCCACGTCCAGGAACTCGACGTCGAGGAACGGCACCCGCGGCTCCACGCCCCAGGCCATCATCGACTTGTTGGCGCGCAGGCAGTCGTAGTTGTGCAGGGCGTCGAGCTTGCGCACCAGCTCGTCGTGGAACTCGCGAGCATTCGGCGCCTTGTGGAAGTACAGGTAGCCGCCGAAGATCTCGTCGCTGCCCTCGCCCGACAGCACCATCTTGACGCCCATCGCCTTGATCCGCCGCGCCAGCAGGTACATCGGGGTGGAGGCGCGGATGGTGGTGACGTCATAGGTCTCGATATGGCGGATGACCTCCGGAAGCGCGTCCAGTCCTTCCTCGATGGTGTAGGTGAAACCATGGTGGACGGTGCCGAGTGCCTCGGCGGCGATTTCGGCCGCGGCCAGGTCCGGCGAGCCTTCCAGCCCGATCGCAAACGAATGCAGGCGAGGCCACCACGCTTCGGCCTGGTCGTCCTCCTCGATGCGGCGCCGGGCGAACCGCGCCGCACATGCAGCCACCAGCGAGGAATCCAGTCCGCCCGACAGCAGCACGCCATAGGGGACGTCGCTCATCATCTGGCGGTGCACGGCACGCTCGAACGCCTCGCGCAGCTCGTTCGGCGCGACCCGCACGCCGACGGTGGCATCGTGATCGCGCCACGCACGCTCGTAATAGCGATGCAGCCGGCCGGTGGCGCTGTCATACCAGTAGCCGGGCGGGAACTGGGCGACATCGCTGCAGGTGCCGACCAGCGCCTTCATCTCCGATGCGACCCACAGCCGGCCGCTGCCGTCATGGCCCCAGTACAGCGGACAGACGCCGATCGGATCGCGGGCGATCAGGTACCGGCCGCGGGCGCGATCCCACAGGGCGAACGCGAAGATGCCGTTGAGCCGGTCGAGCCAGTCGCCGATGTCCTCGTCCTGCGCGTACAGGGCGTTGATCACCTCGCAGTCGGAACCGGTCTGGAAAGCGTACGGCTGCGCCAGCGCGTCCTGCAGTTCGCGATGGTTGTAGATCTCGCCGTTGACGGCGAGCACGAGCTGCCCGTCGGCCGAGCGGATCGGCTGTGCGCCGCCGGCCGGGTCGACGATTGCCAGCCGCTCGTGGACGAGGATCGCGCCATCGTCGGCATGCACGCCGCTCCAGTCCGGACCGCGATGACGCTGCCGTTGCGAGAGCTCCAGTGCCTGCCGCCGCAACTGGACAAGGTCATCGCCCGGGGCGAGGCCGAAGATTCCGAGGATCGAGCACATGGTCGGGTTTCCTGGTGGATGAAGGGAACGTCGGAAAACAAAAAGGCCCGCACTTCGCAGTGCAGGCCCTGGTGGACGATGAGCGTTGTCGCGCGCGCTAATCGCCGGCCTGCGGGAGGCTGGCGTTGTTATTGCTGCGGTTGTTGGCGACGAGACGCATGGCGATTCCGGTTCTGGGAGGTACCCGCCGTATGATCCCGGCTGGGCTGGAGGGACCCCCGATGTCGACACTTTCCACCGATGACCGCCGGGGCGCAAGCCTCCGGACAACAATGGCCGCGGTTTTGCTGTTGGCGACCTGCCTGGCGGCCTGGCTCGGGATCCACGGCAGTCGCGCGCCGCCCGCTGCTGGCCCCGACGCCCCGGCCGAGGCGTTCTCCGCCTCCCGGGCGATGGGCGTGCTGGAGCGGATCCTTGGCGACCAGCGCCCACACCCTACCGGCAGCGCCACCAACGCCGCGGTGCGCGACGCGATCGTCACCGAACTGCAGGCGCTCGATCTGGACCCGCAGGTGCAGCGGCGCTTCGCCTGCGGCGGCTTCACCTGCGCGACGGTCGACAACATCGTCGCCCGGGTGCCCGGTACCTCGCCCGACGACGCGGTACTGCTGTCGGCCCACTACGACTCGGTCACCGCCGGGCCGGGCGCATCGGACGACGGCGCCGGCGTGGCGGCAATCATCGAAGTGGCGCGGGCGCTACGGGCGGGTCCACCGCCCGCGCGCGACGTGTGGCTGTTGCTCAACGACGGCGAGGAACTGGGCCTCATCGGCGCGGAAGCATTCGCGCGCGAGCCGGAGTTCAAGCGCATCGCGCGGGTGGTCAACCTGGAGGCTCGCGGCACCACCGGCGCCAGCCTGCTGATCGAGACCCAGGCCGGCAACGCCGCGTTGTCCCGGTTGCTGCGCCGGTCGCTGGTAGCGCCGGCCGGCTCTTCACTGGAATACGAGATCTACCGCACGCTGCCCAACGACACCGACTTCACCGTTTACCGGCGCGAAGGCCTGGCCGGTGCCAACTTCGCCTGGGCGCGGGCGCCGGCGCGGTACCACACGCCGCTCGACGACATCGCCCACCTCGATCCCGGCTCGCTGCAGCACCACGGCGACCATGCACTCTCGCTGGCACGCGCGTTCGCCGCCGCCGAACCGCCGGTGGCGAGTGACGAGGACGCGGTGTTCTTCAGCCTGCCCGGCGGCGTGATGGCCGGCTGGCCGGTGGCGTGGAACCCGGCGCTGCTGTTGATCGCGCTGGCGGCTTGGCTGGCCCTGGGATGGCGGCTGGTGCGCAACCAGTCCACGCGGGCGATCGCGTTGCCCGCAGCGGGTGCGATGGTCGTCGCCGGCCTCGTCGTGCTGGTGGTCGCAGGCGTGCTGGGTCACCTTTTGCTGCGGGCACTCGGGGCGATGCCGGCCACCTGGACCGCGCAGGCTGGCGCGATGGTGGCGTTCTTCGCGCTGCTGGCGGGCGGGTTGCTCGTGCCCTGCGGCTGGGTGGTCCGCCGGTTCTCTGGCGAGGCGGCGCTGGCGTGGGCGACGCTGCTGCCGTTCGCGCTGGTCGCGGTCGCGACGGTCCTGTGGATGCCAGGTGGCGCCCACGTGGCGTTGCTGCCGCTGCTGGTCGGCGTGGTGGCCGGGCACGTCTCGCCGCGCCGACCGGTGTTGTGGGCTGGCCTGGCCGCGGTGCCGGCTGCACTGTTGTGGGCGCCTTATGCCGAAGGTGCCTACGACGCCATCGGGCACGAGGGACTGGTCGCGGTACCGGTGGTCACTGGTCTGATAATGCTGCCGCTGCTGCCCACGATGCTGTCGGTGCGCCCCGGCATGGTGTTCGCGACCGCGGGCAGCTGGGTGGTGGCTCTGGCCTGCGCGCTGCTGGCCCTGGTGCGGCCCGCGTTCGATGCCGACGTGCCGCGCCCGGTCAACCTGGTGCTGGTCGCGGGTCCGGAGAGGTCACGGGTATTCGCGCAGTCGCGCGCGATGTTGCCGGGCGGCTTCTTCCACGACACGGGATTCGCTCGAGAATCCAGCCCGATGCAACCCTGGGGCGGATGGGGTCTCGCCGGACCACCCGGTCCCGCGTTGCCGGCGCCGACAGTCACGATCGAAAGTCACACGGTGACTGGTGATCGCCAGCACCTGCAGGTGCGGCTGCGCTCGCCGCGCGGCGCCCTCGAAGGTGGGCTGATGCTGCCGGGCACGGTCGACCTCGCCTCGGTGCGCGTCAACGGTCAGCCGCTGGCGCCGTCACGCTGGCATGCCGGCAGTGAGCCGTGGCGGCGGGTCTCGGTGGTCGGGCTTGCCGCGGAGGGTGCGTTGATCGCGTTCGAACTTCCGGTCGGCGCGACGCAGTTCCATGCCTTCGACCGTTCGCATGGCCTGCCGGAACAGTTGACCGGCGTCACGGCCGCGCGCGACGGAATCGGTGTGCCGATCGGTTCCGGGGATGTGTCGATTGCATGGGCCACGGTGCCATTTCCGCAAACCACGGGCGCCGGCGCCACACGCGGCGACTAGCGCACCAGCAGTCTTTCGATCAGCGCAAGGTACAGGTCCGGCAACGCTTCCAGGTCGGCGACGCTGACGTGCTCGTCGACCTGGTGGATGCTGGCGTTGACCGGCCCGACCTCGATGCACTGCGCACCCAAGGGGGCGATGAAACGTGCATCGGACGTGCCGCCACCGGTGCTCTCTTCCGGCATCGCGCCGGCAAAGGACGCCAGCACCTCGCGCGCGGCAGAACGCAACGGTCCTTCCGGCGTGTGGAACGGTTCGCCGCTGCGGTGCCAGCGCAGGTCGAACTCCAGGCCATGCCGTTTCAGCAGCGCTTCGCACTCGACTTCGAGCCGGGCGGCGTCCCAATGCGGGTTGTAGCGCAGGTTGAACAGCACCTGCAGGTCGCCGGGGATGACATTGCTGGCGCCCGTGCCCGCGCCGATGTTGCTGATCTGCAGGCTGGTTGGCGGGAAGCTCTCGTAACCCTCGTCCCAGCGTCGCGCCGTGAGTTCGGCCAGTGCCGGCAGCGCCTGGTGGACCGGGTTGCGCGCCTTGTCCGGGTAGGCGACGTGGCCCTGCACGCCACGCACGGTGAGCGTGCCCGTCAGCGAACCGCGGCGGCCGACGCGCAGCAGGTCGCCGAGCATCCGGGTCGACGACGGCTCGCCGGTGATGCACCAGTCGATCCGCTGGCCACGTTCGCCGAACACCTTCGCCACGCGCCGCACGCCGTCGATCGCGTCGCCCTCCTCGTCCGAGGTCAGCAACAGCGCCACGGTGCCGGGATGGTCCGGGTGCGCGGCGACGAAGCGTTCCAGCGCGACCACGAACGCGGCGACGCTGCCCTTCATGTCCGCCGCGCCACGTCCGTACAACACGCCGTCGCGGACTTCCGGGGCGAACGGATCGCTGCTCCAGGTTTCCACCGGGCCGGTCGGCACCACGTCGGTGTGGCCGAGCAGCACCAGCACCGGGCCGCCATCGCCGTGCGTGGCCCAGAGGTTGTCGACCTCGCCGAAGCGCAGGTGTTCGCAGGTGAAACCGGCACGATGCAGACGCCCGGCGAGCAGGGCTTGGCAGCCGGCGTCATCGGGGGTGACCGAGGGGCGCGCGATCAGCTCGCGCGCGAGATCGAGGATTTCGCTCATGCGCCCATCGTAGCTGCAGGACGGCCCGGGGCCGCGTCGTTATGCCCGGGAGGACAACTCAGACGCCGAAGCGCTTCTTGAAGCCGTTGTCGCTGAACCCCTGCGTCATGACGCCGTCACCGGTAACCACCACCGGGCGCCGGACCAGTTGCGGGTACTCGCGCAGCAGCAGCTTCCACTCGGCGTCCGACGCCGAGGCCTTGCGGTTGTCGGGCAGTTGCCGCCACGTGGTGGACGACTTGTTGATCAGCGACTCGAAGCTGCCGGCCTGCCGCGCCCATTCGACCAGGGCCTCCGGCGACGGCTTGTTGTCGCGGTAGTCGACGAACTCGTGCGCCACCCCGAACCGGTCCAGCCACTTGATCGCCTTGCGGCAGGTGTCGCAGTTCTTCAGCCCGTACAGCGTGGTGGTCATGCCCGCTCCCATCGTTGGCGATGCGCGCATGATGCCGAAAACCCGCGCATGCGGCGACCGCGCGCCCGCCGCATGCGCGATGCGTCAGCGCCTGACGACCGGCAGCTCGATGTAGCTGGCCGCGTCCGCCGAATGGTGCACGGCGTTGTCGGCCACCACCATCTCGCTTTCGGTTTCGTTGGCGCCGCCGGTGTTGAGGTTGCGGGCAAACTTGGGGAAGTTCGAGCTGGTCACCTCGACCCGGATGCGATGGCCCTTGTCGAAGCGGATCGACGTCGTGATCGGCGTGGGCTCCAGCGTGTACACCTGCCCCGGCTGCATCGGTTCGGGGTGCGTGTAGCCGTCGCGGTAGCGCGCGCGCAGGATGGTGTCGCCGATGATCCAGGCGGTGCCGTCGGGCGCGACGTCGACCAGTTTGACCGCGAAATCCGTGTCGCGCGCGCTCGACGACACCTTGAGCACCGCGTCGACGAAACCGCTCACCTCCATCGCTTCCTCCAACGGTTCGCTGGTGTAGACCAGCACGTCGTGGCGGGCCTCGATCTGGCGCTGGTCGAACGCGCCGGCCGTCACCAGGCCGCCGTTGCAGCAGTCGCCGCCGCCGATGGTCTGGACCGGGTTGGCCGGGTCGTAGCGATAGCGGTCCTCGGGTTCGTCAGCGGTTGGTGCCTCGAACGACAGCACGCCGTCGCCGTACATCGAGTTGGCATTGCCGCCCGAGTGCAGGTACATCCGCACCGGCTCGGCGGCCTTCGGCGGCCACTGGCTGTCGGACTGCCAGCGGTTGGCGCCCATGGTGAAGTAGCGCACGTGCGGCGTGCTGGACGCGAACGCGGCCGGCTTGTCCTTGAGCCAGCGGTCGAAGAAGGCCCAGACCTGCTCGTCGACCGGGAAGCTCGCGTCGCCCATTTCGCGGTTGCCGACCTTGTAGTCCTCGCCGAGCTTGGAGAACTGGCAATGGGGGTTCGGGCCGACCACCACGTACTGGTTGGCGCTGGCCTCGCGGTCGGAGTTCACCGTGCGCGCGTGGTTGAACAGCGCCATGTTGGGACCGATCGACACGTCGTACCAGCTGTTGAACCACAGCGCGGGCACGCCCCAACCCATCGAGTCGTCATACAGGCCGCCGGTCTTCCATGCCGGGTCGCCGGGGCCGCGCGCGATCAGTTCCTCAAACGTGCCTGCCGGCTCGTCCAGCGACGACAGCAGTTCGGCGTACGGCAGGTGGCGGATGTGTTCCTGCCAGTCGACCTCCGGCTTCTCCGCCTGCAGGTCGTTGTACTGCGCGACGCGGGCGCGCATCTCGCCGGTGAGGCCCTGCGGCAGTTGCGCGCGCATCGGATTGTCGACGCCGTACATCCACACCGCGAACAGCGTGCGCGGCACGCCGCCGGTATAGAAGTTGCCCTGCTCCCAGAACGGCCCGACCTTGCCGATGCCCGCGCCGGACGCCATCGGCACCATCGCCGCATGCGCCGGGTGGTCCATGCCCGCCAGCGCCAGCTGCCATTCGGCCGACGACGAGCAGCCCAGCGTGCCGACCTTGCCGTTCGACCAGGGCTGGTCCGCGATCCAGCTGAGCGCGTCGTAGCCGTCGGTCTGCGGATAGCCGAGGATCTCGTAATCGCCCTGGCTGAAATAGCGGCCGCGCTCGTTCTGCACGATGAACGCGTAGCCGCGGCGCACCGCCTCGATCGCGTAGCGCGCCGTGCCACCGCGCACCTTGTGCTCGTTGTACGGCGTCTTCCACAGCACCGTCGGCAACTTGCCGGTCGCGCCCTTGGGCCGCCAGATGTTGGTCGACAGGCCGATGCCGTCGCGCATCGGCACCAGCACGGCGGTCTCGGAATCGGCGATGGCCGCCAGCTCCTTGCGCAACCCCTCGTCGCTGTAGCGCGTCAGGTCCTGCGCGGACGCCGTGGACGCGACCACCAGTGCGGCCATCAGCAGCACGGTGACAAATGGTTTCTTCATGGATCGACTCCTCCCCGGGCGATCCGTCCTGTGTCGCACGCGGGGGCGCCGCGCGACTCCTGCCGGAAGTCACGCCGCGCCGGACATCGTCCTCAGTCCGCCAGTCCGCGCAGCAGATCGTTGATCGACGTCTTGGCCCGCGTCTTCGCGTCGACCTGCTTGACGATCACCGCGCAGTACAGCGAATGCGTGCCGTCCTTCGAAGGCAACTGGCCCGACACCACCACGCTGTACGGCGGTACCGAGCCGTAGCTGACCTCGCCGGTCGCGCGGTTGTAGATGCGGGTGCTCTGGCCGAGGAACACGCCCATGCCGATCACGCTGTGGTGGCCGACCACGAAGCCCTCCACCACCTCCGAGCGCGCACCGATGAAACAGTGGTCCTCGATGATCGTCGGGGTCGCCTGCAGCGGCTCCAGCACGCCGCCGATGCCGGCGCCGCCGGACAGGTGGCAATGCTTGCCGATCTGCGCGCAGGAGCCGACCGTGGCCCAGGTATCGACCATGGTGCCGGCGCCGACATGCGCGCCGATGTTGACGAAGCTCGGCATCAGCACCACGTCCTTGCCGACGTGGGCGCCGCGGCGGACGATCGCGCCCGGCACCACACGGACGCCGAGCTTGCGGAACGCGGCCTCGTCGAACTCGCCGAAACGCGCCGGGATCTTGTCCCAGAACGGCGCCGGGTACGACTCGATCACTTCCATGTCCTGGGTGCGGAAGTACAGCAGCACCGCCTTCTTGAGCCACTCGTTGACCTGCCAGCCGCCCTTGCCGTCGGGCTCGGCGACGCGGAACTCGCCGTTCTCGATGCCTTCGATCACGCGCTCCACCACGGGCCGGGTCGAGCCTTCCATCTCCTCCGGCGTCAGCGTGGTACGGCGTTCGAACGCGCTTTCGATCATGAAGCGCAGTTCGTCGACACCTGGATCGGCGGGTTCGCGGCGGGTCGCCGGCTTCTTCCGGGCCGCCTTCTTCGCGGGCTTGCTGGGGGGACTCATCGGGCTTCTCCTTCAAGGCAGGCAAGCAGCGCGGCGGACAGCGCCTGCTGCCGTGTTTCGTCGAGTGGCTGGTCGTCGCCATCGGCATCGGCGGCGGTGATCTGGAAGACGTCCTCGGCGCGCTCGCCGAAGGTTGCGATACGCGCGTCGTGCACCCGCATCGACTGGGTGCGCAGCGCCTCGGCGACGTCGGCGAGCAGGCCGGGACGATCGGTGCAGACCAGGCTGAGCGTCGTGCGGGCGCCGTCGGTCGCGTCGAAACCGATCTTCGGCGGGATGCGGAAATGCCGCAGGTGCCGCGGCAGGGTGCGACGTGCGGGGCGGATCCGGTCGAGTGGCCCGGCCAGCGCCTGCGCCAGCTTGCGTTCGACATCTTCCGCGATCGATGCGGAGCGACCTTCGGCCGGGATCACCTCGAAGGTGTCGAAAATGCTGTCGTGCGGGCCGTCCAGCACCCGCGCGTGCTGGATCGCCAGGCCGCAGCGGTCGAGCGTGGCCACGATCGCGGCGAACAGGCCGTCGGCGTCCGGCGAATGCACGAACACTTCCAGCGCCCCGGCGTGCGCGGCGACCGGGCGCACCCGCACGCGGGTCTCGCCCACCGCCACGCCGCGCAGCGACGCGGCCTGCCAGGCAAGCTGGTCCGGGCGGCCACGCTGGAAGCCGGCGTCCGGCATGCGTGCGAACAATGCGGCGACCTCGGAATCGCCGATACCCAGCGCGGCCAGCATCGCCTGCACGGCCGCGCGGGTTTCGGCCGCACGTTCGACCGCGGCCAACGGGTTTTCCAGCCCGCGCCGCAGCGCCAGCCGCGTGGCGGTGTAGAGGTCGGCCATCAGCCGGTCCTTCCACGCGTTCCAGAGCTTGGGCGAGGTACCGGCGATGTCGGCGCAGGTCAGCAGGTACAGATGGTCGAGGCGCTCGCGGTCGCCAACCGCGGTGGCGAAACGGTGGATCACCCCCGGATCGGCAATGTCCTGCTTCTGCGCGGTCATCGACATCAGCAGGTGATGGCGCACCAGCCATTCGACCAGCGCGGTGTCGGTCTCGCCCAGGCCGAGCGTGCCGCAGAATTCGCGGGCATCGTCGGCACCGAGTTCGGAATGGTCACCGCCGCGGCCCTTGGCGATGTCGTGGAACAGGCCGGCCAGCAACAGCAACTCGGGCTTGCGCAGTCGCGGCCAGATTTCGTGGGTCAGCGCGAATCGCTCGTCGCGCTCGCTCGAGGCGAATGCGGAGAGATTCTTGAGCACCGCCAGCGTGTGCTGGTCGACCGTGTAGACATGGAACAGGTCGAACTGCATGCGTCCGGACACTTTCTGGAACGCCGGGATCCAGCGCCCCAGCACGCCCAGCCGCGCCATCCGGGTCAGGCTGCGCACCGGCTGCACGCCGCGCAGCAAGCCCAGGAACTGTTGCCGCAGCGCGTCGTCGGCGCTGGCGTAGTCGGGGAAGTCGGGCAGCGCCTCGGCCAGTGCGCGGGCGGTATGCGAATGCAGGCCGCGCAGTTCGCCGCGCAGCGCCCAGGTCCGGAACAGCGCCAGCACCTCGTCGGGCGTGTGCGGCCAGTCGGGGTCGCGTGCGGCGAGGTACCCGCGGCGCAGCTCGAACAGTTCGTCCAGCGGCTCGGGTTCGGCCTCGCCCTGCAGTTGCTCCTCGAAGCGCTGCAGCAGCCGTTCCCCGATCCGCAGCACCAGCGATGCGCTGCGGTAGAAGCCCTGCATCATCTGCTCGACCGCCAACGTGCCGCCGACGTCCTCGAAACCCAGTCGCGTGGCCAGCAGTTTCTGGTAGTCGAAGCGCAACCGTTCTTCACGTCGGCCCGCGACCAGGTGCAGGCCGTAACGCAGCCGTGCCAGCGCGCGGCGTTCGCGTTCGATGGTCGCGACCTCGTCGGCGCCGAGCTGGCCGAACGCGACCAGCGACTCCATGTCGGCGGTACCGATGATCCGCAGCGCCATCCAGTGCAGGGTCTGCACGTCGCGCAGGCCGCCGGGGCCTTCCTTGAGGTTGGGCTCGAGGTTGTCGGCGGTGTCGCCATAGCGCGCGTGGCGCTCCAGCAGTTCCTCGCGCTTGGCGTCGAAGAACTCCTGCGGCGCCCACGCCAGCCGCGGCGAGGCGGCGCCCTGCAACTCGCGGCGCTCGTGCTCGTTGGCGGCCAGCGGGCGCGCTTCGAGCAACGCGGTCAGCACGGTGATGTCCTCGATCGACGCCTCCGTGCACTGCTCCAGCGAGCGCACCGCATGCCCGACCGGGACGCCGGAATCCCAGAGCACCGCGAAGAAGCGGGCCAGCGCATCGGAGTTCGCTTCCGACGCAGCCGGCTCGGCCATCACCAGCAGGTCGACGTCCGATTGCGGGAACAGTTCACCGCGTCCATAGCCGCCGACCGCGAACAGCGCCAGCTCGGCCTCGGGAGGGATGCAGCGCTGCCACGCCGACTGCACCAGCACGTCGACGGCGGCGGCGCGCTCGGCCAGCAGGCGATCGATGTCGGCGTCGGCGTCGAAACGCGCGGCAAAGCCCGCGTCGGCGCGGGCCAGCTCGTCGCGTGCGCGTGCCGCCCAGGCGGCGTCTTCGTGGCCGGGATGCCGGCCGATGCCGTC
Organism: Lysobacter sp. F60174L2; assembly: GCF_052547135.1. Classification (NCBI taxonomy): domain Bacteria; kingdom Pseudomonadati; phylum Pseudomonadota; class Gammaproteobacteria; order Lysobacterales; family Lysobacteraceae; genus Lysobacter; species Lysobacter sp. F60174L2. The sequence continues at coordinate 266,131 of NZ_JBQWRA010000003.1, read as the reverse complement.
CGGTCCCGCCGGCGCACTATCGGCAGGAACGGACGGACTCATAGATCGTTGTCGTCACCCGGCGTCCGGGTGAGGATCTCCACGCCGTCGTCCGTCACCAGCACCGTGTGTTCCCACTGGGCGGAAAGCTTGCGGTCCTTGGTGACCACGGTCCAGCCGTCCGGCAGGACCTTGGTGTGGCGCCCACCCTCGTTGATCATCGGCTCGATGGTGAAGGTCATGCCCGGCTTGAGCACCACGCCCTGCCCCGGCTTGCCGTAGTGCAGCACCTGCGGCTCGTCGTGGTAGACCTTGCCGATGCCGTGGCCGCAGTACTCGCGCACCACCGAGAAGCGCTCGGATTCGGCATAGGCCTGGATCGCCGCACCGACATCGCCCAGCGTGGCCCCCGGCTTGACCGCGCGGATGCCGCGGAACATGGCCTCGCGGGTCACGTCGACCAGCCGTTTGGCCATCACCGACGGGGTGCCGACGATATACATGCGGCTGGTATCGCCGTGCCAGCCGTCCTTGATCACGGTAACGTCGATATTGACGATGTCGCCGTCCTTCAGGACCTTGGCCTCGCTGGGGATGCCGTGGCAGATGACGTTGTTGACCGAGGTGCAGACGGTCTTGGGGAAGCCCTTGTAGCCGACGTTGGCCGGGACCGCGCCCTGCACGTTGACGATATGGTCGTGGCAGATGCGGTCCAGTTCCTCGGTGGTCACGCCCGGCTTCACGTGCGGGGCGACGACCTGCAGCACCTCGGCGGCCAAGCGGCCGGCGACGCGCATCTTCTCGATGTCTTCGGGTGTTTTCAGGGTAATTGCCATCCAGCCATTATCGCTTATCAGGGCGGATGGCGGGGACGGCGGCGAGGGCGCTGGCCGTCAGGGCAACCCCGGCCTTGCCTGGCATGTCCCGGGCCCGTACAATTGCCCGGCTGTGCTGGCCCTGTGTCCGCACTCCGCCCACGCCGGGCGTCACCGGCGAATACACACCTGCCGCCACAATCCGTGCCGGGGTGTCCCAGGCAGTCCGGAGCCAGTCTCCAGTACCGCCAGGGATTCGGTCACGGAAGCAGCAGGGAGGCCCAACCCCGGAATCCATCGCCATGGCCCGCGCCGTGGCAGCCGCCCCACCCTACCCGGCGGCCGGGTTCCACTATCGGAGTTACAGCAATGCCCCAGATCACCATGCGCCAGATGCTGGAAGCCGGCGTCCACTTCGGCCACCAGACCCGTTACTGGAACCCGAAGATGGGCCCGTACATCTTCGGCGCCCGCGGCAAGATCCACATCATCAACCTCGAGAAGACCGTTCCGCTGTTCAACGACGCGATGAACTTCATCTCGGGCATCGCCCAGAAGCGCGGCATGATCCTGTTCCTCGGCACCAAGCGCAACGCGCGCGAGTCGATCAGGGAAGAGGCCGAGCGTTGCGGCATGCCGTACATGACCCAGCGCTGGCTGGGCGGCACCCTGACCAACTTCGCCACGGTGAAGAAGTCGGTCGGCCGCCTGAAGGAGCTGGAAGCGGCCGAGACCGACGGCACCTTCGAGAAGCTGGTCAAGCACGAAGTGCTGGGCCTGCGCCGCGAGCGCGACAAGAAGATGGCCTCGCTCGGCGGCATCAAGGAAATGAACCGCCTGCCCGACGCGCTGTTCGTGATCGATATCGGCCACGAGGACATCGCGATCAAGGAAGCCAAGAAGCTCGGCATCCCGGTCGTGGCCGTGGTCGACACCAACTACGACCCGGCGCTGGTCGACTACCCGATCCCGGGCAACGACGACGCCATCCGCGCCGTGCAGCTGTACGCCCGTGCCGCCGCCGACGCCGTGCTGGAAGGCAAGGCCGCTGCGCCGTCCGCCGCCAGCGTCCGCGAGGAAGACTTCGCCGAGGGTGGCAACGACAAGGCCCCGCGCCGCGCGCCGGCCAAGAAGGCAGCCGCGAAGAAGGACGAGGCGAAGGCTGACGAAGCCAAGCCGGCCGACGCCGCCGCCGAAACCCCGGCTGCCGAGTAAGACCGCTGTCATGCGGCCGCGCCAAGCTGCGCGGCCGCATCCACTTTATTTGTAGGAGCGACGTAAGTCGCGACCCGCCCGCCCCGACCTCCGTGCGGCCTCCGGTCGCGACTTACGTCGCTCCTACAACATCACGAACATAGAGGTACCAACCCATGGCAGAGATCACCGCCTCCCAGGTCAAGGAACTGCGCGAGCGCACCGGCGCCGGCATGATGGAGTGCAAGAAGGCACTCGTCGAAAACAACGGCGACGTTGAAGCCGCCGCCGAATGGCTGCGCAAGCAGGGCCTGGCCAAGGCCGACAAGAAGGCCAGCCGCGTCGCCGCCGAAGGGCGCGTCGTCACCGCCCAGGCCGACGGCAAGGCCGCAATCGTCGAGATCAACTCCGAGACCGACTTCGTCGCCAAGGACGAGAACTTCATCGCCTTCACCGACACCGTTGGCCAAGCCGCGATCGAGGCTGCCGACGTCGAGGCATTGAAGGCCACCAAGCTGGCTTCGGGCGAAACCGTCGAAGAGGCCCGCGCGGTGCTGATCGCCAAGGTCGGCGAGAATGTGCAGGTCCGCCGCATGGCCCGCATCGACAGCGCCAACACCTTGGGCGCCTACGTCCACGGCGGCCGCATCGGCGTGCTGATCGAGATCAAGGGCGGCAATGCCGACCTCGCCCGTGGCCTGGCGATGCACGTCGCCGCAATGAACCCGCCGTACATCTCGCCGGCCCACGTCCCGGCCGACTTCGTCGCCAAGGAAAAGGAAATCGCCCTGGCCCAAGTCAAGGACACCGGCAAGCCGCCGGAAATCCTGGAGAAGATGATCTCCGGCAAGGTCGCCAAGACCGTCAACGAGCTGTGCCTGACCGGCCAGCCGTACGTGCTGGACACCAACCAGTCGGTCGAGCAGGCCCTGAAGGCCGGCGGCGCCGAGGTTGTCAGCTTCGTCCGCCTCGCCGTCGGCGAGGGCATTGAGAAGCAGGCTGATGATTTCCACGCCGAAGTGATGAAGCAGGCGGGTCTGGCGTAAGTCCAAACGCCCGCACGAAAAAAGCCGCGGAGCGATCCGCGGCTTTTTTTTGCCTGCCGACTGGAACGGTCCAGCACTGGCGTCCAAAAGAAAACGGCCGCCCCGAGGGGCGGCCGCAAGGTGTAGCAGAGAGAGATCTATGCGTCTTGTACTTACCAGTCGAAACCGACCGCCAGACGAATGGTGCGCTCGTTCTGGAAGGACGTGCCGATTCCATACATCGGGTCCGGCGTGTTCGAGAAGTCCAGCTCGCCGACTTCATACACCTCGGTCGCGGTCTGGTCACCAAGCACGTTGGTGGCGTCGACCTTGAACCACAACTTCTGTTCGGCCCACAGCGGACGGTACTCGACACCCAGGTCAAGCGACTTGACGGTCGGAGTCCGGCCAACCGAACCGCGCGGGACCATCTCGCCATTGCAGAAGAACGACTCGGTGCCGTACGCCTGTGCGAACTCGTCGGTCGGGTGGTTGCCGAAGCAGTTGATCGGGCGGCCCGACTGGACGAGCAGGTTGCCGCTCAGCAGGAACTCCGGATGGAACTGCCAGCCGCCCCACACCTTGAGGGTATGCGGACGATCGTTCGGCAGGCGACCGTAGCCACCGTCGAGCAGGCCCGGCTGGTCGAAGTTCGTGGTCAGGCCGGCATCATCCTGGCCGTTGTCCGAACGCACGAAGCCTTCGTTGTTGCCTTCGCTCTTGGAGTAGGTGTACGAACCCTGCAGGAACCACTTCTCGTCCCATGCGCGCTGGAAGAACACCTCCACGGCCCGGTACTCGCGTACGGAATCCGGATAGCCCAGTTGTTCGGGCGAGAGTTCGATCGGCTCGAGCACGCCATCGCCATCCAGGTCGACCTGGATGCTCATGGCGGCGCCGGGGTTGCCCAGCACGTAATAGTCGAAGCCGCAGGCGTACAGGTTGTCGGCGGTGTCACCCGTCGGGTTACCAGCGTCGTCGAAGTCGTCGCCGAAGCAATCCTGCGTGGTCGAGGTGGCCTGCAGGTTGTTGTCGATGATGTACTGGTTCAGTGCCGCATCGACCGCCATGTCCTCGATGGAGCTCCCGAGTTCACGGTAGATACCGCGGATACCGACCGACCACTTGGGCGCGAACTGCCACTCGTAACCGAGGATGAACTCGTCCTGGTACATCGCATCGATGTCCTGGTCGACCGACGAAACCGTCGGATGCACGGTACCGTCAGCCAGGGTACGCGGGCGAATCAGGTCGCCCAGGACCGGAGCGCCGTACTGGTCGACCGAGGTGCCATCCCACTCGTAAAGATCCTGCAGGTACAACTCGGCGCCGCCCAGGCGGACGTTCGTGTTGGCGGCCACCGGCAGGTGGTAACGACCGTAGTTGGCGAACACCTTGCTGGTGCCTGCGCCACCGACGTCCCACGCCAGGCCGATGCGCGGAGCCCACTGGTCCTTCACGGTGATGAAGCTGACCCCATCGGCGTTCTTGTTGTCGAACTGCTCGTTGCGGACGCCGAGTGTGATCAGCAGGTCTTCGGTCGGCTTCCACTGGTCTTCCAGGTAGAAGGCCTTGCCGCTGGTCTCGAACTCGCCGATGTTGCGGTAGGTGTCACGACGGACCTGCCACTCGGGAGCGCCGTCATCGCCGGTACCGACTTCACCGTCCGGACCCGGCGGAATGACTTCGTTCGCCAGGTAACGGTAGCCGGTCGGGCCCGGGATGGTCGCGGAGTTGACCGACTCGTTCTGCTCCTCGTCGTAGCCGAAGCGCAGGAAGTGGCTGCCGAGGAACACGTTACCCAGGTCCCACTCGGCATCGACACGGTAAGCCTGGCGCTGATCGGTACCGGTCACGTCGAGCGACTGCACCGCGCACCCCATCTGGCGGTTGACGCGTCCTTCCGCGAGCGGGTTGTAGGTGAACCAGATGCAATCGCCGCCGCTCGGCCCGGTGTTGTAGGGGCCGGACAAGGCGTACTCGCCCTTGCCGTACAGCGCCGAAAGGGTGAACGAGTCGGTCAGGTAACCGGTGTACTTGATGATGTGGTTCTCACCACCGGTTTCGGCGGCCGTAGCGGTCTCGCCGCTGTAGCCGATCAACTCGCCCGGCACCGGCTCCGGCTGCAGCAACTGACCCGGCGATACGGTTTCGCTGGTGTCCCGGAAGCCGGTGTACTCGAGACGGTGGTTGTCGGTGATGTAGGCATCGAGCTTCAGGCCGTAGAACGGGCTGTCGGTCGAGCTGTCACTCACCGCACCGGTGACGCTGGTGCTGCTGGTCTGGATGTCGCGGCCGCTGGCGATCGCGTAGAAGAACAGACGATCCTTGATGATCGGGCCGCTGGCGTAGATGTTGGACTCGAGGCGGTCCACGGTGTCGTACTGGTTGCTGTTGAACAGCGCGCCCTCGCCGTCGACGACATCCGGGTCGGCCTTGCGCCACTTGTCCGGGGTCCAGTACATGCTGCCGCCCCAGTGCCACTCGTTGCTGCCGCGCTTGGTGGTCGCGTTGACCACGCCGCCGGTGGAACGGCCGAACTCGGCGCCGTAGCCGCCGGTCTTGACCTGGTACTGGGCGTACATCTCGAACGGCACGTTGCTGAAGCCCAGGCCGTTGCGGAAGTTGGTGACGTTGAAGCCGTTGATGTAATAGGCGTTCTCACCGACGGTGGCGCCACCGAACGATGCGAGGTTGCCGAACGCGGAGTCACCCTGGGTGGTGCCCGGGGCGAGCAGCGCGACGGCGGTCACGTTGCGCGGTACCGGCAGGCGGTCGATGGTGTCCTCGGTGACGATGGTCGCCGACTCCACCGACGAGAAGTCGATCGGCGGGATGTAGCTGCCGGTGACCTGGACGCGGTCGAGCTCGACGGCATCGCCGCTCGGAGCGGCCGCGCCTGCGAAGTTGACCGAGGTACCGGTACCGACCGCGACGCCAACGTTGTTGCGTACGCTGGTGGTGCCGTCCGCGTTGCGCAGGGTAACGGTGTAGCGGCCTGACGGCAGGGAGCCAGCGCGGAAGCTGCCGTCGGAACCGACGGTGACCTCACGGCTGAAGCCGGTTGCCGGGTTGACCACCAGGACCGTGGCGCCAGGCTGTGCCTGACCGACGATGTTGCCGGTGGTATTCGATTGGGCGTGGACGCCCGATGCAAAGCAGAGACCGAGTGCAACGGTCAGTGCACTGCGGCGCAAGGCACGATTGATGGTCGGTGTGGACACGAGATGACTCCCCTAACGCGGTCGATGGAACCCAATTCGGGCTCGCCGACTATTACGTAGGTAACGCCTTTCTAACAAGCCGGTTAACAGGATATTTATGTTAATTTGTGACGTAAGTCACATTTTTTTCTGGACGTCGCGCGAAATACGTTGTTGTGCATTGCGTCAATTTGTGCCTGAAGCCTATTCAGCAAAGTCGACAACTTGCATTTCTTCGGCACCTGTGAGCAAAACCCAGGGGGGCGCGCCAACCATTGATTTCGCCGACAGCGCGCGGCGGAACGCCCGCATCCCGTACAATTCCGCCGTTTGCCCACAACCGAGGTCACCATGTCCCAACTCGCCCATCGCCGCGTCCTGTTGAAGTTGTCCGGCGAGGCGTTGATGGGTGCGGAGGACTACGGCATCGACCCGCTGGTGATCCACCGGCTGGCGCGCGAGGTGATCGAAGCCCAGAAGGCCGGCGCGGAGATCGCGCTGGTGATCGGCGGCGGCAACATCTTCCGCGGCGCGGGGCTGGCCGCCGGCGGAATGGACCGGGTGACCGGCGACCACATGGGCATGCTCGCCACGGTGATCAATGCGCTGGCGATGCAGGACGCGCTGGAGAAGCTCGGCGGCAAGGCCCGGGTCATGAGCGCGATCAAGATCAACGATGTCTGCGAGGACTACATCCGCCGTCGCGCCATCCGCCACCTGGAGAAGGGCCGGCTGGTGATCTTCGCGGCCGGCGTCGGCAGCCCGTTTTTCACCACCGATTCCGGTGCGGCGCTGCGCGCGGTCGAGATCGGCGCGGACCTGCTGCTGAAGGCGACCAAGGTCGACGGCGTATACGACAAGGACCCGAACAAGCATCCGGACGCGGTGCGCTACGACACGCTCAGCTATGACGAGGTCATCGCCCGCAACCTGCAGGTCATGGACACCGCGGCGTTCGCACTGGCGCGTGACAGCGACCTGCCGCTGCGGATCTTCGACATGAGCCAGCCGGGCGAGTTGCTGCGTATCTTGCGTGGCGAGAATATCGGTACGCTGGTGCAGGGCCGGAACTAGGAACGGCGAGCCAGATGGGACGCGACCGGCTGTTCTGCCGTTGCACGATTGGCTATCGCGACTTACGTCGCTCCTACAAGAACCCAACCCCGCGATCGTAATAGTGTCCTGCGCGACAGCGTGACACGATCGCGTCATGCACTCGCACAGCCACCCGCACGCCCATTCGCACGGCACCCGCGCATTCGCCACGGTGACCCTGGTCAACCTGGCCTACACCGCGCTCGAGGCCGGCTACGGCTTCGCCACCAATTCCCTCGTCCTGCTTTCGGACGCGCTGCACAACCTCGGCGACGTGCTGGGGTTGGCGCTGGCCTGGGGTGCGGCGGTGATGGCCCGTCGCGTGCCCACCGAGCGGCATACCTATGGATGGCGGCGTGCCACGCTGTTGTCGCCATTGGCCAACGCACTGCTGCTGGTCGCGTTCTCGGGTGCGCTGGGCTGGGAGGCGGTCCGTCGCTTCAACGCGCCGCCCGAGATCCCGGCCATGGCGGTGATGCTGGTCGCGGCGCTCGGCATCGTGGTCAACCTCGGCGCGGCGTGGCTGGTGCGCGACGGGCACGATCACGACCTCAACCGCCGCGGCGCGTTCCTGCACCTGGTTGCCGACGCCGCGGTCTCGCTGGCGGCGGTCATCGCCGGCGCCGGCATGTGGTGGCTGGGCTGGGCCTGGCTGGACCCAGTGACTTCCCTGCTGATTGGAGCGGTGGTGGCCGTTGGCGCGTTCGGGCTGCTGCGCGAGAGCTTCAATGCGGCGATGGATGCGGTGCCACGCACGATCGACCAGGCCGCGGTGCGCGCGTTCCTGCTGGCCCAGCCCGGCGTCCGCGCCGTGCACCACCTGCATATCTGGTCGCTCGGCGCCGGCGAGATCGCGATGACCGCGCACCTGGTGCGGCCGGACGATATGGACCACGACGGCTTCATCGACGCGTTGAACCACGCGCTCGACGACGAATTCGGCATCAACCACCCCACCCTGCAGATCGAGCATGGCGCGGCCTGCGAGCACGACCACCACGACCGCGCCCCGCACCACTGACCGGGGGCCGCGGCGGCTCGCTCCGCTATACTCCCGCGATTACCGCACGAGACCGGAGCCGGCGATGCTCAACGAGATCAAGAAAGACGCCCAGACGCGCATGGCCAAGAGCGTCGAGGCGCTTCGCCACGACCTGACCAAGGTCCGCACCGGTCGCGCCTCCACCGCGCTGGTCGACCACCTCAAGGTCAACTACTACGGTTCCGACATGCCGCTGACCCAGGTCGCCAGCGTCGCCGTCAACGATGCCCGCTCGCTGACCATCACCCCGTGGGAGAAGCAGATGGTCTCGGCGGTGGAGAAGGCGATCATCAATTCCGACCTCGGCCTGACCCCGAACACCGCCGGCACCGTGATCCGGATCAACCTGCCCGCGCTGACCGAGGAGCGCCGCAAGGAGCTGTCCAAGCACGTCCACGGCGAGGGCGAGAACGCCAAGATTGCGATCCGTAACATCCGCCGCGACGCCAACAGCCAGGTCAAGGAGCTCCTCAAGGAAAAGGAGATCACCGAGGACGACGCCAGCCGCAGCGAGGCCGACATCCAGAAGCTGACCGACGAGGGCATCAAGAACGTCGACGAGGTGGTCAAGGCCAAGGAACAGGAACTGATGGCGGTTTGACGAGTCTGAGGACGGTCCCGTCCGTGACCATCATGCCGCCAGAACCCACGCCCCTTCCCGAGCGCATTCCCCGCCACCTCGCCGTCATCATGGATGGCAACGGTCGCTGGGCCGAACGCCGCCGCCGCCCGCGCATGATCGGCCATCGCGCCGGTGCGCGCGCGGTCAACGTCTGCATCGACTTCTGTCTCGACAAGGGCATCGAAGCGCTGACCCTGTTCGCCTTCTCCAGCGAAAACTGGGGCCGACCGGAGGACGAGGTCGGCGCGCTGATGAAGCTGTTCATGAACGCACTGGAACGCGAGGTCGACGAACTCGACCGCCGCGGCGTCCGGGTGCGCTTCATCGGCGAGCGCGAGCGCTTCAGCGCCGACATCATCCGGCGCATGGACGCCGCCGAGGTGCAGACCGCGGGCAACACCCGGCTGCAACTGGCCGTCGCCGCCAGCTACGGCGGTCGCTGGGACATCGCCCGGGCCGCGCGATCGCTGGCAGCCGACGTGGCCGCCGGCCGCATCGCCCCCGAGGCGATCGACGAGGCGGCGATCGGCGCACGGATGGCACTGGCCGACCTGCCCGCCCCCGACCTGTTCATCCGCACCGGCGGCGACCTCAGGATCAGCAATTTCCTGCTCTGGCAGCTGGCCTACACCGAGTTGTGGTTCACCGATCTGTTGTGGCCCGAACTCGACGTGGCGACGCTGCAATGCGCGCTGGACGACTACGCCAACCGCGAACGCCGTTTCGGCCTGACCGGCGCACAGGGCCCCGCCCGCGTCCCGTCCGGACCGGCCGCCACTGACGAGACCCGAGAATGACCCGTACCCGCCTGCTCGCCGCGCTGGTGATGGCCCCGGTCGCGATCGCCGCGATCCTGCTGCTGCCCACCGACTGGATGATGGCGCTCGCCGCCGTGGTGTTCCTGCTCGGCCTGTGGGAGTGGTTCGACCTGGCCGAGATCGAAGATACGCTGGCGCGCACCGTGCTGCTGGTCGCGCACCTGGCGTTGATGGTCGCGCTGGTCTGGGCATCGCGCTCGACCAGCGGCTTCAGCTTCGTGCTGCTGGAACTGATGACCGTCATCGGCGTCGTCTGGTGGCTGCTGGCGCTGGCCTGGCTGGGCCGCTACCGCTTCGCCAGCGACCACGACACCCATGCGCGGGTGTTCAAGCTCGCCGCCGGAGCCCTGGCCACCATCCCGGCCTGGTGCGCGCTGGCGTGGATCCACGCCGGCCAGCCCAACGGCCACCGCTGGCTGTTGTGCGCGTTGATGGTGGTGTGGGCGGCCGACACCGGCGCCTACTTCAGCGGCCGCCATTTCGGCCGGCACAAGCTGGCGCCCAAGATCAGCCCGAACAAGACCGTCGAAGGCCTGGTCGGCGGCATGCTGCTGGCGGTGATCGTCGGCGTGGTGTTGTCGCTGTTCGCCGGCGCCACGACCGCGCAGTTGCCCGCGGTCGCGCTGGTGTCGCTGCTGGCGGCGCTGTTCTCGGTGGTCGGCGACCTGTTCGAGAGCCTGCTCAAGCGGCACGCCGGGGTCAAGGATTCCGGCGCCCTCATCCCCGGCCACGGCGGCGTCCTCGACCGGCTGGACGGCGTGCTGGCGGCACTTCCGGCGTTCGCGCTCGGCAAGGCCGTGCTGGGCTTCTGACGATGGGACGGATCGCGGTATTGGGCGCCACCGGCTCGATCGGTGCCTCGGCACTGGACGTGATCGCCCGCCACCCGGACCGCCTGCGCGCGACCGTGCTGGCGGCGGGGCGACAGGTCGATGCGCTGGTCGAGTTGTGCCGCCAACACCGTCCCGCACATGCGGTGATCGCCGATCCGGCCGGTTTCGCCGCGCTGCGCGAAGGCCTGCGCGACGCCGGGCTCGACACCCACGCCCACTGCGGCGACGAAGCGCTGGTGGCACTGGTCGAAGGCGACGCCTGCGACACCGTGGTCGCCGCGATCGTCGGCGCGGCCGGTCTGCCTTCCACCCTCGCCGCGGCGCGCGCCGGCAAGCGCCTGCTGCTGGCCAACAAGGAGTCGCTGGTGCTGGCCGGCGAGCTGCTGATGGCCGCGGCGCACGAGGGCGGCGCGACCATCGTGCCGATCGACAGCGAGCACAACGCGATCTTCCAGTGCCTGTGCAGCCTCGGCGAACAGCCCGGCGATCCGTCACGGCGCGCGCCCGCCGGCGTCGCGCGGATCGTCCTGACCGCGTCGGGCGGTCCATTCCGCGGCCGCAGCCGCGCATCGCTCGCCGACGTCACGGTCGAACAGGCCGTCGCCCACCCCAAGTGGTCGATGGGCCCGAAGATCTCGGTCGACTCCGCGACGCTGATGAACAAGGGCCTGGAGGTCATCGAGGCGCACCATCTGTTCGGCGTCGGCGGCCGCGGCGACGAGCACCGCATCGGCGTGCTGGTGCATCCGCAGAGCCTGGTCCACTCGCTGGTCCAGTTCGCGGATGGCTCCACCCTCGCCCAGCTTGGACTGCCCGACATGCGCACCGCGCTCGCGGTGGGCCTGGGCTGGCCCGAGCGGCTCGATTCCGGGGTCGGCATGCTTGACCTGCTGGCCGAGGGCGGCCGGCTCGATTTCGAGCCGCCGGACCTCGAGGCGTTCCCCTGCCTGCGCCTCGCCTTCGACGCGCTGGACGCGGGTGGCACCGCGCCGGCCACGCTCAACGCCGCCAACGAAGTCGCGGTTTCAGCGTTTCTTCAGCGCCGGATCGGTTTCCTGTCCATTCCGGCCGTGGTCGAGGACACCCTCGCCGCACTGCCGGCCGCCCCTGCCGCCTCGCTGGCGCAGCTGCACGAGGCCGACCGGCAGGCGCGGCGGCATGCGACACAGGCCCTTGCCGGATACGGCCAGCAATGACCTCCTCCGCTTCCAATCCGGGACCGCACCATGGCTGAGTTCGTCGGTTCGCTCTGGTGGCTGATCGTCAGCCTGGGGGTGCTGGTCACCTTCCACGAGTTCGGCCACTACTGGGTCGCGCGGCGCTGCGGGGTGCGGGTGTTGCGTTTCTCGGTCGGCTTCGGGCCGGCGCTGTGGTCGCGCCGCGCGAAGGACGGCACCGAGTACATGGTCGCCGTGATCCCGCTCGGTGGTTACGTCAAGATGCTCGACGAGCGCGGGGGCGACGTGGCACCGGCCGAGCTGGCGCAGGCGTTCAATCGCCAGTCGGTATGGAAGCGCATCGCGATCGTCATCGCCGGCCCGGTCGCCAACCTGCTGCTGTGCGTGATGCTTTTCTGGGGCATGTTCGTGATCGGACGCCCCGATTACGCGCCCGTGGTGGGGCACGTGGAGGGCATCGCCGCGGAAGCCGGCCTCCAACCCGGCGACCGGCTGCTGCAAGTCGGCGACCGCGCCACCCCGACCTGGAGCGAGGCCCAACTGGCGCTTATCCCGGCCGCGCTCGACCACGCCGACATCCCGCTGCAGGTCCGCACCGCCAGCGGCAGCACCGACACCCGCGAACTGGCGCTGTCGCGGTTGCCGGCGGAATTCGACGAGCGCCGCGCGGTCGAGGCCATCGGCCTGACGCCGCGCCACCTGCTGGTGCCGCCCCGGGTCGGCCGTGTCGCGCCCGACACCCCGGCGTGGGGCATCCTGGCCGAGGGCGACCGCATCAGTGCGATCGATGGCCGGCAGGTCGACGCCTGGGGCGACATCGGACCGCTGGTGCAGCGGCTCGGCGAACGTGGCGGCAAGGCCATGGTCGAGGTCGAACGCGACGGCGACCGGCTGGCGCTGGAACTGCAGCCGGTCCGGATGGAGTCGGAAGACGGCGAGCCGTACTGGGTCCTCGGGATCACCTCGGCGCGGCCGGAAATGCCGGCGATGGATGCGGAGCTGCACTACGGCCCGGTCGCCGCGGTGCCCGCCGCGCTGCGCGAAGCCGTCCACCAGACCCGCGAGCTGGTCGCGATGATCGGTCGTGCCTTCAGCGGCCGGGTCGCCGTCGAGAACACCGTCGCCGGCCCCATCACCATCGCCCGCGCCGCGAACGCCTACGCCGACCAGGGGCCGGCCTGGTACCTGTCGCTGCTCGCGCTGCTGTCGCTGAGCCTTGGCATCCTGAACCTGCTGCCGATCCCGATCTTGGACGGCGGTCACCTCCTGTATTACCTTATCGAGCTGGCCAAGGGCAGCCCGGTCAGCGAGCGCGCAATGGCCGCCGGGCAGTACATCGGCCTCGTCCTGATCATCGGGCTCATGGGCCTGGCGTTCTACAACGACATCGTCAACAACCTGGTGCACTGATGTCGGCCATGCCTGACGGTTCAATCCCGCCCTCCATCCGTACTGCCCCGACGCTCCGCCCCGACCCGACCCCGCGCCCGCGGGTGCCGCAAGACCCCCAACCGGACGTGATGATGACGCGACCCCTCCACCGCCGCCTGCTTGTCCTCGCCCTCGCCTCGGCGCTTTCCACGGTGCCGGCGCTGCCCGCGCTGGCGCAAACGGGCGCGGCCGCACCGGTCAGCCCGTTCACCGTGAGCGATATCCGCGTCGACGGCCTGCAGCGCATCTCCGCCGGCACCGTGTTCACCTACCTGCCGATCGAGCGTGGCGACACGGTCGACCAGTCCGCGGTCGGCGACGCGATCCGGGCGCTGTACCAGACCGGCTTCTTCGAGGACATCGACATCGGCCACCAGGGCAGCATCCTGGTCGTGACCGTGACCGAGCGTCCGGCGATCAACACCCTGTCCCTCAGCGGCAACAAGGACCTGGAGACCGAGGACCTGCTCAAGGGCCTCAGCGACATCGGCCTGGCCGAGGGCAACACCTTCAACCAGCTCAGCCTCGATCGCGTCACCCAGGAACTGACCCGGCAGTACAACAACCGCGGCAAGTACAACGTCACGATCACCCCGACGGTGACCGCACTGCCGCGCAACCGCGTCGACGTCGCCATCGCGATCGAGGAAGGCAAGGCCGCCAAGATCCGCCACATCAACCTGGTCGGCAACGAGATCTTCGAGGAGGAGGCCATCCTCGAGACCTGGGAGTCCGGCGAGCACAACTGGCTGAGCTGGTACCGCAAGGACGACCAGTACTCGCGCGAGAAACTGTCGGGCGACCTCGAGAAGCTCAACAACTACTACCTCGATCGCGGCTACGTCGACTTCAGCATCGACTCGACCCAGGTGTCGATGAGCCGCGACAAGCGGGACATGTTCATCACCGCCGGCCTCACCGAGGGCGAGCAGTACAAGATCTCCAGCGTCACGGTCACCGGCGACACCGTGCTGCCGAAGGACCAGGTCGAGGCGATGGTGCTGGTCAAGCCCGACCAGATCTTCTCGCGCCGCCTGCTGGAAATCAGCTCCGACGCGATCACCGCGACCCTCGGCAACGTCGGCTACGCATTCGCGCAGGTCAACCCGATCCCCGACGTGAACCGCGAGGACAAGACCGTCGGCATCAACATGCAGGTGCTGCCGGGTCCGCGCGTCAACGTCCGCCAGGTGCAGTTCAAGGGCAACTCGCGCACCGCCGACGAGGTGCTGCGCCGCGAGATGCGCCAGTTCGAGGGCACCTGGTACTCGCAGGCCGCCATCGACCGCTCCAAGATCCGACTGCAGGGCCTGGGCTACTTCGATACCGTCGACGTCGAGACCAAGCCGGTACCGGGCACCAACGACCAGGTCGACGTCATCTACACCGTCAACGAGGTCGCCGCCGGCAGCTTCGTGTTCGGCCTGGGCTATTCGCAGTTGCAGGGCCTGAGCACGCAGGTGCAGCTGTCGCAGAACAACTTCCTCGGCACCGGCAACCGGATCGCCGTGCAGGCGCAGCGCAATGCCTACCTGCAGCGCTACGACTTCTCGTTCCTCAACCCCTACTTCACCGACAACGGCGTGTCGCTGGGCTACAACCTGCGCTGGAGCGAGTTCGACAACTCCGACTTCAACACCGCGCAGTTCTCCAGCACCAGCGGCGTCGGCCAGATGGTGCTGGGCATCCCGATCACCGAGACCGACAGCGTCACCGCGCTGCTGGGCCTCGACAGCAACCAGATCTTCGCCTTCCACGGCCGCACCCCGGAGCCGCTGGTCGACTACATCGACGCGATCGGCCAGCGCACGTTCCACGCCTGGCGCGGCGAGATCGGCTGGGGCCGCAACACGCTCAACAGCGCGCTGACCCCGACCCGCGGCACCAACCAGCGCATCTGGCTGGAAGCGACCCTGCCGGGCTCGACGGTCGAGTACTTCAAGCTCAACTACAACTACTCCCGGTTCTGGCCGATGTCGCGCCACCTGGTGCTCAACACCCGCATCGAGCTGGGCTACGGCGACAACTACGACGACGCGGTCACCCGCAACCTGTGCTTCACCCCGGGTAGCATGGTCGACCACGACGGCGATCCGGACACCGCACCGGTGTTCCAGCCGGGTCCGGCACCGACCGACCCGTGCCTTACCGACTCGCCCGACTACATCAAGACGGTCACCGCCGACGGCCTGCCGTTCTTCGAGAACTTCTACGCCGGCGGCGTGCGTTCGGTGCGCGGGTTCGTCGACAACACCCTCGGCCCGCGCCTGGCCGCGCTCGGCAGCCCGTACCTGCAGCCGGTCGGCGGCGCGTTCAAGACCGTCGGCTCGCTGGAGATGTTCTTCCCGAGCCTGATCGACAGCACTGCCGCGCGCGTCTCGGCGTTCGTCGACTTCGGCAACGTCTACAAGGATTTCGACGCCTTCGATGCGGGCGAACTGCGCGCCTCCACCGGCCTGGCGCTGATGTGGCGCTCACCGATGGGCCCGATCTCGATCAGCTACGCCTACCCCTTCAAGAAGGAAGACAACGACCGCCTGGAGCGCTTGCAGTTCACCTTCGGCGGCACGTTCTGACGGCGTCGTCCGCCGTCATGCCGCGTCAACCGTCCAACATGCACACCGCCACCGCTCTGGCCGAACGCTTCGCGCTTGGCCTTCGCGGCGATGGCTCGGTCGAAATCCACGGCGTCGGCACCCTCGCCGGCGCCGGCCCCGGACAGCTCGCGTTCCTCGCCAACCCCCGTTACCGACCGCAACTGGCCGACACCCGCGCCAGCGTGGTCGTGATGGGCGAACAGGACGCCGACAAGTCATCCGAAACCGGATTCGCCGGCGTGGCATTGGTCGCGAAGGATCCGTATGCGGCATTCGCGCGCATGGCCGCGCTGTTCGAGCCGCAGCCGGTCCGGGCACCGGGCATCCACCCCTCCTGCGATATCGACCCCTCGGCCACGGTCGCCGATGACGCCCACGTCGGTGCATTCACCAGCATCGGCGCGCGCAGCCGGATCGAATCCGGCGCGGTACTGGGCCCGGGCTGCATCGTCGGCGACGCCTGCGTGGTCGGCGCCGGCAGCGAGTTGATCGCCCGGGTCACCCTGGTCACCCGGGTCCGACTTGGCCACCGCGTGCGCATCCACCCCGGTGCCGTGCTCGGCGCCGACGGCTTCGGCCTGGCGATGGATGCCGGGCGTTGGCTCAAGGTGCCGCAGCTCGGCGGCGTGGTCATCGGCGACGACTGCGAGATCGGCGCAAACACCACCATCGACCGCGGCGCGATCGAGGACACCGTGCTCGAGGAGGACGTGCGCCTCGACAACCAGATCCAGATCGGCCACAACGTCCGCATCGGCGCGCACACCGCGATGGCCGGCTGCGCGGCGGTGGCCGGCAGCGCGAAGATCGGCCGCTACTGCCTGGTCGGCGGCGCCGCCGGCATCCTCGGCCACCTTGAAATCTGCGACCGGGTGGTGATCACCGCGATGAGCCTGGTCAGCAGTTCGATCCGCGAACCCGGCGAATACTCGTCCGGCACCGGATTGATGGACAATCGCAGCTGGCGCAAGAATGCCGCTCGCTTCAAGCAGCTCGACGAGCTGGCCCGCAAGATCAAGGGAAAACCGAAACAGTGAAGCTTCCGATCGACGTTCCAACCATCCAGGCGCTGCTGCCGCACCGCTACCCGTTCCTGCTGGTCGACCGCGTGGTCGAGCTGGAGCCCAACAAGCGCGTGCTGGCGTACAAGAACGTCACCGCCAACGAGAATTTCTTCAACGGCCACTTTCCCGGCCAGCCGGTGATGCCCGGCGTGCTGGTGGTCGAGGCGCTGGCCCAGGCCGGCGGCCTGCTGACCCAGCTGTCGCGCGACGGCGACACCGGCCAGGCCAAGCTGTTCTACCTGGTCAAGATCGACAACGCGAAGTTCTCGCGGATGGTGGTGCCCGGCGACCGCCTCGACCTGGAAGTGACCCTCAAGCGCACCATCCGCAACATGGCGCTGTACGAAGGCATCGCCCGGGTCGACGGCGAGCAGGCCGCCTGCGCCGACATCCTCTGCGCCGAGGTCAAGCCGGAGGCATGAGCGATTCCCTCGTCCATCCCAGTGCCGTGATCGAGCCCGGCGCCCGGCTCGGCAACGACGTGCGGGTGGGGGCTTTCAGTTACATCGGCGCGGACGTCGAGATCGGTGACGGCACCTCCATCGGCCCGCATTGCAGCCTCCACGGCCCGACCCGGATCGGTCGCGACAACCGCATCCACGGCCACGTCGCGATCGGCGGCGAACCGCAGGACAAGAAGTACGGCGGCGAGCGCGTCGAACTGGTGATCGGCGACCGCAACACCATCCGCGAGTTCGTCACCATCAACCGCGGCACCGGCGCCGGCGGCGGCTGCACCCGCGTCGGCGACGACAACTGGCTGCTGGCCTACACCCACATCGCCCACGACTGCGTGGTCGGCAACCACTGCGTGTTCTCCAACAACGCGACGCTGGCCGGCCATGTCGGGATCGGCGACCACGTGATCCTCAGCGGTTTCGTCGGCATCCACCAGTTCTGCCGGATCGGCGCGCACGCGTTCATCGGCATGGGCGCATTCGTCAACGGCGACGTGCCGCCGTTCGTGATGGTGGCCCAGGACGGCTACGGCCGGCCACGCGGGATCAACAGCGAAGGGCTCAAGCGACGCGGCTTCGACCCCGAGCGGATCAGCGCCATCAAGCGCGCCTACCGCGCGTTGTACGTCGCCGGCAGCTCGCTCGACGAGGCCCGCGCCAAACTGGCCGAACTGGCCGGCGACAGCGACGACGTGCGCGCGCTGCTGGACTTCATCGAAGCCTCCGAGCGCCCATTGCTGCGCTAGGCGGCGGCCCGTCCCTGCGCCCGCCGAGTCGCTTTGATGTAGGAGCGACGTAAGTCGCGATGCCCTGAACCCCCGGAGCACAGGGAAATCGCGACTTACGTCGCTCCTACAGCCGGCGATTCCCGCAAGTGACGGGGAGCCCAGCGGGACGGCCGGCCGGCGCCCGCACCAATGTCCTAGAATCACTCCGCCCCCGTTCCCCCGCGTGCCCGCCCCTTGGACATTTTCGACGACCCCGTCCCGACCCGCGCCAAACGCATCGTGCTGGTCGCAGGCGAGGCCTCCGGCGACCTGCTCGGCGCGGGACTGATCGAACAGTTGCGCCGGCGCTGGCCCGCGGCCGAGATCGTCGGCATCGGCGGCGAGGCGATGCGCGAGGCGGGCATGGAAACCTGGCACGACGCCTCCGAGCTGGCGGTCATGGGCCTGGCCGAAGTGCTGCGCCACCTGCCGCGCCTGCTCAGGCTCCGCCGCGAGTTGCGCCAGCGCGTGCTCGACTGGCAGCCCGACGTGTTCATCGGCATCGACGCCCCCGACTTCAACCTCGGCGTCGAGAAGTGGCTGAAGCAGCGCGGCATACGCACCGTGCACTACGTCAGTCCCTCGGTCTGGGCGTGGCGCGAGAAGCGCGCGGAGAAGATCGGCCTCAGCGCCGACCGGGTGCTGTGCCTGTTCCCGATGGAGCCGGAAATCTACGCCCGGCACGGTGTCGATGCGCGCTTCGTCGGGCATCCGCTGGCCGACGAGATGCCGTTGCAGCCCGACCGCGGAAGCGCCCGCGCGGCCCTCGGTATCGACCCGCTGCCACCGCTGCTGGCCCTGCTCCCCGGCTCCCGGGTCGGCGAGATCGAGCGCCTCGGCAGCGACTTCCTCGCCGCCGCCGCACGCGTGCTGGCCGAACAGCCCGACCTCCGGATCGTCGTGCCGATGGCCAACCCGCAGGCACACGAAGCCTTCAAGCGCGTGCTCGCCGCGCACCCGGACCGCGGCGCATTGGCACCCTCACTGCGCGAGATCAACGGCCAGGCGCGCACCCTGATGATCGCCAGCGACGTGATCATGCTGGCATCGGGCACCGCGACCCTGGAGGCGATGCTGGCCAAGCGGCCGATGGTGGTCGGCTACAAGGTCGCACCGCTGACCTACCGCGTGGTCAAGAGCCTGGGCATGCTCAAGGTCGACCACTACGCCCTGCCCAACGTGCTGGCCGGCGAGTGCGTGGTGCCGGAATTGATGCAGCACGACTGCACCCCCGACAACCTCGCCCGCGAAACCCTGCGCTGGCTGCGCGACCCGGCCGCGGTCGCCGCCCTGCAACCCCGTTTCCTGGAACTGCACCGGCAACTGCGTTGCGACGCCTCGACGCAGGCGGCCGACGCGGTGGTCGACCTGGTCGTCGAGCCCGCAGTCGAACCCGAGCCCGAACCCGTGGCCTCGAACGATGCCGGGCGCTGACGGCCAGTTCAGCCTCGACCTCGCGGTTGCCCGCGGCGCACAACGCATCGCCGGGGTCGACGAAGCCGGCCGTGGCCCGCTGGCCGGGCCGGTGGTGGTCGCCGCGGTCGTGTTCGGTCCGGGCCGTACCCCGGTCAACGGGCTCAACGACTCCAAGCAACTCAACGCCCAACGCCGCGAAACCCTGTACGAACGCATCATCGAACGCGCTTTGGCCTGGCACGTGGTCGCGGTGGAGGTCGAGGAGATCGACCGCATCAACATCTTCCAGGCGACGATGCTCGGCATGCGCCGCGCCGTCGAGGGCGTGCTGCACGTTGCCGAACTGGCGCGCATCGACGGCAACGCCCTGCCGCGCGGCCTGCCCTGCCCGGCCGAGGCGTGGATCGGCGGCGATGCCCGCGACCGCGCGATCATGGCCGCCTCGATCCTCGCCAAGGTCAGCCGCGACCGCATGATGGTCGCGCTGCACGAGCAGTGGCCGCAGTACGGATTCGCCGACCACAAGGGCTACTCGACGCCCGCGCACCTGTCCGCGCTCACCGCCCACGGCCCGTGCCCGCACCACCGTCGCAGCTTCGCGCCGGTGCGCGCCGCATCAGCCGTCAGCGCGCCCGGATGATGATGGCCGGGTCGACGCCGCCGTTGGCGGTCAGGATTTCGTACTCGTAAGTGCCGCTGGTATTTCGGGCGGTCAGTACGACTTTCTGGCGACCACCCCTCGACGTCGAATTGATCGAACGCGGCGCGCCGCGCGCGGCCGGGCTGGCCGATGTGAAACGGATCTGGAATCCCTCGGCACCGGTTTCACCACGCCAGGTGATCACCGTGTCCGGGTCGACCTCGCAGACCGGGATCGGCGTACTCACCGACGCGCCGCTGTATTCCACGTCGATATAGACGGCAGGCGCTCCCGCGGAGTCGGCGCACGGCACGCCATCGGCATCAGGCGTGGGTGCGCCGTCGCGCGTGGGTCCGGACGTACTGCATCCAGCCAGCATGAAGACGCCGGCCAACGCTGCCAATTTCATGTGCATGGGGATGCTCCCTGTGACGCCTGCGGGATGCAGGCCTGGTTCCGATTCCTCTACGGTGCTTCGCCGAGCGCCTGCGTCCCGACGGGACTGTCGAGCAGCGACCTCAGCGCCGGCGCCGTCTGGATCCGCTCCGCCGCGACCTTCTCGTCGCGCGCCGTCGCCAGCCGCTGGCGCGCGCCGGCCTTGTCGCCAAGCAATGCCAGCGCCTGCGCCGCGAGGAACGCGACCTCGCCGCGCTCGGTCGCCAGCGCCTCGGCCCGGGCGATGCGCTCCCGCGCGCCCCCGGCATCACCCAGGTTGGCCAGGTAGAACCCGAGCAGTGCCTGCGCCTGCGCGTCCTCGGACTTGACCGCAAGGTAGTCCCTGACCATTTGCGCCGCGCGGGCGTACGGCTCGCGTGCCTGCACGGTGGTGGCCGGATCGGCCGCGAGCGCATCGCCGATGTTGCCCCAGATGCGGTAGTCGGTCGGGTCGAGCGCGGCGGCGCGGCGGTACAGTCCGGCGGCATCGGCGTACGCGCCCTGGGCGTATCGAAGCGTGCCCAGGTTGCTCAAGGCCTCATAGCTCGGCTTGATCGCCAGCGACCGCTGGAAGGCATCGGCGGCGCGCACGTTGTCGCCTTCCACCAGGTACAGGCCACCCAGGCTGCTCCACAGGGTCGGGTCGTCCGGCTGCAGGCTGGTTGCGGTGCGGAACGACTCGATCGCGTCGGCGGGGCTGCCGTTGAGGTACTGGTGGTAGCCCAGCTCGCGGTAGACCAGTGCGTCGCCGGGCCGCAACTGGCGGGCAAGGTCGAAGTATTCCAGCGCGAGCTCGTTGTTGCCCTGCTCGCTCTGCACCCGCGCCAGCCCGACATAGGCGGACGGGCGCAGGCCGAGGTCGTCGAGCGCGAGGGTGTACTGCTCGTTGGCCTGCGCGTACTCGCCGCGCGCGCGATGCATCTCGCCCAGCGCCAGGCTGACCTCGCGCAGGTGCGGATCCATGCCGGCGGCCTGCCTGCAGGCGTCCTGCGCCCGCTCGAACGCCGGGGCGTCGCGCGCGCCCTCGAAGCGGATGATCTCGGCGCGGCATATGCCGGCCTGCGCACGGGCGAACCCGGCATCGGCAGCGAGGGCCTGCCCGAAGAAACCGATGGCCTTGTCGAGGTAACCGTCCTCGCCCGGCGAGCGCAGCTGGCGCTGGCCCTTCAGGTACGCCTCGTAGGCGCCCAGGTCGCGGGTCGGGGCCAGCCGCGCCAGCACGCCCGGCGTCGGTGGCAGCACGCCCGGCAAGGCGTGGACCACTTCGCTGGCGATTTCGCGCTGGACGGCAAACACGTCGTTGGCCTCGCGGTCGTAGCTCTCACTCCACAACGTGAAACCGGTGGCGGTGTCGGACAGGCGCGCATTCACGCGCAGCCGGCTGCCCTCGCGGCGGACGCTGGCATCGAGCACCGTCGCCACCCCGAGCTTCCGGCCCAGCGCCTTCAGGTCGGGACTACCGGGCGGCCCATCCGTGGGCCGGCTGCCCGCGGATGCGACCTGCAGCCCCGGGATGCCGGCCAGCGCATCGTGCATCTCGACCGCCAGGCCTTCGGCGAAATGGCGGTCGTCGGTGTTGTCGCTGAGGCTGGTGAACGGCAACACCGCGATCGAGGCCTCGGCCGGACCGGCTGGCGCCGCGCGTCGGTCGACCCACGCCAGCGCCAGCAAGGCGACCGCCAGGGCCAGGGTGGCGATGAACCACGTACGGGGCGACCCCAGCCGCCATCGCGAGCGCACCCTTCCTGCGGGGCGGCGGTCATCGTTCTCCGCAGGCCGCGTCGCAATAGGCTGTGCGACCGGCGGCAGCGCCGCCGGCACGACCACGGGCGGTTCCGGCACCACCGGGGCCAATCCGTCCCCCGGCCCGGTTTCCGCAGCCGGGCCTTCCAGCTCCCCGATGAACCGGTACCCCAGCGCATGGCGGGTCTGGATGAACCGGGGTTCGTGCGGATGGTCGTCAAGCGCGGCGCGCAGCTGGGCGATCGCCCGGGTCAGCACACCGGGAGTGACATGGCGATGGCCCCAGACCGTGTCGAGCAACTGGTCGCGGCCGACCAGCTCATCGGCGTGCTGCAGCAGCACCAGCAGTACCGCGAACGCCTTCGGCTCGATCGCCTGCGGCTGGCCGTCGCGGAGCAGCGTATGCGCCGCCGTGTCGACCACGATCCCGCCAAACCGGTAGCACACGCCCGGCGACGGCGGTTCACCCGTGACTCCTTTCGGATCCATCGGAAAAACCTCATGAAGACCTCGCCAACCTGCGTCAAAGCTGGCGAAAGACTCCCCCGGACATCATGACTCATCCGCGGCCGCGGCGGAATCTGGCCCTGCGACGAATCCCCGCCGCCCTTCCCCGGAGAACCACCATGAACGCCATCCTCGCCACCGCCCGCCCGTTGCCGACCGCGCTGCAGCAGCGCCCCGCCCCGATCGCCCCGTCCGCGCAACGCCGGCGCCGCAGCCACGTCGGCGGGTTCCGCCTGGCCGCGCTGGAGGTCGACCGCTTCAACGCCTTCCTGATCTCGCTCGGCCGCAGCCAGGCCCCGTACGACCGCGACCAGCTGGCCACCGCCGCGCGTGAATTGTGCGACTGCAGCACCGGCCTCGCGCCGACGATCGGATTCCAGATGCGCCGCGCCGCCGCCGCGGCCCTGATGGTCGACGACCCCGCATGGGACGCCGACAACGAAACCCGTGCCATCGCATCGCGCGTGGTCTCGTACGTGCGCGGCCACAACGACTTGATCCCCGACCAGTTACCGCGCGTCGGCCGGCTGGACGATGCCATCGTCATCGAGACCGCATGGCCCCTGCTCGCGGCCGAAGTGGACGAGTACCTGGACTACCGCCGCCTGCGCCGGATCGAGGCACGGCTGCGCGGTTGCGCGCCCGGCGGGTTCGGCTTCACCCGCGCGCAGTGGCAACACGCCTTCCGCGCCGAAGCCGCGCTGACGATCCACCAGCGCAGCGTGCGCGAACACTCCTATCTGCCCGCCTCCGCATCACGGTTCCAAGTGCACTGACAGGTGCACCGTCGGGTGCATCGATCGATGAACAGGCATGCCCACGGCGGCGACGATTCAGCGGCGGTTTCGGAACCGGCGTCGTCGCCACGGGCAAACCCCGTCGCAGCGGCCCGAACGGTTGGATAGGCCCGTTGTCACCCCCACTTTGGAAACAGGGACAAGCCGGTTTCAACGGCGCAGCATGGAACCGTATCCAAAGAATCCTGCAGGGATGTTTTCCAACGGACTGGAGGGTCGCGCGCCCGCCGGCCGACGCGCACCCCGCCTCACGGCCGACACAGCGAGGTGTGCCATGCGCATGTCAATGCCCACCCCAACCGCCGATCCACTGCCGTATTTCTTTCACGACGGATTCAGGCGCGACGACCCGCCCGGCGCGACTACCGCACCGCCCGCCAGCGTGAAACTCAAAGGCGACGCCATCGCCCGTTTCGACGCGCTGCTGCACGAGATCCACCCCGACGCCGCGCGCGTCGACCCCGACCGCCTGCAGCACCTGATGGACTGGCTGATGTCACTGCCGGCCACGCGCGCCCACGACGTCCTCGACCGCCGCCTGCGCCGGGTCGAAAGCCTGCGCGCGATGCTCGAGGATTCCGACTGGGACACCAGCCGCGCCACCCGCGCGCGCGCGCTCAAGCTGCTGGACTACGTCGACCGCGACGACGACCTGATCGCCGACCACGAACCGATGCTCGGCCTGCTCGACGACGTGCTGCTGATCGAACTGGCCTGGCCGGCGTTCTCCGCCGAAGCCGAGGAGTACCGCGACTTCTGCACCTACCGCGACGACGAACACCCCGCCGGTGACGGCGAGACGCAGCGCCAGGCGTGGGTCCGCGACCGCCTGGCCGAGATCGCGCTGTGGCAGCACCACCTGCGCGTCAGCGGCAGCCAGTACGCGCATTCCGGCGACCCGCCGCTGCGGTTCCGGATCGGCTGATCCGCGCGGGTCCGGGGCCGGCCCGCGCCGACCGCGCCCCGGGCGGCTGTCAAGCCTTGTCCACCGGACCCGGGCTGATACTCTGGCTGTTGCCCTGTGAGGCCCGGCAACAGCACGAATGTCAGCGCGTTTCATCCACCTGCACCTGCACAGCGAATTCTCGCTCGTCGACTCCACCATCCGGATCGGCGAGTTGGTCAAGCGCTGCGTCGCCCTCGACCAGCCCGCGGTCGCGTTGACCGACGTCAACAACCTGTTCGCCGCGGTCAAGTTCTACCGCAAGGCCGAGGCCGCCGGCATCAAGCCGGTCATCGGCGCCGACATCGAGCTGGCCGACGGCAACGAGGCGCCCTCGCGGATGACCCTGCTGTGCCGCGACCGCGACGGCTACCTGACCCTGTCGCGTCTGCTCAGCCGGATGTGGATGGAAGGCCACCGCGCCGACGGCGTCGCCCTGCGCCCCGAGTGGCTGCGCGAGGACAACGCCGGCCTGTTCGCACTGGCCGGGCGGCAGAGCCTCGCCGGGCGACTGGCGACCGGCAGCCGTCCCGAGCTCGCCGAAGCCTGGCTGGCCGACTGGCAGGGCAGCTTCGGCGACCGCCTGCACCTGGAACTGACCCGCACCGGCCGCGACGGCGAAGACGCGTTCAACAGCTTCGCCCTGCACGCCTCCAGCAAGCGCGGCCTGCCGGTGATCGCCAGCAACGACGCGCGCTTCCTCGACTTCGACGGCTTCGAGGCGCACGAGGCGCGCGTCTGCATCTCCACCGGCCGCGTGCTCGACGACCCCAAGCGGCCGAAGGACTACAGCGCCGAGCAGTACCTCAAGTCGTCCGAGCAGATGGCCGAGCTGTTCGCCGACGTGCCCGACGCGATCGACAACACCCTCGCGCTGGCAATGCGCTGCAACGTCGAGATGAAGCTCGGCGAATACGCGCTGCCGGCGTTCCCGGTGCCCAGCGAACACACCATCGAAAGCTGGCTGCGCAACGCCTCGCGCGAAGGCCTGGCCAAGCGGCTGGAAACCGCGCCGCTGGCCGAGGGCAAGAGCCGCGAGGTCTACGACGCGCGGCTGGAAACCGAACTCGACGTCATCATCAAGATGGGCTTCCCCGGCTACTTCCTGATCGTTGCGGACTTTATCAACTGGGGCAAGGAACAGGGCATCCCGGTCGGCCCCGGCCGCGGTTCCGGTGCCGGCTCGCTGGTGGCATGGGCGCTGGGCATCACCGACCTGGACCCGCTGCCGTACGACCTGCTGTTCGAGCGCTTCCTCAACCCCGAACGCGTGTCGATGCCCGACTTCGACATCGACTTCTGCATGGACCGCCGCGACGAGGTGATCGACTACGTCGCCCGCAAGTACGGCCGCGACCGGGTCAGCCAGATCATCACCTACGGCACCATGGCCGCCAAGGCGGTGGTGCGCGACTGCGGCCGCGTGCTCGGCCACCCGTACGGGTTCGTCGACGGCATCGCCAAGCTGATCCCCAACACCCTGGGCATCAGCCTCGACGACGCCCTCGGGGAATCGGAGGCCTCGCACAAGAACCCGATGCTGGCCTCGACCGACCTCATCGAGCGCTACCAGCGCGAGGACGACGTCCGCGACCTGCTCGACCTCGCCCGCAGCCTCGAAGACCTGACCCGCAACGCCGGCAAGCACGCCGGCGGCGTCGTCATCGCCCCCAGCCCGCTGAGCGACTTCTGCCCGCTGTTCGCCGAACACGACGGCGAAGGCAAAGGCAAAAGTCCCGTCACCCAGTTCGACAAGGACGATGTCGAAGCGGTCGGCCTGGTCAAGTTCGACTTCCTCGGCCTGCGCACGCTGACGATCATCGACTGGGCCGTAAAAGCCATCAACAAACGCCGCGCGGCACAAACCACCCCGCCCGCAGACGCCTCCCTTCTCCCACCCGCGGCGGACGCCTCCCTTCTCCCGCCTGCGGGAGAAGGTGCCCGAAGGGCGGATGAGGGCGCTCTTCCCCCATTAGACATAACCACCCTCCCCCTCGACGACAAACCCACCTACGACCTCTTCGCCCGAGGCGAAGGCGTAGCCGTCTTCCAGTTCGAATCCCGCGGCATGCGCGAGCTCCTCAAGCGCGCCCAGCCCGACACCTTCGAAGACATCATCGCCCTCGCCGCCCTGTTCCGCCCCGGCCCGCTCGGCTCGGGAATGGACAAGGACTGGGTCGACCGCAAGCACGGCCGCGCCGAAGTCACCTACCCGCACCCGCTGCTGGAGCCGGTGCTGGCGCCCACCTACGGCGTCATCGTCTACCAGGAACAGGTGATGCAGATCGCCCAGGTCCTGGCCGGCTACTCGCTGGGCGGCGCCGACCTGCTGCGCCGCGCGATGGGCAAGAAGAAAGCCGAGGAGATGGCCAAGGAGCGCGCCAAGTTCGAGGCGGGTTGCCTGGCCAACGACATCCCGGCCAAGGTCGCCAGCCCGATCTTCGACCTGATGGAGAAGTTCGCCGAGTACGGCTTCAACAAGTCGCACTCGGCCGCCTACGCACTGGTCGCATACCAGACCGCCTGGCTCAAGGTGCACTACCCGGCCGAGTTCATGGCCGCCGTGCTGTCGTCGGACATGGACAACACCGACAAGGTCACCGGCTTCCTCGACGAATGCCGCGCGATGGGCCTGACCGTGCTGCCGCCGGACGTGGACGCCTCGGCGTACATGTTCGAAGCCACCGAACCGAACACCATCCGCTACGGCCTCGGCGCCGTGAAAGGCGTCGGCCGCGGCGCCTGCGAAGCGATCGTCGAAGCCCGCCGCGCCGGCCCGTTCAACGACCTGCTGGACTTCTGCAAGCGCGTCGACAGCGGCAAGCTCAATCGCCGCGCTCTGGAAGCGCTGACCCACGCCGGCGCCCTCGACAAACTCGGCCGCAACCGCGCCAGCCTGATGCTGCAACTGCCCGAAGTGCTGCGCGCCACCGAGCAGATCGCCCGCGAACGCGAAGCCGGACAGGTCAGCCTGTTCGGCGGCGGTGGCGGCGACAGCGCCCCCGCCCTGCGGCTGGAACTGAAGGAAACCGACGAGTTCCCCCTCGCCCAACTGCTCAACGGCGAGCGCGAAACCCTCGGCCACTACCTCAGCGGCCACCCCTTCGACCCCTACCGCGACGAACTGCACGGCTTGACCGGCCACGACCTAGGCGACCTCGAAAAGATCTGGGAAAACCGCCCCGAGTCCGCCCGCAGCGGCTGGCGCCCGGAACTGGAAACCGTCGTCGCCGGCCAGGTGGTCGCCATCCGCAAGAAGGGCGACGCCCAGATGTTCGTGCAGATCGAGGACGGCCGCGGCCGCCTGGAATGCGCCTTCTTCTCCGAGACCTACAGCGAGTTCGCCAGCCTGCTGACCCGCGACCGCCTGCTGGTGATCCAGGGCGGCCTGCGCGAGGACGCCTTTAGCGGTGGCTTCGCATTGAAGGCCGCGCGGTGCTGGGATTACGGGCAGATCTGCGCGCAGCACGCCAAGCGGTTGTCGCTGAGGCTGGATTTGCGCGTGCCGGGGATCTGGAGCAGGGTCGACGAATTGCTGGCGAAACACCGGCCCGGCTCGACGCCGATCCGGGTCGACCTGATCAAGGCCGGGGCCGCGGGGATGCTGGATTTGAATGGCAGCCACTCGGTGCGGGTGGATGCGGAGTTGGTGGGGATGTTGAAGGCGGTGCCTGGGGTCAAGGCGGTGAAGCTGGCGCTGGGGCGGCCTTGGGGGTGATAACGCGGCAGTTTTGTTGTGCTATCACTTATCGGTCGTTAATGGAGTCTTTTGATCCGATGAGCCGAATAACACCCCGCTTGTATGGTTTATTAGGAAGTCAGGTGCCGGCCATGGCGTTATCAGCATCTCTAAGAATTAACATCATTAAAGAGGTGGCGAACCGTCTTGAATCAGAGGATTGGCCCCTAATAGATCTGACTCTGGAGCAATTCGGACTTCCCACGTCGCCTACCTGGAGTGGAAGCATCCACGCGTACCTTATTGAGCACGTGAGCAAAGGGAATGACGCGCAGCTGACCGAGATTGCGGAGCATGTTGGCTACGTGGTGGAGCAACCTGGGGCGTCAGTTGTGACTGATCCAGAGTACTGGGAGCCAGAACATTTTCGAGTATTTCTCTCACACTTGTCCGTCCATAAAGCATTCACCGCAGAACTTCAATCTGAGCTTCTTCGCTATGGCATCACATCTTTCGTAGCGCACAACGACATTGAACCTACACTGGAGTGGCAGGTAGAGATTGAGCGCGCATTGCGAACATGCGATAGCTTAGTGGCGTTACTCCATGAAGGATTTCACGCCAGCTATTGGACAGACCAAGAGGTTGGTTACGTGATGGGGCGTGGGCAGCCCGTTTTCGCCGTGCGATTAGGACAAGACCCCTACGGGTTCATTGGGAAGTTTCAAGGCTTTAACGGACACGGGAAACAGGTGTCCGAGATTGCGCGAGAACTGTTCGACACCTATCGCTTAAACAAGCAGACTCAAACGCATATGGCGGGAGCAATCGTCAGGATGTTCGAGCGCAGCAACTCTTTCGCAAACGCAAAGTACTACGTTGGTCTGCTTGAAGATCTCGGTTACTGGGAGCCAAATTTTTCAATCCGCATCAAGAAGGCGGCAGAAGAAAATGGTCAAATCGAGTCATCGTGGGGCGTGCCAGAGCGAGTAAACGCGTTGGTAGATAAGTGGGGAGGCACCTAACAATGCGTTCAAGCCGAAATTGCATCGCTACGCCGTCAACATGGCAAGTACAGCTTGCCATGTTGCCAGCTACGCGCTCCAATTCGACTTAACTTGAGCGTTACACTCACAACAGGGGGACACGATGACCAAGCTAACCGAAACGAAGGAGTCATTGGAGCGGATGCAACGCTTCGATCCTGACTCTCTGGCGAGGGAATCTGATTTAGGCGCCAGATTTAGCCTTGCTGCGGCAGTCGAGCCTGCGAAGAAACTGATTCGGCTGTACAACCAACTCGGCACAAGTGCACTCGATGATTTCCCAGATGACATCCTGGACCAAATCAAGAAGCAAGCGGACGCGGACTATAACCGCTTCAAGTCATTGCTTGATTTCGCACCAGATGAGCAGCAGAGCCCGGCTCAAACGCGCGACCAACTGGTTTCTCAGATTGAGGGGGCATACCGCGCGGCCTTCCAGAGTCTCTACATGCCAATTGCGTACGGGGCCAGTAAGTCCATTGATTTTCAGAGAATGGAGAATGATGCAAGAGCCTCACTACAGGCCGTTACTGATCAAGCTAGCGAAATTACCGGTCAATTAAGTGAGCAGCAGGAGCAAGCTGAGCAAGTTCTGCGCGATGTGAGAAAAGTCGCAGCAGAACAAGGAGTGTCGCAGCAAGCAATTTACTTCAAAGACGAGGCTAAAGATCACAACGAATTGGCAGATACTTGGCGGAAATACACCGTCAGGTTAGCGATTGGCGTCGGGATTTATGCCGTAGCCACATTATTCATGCACAAGATGCCGTTCTTTTATCCGGATACTGCATACGACTCCCTGCAACTCGTTGCTAGCAAGATTCTAATATTCTTCGTTCTGACGTACATGCTCTTACTCGCCGCCAAGAACTTCTTGAACCACAAGCATAACGAGATTATCAACAAGCATCGTCAGAACGCCCTTATGACCTTTCAGGCCTTGGTCGATGCGGCCAAGGGTGAAGAAAGCAGAGACATTGTTCTTACGCATGCAGCTTCGTGCATCTTCACACCACAAGACACCGGATACACGAAGAATCAAAGCTCAAGTTCTTCCCCATCAGTTATGGAAATGCTTCCAAAGACTGTGCTCAGGGTCGATAAGTGAGTGCTAACAATTCGTTCAAGCCGAACTTGCTTCGCTAAACCGACAACGTGGCAGGTAAAGCTTGCCACGTTGTCGGCTACGCTACGCAAGTCGGCTTAACTCAGGCGTTAGACGTCGCATGACCCACAAAGCAAGAGTTACGGAACCTTCCAATGGCCCTCTCAGTGTCGAACTCAAGTGGGACCGCCCTCTTTTTTCTGACATAGACGGTATCGGCGACATGGGGGAGCTATCCATTATGGATGGGATGATATTGGCCTTGGGTTTCATTGACGAAACCGGAGCCAATGCTTGCGGCAGTGGAGTCATGGTCGCGCCGGGCCTGATGATCACCGCAAACCATGTTGTCGAGGAAATGGCCAATACCGCAGGCGCAGCATTTTCTTTTCTTTCGGGAGGCAGTATTCGAATCTGGGCTCCTAAAGACAGACACATACTGGCAACGGAACTCCTACACCCTGTCCTACTGGGATCTTCGTATCGCATTACTTCAGACGTAACCTTAGTCGCCTGTACTCTGATATCTGAGCCTGAGATAGAACATCCCCTTCGAATGGCACAAATCGAAATCGCGATTCCAGAAGTCGGCGAGCGACTTTGGGCTGTGGGCTACAGAGAGCTGTCGCGCACTGGAGTTCCAGGAATGGGGATGCTCTGTTCGTCTGGTCTTGTGACAGAGTGTCATCTAAAAGGCCGGGGAAAACATCTGGTGGGGCCTTGTGTTGAAGTGGCAATGAATACGCTAGGCGGCATGAGTGGTGGACCTGTGTTTAATTCTGAAGGCCATCTAGTGGGTATAGTTTCAACTTCCTACGAAGCAGATGATTTACTTGGACCCACATTTGTTTCTCTAGTCTGGCCGGCAGCGGTAGGTGAAGTTGCTGCACATTGGCCTACGGACTTTTGGCCCGGTGATCTAGCCAGCCTACAAACCGCGAAGGACCTTGGTTACGCACGGGTGCATGGGCAGGTTAAATTTTCAAATAATGTCTTTGACATTGATCTCCCCACGGCTGAAGAAAAGCGCTAAAAATTTTTGTTATAGTCATCTTTCGTAGCGATTGGGGCGACGTCTAACAATTCATTCAAGCCGAACGCGCGCCGTATTTTCGTTCTTTTCTTCACCGGCGCGGCGCGCGTCGGCTTAATTCAAGTGCTAGCCGTGTCGGAGGTCGCATGAAACTTTGGCTTACCTTGCTGATCAGCCTTTTTGCCGCTCCGATCGCCGCACAGGGAACAGCCACTCTTCCGACCACGCTCGATCCAAACGAAACACATCTCATCTATCTACACGGCCGGATCGTCGAGGACCTCGGACCTCGTCCCACAGATCCCCGTTTCGGGCTGTATGACTACGCTGCCATCTTGGAAGCACTTGCCAATAGGGGCGCTACTGTCATTTCCTCACAGCGCAAGCCAAACACCAACGTAAACGAGTATGCAGGCATCGTTGTCGCTCAAGTTGAAGAGCTGATCCGTCAGGGCGTTCCCCCGAAGAACATCGTTGTCGTCGGCTTCTCCAAGGGCGGAGATATCGCTATTCATGTCTCCAGTTTTCTACGTCGCCCCCATGTGCGTTTCGTACTGCTTGCGGCATGCTGGCCACGGCCGCGCGAACCTCAACTCCGTCTAACCGGACGAGTTCTGTCCATTTATGAGACAAGCGACACTCTCGCTGGCGACAGCTGTGAGCCCCTCACTCAACACTCTGAGAAACCTCAGTCATTTACAGAGATGTCCATTTCCACGGGGCTCTCACATGGGGCGTTCTACACGCCAGCAAAAGACTGGATGGGCCCGGTACTCGATTGGGTTCATGGGAGCGACTAACAATACGTTCGAAAGCCGAAATTGCATAGCTACGCCAACGACATGGCGGACAAGCTTGTCATGTTGTCAGCTACGCGCTGCAACCCGGGTTAATTTAGGCGTTGCAGGACAAAATAAAAATTGCGATGTATTGCGCCGTGATTATGTCCATGAGGCAGTTGATTTAATGAAGATATTTAAAGATAAAACAGTTCTCATCACCGGCGGAACCTCGGGAATCGGTCGCGCCACCGCTGTTGCCTTTGCTCAAGAAGGGGCCAACGTCGTCGTTGTCGGCCGCCGGGAGAGCGAAGGCGCCGAATCCGTCGCTCTGATCGAGCAGGCAGGCGGCAAGGGACTTTTTGTACGAGCCGACGTTTCAATCGAAGCTGACGTAGCCACGATGGTTGCGCAAACGGTTGACACGTTCGGCGGCCTGGATTTTGCTTTTAACAACGCAGGTGTCTTTCTCGAATCCGGCCCCATCACAGAAGTTACGGCAGAGACCATCGAGCGTATATTGGCCGTCAATGTGCGTGGCGTCGCGCTTTGCATGAAGCACCAGATTCCAGCCATTATGCGGAATGGCGGCGGCGGGATCGTCAATACTGCATCGTTCCTGGGTATTCGGCCTCATCCAAATACGGCGGTATACAACGCGAGCAAGTTTGCAGTGATCGGGCTGAGCAAGTCGGCGGCAGTGGAGTTTGCCTCTCAAGGGGTGCGGGTTAACGTGGTGTGCCCGGGCGTGATCGACACGCCAATGAACGAGGGGCTACGCGCGGAAGAAAGCGGCCGCGATTTTCTCAATGGACTACAACCAATGAAGCGCACCGGTCGACCAGAGGAGGTTGCTGGAGCGGTTCTTTACCTGTGTTCGCCGAGCGCTGGATTTACCACGGGCACGACGCTCAGCGTGGATGGAGGGATCGCGGTTTAATCTGGCATCCAGCGAGCGGGATAAATAACGGCTCATCCAGCATCTCAACCGGGGAAACCACCATGCTTCGTTCCTTTGCCCTCGCCGCCAGCATCCTGCTGCTGGCCGCCTGCTCCACCACCAGTACCGTGCACCAGGCCCACAGCGCGCCGGCCGGCCAGACCTACGCGTACTCGTTCTCCAACCAGGGCGGGGACGACGCCGAAGGGATTGCCCGCCTCGACGGCGTCATCCAGTCGCACCTGCGGCAGGCCGGGCTGATCAATGCCGGGAGCGCCAACCCGAAGATCGAGGTGGTGCTGAAGCACTACTACGTGCGATCCAACGGGGCGCGGTTCTGGGCCGGGATCATGGCGGGGCGCGACAAGATCGTCAGCGATGTCCGCGTCATCGATGCCAGCGGTTCGCAGGTCGGCAATTTCGAGGTCGAGACTTTCAACTCGACCGCCTGGGGCACGACCGACGGCCTCATGGAGAAACACGCCGAGGAACTGGTCGCCCAGCTCAAGGCGTCCTGACAGGCGGCTCGTCCGACCCCGCGGCCGCGGGGCCGCAGCCGGTGCCGCTGGCCGAGTCGGCGTAAGGTTGAGGGCAACAAGCAATAGGGCCGCTCGTCGGGCGGCCTCACAGTCAGCGACAGACAAGGAGGTCGAGATGTCGCAATTGATCGTTGTAGTAGGCGACGCCACGTCCGGTGGCGGGCAGGTCATCAGCGGTTCGCCGTTTACCGATATCGACGGGTATCCGGTGGCCCGCGTTGGCGACAAGGCCACTTGCGCCAGTTGCAATGGCGTATTTCCGATCGCTTCGGGCGATCCCACCTTCAGTGTGGACGGTCCGCCCGTGGCGCGGCACGGAGACAAGCTGGCGTGCGGCCACACGCTGATCGCGAGCCGGCAGTTCCGGGTGTTCCTCGACGGGCAGACGAGCGATGCGCCTGGCGTGGACGCGGCGGGTAGTCGGGTAGCCACGACCATGACGGCCGAGCCAGGCAACGGGGCGTTCGACGAGGCCTTCATCCTCATCTCCGAGCTGACCGGCAAGCCTTTGGGCAACCGACGCTATCGGCTCATCCGGGAGGACGGCGCTGTGGTGGAAGGCATCACCGACAGCGAAGGCACGACCGCGCTGGCGGCGACCCGCGCGCCTGAACTCGTCCATGTGGAACTGGAGGAGGAGCAAGTTCATGAGTAGGTTCCTGCGCGTTGGCCAGGCCATCACCTCGCCGGCCTCGAACACGACCCGCAAGGTTATTCCCGTTCCGATCTACGTGGATGAGCACGGGTATGTCCAGAACGCGGGTTTCGTCTTCCAGCCGATCCCGGCTCTGGAACATGGCCGTTTGCAGGGGCCGCACGCGATCGTCCTGCATCGCACGGTATCGAGTACCGCCCGCAATTCGCTCAACGCGTTCGCGCGCGGTATTGGCACGCACTTCCTGATCGACAAGGACGGCACGATCTACCAGACCGCCAGCCTGCTGCAGAAGACCTATCACGTCGGACCCATCCGCTCGCGATGTTTCGAGGAAGGAACCTGTGACGCCGCGGAGCAGGCGGCCGTCGAATCGCTGGAGCGTCGACAGGGGTACCGCGACGTGCACAACCGCGAGAAAGTGAAGCCCTACCCCGACCGCTTCCCGATGAACGAGGGCAGCGTCGGCATCGAAGTGGTCGCGATGTACACCGAGGCGACACGGCAATGGGATCCGCCCACCCCGGAGCAGAGCGAGTCGATCACGCTGCTGGCCCGGATACTCAAGACGCAATACTCGCTGACGGATGCAGACATCTATGAGCACGACAGGATTTCGCGCAAGACAGCTGGCGAAGGTGCTGGTCTTTATGACGGTTCTGACAGCGTGCCAGCCCGGTTCCCGCCTCCCTTCTTCTGAACTTTCCGGACTGCGGGTGACAGCTGTATCCGCCGCCATACACGACCCGAATTCTGCTGACGCAAGCCGGTTCCCGGACGCCTGCGACCATTGGACGCTCACCCCGGAGCAGGTGGAAACCTTCTTCACCCTCAGCACCGAACTGGACGCCCGCGCCTATCACCACGAGTACGAAGTTTCGCCTTGCATGATCGAGGGCGAACTGGTCGACAGCAGTCGGGCCTGGACGTTCCAGATCAACGGTGCGGCCAAGGGGTTCTGGAGCAATGGCAGCCAAACGCGCTATTTCGGCTGTCCGGATGCCGAGTGCGAGCCGCTTGTGCTGGTGCCGCACATCGGCATGAATCCTTGAGGCCGGGTTTGCACCCGTCCAAGTGCCACTTCAACATCATCCCCATGCGCACCGAACCCGCACGCTTCGCTCTCGGATGGACCTGCAAAGGCTGGTCGCCCGAGAGGCCATCGACGACGCCTCACGAATTCCTTTCCCTTTCCAAGTGCTGTCAACCACCATGACCCAACGTCGCCCTCCTTTCTGTCCTCGCGCGTCAAAGCCGCTCTTTCGCGCCGTCTTCGCCCTGGTGCTGGTTGGGAGCCTGAGCGCCTGCAACGTCGAACCACCCTCCGTCGAATCGACTTCGGTCGAATCGCCCTTCGTCGAAGCGCTGCGCAGCGGAATGCAGGACGATTTCAGTGACGGCTGCTATTCCAACCAGCAGTGCCTTGCGGACCTGGATGCATACGCGGAGGGATGTTTCGATCGCAAGCTGGCCGACGAGGCCATTACGCACGGCACGTCGCCACGGGCACGTGCACTGCACACGGAGCACATCAACAAATACCAGGCGTGCATCGCGGACGAGTCCGGCGTTGACCATTGGGCGGACTTGGACATGGTGGACTACATGCTCGGTGAGGATTGGGGCTGACCCCGATGCGACTCCTGGCCATAGCCGTCCTCTCCCTGCTCTCCATGGTCCCGGCACTCTCCGTCACGCATGGCCTGCTTGGCCTCGACGATGACGTGTCAGGCGTGATCGCACTCGTGGCCGCGTTCCTCGTAACGCCGTCGCTGCTGCTGTACCTCTGGCGGGCCAAACCCGGCTTCGACGCGCTCCCGGTCGACCCGTCGGATGTCGTCATGCGCGAGCAGGTCGAGCGCGCCCGGCGCGAGATCGGACGTCTGCTCGACGGGCTGGACAAGGGCGTGATGGAGGCTTTCGTGAAGTTTCCATTACCGGTCGAGGACACCATCGAGCACGTGTGGGGCATGGCCCATTCGCACGACAACGGAGCAGTAATCGTGTCGCTCGCGTCGACCCCGGTGGCCGGCCTGTCAGAGGACATGCTCGGTCGCCGGCCGGTCCCGGCGGCGGATATTGAGGACTGGATGCTGCGCGATGCCAGCGGCAAGACCTATGGCGGGTACACCAATCTGGCGCTGGCCCGCATCTATCGGCGCGAATACGGAAAACTTCCGCGCGGGATTCGCAAGGAGTTCGCGCTCTTCGTCGACTTCTCGGTTGATGCCTGACCAGTTACTTTCCCTACCGCGACCGGAGACATTCCGACTGACCGCCCCGCGCGAAGGTGCGCGTTGAGTAGGTAGTCACGGCGCCCCGCCGACGGATTGGGGAAGCAAGCATGAAAGCGTTCTTGTCCCGCCTCGGGTTGTCCAGCCGGCAAAAGCAGGCGGAGCAACTCATTGATGGCCAGGTCAAGGCGGGAAACGTGCTGGCTGGGCGCCTGGAGAACCTGCGCAACAAGGAGCAGCCCACGTTGCCAAGGGACCAGTGGGTACCCAACGAGGAGTTCACCGGTTGGAAGGAGAACGGGCAACGGCTTGTCGCCGAATTGTTTGGCGACCCTTCGGAGCCGTTGTCGCGCTGGCGCGCGATGTTGGCCGCGGATCCACCGTCCTCTCCGTATGACGACGATCCCGTGGATCCGTATTTGAACCGAGTGCACCAGTTGAACGCTTTTCTTTCCGCCCTGAAGTACGACCCTTCCCTGTCCCGCAATGCAGTGGAACGGATCAGGGACAAATGGGCGCGGCACCCCCGGGTGGGGCCGGCGCTGTTCATCGCCGGCCTTCTCGCCACCGGCTTTGCGCTGCTGCGGGGCGGGGCTTGGCTTTTTGAAACGCTTTTCCGCTAGCTGTCGCGCGGACGACGACAGGCGCCATGCACGCCATCGAAGACAACCTGCCGGAACTGGTGGCGCTCAGCGGACCGAGGCCGGGCGCCTCGATGGGCGATAAGTCCAGAATTGTCGATCTTCTGCCAGTCTATTCGTCGGATGGATGAGGGCCAGTCAGGCTAGCCATGTGGCTGTCGCGGGCCTCACTCCAACAGCGAGGTCATTCATGCCTACGGATACGAAAGTCAAAGGTCCCGCCTCTTACTTCCCATCCATTGAGAAGAACTACGGGAAGCCGGTGGCGCACTGGTTCGAGGTCCTTGAGTCCGTGCAGGACAAGAGGCACATGGAACAGGTGGCTTTCCTCAAGACCGAGCACAAGATTGGTCACGGCCACGCCAATGCACTTGTCGCGTATCACAAGGCCCGGCGCGAAGCCTAGCGACTCCTCCAATCCCGGGCCGCATCGCGGCGCGGCTTGGCTCAGCACTCAAGTCCGGGTGATAGACACCCCGCCATCGACCAGCAGCGCGACACCGGTGATGAAGCTCGATGCGTCGGAAGCGAGGTGGAGCACGGTTTGCGCGATCTCCTCCGGCCGGCCCAGGCGCTTGAGGGCGTGCAGGCTTTCGATGAAGTCGCGGGTGCCTTCCGGCGCATCGGGCGCGTTGGCGTGGTTCGACGGCGTATCCGTGGCGCCCGGCAGCACCGCGTTGACCCGGATGCCTTGCGCCCCGAACTCCGCGGCGAGGACCTGGGTCAGCCCGGTCAGCCCGGCCTTGCTGGCGGAATAGGCCGCCATCCCGGGGAATCCCACGGTGGAGCCGACGAACGACGAGGTGAAAACGATCGAGCCGCCACCGCGCGCCAGCATCGCCGGCACCTGGTACTTCGCGCCGAGGAAGGCGCTCGTCAGGTTGGTGTCGAGGGTGTCGCGCCATCCTTCAAGCGAGACATCGGCGACGGATCCCATCGCGCCTAGGCCGCCGGCATTGTTGAAGGCGATATCGAGGCCGCCGAAGCGTTCAACCGCGACTTCGACCAAGGCCTTCGCCAAGGCTTCGTCGCGGACGTCGCCGGCCACCGCGATGGCCTGGCCACCGTCGGCCTCGATCTCCGCGACCAGCGCGTCCAGCTCGGCCTGGCGTCGCCCGCTCACGACGACCTTCGCGCCTTCCCGGGCAAACAGCCGAGCCGTCGCGCGACCGATCCCCGAACTGGCCCCGGTGACGATGGCCACCTTGTCCACGAGTACATGCATTTCCAAACTCCCTGCGTTGTTGATGCGGGGAATCTAGGTGTGCGGGTCGCAGGCTCCTATCCGATTCTTGCGCCCGTATTCGTGGGGTGCCGGCAGTGCACTCTCGCAAGTGCCACTACACCTGCGGCTGGGCCTTCTGGCCCGGTAGCGGAGCGCTGCATGGCCGCCCCCCGGATGGCCCCTTCTGCATGCGTAGTTAACATCGCCGCGCGACCATGGCCGTGACTCGACGGAGGAGCGCCCAATGACGAAGAAATCCGACGACAAGCCCAAGCTGCTGTCCGGCGGCAACCCGCAGATCCCCAAGGGCGACGGCGACGA
The DNA here is from genome assembly GCF_052547135.1 of Lysobacter sp. F60174L2. Lineage (NCBI taxonomy): Bacteria > Pseudomonadati > Pseudomonadota > Gammaproteobacteria > Lysobacterales > Lysobacteraceae > Lysobacter > Lysobacter sp. F60174L2. Next base: position 227,332 of record NZ_JBQWRA010000003.1, on the reverse strand, counting down.
GCCGGTGCAGGCCTACATCGCGGCGATGCCGGGGTGGAAGCACGACGTGGGCCGCCAGCTCGACGCGCTGATCGAGCGCAGCGTGCCGAAGCTGCGCAAGCCGGTGCGCTGGAACTCGCCCTTCTACGGTGTCGAGGACAAGGGCTGGTTCCTCAGCTATCACTGCTTCACCAGGTACATCAAGGTGACCTTCCATCGCGGCAGCTCGCTCAAGCCGATGCCGCCCGAAGCCTCGAAACACGAGCACGTGCGCTACGTGCACATCAACGAGGACGAAGGCATGGACGAGACGCAGATGAAGGACTGGATCAAGCAGGCGGCCGGTATGCCGGGCGACGAGTTGTTCTGAGGTACGCGAAACTCCCGCGATCACAAGCGGGGATGCGGCGGTGGAGCTACAGTCGCGGCGCGCGGCTGGGCGGCGGCCATTGACCCGTCGTAGCAGATGGCCGCCGGCCGTTGTCGGTGAGGAAGACCCTGCCAGCTGCACGTGCCAGCCGGGTGCTCAGCCCGGCGGCATCTTTTCGAACTTCGGCAACGCCGGATCGAGCCGGTCCCAGGCGTGGCCGCTTGCGGTGTACGTCACCAGTTGTGGGCGATAGCGTCCGGGGTCGTCGAGGCTCGCGGCATGCACGATGAACTGGTCGGGCACGGCCGCGAAGGTCATGTAGACCGGCGATCCGCAGGTGGGACAGAAGGCGCGCGTCTTCACGTTGCCGCTGTCGCCGGTGCTGTCCCGGCATTGCGCCTCGCCGCTCAGTTTCACCTTGTCCCGACCTTCGAAGCTCAGGTACGAGCCGTGCCCGGTGCCGCTGATGCGCTGGCAGTCGCGGCATTGGCAGTCGCTCATCAACAGCGGTTCGGCGTCGATTTCGTAGCGGATCGCGCCGCAGGCGCAGCCGCCGGTATAGGCCTGGCTCATGTCGTCTCTCCGTTCCGGGTGGATCGCGGCAGCGTGCGTCGCGCCGGGTGATCGCGTGTTGGATCTCAGGCCGGGATGCGGCGGTCGTATTCGGCGCGCAGGCGTGTCCAGCCGTCCCAGAAGGTTTCCCGTGCGCCGGGGTTTTCGCCGTTGGCGCGGGCGAGCAGGATGTCGAGGTGGATGTGCCATCCGGCGCCGATCATCAGCAGGTTGGCGCGGTCGGAAATGCCGCGGTGGACGAGGGTCAGCAGCACCTGGTCACCCTTGGGCTCGAGGTCGAAGGTCACGTCGCCGCCGCCCTCGCCCCAGGTGAAGGCAAGCCGGCGCGGCGGGTCGAGTTCGGTGATGCGGCTGCGCATGCGGTTTTCTTCGGCGAAGCCTTCCGGGCGCTGGCCCGGCGGGTCGGTCAGCTCGTCGTTGCGCCAGACGAGCTCGAACGGGGCGCCCTCTTCCAGTTGCATGTCGCCGGCGGCCAGCCATTGGCGGCGCAGTTCGCCTTCGGTGAGGTAGGACCAGACGCGCTCGATCGGCCCCGGCAGCAGGCGCTGGATGCGTACGGTTTGGGGTGCGCTGACGACGCCGTAGTCGGCTTCGGGGGTGGCGATTGTGGTGGCGGTGTTCATGGCTTTCTCCGTGGGGGACGGGTTTTGCGGGCGGGCGCCCGTGGGGATGATTTGGTGGCGTCCTCGGCCTTGAGGAGGGCGTCGAGGGCATCGAGCTTGCCGGTCCAGAAGCGCTCGTAATGGCGCAGCCATTCCGCACCCGCATGCAGCGGACGCGCGTCGAGCCGGCAGGTGTGCACGCGGCCCTGCACTTCGCGCTGGATCAGGCCGGCGCGCTCCAGCGTCTGGATGTGCTTGGACGCGCCGGCTAGCGAGATGTCGAACGGCGCGGCCAGTTCGCCGACGGTGCGTTCGCCGCCGGCCAAGGCACGCAGCATCGCGCGCCGGGTCGGGTCGGACAGGGCCTGGAACACGGTGTCGAGACGGGGGGAGTATTTGTCAACCATGTGGTTGAACATACGCCGCTACCGGCAATTGTCAACCGTTTGGTGAAATGTCCCAGCCACCGAGCTGCCCTGCAATGGGGGGGGCCGGGCAGCCTGTTGTACATTCGGCGGTGACGCGGCTGCGTGCTGGTGGCCAGGTGATTGAAACGCTTATGGCTTCAAGACTGCGCTGGCAAAGGATCGTCGTTGCAGCCGCCTGCTTGGCGATTCTGCTGTTATTGATTGGCCTTGCACCGATCGGAGTTCGTGCCATCACCGCGACCTATCAACGATGGGCCACGATGCCGCGGCCCGATCCGGCCACCGATGCGGAGCAACGGGAAATCCTCCGAGCCCTCAGCAGGGGCGACACGTTCCTTCGAACGCGAGGTGCCAGCCCACCGACGCATGGTCCGGATCGGCCGAGAGTGACGTTGAGCGATGAATCGGTAGTCATCTGCGAAGGCAGCAAGCCGTTTGTGCCTGACATGCCGCACTGCCCCCACGTTTCGGGCATCGTGGCAGCCGATTGGGACAACCGGATTCCACGAAAACTGCGTCAGGAACTGGTCCTCGCCAACCAGACCAGCCGACCTATCCCCGATCCCGACGTTGCGGGTGTTGTGCTCCGCCCGGCCGCCCAAGTACACAAATCAATATCCGCCGCGCGATTCGGGGACTTGGGCGGAGGCAGCTATGTCCGCGTAAGTCGCGCGGTGCTATCGGACGATGGGCAACGCGCGCTGATCTATGTGGACTACCGATGCGGCAGTCTGTGTGGGGCGGGATTCATCCATGACCTTGTGCGCGACGGCGATAGATGGCGTTTGCAGCACTCGCTCGGACTATGGATCAGCTGATCTCGCACTGGGACGAACGGGGACAAGTGAAAACTTTCATCTATAAAAAGCCGGTCCGGCTCAGCCTTGCACGCATCGGCACTCTGTTGCTGGTTTTTGCTCTGTCGTGGTTTTTCATACCGGACACGAGCCCCCGTTTCGTCATCCTGTTCGTGGTCGGGTCTGCGTTGGTCTTCGCATTCGTGGGCAGTCTGGTCGCGCCGTACATGAGCGGGGTGCTTCTGGAAGGCGGGCGTATCGAGCAGATCACAGCATTCGGTGGCTTGATCGTGGTGGCAGTGGATGATCTCGACCGCGAACGGAGCATGTTGTCGCCTGCGGGATTGCACCTGGTCCCGAGCTCGGGCGAAGCGTTGATCGTTTCTCCCCTGGAGTACGGCCACGACGACATCCTGCGAATTGCTCACTACGCAGGCCTGTCGGATGCTGGCTGGGCGCAAGAGGTTTGACCCTCCCGCCAACACCCGCAGCACGAGCAAGCGAAGTCATTGATCACATGGCTGGTTAACTGCATCGGGCAGGAATTGGCATCATTGTCGACACGTCTGATCCATCACCCCGGGCTCGCATACAACCCAATAGACGACACGAAGCCATGCCGCTATCAATCCAGGAAGTTGCGCCAACACAGGCACCGATGGCGCTGTTGCTTCTCGCCGACCCTTCGGAGGAAAAGCTGCGCTCCTACCTCCCGGCATCGCGATGCTTCGTTGCGTCGTGCAACGGGGGCGTCGTGGGTGCATGCGTAATCCAGCCCCTCGGGTCGAGTGCACACGAACTGATGTGCGTCGCGGTGGATCCCGCTCATCAAAGATCCGGCTACGGCCATGCGCTCCTGAAGCACGTGGTCGACCTGTTCCGGGAATCCGGCGCCCGCACGCTGCAGGTGGGCACGGGGTCGTTTGGCTACCAGCTTGCCTTCTACCAGCGGCACGGCTTCAGGGTCACGGGCATCGACCGCGACTTCTTCATCGATAACTACCCGGAGCCGCTGTTCGAGGACGGGATTCAACTCTTCGACATGCTGCGTCTCACGTTGGCGATTCTGCCGAAATGACTCAGAGCCCCGAACTGCTGAGGCGCCTGCTGCGCGCGAAGGACCGCATGGACGGCGCGCCCCATGAAGCGTGGCCGGTGCCGCGGCTGGCGCAGGTGAGCGCGGTGTCGGAGGCGCACTTCGCGCGTGAGTTCAAGAAGGCCTTCGGCGTGCCGCCGCACCGCTATCTGCTTACGCGGCGGATCGAGCGGGCCATCGCGTTGTTGCGCGACACCGATCTGCCGGTGACCGAGATCGCCTACCGGACGGGCTGGAACAGCCTCGGCACGTTCGGCCGCGTGTTCCGCGACATCACCGGCGACAGCCCCGGCGCGCTGCGTGCCCGCGAACGGCCCGCCGCGCCGGATGCGGAGCGCGCACCCGAGTGCATCGTGCGCGCCGCGCACCGGCCCGACCTCAGGACCGCAGTTTCGGAGAAGCGCCGCCGCGAGGCGGATGGGATAAAGACGCTCCAGACAACGGAGGTTCCATGAGTCAGAACATTGGTGTTGGTGTGGTCGGCCTGTACGTGCGCGACCAGGATGAGGCGCTCGCGTTCTACGTCGACAAGCTCGGTTTCCGCGTCCACACGGACGCACGCAACGGCGATTACCGCTGGCTCACGGTCCAGCACCCGGAGCAGGCATCGTTCCAGCTCGGCCTGTTCAAGCCGGGGCCGCCGGTGCACGACCCGGCCACCGCGCAGGCGCTGCTCGAAGTGCTGGCGAAAGGCGCGATGCCGCCGCTGGTGCTCACGGTGGACGACTGCCGCGCGACCTACGAGCGGTTGAGCGCATGCGGTGTCGAGTTCACCCAGGAGCCGGTGGCCCGCTACGGAACGGTCGACGCGGGCTTCCGCGACCCGTCGGGCAACGGGTGGAAGATGATCGAGGCCAGTGGCGAGTCCTCTCCGAAGGACGCGCCATGAGCGGGAGTCGCTGGGTCCGGCAGAGCCACCGCTGGGTGTCGATCGTCTTCACGCTGACGGTCATCGCGAACTTCGTCGCAATGGGTGTCGGCCCGGGCCAACCGCCGCCGTGGATCACCTACGCACCGCTGCCGCCGTTGTTCGTGCAACTGCTGACGGGGCTGTACATGTTCGCGCTGCCGTACTTCGACAACTCGCCCGCGACGGCTCGTACGCGCTCCGAAACCTGACCAGGCCGCCGAACAATGAACCTGTTGTTCAAGCCGTGACTCAGCCGTTAGGCCTCACCAAGGGGGTTCACAAATGAAGTCAACAAAAACTATGCTCACCCTGGGTATCGTTTTCATGGCTTGCGGGCTTACATTTTTAGTTGTTGGCCTAACCACCCGGTTGGTCGCGCTCTGGGCGCCTGGGCCAGCATTCATCGGCTCGGGGATCGTGTTTCTGGCGACATCCACGGCCCGTTCGCGCTCCAACAAACAGAACGGTGGCGATCGGGCAACGACGGGCGATGAGGCCTGACAGGTCATTCAAGCCGAAGCCGCTTCGTGGCTCGGCTTGACTCAGGCGTCGGGCGCCAGAGGAGGTTTCATGCAACGTGTATTGGCAGTTCTGACCATCGCCGCGCTACCCACAATTGCGGGTGCTTCGGGCAGCCCTGGCGACCACTACCACGACTTGACCATTCACCAAGCCTCCGCACTCGTCCCCTGGTGTCGATCTGAGGCAGAAGCTCGCTATATCGCCAGGAACATCGTTCCGTATCAGTGGACGGCCCGCTACCATGACAAAGGCAACGTCCTGTACGTGGAAGGCAAGCTCCGGGTTCATGGCGATGACGTCGCTGTCCGTTGCAGGATTGCGCGTGGCGCACGTGAGAAGTACGCAGTCATCGAGATAGATGATCCAAGCTTGTGACCGGGTGCGTGGCTAGCCCTGACAATTCATTCAAGCCGAAGCCGCTTCGCGGCCCGTCTTAATTCCGGCGATACACGACATGCCAGCCAACACTCCACGACCGCCCTACTACGCCGTCATCTTTACCGCGCAGCGCACCGGGGGCGACAACGGCTACGACGCGATGGCCCAGCGCATGGACGAGCTGGCGGCGCAGCAGCCGGGCTATCTCGGCATCGAGAGCGCACGCGGGGCGGACGGGGCCGGGATCACCGTTTCCTACTGGGAGAGCCTGGAAGCCATCGCGGCGTGGAAGCGCAATGCGGAGCACCGGCTTGCACAGGCGCAGGGCCGCAGCGACTGGTACTCGCAATACTCGGTGCGGGTGGCGAAGGTCGAGCGGGCCTACGGGCGCGAAGGCCACGCCTCGTCGTAGCGCGCGGCCATCGGCAGGGCGGAACTCAGCCGCCCGCGGCTTCCGGGGCCAGCGTCTGCACCACCTTGCCCTCGGCATCAAGGAACTCGATCGCCCCGAAGCCCTCATCGGTCACGGTCAGACGCAGGCGCGGCCGGCCTTCGGTGTCGGTGAGGTCCAGTGACGGCGTGCCGTCGGCGGCGAGGTTCATCGCGATGCGGCGCACGGCGGGATGCGGTACCACGCGATTGTCGAGCGTGGGTTCGCGCGGCTGCGGCGGCTTGGCGTTGAGGCCGAACTCCACCGCGCCGTCGGGCATCACCCGCCAGCCGACGGCGTCGACGTTGGCGTGGTCCAGCGCGAGCACGGCCGCGGTGCCACCGTTGGCGAGGTCGGCCACGCCGAAGCCGCCGCGCTCGCTGCCCTCGCGGTCGTACACCACCATGCCGGCAACCGGGAAGGCGCGCTGGTAGGACAGCCCATCGATGATCGGCGAGGGCGTGGGCGCGGCCAAGGTCATGCGGATCACGCCAGCTTCGTCGACCAGGTCGATGCGGCGCGCGGTGATGCGCTCGTGGTCGACCGACTCGACCGTGGTCACCGGCGCTTCGTCGGCGACGATCTTCTGCAGTTGCTCGGCGGTGTATGGCTTGAGTTCGGCGGCGCCGGCCAGGTTGATCGCCGGGACAATGGCGAGGGTGGCGGCGAGTACGGCCAGTGCGGTGCGGTGGGGTGATGCAGTCATTGCTTGCTTCTCCTTCGGACAGTTGGCGCATCATCGCCGGGCCGAGCGGATCGCGACATATGCCGATCCGCACGGTGCCGGCGGGGACGCTCGATCCGGCCGTGCGCGTGGCATTGTCGCCACCACGGAAAACATGGAGAACAGCATGATCAGGATTGCGATGGCCGCCCTCGCCCTCGTGGCCGGCACGGCGGCGGGCGATGCGGCCGCGAATGACGCACAACCCGTCATCGAGACCGGCGACGTCGCGCGCTTCTACGAGATCTACGACGCGGCGGACGGCAGGCCGACCGCCGAGGTGCTGCAGAACGACTACCTGGACCCGGGTTCGGATGGCCTGCACACGCTCGCACGGCTGCGCCGGGTCGATGGCGAGTCGATCGCCGCGGCGATCGCCAGGCGGCCGGAGATCTACTCGGAGGCGCGCGAGTGCGTCGAGGTCCTGCCGCGGGTGCATGACAGGTTGGCGGCGGCGATGGGCAAGCTCGGCGAGCTCTATCCCGAGGCGCGCTTTCCGCCCATCACGGTCGCGATCGGCCGCGGCAAGCCGGTCGCCGTCGGCGGCTACGCGAGCGGCGTGCAGGTCGGCCTGGAGGCGCTGTGCGCGACCGACTTCATCAACCCCGACATCGAGGACCGCTTCGTGGGTGTCGCCGCACACGAGTTCGCGCATGTCCAGCGGACGGTCGATTTCTCCGACCAGGAAAACGTGACCGTGCTGGCGATCTCGCTGGAGGAAGGCCTGGCCGAGTTCGTCACCGAGCTGACCACGGGCGCCGTGGCCTACGCCTACATGGAAGACCTGGTCGCCGGGCGCGAAAAGGAGATCGAGACGGCGTTCCTCGCCGACGCGGACAGCACCGAGCTCTCGGACTGGGTCTACAACAGCACGCCGGACAAGCCGGGGGACCTCGGCTACTGGGTCGGCTACCGCATCACCAAGGCGTACTACCAGCAGGCTGAGGACAAGCACCAGGCGCTCCGCGACATTTTCGGGATGACCGACCCGGGGGCGTTCCTGCAACGCAGCGGTTGGCGGCCGGGGATCGCACTCGACTAGACCGGGCGCTGCGTGGCGCGATCGAGTCGTATCATGCAGGTCTCGCGCGGGGAGCGCGTTCATGCAGGCGATCGCCAATGTGATGGCGTCGGCCGCGTGCCCGGAAGTCCCGCGAAGAGCCAATTCTTTCGTGTTGCGTACAGAGGAGTGACCTTAGATGAAACCTGCTTTTCGTGTACTGATCTCGGCCAGTGTCATCGTGCTTCTGTCGGGCTGCTACGCGGTCCAGAAATCGGACAGCTACTACGGCGTCAAGACCGTCGACCAGAACGTGGTCTTCGTGCTCGACCGTTCCGGCAGCATGGAAGGCAAAGACGAAGGCATCGCCGGCGTGGCGGTGCAGAGCCAGGTGCTGAACAGGTCGGCGGACGTGGCCCAGGACAAGGTGGGCGGTTTCCTCGGCAACCTGATCGGCGGCCAGATCCGTAGCGAAGGCACCAAGATGGGCGCAGCCAAGCGCGCGCTCATTCCGGCTGTGCGGGGGCTGGAAACACCCAGCCGTTATGCGGTCGTGACTTTCGGTGGCCAGGTCGACACCTGGCACGGGCAGATGACGCCCGCAACGGCTTCGAGCAAGAACGTCGATATCGTCCGCATCAACCAGGTATCGGCCGAGGGTGGCACGCCCATGCTGACGGCGCTCCAGCGCGGGTTCCAGTACCCCGATGCCACCGTCATCTTCCTGTTGACCGATGGCCAGCCGACAGACTCGAACAACGCGGACATCCTTGCCAGGGTCGCTGCGCTCAACAGTACCCGGCGCGTGGTGATCCACACCATCGGTTTCGGCGATGACAAGGACACCGCGTTCCTGCGCCGGTTGGCGCAGGACAATGGCGGCCAATACATCGACCAGACCAACGCCGGCAACTGGCTGCCGTTCTGACGAAGGACGAGTCGACGCCGCCCGCCTGCGCGTGGGCGGCGTGACTCCCGCACGCACTGCGTGGCAGAGTTCCGAACGCGCCCGACCTACTGCACTGCGAGGATCAGACGATGGCCACCGCAAGCAAGTCCGCCAACATCCGTTTCAAGGCCCGGCTGTTGCGTCCGGCCAAGCCTGCCCAGGCCAGCTGGACGTTCCTCGTGTTGCCCAAGGACGCCAGCGCCAAGCTCCCCACGCGCAGCATGACCACCGTCGATGGCACGCTGGAGGGCGCGCCGTTCACGGCCACGCTCGAACCCGATGGCAAGGGCAGCCATTGGCTCAAGGTCGACAGGAAATTGCGCGAGGCCGCGGGCGCCGAGGCCGGCGACGAGGTCGCACTGGAGGTCGCTCCGGTGGAAGTGGAACCCGAACCGAAAGTCCCGGCCGACCTGCGCAAGGCATTGGCCGACGCTCCGCAGGCGCGTGCGGTGTGGAAGGACATCACCGCCGTCGCCCGCCGCGACTGGATCCACTGGATCACCTCACCCAAGAAGCCCGAAACCCGCGTCCGCCGCATCGACGTCGCCTGCGACAAGCTCGCCAGCGGCCAGCGCCGCGCCTGCTGCTTCGACCGCTCGGGGATGTACAGCAACAGCCTGGCCGCGCCGGAAGCGGCGGACTAGGCTGCGGACGGCACCCACGCCACCCGAAGCAATCCGCCCATGGCCACCACCCGCGACTTCATCGACTACATCGCCGAGCAGGCGGACCTCGGCGAGGCGCTCACGTACAAGCGCATGTTCGGCGAGTACGGGCTGTACCTGCACGGCAAGGTCATCGCCTTCGCCTGCGACAACAGCCTTTTCATCAAGGCCGCCCCGGCGACAGCCGCGCTGACCGACCCGCTACCGAAGCGTCCGCCCTACCCCGGCGCCAAGGACTACCCGGTCGCGGACGAGCTGCTCGACGACGGCGACGCGTTGCGCGCCCTGCTGGTAGCGACCGAGGCGGCATTGCCCGCGCCCAAGCCGAAGAAGCCAAAAGCCCGCAAGCGCAAGCCGGGCTGAGCGCGTCCCCGTTGCAAGCACGCGCCCCCGCGGTGAAAGCGGAATTTATGTACTTGCCAGTACACTGGCGCGTCCTTGCCGCCGGAAACCCCTATGCCCGCACTCCTCCGCACCTGGCTGCCGCTTGCCTGCCTCTGTCTCGCGCTGGGCGCGTGCGGGGGCGATGACGCCGATGGGGACGCCACGTCCGATGCCAAGGCCGGGATGGCGGTCACCACCGCGCCGGTGGTGCGGCGCGAGCTGGCCAGCGGCGTCACCGCGTCGGGGCCGATCACGCCGGTCGAGGAGATGCAGCTCGGGGTCGAACTGAGCGGGCAGCGGGTGACCGCGGTCAACGTCGACGAGGGCGAAGCGGTCGACAAGGGCGACGTGCTGCTGACGCTGGACGCGCGCACGCTCGACTCCGACCTCGCCCAGGCGCAGGCGGCGTTGCGCGAGGCCGAGGCCGGCGCGGCGCTGGCGCGATCGAACCTGGCGCGCGGCGAGCAGTTGGCCGGCGGCCAGTACATCAGCGCCGCATCGCTGGACGAACTGCGTGCAGCGCGCACGCAGGCCGAGGCCCGGGTCGGCACCGCGCGGGCGGCACGTGACGCCGCGCAGTTGCGGCGCGACTTCGCGACCCTGCGCGCACCGGCCGACGGAATCATCTCGGCGCGGCTGGTGCAGCCCGGACAGGTGGTCGCCGCCGGCAGCGAGCTGCTGCGCCTGATCAGGGACGGCAAGCTGGAATGGCGCGCCGAACTGCCGGCCGGCGACCTGGGCAAGGTGGATCCGGGCGACCGCGTCGAGCTGCGCGACCGCGACGGCACCGTGGTGGTCGGCACCGTCCGCGCGGTGTCGCCGGGCGTCGATGCGGCCAGCCGCACCGGCACGGTGTTCGCCGACCTGCCCGAGCCGGCCGACCTGCAGCCGGGCACCTACCTCGAAGGCCGGGTCAACACCGGCCTGGCGACGGTGCCGGTGGTGCCCGTAGCCGCGGTGGTGCTGCGCGATGGATTCCCGTCGGTGTTCGTGGTCGAGGATGGCGTCGCGCGGATGGCACGGATCGAGCGCGGCGCGACCGACCACGGCTATGTCGAGGTACGCAGCGGGCTGGATGAAGGCGCGCAGGTGGTGACGCGTGGCGCCGGATTCCTCGCCGATGGCGACGCGGTGCGGGTGGTCGACCCGGCGCCGGTGCCGGGCTCCGGCACGGCGCCCGGCGCGACGTCCGGATCCGACGCGGCCACCGCCCGATGAGCGGCGGCGGCACCCTCTCCGCCTGGGCGATCGGCCGGCCGCTGCCGGCGGTGATGGTGTTCTTCGTGCTGTGCGTGGCCGGCATCTGGGGCTTCATGCAGTTGCCGGTGGCGCGCTTCCCCGACATCGCCTTCCCGATGACCACGGTGACGGTGATGCAGCCCGGCGCGTCGCCGTCGCAGCTGGAGACCGAGGTCACGCGCCGGATCGAGGACTCGGTCGCGACCATCCCCGACATCAAGCGGGTGATGTCGACGGTCACCGAGGGCGTCAGCACCACGATGATCGAGTTCGAGCTCGAGGTCGACATCGCCGAAGCGCTCGACGAAACCAAGGATGCCGTCACCCGGGTGCGCACCGACCTGCCGCAGGACATCGAGGAGCCGCTGGTCAGCAAGGTCGAGATCGGCGGCGCGCTGCTGACCTATGCGGTGTCGGCGCCGGCGATGGCACCGGACCAGTTGTCGTGGTTCGTCGACCGCGAGGTCGCGCGGGCGCTGTATGGCGTGGACGGCGTCGCCCAGGTGTCGCGCATCGGCGGCATCGAGCGGCAGATCCGGATCGACCTGGACCCGCAGCAGTTGCTGGCGTTTGGAGTGACCGCGGCCGAGGTGTCGCAGCAGCTTGCACTGATCCAAGTGGAGCGCCCCGGCGGCCGCGCCGAGATCGGCGGCGAGCAGCAGACCATCCGCACCATCGGCACGGTCGAGGACGTGCGCGACCTGCGCAACTACACCATCAGCCTGGCCGACGGCCGCGCGGTGCGGCTGTCGTCGATCGCGACGGTCACCGATGCCGCCGCCGACCCGAGCCAGGCGGCGTTGCTGGACGGCGAGCCGGTGGTCGCGTTCTCGGTATCGCGCAGCCGCGGCGCCGACGAGCTGGACGTGGCGGCGGAGGTCAAGGCGACCCTGGCCGAACTGGTCGAGGCCAACCCCGGCGTGGAGTTCGAGCTGGTCAGCAACATGATCGACGAGACCGAACGCTCCTACGAGTCGTCGATGACGATGCTGTGGGAAGGCGCGCTGCTGGCGTTGCTGGTGGTGTGGCTGTTCCTGCGCGACTGGCGCGCGACCTGGGTCAGCGCGGTGGCGCTGCCGCTGTCGATCATCCCGACCTTCGCGGTGATCTACTTCCTCGGCTTCTCGCTCAACATGATCACGCTGCTGGCGCTGTCGGTGGTGGTCGGCATCCTGGTGGACGACGCGATCGTCGAGATCGAGAACATCGTGCGCCACCTCGGCATGGGCAAGAGTCCGCGCGAGGCAGCGCGCGAGGCCGCCGACGAGATCGGCACCGCGGTGATCGCGACCTCGATGACCTTGGCGGCGGTGTTCGTGCCGGTCGCGTTCATGCCCGGCATCGCCGGCAAGTTCTTCCGCGAGTTCGGCTGGACCGCGGCGACCGCGGTGCTGTTCTCGCTGCTGGTCGCGCGCCTGCTGACGCCGATGATGGCGGCCTACCTGCTCAAGCCGCACGAGGACCACGTCGCCGAGTCGCGGCTGATGAAGCGCTACCTCGGCTGGGTCGACGCGGCCCTGCGTCATCGTGGCCGCACGTTGTGGGTGGCGTTCGGGTTGTTCGTGCTGTCGCTGTGCCTGGTGCCGTTCATCCCGACCACGTTCATCCCGACCACCGACCAGGGCCGCAGCAACCTCAGCATCGAACTGCCGCCGGGCACGCCACTGGAAGAAACCACCGCCGTTGCCGAGCAGGCGCGCGCGGAGCTGGCGTCGATGCCGGAACTGCACAGCGTGTTCACCATGGTCGGCGCCGCGCTCGACCTCGGCGACCCGTCCAAGACCGGCAGCGGCAGCGCGCGCGCGGCGACGCTGGTGGTCGACTGGGGCCCGGCCGACGACCGCGACCGCAGCCAGCAGCAACTGGAACAGGAAGTGCGCGAGCGCCTCGCCGACCTGCCGGGCACGCGGGTGAGTTTCATCAGCGCCGAACCCGGCGGCCTGATGCAGCTGGTGCTGGCCGGCGACGACCCCGAAACGCTGCATGTCGCGGCGGCCGCGGTCGAGCGCGACCTGCGCGGGCTGGAAGGCCTCGGCAGCATCTCGTCGTCGGCGTCGCTGCTGCGCCCGGAGATCCGCATCGTGCCGCAACCGGCACGCGCGGCCGACCTCGGCGTGGCAACGGCATCGATCGCCGAAGCCGCACGCGTCGCCACCGCCGGCGACTACACCCAGCGCATGGCCAAGCTCAACCTGCCCGACCGGCAGATCCCGATCCGGGTCGGCTTCGCCCGCGAGGACCTGCGCGACCCGGCGCTGATCGGCCAGTTGCAGGTGCGCGGCAACCAGGGACCGGTGCCGTTGTCGGCGGTGGCCGAGATCGAATCGGGCAGCGGACCGTCGGTGATCTCGCGCTACAAGCGCCAGCGCAACGTCACCCTCACCGCCGAGCTCAATGGCCGTCCGCTCGGCGAGGTGATGCAGCAGGTGCAGCAACTGCCGAGCGTCAACAACCTGCCTGCCGGGGTCGACTTCCTCAACACCGGCGACGCCGAGGTGTTCGTCGAGCTGTTCACCGGCTTCGCGCTGGCGATGGTGGCCGGCATCGTCTGCATCTACATGGTGCTGCTGTTGCTGTTCAACCACCCGGTGCAGCCGCTGACCATCCTGACCGCGGTGCCGCTGTCGGCCGGCGGCGCATTCGGCGCGCTGCTGCTGACCCAGAACATGCTGTCGCTGCCGGCGCTGATCGGCCTGCTGATGCTGATCGGCGTGGCGACCAAGAACTCGATCCTGCTGGTCGACTACGCGGTGATGGCCGAGGACGAACACGGCCTGTCGCAGCACGACGCGCTGGTCGACGCCTGCCGCAAGCGCGCGCGGCCGGTGATCATGACCACGCTGGCGATGGGCGCCGGCATGATGCCGCTGGCGCTGGGCCTGTCGGGCGACTCCAGCTTCCGCGCGCCGATGGCGTGGGCGGTGATCGGCGGCCTGATCACCTCGACCCTGCTGAGCCTGATCGTGGTGCCGGCCGCGTACACCGTGCTGCACGACGTCGGCGACTGGTTCGCGCGGCGGGTGCGGCGCCAGGCGAGCGGCCAACCCCGGGCGGCCTGACCCGAACAAAAAACGGCCGCCCGGAGGCGGCCGTCAAAAACCACGCGAGGTGGCTTAGAAGCGGAACTCGCCGCCGACCGCGATGGTGTCGACATCGACGTCCACGCCTTCGAAGTCGGCCTGGCGACGGTCCAGGTTCAGCGACAGGCCGAATCGACGATTGAAGTCGTAGCCCACGCTGACGCCGAAGTACGGCTTGGTGGAGTGCTCGTCGTCGATCACGTCGAAGTCGTCTTCGCGCAGTTGGGCGGTGATGCGGGCGATACCCGCGCGGCCACCGACGAAGAAGCCGGTGTTGCCGGGGCCGAAGTTCTTCTTGGCGGCAACGCCGGCACCGAACGAGACCAGGTCGAGGTCCACGTCATCGCCGAGGTACTCGGTATACAGGGTGCCGATGTGCCCCTCCACCGCGAAGTTCTGGTTGAACCAGTAGCCGCCGCCGAACGTGGCGGAAGTGTCCTTCTCGCTGTCGGAGAAGCCGGCGAAACTCATCTCGACATCGCTCTGTCCGACTTCGGCACGGATGTAGCCGGTGCCATTGGCAGCCATCGCGGACGGCGCCAGAACAGCGAGCGCGAGCGCGGAGGACAGAATCAGGGTGTTCTTCATGGGGGTTTTCATCCTTTTCTTGTTCAACGCCCAGACTTGGGCGCGGCGCAGGATGCGCAGGGCGTCGCGATTTGTCAATTTTTTGTTAATGGGCAAACCCTCGACCCACAATGCCCGGTCGCGCGATGCTTGGCCTCGTTCGCGCTCCGACGTTCAATTTCCTATTCCATCCCTCCCGGATTCCGCCACATGCAAGCGACCTGGCTCACCATCGGCCTGCTCACCCTGAGCAACGTGTTCATGACCTTCGCCTGGTACGCGCACCTCAAGGAGCTGGGAAGCAAGCCGTGGATCGTGGCGGCGCTGGCCAGCTGGGGCATCGCTCTGTTCGAGTACCTGCTGCAGGTGCCGGCCAACCGGATCGGCTACGAAGTCATGTCGCTGGGCCAGCTGAAGATCCTGCAGGAGGTCATCACGTTGACCGTGTTCGTGCCGTTCGCGGTGCTCTACATGAAGGAGCCGCTCAAGCTCGACTACCTGTGGGCGGGCCTGTGCATGCTCGGCGCGGTGTACTTCATGTTCCGCGACAAGCTGGCGGGAGGTTGATCGCATGGAACGCACGCCCCGCTCATGGCTCGCCCATCTGTCCGCCGGTCTCGGCCTGCTCGCCGTGCTCGGCGTGCTGTGCTTCCACTTTCCCGAACAGCTGACCAGCCGCGATTTCCGCGCGGTCTACAGCGAACAGTTCGCGCGCCACCTGCTGCTGGTCGGACTGGTGGCGGCCTTCGTGCTGGGGACGCTGGCGATCCTGCGCAACCGAGACAAGCGGGTGGCGCTGGTGGGCGTCGTGTCAGCGGCGGTGGCCGTGGTGCTGGGCGGGGCGACGGTGCATTTCGAGGCGTTCGAGTCGACGCCGTTCTCGCTCGGGCTCGACTGGTTCGTGGTCTCGCTGTTCTTCTCGGCGCTGGTGTTCGTGCCGATCGAGAAGGCGCTCGCGGTGCGGGCGATGTCGCCGCTGCGACCGGAGTGGCGCACCGACCTGGCGTACTTCTTCATGAGCCACGTGCTGGTGCAGTTCATCCTGATCGCGGTGACCGCGTCGACCACGACCGTGTCCGCATTGGCGGCATTTCCTGCATTGAAGGCGGGCATCCAGTCCCTGCCGGTGTGGGTGCAGTTCCTGCTGGCGGTGTTCGTCGCCGACATGGCGCAGGCGCTGCTGCACCGGGCGTACCACAACGTGCCGTGGCTCTGGCGCTTCCATGCGGTTCACCACTCCAGCCGCCACATGGACTGGCTGGCCGGCTCGCGCATCCACCTGGCCGAGATCCTGCTGACCCGCAGCATGGTGCTGCTGCCGCTGGTGGTGCTGGGCTTCTCGGCGCAGGCGGTCAACGCCTACGTGATCCTGGTCGGGATCCAGGCGGTGCTGGCCCACGCCAACCTGCGGCTCGACTTCGGCTGGCTGGAGTACGTGCTGGTCACTCCGCGTTACCACCACTGGCACCACGCGCGTAAGCAGGAATACGTCGACGTGAACTACGCCATCCACCTGCCGCTGATGGACATGCTGATGGGGACGTTCAAGCGCCCGCCGCGCGGTGAATGGCCGGCGGAGTACGGCGTCATGAAGCTGGAGACGGTGCCGCGCGGGATCTGGGCGCAGGTGCTGATGCCGGTGCGGCGCACGCGGGTCTTCGAGGACCACGTCGGCCGCGATTGACGGGCCGCTCCGGGTGGCGGCGATACCATGGCCGCTTTCCGACCGGAGCAAAGCATGATCAAGCAAGTGGATGGCGTACCGGTCCAGCCCCGCCACCGCGCGAGCTGCCATTGCGGCGCGGTCGAACTGGAGCTGGAACTGCCCGACGGCATCGTCGACCCGCGGCGTTGCGACTGCTCGATATGCCGGCGCAAGGGCGCGGTCGTGGCGTCGGTGCCGCTGGCCGGGCTGCACGTGGTCAAGGGCGCCGACCAGCTGAAGCTCTACCAGTTCAACACCCGCGTCGCCCGGCACTACTTCTGCGGCAACTGCGGGATCTACACGCACCACCAGCGCCGTTCCAACCCGCAGCAGTACGGCTACAACGTCGGCTGCCTGCAAGGAATCAATCCGCTGAAGATCGATGGCGTGGTGACCGAGGACGGCGTGAACCATCCGTCCGATGCCGCGCGCTCCTGAGCGATGCGCGCGGACAACGAAAGGTTGCATGGTCTTTCGACACACGCTGGAGCGGTCGCGCGTCGATAAGGTGGTTCCCGACCGCGGCGCGATGTCCGCGGAATCGAACCGGCCACTGGAGGCGCCATGCGAACCATCGGACTGTTGACCCTGCTGACCGCGACACTGTGGCTGTCGGCCCCATCCCCGGCACAGGCGCAGGAACAGCCCTACGCACCCGACTGCGGCGAGCTGTGCGGCAAGATGCGCGAGGTGGTGCGGGACCTGACCCGCATCGATACGCCCGACGGCGTGCAGGAAACCTACAAGGCCCGTATCGGCGGCATCGACCAGTGGGTCAACATCCGCGGCCATGACCGCGACAACCCGGTGATCCTGTTCGTCCACGGCGGCCCGGCGTCGCCGGCGATGCCGACCACGTGGCAGTTCCAGCGGCCGGTCGAGGAGTACTTCACGGTCGTCCAGTACGACCAGCGCGGCGCGGGCAAGACGTTCCGGACGAATGATCCCGAAGCGGTCGGCGACACGCTGCAGATCCAGACCTATGTCGACGACGCGATAGAGATGGCCGAGCACGTCCGCGCGCGTCTCGGCAAGGACAAGCTGGTTCTCGCCGGCCACAGCTGGGGCACGATCGTGGCTACCCACGCCGCGCTGCAGCGTCCGGACCTGTTCCATGCCTACGTCGGCATCGGCCAGGTCATCAACACGCGCCTGAACGAGAAGCTGAGCTTCGAGTACGGGTTGCAGCGGGCACGCGAGGAAGGCAACGAGGCGGCGGTGCGCGAGATGGAGTCGATCGCGCCCTACCCCGGCGATGAACCGATCACCCGCGAGCGCATCATCATCGCCCGCAAGTGGCCGCAGCATTACGGCGGCATGACCGCCTACCGCGCCGAGTCGCCGTATTACCACCGCGGGCCGTGGCTGTCGCCGGAGTACAGCGCCGACGACGTGCGCGCGATCGGCGAAGGCAACGTGTTCACGCTGTGGCGGGTGTTGCCACAGTTCCTTGACGTGGATTTCAGCGGCGTCGAATCGTTCCCGATCCCGGTGGTGATGTTCATGGGCCGCCACGACTACACGACGCCGTCGGCGCCGACCGCGGAGTGGATCGCGAACGTGGATGCGCCGTGCAAGGCCGGCGTGTGGTTCGAGCACGCCTCGCACATGATTCCCTGGGAGGAGCCGGGCAAGACGCTGGTCAGCCTGCTCCGCTACGTCCGGCCGCTGGCGACCGACCCGGGCACCTGCCCGATGGATGCCGGGGCGGGTTGAACCGGCATCGCCGTTTTCCGTCGCGACCTTGCCGTTTTCCGTCGCGACCTTGCCTGGCTTTTTGTAGGAGCGACGAAGTCGCGACCGCACGGCGAATCCGGACATCGGTGAAATCGCGACTTACGTCGCTCCTACATCGGAGGCGCATATCCGGATGTCACCAGCATCTCCCGATACGGCGGATCTTCATCCCGGCCCCGGCAACCTCTCCTCGACGTTCCCATAGCCGCGATCGATGCGCTGGATGCACTCGATGCTCACCACGCCCGGCCGTACTGCGGCGGCGGGGTGATTTCGGCGCCCAAGGCATGCGCCGCGCGGCGCGGGAAATACGGGTCGCGCAGCAGTTCGCGGGCCAGCAGCACCATGTCGGCCTCGTCGTCGGCGACGATGCGCTCGACCTGCGCCGGGTCGGTCAGCAGGCCGACCGCGCCGGTGGCGATGCCGGCCTCGCGGCGGATGCGGCACGCGAACGGGACCTGGTAGCCGGGCTGCAGCGGGATCTTCGCGTTCGGCACGGTGCCGCCGCTGGAAACGTCGACCAGGTCGATGCCGCGATCCTTGACCCGCTCGGCCAGGGCGATGCTCTGCTCGATGTCCCAGCCCTCGCCCTCGACCCAGTCGGTCGCGGAGATCCGCAGCCACAGCGGCAGGCGCTCGGGCCAGTCGGCGCGGACGGCGTCGATGACTTCCAGCAACAGGCGGGTGCGGTTGTCGAAACCGCCGCCGTAGCGGTCCGTGCGGCGGTTCGAGATCGGCGACAGGAACTCGTGCAGCAGGTAGCCGTGGGCGGCGTGGATCTCGACCATCCCGAAGCCGGCGTCCAGCGCACGGCGGGTAGCGGCAGCGAAATCCTCGACCACCTGCGCGATGCCGGCTTCGTCGAGCGCCGCCGGTACCAGCGAGTCGCCATCGAACGCCACCGCCGACGGTGCCACCGGCGTCCAGCCGCCCTCTTCCGGACCGACCGGGCCGCCGCCACGCCACGGCGCATCGGTGCTGGCCTTGCGCCCGGCATGGGCCAGTTGCACCGCCGGTACCGCGCCCTGTCCGGCGATGAAACGGTTGATCCGCACCCAGGCCTGCGTCTGGGCCTCGTTCCACAGGCCGGTGTCGCCCGGCGAGATGCGGCCCTCCGGCGACACCGCGGTGGCCTCGGCGATCACCGCCGCTGCCCCACCGACCGCGCGGCTGCCCAGGTGCACCAGGTGCCAGTCGTCGGGCAGGCCATCTCGCGCGGAGTACTGGCACATCGGCGAGACCGCCAGGCGGTTGCGGAAGGTGATGCCGCGCTGGGTCAGGGGGTCGAACAATCGGGACACGAAGCGTTCCTCGGGTACGGGCGTTGCGGCCAGTAGACAGGAGTTGGCGTGAGCATGTCGCGCAGCCGGGATCGCCGGGAGCGGCCACACGCCTCGGTACGGCCGGGACCGGTCGGATAGACTGTGCCCCTGACCGGCAGCACGCTGCCCGAGAGCCGGACCCGCATGAACCCGAACTACCTCGATTTCGAACAACCCATCGCCGACCTGGAAGCCAAGATCCAGGAGCTGCGCCATGCCAGCCACGGCTCGGCGGTCGACGCCGACACCGAGGTCCACGCGCTGCAGGACAAGCTGCGCCGGCGCACCGCGCAGATCTTCCGCGACCTCAGCCCGTGGCAGGTCTCGCAGCTGGCCCGGCATCCGGCGCGGCCGCACACCAACGACTACATCCGGGTGATGTGCGACGAGTTCCAGGAGCTGGCCGGCGACCGCGCCTACAGCGACGACGCCGCGATCGTGGGCGGGCTGGGCCGGATCGACGGCCGCAGCGTGGTCATCATCGGCCACGAGAAGGGCCGCGACACCAAGAGCAAGATCCGCCGCAACTTCGGCATGCCGCGCCCCGAGGGCTACCGCAAGGCGCTGCGGCTGATGAAGCTGGCCGAGCGCTTCGAGCTGCCGATCCTGACCTTCATCGACACCCCCGGCGCCTATCCCGGCATCGGCGCCGAGGAGCGCGGCCAGTCCGAGGCGATCGCGCGCAACCTGCTGGAAATGGCCGAGCTGAAGGTGCCGATCATCTGCACCGTGATCGGCGAAGGCGGCTCCGGTGGCGCGCTGGCGATCGGCGTCGGCGACAGCACGGTGATGCTGCAATACAGCACCTACTCGGTGATCTCGCCGGAAGGCTGCGCCTCGATCCTGTGGAAGGACGCCGGCAAGGCCAAGGACGCGGCCGAGCAGCTCGGCCTGACCGCGACCCGGCTGCATGGCCTGGGCCTGGTCGACAAGGTCGTGCGCGAGCCCACCGGCGGCGCCCACCGCAACCCGAAGCAGATGGCGACCCGGCTCAAGACCGTGCTGATGAACGAGCTCGACGCGATCGAGGCACTGCCGCCGGAGCAGTTGCTGCAGCGCCGCTACGAGCGCCTGCGCGGTTACGGCGCGTACGAGGTGGCCTGAGATGGCCGGCAAGTTCATGGCGACGGTGTGGGCGCTGGCGTGCGGGGTGCTGCTGGTGGCGGCGTACCTGCTGCTGGACGCCAACATCATGTTCGCGATGATGGCCGCGGGACTCGCCGTGGCCTGCGGGCTGGTCGCCTGCGCGTGCCTGCTAAAGCCCTCCGCGCGAAGCCTTGAACGTGCCTCCCGCGGCAGCGACGCGGACGTCGCCGGTGGCGCGGAAGCCCGGCCAGACACGCGCCGCAGGTGGGGACCGCGCTGAGCCGCGCCTCCGCGCGCAGCCCGGCCGCCGCGCATGCACGCCCTGCCCGCACTGCTCGATAACGCGCTGCAACGCATTCCCGCGGGGCCGCTGTGCGTGGGCTTCAGTGGCGGGATGGATTCGACCGTATTGCTGCACGCGTTCGCCGCGTTACCGTCGGCGCGCGCACGGCGCCTGCGTGCCTGGCACGTGCACCACGGGTTGCATGCAGATGCCGACCAATGGGTGGCGGAATGCGAGGCGGAATGCGCGGCGCTTGCCGTTCCGCTGACGGTGACCCGCGTCGAGGTGGAGCGCGATGCCGGGCACGGCCCGGAAGCATCGGCCCGGCAGGCGCGCCATGCGTCGTTCCGCGACGGGCTGGCAGTCGGTGAAATCCTCGTGTTCGCGCATCACCGTGACGACCAGGCCGAAACCTTCCTGCTGCGCGCAATGCGAGCCTCCGGGCCGGACGGGCTCGCCGCGATGCGGGAATGGCGCGGCTTCGGCCCGGGCCATCTTTGGCGGCCGTTGCTCGGGGTTCCGCGCGCGGCGCTTGAGGGCTACGCGACCGGGCAGGGGCTGCGCTGGATCGAAGACCCGAGCAATGCCGACGCATCCTTCGATCGCAACTTCCTGCGCCGGCAGGTGCTGCCGCTGTTGGCGGGGCGCTGGCCGCACGCAACGGCGGCATTGGCGCGATCGGCATCGCTGTGCGGCGAGGCCGCGGAGTTGCTGGATACCGGCGATGGCGAGGCCTTGGCGGATGCGGTCACCGGAGATCCGTGGACGCTGTCGCGTTCGCGGTTGTCCCGCCTGGCGCCCGCAAGGCGCGCCCGCGTGCTGCGCCGCTGGATCGATTCGCTGGGCTTGCCGCCGCTGCCGGCGGAAGGCGTGGCGCAGGTCGAGTCGGCGTTGTTGCCGGTGCGTGCGGATGCGGTGGCGAAGTTTGAATGGCATGGCGCGGTGATCCATGCGTGGCGGGATCTGTTGCATGCGGGTCGGGTGCGGGAGCCGTTGCCGGGGGGTTGGCGTGTGGTGTGGGACGGGGTGGAGCCGTTGGGGTTGCCGGGGGGTGGCAGTTTGCGGTTCCTGGATGTCGCGACTTACGTCGCTCCTACAAGAAGCCCGGGCGGCAAGGCGGTTGCGACATTGGCGGGCCGGGAGCTTGATGGCGGACTGGTGGTGCATGCGCGGCAGGGTGGCGAGCGGATCACGTTGCCGGGGCGGTCGCATGGCCATGCGTTGAAGCAGGTCTTGCAGGATGCGGGCGTTGCGCCGTGGCAGCGGGTACGCCTGCCGCTGCTGTCGACCACCGATGGCGAGCTGCTGGCGGCGGGCGACGTCGTCTGTTCGGCGCGTTTCGCGCAGTGGCTGGACTCGCATGGACTCCGATTGCACTGGGCCGATGGCGACCCGGCCGGCGACAACGGGGTGGCCGTCGATTGACCGCGCCCGACCCCGGACGCACACTTGCCCGATGCCACGCAAAGCCACCCCCGAAGCCTCGCCGGTCGCCGATTTCGAAGCCTCGCTCGACTCGCTCGAGCAACTGGTCGAGAAGATGGAGCACGGCGAGTTGAGCCTGGAAGAATCGCTGGCCGCCTACGAGCGCGGCGTTGGCCTGTATCGGCGCTGCCAGACCGCGCTGGAGCAGGCCGAGTTGCGCGTGCGCCTGCTGAGCGACCCGCAGGACCCGGCCAGCGCCGAACCGTTCGCACAGCCCGCCTCGCCCGATGCTTGACCCGCAACTGGCGGCTTGGCGCGAGCGCAGCGACGCCGCGCTGGCGGCCGCCCTGCCCGCTATCGACGCGGAACCGCGAGCCCTGCACGCCGCCATGCGCCACGCGGCGCTGCTCGGCGGCAAGCGCATGCGTCCGCTGCTGGTGCATGCCAGCGGTGCGTTGTTCGACGCCGATCCGCTGGCGCTCGACGCCCCCGCGGTCGCGGTCGAACTGATCCACGCCTATTCGCTGGTCCATGACGACCTGCCGGCCATGGACGACGACGAACTGCGCCGAGGCCAGCCGACGGTGCACGTCGCGTTCGACGAGGCCACCGCGATCCTTGCCGGCGATGCGCTGCAGTCGCTGGCGTTCGCGGTACTGGCCGACGCGCCGGTGGACGCCGATACACGGGTGGAGTTGCTGCGCACGCTGGCCACCGCGGCCGGCAGTAACGGCATGTGCGGCGGCCAGGCGCTCGACCTGGGCGCCACCGGCGATGGCAGCACCCTCACCGTGGCCGAACTCGAGCACCTGCACCGCTGCAAGACCGGCGCACTGATCCGCGCCGCGGTGCGGATGGGCGCGTCATGCGGCCATGCCGGCACCGCCGACCTGGCCCGCCTCGACGATTACGCCGATGCGCTCGGGCTGGCATTCCAGGTGCGCGACGACATCCTCGATGTCGAAGGCGACAGCGCCACGCTCGGCAAGACCGCGGGCAAGGACGCCGCGCAGGACAAGGCGACGTTCCCGGCCTTGATCGGGATGCAGGCGTCGCGGGAGCGCCTCGCGCAGCTTGGCGCCGGCATGCTCGACGCACTCGAACCGTTTGGCAAACGCGCCGATGCGCTGCGGGAGTTGGGGCGACTCGCGGTTGATCGCGACCGCTGAGGCGGTTTCGCTTCCCCGACAACGAAACGCTCGCCCCATGTAGGAGCGTTGCGTACACAAAGCGGTGCGTACACGAAACGTCGCGTGGACAAAGCGTTTTCGCAGCGCAACGCATCCGCCGCAAGGGAGCCAGCCGGAACCCGGCCGGCTCCCCTCAAACGACCTACTTGATCAACCGCAGCGTCAGCGGATACCGATAGGCCACGCCTTCGTTGGCCTTGATCGCGGCGATGATGCTCAGCACCAGCCAGGCGATGCCGATGATCACCCAGGCCGGGATCGCGATGACCAGGCCGATGCCGAGGGTCACGATCGACAACACCGCCAAGGCGAGGAAGATGATGCCCACGGTGATGTTGAAGTTGAGCGCTTCCTTGCCCTGGTCATCGACGAACGGCATCGTGTCCTTCTTGGCCAGCCAGATGATCAGCGGGCCGACGAAGCAGCCCAGGCTGCCTGCCCAGCCAGCGGTGAGGATGCCGCCGATCAGCGCGGAAAGGTGCGCGAACATCGCCCACTGGCGCGCTTCGGCCGAATGCCCCTCCGGCGGCGCATCGGAGGCCGGCGGTGGCTGGTTGAAGGACTTGTTGAACGAGTCGTTGAACGAGGACTGCTGGCCGCCCGGGGCCGGTGGCGGCTCCGATGGCGTGCGCCCGGTCGCGTCGTTGAACGGCGGCGGGGTTCCGGGTGATTCGTTTTCGTCGGGGTTCATGGCGTGCTCCTGCTGCATGGGTCTGGCACGAATCTCCGCCGAAAGCCCTTGCGGGTCAACCGCCGAAGGTCAGGTGGCGCCGCTCATCCCTCGCCCGCAACCGTCATCCGGCCGACCAGGATCGAGCCGGTGCGCACGTGCGAGCGCGGGTCGACGTCGCTGCCGACCGCTTCGATCGCGGCGAACATCTGCTTGAGGTTGCCGGCGATGGTGATGCCGTCGACCGGGTACTGGACCGTGCCGTCCTCGACCCAGAACCCCGCCGCGCCGCGCGAATAGTCGCCGGTGATGGCGTTGACGCCCTGCCCCATCAGTTCGGTGACCAGCAGGCCGCGGCCCATGCCGGCCAGCATCGCCTCGAAATCGCCGCCGTTGCTCGCGACCTGCAGGTTGTGCACGCCGCCGGCATTGGCGGTGGTCTGCAGGCCGAGCCGGCGCGCCGAGTAGCTGCCGAGTACGTAGCGCTGCAGCACGCCGCCGGTGACCAGCGGCGACTCGCGGGTGGCCACGCCCTCGGCGTCGAACGAGGCCGAGCGGAAGCCGCGCGGCAGGAACGGCAGTTCGTCGATCGCGAACCAGTCCGGGAACACCCGGGTGCCGGCGCTGTCGAGCAGGAAGCTGGCGCGCCGGTACAACGCGCCACCGGAGACCGCGCCGAGCAGGTGGCCGATCAGCGAGCGGGCGATCTCGGCCGAGTACAGCACCGGGTACTGGCCGGTCGCGACCTGCCGCGGCGCCAGTCGCGACACCGCGCGCTCCGCCGCCTTGCGGCCGATCGTCGCCGCCGACTCAAGCTCGTCCGCGGCCAGCGCGATGCTGTACCAGCCGTCGCGCTGCATCGCGGCGCCGCGGCCGGCGATCAGCGCGCAGCCAAGACTGTGCTGCGTGCTGCGCTCGCGGCCGACGAAGCCATGCGAGTTGGCGTACACCGACAGGCTGCTGCCGCTGCCGACCGAGGCGCCGTCGGAATTCTCCAGCCGCGGATCGAAGTCGCGACCTGCCTGCTCGCAGGCCAGCGCCAGGTCGATCGCGCGATCGGCCTCGATCGCCCACGGGTGCCAGCTGTCGAACTCGCGCAGGTCGGTCGCCATCAGCTCCGCGTCGGCCAGGCCCGCGGCCGGGTCGTGCTCGGTGTGGCGGGCGATCGCGCAGGCCTGGTCGACGGTCGCAGCGAGGCTGGCGTCCTGCAGGTCGGCGGTCGAGGCGCTGCCCTTGCGGCCGTTGAAATAGACGGTGACCGAGATACCGCGGTCGCGGGTCGACTCGACCGTCTCGACCTCGCCCATCCGCACGTTGACGTTGAGCCCGGTGTCCTCCGAGCACGAGACCTCCGCCTGGTCGGCGCCGTTGGCGCGGGCGCGCTCGAGCAGGCGCTGCGACAGCCCGGCCAGCAGGTCGAGGTGGGCGTCGCTGTCGGCGTGGGCCGGCGCGGCCGAGCCAGTGGAACCGGGGGCGATGTCGCTCAATGACTTATCCTTGCAAGACGAAATGACGTGGATGTTGACGATGCGTGGCAGAGACGAGGAAACCGGCGAGTTCCATGACGACAGCCGCAGCCGGAAGCGCCGCGATGCGCTGGAAGTGCTGGAACTGGGGCAGAAACTGGTGGCCCTGACCGATGCCCAGCTGGCGAAGCTGCCGGTGCCCGAGGCGCTGCTGCCGCACATCCGCGAGAGCCGCCGGATCACCTCGCATATCGCCCACAAGCGGCAGCTGGCGTTCCTGGCCAAGCAGATGCGGCGCGAGGACGACGAGGTGCTGGAGGCGATCCGCGATGCGCTCGACGAGAAGGGCGAGGCCGCGCGACGCGAGGTCGCGGCGATGCACCGGGTCGAGGCCTGGCGCGACCGCCTGCTGGCCGAGGGCGACGTGGCGCTGGCGGAACTGATCGAGCAGTACCCGGACGCCGACCGCCAGGGCCTGCGCCAGCTGGTGCGCAACACGCTGGAGGAGCGCAAGCGCAACAAGCCGCCGCGGGCGTTCCGGGAGTTGTTCCGGCAGTTGCGGGAGTTGATGGTGGGTGGCGCGGAGCCGGCAGACGGCGCGGAATAGCTCCCTCTCCCGCTTGCGGGAGAGGGCTGGGGTGAGGGCACGCGGAGTAGCAGGTTGCGTCGCAAGCGTTGTGTCTCTTGCCCTCATCCGCCCTTCGGGCACCTTCTCCCGCAAGCGGGAGAAGGGAAAAGCAGGAGCCGCCAGCGACTCGGAAGGCGCGCCGACATTCACGCCTGGGTGCCGCCCACCGTGATGCCGTCGATCAGCAGCGACGGCTGGCCGACGCCGACCGGTACGCTCTGGCCGTCCTTGCCGCAGACGCCGACGCCTTCGTCGAGGGCGAGATCGTGGCCGATCATGCGGACCTTCTGCATGGTCTCCGGGCCGTTGCCGATCAAGGTCGCGCCCTTGACCGGCGCGGTGACCTTGCCGTCCTCGATCAGGTAGGCCTCGGTCGCCGAGAACACGTACTTGCCGCTGGTGATGTCGACCTGGCCGCCGCCGAAGTTGACCGCGTACAGGCCCTTCTTGACCGAGCGGATCATCTCTTCCGGGTCGTGCTTGCCGGCCAGCATGTAGGTGTTGGTCATGCGCGGCATCGGCAGGTGCGCGAACGACTCTCGACGGCCGTTGCCGGTCGGCTTCATGCCCATCAGCCGGGCGTTGAGCGAGTCCTGCATGTAGCCGACCAGCACGCCGTCCTCGATCAGGGTGGTGCATTCGGTCGGCTGGCCCTCGTCGTCGACGTTGAGCGAGCCGCGCCGTCCGGGAAGCGTGCCGTCGTCGACGATGGTGACGCCGGGCGAGGCGACCCGCTGGCCCATGCGGCCGGCGTAGGTGCTGGTGCCCTTGCGGTTGAAGTCGCCTTCGAGGCCGTGGCCGACCGCCTCGTGCAGCAACACGCCGGGCCAGCCGTTGCCGAGCACGACCGGCATCACCCCGGCCGGCGCGTCGACCGCGTCGAGGTTGACCAGCGCCTGCCGCAACGCCTCGCGGCCCCAGGCCTCGGGCTTGCCGTCGGCGAACAGCTCGGCGTAGCTGTAACGCCCGCCGCCGCCGGTATAGCCGGATTCGCGGCGGCCGTTCTGCTCGACGATGACCTGCACGTTGAAGCGCACCAGTGGCCGCACGTCGGCGGCGAGCACGCCGTCGCTGCGCGCGACCAGCACGGTGTCGACGCCGCCCGACAGGCTCACCATCACCTGCTTGACCCGCGGGTCGGCGGCGCGCAGCAGCTTGTCGATCCGTCGCAGCGACTCGACTTTTTCCTCGTTGCCCAGCGAGTCGATCGGGTCGTCGCTCGGGTACAGCGAACGGCCGTTGCCGCGCACCAGCGCCTGCGTGGCCAGGCTGTTGCCGTCGCGCGCGATCGCCCGCGCCGACTTCGAGGCGGCGATCAGCGCGTCACCGTTGATCTCGTCGGAATAGGCGAAGCCGGTCTTCTCGCCGCTGATCGCGCGCACGCCGACGCCCTGCTCGATCGAGTGCGCACCGTCGCGGACGATGCCGTCCTCGACCGTCCAGCTCTCGCGGCGGGCGTGCTGGAAATACAGGTCGCCGAAATCGACACCGGGCCCGAGCAGGGTGCCGAAGGTGCGTTCCAGGCCGTCGGTGTCGAGGCCGGCGGGAAGCAGCAGGCGGGATTCGGCGAGTTGCAGCGGTAGGGTCATGGGGCAGCCGTGTCGGACGAAAGGGTGGTGGCGCTATCCCGACGATATGCGGGCATTGGCGGGGGCTTCAACCGGCTGGTTTGGGGCTGGATCCGCCGCCGGTCGCCGCCCCTGTTCGCGGCTGATCACCTCGACCTTGGGCTCGGCCCACGGCCCGGTGACCTTGTAGGTCCGCGCGGTGATCAGGCCCAGCGGTTTCTGCAGCACCGCGTTGGCCGCGGCGCCGATCGCCGCGCCGACCGGTCCGGCGGCAATCGCACCGACCGCGGTCAGCAGGTTGCCGGCCTTCGGCACGACCTCGACGGTCTGGTTGAAGGTTTCGTCGCGCAGGTTGGCGGCACCGCGGATGCTGATCTCGGCGGCCGGCCCGTCGATGCGCAGATCGTCGCTGCGCGCACTGCCGTCGGCGAACCGGATCGCGCCGGTGACCGCGTTGAACGCGAAGCCCTTGGAGAAGAAGTCGCGGAAGTCCAGCGACAGCCTTCGCGGCAGCTCGGCGATGCTGAGCAGGCCGAGCACGCGGCCGGCACCGGGTTCGACTTCCAGCAAACGGCCGTCGCGCGCGTTCACCGTCAGGCTGCCATCGAGTCCGGCGACGTGGAAATCGGCCGGACTGCCCGTCCACCCCGCATCGAGCCGCGCCTCGCCCTCGCCACCGGCAAGCCGCCCGCCGTAACCGAATCCGTCGAGCAGGCTGCCGAAATCCCTGCTGGCGATGGTCGCCAGAAGCCGCGTGCGCGCCGCCGTGCCGCGACCGGTCCAGCTGCCGCTGACGTCGATCGACTGGTCCGGCGCGCGCGCGGTGAACTGTTCGACCTGCAGTCCGGCCGGCGTCGGCCGGGTGCGCAACTTGGCGCTGCCGAGGCGGGCGTCGATGATGCGCAGGTCGTCGATGTCGAACGCCAGCGGCGGGATCGCGGCGGGGTCGATGGCGTCGGCGTCCGCGACCTGCGGCGGCGCGCCGGCCGTCGGGGTCGAGCCGGTCCCGACCTGCGCCGTGGCAGCGGTCGACTCCGCTGCCGGACCGGCCGCCGACCTCCAGTGGACCCGCTCGAATTTCCCGGAGATCGCCGCGCTGCGGGCCGCAGGCACGCGCAACTGGCCCTGCAACGCATCGCCTTCCGCGCGCACCGCGGTCGCGCCGCCATCGGCGGGCACCACCAGCAGCCGGGTGTCGGGAAACACGCCGCCCAGCAGTTGCAGGCGCCGCGCGGTCACGTCGATCCGCTGCAACGGCAGCTTCGCCGTGCCGTCCCCGCCCCCCTGCACCAGGCTGATCCATTCCATCGCATCGAGTTTGTCGGCGTGGCCACTGGCGACCAGCCCGGAGGCCGGCGCCGGCTGGTCCACCCGGTCGCCGCCCAGGGCGATGCGGACACCGGTGCGCCCGCCGGCGGAACGCGCACGCAACGCGAGCAGGTTGCCCAATCCGACCTCGACATCGCCGCTGCCCATCGGCAACGGGGTATCGACGGTGGCCGCGAGTGCCGCAGGCGCCGGTTTGCTCAAAGGTTCCGGCAGGGTCAACGCGGTGCCGACCAGGTCGGAGCGCATTCGCAGACGCGCGACCTGTGCGCCCGCACTCCCCGACTTCGGCACCATCACCCCGACATCCCAGCGCGAGCGGCCGTCGAGGTGCGGCTTGAGCCATGCAAGGTCGGGCGCGCGGTCGATCAGCGCGTCGGCATCGAAATCCGCCTGCATGCCGGCCTCGAAAGCGTTGCCGCCCGCGCGCACGTGGCCCTGCCCCGCGCGCAGGCTCAACGTGCCGGGGCGGCCATCGTGGCGCACCTGCAACCGGTCGGCGTGGAAGCCGTGACGATCGTAGTCGATGCGACCGCCGACCTGGTCGAAGGCGAGGTCCCAGCGCGGATCGGCCAGGCTCGCGTTGTTGAGCCCGACATCGCCGTCGATCGCCATGGTCGCGCCCGCGTGCAACGGCAACCAGAGGTTGAAGTCGACATCCGCCAGGCCACTGGCGCGCAGGCTGTCGAAGGTCTCCGGTTGCATGTCGCGCAGCGGGCTTTCGCGCAACACCGCCAGCAGTCCGGTCAGGTCGCCGCTACCCTCGGCCTGCACGGTCAGCGCGCCGTCGCGGTAGTGGTCGATCGCACCGCGCATGCGTTGGATGTCGACGTCGCCGAGCGTGCCGGTGCCCTCGATGCTGAAACCGTTGCCGACGAAGCTGGCATCGACGTCGACGTTCTGCGCGGCCGGCCAGTCGGGCTGGAAACGCAGGGTCGCGTCGACGATGTGCCCGGCCGCCTCGAAGCGGCCGTCGTTGTCGTCGAACGGCCAGTCGTCGAGATCGCCGACCACCAGCGCGCGTCCATCCGTCAACGTGCCGGCGACCAGCGCGGTGTCCAGCCAGTCGATCAGCTTGTCCGACATCCGGTTGCGGACCCAGAACCCCTTCGCGACCGGCAGCGCGGTGTCGTCGAGGGTGGTGGCGATATCGATCCACGGGCGGCTGCCATCGCCCTGCCACCACAGCCCGCCCCGCGCGTTGGCGCCGAAGCCGTCGCCGTCGATCGCCAACGCCGCGGTGCCGATGCGCCAGCCTGCGCCGTCGCGCCAGCCATTGACGTCGCCATCGAGGGTGACGGCATGGACCACCCCGAAGCCGCTGGGCCAGTCGAACGCGACCGTGTGCCCCGGATCGAGCTGCAGGCGGAAGCCGTCGGCGTCGCCATCGAACTCACCGGCAAGCCCATGCAGCCCAGGCGAGTCGCCAACGGGGTCGAACCCCAGCGCCTCGATACGCGCGCTTGCGTGCATGGCACCGCCACGCGTGCCGCTGACCGCGATGTCCTGCAACGTGGCGCGCGGTTGCGCCTGGCGTATCCACCGGCGCAACCCGGGGGAGAGGCGATCGCTGAGCGCGGCGACGCCGAGCAATGGCGCGACGTCGACCCGCGGCGCGCTCACCGCGTAGTGGGTACCGCCGGCCAGCAGCAGGCCGTCCATGACGTGGCGGCTGCCGCCGCTGTCGATCCGCAGGACGGGCGCATCGACGCGCCAACCGCCATCGACCAGCGCCCAGCGCGCGCGCGATTCGACTTTTGCGAACTGCGTCCGCGGCGCCAATGCGGCCGGACTCTCCGGAGTTCCGCGCAATACCAGCTGGTCCAGTGCGGCATCGACGGTGACGGCGGATACGCGGTTGCCTTCAAGCGTCGCCCACGCCTCGGCGCGCCCCGTACCGGCATCGACCGACACCCCAGCGAGGTGCAGCAGTGTCGACCACTGACCCAGGTCGACCTTGCGCGCGCCGGCATAGACCTCGCCGTCGCCGCTGTCGCGATCGAGGTCGAGCATCGCGTCGACCGGCTGCGCGACCACGCCGTGCGCGACTTCCGGCCACGCCCGCACGCCCGCACGGACACGGCTGCCGCTGACCTGCAGGCGCAGGTCGATCCGCGGGATCTGTGCGTCGATGCCGAGCCGGGGCGCGATGACCGCCAGCTTGCCGTCGATCACCTGCAACTCACCCAGTCCTTCCAGCGATTCGAACGGGTCGACGCCGGTCTTCTGCTGCCCGGGCAGGCCGCGCACCTGCCAACGGCCGTCGGCGATGCGTTCGAGGGTCAGGTCGAGTCCGCGCAGGCGCAGTTCCGAGAACGGCGTGCCCGGCAGCAGGCCGGCGTAGATCGACACCAGCATCTCGGTGTCGCCGACGGTGAACGCCTTGTCGCCCTCGCCGATGCGCAGGTTGTCGAGTTGCAGCAGCGGGCCGCGACGGGTCCATTCGGTCTCGACCCGGTCGAACGCGATGGTGCGGCCGGCACGCTGGCTCAGCCAGACGGCGACCGCATCCGGGTTGCGCTCGGCCAGCGGCAGCACCTGGCTGGCCACGCCGAGCACGAGCGCCACCAGCACCAGCGCGATCGCGATGGTGTAAGCCAGGCCGCGGCGGGCCTGGCGCAGGCGGCGGCGCGTCGGGGTCGGCACGTCAGCCCGCCCTCGCGCGTCCTTCAGAGCAGCACGACATCGAACTGCTCCTGCGCGTACTGGTCGTCGGGCTGGAACTGGATCGACTTGCCGAGGAACTCTTCCAGCTCCGCCACCGCCGCCGACTCCTCGTCGGTGATGCGCGCGACCACCTTCGGCGACGCCATCACCAGCAAACGCTCGGCATCGAACTGCCGGACCTGGCGCACGATCTCGCGGAAAATCTCGTAGGTCACCGTCTCCGGCGTCTTGAGCATGCCGCGACCGCTGCACTGCTGGCAGGGCTCGCTGAGCTGGTGTTCGAGGCTCTCCGTGGTGCGCTTGCGGGTCATCTCGACCAGCCCGAGCGGCGAGAAGTCGTAGACCGTGGTCTTGGCGTGGTCTCGCGCCAGCGATTTCTCCAGCTGGCGCAGCACCTGGCGCCGGTGCTCGACATCCACCATGTCGATGAAGTCGATGATGATGATGCCGCCCAGGTTGCGCAGCCGCAGTTGCCGCGCGACCGACTGCGCCGCCTCCAGGTTGGTGCGGTAGACGGTTTCCTCCTGGTTGCGCTGGCCGAGGAACGAGCCGGTGTTGACGTCGACCGTGGTCATCGCCTCGGTCTGGTCGATCACCAGGTAGCCGCCGGATTTCAGCGGGACCTGCCGGGCCAGTGCGCGCTGGATCTCGTCCTCGACCCCGTACATGTCGAAGATCGGACGCGCGCCGGCGTAGTGCTCGATCTTCTCGTCGAGACCGGGCATGTACTGGGCGGCGAACACGCGCAGGCGCTCGCAGGTCTCGCGCGAGTCGATCCGGACTTTTTCGACATCGCGCCGCATCAGGTCGCGCACCGCGCGCAACGGCAGGCTGAGGTCTTCGTACACGCGCTCGCCCACCCGGGCATCGCGCGAGCCGTTGGCGATCAGCGCCCAGGCCCGCCCGAGGTAACCGATGTCCTCGGCCAGCGCCTCGGCCGGCTGCGACTCGGCATTGGTGCGGACGATGTAGCCGTGCTGGTCGCCGTCCGGGGCCAATGCGGCGACGTGCCCTTTCAGGCGCGCGCGCTCGGCCTCGTCCTCGATCCGCGCCGACACGCCGATCACCCGCGTGCGCGGCAGCAGCACCAGGTAGCGCGACGGGATGCTGAGCTGGGTGGTGAGCCGCGCACCCTTGCTGCCGATCGGATCCTTCACCACCTGCACGATGATTTCCTCGCCATCGCGCAGCAGCTCGGCGATCGGCCGGGTCGGCGTCGGCGGCAGCGGCGCTTCGTCACCGTCGCCATTGCCCACCGACGGCGGCTTGAAGATGTCGGCCGCATGCAGGAAGGCCGCGCGCTCCAGCCCGATGTCGACGAACGCCGCCTGCATCCCCGGCATTACGCGCTGCACGCGGCCCTTGTAGATGTTGCCGACCACGCCGCGGCGCCAGCCACGCTCGATGTGCAGCTCCTGCAACATGCCGTTCTCGACCACCGCGACGCGGGTCTCGCGCGGGGTGACGTTGATCAGGATCTCCTCGCTCACGCGGCCCCCTTGGCCAGCGAACCCAGGCCAAACCCCGCCAGCAACCGCGCGGTCTCGTGCAGCGGGAGCCCCATCACGCCCGAATAACTGCCGTCGAGCCGGGTGACGAACACTTCCGCGCCACCCTGGATCGCATAGCCGCCGGCCTTGCCGAACGGCTCGCCACTGGCGACGTAGGCGTCGATCGTGGCGTCGTCGAGCTCGGCGAAGGTGACTTTCGATACCGACACCGCCTGCAGCTCGCGCCCCGGGGATACCAGCGAGACCGCCGATATCACTTCGTGGGTGCGTCCCGACAATCGCCGCAGCATCGATGCCGCATCGGCGGCATCGGCCGGCTTGCCGAACACCTCGTCGTCGAGCACCACCTCGGTGTCCGAGCCCAGCACCAGCGCCGACGGATTGGCCACGACCGACAGCAGCCCCGCGCCGGCCTTCTCGCGCGCCACCCGGCAGACATAGTCACGTGGCGGTTCGCCGGGCTGGCGGTGCTCGGGGATATCGATCTCGAGAACGCCGAAGTCGAGGCCGAGCCGGCCCAGCAGTTCGCGGCGTCGAGGTGATTTCGAGGCGAGATAGAGCATCACGATCCAATGGCGGGAGGGCGGCCGCCGCGCAAGCCCCAGCCAGCGCGCCCCAGCGATCGCCCAGACGCCGGAAAGCATACCCTGCGGTGACTGAGCGCCAGCCGACGACGATCGCGTAACCCCGACCGGGCTCACGGTTCGTTCACCCCTTTGCAACAGACTCTTCCCCATCGATACCAAGGAGTTATCCATGCTTCGGACGCTGTCCCGTTCCGCCCTGCCCCGCACCGTGCTGCGCCCGCTCGCACTGGCCACCGCCCTCGCCTTCGGAGCCGCCGCCATGACCGCCAACGCCCAGACCGTCCCCGCTCCCATTTCCAGCAACGGCACGCTGCTGTCGGTATCGGCCCATGCCGAAGTGCAGCGGGTCCCCGATATCGCCCATCTCTCGACCGGCGTGGTCACCCGCGCGGCGGATGCGAAGGCCGCGATGCAGGCCAACGCCGAGCAGATGAACAAGGTGGTCGCGGCGATCCATGGCGCCGGCATCGCCGAGCGCGACGTGCAGACCAGCGGCGTCAACCTCAACCCGCAGTACAACTACGCCGACAACCAACCGCCGACCATCACCGGCTACGAGGCCCGCAACACGGTCGACGTCACCGTGCGCGACATCGGCAAGCTCGGCGGGATCATGGACGTGCTGGTCGGGGTCGGCGCCAACCAGATCCACGGCCCCAGCTTCGAGGTCGACGACAAGGAGTCGGCCTACGACGAAGCCCGCCGCGGAGCAATCGAGAAGGCCCAGGCCCGTGCGGCGATGTACGCCAAGACCCTGGGCATGAAGGTGCGCCGCATCGTCAGCATCAGCGAGGGCAATGGCGGCTTCAGCCCACCGGTGCCGATGATGGCGATGGCGCGGATGGAAAAGGCCGGCGCCGACACCTCGATTTCGCCGGGCGAGAACACCTTGTCGGTTGACCTCGATGTCGTGTTCGAACTTGGGAGGTAACCCCATGGCAACGCACAAGTCAGCCCCACCCGCGCCTGACCCCAAGGCCGGCGAGAACCCCGGCTACGCCGAACCCAGACCACGTGACAAGGATGACGCCCGGCAGCCGGACCCGCGGAAGAAGCCCAACCCCGACGAGGGCGGCATGGAGCGCGAGCCGGAACGCGACCCCGGCGCGGCGGACGACTGAAACCCGGAGCATTCCGGCCTCGGCGATTCCACCGAGCCACATCGAGCAGATCCAGGGCCCGCGAAATGCGGGCCCTGTTTTTGGGCGTGACTTTCCGGGAGCGACCGCCCGTCCGTCCGGAGGCGCCGTTCTTCGGCCAGGGATTGCCGTACCAGTGCGTATGGGAGCAGCTTGGA
The DNA here is from genome assembly GCF_052547135.1 of Lysobacter sp. F60174L2. Lineage (NCBI taxonomy): Bacteria > Pseudomonadati > Pseudomonadota > Gammaproteobacteria > Lysobacterales > Lysobacteraceae > Lysobacter > Lysobacter sp. F60174L2. The sequence continues at coordinate 192,171 of NZ_JBQWRA010000003.1, read as the reverse complement.
TTCGTGGGCGCAAACCACAGGCGTGGGGCCATGCCCTCACCGGCAACCCCACTCCCGGCGTCCGCGCGTTGGTCACTACAACGGCAGACAACAGGAGGTGGACCATGCAACACGCACTGTCTTCCCGCTTCGGCGGCGTTGTTGGCGAGCAGGGCCTGGACCCGGGACGGATCATCGCCAGCGCCGGCGCGCTCGCGATCCACGTGGTGGTACTGCTGTTGCTGCTGGTCCCTGCGAAGCTGCCGCCGCTGGCACCGGAGGCCGTGCGCCTGCCGGACATACGCATCATTCCACGCAGGCAGCCGGTGCCTGTGGTTCCGGTGCCGGTGGAAGTCGCGCCACCCACGGCGATTCCTGATCCGAAGCCGGTTGCGGCGACGCCGGCACCGCCCGTCGAGGCGCCGCAGCCGACGGTGGCGCCGCAGCCAATGGACATCCCGGTTGCACCTGCGTTGCCGGTCGCGACCACTCCTGCGGTCGAACCGGCCAGCCAGCCCACCACCATGACCGGCGCCACCCTGCGCTATGCCGCGGCGTCGCCGCCGCCTTACCCGGTCCGTGCGCTGCGCGCGGGCGCCGAAGGCACGGTGCTGCTGGAGGTGCTGGTGGATACCGATGGCCAGCCGCTGGAGGTGACCATCGCCCGCAGCAGCGGCCATCGCGAACTCGACCGCGCGGCCCTGCGCCATGTGCTCGAGCACTGGAGGTTCCAGCCTGCGATGCGGGATGGCCATGCGGTGCGGGCGATCGGCCTGGTGCCGATCAGCTTCGCGCTGCGGCGTTGACCGGACGCTTCGCCGCGGCAGTCGCCGCGGCGAAGCATCGGCCTGCATGTCAGGCCCGGTGGTACGGGTGGTTCGCCAGCAGTGCGGCGGCGCGATACAGCTGCTCCGCGGCCACCAGCCGGACCAGCATGTGCGGCAGCGTCAGCGGCCCCAGCGACCAGGACTCGTCGGCGCGTGCCAGCACGTCGTCGGCGTGGCCTTCCGGCCCACCGATCAGCAACGCCAGGTCGCGGCCCTGGCCGCGCCAATGTTCAAGCCGCTGCGCCAGTTGCTCCGAACTCCACGGCTTGCCGCGCCCGTCGAGGGTCACCACCAGCGGCGACTTCGGCAGCGCCGCCAGCACCCGTGCGCCTTCATCCGCGGTCGCGCGGGCAATGTCACGGTTCTTGCCGCGCAGGCCGGGCTCGACTTCGACCAGTTCAAGCGGCAGCCAGTGCGACAGGCGCTTGCGATAGTCCTCGAAGCCCTCGGCCACCCAGCGCGGCGCGCGTTCGCCGACCGCAATCAGTTTCGCCTTCATCCGGGCATGGTATCGGGTTGCGCAGCGCGGCCGTGGCAGCCAGACGAAAACGGCGCCCTGGGGCGCCGTGATCGGACATGCGCGAAGCGCCGGTAAAGGCTAGAGCCCGTCCTCGGCGTCGGTCTCGCCGCGGTGGTCGTCGCCGTACTCGTCGATCCCCTCCGGCGGCTCGTCGCCAACAGTCCACAGCCGCTCCAGCGCATAGAACTCGCGCACCCGCGGCAGCATGACGTGGACCACGACATCGCCAAGGTCGACCAGCACCCACTCGGCCTCGCGCTCACCCTCGACACCCAGCGGCATCACGTCGAGCTTCTTGGCGAACCGGACCACCTCGTCGGCAATCGACTTGACGTGGCGCGACGACGTGCCGGAGGCGATCACCATGTAATCGGTGACGCTGCTCTTGCCGCGCACGTCGATTTCGACGGTGTCCTTTGCCTTGAGTTCGGCAACCGCATCGCGCACTGCCTTGAGCAGTTCATCGACGGAAGGCGGCGGGCTCGGCAGGCGGGTCTTGATGACTTGGGCTTGACTGGTCAAAGGCTGGCTCGGTGTGGGGTGGGACATGCATGGGGGCACGCCGGGGAGAATTATAGCGAAGCCGGCGGCGGCGCCCCGGCCCCGTACAGGTTGTGGCGCTCGATATAGGCGGCGACGGCCGGCGGGACAAGTTCGCCCCAGGGCCGCCCATCGGCGATCCGGCGGCGCACGTCGGTCGCCGACTCGGGCTGCAGGGGCTGCCGCAGGCGCAGCACCCGGCCGGCCGGGAGCGCATGCAGCGAGGCGGCCGAGTCGGCCCAACGCCCCGCGAGGAAGCCCTGCAGCGGTTCCGGCAACGGGTCGTCGATGGTCGAACCGGGGCGCTCGGCGACGATGAAATGGGTGACGTCGAACAAAGCCTGCCAGTCCTTCCAGTTGGGCAGGTCGAGCAGGCTGTCGGCGCCGATCAGCAGTGCCACCAGCGCATCGGGGCCGGATTCGTCGCGGATCCCGCGCACGGTATCGATGCTGTACGAGCGGCCATCGCGCTGCAGTTCGCGTCGATCGACCGCCAACCCGCGCTCGCCGGCCACGGCCAGGTCGAGCATCCGCGCCCGGTGCACCGCGCTCGCCCCGGGAGTGTCGCGATGCGGCGGATCGGCCGCCGGCATCAGCCGGACGGTTGCATCCAGCGCATCGCGGGCGTGGCGGGCGACCGCCAGGTGACCGTCGTGGACGGGATCGAAGGTGCCGCCGTAGAACACCCGCAACTGCATCTCACGCGACCCGGGCACGGGCCAGCAACCTCAATGCGCGTGGCTCGGCGACGGCCAGCAACAGGCGCTCCAGCGCCAGCCACGGATCCATCGGCTCCTCGCCGGGGCGTCCGCGGCCCTTGGACAAGCGATCGACCCGCCCGGCCTGCGACACGAACGCGTCCCAGCGCGGCGCCGGGTGCCGCTTCAGCGCGCGCTGGTACATCGGCTGCTTGGAGTCCCAGATCCGCCGGGCCTTGAACTCGGCGCCAAGATTGCCGCCGCGCGCGGTCACCCGCGCCAGTGCGGCCAGGACCTGCAGCTCCTTGACCACCATCCCGAGCAAGGCCGGCACCACTTCGCCCTCGGCACGCAGGCCGGCGAGCATGCGCGAGACCTGGTCGGCGTGGCCGTTCATCGCCGCGTCCATCACCCGGAACACGTCGAAGCGGGCGGCGTCGGCGACCAGCGATTCCATCGTCGCCGCGTCGATGCTGGCGCCGTCGGACAGCAGTACGAGCTTGTCGATCTCCTGCGCGGCGGCGAGCAGGTTGCCGTCGACCCGTTCCGCCAGTTGCTGCACCGCATCGTGATCGGCGCGCAGGCCGCGGGTGCGCAGGCGCTGTTCGATCCAGCCGGGCAGTTCGTGCGGCTTGACCGTCCACGCCACGCTGACCCGGCCGACGCGGCCGATCGCCTCGCTCCACTTGCCGCCGTGCTTCCTGCTCCACTCGCCGGCCGTGACCAGCAGGACCACGTCCGCCGGAGGATCGGCGCAGAAATCCAGGATCACCGCGCTGCCGTCCTTGCCGGGCTTGCCGGTCGGCAGGCGCAGCTCGACCAGGCGCCGGCTGGCGAACAGGCTGGGCGCGCGGAAGCTGGCCTGCATCGCGTCCCAGTCGGGCTCGCGGCTGCCCTCGGCGTCGAACACTTCGCGTTCGGCAATGCCCTGCGCGCGGGCCGCGGCACGTACTGCGTCGGCGGCTTCGAGCACGCGCAGCGGTTCGGGCCCGGCGATCAGGTAGGCCGGTTGCAGCCCGGAGTCGAGCTGGGCGACCAGCTGTTCCGGCTTCAGTTCCATCTCAGCGGGGCTGGCCGGGCGTGGGCTCGACGGGGTGTTCGGCGGGATCGGTCGTGGAGGCCGGCTCTTCGTCGTTCGTGGGCGCGTCGTTTGCCGGCACGTCAGTGGCAGGCGCCTCGACCCCGGCCGGTTCCGCCGGCAGCGGAGCCATCGACTCGGCCGCTTCCATCGCGGCCTGCGCGGCATCGGTCAACTCGATGAACACCTCGTCCGAACCGCCGACCAAGGTGCCGCCACTGGCCGCCGCATCGATCCGGCGCAGCACCGAAGCGGTCATCTCCCGGCGCATCTCGCGGACCAGGGTGTCGCGCTCGCCCTCGGTACCGATCGAGTTGGTCGGGATCGAGATGTAGGCGCGCGCGAGCTCGATGCTCTGCCGCGGCACCAGCACCGTGCCGTCGCCGTTGCGCAGCTCGAACAGCACCGCGTAACGCAGGTTGAACTCCTGCGCGCGACCGCGCTCGTCGACGCTGATCGGGGTGTCGCCCCACTTCTCGACGATGACGTCCAGCACCGCCGGGCTCTCCGTGTCGGGCGTGGCGGGCTCGGCGCCGGCGCGGGTCAGCGCCATCGCCAGCGATTCCGCCAGCGGGCTGTAGCGGTCGCTCGAAACCACCTTCACCGGGTCCAGGTCCGCCGGCAACGTCAGCGCGTCGCGCAACTGGAAGCCGCATGCGGACAATCCCAGCAGCAATGCCAGGGCGAGGACGAGGGACAGCGGATGTCGGATCATCGGGGGAGTCTGTACGAGGCGGGAGACCGCATCAAGCGCGAAAGCGACGGCAGGCTGAACCGGCACGGCCGCGGCAGCCCGCCCGGCGTGGCGATCAGCCCGCCACGATATTGACGATCTTGCCCGGCACCACGATGACCTTGCGCACGCTCATGCCGTCGAGGAACTTCGCCACATGCGGTTCGGCCAGCGCCAGTCGCTCGGCCTCCGCTTTGTCGATGTTCACCGGCACCTCGATCGTACCGCGCAGCTTGCCGTTGACCTGCACCGCCAGGGTCACCGCGTCGCGCGCCAGCGCGGCCGGGTCGGCGACCGGGAACGGCACGTCCTCCAGCAGCGTCTCCGGGTGGCCCAGCGCCTGCCACAACGCGTGGCTGACGTGCGGGGTCACCGGGTTCAGCAGCAGCACCATGGTCTGCAGCACCTCGTGGCGTACCGCGCGGCCCGGATCGCTCATGTCGGTGAACTTCGACACGTGGTTGAGCAGCTCCATCAGGGATGCGATCGCGGTGTTGAACGCGTGGCGGCGACCGTAGTCGTCGCCGACCTTCTGGATGGTCTCGTGCAGCTGCCGGCGCAGTGTCTTCTGTGCGGCATCGAGCGTCGTACCGCCCTTCAGCAGCTCGCCGACCTCGGGATGGTCCGGCTGCGACACATGGGTCGTGACCTCGCGCCAGAACCGGCGCAGGAACCGGGCCATGCCGTCGACGCCGGACTCGTTCCACTCCAGCGACAGCTCCGGCGGCGCGGCGAACATCGAGAACAGCCGCACGGTGTCCGCGCCGTAGCGCTCGACCATCGTCCGCGGATCGACGCCATTGTTCTTCGACTTCGACATCTTTTCGGTGCCGCCGATCACCACCGGCTTGCCGTCGGCCTTGAGCGTGGCGCCGGTGATGCGGCCCTTCTCGTCGCGGACGATCTCGACATCGGCCGGGTTGATCCAGTCCTTGGCGCCGTTGTCGCCGTCGCGGTAGAACGTCTCGGCGATCACCATGCCCTGGGTCAGCAGGTTGCGCGCCGGCTCGTCGCTGTCGACCAGGCCCTGGTCGCGCAGCAGCTTGTGGTAGAAGCGGAAATACAGCAGGTGCAGGATCGCGTGCTCGATGCCGCCGATGTACTGGTCGACCGGCAGCCAGTGGTTGGCGCGCGCGTCGACCTGGGTGTCGGCACCGGGCGAGGTGTAGCGCGCGTAGTACCAGCTCGACTCCATGAAGGTGTCGAAGGTGTCGGTCTCGCGCTCGGCCGGACCGGAACAGGTCGGGCAGATGGTCTTGCGCCATTCCGGATCGGCCTTGATCGGCGAGCCGGTGCCCATGAACTCGACGTCCTCGGGCAGCACCACCGGCAGCTGGTCCTCGGGCACCGGCACCGCGCCGCACTTGTCGCAGTAGATCACCGGGATCGGGCAACCCCAGTAGCGCTGGCGGCTGACGCCCCAGTCGCGCAGGCGGTAGTTGACCTTGCGCGCGCCGCGGCCTTCGGCTTCGAACCGTTGCGCCAGCGCGTCGAACGCCTGCTGGAAATCCATGCCGTCCAACTCGCCGGAATTGACCAGCCAGCCGCGCTCGGTGAACGCACCCTCCTCGGCCAGCCGCTGCTGGAACTCCTGGACCACCTGCACCGCGGCGCCGGTGTCGTAGGCGTCGGTCGCGCGCGACTCGCCCAGGGCGGCGCCCATCGGGTCGGCATGCGCGCCGAGGTCGCGCCGGATCTCCTCCAGCGCATCGCGCACCGCGTTGGGCACGACCACGGTGGCGATCGGCAACCGGTAGTGGCTGGCGAACTCCCAGTCGCGCTGGTCGTGGCCGGGCACCGCCATCACCGCACCGGTGCCGTAGCTCATCAGCACGAAGTTGGCGACGTACACCGGCACTTCTTCGCCGCTGACCGGATGCAGCGCGCGCAGGCCGGTGTCCATGCCGCGCTTTTCCTGGGTCTCCAGTTCGGCCTCGGTGACGCCGCCCTTCTTCAGGTCGGCGATGAATGCGGCCAGATCCTGGTTGTCGCGCGCGGCATGTGTCGCCAGCGGATGTTCGGCGGCGATCGACACGAAGGTCACGCCCATCAGCGTGTCCGGACGGGTGGTGTAGACCGTCACCGGCTCCAGCGCGGCGCCGTCGACATCACGCACGTCGAAGCGGATCTCCAACCCTTCCGAACGGCCGATCCAGTTGCGCTGCATCGTCTTGACCGCGTCGGGCCAGCCATCGAGCGTGTCGAGGCCGTCGAGCAGCTCCTGCGCGTAGTCGGTGATCTTGAGGAACCACTGCGGGATCTCGCGCTTCTCGACCAGCGCACCGGTGCGCCAGCCGCGGCCGTCGATCACCTGCTCGTTGGCCAGCACGGTCTGGTCGACCGGGTCCCAGTTGACCACCGAGTTCCTGCGATAGGCCAGGCCCTGCTTCATCAGGCGTACGAACATGCGCTGCTCGTGCACGTAGTACGACGGCTGGCAGGTGGCGAACTCGCGCGACCAGTCGATCGCGTAGCCCATCGCCTGCAGCTGCTGCTTCATGTGGGCGATGTTGGCGTAGGTCCACTGCGCCGGCGCGGTCCTGTGCTTGATCGCGGCGTTCTCGGCCGGCAGGCCGAACGCGTCCCAGCCCATCGGCTGCAGCACGTTGTGGCCGGTCATTCTTTTATGGCGGCTGATGACGTCGCTGATCGTGTAGTTGCGCACATGGCCCATGTGCAGCGCACCGGACGGGTACGGCAGCATCGACAGGCAGAAGTACTTGGGCTTGGCGGAGGCCTCGTCGACCTCGAACGCCCGGGTGCCATTCCAGAACTGCTGCGCGGCCGCCTCCACGGCTTGCGGGTCGAACGCCCGCGGGTCGGTGGAGGTCGGATCGGTGGCGGCTTCAGTGGACACGGCGGCAGCGCTGCAGGGAGGGACCGGCAAGCCTACCGCAGCGCACAAAAGCCCGCCATGCGGGGCGAGCACCCGGCACCTGCCCCCCGCCATGGTGCACAACGGCACATGTCCGCCCGCGCCTCCAGTCGCAGCCTGTACCGAATCCGACAAGGAGCAATCCGGCATGACGCTATCCATATACACCCGCGACCTGACCCGCCTGTTTCCCGGCGGTTTCGGCGTCTCCACGTTGGACCTGGCGGTACCGGGCGGTGCGGTCTACGGTTTCCTCGGCCCCAACGGCGCCGGCAAGTCCACCACCATCCGCCTGCTGCTGGGGCTGTTGCGACCCGACCGGGGCCAGATCGAATTGCATGGTCAACCGTTGACCGCGGACCGCCGCGGCGCGCTCGCCCAGGTCGGTGCGCTGGTCGAATCGCCCTCGCTGTACCCGCACCTGACCGGCCGCCAGAACCTTGAAGTCACCCGCCGCCTGCTTGGCACGGCGCGCGCGCAGGTCGACGAGGCGCTCGACATCACCGGCATGCGCGATGCCGCCGGCCGTCCGGTCCGGGAGTACTCGCTCGGCATGCGCCAGCGACTGGCGATCTCGCTGGCCCTGCTCAGCCGGCCGCGACTGCTGATCCTGGACGAACCGGCCAACGGGCTCGACCCCGCCGGCATCCACGACATGCGACGCCTGCTGCGCTCGCTCGCCAGCGACCATGGGATCACCGTGTTCGTCTCCAGCCACCAGCTCGGCGAGGTCGAACAGGTGGCCAACCAGGTGGGCGTGCTGCATCGCGGCCGGCTTCGGTTCCAAGGCAGCCTCGACGACCTGCGCGCCCGCTACCCGGCCACCGTGCAGTTGTGCTGCGACGACATCGCGCGTGCCGCCACGCTGCTGTCGCAGGCCGGCGAACGCGTCGACCTGCACGGCCCCACCGGCCTGAGCGTGCGCCTGGGACATCGTGCGGAAGCCGAACTCAACCGCCTGCTGGTCGAAGCCGGGCTGGCGGTTTCACACCTGGTCCGCGAGCAGCCTGCGCTGGAGCAGTTGTTCTTCGACATGACCACTGAAGCGGAGGTGGCGGCATGAGCGCACTGATGCGGACATTGTCGGCCGAGTCGCTGAAGCTCCGCGGCACCTTGGCGCTGTGGATGTGCCTGATTGCACCTGCGACGGTCGTGGGACTGACGGTGTTGCAGGTGGCTTTCGCCGACCTGGGCGACAAGATCCCACCGCCACCTGCCGAAGCTTGGCATCGCCTCGCGCTGGGGATGATGACGCTGTGGGCATTCCTGATGCTGCCGCTGTTCGTGACCCTGGAAGCGGCGCTGCTGGCCGGACTGGAACATGCCAACCACCGCTGGCGGCACCTGCTGGCGCTGCCGCTGCCACGCAGCAACCATTACCTGGGCAAGGTGATTGCCCTGCTCGTGCTGGTGGCCCTGGCGCTGGTGGCATTGCTGCTGCTGATCCCGCTCGGCGGTTGGGTGCTGGCCTGGCTGCAACCGAAGCTAGGCATCGCCGGGCCGCCGCCGTGGGCATTCATCGCCGGCCGGCTGGGCGCCTGCCTGGTCGCCAGCATGCTGGTCGTCGCGCTGCAGACGTGGATCGCGCTGCGCTGGCGCAGCTTCACGGTGGCGGTCGCCAGCGGCATGGTCGCCACCGTCGGCGGCTTCCTGATCGGCCAGTCGGCACGTTTCGGGCACTGGTACCCCTGGTCGGCGCCATCGCAGGTGCTGGCGGGCGGCGGCGTGCATACCGACCACGTCATGCTGCTGGGGCTGCTCGGCGGCTTCGTCGTCACCCTGCTGATGTTGTGGGACCTGCTGCGCCGGGACATCGATTGACGGGGCTGCCACGCGCTCGCCCTCCCGTCCTCAACGGCGCATTTGCGCGAATGCCCACTACGAGCGGGGCGCGTCATCCACCGCGGCCTTCCAGTGGAATACCTGTTCGACGCCGACGCCGAACGTCCGCGCTATCCGGAACGCGAGTTCCAGCGACGGCGCGTACCTGCCCGCCTCCAGCGCGAGGATCGTCTGCCGGGTCACCCCGCAGGCCGCCGCGAGCGCCTGCTGGGTCATCTCGCCATGCTCGAAGCGCAGGCGCCGGATCTCGTTGCCGATCGGCGTGGCGGAACCGGGCTTCACATCAGGACCTGTCGCGCAGGTACAGCACGGCCTTGGCCGCGTGTTCGAACAGGCACGCCACCATCAGGCTCAGCACCAGCAGGTTGCCGATCATGAAGTGGGTCGCCCACTCCAGCCGGTCCGCCGGCGAGAAGCCCAGCACCAGCGCCAACGCGACCACGTAGCTGGTCATCGCCCCGTAGCCCCAGCCCGAAGCCTGCCGGGTGATCTGGCGATCGCGCTCGTCCTCCTCGACCTCGCCCTGCCAGCGCGACCGCAACACGCTCGACAGAATGGTCCACGCGATCAGCAGCATCACCAGGTTGCGGCCAATGCGATTGGCATCCGGATTATCGAACGGCCCCGCGGCAGCGAACACCTGCACATGCGCGAGGAAGTAGGTGATCGCCACCACCATGAAGCCCAGGCCGATCCACGCCTTCCATTCGCCGGGCGATACCACCGCCTGCTCGCCACCCTCCCGCGGCATCCGTGAAATCGCGTACAGCGCCGCCCAGGTGGTCGTGATCAGCAACACCATGCCGGCATTGCCGGTATCGATTCCCAGCAACCGGTCCGGCCCGGCCACCAGCAGCCACGTCGCCAGCCCCGCCACGGCCAGCAGGCCGACCCATGTTGCGCGTCCAATTGCCATGATGTATCCCCTGCCAGACAAAATGTAAAAAATAATTTACCTTCCGGCCTTCCATGACGTCAAGTATTTTTTACATACACCCGGCGATTTTCTTGGATTCGCCCGCCTGCGGCACCATGTCCGGCGAATCGCCACACGGAAGCCACCATGACTGCTGACGCCGCCAAGCCCCACGTACTCGACGCCACCGCCGACAACTTCGAGGCCGAGGTCCTGCAGAAGTCACTGCAGACGCCAGTGCTGGTCGACTTCTGGGCCGAGTGGTGCGGGCCGTGCAAGCAACTCGGGCCGGTGCTGGAGAAGCTGGCGGGCGACTACAACGGCGCGTTCGTGCTGGCCAAGGTCGATGCCGACAAGGAACAGCAGCTGGCCGGCGCGTTCCAGGTGCGCTCGATCCCGACCGTGTTCCTGGTCAAGGACGGCCAGATCGCCGACGGCTTCCCTGGCGTGCTGCCGGAAGGCCAGATCCGCGAGTTCCTCAAGCACCACGGCATCGAGCCGGGCGAACCGGCGCCGGCCACCGAAGCCGTCGAGGCCGACACCATTCCGACCGATCCGCATGCCGAAGTCGTGCGCCTGCGCCAGGCGGTGGCCGAAACCCCCGACCAGGACGAGCTCAAGCTCGACCTCGCCCTCGCGCTGCTGCAGACCGGCGCGGCGGCCGAGGCCGAGACCCTGCTCGACGCCCTGCCCGCCAACCTCGCCACCGACGACCGCAGCGTCCAGGCGCGCGCGCGGTTGGGCTTCATCGCCCAGGCCGCGACCGCACCGTCGGTGGAGGCCCTGCAGCAGGCGATCGCGGCCGACCCGGGCGACCTGCGGGCACGGCACCAGCTCGGGGTCCGGCAGATCGCCGAAGGCCAACCCGAGGCCGGACTGGAGCAGTTCATCGAAATGCTGAGTCGCGACCGCGACTTCGATGACGGCCTGCCGCGCAAGGCGCTGATCGACGCGTTCCGCATCATCGACGACGCCGCGCTGGTCAGCCGCTACCGCCGCAAAATGTCGTCACTGTTGTTCTAGGCGCGCCGCGGCTTTCTGTAGGAGCGACGTGAGTCGCGATTTCCTCGCTCCGCCGAGGTCGCCGTGAAATCGCGACTCACGTCGCTCCTACATGGATACGCATGCGTATGGCAAACTCGGGGACATGAACCCGACCCTGCTCCGCCACGGCCTGAACCTGTGGCCGCCCTTCCTCTTCAGCGGCATCCACGTCTCCGCCATCAGCGACGACTATCGCCACGCCCGCGTCGAGTTGCGCATGCGCCCGTGGAACCGCAACTACGTCGGCACCCACTTCGGCGGCAGCCTGTTCGCGATGACCGACCCGTTCTGGATGCTGCTGGCAATGCAGGCGATCGGTCCCGACTACGTGGTGTGGGACAAGGCCGGCACGATCGAGTTCGTCAAGCCCGGCCGCGGCACCGTGCACGCACGCTTCGACCTCGACGACGCGGTGCTCGACGACCTGCGCGCGGCCACCGCCGGCGGCGACAAGGCACTGCGCTGGTTCGACACCGAAATTCTGGATGAACAGGGCGAAGTGGTCGCACGCGTGCGCAAACAGCTCTACGTGAGGCTGAAACCGCGGGTCCGCAACGCGGGCGAGGCATCCGTCCGCGGCTCCGACTGACCCCCAGCGTCACTTCTACCGACGACTTCCCGACCGGCTTCACGATTCCCCTCGCAATAGCGCCTGCGGCGTCGCCCATCCGATTCACCCTGCAGCCCGGCGGGGGTATGCTCGTCGTCCGCGACAGGGGGGCCGCGATGTCTTTCCCGCTGAACAACGACACGACCACCACGCCCTTGCCCGAGATCAAGGGCTACCGGCTGCTGCGCGTGATCAACCACGGCGGGATGTCGACGGTGTACCTGGCCGAGCAGCTCGACCTCGGGCGCGAAGTCGCGATCAAGGTCATGGCGAGCCAGGCGCTGTCGGACGAAGTGAGCCGGCGCCGGTTCGAGAACGAGGTGCGCACCATCGCGCGCCTCGAACACGCCCACGTCGTGCGCATCCACGAACTCGGCCGCACCCGCGACGGCCTGCCCTACTACGCGATGCCCTACCTCGCGCGCGGCCACCTCGGCCAGCGCAGCTTCCAGCTGGAGGATGGCGGAGGAACCGACGAGCCGCGCGTCGTCGAGACCCTGCGCGCATTGCTGTCGGCGCTGCAGTACGCGCATGGCCACGGCGTCGTCCACCGCGACGTCAAGGCCGAGAACGTGCTGTTCGACGACACCGAGCGTCCGTTGCTGGCCGACTTCGGCATCGCCCTGCGGCGCGGCTTTGGACCGCGCGTGACAGCGGCCGGGCTGGCGGTCGGCAGCACCGCCTACATGGCGCCGGAGCAGGCACGCGGCGAGGACGTCGACGGACGCGCCGACCTCTACAGCCTCGGCGTGCTGGCCTGGGAAATGCTGGCCGGCCATCTGCCCTACCAGGCCGCCGACGCGCTTTCGATGGCGGTCATGCACGCACAGGACCCGATCCCGAAACTGCCGGCGCGGCTGCGCCACTGGCAGCGCTTCATGAACCGCGCGCTGGCCAAGCACCCCGGCGAGCGCTTCCACGACGTCGCGCAGATGTCGGCCATGCTGGACCTGGTCGAGCGGCGCCGCAGCTGGCCGCGCCTGGTCCAGTGGCGCGACCGCATCCTCGCCCCGCTGCAACGCGTCCCGCGGGCGGCCTGGGCGGGCACGATCGTGCTGGCTGCGCTCGCTGGCGGCGGCATGCTGCTGGCCGGTGGCGACCGCGAAGGCAACGGCTTCTTCCGTGCCGGCACGCCCGCGATCGCCGAAGCCCCGCCCCCCGATCCGATCGCCTCGATGATGCAGCCGCTGCCGGAGGCACCGCTGCAGATCGCATTGGCCGATGCGCGCCGGCAGATCACCCAGCGCAACCTCACCGCCCCGGCCGACGACAACGCGATGGAAAGCGTGTTGCGCGCCTACGAAGCCGACCCCGGAAACACCGAGGTCGGCCACGTGGTCGACGAGCTGACCGGCGCACTCGGCGCCGAGATGATCGCCAGCCTCGGCAAGCGCCGCGACACCCAGGCGCGGGAATACTTCGACCACATCGGCCGGCTCGGCGACCAGACCGCCAGCACCGACAGCCCGGTGCGGCTCCAGCTTGCGAAGGACACCACCAGGGCGTTGCAGGAACGCATGGAGCAAGCCGCCCGCGACTTCGACCAGAAGCAGGCCGCCGCGGTGATCGCGCTGGCTGGCGCGCTCGGTGTTCCAGACGATGCCACGCGCCAGTTGCAGGCACGCGCCGACGCCATTCCCGAGCGCGGCGAGGCATTGCCCGGCGATCCGGCCGGCAGCGTGCTCGGCAAGGACGGCACCGCGATGAGCCGCAAGCCGGTGAGCCGCGACGAGTACGCACGTTTCGCTACCCTTACCAGCCGTGAACCCACGCGTTGCCGCGAGCGCGCCTCGCTGCTGCGCGTGCTGTCGCCCCGCAACTGGCGCGACCCCGGCTTCGGCCAGGGCGAGAACGAACCGGTGGTCTGCGTATCGCTGCGCGACGCCGAGGCCTACGCGCAGTGGTACAGCCGCCAGACCGGCCACGAATACCGGTTGCCCAGCACCGCCGAATCACGCCAGCTCGCACCGGAAATCAGCGGCCGCGACCTGTCGCTGTGGCTGCGCGACTGCGGCGCCGACTGCAACCAGCGCAAGGTCATCGGTACCTCCTGGCGCTCCCGCGAAACCACCCAGCGCCTGCTGGATGCCGAGCGCGGCTACGACGACGTCGGCTTCCGCCTGGTCCGCGAGTTGTAGCGCCCCCCGCCCCGTACAATCCGCGGCATGCGCAATCCCCCCACGCTCAAGCGCCTGTTCCTGACCGGCTTGCTCACCCTGCTGCCCCTGTGGTTGACCTGGGTGGTCGGCAAGTTCGTGTTCGTGCTGCTGTCGGATACCAGCCGCCCGCTCACCGGGCCGATGCTGGCCCGGCTCGCCACCGATTACCCGCAGATCGCCGGCTGGCTGGCGCAACCGTGGGTGCAGACGGTGATCGCGCTCGTCGCCACCTTGCTGGTGATCCTGCTGTCGGGCGTGATGGCCCATCGCGTGCTCGGCCAGCGCCTGCTGCGCTGGTTCGAGTCGCTGATAGGCCGGGTGCCGTTCGCCAACATCATCTACGGCAGCGCCCGGCAGCTGCTCGACATCCTGCAGACCAAGCCGGACGGCACCCAGCGCGTGGTGCTGATCGACTTCCCGCACACCGAGATGAAGTCGATTGGCTTTGTCACCCGGGTGTTGAAGGAACAGGGCACCGGTCGCGAACTGGCCGCGGTGTACGTGCCGACCACGCCGAACCCGACATCGGGCTACCTGGAAATCGTGCCGGTCGAGAAGATCACCCCGACCGACTGGACGGTCGACCAGGCGATGAGCTTCATCATCTCCGGCGGCGCGGTCTCGCCCGACTCCATTCCGTTCTCGCCGCCCGCCGCCTCGGCGCAAAGCTGACCCCGGCCGCAGTTCCCGCACCCGGGTGACCTATGGCCCATGCCCGCGCCGGTGCCAACGCCGACGCTCGGGGGTCAACCTGCCCCATCGAACACACCGTCACCTGGAGACCGCGATGAAGCCACGCGTCACACGTTCCCTGCTCGCCCTTGCCCTCGTAGCGGCGATGGCCGGCTGCAGCCCGACCGCCGCCAACGATGCCGCGCAGGCCGCCGGCACCAGCCAGGCTGCCGAAGACAAGGCCGCGCAGCTCGACCAGCTGTACGCGCAGTACTGGGAGGAGATGCTCGAACTCAACCCGCTGGCCGCGACCTTCCAGGGCGACCCCCGCTACAACGACCGGCTGCCGAACTTCCTGTCCGCGGAATACCGCCAGGAGTCGCACGACTTCACCACGCGCTGGCTCGAAAAAATCGAGGGCGTCGGCTCGGAAGGACTGGAAGGCCAGGCGTTGCTGAGCTACGAGATCTTCGTGCGCGACGCGAAGGACGAACTCGCCAGCGAGAAGTTCCCGAGCTGGAAGCAGCCGATCAACCAGTTCTACAACCTCGCCAACATGGCGGTGCAGCTCGGCTCCGGCACCAGCGCGCAACCGTTCAAGACCGTCGAGGACTACGCCAACTGGCGCAAGCGCGCGTCGCAGGTACCGGTGCTGTTCGACCAGGCTATCGCCAACATGAAGCTCGGCGTCGAGGCCGGCGTGGTGCAGCCCAAGGTGTTGATGGACAACGTCGTCGACCAGCTCGACGCGCTGATCAAGGACAAGCCGGAAGACACGCTGTTCTGGAAGCCGGTCGCGGACATGCCCGAATCGTTCTCCGATGCCGACAAGGAGCGCATCACCGCCGAGTACCGGGCGATGATCCAGGACGAGCTGATGCCGGCCTACCGCGAACTGCGCGAGTACGTCGCCAACGACTACATGGCGCACGCACGCGACACCGTCGGCATGGCCGCGCTGCCCGACGGCGAAGCCTGGTACGCGTTCAACGCGCACAACTCGACCACCACCGACCTGAGTCCGGCGGAGATCCACCAGATCGGACTGGACGAGGTCGAGCGTATCCATGGCGAGATCCGCAAGGTCATGGCCGAGGTCGGCTTCGAGGGTTCGCTGCAGGACTTCTTCGAGTTCATGAAGACCGATCCGCAGTTCAGCTTCGAGAGCGAAGAGGCGCTGCTGGCGCACTACCGCGCGCTCGAGGACAAGATCAACGCGAAAATCCCCGAGCAGTTCTCGCTGACCCCG
The DNA here is from genome assembly GCF_052547135.1 of Lysobacter sp. F60174L2. Taxonomy (NCBI): domain Bacteria; kingdom Pseudomonadati; phylum Pseudomonadota; class Gammaproteobacteria; order Lysobacterales; family Lysobacteraceae; genus Lysobacter; species Lysobacter sp. F60174L2. The sequence continues at coordinate 176,429 of NZ_JBQWRA010000003.1, read as the reverse complement.
AAGGCGCCGTTCGAGATCCGTCCGGTCGAACCGTTCCGCGCCAAGTCGGCGGCCGGCGGCTCCTACATGACCCCGAGCGAGGACGGCAGCCGCCCCGGCATCTTCTACGTCAACACCTACGACCTGCCGACCCGCAAGACCTGGGACGCCGAGGACCTGTTCCTGCACGAGGCGATCCCCGGCCACCACTTCCAGCTCGCGCTGCAGCAGGAGCTGACCGGCCTGCCCGACTTCCGCCGCTTCGGCGGCGAGACCGCGTTCACCGAGGGCTGGGGCCTGTATGCCGAGTCGCTCGGCAAGGACCTGGGCGTCTACACCGATCCGTACAGCTACTTCGGCTACCTGCAGAACGAACTGTGGCGCGCGATCCGGCTGGTCGTCGACACCGGCCTGCACAGCAAGGGCTGGACCCGCCAGCAGGTAATCGACTACATGCTGGAGAACTCGGCCGAGAGCGAGACCCAGGCCACCGCCGAGGCCGAGCGCTACATGGCGATCCCGGGCCAGGCATTGGCCTACAAGATGGGCGAGCTGAAGATCCAGGAGATGCGCGACAAGGCCGAGGCGGCGCTGGGCGACGGGTTCGACGTGCGCGAATTCCACGCCGAAGTGCTGAAGGACGGCTCGGTGCCGCTGGATGTGCTGGAAGGCAAGATCAACCGGTGGATCGAGTCGGAAAAAGGTTGAGTTGAAGCGTTGTGTTGTGAAGAAGGGCCGGTTTTTACCGGCTCTTCTTCATGCAAGTAGAGAGTCCGTCTTCACAAATCATCCACGTACTCCAACGTCCGCTAAAGGCGTCACGTGACTGCGGCAAAAAGGCCGCTATATTCCGAGATCCCAGACGAAGGAGAGTTGGCATGTTCCCAACCAAGCAACACCTGACAACGGCGCGTACGCTCACCCTGGCAATCGTCGTCGCCGCGGGCCTTGCCAGCTGCGCCACCTACGATGACGAGTTTGCAGGAATCAACTCGCGCCTCGATCAGCTCGACACCCGGGTGCAGGACGCCGCCCAGAGCGCCGAGTCCGCCAACCAGTCCGCGCAGCGGGCCAACCAGCGGCTCGACCAGATGGAAAGCCGCGTCCAGCAGCTCGAAACCTCGCCGGGTCGCGCGCCGCGCGGCTAATCGTTCCCGCACTTCGCGACGAACGGCATGAACGGGACCGGTGGCCTTTGCTGGCACCGGTCTTTTTTTCTTTACCCAGTTCGAAGGTACCGCCCTATCAATACATGCACATACCCTGCGATCCGGACCGCTCTTGCCGCGCTGGTGCTGGCGCTGGCATCCGCGAACCCCTCCGTGGCAAGCGCCCGGGAAGCCACCGCGCAACCGGTTGCCGCCGTCGACGAGCTTCCACGAGGCCAGGACGTGTCCGGCACGGTGATCGAGCTCGCGGGCTGGGTTGTGGCAACCCGGGACAACCAGGGCTATCCGTTCGCAGTCATCGACAAGGCCGCCGCACAGGTCCTCGTATTCGACGGCGACGGCCGGCTTCGCGGCGCGGCGCCCGGGCTCTTCGGCTCGGCGATCGGCGACCATACCGCCCCCGGCGTCGCCGGCCTCGCGCTTCGCGAGATCCCGGGCCGGGACCGCACCACCCCTGCGGGTCGCTTTGTGGGCGGTTTCGGCCCGTCGATCGACGCGGGCCGCGTGTTGTGGGTGGACTACGATTCCGCCGTCTCCATCCACCCCACCGCTACCGGCGTCCCGGCCGAGAAACGCGTCGAGCGCCTTGCATCGCCCACTCCCGACGACAACCGTATCAGCCATGGCTGCATCAACGTCTCGCCCGGGTTCTACGAGCGGATCGTCAGTCCGACGTTCGAGCGCGGCGGGGTGTTCTACATCCTGCCGGATGAAGCGCCGATAGCGGAGACCTTCCCGGAGTTCGCACAACGCAACGATGGTTGACGCGCGCGGCCCGTCCGGCTCGACGTGCTGACCCCGGGCATCCGTTCTCTTGGCATTGCTCCATCCGGTTTGCCCAGTGAGCAGGGCTAACAATTTGTCAAAGTCGAAGCGGCTTCGGACTCCACTCAGAGCCGGGTTGGCCTATGTCCGCTCCTCGCCGGGCGCAGTTAATCCACCGGCAAGTCCATAACCCCCCGCTCTCCCAACGAAGCCGACGCAACTCACACGCGGGTGACGGGCGGTGGGGGTATTGCGGAAAGTCGGCCATGGATGGCCGACGGCCCCGAGTCAGGGCAGGGTGAGTGCAGGCTGCTTTCGCGGCATGCCGCGCGCCTGCGCGAACGCCCGGCGCGCTGCGCCGGGCCGGACCGCGGAGCGGCCCTGACCGAGGGGTGTAGCAATACCCCCACCGGCCGGCGCCCGCCGCCTCCGACCCGGGACGCCCCCGGAACCACACATGCAAACAAAAGGCCGGCATTCCTGCCGGCCTCCCGTCAATCAAATTGGCGATGCCTACCTGTCAGGCAGCACCACCGCCATGACGCGAACCACGACCACCCTGCCCGCCACGATGCTGCTTCGGCCCGGCATGGGCATGCCCCTGGCGCGCACCACCCGGCTTGCCATGGCCACGGTTGCCCGGGTTGCGACCGGCCGGACGCGGACCGCGGTTGCCGGCGTTCTGGCGCGGGTTCGGGATCGCCACGTCGAGGCGGATCGGACGGCTCGGCTCGTAGCCGGCGACCGTGATCAGCTCGACGTCCTTCTTCAGGATGCGCTGGATCTGCCGCAGCAAACCGCCTTCGTCGTGCGAGACCAGCGACAGCGCCTCACCCTTGGCGCCGTTGCGACCGGTACGGCCGATCCGGTGCACGTAGTCCTCGGCCACCATCGGCAGGTCGAAGTTGATCACCAGCGGCAGGTCCGGGATGTCGAGGCCACGGGCGGCGACGTCGGTCGCCACCAGCACCCGCGCGCGGTTGGTCTTGAAGTCGCGCAGGGCCTTCTGGCGCTGCGCCTGGCTCTTGTTGCCGTGGATCGCGACCGAACGCAGCCCGGCGCCTTCGAGCTGCTCCGCCAGGCGGTTGCAGCCGTGCTTGGTGCGGCCGAACACCAGCACCTGGTCATGCGGGCGCCGGGCGATGATGTCGATCAGCAGGTCGCGCTTGCGGCCGCTGTCGACCGGGTGCGCGATGTGGGCGATGGTGTCGGCGATGGTGTTGTTGGCCGCGACCTGCACCTGCTTCGGGTTGCGCATGAACTGCAGCGCGAGCTGCTTCAGCTGCGCCTCGAACGTGGCCGAGAACAGCAGGGTCTGGCGCTCGTGCGGCAGCTTGCCGAGGATGCGCTTGATCGCCGGCAGGAAGCCCATGTCGAGCATGCGGTCTGCCTCGTCGAGCACCAGCACCTCGATGCCGTCCAGGCGCGCGGTGCCGCGCTCCATGTGGTCGATTAGCCGACCGGGGGTGGCCACCAGCACGTCGACGCCGCGACGCAGGTTGTCGACCTGCGGGCCCATGCCGGCGCCGCCGAAGATCGTGCAGAAATTCAGCCGCAGGTGCTTGGCATAGCTGCGGAGGTTGTCGTTGACCTGCACCGCGAGCTCGCGGGTCGGCACCAGGATGAGCGCGCGCGGCTTGCGCGGGCCGTTGGCGGCGGTCTGCTTGGACAGGCGGTTGAGCAGCGGCAGGCCGAACGCGGCGGTCTTGCCGGTGCCGGTCTGGGCGCCGCCCAGCAGGTCGTGGCCGGCCAGCACCAGCGGAATCGCTTCGGCCTGGATCGGGGTCGGGGTGGTGTAGTTCTGCTCGGCGAGCGCACGCAGCAACGCGGGCGCAAGCCCGAGGGATTCAAAGGACATGTTGGAACTCCGGATACAAGGAAACCGCAAACGAATGCGGTGTAACCCGGAGCGTTCCCAAACCGCGCTGCGAGTTTTCTGATTTGACGGTGCCGGATGCTCCGGAACCGTGTCGGCGCGACGAAAGACGTGCGGGATAAAACCGTGGTCGCGATGCCGGCCGCAGTGCGATCCGGGATGCGACGGTGGCAACCTGGGAAAGGCAGCCGTGCGCTGAACAGGCGAATCCTACGGGAAAGGCCTGTCCAGCGCCAGCACCGCGCAACTCCCGTTCAGGATGCCGCGGCGCACGGCACCCGGCTACATCGAGATGCGCTTGCGGTTGTCCGACGACACCCGGTCGATCAGCTTGTTGTACGGGTCGAAGCCGGCCTCGTACGGCAACCGGTCGACCACGACGGTCACCGTGGGCGAATCGCCAGTGATGTGGTGCCGCTCGAGGTACAGCACCTCCTCGTCGGCCTCCTCGCCAGACGGCCCGCGCGCGAACACCCCGACCTCGATCCAGTCGTCGAGCGTCGCGGTGGTCTCCTTGCCCTCGCCGTCGGCGTGCAGCTTGGCGGCGTGCAGGTCGAGGGTGACCTCGTACTTGCCGTCGTCGCGCTTGACCGCGGTGACCGCCTCGACGCGGTTGTCATAGAAGCTGATCTTCTCGAACAGGTCGGTGATCAACTGCTCGTGCCGGGGCCCGGCCTCGGCGCGGATGTACTCCAGCAGCTCGGCCGAGGTGGTGAACGGCGCGTGCTGGTAGGCCTTGTCGGCGAGGAAGCGCGACAGCGCGCGGTTCAACGCGTCCTCGCCGATCTCCTCTCGCAACCGGTAGAACACCAGCGAACCCTTGCGGTAATGGATGTACTGCTGGTTCTCGACGCGGTACAGCGGCAGCTCCTCGATGTTCTCGCCCGCGCGGCCGGACAGGTATCGGTCCAGCTCGTACTTGAGGAAGCGCCGCATCTTTTCGCGGCCGTACTCCTTCTCCATCACCATCAGCGCCGAGTACTGCGCCAGCGACTCGCTGAGCATGGTCGAGCCCTGCACGTCGGCACCGATCACCTGGTGCGCCCACCACTGGTGCGCGATCTCGTGTGCGGTGACGTAGAACACGTAGTCGATCGCGTCCTCGTCGCGCAGGTCGGCGATGAAGCCGATCGACTCCGAATACGGGATCGTCCCGGCGAATGCCTGGGCGAAGCTGCTGTAGCCCGGGAACTCCAGGATGCGTACCTGCTCGTGCTGGTACGGGCTGAAGTTGGCCTCGTAGTAAGCCAATGACTTCTGCACCGACTCGATCATGCGGTCGACGTTGTACGGGTGCTTCGGGTCGTAATAGACCTCGATCGGTATCTCGTCGGCGGTACCGGCCTGGTACGCGCCCTTGCGCACCGCCCACTCGGCCGACAGGGTCGCGTGGAAGTTCAGCATCGGCCGCTGCATCGCATAGTCGAAGCAACGGCGGCCGTCGCGCTCATACTCCTTCTGCAATAGCCCCGGCGCGAGCGCGATCTGCTCCGGCGTGGTGCAGACGGTGGTCCTGAACGCGATCCAGTCGGCGTCGTCGCTGATGTAGGTGTTGGCGCGCGCGGCCTGGTCCTCCAGCCTGGCCATGCGCGGCAACTCCTCCATGCCGCGCTTGCGACGCTCGTTGCGGTCGCTGATCTGGCCGCGGTCGGAATAGCCGAAGCGCGGCAGCAGTTCCTCGGAATTGAAGAACGTGCCGTTGTCGACCACGCTGGTCCAGCCGACGTCGTTGCCGAAGCCTTCGCGCGCGTAGCTCACGGTGAAGTCCATCCGCCGCGTGTCGCCGGGTTGCATCGGCGTGCCAAGGCGGTAGATGCGGTAACCAAGCCGCTCGTCGTTGCTGGCCACCGAGGCTTCGCCGAACCCGAGCCGGTCGAGCCCGGCGTCCGGGTACCACTGGACGTGCAACTCGGTGATCGGTACGTCGTGCGGGTTCACCACCGTGTAGTGCCCGCGGACCTGCACGCGCTGCTCGTGCGGGTACAGGTCGATTTCGGTCTGCACCGCCGTGATCCGCGGCTGCGGCAGGTCGCGGTACTTGCGGTATTGCTCTTCGTAGCGCTGCTGGCGATCGAGCGCATCGTCACCGGCCAGGTACTCGTTGCGGACGTTGGTGTTCCAGAAGATGAAACCACCCAGCGCCACGAACAGCGCCACGCTCGCCGCCAGCGCCCAGCCACGGCCGCCACCGAGCCGCTGCCGCGCGAGGCGGAAACGCTCGCGCCGGCTCGGTGCGACGCCGCGCACCCAGAACGCCGCCGACAGCAGCAGCAATGCCAGCAGGCAGGCGCCCCAGTACGACTGGAACCACAGCCGCCCGGCGAGGAAGTGGCCGTAACCGTTCATGTCGGAATACGGCGCCGCCGGCGCCGAACCGTAGCTGTAGAGGTTGTGGTCGAAGTCGAGGAAGCCGAGCGTGCCCTGCAGCACCAGCCACGCGATCAGCAGGCCGTAGCCGATGAACTTGTTATTGCTCAGCACCTGCAGCACCAGCGCCAGCCCGCCCATCAGCACGAATGGCACCGAGCCCAACAGCAACTCCCGCGCATACAGGCCCGGCTCGATCGCGGTGAAGCCCTTGACCAGCTGGAACCCCATCGCCGCAACCGCGCCGACCGCCTGGAACGCCAGTACCACCGCCGCCAGGCTCGCCATCTTCGCCACCAGTGGCACCCAGTCCGGCATCGGCATCGCATCGGTGACTTCACCCAGCCGCGCACCGCGCTCCTTCCACACCAGCTCGCCGGCGTAGAACATCACGATGAAGACCAGCATGAAGCTGAAGCCGCCCTGCAGCGTCGTCACCATCAACGACGTGACCGGATAGACCCGGGTGCCGTACATGCTTTCGGCCATGCCGGCGATGGCGAGGAAGTTGGCGACCGCGAACAGAAGCATCACCAGGAACGGCACGCCGCGGAACACGCCGACCGTGTCGAAGCGCCACAGACGCAGGAACTGCGACCACGAGACCGCCGCGCCCGTCGCGGGCACCACCCGTGGCGGTACCGCCGCGACCGGCCGCACGGATGCCGCGGCCACCCTCGCCTTGCGCCGCCTGAACCAGCCGCGGCCGGTACCGGTGCGCTGCGGCTTGAACAAAGCGAACGCCGCGACCACCAGCCCGACCGACACCGACAGCCACAGCGCCCGGTTGGCCAGCAGGTAACCGGCCAGCTCCGGCAACTCGCGGTTGTGCTGGTCGGCCGACCAGTAGCGGGTGGTCCGGTCCAGCGCGGTCATGCCCAGCGGGTCGATCAGGGTCGCCAGCCAGACGTTGTCGAGGTCGGCCGTGAGCACGCCGGCCACCGAGTTGAGGATGAAGAACCCGATCACCCCGAGATACACCACCAGCACGCTGCGGGTGGTCACCGCGAGCAGTGCCAGCAGCGCACCGCTGAACAGCAGGTTCGGGATCACCAGCACGGCGAAGCCCCAGCCGTACGGCGCCAGCGAGAACGCGCCCAGCCGTTCCGGGTCCACCCACGGCATCAGCGGCCCGACCATCAGGCCCAGCGCCACCGCGAGATAGATCACCAGGCACGCGGCCACCGCGGCCAGGAAGCGCCCCAGCAGGAAGTCGCGCTTGCGCATCGGGCTGGAGAAGAACAGGTCGGCGGTGCCGAGCTCGAAGTCGCGCAGCAGGGCGCCACTGATGAAGCTGACGATCGCCAGCAACCCGAGCACCGTGAACACGCCCAGGAACTGGACGATCACCGTCGGCGCGTTGCGGTCGACGTTGCCGACGGCATTGCCGACGACGATCGCGTCGGAACTGGCGGCACCGAACGCGAACAGCCCGAACATCAGCGCCAGCAGCCACAACAGCGGCGCACGCAACTGCTGCCGCAGTTCGAAGCGGAAGAATTCGAAGGTCATGTCGAGTCCCCGCTCAGGCCGCGTCGGCTTGGGCGACATGGCGGGCCTGCTGGCGCAGGCGCTGGAAATAGACGTCCTCCAGGTCCGGGGCGACCTGCTCGAAGCCCTCCTCCGGCCGCTCCGGCGCGAACACGTGGATCACCGGGTTGCCCGCGACCAGCCGGGTCGACAGCACGGTGTGCCGGCTCTCGTAATCGCCCAGCGCGGCCTTGGCCACCTGCTTGCGCCAGACCTGGTTGGCCAGCGCCGCGATCGCGTCGTTCGGCCGACCGGTCAGCAGCACCTGGCCCTTGTTCATGATCGCCATCGTCGGGCACAGGTCGGTCACGTCCTCGACGATGTGGGTCGACAGGATCACCGCGACGTTCTCGCCGATCTCCGCCAGCAGGTTGAGGAAGCGGTTGCGCTCCTCCGGATCCAGGCCGGCGGTGGGCTCGTCGACGATCACCAGCCGCGGATTGCCCAGCAACGCCTGGGCGATGCCGAAACGCTGGCGCATGCCACCCGAGAACGTGCCGAGCTTGCGCTTGCGGGCATCCCACAGATTGACCTGCTGCAGCAGCCCGTCGACCACCTCGCGGCGCTGCCTGCGTACGGTCAGGCCCTTCAGCACGGCGAAGTGCTCCAGCAGGTCCTCGGCGCTGACCTTGGGATAGACGCCGAAGTCCTGCGGCAGGTAGCCGAGCTGGCGGCGCACCGCGTCCTTGTCGCGCAGCACGTCGATCGGGCTTCCATCCGCGCCTTCGAGGGTCACGCTGCCGTGGTCGGCTTCCTGCAGCGTCGCCAGGGTCCGCATCAGCGATGACTTGCCGGCGCCATTGGGACCGAGCAGGCCGAACATCCCGCGCGGGATGTCGAGGCTGACGTCGTTGAGCGCATGGACGCCGTTGGCGTAGGTCTTGCCGAGTTCGCGGATTCGGAGCATGTACGTCCCTGCCTGTGGTCCGCGGATGCGGGTCCGGGCCATCGTAGGCAGCGCGAATACCGCCAACATGGGCAAAACGTCACCCGTGACGGATGGCACGGCACCACCTCCGCCGGCTTGCCTTCCCCTCGTGGCGGACCCGTCCGCATGACCTTCGACACCCGCCGCTGGGACGATTGGGGTCCAGAATCGGGCGACCCCGGGTCACGATTCCGGGCCAAAAATCTTTCCCATTGCACGTCCGGAGTCCCCCGTGACCTTGAATAGACCGCAAGTCCTGCTGCTGTCCCTCGCCATCGCCACCGCGGTGGCCGCCTGCTCGAAGCAGGATGCCGCCCCGGCCGACGGCGCCGATGCCAAACCCGCCGCCGACACCAGCGCGTTGACCCTCGACGAGAGCACCCTGCCGCCGGTCAACCGCTTCAGCGTCGACCAGCTCGACAAGAGCAAGAACGCCTGCGTCGACTTCGGCGGCTACGTCAACGGCACCTGGCTCGCCGCCAACGACATCCCGGGCGACCGCACCAGCTGGGGCGCGTTCGAGATGCTCGACGAGCGCTCCACCGCCGTCCAGCGCCAGCTCGCCGAACAGGCCGCCGCCAATGACGGCGCGACCGGCGTACAGGACATCGTCGGCGACTTCTGGGCCACCGGCATGGACGCGGAGACCATCAACGCCCAAGGCATCAAGCCGATCCAGGGCCGGCTCGACGCGATCGCCGCGCTCGACAGCCAGGAGGCCGTCACCGAGTACCTGCGCAGCAGCGCGGCCAGGGGCGAGAACTTCCTGTTCTCGTTCGGCGCCGAAGCCGACTTCAAGAACTCGGACATGAACATCGCCTACGCCGGCCAGGGCGGCCTGGGCCTGCCGGACAAGTCCTACTACTTCGAGGCCAACAAGAAGGACAAGCTCGACGCCTACCAGGCACACATCGCCAAGGTGCTCGAGCTGTCTGGCGTGGGAGCCGCCGCCGCGGCCGCGCAGGCCGAGGCCGTGGTCGCGTTCGAGACCCGCCTGGCCGAGGCCTCCAAGTCGAGCGAGGAACTGTCGCGCGACGTCTCGCTGTACTACAACCCGGTGTCGCTGGCCGAGGCCGACAAGCTGACCCCGAACTTCTCGTGGACGACGTTCTTCGAGTCGCAGGGCGTGGCCGCGCCGGAGATGTTCTCGCTGGCGATCCCGGCGTTCCACGAGGAAGTCAGCCAGATGCTGGCCGACGTGCCGGTCGAGGACTGGCAGGCCTACCTGCGCTTCCACACCGTCGACGGCGCCTCGCCGTACCTGTCGGACGCGCTGGTGCAGGAGAACTTCAACTTCTACAACCAGGCCATGCGCGGCCAGAAGGAAATCAAGGAACGCGCCAAGCGCGTGCTTGACACCATCGAGGGCGAAGTCGGCGAGGCGCTCGGCCAGATGTACGTCGAGGTCGCGTTCTCGCCCGAAGCCAAGGCGCGCATGCAGGAGCTGGTCAAGAACCTCAGCGCAGCACTCAAGGTCCACCTGGAAGAACTGGAGTGGATGAGCGACGAGACCAAGAAGCAGGCCATGGAAAAGTGGGCCGCGTTCACCCCGAAGGTCGGCTACCCCGACAAGTGGCGTGACTGGAGCGGTCTGGAGACCAGCCGCGACAGCTTCTTCGGCAACGTCATGGCCGCCAACGAGTTCAACTACAAGTGGAACCTCGGCAAGATCGGCCAGCCGGTCGACAAGACCGAATGGGGCATGAGCCCGCAGACCGTCAACGCCTACTACAACCCGCTGGCCAACGAGATCGTGTTCCCGGCCGCGATCCTGCAGCCGCCGTTCTTCGATCCCGAAGCCGGCGACGCGGTGAACTACGGCGGCATCGGCGCGGTGATCGGCCACGAGATGATCCACGGCTACGACGACCAGGGCAGCCGCTTCAACGCCAAGGGCAACTTCGAGAACTGGTGGACCGAAGCGGATTCCAAGGGCTTCTCGGGCCTGACCGACAAGCTGGTCGCGCAGTTCGACGCCTACGAGGCAATGCCCGGCAAGAACGTCAACGGCAAGCTGACCCTGGGCGAGAACATCGCCGACCTGGGCGGCCTGGCGATCGCCTACGACGCGATGAAGAAGGCGACCGACGGCGTCGAGGACCCGATGACCGAGGGCTTGACCCGCGACCAGCGCTTCTTCGCCAACTGGGCGACCGTGTGGCGCCGCAACTTCACCGATGACGAACTGAAGGTGCGCCTGACCACCGACCCGCACGCGCCGGCCAACTTCCGCGCGATCGGTGCGCCGTCGAACATGCCGGAGTTCGCGGCGGCGTTCGAATGCGAAGCCGGCCAGCCGATGGTCCGCGGCGAAGACCAGCAAGTGGTGATCTGGTAACCCGATCCGGTAACTCGATCTGGTAACCCCAGATCACCGCAACGGATTGGCCATCCTCGTCGGCCAAAAGACGGAGGCCCGGGTTGAACCCGGGCCTCTTTCTTTGTGCGGGACCGCCTCGCGACCGCCAGCGCCGCTCAGCGCACGATCCGTGGCCGTGGCGGGCGACGCCTGCCGAACGGCGGCTGCCCGCGCCAGTAGCGGATCAGCAGCCAGCCGAACAGCATCCCGCCCAGGTGCGCGAAGTGCGCCACCCCGGGCTGCCAGCCGGTGAACCCCAGCATGAGTTCCGCCAGGCCATAGACGATCACCAGTGTGCGCGCCTTCATCGGGATCGGCGGGATCAGCAGCATCACCCGCTGGTGCGGGAACAGCATGCCGTAGGCCAGCAGCAGGCCGAACACGCCGCCGGAGGCGCCCACGGTGGGATACGCGGCCCCGCCTTCCGACATCGTCCATGCGCCTACCGCGAGCTGGCACACCGCTGCGCCGAGCACGCAGACCAGGAAGAACGTCAGGAACCTTCGCTCACCCCAGGTATGCGCCAATGGTGCGCCGAACATCAGCAACGCCAGCATGTTGAACAGCAGGTGGGCGAAGCTGCCGTGCATGAAGCCGTAGGTCAGCAATTGCCACGGCAGGAACTGGCTGACCGCCGAGGCATCGCTACCGCTGCCGAGCGGCCACAGCATGAGTGGCGCCATCGCGAAGTCACCCAGCACCTGCTGCAGCAGGAACACCAGTCCGTTGGCGATCAGCAGCGCCTTGATAACGCGGGGCAGGTTGGAAAACATCACACCTCCATGAAGTCGGCACATGGTACCGGGCCGGAGGTGAAACCCTGTTCAGTCGGGCAGTCCCCAGACCTGTTCGTCCAGGGTCGGCGCGGCGCGCACCCCGCGGACCCGGCCGGCTTCGACCCGCACGCCCTCGGCCCGCAGCCGCTGGCTCTGCTCGGCAAACTGCGGCGAGTCGGGTGGAAAGGCGATGCGCCCGTCGGAACGAAGCACCCGGTGCCATGGCAGCCGCGGGTCGTCGTTGTGGCTCAGCAGGCGCGCCACCATGCGCGCCCGGCCCGGGAGCCCGGCCCGTCGCGCGACCTCGCCATAGCCGGCCACCTGCCCGCGCGGGATCGCGCGGATCGCGGCCAGGATGCGGTCGCTGGGGTCGGTCTTCATCGCGGTAGCATAGGGCCACCGCACCGGAGGCGCCCATGCACGACTTCGAACAGATCCGCCAGCAGCTGGTCAGCGCCGGCTTCCGTCTCACCGCGCAGGTCGAGGGCGTGGTCTGCGTCGAGCTTTCGCTCGAGCGCGGCACCCGCCACCAGTCGATCTTCCTGTCCGAGCTGGAGGACGATGACGGCCGCCCCTACCTGCGCGCCAGCACCGCAGTGGCACCGATCACCGGGCTGGATGCGCGGCGCGCGCTGGTGTTCAACTGGCAGAGCCGGGTCGGCTACCTCGCGATCGGCGATCTCGATGGCGTGCCCTATCTGCAGTTGTGCGAGAACCGCCCGTTCGAGGGACTCGACGCCGCCGAGGTGCAGCGACTGGTGCTGGAGATCGGCGGACTCGGCGATCGCATGGAGCGGGCGATGTCGGCCGATGGCGACCTGCTGTAGCGACACTCCGCCGTAGCGACTGCGGACTGCGGCTACGGCCCGGTCAGGCCCAGCCCAGCTTCGCGAACAGCAGGAACAGGCCGTAGGCCATGCCGCCGGCCATCGGGATCGTCAGGATCCAGGCCCAGATCATCTTCTCGACCACGGTCCACTTGATCGCGTTGAAGCGCTTGGCCGTGCCGACGCCCATGATCGCCGACGAGATGTTGTGGGTGGTCGACACCGGGATGCCCAGCGAACTGGCCAGGGTGATCACCGACGCCGCACTGGCCTCGGCCGCGAAGCCGTGGATCGGGTGCAGCTTGACCAGCTTGTGACCCAGCGTCTTGATGATCCGCCAGCCGCCCGCGGCGGTGCCGGCGGCCATCACCAGCGCGCAGGTGATCTTGATCCACATGTCGATGTCGCCATCGGCCAGCGCACCCGGCGACGGGTGCAGGAACGCCAGCCAGCCCGGCAGGTCGTCCAGCACGCCGTTGGCCTGGGCGCTGACCAGCAGCAGGGCGATGATGCCCATGGTCTTCTGCGCATCGTTCATGCCGTGGGCGAAGCCCATGTAGCCGGCGCTGGCGAGCTGCGCCTTGCCGAAGAAGGCATTGACCCAGCGCGGCCGTGCGAGGCGGCCCAGCCAGCCGCCGCTACGGGCCATCGCCGAGATGATCGCGAACAGCACGCCCATCAGCAGGAAGCCGGCGGTGAAGCCCATGATCGGCGAGCTGACCATCGGCACGATCACTTTCCACAGCACCCCGGCGCTCTTGTACCAGGGGTCCATCGGCTGGTTGAAGATGATCGCGTCGAAGTTGTTCGCCGCCGCGGCGAGTGCCGCGCCGACCAGTCCGCCGATCAGCGCATGCGAGGACGACGACGGCAGGCCGAGCCACCAGGTGATCAGGTTCCAGATGATGGCGCCGAGCAGCGCGCACAGGATCAGCTGGGCGCCGACGTCGACCACACCGGCGTTGATCAGCCCGGAGGCGATCGTCTTGGCCACCGCGGTACCCCAGAGCGCTCCGATCAGGTTGGTGCTGGCGGCCATCATCACCGCCTGGCCGGGTGACAGCACCTTGGTGGCGACCACGGTGGCGATCGAGTTGGCGGTGTCGTGGAAGCCGTTGACGTACTCGAAGATCAGCGCCACCAGCACCACGGTCATGACCAGGGTCAGCATCCCGTGGGCCTCAGGAATTCTTCAGGACGATTTCATAGGCCACCACGCCGGCCTCGCGGCAGCGGTCGATGGCCTTTTCGAGGATCTCGAAGAACTCCTTCAGCAGGAACATCTGCAGCGGGTCGAGCTTGCCGGAATAGATGTCGCGGTACAGCTCCAGCATCAGCCGGTCGGCCTCGTTCTCCAGCGCGCGCAGCTTGTCGCTGAGGGCCTTCATCTGCTCCAGGTTCATCTTCGGCAGCAGCCGGACCATGTCGACCACGACCGCCGCCGCCTCCTCCAGCATCGACGCGCGCGGGGCGAAGTCGATGTGCTCCAGGTGCTGCAGCGCCAGCGAGTAGCGGTCGGCGAACTTCTCGACCTGCTTGGGGATCTTGTACAGCGCCGAACCCAGCGCCTCGATGTCCTCGCGCTCAATCGGGGTGATGAAACTGTCGACCAGCGCCTGGCTGATCTGGTCGGAGGCATCGCGCTCGCGCTGGCGGGCGAGCTTGAAGGCATCCAGCGCCGGCTGCCGCTCCGAGCCCTTGAGCATCACGTGCAGCGCCTTGGTGCTGTCGTACGCGGCGTCCGCGGCATCCTCGAGCAAAGTGTAGAACTGGTTGCCTTGGCCGAAGATGGTTTGCAGGGAAAACATGGGCGGTGACCTCGTCGTGCGGCGGCGGAGCGCGGGCAGAAGGATTGGCGATGAACGCGAAACGGACGGAATTATGACGGTTTCGGGACAGTTGCGCTTCGTCCCGCCCCTCTCCGGGCCCATGCGGGCGACCTGATACCATCCGTCGGCGCCTTTCCGCCAACCAACCCCGAATGGACGACGACTCTAGACCACCGCCTGCCGGCTCCCCGCCGGAACAGCGCCCACATGGACTCCAGCCACCGGAACCGGGCAGATGCTGGAAATCCTGATCGTCCTGGCCCTGATCGTCCTCAACGCCTTCTTCGCGATGTCGGAGATGGCCTTGATGACCTCGCGCAAGCTGCGCCTCAAGCAACTGGCGGAAGACCCCGCCCACCCCAGCCGCGCCGCGCGCAAGGCGCTGGCGCTGGCCGAGCATCCCGACAACCTGCTGTCGACGGTGCAGGTCGGCATCACCCTGATCGGCGTGCTGACCGGCCTGTTCGGCGGCGAGGCCATCGGCCTGGTCATCGCCGGCTGGATCGACGGGCTCTGGGCGGGCGCGCGGGAGTACGCCGAAGGCATCGGCATCGGCACCGCGGTCGGGCTGATCACCGCCGCGCAGGTCATCTTCGGCGAGCTGATCCCGAAGCGGCTGGCGCTGACCAACCCCGAGCGCATCGCCTGCGCGGTGGCGATACCGCTGTCTGCGCTCTCCACCGCGGCAACGCCGGTGGTGGCCGCGCTGGGCGCGATCAACCGCGCCGTGTTGCGGATGCTCGGCATCCGGGACGACGCCCGCAGTGCCATCAGCGAAGAGGAGATCCGCCTGCTGGTCAGCGAGAGCCACGAGCAGGGCGTGATCGATGCCGACGAGCGCAAGATGATGAACCGCGTGCTCGGCCTCGGCGACCGCCTGACCGACAGCCTGATGACGCCGCGCACGCGGATCAGCTGGCTCGACGCCGACGCCCCGCTGGACGAGAACCTGGCGGCCATGCGGCAGTCGCCGTTCTCGCGCTTCCCGGTGCTGCGCGGCAGCGACCAGGACGTGGTCGGCGTGGTCGAGGCCAAGTCGCTGCTGCGGGCGCTGGCGCCGGGCGTGCCGATCGACCTGTTCGGCGACATGCGCGAGGCGCTGTTCGTTTCCGAATCGACCCACGCGCTGAAGCTGCTGGAAATCTTCCGGGAAGAGCAGCAGTCGCTGGCGCTGGTGGTGGACGAATACGGCGACGTCACCGGCCTGGTCACGGTCAACGACGTGATGGGCGCGGTGATCGGGCGGATCCAGGCCGGCATGAACCCCGCGTCGGAAAGCTTCGACGAGCACTCCTCGCCGGTGGTCGAGCGCGGCGACGGTTCGTGGCTGGTCGACGGCTCGCTGCATGTCGAGGACCTGCGCGAACTGGTCGGCAGCACGGTGCCGGGCGAGGACGAACACGATTTCCACACCGCCGCTGGCATGGTGATCGCCCATTACGGCCGCATCCCCAACGTGGGAGAGCACTTCTCGTGGCCGGGCTGGCGGGTCGAGGTCGTCGACCTGGACGGCCCGCGGATCGACAAGCTGCTGCTGTATCGCGAATCGGCGCAGGACCTGGACAACGATGACACCAGCGGGTAGGCACGAAGGCATCCACGAGGCGGGCACCCGTGCCCTGCTCGATGCCTTCACGCTGGGCGATCCCGACGAAGCGCTCCGGCTTGGCGAGATGTTCGCCGGGCTCGGCAAGCGCTCGTTCGGCATGCTGCTGTTCGTCTCCACCCTGCCCGCCTTCATCCCGATCCCGGGGGTCGGCGGCGCGGTCAGCGGGCCGCTGGTGATCCTGATCGGCGCGCAGTTGCTGGTCGGCCGGCGCACGCCGTGGCTGCCGGCATTCGTCGCCCGGCGCGGCCCGCACCGGCATTCGGTGAGCCGCTTCCGCGACCGGCTGTCGCCGTGGCTCGCGCGGCTGGAGCGGGTGGTGAAGCCCCGCGCCAGCGGCATGCTCGACCATCGCCTGGCCAGCGCGGTGACCGGCCTGCTGCTGATCCTGCTCGGGCTGCTGCTGTCGCTGCCGATCCCCTTCACCAACTTCCTGTTCGGTGTGTTGCTGCTGCTGTTCTCGCTGGCGCTGCTGGAACGCGACGGCGTGCTGATGGGCGCGGCGTGGATCGCCGGTGCGGCCGCGGTCGGGGTGTTCGGGGTCCTGTCCGGCCAGCTTGCGGCGATGGGTGCGCGCTGGGTCGACCTGCTGATCTAGCCGCGGCGCCCTACACCGGCATCGATTCGGGCCGCAGCAGGTCGAGGAACTCCTCGACCGGCAGCGGGTGGCCGAGCCAGTAGCCCTGCGCCAGGTCGCAATTGCGTTCACGCAGGATGTCGTACTGGCCCTCGTTCTCGACCCCCTCGGCCACCACCGTGATCCCCAGCGAATGCGCCATCGCGATGATCGCGGTGGTCAGCGCCAGGTCGTCCGGGTCGCGCAGGATGTCGGCGACGAAGCTGCGATCGATCTTGACCCCGTCGACAGGCACCCGGCGCAGGTGGCTCAAGCCGGAGAAACCGGTACCGAAGTCGTCCAGCCAGACCTTCACTCCGCTCGCCCGCAGGCGGTTGAGCAACCGGCTGGCGTGGGCCTCGTCGCCGATCACCGCGGTTTCCGTCAACTCGATGTGCAGGTGCTTCGGCGCCAGCCCGCTGTCGTGCAGGCAGTCGGCCACGACCTGCGGCAGGTCGCCGTTGCGCAGTTGCCGCGGCGAGACGTTGACCGACACGAACAGCGGCTCGGCGTCGCCGCGCAATTGTTGCCAGCGCATTGCATCGACACAGGCTGCGCGCAGCACCTGCGGGCCGATCGTCTCGATCAGGCCGCTCTGCTCGGCCACGTCGATGAACACCGACGGCGCGATCACGCCCTGCTCCGGATGCTTCCAGCGCAACAGCGCCTCGGCGCCGACCAGCAGGCCGTCGGAGAGGCGGTAGAACGGCTGGTAGGCGAGGCTGAGCTCGCCACGGTCCCAGGCGCCACGCAATTCCTGCTCCAGGTGCACGCGGCGCTCGACCGCCTGGTCCATCGCGCGGCTGTAGAAGCGGAAGCAGTTCTTGTCGGCGACCTTGGCCTGGTACATCGCGATGTCGCCGTTCTTCATCAGCGACGTGGCGCTGGCGGCGTCCTCGGGGAACAGGGTGATGCCGATCGATGTCCCCAGGAACACCTGGCGGTCGTGCACCATCAACGGCGCGCCGAGCTCCTCCACCAGCGCCTCGGCCAGCCGCGTCGCGATGCCGCGGACATCGCCGGCACTGGCATCGGCCTCGACCAGGATCACGAACTCGTCGCCACCGAAGCGCGCCAGCATCGCGTCCTCGCCGCCCAGCCGCTCGACCGCGGCGCGGATGCGGTGGGCGAACTGCAGCAGCACCTCGTCGCCGGCGTCGTGGCCGAGGGTGTCGTTGATCCGCTTGAAGTCGTCGACGTCGGCAAACAGCAGCGCGAGCTGGCGGCCGGCGCCACGCAACCGCAGCAGGCGCTGGTCCAGCGCATCGCGGAACGCCAGCCGGTTGGCCAGGCCGGTGAGCGCGTCGGTATAGGCCATGCGCCGGATGTCGCGGTCGTGGCGGGCGACGCTGTCGCGCATTCGCGTGAACGCGCGCATCAGGTCGCCCAGTTCATCGCGACGGTCGCTGGCCGGCAACGGCGTATCGAACCGGCCCGCTTCGATCGCGCGGGCCGAGTCGGCCAGTTGCCGGATCGGCTGCACCAGCAAGCGTTGCACCAGCCACAACCCGGCCGCCCCCAGCACCAGCAGGCCGCCGCCAAGCAGCCCGATCCAGAACAGGTTGCGCTGCCCCAGTTCGGACAGGCGCGTCCGCAGGTCGGCCAATGCGCGCTCGCGATACCCCTGCATCGCCGCCAGGTCATAACCAACCCGGACCCCGCCGATACGCTGCTGGCCGATCCTGATCGGTGCCGACACGTCCATCGTCGCGTCGTCGCGCTGGGTATGCAGGCTCTGGGCGTTGATCGCCTCGTAGGCCAGTGCGTCATCCATCCGCTGGCCGTAGCTCGGGATCTCCTCGTTGCCGTCGTGCAGGATGCCGCCCTTGGGATCGAAGACGATCACATAGCGGGTCCCGGGCTGGCGCAGGGTCGAGCGGGCCAGTTCGCCGATCTCGTCGAGATCGAAGTAGTACAGCGGATTGGCCAGTGAATCGGCCAGCTGCACGACCATGCCTTCGCCGCGTCGCTGCAGGGTGTCGCTGGCCATCGCCTGCATCGCCTCGCGGCTGATGTCCTCGACTTCCACCTGCATCCGGTGCTGGCGATGCAATTGCAGGCCGATCAGCGCCACCACCACCAGCAGGCCGGCGGCCACCACCAGCAGGAACTGCGTCTGCAAGCCCGGGCGCAGTTTCATTCGACCTCCATGCGGACCCGGGCGACACCGCTTTCGATGCGGTCAAGCGCGTGCTCCGATGCGGAATCGAGCGGCAGGAACCGGGTCGTCCCGAAGAACTGCAGCATGGCTTCGCGGGCGACCGGGTCCGAGGCGGCTTCGATCAGCACCTCGTGCAGGCGGGCGCGGATCCGGGGATCGAGCCCGCGGCGGACCATCTCGACCGCGCGCGGGTAGTCCTGGGTGCGGCCGATCACCACGAAATCGTCGCGGAACGCCGCGGGCATGCGCCGCGGGTTGTCCCAGTCCAGGTTGCTCATCACCCCGGCATCGACCAGGCCCTTGTGCACCCAGGTGGAGATGTTCAGCTCCGAGCGGGCGAACAGGTAGCCCAGCGCGTCCGAGTCGATCACGTCGGTCGGCGACAGCAGGATTTCCAGCTCGATGTCGCGCTCCAGCAGTTCACCGGCGGGCACGAAATAGGCGCTGGTGGAAGACGGACGCTGGAACGCGATGCAGCGCCCCCGCAGGTCGTCGAGATTGCGGATGCCGCTGTCGCGACGGGCGAAGAACACGCTGTGGTAATGGCTGGTACCGTTGCGCTCGGTCAGCAGCAGGGGTTCGGCGCCCGCCCGCTGGCGCAGCAGCGTGCCGGTCCCGGCGGTCTCGGTGACCCAGTCGACCCGGCCACGACGCAGGTAGCTGGCCATCTGCTGGGAGTCGCGCGCCATCAGGATCCGGCCTTCGTGGATGCCCACGTCGGCCATCCTCGGCACCACGTAGTCGAGCAGCGGCTTGAGTTGTTCGTAATGGGCCTTGGGGTCGTCGCTGATGCGTCCGAGCACCAGCACGCCGTCATCGGCCGCCAGCGCGGGCTGGATGCCGCAGGACACGACCAGCAACAGCAGGCCGGCGACGCGGCGCAGACTGTCGATCAACACGGAAACTCCTGCATGGCCCGCCCCCGCTCCGATCAGGAAGCCTAATCCAAAACCCGGGCTGGCCGATAGACGCGCGTCGGTACGCCTGCGTACGTCAGCGCCGACCCGCCAGCATCGCCATGCGCTGGGCGTCCGAAAGGATTCCCCGCAGCAGCCGGACCTCGCGTTCGTCGAGGTCGGCGCGCAGGAACAGGCGCCGCAGCTTGCGCATGGCCGATTCCGGCGCGCGGCCCTTGTGGAAGTCGATCGCGTCGAGGGTCTCGCCAAGCTGCGCGAACATGCCCTCCAACTGCGCATGCGAGGCCTGGGAGGCGGGCTGTTCGGGCACCGGCACCGGACCGTCGACGGCCAGCAGGGCGAGGCGGAGTTCGTAGGCCAGCACCTGCACCGCCGCGGCCAGGTTCAACGAGCTGTAGTCCGGATTGGCCGGGATATGCACGGCGGCGTGGCAGAGCTGCAGTTCCTCGTTGTCCAGCCCGGTGCGCTCGCGGCCGAACACCAGCGCCACCTCGGCGCCCGCGGCCGCCTCGTCGACCGCGCGGATGGCGGCGTCGTGCGGCAGCAGCTCGTCCAGCGCGATCCGCCGGCTGCGTGCGGTGCAGCCCAGTACCAGCCGGCAATCGGCGACCGCCTCGGCCAGGGTCGGGAAGCACGCCGCGCCGTCCAGCAGGTCGTGGGCGCCGGCCGCGAGCGCGAACGACTCGGCGTTCGGCACCTTCTCCGGCGCCACCAGCACCAGCCGCGCCAGCCCCATGGTCTTGAGCGCGCGCGCCGCGGAACCGATGTTGCCGGGGTGCTGGGTGCCGACGAGGACGACGCGGAGACGATCGGCGGCTTGCAGGGGGGCGGATGGTGTCGACTCGGTACTCATGGGGCGCAATGGTAAACTCCGCGACCGGCCGTGAGCCCCATTTCGGGCCTCGCGGGCACTCGATGCCATCGCCGGACGCTCTTTTCCGCCGCCAGTCCATCCCCACCGCTCCCATCAGCGCAGTCAGCCGAGGCCGTTCGCCATGCAGAAACCCGCCGTCACCCTCATGGTCAAGGCCGCCCGCGCCGCCGGCAACGTGCTGTTGCGCCACATGTACAAGCTGGACGCGCTGAACGTGGTCGAGAAGGACCGGATGGACTTCGCCAGCGAAGTCGACGAGCTGGCCGAGAAGGAAATCATCAAGGAGTTCCGCCGCTCCACCCCGGACTACGCGATCCTCGGCGAGGAAGGCGGCGAGAAGCCGGGCAAGGGCGGCAGCCGCTTCACCTGGGTGATCGACCCGCTCGATGGCACCAGCAACTACCTGCGCGGGATCCCGCATTTCTGCGTGTCGATCGCCCTGGTCGAGGCCGGCGAGCCGGTCCACGGGGTGATCTTCGACCCGTTGCGCAACGAGCTGTTCACCGCCAGCCGCGGCAGCGGCGCGACCCTCAACGACAAGCGCATCCGCGTCGCCGACCGCAAGGACCTGGCCGGCGCGATGGTGCTGACCGGCTTCCCGCCGCGCGAGCGTTCGCGCGCGAGCGCGCAACTGAAGTGCGTCGACACCCTGCTGACCGAGATCGAGGACATCCGCCGCACCGGCTCGGCCGCGCTCGACCTGGCGTATGTCGCCGCGGGTCGCGCCGATGCCTATTTCGAGGCCGGGGTGAAGCCGTGGGATATCGCCGCCGGCGCATTGATGGTGCGCGAGGCCGGCGGCAAGGTCGCCGACTTCAAGGGCCGCGGCACCGGTCCGATGGACGCGCGCGGAGTGGCCGGCCGGCCGCTGCTCGCCGGCAACATCAAGGTCGCCGAGTTGCTGCAGCAGCGCATCGTCAACACCGGCTACGCCGCCGCGTTCGACTGAAGTCGTTCCCCGGTGCGGGAGCGACGCAAGTCGCGACCCGCCGGACGCTGGAAGTGATGCGTAGGTCGCGGCTTACGTCGCTCCTACCCGGAGTCCCGGAATGAAAAAGGCCGCGCGGATGCGCGGCCTTTTTCGTGGTGCGTGCCCTGCCCTTACGGCCGGCGGGCCAGCGCCGCCTCGTCCTTCGCCTTCGGCAACAGGTCCTGCTTGGTGACCTTAAGGAAGCCCAGGGTCAGCAGCGGGGCCGCGACGAAGATCGACGACAGGGTACCGATCACCACGCCGATCATCTGCGACTCGGCCATGCCGCGCAGCGAACCGCCGCCGTAGAGGTACAGCGCCAGCACGGTCAGGAACGCCACGAACGAGGTGATCACCGTGCGCGACAGCGTCTGGTTGATCGATGCGTTGATGATCGTGTCCGGATCGGCGCGCATCGAGCGGAAGTTGTCGCGGATGCGGTCGAACACCACGATGGTGTCGTTGATCGAGAAACCCAGCACCGACAGCACGCCGGCCAGCACGGTCAGGTCGAACTCGTGCCCGGTCAGCGCGAACCAGCCCAGCACGATGAGCACGTCCTGCAGCGACGCGACCACCGCGGCAATCGCGAACTTCTTCTCGAACCGGAACGAGATGTAGATCAGGAAGCCGACGACGACGAAGATCACCGCCCAGATGCCGTTGAGCGCGAGTTCCTTGCCGACCTGCGGGCCGACGAAGTCACTGCGCACCACGGTACCGGGATTGTCCTCGGTCGATACCGCCCGGGTGATCTGCCTGGCGGCCTGGGCATTGGCGGCGACGTTGTTTTCCGCGTCCTCCACGCCGTCCAGTTGCATGCGCACCAGGAGGTCGTTGCCCGATCCGAACGAAATCACCTGGGCATCGCCAAACCCGGCATCCGCCAGGCGCGCGCGGGCGTCGTTGATGTCGACCGGCTTATCGAAGCGCAGCTCGGTCACCGTGCCGCCGGTGAAGTCCAGCGCGAAGTTGAAGCCCTTGGTGGCGATGGCGCCGATCGAGACCGCGACCAGCAGTGCGCTGATCACGAACGCGGCCCACTTCATCCGCAGGAAGTTGATCCGCGGTTCGGCCGGGAAGATGGTCAGAGGTTTCATGGTCGTTTTCCCGTCAGATCGCGATGGACTTGAGCTTCTTGCGCCCGCCGTAGATCAGCGTGGCCATGGCTCGTGAAGCGGACACCGCGGTATACATCGAGGTGACGATGCCGACGATCAGCGCGACCGCGAAGCCCTTGACCGGCCCGGTGCCGAACGCGAACAGCGCGACGCCGGCGAGGATCGCGGTCAGGTTGGCGTCCATGATCGTACCGGTGGCCTTCTCGTAGCCGACGGCGATCGCGGTCTTGGGTGGCAGGCCAAGCCGCAGTTCCTCGCGTATGCGTTCGTTGATCAGCACGTTGGCGTCGACCGACAGGCCCACCGTCAGCGCGATACCCGCCAGGCCCGGCAGGGTCAGGGTGGCGCCGAACAGCGACATCACCGCGACCAGCATCAGGATGTTGAGCAGCAGCGCGGCGCAGGTGATCAGGCCGAACATGCGGTAGTAGACGAGGAAGAACAGCAGCGCGAAGCAGAACGAGTAAGCGACCGCGGTCAGGCCGCGCTCGATGTTCTCCTTGCCCAGGCTGGGGCCGACCACGCGTTCCTCGACGAAATCCATCGGCGCGGCCAGCGAACCCGAACGCAGCAGCAGCGCCAGCTCGGCCGCCTCCTTGCCGCTGTCCAGGCCGGTGGTCTGGAACTCCTTGCTGAAGACGCCGTTGATGTTGGCCACCGAGATCACCTCCTCGCTGACGCGGGTGGTGCGGACCTCCTCGCCATTGACCATCCGGACTTCCGGGATGCGATCGATATAGACGACCGCCATCGGCTTGCCGACGTTCTGGCTGGTGAAGTCGAACATGCGCTGGCCACCGGAAGCGTCCAGCGTGACCGACACCGACGGCGTGCCGCTCTGCGGATCGATACCCGAGGTGGCGCCGATCAGCTGGTCGCCCGAGGCGATCACGCGCTTGTTGAGCAGGATCGGGATCGGCTTGCCGTCCGGACCGAGGTCCTTGCGGTAATAGACCTTGGCCTGCGGCGGCACGTTGCCGCTGGCAACCGCGTCGTAGGCATTGCCTTCGACCACCGCGCGATACTCCAGCGTGGCGGTCGCACCTATAAGACGCTTGGCCTCGGCGGTGTCCTGCACGCCGGCCAGCTCGACCACGATGCGGTCGCTGCCCTGGCGCTGGATCAGCGGCTCGGCCACGCCCAGCGCGTTGATGCGGTTGCGCAGGGTGCCGAGGTTCTGCTCCAGCGCGCTGGTGGCCATGCGTTGCAGTTCCGCGTCGGGGATCTGCAGCGTGATGACGCGGCCTTCGACATCCATCACCAACGCCGGCTGGCTGGTGGCGATCTGCTGGCGCGCCTTTTCGACGTCCGCGGCATCGGCCAGGGTGACCACGATGCTGTTGTCGGGACGGCGCGTGACCGACTCGTAGCGCACGCGGGCGTCACGCAACACGACGCGCGCGTCCTCGACGATCGCCGTCAGGTGTTTGTCGAGCGCGGCCTTCTGGTCCACCTGCATCAGGAAGTGCACGCCGCCCTGCAGGTCGAGGCCGAGCGACATGCCCTTGGCACCGAACGCGGACAGCCAGTCCGGCACGGTCGAGGCGAGGTTGAGCGCGGACACGTAATCGCTGCCGAGGACCTCGTCGAGCGAGTCCGACGCGCGGGTCTGCTGCTCGGCGCTGGTCAGGCGCACCAGCACGCTGTCGTCGCCGAGCTCGATCCCCTTGACCGGCACGTCGGCCTGCTCGAGCGCACCGGCGACGCGGTCGACCAGGGCCTGGTCGATCGGCGCGCCGCGGTTGGCACTGATCTGGACCGATGGATCCTTCTGGAACAGGTTGGGCGCCGCGTACAGCGCGCTCAACAGGATGGCCAGCACCAGGACGATGTATTTCCAGCGCGCGTAAGTCAGCATCGATTGCCCCTGCGGCGACCACCCCGGCCGCCGTGCATCAAAGTGGGTTGGTGACGGCTCAGGCCGACTTCAAGGTGCCCTTGGGCAGGACATTGGCGATGGCGCCCTTCTGCACGCGGATGCGCACGTTGTCGGCGATCTCGACGGTGATGAAGTTGTCGCCCAGGTCGGTGACCACGCCGGCGACGCCGCCGTTGGTCAGGACCTCGTCGCCCTTGGACAGCTTCTCCAGCATTGCCCGGTGCTCCTTCTGGCGCTTCATCTGCGGCCGGATCATCAGGAAGTACATCACACCGATCAGCAGGATCGGGAACAGCAGGCCCGTCAGGCCACCGCCGAACAGGCCACCCGGAGCGGCCTGGCCGGCAGCCTGGGCGTGGGCGGGGGCGATCACGAAATCGAGCAGGTTCATGTTGGATATCCGGATAGACGGAAAATAAGCCCGGGATTATGGCATGGCTTGGACCCGGGCCGGGCGGCGGGCCCTACCGGCGCGCCGCGTGGAAAGACTCGCGGAAGGCGGCAAAGGTTCCCTGCCCGATCGCCTCGCGCATCCCCGCCATCAGCCGCTGGTAGTGCCGCAGGTTGTGCAGGGTGCCCAGCATCGGCCCGAGCATCTCGTTGCAGCGGTCCAGGTGGCGCAGGTAGCTGCGACTGAAGCCGTTGGCGCAGGCGTGGCAGTCGCAGCCTTCCTCGATCGGCCGCAGGTCGTGCTCGTACTTCGAGTTGCGGATGCGGACCACCCCCTCGCGGGTGAAGAAGTGGCCGTTGCGGGCATTGCGGGTCGGCATCACGCAATCGAACATGTCGACCCCGCGCGCGACCGCTTCGACCAGGTCCTCCGGTCGGCCGACGCCCATCAGGTAACGCGGGCGATCCTCCGGCAGTTGCGGCGTGGTGT
This sequence comes from Lysobacter sp. F60174L2, assembly GCF_052547135.1. NCBI lineage: Bacteria > Pseudomonadati > Pseudomonadota > Gammaproteobacteria > Lysobacterales > Lysobacteraceae > Lysobacter > Lysobacter sp. F60174L2. The sequence goes on along the minus strand of NZ_JBQWRA010000003.1, from coordinate 151,000 downwards.
GCTCGAGCATCGCGTTGCGCTCGGCCTCGGTTTCGCCCACCGCGAGGCCGCCGATCGCATAGCCGTCGAAGCCGATCCGCTTGAGTCCTTCCGCCGATTGCGTGCGCAGGTCGCGAAACACGCCGCCCTGGACGATGCCGAACAGCGCCGCGTCGTTGCCCTCATGTGCGCGCTTGGAGCGCTCCGCCCAGCGCAGCGAGAGCTGCATCGAGCGGTCCACCACGTCCATGCTGACCGGCTTGCCGTCGAGGTGTATCGGCGGGCATTCGTCGAAGATCATCACGATGTCCGAGCCGAGCACCTTCTGGATATGCATGCTCTCCTCGGGGCCGAGGAACACCTTGCTGCCGTCGGTCGGCGCGGCGAAGGTCACGCCGGCCTCGGTGATCTTTCGCTTGTGCGCCAGCGAGAACACCTGGAAACCGCCCGAGTCGGTGAGTATTGGCTTCTCCCAACCCATGAAGCCGTGCAGGCCGCCGTGTGCCTCGATCACCTCCAACCCGGGCCGCAAGTACAGGTGGAAGGTATTGCCGAGGATGATCTGCGCGCCGAGCGCTTCTATGTCACCCGGGAACGCACCCTTGACCGAGCCGTAGGTGCCCACCGGCATGAACGCCGGCGTCTCGATGGTCCCGCGCGGGAAGCCGATGCGGCCGCGGCGGGCGGCGCCGTCGGTGCCGAGCAGCTCGAACGACATGCGGCTCATGGGCGCGGCTCCGGGAACAGCAGCATCGCGTCGCCATAGGAGAAGAACCGGTATTTTTCGCGGATCGCGTGCGCGTAGGCGGCGAAGATCCGGTCTTTGCCGGCGAACGCGGACACCATCATCAGCAGGGTGCTCTCGGGCAGGTGGAAATTGGTGACCATCGCGTCGACCGAGCGGATCGTGTAGCCGGGCAGGATGAACAGGCGGCTCTCGCCGGCGAACGGCTGCAACCGGCCCTCCCCGTCCCCACCCTGGCGCAGCGCCGTCTCCAGCGCGCGCACCACGGTGGTGCCGACGGCGATCACCCGACCGCCGGCGGCGCGGGTGCGGCGGATCTTCTCGACCAGTTCGGCGCCGACGTTGAGCCACTCGCTGTGCATGACGTGCTCGGACAGGTCGTCGACCCGCACGGGCTGGAACGTGCCGGCGCCGACATGCAGGGTGACGTGGCCGAACTGGACGCCGCGCGCCTGCAGCGCGTCGAGCAGCGGCTGGTCGAAATGCAGGCCGGCGGTCGGCGCCGCGACCGCGCCGGTCTCGCGGGCGAACACGGTCTGGTAGCGCTCGGCGTCGTCGCGGCCCGGCTCGCGCTGGATGTACGGCGGCAACGGCAAGCGCCCGGCGTGCAGCAGCCACTGCTCCAGGCCCTCGGGCACGTGGAAACGCAGGTGGTAGAACTCGCCGTCGCGACCGAGCACTTCGGCTTCGCCGCCGGCATCCAGGGCGATCCGCGCGCCGGCCTTGGGCGACTTGCTGACGCCCAGTTGCGCGCGCGCATCCATCCCGCCGAGCAGTCGCTCGATCAGGATCTCGACCCGGCCGCCGGTGGCTTTCTGACCGAACAGGCGCGCCGGGATCACCCGGGTGTCGTTGAATACCAGCAGGTCGCCGGGCTGGAGCAGCCCGGGCAGATCGCGGAACACCCGGTCCTCGAAGCCGCGGGCGAAGGCCCCGTCCTGCGCCGGCGGCACCAGCAGCAGGCGGCTCGACGAACGCTCGGCCAGCGGAGCCTGTGCTATCAGGCCGGACGGCAGCTCATAGTGGAAATCGGATTTCTTCAAGCGGATTCTTCAGGATCAATGACTTGCAAAAAATGAACAGGCAGAGCCGCCCCAACCGCGGACTGCGCCGGCCCGCGGCTACCGCGCGGCGACCGCACAGTGTAGCCGTGGCGGGGGTTATCGCCGCCGGAGCGGCGTGATAGAATCACGCAACTCATTGAATAGAAAAGAAAAACGGGTTTCGTCCGATGCGTCGACGAAACATTTTCCCGACCCATCTGGAGGACCCACATCCATGACCAGCACCAACGACAACGCCATCGTCGCCAAGCTCGCGCCGCTGCGCGCCCACGCCGGCGCGCGCCGCACCGTCGGCCTCGATGACGCCACCCTGGCCGGGTTCGCCGGCGATGCGGAACTGGTCGAGGCGGTCGAGGCCGCGGTCGCCGAGCATGGCCGGATCAAGCAGCAGTTCGCCGACCTGCTCGATCTCGACGAAGCCGCCCAGATCGAGGCACTGCAGTCGGGCTTCATCAACTTCTACCAGGACGACGCGGTCAACCCGTACGTCGCCCTGACCGCGCGCGGGCCGTGGATCGTGACCCTCAAGGGCGCGGTGCTGCACGACTCCGGCGGCTACGGCATGCTCGGATTCGGCCACGCGCCGGCCAAGGTGATCGAGGCGATGGCCAAGCCGCAGGCGATGGCCAACATCATGACCCCGAGCCTGTCGCAGTTGCGCTTCAACACCGCGCTGCGCGAGGCGATCGGCATCGGCCGCGAATGCCCGTACAGCGATTTCATGTGCCTCAACTCGGGCTCCGAGTCGGTCACCCTCGCCGCCCGCATCGCCGATACCAACGCCAAGGTGATGACCGATGAAGGCGGCAGGCACGCCGGCCGCGCGATCAAGCGGGTGGTGGTCAAGGGTGGCTTCCACGGCCGCACCGACCGCCCGGCGCTGTACTCGGACTCGACCCGTTCGACCTACCTCAAGTTCCTCGCCAGCTACCGCGGCGAGGACAGCGTGATCGCGATCGAGCCCTACGACATCGACGCGCTCAAGCAGGTGTTCGCCGATGCCGACGCCAAGGGCTGGTTCATCGAGGCGATGTTCCTGGAGCCGGTGATGGGCGAAGGCGATCCGGGCCGCAGCGTGCCGGTCGACTTCTACAACGCCGCCCGCAAGCTGACCAAGGATCACGGCTCGCTGCTGCTGGTCGACTCGATCCAGGCCGGCCTGCGCGCCAATGGCGTGCTGTCGATCATCGACTACCCCGGCTTCGAGGACGTCGAGGCGCCGGACATGGAGACCTACTCCAAGGCGCTCAACGCCGGCCAGTACCCGCTGTCGGTGCTCGCGGTCGGCGAGCGCGCCGGCGCGATCTACAAGAAGGGCCTGTACGGCAACACCATGACCACCAACCCGCGTGCGCTTGACACCGCCTGCGCGGTGCTGGAGCAGGTCACCCCGGCGCTGCGCGAGAACATCCGCGCCCGCGGCGCCGAGGCGGTCGAGAAGCTGGAAAAGCTCAAGGCCGAGCTCGGCGGCATGATCACCAAGGTCCAGGGCACCGGCCTGCTGTTTTCCTGCGAGCTGTCGGGCGACTTCAAGTGCTACGGCGCCAATTCGACCGAGGAGTGGTTGCGCGAACACGGCATCGGCGTGATCCACGGCGGCGCCAACTCGCTGCGCTTCACCCCGACCTTCACCATGACCAGCGCCGAGGTCGACCTGCTGGTCGGCATGGTCGCCCGGGCGCTGAAGGAAGGCCCGCGCGCCAGCCAGGCCGCCGCGGCCTGACCGCCACGCCGGAACAAACGCTGCAACGAAAGGCCGGGCATGTCCCGGCCTTTTTTGTGCGCTGCACTCCCTGCGTACGATGGTGGCGTGCAAGACGCCGCCTATCGATCCAATAAAATCAATCGAATGGAGTAAATCGATAGACACAGGCAATTTGTTTGCACCCGACAGCACGCCGCCAAAAAGGAGTTCCCCATGAGCACGAATGATCCGAAGCATCCGACCGGTTCGACCACCGGCACCGGCGCCCCCGCGGCCAGTGACCGCAACTCGCTGACCATCGGGCCCAACGGACCGATCCTGCTGCACGACGTGCATTTCCTGGAGCAGATGGCGCACTTCAACCGCGAGAAGGTGCCCGAGCGCCAGCCACACGCCAAGGGCGCCGGCGCGTTCGGCGTGTTCGAGACCACCGAGGACGTGTCGAAGTACACCAAGGCCGCGCTGTTCCAGCCCGGCGCGAAGACCGACATGCTGGCGCGCTTCTCCACCGTCGCCGGCGAGATGGGCAGCCCCGACACCTGGCGCGACGTGCGCGGCTTCTCGCTGAAGTTCTACACCGACGAGGGCAACTACGACCTGGTCGGAAACAACACCCCGGTGTTCTTCGTGCGCGACCCGATGAAATTCCCCCACTTCATCCGCAGCCAGAAGCGCCTGCCCGACTCCGGCCTGCGCGACAACCACATGCAGTGGGACTTCTGGACCAACAACCCGGAGACCGCGCACCAGGTCACCTACGTCATGGGCATCCGCGGGCTGCCGCGCACCTGGCGCCACATGAACGGCTACGGCTCGCACACCTACATGTGGGTGAATGCCGCCGGCGAGAAGTTCTGGGTCAAGTACCACTTCCACACCGAACAGGGCATGCAGTACTTCAGCAACGCCGAGGCCGCCGAGATGGCCGGCCACGACGCCGACTTCCACCGCGGCGACCTGTTCAACGCGATCGCCCGCGGCGAGCATCCGAAGTGGAAGCTCTCGGTGCAGGTGATGCCCTACGCCGATGCCGCCAACTACCGCTTCAACCCGTTCGACCTGACCAAGGTCTGGCCGCACAAGGACTACCCGCTGATCCCGGTCGGCACCATGACACTCAACCGCAACCCGGAGAACTTCTTCGCCCAGATCGAGCAGGCGGCGTTCTCGCCGGGCAACACGGTGCCGGGTATTGGTCTTTCGCCAGACAAGATGCTGCTGGGTCGCGCGTTCGCCTACGCCGACGCGCAGCGCAACCGGATCGGCACCAACTTCCACCAGTTGCCGGTCAACCAGCCCAAGTGCCCGGTCAACACCTACATGTTCGACGGCCAGATGGCCTACCACCACAGCGGCAACGCGCCGGTGCACGCAACCAACAGCGGCGGGCGGCCGTGGGCGGACCAGACCGGTGCGGTCGATGACGGCTGGGAGGCGGATGGCGAGATGGTCCGCAGCGCCTACACCCTGCATGCCGAGGACGACGACTTCGGCCAGCCGGGCACGCTGGTGCGCGAGGTACTGGGCGACGCCGAGCGCGACGCGCTGGTCGACCAGGTCGCCGGCAGCCTGCTCGGCGGGGTACGCAGCCCGGTGCTGGAGCGTGCGTTCGAGTACTGGAAGAACATCGACCCCGATGTCGGCCAGCGGATCGAACGCAAGGTTCGCGAAGGCAGCGCGCCGGAGCCGGCCGAGGGCATGGGCGAAGGCTGAGGAAGCCGGTCGGGGCCGCCGGGGCGGTTGGACGCCTCAGCGGCTCCGGCGTGGTTGCCGACGCGACAGCGCGGCCCGCCCCACGAACACCAGCAGGCCAAGGCCAAGCAGGCCACCTGCGATCCACGGCCAATACCGGCCGTCCCTTTCCACCGCACCATCCAGGGCCGATGCCTGGACCGGTGGCCGTGCCTCGGATGGGCGCGGCGCGGCCGGTTGCGCGAGTTCCCACGCGCCATCGACCAGCACCACCCTGCCCTCCAGCGGCGGCAGGACCAGTTCACGCCAACTCACCCGCAGGTCGCCGACCTGCGGATCCAGCGGATTCTCCGAACTGGTCAGGCCATCGCCTTCGGGTTGGAACGTCGCGGCAAGGTTGGCCGGCAGCCGCGAGAAACCCGGCCTGAATTCCTGCCATTGCCCCAGCGCCTTGAGCACCGCCAGGTCCAGCGGCTTGCCGTCGAGGGTCGGCTGCGGCGCCCACCAGTGGCGGCCGGCCAGCGGCAGTTCCGGCGGGTTTTCGTGGCCTGCGGAGAACTGCGACGAATCGATCCACGCGGCCTTCCAAACCCGGTCGTAGCGGTCCTCGCCGACCCGGCGCCACTGGTACATCTCGACCTGGCGATCGAGCCCGAACTGGTCGGTACCGACGCCGAAGTCCGCGTCGCGCAACTCGCCTCCGGCCTGCGGCGTGCCCTCGGGTACAACCGTTGGAGACTGGGCGCGCGATGGCACGACGAGGCCGATCAGCAGCAGCGCCGCGAGACCGGTCCGCCAGGTCATGCCGCCAGCGTCCTCGCCTGCAGTTCGGCGACCTCGTGCTCGGTGCCGTAGCGACCGCGTTCGTCCTGCTTCACGCCGGCCAGCGCGCATCCGGGATCGTGGGTGAAAAACAGATGGACGTTGCGCGCCAGCTTGTCGGCCAGGAACGCCTTCTTCTCGTCGATCAGCAACTCGGCATTGCGGTCGTAACCCATCGTGATCGGCACGTGCACCCAGGGGCGGCCTGGGATCAGGTCGGCGCAGAACACCACGCCGCCATGCGGTTGGCCATCGATCCGTTCCGGCCCGACGATTTCCGACAGCATCAGGCCCGGCGTGTGGCCGTCGCTGTAATGGAACCGCACCGCATCGCCGAGTGTCTGCGAGTACTCGCCATCAACCAGTTCCAGCCGGCCGGTCGCCTCGATCAGCCCCGGCAGTTCGGGAATGAAACTGGCGCGATCGCGCGGGTGCGGCGCGGCGGCGCGCTGCCAGTGTTCGCGGCCGATGACATAACTCGCATTGGGGAATACCAGCCGCGGCGCTTCGCCCTCGACATACGGCGTGAGCAACCCGCCCGCATGGTCGAAGTGCAGGTGCGACAACACCACCACGTCGATGTCCTCCGGCTTGAAGCCGGCGGCGGCCAGCGACTCCAGCAGCACGTGGCGGTCCTCGACCACACCGTAGCGCTCGCGCAGTTTCGGCTCGAAGAACGCACCGATGCCGGCCTCGAACAGCACCGTCCTGCCGGCCAGCGGGCTGGCCAGCAGCGCGCGGCAAGCCAGCTCGATGCGGTTGTGCTCGTCCGGCGGCGACCACCTGGCCCACATCGCCCGTGGCGCGTTGCCGTACATAGCGCCGCCGTCGAGCTTCTGGCTGTTTCCGATCAGCGACCAGAGTTTCATGTCAGTCCTCCAGCAACACGTCCGTCGTCCCCACCGGGTTGCGCGGGTCGGTACCGCCGGACAGTTTGTCGCTGCGCTTGTCCCACTCCACCGTCTGCAGGTTGCCCCAGGTGCCTTCACCGGCGTTGACGGTGTGGCCCATGGCTTCAAGCGACTTGATGGTGTCGGCGTCGAGCGCGTCCGGTTCGGCCGCGATGGCGTCGGGCATCCACTGGTGGTGGATGCGCGGCAACGCGGCGACCTGCTGTGCATCGAGGCCGGCGTCGTAACCGAGGATGCCGAGCAGCACTTCGGTGATGATCCGGCTGCCACCCGGGGCGCCGAGGATCGCGACGGCATCGTCGGACTCGATGATCGTCGGCGTCATCGAGCTCAGCATGCGCTTGCCCGCCTCGACCGCGTTGGCATCGAAGCCCATCACGCCGAACGCGTTCGGCGTACCCGGCTTGAGCGCGAAGTCGTCCATCTCGTTGTTGAGGATCACCCCGGTGCCGGGCGCGACCAGGCCCGAGCCGTAGGTCAGGTTGACGGTCTGGGTCGCGGAGACACGGTTGCCGTCGCCGTCGATGATCGAGAAGTGGGTGGTCTCGTCATCCTCCAGCGGTACCGGCTGGCCGGACAGCAGGTCGCTCGGGGTCGCCTTGTCCGGGTGGATGGTCGCGCGCAGGCCGGCGGCATACGCCGGAGCGGTCAGCATCTGCAGCGGCATCTCGACGAAGTCCGGATCGCCGAGGTAGATCGTGCGGTCGCGGTAGGCGCGGCGCATGGCCTCGACGATCAGGTGGGTGCGCTTGGCGTCGTCCAGCGCGGCCAGGTCCCAGGGTTCCAGGATCTGCAGCATTTCCGCCAGCGCAACGCCGCCCGATGACGGCGGCGGCGCGGTGACGATGTGCCAGTCGCCGTAGTCGAACTCGATCGGCTCGCGCTTGCGGACTTCGTAACCGGCCAGCTCGGCGGCGGTCCAGTGGCCGCCCTCCTCTTCGACCGACGCCAGCAGCTTGTCGGCGACGTCGCCCTTGTAGAAACCGTCGAAGCCCTTCTCGGCCAGCAACCCGAGGGTGCGGGCGAGGTCGGGCTGCTTCAGCACTTCACCGACCTGCGGCGGGTCGCCGTCGGCCAGGAACACCTCGCGGGTGCCGCGGTAACGCTCCATCACCTCGGCGCGGCGGGCGTAACCCCGCTCCAGCCGCCCGTAGACCGGGAACCCGTCACGGGCGATCCGGATCGCCGGCGCCAGCGAGGTCGACAGCGGCAGCTTGCCGTAGTCGCGTGCCAGCATGACCAGCGCCGCGGGCAACCCGGGGATGCCAGCCGACCACGGGCCGTTGGTCGCGCGGTCGCGATCCAGGTCACCGTTTTCGTCGAGATAGGCCTCCGGCGTCGCCGCAGCCGGGGCGATTTCGCGCGCGTCGAGGAACACCTCTTCGCCGCTGCCGGCCTCGTGCAGCAGGAAGAACCCGCCGCCGCCCAGTCCGGAGCCGATCGGCTCGACCACCGACAACGTCGACGACACCGCGATCGCCGCGTCGAACGCATTGCCGCCGGCACGGATCGTCTCCAGCCCGGCTTCCGTTGCAAGCCCGTGCGCGCTGGCGATCGCGGTGCCCGGCGGGGTCGCGTTGTCCGACGGACTCGCAGCGGCCGGTGCGGCATCGGGCGCGGGCGACGATGTCGCGCAGCCCGGAAGCACGGTGGAAGCCAGCAGGCCGCCCAGCAGGATCGTTCGCAGCTCAATGCGCATCGGATGCTCCTATGGTTGCAGTCAACCTTGTTGCAGCCGCATCAACTTCGCCAGCAACTGGTCGTGGGATTCGGGGAGGTCGGGATCCGGGTCGATGCATTCGACCGGACAGACCACCACACATTGCGGTTCATCGAAATGGCCGACGCATTCGGTGCAGCGCGCCGGGTCGATCACGTAGATGGTTTCGCCCTGCGTAATCGCCTGGTTCGGACAAGCCGGCTCGCAGACATCGCAGTTGACGCAAAGCTCGTTGATCTTGAGGGACATGGATTTACACAGTCCCCGCCCGTGGGGCGGGGATGAGCCGGCAAGGCCGCGCCCGCGGAAGGGACGCGGCCCGGTTCGTCACTTGGCCTCGATGAACTGGTACACGACGCCGGCCGGTGCGACCGCCGCCTCGACCCGCTCGTTGTCGGCCGCATCACCGATGAACAGCAGGCGCACGCCGTCCATCGAACCCGGATCGACCTTGGCGAAGGCGCCCACGATGATGTCGGCCATCATCGCCGACTCGGGCGAGCCGAATGCGATCAGGTTGCCCTCGACGATGCCGCGCTGCATGGCGATCTCGACCTCTTCCTGCAGGCGCGCGCGGGCGCCTTCGAAGCCGGCGCTGTCGGAACCGGGCAGGTAGTACAGGTACGGGCTGCGGGTGATGTCGCCCATGTTGCGGGTGACCACGTCGGACAGGTACGCGCCCCACTCGCCATCGTCGTTGGTGGCCGGACGGGTCAGCGGCGCGGCCACTGCGGTGGCGTCTTCGGCGGGCGCCTCTTCCTTCTGGCAGGCCGCGAGCAGTGGCATCGAAAGCAGGGCGATCATCAGCAGGCGCGTGGTGGTGTTCATAAGTTTCCCCGTGTTGTCTGGAAGGTCATGCAAGGGTGCGCTGCCATTGTGCCTGCAGCGCGTCGGCCACCGCCGGAGGCACGAAGCCCGAGACGTCGCCGCCAAGGCGGGATATCTCGCGTACCAGCGATGAGGAAATGAAGCCGTATTGCTCGGCCGGGGTCAGGAACAGCGTCTCGACCTCGGGGATGAGGTGGCGATTCATGCTCGCCAGCTGGAACTCGTATTCGAAGTCCGACACCGCGCGCAGGCCGCGCAGCAGCACCCCGGCGCCGACTTCGGCGACGAAATGGGCAAGCAGCGAATCGAAGCCGATCACCTCGACATGCGGGTGGTGGGCGACCGCATCGCGCGCGAGCCTCACCCGCAGGTCCAGCGGCAGCGCCGGGCGCTTGGCGGGGCTTTCGGCGACACCCAGGATGAGTCGGTCGAACAGCCGGGCCGCACGATCCACCAGGTCGACATGACCGTTGGTGATCGGGTCGAACGTGCCGGGATAGACAGCAATGCGGGTGCGGGCCGGGGTCATTCGGTCAAGGGCTCGTTGGGGCGGGCATCCAGGCCTGCCGGGTCGCCGCCGAGTGTATCAGCGGCGGGTTCCGGCGGCTGCCGTACACGCCGATGCAGGGCGTAGCGGACTTCGCGGGTACGGCCTTCGCGATGCACGGTCCAGCCCGCCGGGACGGCAACAGGTTCGGTCAGGGGCGCCTCGATGTAGAGCCAGGCGTCGTCGGCGAGCAGCGGCTCCAGCGCCGGCAGCACCTTGTCCCACAGGCCGGCCGCGAATGGCGGGTCGACGAAGGCGATGTCGAAGGTCGACCGCGGCTGCGCCGGAAGCCACGCGAGCGCGTCGGCCTGGACCACGCTGGCGGCCTCGCCGCCGGGCAGGCGACGGGTGGTTTCCTGCAATCGTGCCGCCAGTACGGATTCGCGCTCGACCAGCACCGCCGCTGCCGCGCCGCGGGACAGCGCCTCAAGCCCCAGCGCCCCGCTGCCCGCGAACAGGTCGAGTACGCGCGCGCCCGGCAACGCCGGCGAGAGCCAGTTGAACAGGGTTTCGCGGACGCGGTCGGAGGTCGGCCGCAGGCCGGGCAAGTCGGCCACCGGCAGCTTGCTGCCGCGCCAGCGTCCGCCGATCAGGCGTACCTGGCCGGACGCTCCGGCGCTGCCGCCACGGCCTTTCAGCGACGCGCCTGGCGCGGGTTTGCTCATCGGGTCGGCTCCGGGGCCAGTGCTAGCATGCGCGCATTGTCCAACATGTTTCCGAGCGCCTCACTCGATGGTCAGTTTTTTCCGCCGCAAGAAGCCTGAAAAGCCCGACTCGAGCCCTTCCGAGCGGCGCTACAGCACCGAGGAACTGGCGGCCGCGTTTCCGCAGGCCGACGAATCCGATGCGCCGGACCGGGCGGCGGACGGCAAGACGGCCGCGGCCATCGAGACCGAAGGCAATCCGCCGGCCATCGTCGAAGAGCCGATCCCGGTCGAAATCGTGGCTGCGGCGCTTGAAGCCGAGGCCGACACGGCCGACATCGTCGCGCCGTCTCCGTCGGCGTCAGCGCCAGCGGCGGTAGAGCCGGTTCAAAGCAAAATGCCGGTTCCGGAACCGATCGAGTTCGACCCGATCCCGGTCGAGCCCCTGGCCTCCCCTGCCCCGGCCTCACCCGCCTCCGTCGACAAGCCGTCGCCACCAGCGTCCGCACCCACCAACAAGACCGGTTGGCGCGAGCGCCTTGCTGGCAGCCTGTTCGCACGCAGCTTCGGCGGCGTGTTCTCGCGCAACCCGAAACTCGACGACGACCTGCTGGACGAGATCGAGACCGCCCTGATCACCGCCGATGTCGGCGTCGCCGCGACCACCGACCTGGTCGAAGTGCTGCGCAGGCGCATGAAGGCGCGCGAGTTCGCCGATGCCCGCGCGCTGCTCGACGCACTGCGCCACGACCTGCTGGCATTGCTCGAACCGGTCGCGGTGCCGCTGGTGATCGACCCCGCCGCCAAACCATTCGTGCTGCTGACCGTCGGCGTCAACGGCGTCGGCAAGACCACCACCATCGGCAAGCTGGCCAAGCGCTTCAAGGACGAGAACCGGTCGTTGATGCTGGCCGCCGGCGACACCTTCCGCGCCGCCGCGGTCGCGCAGCTGCAGGCCTGGGGCGAGCGCAACGGTGTGCCCGTGGTGGCGCAGGGACAGAACGCGGACGCGGCCTCGGTCGCGTTCGACGCGCTGCAGGCCGCCAAGGCGCGCGGTATCGAGGTGCTGATCGCCGACACCGCCGGCCGCCTGCACACCCAGCAGGGCCTGATGGCGGAGCTGGGCAAGATCAAGCGGGTCATCCAGAAACTCGACCCGGCGGCACCGCACGAAGTGTTGATGGTGATCGATGGCACCACCGGCCAGAACGCGCTGTCGCAGCTGCGCCAGTTCCATGCCGCGGTCGGCGTGACCGGCCTGGTGGTGACCAAGCTCGACGGTACCGCCAAGGGCGGCGTGGTGTTCGCGCTGGCCCGCGAGTTCGGCATCCCGATCCGCTTCGCCGGCATCGGCGAGCGGCCCGAGGACCTGCGCGTGTTCGATGCCGGGGCGTTCGTCGACGCGCTGCTGCCGCCGTCGCTCGGCGCGTAGCGCCCGGAGCCGGCACGCGTGGCCGCCACGCCCGAACCGACCGAATCACCGCGGCAGGAGCGTCGCCGCTGGCGCCGGACCATCGCCAAGGGCGCCGGCGCAGCCCTGCTGTTGATGTTCGCGCTGAGCCTGCACTGGATGACCCGGCCAAGCCAGGTCGCGGGACTGATCCTCGATCGCGTCGGCGCCGCGCTGGGCCTGGAAATAACCAGCAGCGGCGCCAGCGAGTACAACCTGCGCGGCACGCCGGGGCTGGTGGTGCGTGGGCTGGTGGTGCGCCAACCCGGCGCTGGAACTCCACTGCTCACCGCCGGCCGTGTCTACCTGTCGGTGCCGTGGGCGACGCTGCGCGCGGTGGGTTCCGGCGGCGGTGCTGCCGACCTGACCGTGCGCCGGGTGGAGCTCGACGCGCCTCGACTGGACCTCGCCGCGCTGCAGCGCTGGCAGGACACCCGACCGCCGGGCGGCGAGATCCGTATCCCGACGCTGACCGATGGCCTGCGGATCGCGCGCGGCGAGGTGGTCGGCGAAGGCTGGTCGATCGACCGGCTCGGCGTCGAACTGCCCTCGCTGGCTCCCGACGCAAAGCTGGCCGCGCGCGTCGGCGGACGTTTCGTCAATGGCGATACGACGGTGCCGCTCGATCTGCAGGTCGCCCTGACCCGTCCATCGCTGGATGCGGGATTGGGCGCGGCGGGCATTGCCACGGTGGTCACGCCGGAGTGGCGCATGCCGATGCGGCTGCGGCTGTCCGGGCGGCTGCACGATGGCGACGACGGGTTCGGCCTCGACGATTTCAGGCTCGGTGCCAACTCGCGCTACCTCGGCGGAGGTCAGGAACTGCCATTCGTGTACGGGCTTGCCGGCCCGTTGCGATACCACGACGGCCGGTTCGCGATCGCGCCATTGGGCGCGGTACTGCGCGGCGATGGCCTGATCCCGGATTTCAATGCGCACGGCCGGCTGTCCTGGCAGCACCTGCTCGCCCTGCGACTCGACGGCGTCATCCAGCAGTGGCCATCGGCGTGGCCGACGCTGCCGCCACCGCTCGGGCAATCGGATTCACCGCTGCCGTTCGTCCTCGACTACCGCGGCGCGGCGAACCTTTCCGGCGCCACCGCGCTGCGGCTCCGGCGCGACGCGACCCGGTTCGACGCACGGTTCCACCTGCCACGGATCCTGGACTGGCTCGACCAGCTCGCCACGGGCACGCCGCTGCCACCGCTGGACGGCACCCTCGTGGCGCCCCGACTGGAGATTTCCGGCGCGACCCTGGAAGGCGTCGAGATCGAGTTCGACGATGGCGTGGATGCGCCATGAACGCACGCCCCGCTCCGCACCCGGAACCGACCGGCGGCGACACTTTCGCCGCCCGCCTGCTCGCCTGGTTCGACCACCACGGCCGCCACGACCTGCCTTGGCAGCATCCGCGCACGCCATACCGCGTCTGGCTGTCGGAAATCATGCTGCAGCAGACCCAGGTCAGGACCGCGGCGCCGTATTTCGAACGCTTCGTCCGCGCGCTTCCCGACCTGCCCGCGCTCGCCGCCGCGCCACTCGACGACGTGCTGGCGCTGTGGTCGGGGCTCGGCTACTACGCCCGCGCGCGCAACCTGCACGCCGCCGCCCGGACCTGCGTGGAGCTGCACGGCGGCGAACTGCCGCGCGACATCGATGCGCTGGTCGCCCTGCCCGGCATCGGCCGCAGCACCGCCGCGGCGATCGCCTCGCAATCGTGGGGCGACCGCCACGCGATCCTCGACGGCAACGTCAAGCGCGTGCTCGCGCGTTACCACGGCGTCGATGGCTGGCCCGGCACGGCGCCAGTCGAGAAGCAACTCTGGGCACTAGCCAAAAGCCACCTGCCCGACGCCCGCATGGCCGACTACACCCAGGCCCAGATGGACCTCGGCGCCACCCTTTGCACCCGCTCCGACCCCGCCTGCACGTCGTGCCCGCTGCAGGCCGATTGCGTCGCCTATCACCAGGGTCGCTGCGCCGAACTGCCGACGCCCCGCCCCGGCAAGGCCATCCCGCAGCGCCACGCACAGGTGCTCTGGCTGGAGGACGACAATGGCCGCGTGCTGCTCCAACGGCGTCCGCCGGTCGGCATCTGGGCCTCGCTGTGGACGCTGCCGCAGGCCGATGACGAGGCCGCCGCCAATGACTGGCTCGAACGCCACCTGCGCGGCGACCGCGCGGACGGCGAGGGCCTGCCGCCGATCGCCCACGCGTTCAGTCACTACAAGCTGCAGTTGTCGCCGCGGCGCTGGCGCGGCGTCGCCCCGAGCGATGCAGTGGGCGACAATGACGACCTCCGATGGGTCGAGTTCGCCGATCTGGCGACACTGGGCATTCCCGCCCCGATCCGTCGCCTGCTCGAAACCCGCAGCTGATTTCCCAGAGACCCGCCGATGCCCCGTTCCGTCCATTGCGAATACGAGAAGCGCGAAGCCGAAGGACTCGATTTCGTGCCCTGGCCCGGCGACGCCGGCAAGCGCGTGTACGCGCACATCGGCAAGCCCGCCTGGGCCGCGTGGCTGGCACACCAGACCATGCTGATCAACGAGAACCGGCTGTCACCGATGAACCCGCAGCACCGCGCCTTCCTCGAAGCCGAGATGCTGAAGTTCCTGTTCGGCGGCGATGCCGAAAAGCCGGCCGGTTACGTCCCGCCAGAAGACGCCTGAAGCGCGTCGCGTGCCTCGCGCTCGGCGCCCTTGAGCGCCTTTGCATCGAGTGGCTGGATCTTCTCGATCCGGCACGGGATCGGCGTGCTCTGGCCGCTCACGATCACGTTGTCCAGGCCCGCGAACACGGTGCCCGTCTGGTCGCCAAGAGTGATCGCATGCCCGTACTCCAGGTTCGGGCAATCGCTGGTCAGCGTGAGCAGGTAGGCGGTCTGGGGGCGCACCCACACCGTGAGCGCCGAATCGCCGAGCGGTTCCCAGCTGTGCAGGCTGCCGAAATGGCTGAAGCTGTTGACCGGTGCACCGGCATGGGCCTGGTGGATCGCCAGGCGCTGCTGGTCCGACAGCGTCGGACCGGTCGCGCATGCGGACAGTGCGACCACGGCGGCGACTGCGAAGAGGATGTTTTTCATGATTCAACTCCGTTGAGTCAGGCGGCTTCCCCATCATGCACCCCTGCGCTGCGGCGAGGGCCGGCATGCGGAACGTCATTCAGCGTCGGCTTCGCTTGCCAGCCCCGTTCCGCCCCCGTATCATCCCGCTGCTCACACGGCCTGCCGTGATCGTGGCCGGGTAGCTCAGTTGGTAGAGCAGGGGATTGAAAATCCCCGTGTCGGGGGTTCGATTCCCTCCCCGGCCACCATTTGGTGGCAGTCGTCGTGATCGCGGTAAACGCAAGCCCTGCAACGGCTCCAGCCGATGCGGGGTTTTTCGTTTGTGGCGCCGCGCTATTCCGGCAGCGCATAGGCGATCACGTAATCGCCGATCGGGGTCTCCATGAAGTGGTGCCCGCCGGCCATGATCACCAGGTACTGGCGACCGCCGGCCTCGTAGACCATCGGGCTGGCCTGCCCGCCAGCGGGCAACACGTCCTGCCAGACGGTTTCGCCGGTCTCGATGTCGATCGCGCGGATCAGGTTGTCGGTCGCCGCGGCGATGAACACCAGGCCGCCGGCGGTGATTACCGAGCCGCCATTGTTCGGAGTACCGATCAGGATCGGCAGGTGCGACGGGATCCCCATCGGGCCGTTGGCGCGGGCGGTACCGAACGGGCGGTCCCACAGGGTGTTGCCGGTCGCGAGGTCGATCGCACGGATGCCGCCGTAGGGTGGCTCCTTGCACAGCAGCCCGGTGAAGGGCTGGCGCCAGCCGGCGTTGACGTCGACCGCGTACGGCGCGCCGGCCTGCGGGTCGCCGGCACCTTCGGCGCCACCCATGTCGCCGCGGACTTCGCTGCGTGGCGCCCAGCCCATTTCGTCGGCCCGCGCACGCGAGACCAGTTCGACGTGGTTGGGCATGTCGTTGTAGTTGGCGATGATCACGCCGCGACGCGGATCGATCGCGATGCCGCCCCAGTCCGAGCCGCCGTTGTAGCCGGAATATTCGATCGAATGGCTGTCGCCGACCGGTGGCGTGTACATGCCCTCGTAACTGGCGAGGTGGAACTGGATGCGGCATGACAGCTGGTCGATCGGCGAGATCCCCCACATGTCGCGCTCGGTGAGTTCCGGCTTCTGCAGCGTGTGGTAGAGCGAGAACGGCTGGGTCGGCGAACGCTCCGCCGGCTCGACCCCGCCCTGCGGCACCGGCCGCTCCTCGACGCCGACCAGTGGCTGTCCGGTGCGGCGATCGAGTACGTACATGTCGCCCTGCTTGCTCGGCAGCACCAGCGCCGGGACCACGCCGTTGGGCGTTGGGAAATCCACCAGCGTCGCCTGCGAGCCGAGGTCGTAATCCCATACGTCCTTGTGCACGGTCTGGAAGTGCCACGCCGGCTTGCCGGTGGCCACGTCCAGCGCAACCAGCGAGGTCGAATAGGTGTTCTCGCGCTCGGTGCGCGTGGCGCTGAGGTAGTCCACGGCCGAGTTGCCCATCGGCAGGTAGACCAGGCCGAGCTGCTCGTCGCCCGAGGCGGTCGTCCACATGTTGGGCGTGCCGCGGGTGTAGCTCTCGCCTTCCGGCGGCAGCGCGCTGATATCGGGGCGCGCCATGTCCCAGGCCCAGCGCAGCTCGCCGGTCATCGCGTCGAAACCCTGGATCACGCCGGATGGCGCATCGAGGTGCTGGCCGTCCAGCACCTGGTGGCCGGTGACGATGACGCCGCGCACGATGGTCGGCGCCGAGGTCATCGAGACCATCCCGGGATACGTGCGCCCCATGCCCACGGTGATGTCGACCTGGCCGTTGTCGCCGAAACCGGTGCACGGCCGGCCGGTGCGCGCATCGACCGCGATCAGGCGCGCGTCGAGCGTGCCTTCGATGATCCGGGTGGCGCAGCTTTGCGGTGCGGCAGTGGTGGAAGGAACTTCGTAGTACGCGACGCCACGGCAGGCGGCGGTGTACGGGATCGCCTCGTCGGCGACGCGCGGGTCGTAGCGCCAGCGTTCCTCGCCGGTGCCCGGGTCGAGCGCGATCAGGATGTTGCGCGCCGAGCACAGGTACAAGGTGTCGCCGACTTTCAGCGGCGTGGTCTCGGCGCCCCAGTTGTGGTCCGGCAGGTCGCCGGTGCGATAGGTCCAGGCGCGTTCGAGCTGCGTGACGTTGTCCGGGGTGACCTGGGCGAGTGGCGAATAACGCCCCGCGGCATTGCTGCGGCCGTAGGCGGCCCAGTCGCCATCGGCCGGCGCGTCCTTGGGCTGGCCCGCGCCACCGGCTGCAGGCGGCGGCGAGGTGGCCGCTTCGGCCTGGGGAACGGGCTGATCCGCACGGAACCAGCCATGCGGTACGAACGCCAGTGCGAACGCGCCGACGAAAACCAGCGCCAGCACCACTGCCAGCGAACGGGCGACCTTCTTCGAAGCACCCGGCTGCAGTCGCGGCAGCAGCAGCGCCAGCACGAAGGCGAGCACGACCATCAGCCCGAGCCGCGGAATCCAGCGCCAGTAGTCCAGCCCCGACTCCCACGCCGACCACAGCACGGTGCCGACGAACACGGCCGCGAACCACCACGCCCCGCTCCGCCGCCCGCGCATCAGCTGGACTCCGGACACCAGCAACCCGAGCCCGGCCGGCAGGTAGTACCACGAACCCCCGAGTGCGATGAGCCAGCCACCGCCTCCCGCCAGCACCAGTCCAAGCACGGCGACAACCGCACCGAGTACACGCAACGACCAGTGGCGGGACCAGCCCGCGAGATGCTCCGTCGTCATGACCGTTCGCTCCGTTCGGGGACCCATCGGGTTCTAGCACACGGCCCGTGGCCGCACGGCGAACAATGGACGCCAGCCCGACAGGCCACTCCATGCGCCGTAGTATCCTCGCTGACGCAGCCACGAACCGGGGAGCAACCGAAATGAAACGCAGGCGCTGGGCTAACTGGAAGATCTGGATGGGACTGGCGTCGTGCGCCGTGTTGCTGGCGGCATGTGCCAGCGGCCCGGTGCGTCGCGTGTCGGAACCTTCCGCGCGCCTGCAGCAGTTGACCGTCCGCGCCGATGGCAGCTGGTCGGCCGACCTGCGGATCGAGAACTTCAGCAGCATCCCGATGCGCTTCGATTCATTGCGGCTCGACCTCGAAGTCGAGGACCACGCTGCGGGCGCGTTGCTGGCCTCGCCGGCGTTGACGATCGGGCCGGAATCGGCCGACGTGGTGACGGTGACCCTGGCGCCAGCGGCCGCGGCGAAGTTCGCCGTCGCCCAGGCCCTTGCCGGTGGAAAGAGCATCGAATACTCATTGCAGGGCACGCTCACCGCGACCCCCGACGAGGAACGCCAGCGCCAGTTCGAGATGGAGCGCGACAGCGTGCTCAGCCCTGCCCCCGGCCTGCCTGGAGTGATGCGATGAGCAGTTACAAGGCGCCGTTGCGCGACATGCGGTTCGTGCTGTTCGACGTGCTCGGGGCCGAGGCTCGGTTCCAGCGCATGGGCTTCACCGATGCCACACGCGACGTACTCGACGCGGTGCTGGAGGAAGGCGCGCGCTTCACCGAAACCGTGCTGGCGCCGCTCAACGAAACCGGCGACCGCATCGGCTGCAGCTTTGACGCCGCCACCGGTGCGGTCACCACCCCGCCCGGCTTCAAGCAGGCGTACGAGCAGTACGTCGACGGTGGCTGGGCCGGCCTGACCTCGGCGCCCGAGTTCGGCGGCCAGGGTTTGCCGCACGCGGCCGGGGTGCCGCTGAAGGAAATGATCGACGCCGCCAACCTGGCCTGGGGCAACTTTCCGCTACTGTCGCACGGCGCCACCGAGGCGCTGATCCACCACGGCGAGGACTGGCAGCGCGAGGTGTTCCTCAAGCCGCTGGTCGAAGGCCGCTGGACCGGCACCATGTGCCTGACCGAACCGCATTGCGGCACCGACCTCGGATTGCTGAAGACCCGCGCCGTCCCCAACGACGACGGCAGCTATGACATCACCGGCACCAAGATCTTCATCACCGCCGGCGACCACGACTTCACCGACAACATCGTCCACCTGGTGCTGGCGCGGTTGCCGGATGCGCCGGCCGGCAGCAAGGGCATCTCGCTGTTCGTGGTGCCCAAGATGCGGGTCGCCCGCGACGGAACGGTCGGCGACGCCAATGCGGTGCGCGTCGGCAGCATCGAGCACAAGATGGGCATCCACGGCTCGGCCACCTGCGTGCTGAACTTCGATGGCGCCCAAGGCTATCTCGTCGGACAGCCCAACAAGGGCCTGATGGCGATGTTCACCATGATGAATACCGCCCGCCTCGCGGTCGGCCTGCAGGGTCTCGGGCTCTCGGATCGCGCCCTGCAGAACGCGCTGGCGTACTCGCGCGAGCGCCTGCAGATGCGCTCGCTGTCGGGCGCGAAGTTCCCCGACAAACCGGCCGACCCGATCATCGTCCACCCCGACGTGCGCCGCATGCTGCTGACCTGCAAGGCGCTGGTCGAAGGCGGCCGGCTGATGGGCTACCACGCCGCACTGCTGGTCGACATCGCCCACAACGCGCCCGATGCCGACGAGCGCAAGCAGGCCGACGCGCTGCTCGGCTTCATGACCCCGATCGTCAAGGCCTGCCTGACCGAATGGGGCGTGGAGTGCACCTACCACGCGCTGCAGTGCTACGGCGGCCACGGCTACATCGCCGAGCACGGCATCGAGCAACTCGCCCGCGACGCGCGCATCACCACGCTTTACGAAGGCACCACCGGCATCCAGGCGCTCGACCTGCTCGGACGCAAAGTGATGCAGTTGCAGGGCGCCGGCATGCAGGTGTTCCTCGGCATGGTCGAGGCGTTCTGCAAGGAGCACGACGGCAACGCCGCGGTCGCCGAATTCATCGCACCGTTGCGCGACAAGGCCGGCGAGTGGCAGCGCCTGACCATGCAGGTCGGCCAGCGCGCCGTGGCCGATGCCGACGAGGTCGGCGCCGCCGCCTACGACTACCTGATGTACTCGGGCTACGTCGCCCTCGCCTACTGGTGGGCGCGCAGCGTGGCCGCCAGCGAGGCCTCGAGCCAGCCGGAGGGTTTCAAGGCCGGCAAGCGCGAGACCGCGCGGTTCTATTTCGCCCGGATCCTGCCCCGTACGCTGGGTCACGCGGCCGCGATGGAAAGCGGGACCGCGCCGCTGATGACGCTGGATGCCGGACAGTTCGGCGAATAGACGGTCCAAATCGCAACAATTGAGGTATATGCTCGGTTTCCAATGGAGACCGCCAGAGCGAAATTGCGCTTGGTCCACTCCGGGAGCCCGGTCGGTTCGATCCGACCCGGTCCGGAGAGCCTCCCCTTCACTCCGCGCCACGGACTCGAGCGACTCAACGCCGTCCGCCTGCTGTCGCTGGACGCGCACGGCCGCGTGCTGGACTGGATGAACTGGCAACAGGCCGCCTGCCTGTACGCCCGCGACGCGGTGGCCTGGACGCTCGGCGATCCCTGCCTGACCGTGCACGGCGGCATCAACCGGATCAGTGGCGAGCACAGCCTGCTGCAGCTGCACCCCATCGTCGCCGCCCGCGGGCACGCCCGCGGCCATGCGCTGGACCCGACCCCGGCCCTGACCAACACCGCGCTGTTCGCCCGCGACGCCCACCTGTGCCTTTACTGCGGCCGCGAATGCCATCGCCCGCAACTGACCCGCGACCACGTGCTGCCGGTATCCAGGGGCGGCCGCGATGTGTGGGAGAACGTCGTTGCCGCCTGCTTCCAATGCAACTCGCGCAAGGGCAACCGCACCCCCCAGCAGGCCGGCATGCCGCTGCTGGCGGTGCCCTACCGGCCGAGCTGGGTCGAACACCTGATCCTGTCCAACCGCAACATCCTGGCCGACCAGATGGCGTTCCTGAAGAACCAGTTGCCGAAGAAGCACGCGCGCTCGCCGAACTGACCGCGACCGTCATATTCCGGATCAATGAATGCCGTGTCGCGCCGGGTCTGGACGCTGTGCGCGCGTTGACGCCCGTGGTCGGCTCCCCGAAACTGGCAGGAATCTGCAGCAGGGGAATCGACGATGTCACTGACTTTTGGCCTGACAGGCATGGATCCGGCCACGGAGACCTCGCTGAAGACGGCGTTCGACGAGGCCAACCGGCGGCTCGGTGGCACCTGGCAACTGCTTCCGGAAACCCAGGGCGAGTACATCGCGGTCGACATGGACAGCATGTACGGGCCGATGAGTTGGCTGCGCCTGCATGCCGCCGGCAAGACCGTGATCGGCCTGACGTCGGCGCCACGCACCCAGGCCGATTTCCGCCTGGCCCAGCCGTTCGACGCCAATTCGCTGCTGCAGGTACTCAACGAAATCGCCCCGCAGTCCGCTCCCGCCGGCCTCACCCCGGCGCCGGAACCGCAGGACCAGTTGCCGGAGGAACAACCGCAGCCGCTCGACGGCGAGGCCGGCGCAACCGCCGACGCCGCACCCGCCTCGACCGAGGAAACCACCCGCCCACGCGAGCCCGCGAGCGCCGCCGTCGCCCAGGTGGTGCCGGCCGCACCGAGCATGCAGCCTCATACGCCGCCGCAGGCCGCCGCGCCGGCCAGCATCCCCGACCCGGAACCGCGCACGCTGGCCGAATGGCTGGCATCCGGCCGGGTTCAGGGCCAGCTGAAGCTCGAGCGCGACGGCGTTGCACTGCTGCTCGATACCGCGCAGCGCCAGTACCACGGTCCGGCCGCGCTCAAGCCGCTGGCAGGCCATGTCGGCAGCCCGCTGGAAGCCGGCGACTTCGTTCCGGTCAAGGACTGGAGCGCCGAGGTCGCGGCGCTCGGTGCGCCACAACCGCTTTCGCGGCTGGTCTGGTTCGGAGGACTGCTCGCGGGCCAGGGCAAGCTGATGCCCGGCTTCGATCCGCAGGCGCGCTACCAGATGCTGAAGTGGCCGCAGACCGAGCGCGAGTACCCGAAGCACTTCCGCATCGCCACCGCGATGATGAAGGGCCCGGCCACGCTCGGCGAAATCGCGGAGGCCAGCGGCGTGCCCGAGGCCGACGTCACCGACTTCGTCAATGCCAGCCTGGCAACCGGATTCGCCGATATCGAGCACCTGCCGGAACCCGAAGCCGAGACGCCGAAATCCGGCGGGCTGTTCGGGCGCCTGCGCGGACGCTGAAGCCCCGCGTACCGCATGCCTTGCCCCGCCCCGACACCGGCGGGACAATGGGCGACTGCCGTCCGACGCCGTATTGATGATCGACCTGCAACGCTATCCGCGCCTCTCCCGCATTGCCGTCCCCGCCGACCTGCGCGCGTTCCCGGAAGAGGAACTGCCCGCGATCGCCGCCGAACTGCGCGGATACCTGATCGAGCAGGTCGCGCAGTCGGGTGGCCATTTCGCTGCCGGGCTCGGCGTGATCGAGCTGACCGTCGCACTGCACTGGCTGTATGAAACCCCGGTCGACCGCCTGGTCTGGGATGTCGGCCACCAGACCTACCCGCACAAGATCCTGACCGGTCGCCGCGACGCGATCCACACGGTCAAGCAGAAGGACGGCGTCGCGCCGTTCCCCAAGCGCGAGGAATCCGAGTACGACACCTTCGGCGTCGGCCACAGCTCGACCAGCATCTCGGCCGCGCTGGGCATGGCGATCGCGCTGCAGCGCGCGGGCGACGAGCGCAAGGTGGTGGCGGTGATCGGCGATGGCGCGATCACCGGCGGCATGGCGTTCGAGGCGCTGGCCCACGGCGGCGGCATGGGCGACGACCCCGACGGCGTCGAGCCGAACCTGCTGGTGATCCTCAACGACAACCAGATGTCGATCTCCGAGAACGTCGGCGGCGTGACCCGGATGCTCGGCCGGCTGTCGGGCAGCCGCACGCTCAACGCCATCCGCGAAGGCGGCAAGAAGCTGCTCGGCGACAAGCACGGTGCTCCCGCGCGCTTCGTCAAACGCTGGGAAGAACAGTGGAAAGGCATGTTCGTGCCGTCCACCTTCTTCGAGGAACTCGGCTTCCATTACACCGGCCCGATCGACGGGCACGACCTGCCCGCCCTGCTCGGTGCGCTGAAGACGCTCAAGGGCCTCAAGGGGCCGCAACTCCTGCACATCGTCACCACCAAGGGCAAGGGCTACGAGCTCGCCGAGGGCGACCAGATCGGCTACCACGCGGTCAGTCCGTTCGACCCGTCGCAGGGCATGGTCAGCAAGCCGGGCGCGAAGAAGCCGACCTATACCGACGTGTTCGGCGACTGGCTGTGCGACATGGCCGCGGCCGACCCGAAGCTGCTGGGCATCACCCCGGCGATGCGCGAGGGTTCCGGGCTGGTGCGCTTCAGCAAGGAGTACCCGGACCGCTACTTCGACGTCGCCATCGCCGAGCAGCACGCGGTGACGCTCGCCGCCGGCATGGCCTGCGAGGGCGCCAAGCCGGTGGTCGCGATCTACTCGACGTTCCTGCAGCGCGGCTACGACCAGCTGGTCCACGACGTCGCCGTGCAGGACCTGGACGTGCTGTTCGCGATCGACCGCGGCGGCGTGGTCGGCCCCGACGGCGCGACCCATGCCGGCAACCTCGACCTCAGCTACCTGCGCTGCGTGCCGAACATGGTGGTGATGGCGCCGGCCGACGAGGAGGAGTGCCGGAAGATGCTGTCGACCGGCTTCCACCACGAAGGCCCCGCAGCGGTGCGCTACCCGCGCGGCACCGGCCCCGGGGTGGCGGTGCAGTCGACACTTGAAACGCTGCCGATCGGCAAGGCCGAGGTGCGCCAGCGCGGCACGCGCGTGGCGTTACTCGCGTTCGGCGCACTGGTGCCGATGGCCGCGGAAGTCGGCGCGGCGCTCGGCCTGACCGTGGTCAACATGCGCTTTGTCAAGCCGCTCGACCGGGCGCTGGTGCTCGAACTGGCGAACACCCACGAAGGCCTGGTCACCCTCGAGGACAACGTGGTCGCCGGCGGCGCCGGATCCGGTGTCGCCGAACTGCTGGCCGCCGAGGGCATCGCCGTCCCGATGCTGCACCTCGGCCTGCCCGATGCGTTCCAGCACCACGCCAGCCGCGAGCAGTTGCTGTCCGAGGCCGGACTCGACGCCGGGGGCATCCGCCGGTCCGTGCTCGCACGCTGGCCGAAACTGGCCATCAAGCCGGCGGCCGGCACCGCCTGAACTCCGCCTCGCGTCGTCGTTCCGGCGGAAGCGCCGGCCCGGACCGCCGGGGCACCTCCCCCCGTTTCTGGCCGGCACGCCGGCCTCGTCGCGTTCCTTTCCGATAGCCCCGCGTCTGCACTGTGGCCGGCGCGGCTATCCCGGAAAGGGGAACATTTCTTGATCATCAATTATGGAGACGGTGCGTGCCCGGCGGATATTGACGCGGACATCTGCATCATCGGCGCCGGGGTCGCGGGCCTGTCCGTCGCGCGCCCCTTCATCGGCACGGCGGTCACCGTCTGCATCGTCGCGGGCGGCGGCATGGAAGCCGAAGAGAGGTACCAGGCGCTTTACGAAGGCTCCTCGATCGGTAACCCGCCATTCGACCCGGCCGCCTCGCGGATGCGCGCGTTCGGTGGCACCTGCAATCTCTGGGGTCGCGGCTGCATCCCGCTGGGAACCGCGCTGGACCGGCGCAACTGGGTCCCCCACAGCGGCTGGCCGGTAACCTATCCCGAGCTGGAGGCCGACTACCGGCAGGCGCGGGCGTTTTGCGGGATCGAGTCCCACGAGTTCGCCAAGGGCTCGTTCCTGACCCCGCCCGAGCTGGCCCCGCTCGACTTCGACGAGCGCAAGCTGGTGACCCGGATATTCGCGGCAAGCCCGGTCCACTTCGGCAGCGCGTACCAATCGGAATTCGAACAGGCGCCGAACGTGCGGATCCTGCTGCATGCCAACCTGACCGGACTGCAGGCCGCCCCCGGCGGCACCGCCGTCGAGGAGGCGCGGATCGCGACACTGGATGGAAAACGCGGCCGCGCCCGGGCGCGGCACTACGTGCTGGCGGCGGGCGGCATCGAGAACGCGCGGCTGCTGCTGCTGTCCGACTCGGTGGTACCGCACGGCCTCGGCAATGACCGCGACCTGGTGGGGCGCTACTTCATGGACCACCCCAGCGGGAAGCTGGGCACCATCGTCACCGGCAGTCCCGAGACGCTTACACGCCCCTACGACCGCAACCTCGCGAAGCGTCCGCTGCCTTCGCACCCGGAGATCTGCCTGTCGGAGAAGGCGCAGGAGGACCACCGGATCCTCAACGGACGCCTTCGTCCCTTCGCGGTGGAGGGGGCGGTGCCGAAAGGCATCCAGGCCCTGCGCGGACTCAAGGCGGCCCACCGCGCCCGGTCGCGGGACTGGGAACTGTCATTGAAGGAACGGCTGTGCATCCGCCACAACGGCGAGCCCCAGTACGTCCGCGAGGTCGTACCGCCCACCGAGAGCACCGCCAGGCTCGCGCTGGACCTGGGCCTGGGTGTCGGCGACCTGGCCTGGGCCGTCGGACGCAAGCTGGCCGGCAAGCCCACGGTGAAGACCGAACGCGTCGACGTGGTCGGCTACTTCGAGCAGGCCCCCAACCCCGCGAGTCGCATCACCCTGGGCCGCGAGACGGATGCGCTCGGCCTGCGCAGGGTCTGCGTGGACTGGCGCCTGAATGCGCTGGACATGCATACCTACCGGGTCGCCGCCCGCCTGTTCGGGGACGAACTGGCGCGCGTATGCAACGGCCGGTTCGAACTGGAGCCTTGGTTGCGTGCGGATGACAACCCGGTTCCGGAGGTCTTCGGCACCTCGCACCACATGGGCACCACGCGCATGTCCGACGACCCCGCCAGTGGCGTCGTCGACCGCGACTGCAAGGTGCACGGTGTCGACAACCTGCACGTGGCCGGCAGCTCGGTGTTCCCCGCTGGCGGCTGGGCGTTCCCGACATTCACGATCGTGGCGCTTGGGCTTCGCCTGGCCGGGCGCCTGCGCACGCGGCTGGAGCAGTCGCCGGTCGAGCTCGCAGAAATGCCGGCGAGGCAGGCGGTCGCATGAGGCGACCGCTGGACCCGTGACGTTCGAAAATCCGGGCAGGACGATCGCCAGTCACTCCGTTCCCGTTACCGGAGCCGCGTCCGAAGCCTGCGGCGCCTCCGGTCCGTGCACCACATACCCCTGGCCCTGCAGCTTGGCCAGGTAGCCGTCCGCCGCGAGTACCTGCTCCATCGGCAGCAGCGCGAGCGTGACCGCGTGTTCCGCCAGCGCCTTCTCGGCGGCCTCCAGCCACGCACGCTCGATCTGCATCGGCAGGTCATCGTAACCGAGCCGGCGCCCGATATCGCTCTGCAGCACCGACTCCAGGCAGCTCCATTCCAGGCTGTCGTAAGGCAGCCGCCTCAAGGTTTCCAGGTCACCGATCGCCCAGGCATTGGCGCGTGCGGCCAGCTTCGGCAGTTCGTGTTCGAGCACCGCCACGGTGCGCTCCAGGCATGCGGTGTCGTCGAGCGATGCGCGGTTGAACTCCTTCAGCAATTCACGCGGGGCATCGATGGATGTCCTGACCTGGATCGGCGTCGGCTTCAGCCCCGCCCGCGCGGCCGCGGCGTTGATCACCGGAGCCACCACGTTGCTGTCCAGGCCCAGCCGCTCCATGGCCTTGCGCTCCAGCTTTTCCGCGGCAAACATCGGCCGCCAGCGCTCGATTCCAAACTCCCAGCCCAGGTACTTGTCTTTCTGCACCTGCCAGCGTGCGTGCAACGCCGGTGGCAGCACGTCCTCAAGCTCGGCACCGTCGGGGTTTCGACGCGCACGCAGCGCCGCCGGCAGCAGGCTCAGGCCCTTGAAGATGCCGACGTCGGAATCGACCACCCACATCGGCGACTGCAGTATCTGCCCGGCCCGGGCCACCACCGCCTCCACCTCGGCCGATTGCCAGGTCATCGCATCGGGCAACGGCGACACCACCCCGAGTACCCACATTTCGTGGTCGCCGCGCGACACCTTCCACATCCCCGGTCCCGGCTGCACGCCGGTGACCATGACGGTGTCGAGATCGCGGATGGCGCCGCGACCGGATTCGTCGACGTCGCCCGATGGCAGGGCTGGTGGCGTGGCGAGGGCCGCCACGGCGGTGGCGGCCGGCGACGGGGCGCCCGCCAGCGCAACAAGGCCCATCAACAAGGCTGCGTGCATCGCATGAACTCCATTTCGGATCGGGGAAGAAGCGCCTGGCCCGCGACTGGTGATGCCGCCGCGTCCATGCGCGAGGTCCGACCGCGCTGCCCGGATACAAGTTCCCCGAACGGCAAACGCCCGGCAGGGCCGGGCGTCGGACGATTTCGAATTGGTCGGGACGGCCGGATTTGAACCGACGACCACCTGTCCCCCAGACAGGTGCGCTACCAGGCTGCGCTACGCCCCGATTTGATGCGATTTCCGCCTGCTTGGAAGCGGGCGGCAAGTATAGCGGTTTTGCCCGCTTGGAAGAATCAGCGGCGCAGCAGTTGCAGGACTTCTTCCAACTCCATCCGCACCTGCTTGATGATCTGCGAGCTCAGCGCGGACTCGTCCTTGCCGGCCTCGCCTTCCAGCCGCAGGCGGGCGCCACCGATGGTGTAGCCCTGCTCGTACAGCAGGCCTCGGATCTGCCGCACCATCAGCACCTCGTGGCGCTGGTAGTAGCGGCGGTTGCCACGGCGCTTGACCGGGTTGAGCGTGGGAAACTCGGTTTCCCAGTAGCGCAGCACGTGCGGCTTGACGTCGCACAGCTCGCTGACCTCGCCGATGGTGAAGTAGCGCTTGGCCGGGATCGGCGGAAGTTCGCGGTTGCTGCCGGGATCAAGCATGCGACGCTCCTGCCGGTGCGCCGGAATAGGCTTCCACCCGCTCCTTCAGCTTCTGGCCGGGGCGGAAGGTCACCACGGTGCGTGCCGAGATCGGAATTTCCTCGCCGGTCTTGGGGTTGCGGCCGGGACGCTGGTTCTTGCGGCGCAGGTCGAAATTGCCGAAGCCCGACAGCTTGACCTGGCGTCCGCCTTCCAGCGCCTGGCGCAGGGAGTCGAAGAATGCGTCGACGAATTCCTTCGCCTCGCGCTTGTTGAGGCCGACCTCGTCAAAGAGTCGCTCGGCCATCTCCGCCTTGGTCAGTGCCATCGCCTGCTTCCTTCAGCCGCGGATCGCGGCATCGTGCTCGTGTTGCAGCGTCGTGGTCACGGCGGCAATCGCCGCGTCCACTTCACCGTCAGTCAGCGTGCGTGATTGTTCCTGCAAAATCAAGCCCATAGCGAGACTCTTGCATCCTGATTCAACGCCCTTGCCCTGGTACACGTCGAACAGCACGAGGTCGCGCAGCACCGGGCCGGCCGCCTTGCGGACGCTGGCGGACAGCGCGGCCCAGCTGACCGATTCGGCGACCACGAACGCCAGGTCGCGACGGACCGACGGGTATTTCGACTGACCGCCGGCCTTTGGCAGCGGACGCGCCAGCAGCGGCGCGAGGTCGAGTTCGAACGCGACCACGTCGACGTCGATCTCCAGCGCATGCTGCAGGCGCGGATGCAGTTGGCCGATCCAGCCGAGGCGGGTGTCCTTGCCGCCATCGTCGAGCCGCCAGACATCGGCCGAGCGCCCCGGGTGCGCCCACGCCGGCTGCGAGGGCCGGTAGTCGAGGCGCGCGCCGGACAGCGCGGCGAGGCTGTCGAGGTCGCCCTTGAGGTCGTGGAAGCCGACCTTGCGTTCGGCGATGCCCCACTGCTCGGCCACGGCATCGCCGCAGGCGACCGCGGCGATGCGACGGGTGTGCAGCGGCGCGGCGTTGGCGACCGCGGTGAACACGTTGCCCAGCTCGAACAACCGCACCCGCGACTGCTGGCGCGCGGCGTTGCGGCCGAGCGCGGCGACCAGGCCCGGCAGCAGCGACGTGCGCATCACGCCCAGTTCGGCGCTGAGCGGATTGGCCAGCGGCACCGCGCCGTCGGTCAGGCTCCACGTGGCGAGCAGGTCGGCATCGACGAAGGCGTAGTTGATCGCTTCCAGGTAGTCGCGGGCGGCGAGCTGGCGGCGTACGCCGGCGTCCTCGACGGTCTCCTCGCTGGGCGCCACCAGCCGCGAGGCGCCGGCCGGCAGCGTGGTCGGGATCGCGTCGTAGCCGTGGATGCGGGCGATCTCCTCGATCAGATCCTCTTCGATCGCGATGTCGAAGCGGCGGCTCGGGGCGGTGACCTGCCAGCCGTCGGCATCGGCTTCCACCGTCAGGCCGAGCGCGGTGAGGATGCGCTCGATCTCGGCATCGGCGATTTCCAGGCCGAGCACTCGCGCGACGCGGGCGCGGCGCAGGGCGATCGGCTGCGGCTGCGGCATGTGTTCGGGCAACGCCGCTTCGACCACCGGGCCGGGCGTGCCGCCGGCGATGTCGAGGACCAGCCGGGTCGCGTACTCGATCGCGGTGCGTGGCAGCGCGGGGTCGACGCCGCGCTCGAAGCGGTGCGCGGCGTCGGTGTGCAGGCCGAGCTTGCGGCTGCGGCCGATGATCGCGTTGGGCGCGAAGTGGGCCGACTCCAGGAACACGTTGCGGCTGGCGTCGGTGACGCGGCTGTCGAAGCCGCCCATGACACCGGCCAGCGCGACCGGACGGTCGGCGTCGGTGACCAGCAGGAACTGCTCGTCGACCTTGGCGTCGCGGCCATCGAGCAGCTTCAGCGATTCACCGGCGCGGGCGCGGCGCACGCCGACCGGACCGGTCAGCAGGTCGCGGTCGAAGGCATGCATCGGCTGGCCCAGCTCCAGCATCACGTACTGGGTCACGTCGACCAGCAGCGACACCGGGCGCACGCCGCTGCGGCGCAGGCGTTCGGCCATCCACAGCGGAGTCTGCGCAGCGGCATCCACGCCCTCGATCACGCGGCCGCAGTAGCGTGGCGCGTCGGCACCGGCGTGCAGCTCGATTTCGAGCCGGGCGTCGCTGGCGGCGGCAACCGGATCGATCGCCAGCGGCGCAACCGCACCACCGGAAGCGGCGGCGACGTCGAAGGCGATGCCACGCACCCCGAAGCAGTCGGCGCGGTTGGGGGTCAGCTTGATCTCGATGCTGGCGTCGGGCAGGTCGAGCAGTTCGCCGACTGGCTGGCCGGCGACGGCGGACTCGGGCAGTTCCAGCAGGCCGGAGGCATCGTTGTCGGTCTCCAACTCCTTCGCCGAGCACAGCATGCCGAACGACTCCACGCCGCGCAGCTTCGCCGGCTTGATCTGCATCCCGCCCGGCAACACCGCGCCGACCTTGGCCAGCGGCGCCTTCAGGCCAGCGCGCGCGTTGGGGGCGCCGCAGACGATCTGCACGGTCTCGCCATTGCCGGCGTCGACCTGGCAGACCTGCAGGCGGTCGGCCTCGGGGTGCTTTTCGGCGCTGAGGATCTGCGCGACCACCACGCCGTCGAGCGACTCGCCCAGCGCGGTGACCTCCTCGACCTCGAGGCCGATCGCGGTCAGCGTCGCCACCAGTTCGTCGCGGGTCGCCTGGGTCGGTACGTGCTGGCGCAGCCAGCTTTCGGAGAATTTCATGGTCGCCCCCGGTTACGCGAACTGGCGCAGGAAGCGCACGTCGTTGTCGAAGAAGCTGCGCAGGTCGTCGACCCCGTAGCGGAGCATCGCGAAGCGCTCGACGCCGAGGCCGAACGCGTAGCCGGTGTACTTCTCCGGATCGATGCCGACGTTGCGCAGCACGTTCGGATGGACCATGCCGCAGCCGAGCACTTCCAGCCAGCGGGTGCTGCCGTCGGGCTGCTGCCAGGCGATGTCGACCTCTGCCGAGGGTTCGGTGAAGGGGAAGTAGCTCGGGCGGAAACGCATCTCGAAGTCGCGCTCGAAGAACGCGCGCACGAACTCGGCCAGGGTGCCCTTGAGGTCGGCGAAGCTGGCGTGCTCGTCGACCAGCAGGCCTTCGACCTGGTGGAACATCGGGGTGTGGGTCTGGTCGCTGTCGCTGCGGTAGACCTTGCCCGCGGCGATCATGCGCAGCGGCGGCTGGCCGCCGGCGGCGAGCAGGTCCTTCATGTAGCGCACCTGCACGCCCGAGGTGTGGGTGCGCAGCAGGCGGCCGTCGTCGAAGTAGAAGGTGTCGTGCATCGCCCGCGCGGGATGGTGCGGCGGGAAGTTCAGCGCCTCGAAGTTGTGCCAGTCGTCCTCGATCTCGGGGCCGTCGGCGAGCTCGAAACCGAGCCGGCCGAAGATGTCGGCGATGCGTTCGAGGGTGCGGCTGACCGGGTGCAGGCCGCCACGGGCGCCGTCGATGCCCGGCAGGGTGACGTCGATGGTTTCCGAGGCCAGGCGGGCATCCAGCGCGGCGGCATCCAGCGCGGCCTTGCGCTCGGCCAGCGCGGTCGACAGGGCGTCGCGCGCCTTGTTGATCGCCTCGCCGGCGGCCTTGCGCTGGTCGCCCGGCAAGGTACCGAGCTGCTTGAGCTGGGCGGTCACGCTGCCGGACTTGCCGAGCAGGGCCACCCGCAATGCCTCGATCGCCTCGGGCGACCCGGCGGCGGCGATGTCGGCCAGTGCCCGGCCGGTCAGTGCTTCGATGTCACTCATGCGCAATCCTGAAAATCACCAGCGGCCCCAATGTAGGAGCGACGTGAGTCGCGACCTGTACATCGTCCCACGGGTTCGGCGGGTCGCGACTTACGTCGCTCCTACAAGCCAGAGGAAGTCCCGGGACAAACTCACTCCCCAAAACGAAACATGGGGAAGGACTTGCGCCCTTCCCCATGCGTGTACTTCGTTGCCTGACCGTCGCGCGGCGAACCGCGCGGACGATGCGACACCTTACGCTGCGAGCGCGCCCTTGGCCTTCTCGGTCAGCGCGGCAAAACCCGCCGCGTCGTGCACGGCGATGTCCGCCAGCACCTTGCGGTCGAGGGTGATGCCGGCCTTCATCAGGCCGTTCATGAAGCGGCTGTAGCTCATGCCGTTGGCGCGGGCGGCCGCGTTGATGCGGGTGATCCACAGCGAACGGAAATTGCGCTTCTTCTGCTTGCGGCCGATGTAGGCGTACTGCAGGGCCTTCGTCACCGCCTGCTTGGCGACGCGGAAGACCTTGCGGCGGGCGTGGTAGTAGCCCTTGGCCTGCTTCAGGATTTTCTTGTGGCGCCGACGCGCCTGTACACCACGTTTGACTCGTGCCATTTCTCAGTCCTCCTCAGGCGTACGGCAGCATGCGGGCGATACGGCCGGCATCTTCGGCGCGGACGTGGTTCGTCTGCCTCAGGTTGCGCTTCCGCTTGGTCGACTTCTTGGTGAGGATGTGGCTACGGTTGGCGTGGCCGCACTTGAACTTGCCGGAAGCGGTCTTGCGAAAACGCTTCGCCGCTCCACGGTGGGTCTTGATCTTGGGCATTGCGGATGTCCTTTCGGGTTCTTGTAACTGGCCTGGGCGGTGGCATGGCCACTCTTTCCGTCCTGCCCGGTCCGGTTGTAAGTCGTTGATCGCGAAGGAAACCTTCGAAATGCAGCGACGTGTCCTGGGTGGTGCGTGCAACATCCCGGCGAACCGGGCCGGCCATTATGGGGGTTGAGGTGATGGCTTGCAAATCAGCCGTGCGACAGAGCTCGCCAGGGTGTAGGAGCGACGTAAGTCGCGATTTCACTGATATCCGGATTCGCCGTGAGATCGCGACTTACGTCGCTCCTACAAAAGGCGGGCTCCCGGTTGGCGGGCCATCCAACACGGCAACAAGAAAGGCGCCGTTCGGCGCCTTTTTGCGGGTCGGATCGAAGCCGGCCGGATCAGGTCTTCTTCTTCGGCGCGATCATCATCACCATCTGCCGGCCTTCAAGGCGCGGGCGCGACTCGATCACGATGTCCTCGCCCAGATCGGCCTCGATCCGCGCAGCCATTTGCCGGCCGAGCT
Organism: Lysobacter sp. F60174L2; assembly: GCF_052547135.1. Lineage (NCBI taxonomy): Bacteria > Pseudomonadati > Pseudomonadota > Gammaproteobacteria > Lysobacterales > Lysobacteraceae > Lysobacter > Lysobacter sp. F60174L2. Next base: position 118,011 of record NZ_JBQWRA010000003.1, on the reverse strand, counting down.
CCTGGTGGCTCATCTCGCGGCCACGGAAGCGGATGTTGACCTTGAGCTTGTCGCCCTCTTCCAGGAACTCGCGCATCTTGCGCAGCTTGATCTGGTAGTCGCCTTCATCGGTGACGGGGCGGAACTTGATCTCCTTGATCTCGATCTTGTTCTGCTTCTTCTTGGCTGCGTTGGCCTTCTTCTGCAGGTCGAACTTGTACTTGCCGAAATCCATGATGCGGCAAACCGGCGGATCGCCGTGCGGCTGGATCTCGACCAGGTCCAAGCCACTGTCCATTGCCAGTTCGAGCGCCTCGTCGCGCGAGAGTACGCCGACCATCTCGCCGTCGGCGCCAATGACGCGGACGCGGGGGACTCGGATTTCCTGGTTCTTGCGATTCGGCTTGTCGGGGGTGCTGATGTTGCGATCTCCGGTATGGGCGTACCCATGGGGTTGTACCGGCCGCCTCGCGGCCGGGTCGGTCAGGCCAGGTTGCCCTGGTTTGCGTCTGCTTCACGTAAACGCGCGGCGAATTCGGCGACGGTCATCGACCCCAAATCCTCCCCTCCGCGGGTACGCACCGCAATGGTGCCGGTTTCCTTCTCGCGGTCTCCGACCACCAGCAGGTACGGCACGCGCTGCAGCGTGTGCTCGCGGATCTTACGGCCGATTTTCTCGTTGCGCAAATCGCTTTCGACCCGGAAGCCTTGATCCGCAAGGGATCTGCGCACCTCGTCGGCAAAATCGCCCTGGGCGTCGGTGATGTTCATCACCACCGCCTGCACCGGTGCCAGCCAGGCCGGGAACCGGCCCTCGTGGTGCTCGATCAGGATGCCGATGAAGCGCTCCATCGAGCCGACGATGGCGCGATGCAGCATGACCGGGTGACGGCGCTGGCTGGCCTCGTCGATGTATTCGGCGCCGAGGCGGGCCGGCATCATGAAATCGACCTGCATGGTGCCCAGCTGCCAGGTGCGGCCGATCGCGTCGCGCAGGTGGTATTCGATCTTGGGGCCGTAGAAGGCGCCCTCGCCGGGCAGCTCTTCCCACTCCACTCCCGCCGCTCGCAGGGCCGAACGCAGGGCGTCCTCGGCCTTGTCCCAGGTGGCGTCGTCGCCGAGACGCGGCTCCGGGCGCAGGGCCAGCTTGACCTGCACGTCGCTGAAGCCGAACGCGGCGTAGACCGCCATCGCCTGGGCGTGGAACGCGGTGACCTCGGACTCGACCTGCTCCTCGGTGCAGAACACGTGGCCGTCGTCCTGGGTGAAGCCGCGCACGCGCAGGATGCCGTGCAGCGCGCCGGAGGGCTCGTTGCGGTGGCAGGCGCCGAACTCGCCGTAGCGGATGGGCAGGTCGCGGTAGCTGTGCAGGCCGTGGTTGAACACCTGCACGTGGCCCGGGCAGTTCATCGGCTTGAGCGCGTAGGTGCGCTTCTCCGACTCGGTGAAGAACATGTTTTCCTGGTAGTTGTCCCAGTGGCCGGACTTCTGCCACAGCGACACGTCGAGGATCTGCGGGCAGCGGACCTCGGCGTAGCCGGAGTCACGGTAGACCTTGCGCATGTACTGCTCGACAACCTGCCAGATCGACCAGCCCTTCGGGTGCCAGAAGATCAGACCCGGGGCCTCTTCCTGCAGGTGGAACAGGTCCTGCTGTTTTGCGATCTTGCGGTGGTCGCGCTTCTCGGCCTCCTCCAGTTGGTGCAGGTAGGCCTTGAGCTCCTTGTCGTTGAGCCAGGCGGTGCCGTAGATGCGGCTGAGCATCTGGTTGTTGTGGTCGCCACGCCAGTACGCGCCGGCGACCTTCATCAGCTTGAAGCTGCGCAGCTTGTCGGTACCGGGGACGTGCGGGCCACGGCACAGGTCGGTGAACTCGCCCTGGCTGTAGAGCGAGAGGTCCTCGCTGGCCGGGATCGATTCGATGATCTCGGCCTTGTAGTGCTCGCCGATTCCCTTGAAGAAGGAAACCGCCTCGTCGCGCGACTTGACGCTGCGGCTGACCGGCTGGGCTTCCTTGACGATCTTGAGCATCTCCGCCTCGATCGCCGGCAGGTCCTCGGGCGTGAACGGACGCTCGTAGGCGAAGTCGTAATAGAAGCCGTTGTCGATCACCGGGCCGATGGTGACCTGCGCGCCCGGGAACAGGCGCTGCACGGCCTGGGCCAGCAGGTGGGCGGTCGAGTGGCGCAGGATTTCCAGCGCGTCGGGGTGCTTGTCGGTGACGATCTCGAGCGCGGCGTCGTGGTCGATCCGGAAGCCGGTGTCGACCAGCTTGCCGTCGACCTTGCCGGCCAGCGCGGCCTTGGCCAGGCCGGGGCCGATCGAGGTGGCGACGTCGGCGACGGAGACCGGGTTGTCGAATTCGCGGCGGGAGCCGTCGGGAAGGGTAATCGCGATCATGAAGGGGTCTGGAAGGCTCTTGTAGGAGCGACGTAAGTCGCGAACGCGCCGGCAGTCGTCAGGTAGTGGATATCGCGACTTGCGTCGCTCCTACAACGGAACCGGTTTTTCGAGAGGCGGCAGAAGATCTGTCGCAAACAAAAAGCGCCACGAGGGCGCCTGCGCAATGCGGAAGCCCCGGGCTCAACGATGGGCGGTGGTAGTGTCCATGTCGCACGCTCGGCCGGCGCGTTGGCGCGGGCCACCCTCGAAAACGGGCCGGCTGGATGCCGACCGACCCTGCAATAGTTGGGGACAACCCGGCGCAAGTCAACGGCGGCGCGGGCGTGGCGGCAATCCGGTGGCCGTGCGGGATCACCACGCCGGGTCCACAAAGCAAAAACGGCCGGGGGATACCCGGCCGTTTTCGCAACATTTGGTGGGCGGTACAGGGTTCGAACCTGTGACCCCTACCATGTCAAGGTAGTGCTCTACCGCTGAGCTAACCGCCCTTCGCCTGCAACAACCCGGCGAGAGGGCGCGCAGTTTATCCCGGGCCGCGGCGCCGGGCAATAGGTCAGGCGCCGAATCCGAGTTCTTTCAGCTTGTGCAGCTCGTCGCGGGCGGCGGCGGCCTGCTCGAACTCCAGGTCGCGGGCGTGCTGGTACATCTTCTGCTCCAGCTTCCTGATCCGGGCCGCCAGCTGGCCGGGGCTGAGCGCGGCGTACTCCGCGGCCTCCTCGGCGACCTGGCGGGCGCGGTTGCGGCCCTTGAGCGCGTCCGGGTCGACCCGCGCGCCTTCCATGATGTCGACCACCTCGCGCACCACCGACTGCGGGGTGATGCCGTGCTCGGCGTTGTATTCGAGCTGCTTCTCGCGGCGACGATCGGTCTCCTCGATCGCCGCCTGCATCGACCTGGTGACCTTGTCGGCGTACAGGATCGCCTTGCCGCGGACGTTGCGAGCGGCGCGGCCGATGGTCTGGATCAGCGAGCCGGTCGAGCGCAGGAAGCCCTCCTTGTCGGCGTCGAGGATCGCCACCAGCGACACCTCCGGCATGTCCAGCCCCTCGCGCAGCAGGTTGATGCCGACCAGCACGTCGAACTTGCCCAGCCGCAGGTCGCGGATGATCTCGACACGCTCCACGGTGTCGATATCCGAGTGCAGGTAACGCACGCGGACGTTGTGCTCGCCGAGGTACTCGGTCAGGTTCTCGGCCATGCGCTTGGTCAGGGTGGTGATCAGCACGCGGTCGCCGAGCGCGACCCGCGCGTTGATCTCGCCGAGCACATCGTCGACCTGGGTACCGACCGGGCGGATCTCGACCTCCGGGTCGATCAAGCCGGTCGGGCGCACCACCAGCTCGGTGACCTGCCCTTCGGACTTCTGCATCTCGTAGTCGCGCGGGGTGGCGGAGACGAAGATCGAGCGCGGCGAGCGCAGCTCCCATTCCTCGAACTTCAGCGGGCGGTTGTCCAGCGCCGACGGCAGCCGGAAACCGAACTCGACCAGGGTCTCCTTGCGCGAGCGGTCGCCCTTGTACATCGCGCCGATCTGCGGGACGGTCACGTGCGACTCGTCGAGCACCAGCAGCGCGTCCGGCGGCAGGTAGTCGAACAGGCACGGCGGCGGCTCGCCGGGCATGTGGCCGGTCAGGTGGCGGCTGTAGTTCTCGACCCCGTTGCAGTAGCCGACCTCGGCCAGCATCTCCAGGTCGAACTGGGTGCGCTGGGCCAGCCGCTGCGCCTCGACCAGCTTGTTCTGCGCGTACAGCTGCTCCAGCCGGACCCGCAGCTCCTCCTTGATCTCCTTGACCGCGTCGAGCACGGTGCGACGCGTGGTGACGTAGTGCGACTTCGGGTAGATGGTGTAGCGCGGCAGCTTGCGCAGGGTCTCGCCGGTCAGCGGGTCGAACGCGGTGACGTTCTCGATCTCGCCGTCGAACAGCTCGATCCGCACCGCCTCCATCTCCGACTCGGCCGGGTGCACGTCGATCACCTCGCCACGCACGCGGTAGGTGCCGCGGCGCAGCTCGGTGTCGTTGCGGGTGTACTGCATCTCGGTCAGCCGGCGGATCAGCTCGCGCTGGTCGATCCGCTCGCCGCGGACCATGTGCAGGACCATCCGGAAGTATTCGTTGGGGTCGCCCAAGCCATAAATCGCCGACACCGTGCAGACAATGATCGCGTCGCGCCGCTCCAGCAGCGCCTTGGTCGCCGACAGCCGCATCTGCTCGATGTGCTCGTTGACCGAGCTGTCCTTCTCGATGAACGTGTCCGACGCCGCCACGTAGGCCTCGGGCTGGTAGTAGTCGTAGTAGCTGACGAAGTACTCGACCGCGTTGTGCGGGAAGAACGACTTGAACTCGCCGTACAGCTGCGCCGCCAGGGTCTTGTTGGGCGCCATCACCAGGGTCGGCTTCTGCACCGCCTGGATCACGTTGGCGATGGTGTAGGTCTTGCCGGAGCCGGTGACGCCGAGCAAGGTCTGGTGCGCGAGGCCGCTCTCGAAGCCTTCGACCAGTTGGGCGATCGCCTGCGGCTGGTCGCCCGCCGGGGAGTACGGCGAGACCAGTTGGAACCTGCCTTCGGTTGGCGGTGCTGGGATGTGGCTGTCGTCGTTCATCGTGTCGGAGCGTCGGGCCGCGAAACCCCCAGTGTAGGACGACACGGGATGGGGGCGGGCGCGGGGTTTCCCTACCCTGCGGGTGGTCGTGCGCCGATGGCCGTTCATGCGTCCGTGGGTGACGCTGGCGGCTTCCCGAATGGAGTCGGTGCAATGAGGCAGGAAGCCCGTGGGTTCACCTTGATCGAGTTGATGGTGACGCTGGTGGTTCTGGGGACAACGCTCGTGCTGGCGGCCCCGTCGCTTTCCAGCCTGTACCGGGAGCTCAATGCTACGGCCGTCTATCACCAGTTGACCGTCTCGCTGGCAGTCGCCCGGATGGGCGCGGTCCGGCGCGGCCAGCCGGTCAGTGTATGTCCAAGCCGTGACGGCCAGCGCTGTAGCGACGATGTCGTGTGGGATGACGGCTGGATCGTGTTCAGCGATCCTCAGCGCAATGGCCAACCGGTATCGGTCGCGGCGGTACTCCATCATGTGGAGCGGGTTGGTCCCGGATTGGCCCTGCGCAGTACGGGAGGCCGTACCCTGTTGCGGTTCGCACCCGACGGCTGGTCACACGGCAGCAATGTGAGCATTCGCCTGTGCCGGGAGGACAAGGCCCTGCTGCTGGGCAAGGTGGTGGTGAACGTCGCCGGACGGTCACGGACAGAGCGGACCGACGGCCCCCTGGAATGTCCTTTCATGCCTTGAGCGCGCCAAGGCTTGACCCCTGCCCTGCAACGCTTACAATGCGCATCCCCGCCCGAATAGCTCAGCTGGTTAGAGCACTTGACTGTTAATCAGGGGGTCGTTGGTTCGAGTCCAACTTCGGGCGCCAGATTCCAAGGAAAAAGGCCTGCATCGCTGCAGGCCTTTTTTTGTTGTGTCGACGAGGGAAGCTACCAGCACTCCCCGACCGATGTCCCGCTGGTGCTCACCGACTTGGTGCCGGCCTGGTTGATCGACAGCGTCCCGCAATGGGTGTCCTTGCTGGCTTGCTGCCCCTCTGGCACCCCCTCGATGGCGTACGAGGTGGCGGTGGTGCCTGCGGCCAGTTGGATTGTGTAGTGGATCGCAATGTCGGAAGCACATTGCATTGCCGGCAGCGCTACCGCAGTGCCGCCCGCGTCCGTGTCGTACCTCAGGTTGGTGGTATAGAACCGCTCCATGAACTGCGCCGCTTCAAGCATGCAGGCAGTGGCCGCCGCACGTCGCGTCTTGATGACGTGGTTCTGATAGCTCGGATAGGCGATCCCCATCAGGACCGCAATCACGAGGACGGCAATCATCAGTTCGATCAGGGTGAAACCCGCGGCCCCCAACCTTTTGCGCCCTCGGACGTAGCCGGCACGCCAGACGGGACTGCTTTTACCTACATTATTCATGGATCAATCCCCCAGAATTTCGCGCCAGGACACCCGGCCGAAACCCGGGCCCCATTGGAACTCGATACAGCCTGGCTTGCCAGCTGAGCCCATTCCGCAGAACTGGCCACCCCCACCGTTAAGCAACGTTGCAAGATCGGTGGGCATGCCAATCCCCGTATCGATGGATCCGATTGGCGTATTGGTATCGTTCTCGCCGTTACCATCGGAGTCGGATGGCAACGAGTCGCTGTCATCGAAATTGCCGTCGCCATTCGCGTCAACGAACGGAGAACCCACAGCGCCACCGGTAAAAGCGTCGATAAAGTTGAAGAAACCGGAGCCGTCGGTTGCACAACCGGTGCTCCCGGGAATGATGCTTGACGCGACCAGCACATTGCCCGCGACCACGAACTGGTCCCCGATCATGCGCTCGCCCGCTGCCGTACCAGGTGGTGGCGGCGTCTCGAGATCCACTACCCACCCGCGGAAGTTCGCCATATCGCCGACAGCCGCCTGCTCGAACGCCCTCACCGGCTTGCCATCGATGGTTCCCGCCAACACCAGTTCGCGTTCCCGAAGCGCCGCCCGCCCTGCAATGGCCGTCCCGTTATCCTCGATGCCATACCAGCTCTGGACCGACATGTCGGTGGGGTCGGTCTCTTCGATATAACGCCCGGTACCAAAGAACACCCACGGGGTGAACGTGGCGGGGTTGTACGCGAGCGTTATTCCACCGGTGATCGGCTGGCGCAATGTCGCATCGCCGCTTGCGGTCGCGGTGAACAGCCGGCTGACGCTCCAGGCATTTTCATCGGTACTGGTGAGGTCGAACTTCCAGACGTTGCCGTTCAGGTCTCCGGCGTAGACGAAGTCAACGGTTCCGTTGCCATCGTTGTCGACGCCAGTGGGGACTGACAGGCCGTTTTCCGTATCGGCACCTGTATCGATCTTGGCAATCAGCGCGCCGGTCTCCAGGTTGATCACGAACAGCGCGGCGGTCTCGCTGACGCTGTTGATCCCGTTGGAGACGATCGCCGCCATGGTTCCGTTGGCGCCTACGTTGACACGCGCGATCTGCGGCTTGCCCAGCACCATGCCCATGTCGTCGTCGCCGGCAAACTCCCAGCTCCGGCCGGAACCGGGGAATGTCGTCGGGTCGGTTACATCCAGGCCATAAACGCCTCGTCCACCACGGCCCAGGGTGCCGACCAGGAAATTCTCGCCGGGAGTCTGTGCCCTGGTCGAGACGACGATTGGTCCATCGACAAAATACTCGTGGACGAAATCATTCCGCCTCGCCAGCGCCGCGAGCTTTTCCGTTTCCAGTATTCCCGGCACATAGGTGAACCGCTCTTCTCCGTTCGCCGCGTTGATGGCGTGCAACATGCCATCGTTCGCGCCGACATAGATCGTTTCGGTGGTGCCTTCCGCCACGTACACCGGTGAGGAATTGACGATATCGCCGAACAAGTGGGTCCGCGTGCGATAGGTGGTGCCCTCACCGCTGCGGTCGCCCACGATGTAGTCGGCGATTTCCTGGCCCAGGACCGCCAGCTGGTCGTCCGTCGGGAACGTATCCGCCGCCGCGGCGGCTCCATTGATCCCTCCATAGGTGAGCACGTTGCGGCCCGTGGCGGGTATACCCTCCGAGGCCACCCAGACGGGGGGATCCACGACCCCATTGCCTTCGAGCGAATACGCCGACACCTCGCCGGTCCAGCGCCCCGCCACAAAGCTTGCGGCATAGGTGCGGGTATTGGCATTGATGGTGAAACTGTTGAAGGCGATATTGGAACCCGAGCTGGTGCGCTCGTCGATCGAGGCCAGCGCCGACCTCAGTGCAGCGGTGAACTCCTCGGGGTTGCTCGCCGCTGCAAAGGCCCCATGGCCATTTACAGCGGCGTGCAGCAGGTCATCGATACGCTCGTTGTCCTCGTCGTCGGTCGGATCGGGCCAGTCAAAGCCGTTCGCACCGTCGCGCATGACATCCGCAACCGTCCTTTGCGGCAATGTCCCCTGCAGTCCAAGTGAAATCCCGAAAGTAACCATGTGCTGCCAGAACGCGGGGTTCGGCGTACTCGAAGGAACGATATTGGCCATGTCCGGCATGAGATCGGTCTTCCAGTACATCATGGCCACGTCAGCCAGGGTATTGGAAGCACTCGCCTGGAAAGGCGCCGAAGGCGTGTAGGTCGGCGTCCCAGAACCGGTTTCACCCGGCTTGGTGACGTTCTCGCCCGCCGTGCTGTCCTGGTCACCCACATTGACGGTATTGCTGTTCCAATAGCCGTCTGTAGTGAGGATCGAGAAGTTCTGCCTGCACTCGAGCGGCGAGGCTTCCGGCCCGTAGGGCCCCCTGGTTCCCGTAGTCCCGGTCAGTTCATCGCTGTAGTACCGGCCCATCCGGTCAAGGGCGTCCTTCAACGGGGTGCCGTTGTTGGCCCGCGCAGCGTGCAGCCGGGTAAACCAGGTGGTTCGATTCGTCGAGTTTCCCTCATCCTCGAACAAACCATTGTTCGAGCCTACGTTGATCAGGAACTCGGCGTTCTGCGACGACTGGTCGGGGCCCCAGATGGTGGTAAATCCAACCCGGTAATTTGCACCGGCCAAGTCAGAGAAGGCCGCACTGGCGCCCCCCTTCGCCGCTTTCAGGCGGGTCCGGTAGTAGGAATACCAAGTAGCAAAATTTTCCGCTTCGGCCTGCGGCGTGCGGCCAGTGGGGGTTTTGGCAATGCAATTCCGCCAACCAGTATCGTCGTCGGTTTCGCAGCCGTTTCCATCCTGACCGTAATCGACCAGTAGGTTCACATTATCGAACCAGTTGTCCGCACGGATGTCTACATAGTAGACACCCTGCCGCGAACTATTGAAGGTACAAGAGTGGCTGTTGCCGTTTCGCGTCTCATGGCAATCATCCCCGTTATCCCTATCCGGCCAATCGCCGAAGTTGACGTAGAGATCAGCGTCACCATCACCGCCCCAGATTGAAAACCTAAGACTCGAGGAATCCGCCGGCACGGTGACTTGATACTTTTTCGACGCCCTATTGCTGGCACTTATCGATGTTTCGGACAGCAGAACAGTTCGCTCAGGCGAGGGATAATCATCGGACGTTCCGTATTCGCTTTGGTAAACCGAGCCGTCGGTCCGTATCTGGTATCGATAATAGCTTGACGTCTGACCCAAATCTACGCCATCGGACTTCGGGACATAATAAGTGTGCACCTCATCCGATATATCTTCCTCATCGGTGGCCCTTTCGTCGTCATCCCATACCGAATCCAGCGAGGTACCTCCTGCCACGAAGCCGCCGTCGGCAGTCCTCCACGGGTCGTACTCGACATGCGGGTTGTAGTACATCGTGTTGCGGGGGTAGGCCTTAAGCTTGATGTTTTCCGGAGAAACACTCGGCACGGAGGATGAATTGAAGGCGCCCGGCATGAAGTCCCATTCCATGGATCCGGAGTCGTCCAGGATCAACATGATGTTGGGGGCCAACGGAGTGCCCACCTGCAGCGGCACCGGCGGAATGGTCAATGCCGCGTGGCTCGGCAACCCCAACAATGTCGCGAGAAAAGTCGCGGTGAGTGCGACCATCGAATGCCGGGCAGCATGCCGCTTGTACTTTCGGTTGGACGTTTTCATGGATTCTGGTTCCCGGCTCAGGGCGACGGAATGCGAAGCACGGATTGCAGCGTCACGCTGGCGCGCCCTTCGGCGCTGTAGCGCGAGCTGATGCGATAGACATTGGCCTTGCAGAGAGGATCCTTCGGCCTGCCGTTGGGCCCGAGAATGGCGTCGCACTTGGGCGTGGTATTGAACTCGCCCAGATACTCGACCAGATATTGCAGGTCGTCGGCTTCCGGAACCGCCAGGGTATTCCCGGCCAGCGCGGTTGCGGGCTGCCAATCGGTGGTGCCTAGTGACCGGTCCAGTCCATTGGTGGGCGGAGGGCAAACGCCATTGCTGCAGGTGTTCCCGGTTGGCAACACGGTCAGTGCTGCCGCCACCGCCTCACCTTGGCGCAATGCGGCCTCGGCCGCCTGGAATCCCAGGCTGCGATCGAACATGTTGGCCGTCATACGCTCTTCCAGCAGCGTTCCACGCAGGCTCGCGAGCCCGAGCAGGGTCATGATGAGCAGCAGGATGAGGACGACGATCAGAGCCACGCCGCGCTGTTGTCGCGGTGCACGGGACAGCGTCGGGAGATGCCTTGGGTAAGTCATATGTTGCGATTCCGCAGTGTTACGACATGGGTGATCTGGCGCCGCAGGCCCCGACCGTCGGTACCCACCTTGATCCGGTCTTCCTCGGTGCCCTGCTGTCCTTCAAGCCCCAGCGCGATACGGACGGCGGTCACGTCCTTCCAGCGTGTCCCCACCGTGGTGGCGTTGACGTAGCTGGTGGCCCCCGGCAGGAGGTAGGTCAGCTCCAGATCGAGCACCCCGTCGATGATCTCGGCGGGTGCCGACCCCATCGCCCGCTGCCACAGCGAATTGCCGCCACGATTGTTTGGCGCCACGTACCACTGCACCGCGTCGACCTGGGCCATCATGGCCTGACCGTTGGCGGCGGTTGAGTAGGTGTAGCTGGTGCTTCCGCAGGCGCCGCCAAGACCCAGGTTGGTGCCGCAGTTGCCCGTGGTTCCCACTGGCACGGTGCTGCCCGACGGGGTGCCTGCGTGGAAAATCGTGCCCTGGTTGCCATCGCAGACCATGACGACATCGCCAGCCGCAAACCCGTCTGCGGCAGCGCTCAAGGTGAACTCCGATGAGGCGAAACTGGCGACGGTGGTGGCGCCGCGTGTGGCGGAATGCACCTGGATGGCATCCGTGCCCGCAAGACTGCCCGCAAGCGCTCCGCTCTCGAAGCCACGCAGCCCGGTGCCCCAACTGGCCCACCAGTCCGTCTCGTTCAGCAGATTGGCTACCGGCAACATCATCGCGTCGGCACCGGTGGCCGGAACCGGTTGCGGTTGCCGGCACGGGGTCCCATCGGCCTCGCGTATGTCGCGGGCGAGCAGCTCGAAGCCCATCCGCGCGCTTTCCTGGATGCGCCCGAGGCTTTCCGTCGCCTTGTAGGTCCGGCTGTTGGACATGAATATGCCAATGGCTCCTCCGACCACAAGCAATCCGAGCAGCAGTGCAATCATCAACTCGATGAGGGTGAACCCGGCCGCAGCCGCCCCTTGCCGGTAACGTGGCGCATGCAGGCTCATAGCTGGCTCACCGTGTTGATCGAGTAATTGGCGGCGCCACCGGTCGCGCGGGTCTCATCCCATTCCACGGTCACGGTGCAGACGTTGGCAACGCAGTTGATCGTGCCGCAGGCGGTGGCGCCCAGCGCAGCATGGAGATTGGTCATCCACAGCCTTCTGTCGTTGTCGGCCAACGTCGCGGTCGCAGTCGGGACGTCGCATGTACGCGCGAGGTCGTATGCGTCGATCGCTGCGGTCTTTGCGGCTGCATCGTTGACCGCGTTGGCCGGTATCGCCGCGCGGATCGAATCCAGGATCGCGTAGCTCTCCATCACGGCCTGGCTCCGCGCCAGCGATCCCTGGGCATTGCGAAGCGCGGTGGCCTGCAATGCGGCCACGCCGAGAAGCCCGATCGCGAGGATCAACACGGCGATCAGGACCTCGATCAGGCTCATGCCGCGATTGGACCGATGACCATGGAGCATGGGGTGTCGTTTCATGATGTTCCCGGAATCAACTGTTGCCCGGAGCGCCACAGGCGCCATTCCCGGTATCGCGCTCTATGAATACGCGGGTACCGGTACCAATCGTGACGTCCCGGACGTTGTCGCTCGGGATCGTCGTCGGTACGCATGCCCTGACCTTCGCCTGCAGCAGCGCCCCGGCCGTGTCCCGGGCAAAGCCATCAGACCGGAACACCAGCGTGCCGGCCGTCATGGCCGCACTGCTTTGAAGCGTGGCGGGTGCCTGGACGGTGTAACTCAACAGGACCGCCTCGCCCGCGTCCGCGGTGTTGTCGCTATCGGTGTCCGCGAATACGATCCAGCCCGCCCAGTTACTGCCACCGGCACAGCTGGCTCCATCGGAAGACCCGCACAACACGACACGGGCATTCCGGCGAACCGCTTCGGCACGGGCAAGCTGCAGCCCGGCAACGAGCTCGTTCGCTGGCGCGGTGATGCGGCTGGAATTGTTGAGGTAGCGAAATCCAGGCACCGCCATTGCCATGGCAACGCTCATGACAACAAGGGTGATCATCAGCTCGACAAGGCTGAACCCTGCGGGTGAACTGCTTGAGCCATGGACGCGTCTTGCCTGGCCGACTGTCAACTGCATCGTCCCCTCCCCGGGATGATCCGATTGCACACGGTAGACGCGTCCGGCGGCGATCGCCAGAAGAGACCGATGGGCGGCCGCGGAGGCAGCGTGAGCGGCGCAAGAAGCCCAAACGTCGCATTGCAGGCATGATGCAGGCTTCCTCCGCCTACACCTTCCCGATGCCGCAGATCACCACGACTCCCGGACCGCTGGATGCGTTATGGCAGGCACCCGCAATCATCTGGGTATTGCTGGCGGGCGAGTGCCTGGCGGTCGCGCTGGCGCTGGCACCGGGCGTCCTGGTCGATCGATGGGTCTATTTCGGCCTGGCGTCACTGGCGATCCAGTGGGTGGCGCTGCTTACCCTGGGGTCGCTGTATCTGTTCCGCCGGGCATTGGCCACGATACGGCCGCAGCGACTTGCCTACATCGCCCTGGGCCTGCTGCTGGTCAATACATGGTTCGTCGTCGGACTGGCCTGGGTAACGCTGCGCGGGATCTGGCTGATGGACGAAGACCAGTGGTCGACACTGGTACTGCAATCGACCGGGTTGGTCCTATCAGTCGGCCTGCTCGGCCTGGCCGCCTTCCACAACCACTGGCGTGGCCGCCTGCACGCGGTGCGCGCCAAGCAGTCGGAGCTGCAGGCGCTGCAGGCACGCATCCGGCCGCACTTCCTGTTCAACACCCTCAACACCGGGGCGGCGCTGGTGCACCAGCAGCCGGAAGCGGCCGAGCGTTTGCTGCTGGACCTGGCCGACCTGTTCCGGGCGGCGCTGGCGGGGCCACGGCAGATCTCGCTGGAGGACGAGCTGTCGCTGGCGCGGCGCTATCTGGAGATCGAGGCGCTGCGTTTCGGCGACCGGCTGAGGGTGCGCTGGGAGCTGCCGCGTGAGCTGCCGGCGGTGACGGTGCCGGCACTGTCGATCCAGCCGCTGGTCGAGAACGCGATCCGGCACGGGGTCGAGCGGTTGCCCAGCGGTGAGATCGAGGTCGCGGTCAGCACCACGCCGGACACGGTGATCGTGCGGATCAGCAATCCGGTCCCGCGGCCGGGTGGCCTGGCGGTGCCGGGGCACCAGGTCGGGCTGAATGCCTCGCAGGTGCGGATCGAGGCGCTGACCGGGGGGCGCGGCAACGTGCAGACGCAACTGCTGGAGGGGCGGTTCGTGGCGACGGTGCGGTTGCCGGTCGGGGGCTAGGAAGCAAGAGCGCCCTCACCCCGGCCCCGCTTCGTGCCCCGGCCTGCGCCAGCGGCGCAGGCGCTAGACGACATGCGCGCCAATGGCACGCAGCCGCCTCGTCCCTCAAGCGGGAGAGGGAGCAAAGCGGCTACGAGACGACGCGATAGCAGGGTTTGTAATCCCCGGCGATCTTCATCCGGCGCTGTTCGACGAAGGCACGCAGCAGCGCATCGAGCGAGGCCATCATTTCCGGATCGCCATGGATCTCGAACGGTCCGAACTGCTCGATCCGGCGCATGCCGTCCTCCTTGACGTTGCCGGCGACGATGCCCGAGAACGCGCGGCGCAGGTCGGCCGCCAGCTCGTGCGGCTTGCGGCCCTGGTGAAGGTCGAGCCCGGCCATCGCCTCGTGGCTCGGCACGAACGGCCGCTGGTACTCCAGCGGGATGTTGATCGACCAGTTGAAGAAGAACGAGTCGCGCTGGGCGATGCGGTGTTCGCGCACCTTGCGCACGCCGGCGGCCATCTGCTTGGCCACCGCCGCGGGATCGCCGGTGATGATGGTGTACCGCTCGGTCGCCTTGTCGCCCAAGGTCAGCCGGATGAATTTGTCGATCTGCTCGAAGTACGGCGCCGATGCCGTCGGGCCGGTCAGCACCAGCGGGAACGGCACGTCGGCGTTCTCCTCGCGCAGCAGGATGCCGAGCAGGTACAGGATTTCCTCGGCGGTACCGACGCCACCCGGGAACACCACGATGCCGTGGCCCAACCGGATGAAGGCCTCCAGCCGCTTCTCGATATCCGGCATGATCACCAGGTGGTTGACGATCGGGTTGGGCGACTCGGCGGCGATGATGCCCGGCTCGGTCACGCCGATGTAACGCATCTGGCGCTTGCGTTGCTTGGCATGGGCGATCGTGGCGCCCTTCATCGGCCCCTTCATCGCACCGGGCCCGCAACCGGTGCAGATGTCCAGCCCGCGCAGGCCGAGGTGGTAGCCGACGTCCTTGGTGTACAGGTACTCCTCGCGATTGATCGAGTGGCCGCCCCAGCACACCACCAGGTTGGGCTCGGCCGGCTGCAGCACGCGCGCATTGCGCAACAGGCCGAACACCGCGTCGGTGATGCCTTCGCTGGTCGACAGGTCGCGCCCCCCCTCGACCCCGAGGTCGATCGCGGTATAGGCCAGGTCGCGCACCACCGCGGCCAGCAACTCGGCGACACCGCGGATGATCTGGCCGTCGACGAACGCCAGGGCCGGTGCGTGGTGCAGGTCGATCCGCACGCCGCGATCCTGCTGGTGCACCTGGATGTCGAAGTCGGGGTAGAGCTCCTGCGCGGCGCGCGGGTCGTCGCTGGCGCTGCCGCTGGTCAGCACCGCAAGCGCACAGCGGCGCAGGAGTTCGTGCAGGCCGCCGGCGGATGCATCGGCCAGTTGCGCGACTTCGGCGCGGGACAGGACATCGAGGCCACCGCGCGGGTGGATGCGGGCGTCGACGGTTGGCAGGGTGGCGTTGGCTGGGGCGGTCATCCGGTTCTCTTGTTCGTTTTTTTTCTTCAGTTGGCGACTCTAGCGCACCGGGCAAAAAAACGGCCGGGTTGCCCCGGCCGTTTTCAGTAGCGCTGTGATCCGGAGGATCAGAACTCGTAACGCAGGGTCAGCGTCGCCGCCCAGCGCGACACCGGACGCGAGGGGTTCCGCGAGTCGGCGTCGTAGATGTTCAGCTCGTCCCAGGACGGGTTGTCGATGCTGCCCAGGTCATAGACGTAGGTACCGTCGGGGTTGATCCCCTCCAGCGCCGCCAGATAGCGGGTGTCGAACCCGTCGATCTGCATCGTATGGCCCCAGTCATCGTTGAGCAGGTTGAGGAAGTTGTAGATGTCCAGGCGGACGATCGACTTGTGCCCATCGAAGAAGCCCGGCAGTTCCTGCTGGAAGCCCAGGTCGAGCTGGTTGATCCACGGCATGTTGTCGGCGTTGCGGCCGGCGATCTGGCCACGCTGCGACTGCAGGTACGAATTGCTCGAGATGAACTCGTGGAACGCCGCGATCTGCTCCGGGGTGGCCGAGCCGTAGCTCACGTTCGGATCGTTGACCAGCGGAATGTAGGCCGGGTCCTGCCAGATGCCATCGCCGTTCATGTCGCCGTCGACCAGCCAGGTGTACGGCAGGCCGTCACGACCGTTGTAGTACGCGGTGATGCTGGTCTTGTAGTCGCCGAAGAACGCGTGCTCCCAGCCCAGCGAGGCCTTGATCGAGTTCTCGATCGCGCGGCTGGCGGGCGTGGCGATTTCCTGGTTCGGGTTGACCCGCGACACGTACTGGTAGCTCGACCAGGCCTGCGAGCTGGCATCCGAACCGACTTCCTCGGCATCGGTGTAGGTGTAGCTGAGGTTGCCGTACCAGCCGTTGGACAGCGGCTTGTTCAAAGAGAACGTCACCGAGTTGGAGTAGCCCTCGTCGGTATTGCCCAGGACGGTCGACTGCTCGCTGAAGTCCTCGTGGTTGCCGCAGTTCTTGTTCGAGCTCGACATCGAACCGAACGAGCACCAGTAGCTGCCGCGGCCGTCGGCCATCATGCCGGTGGGCGCATCGTACAGGCCGGTCTCCGGGTTGTAGGCACCGATGTTGATCGCCTGGTAGAAGGCGGCGTCACGGGCGCGGATCGACTGCATCTCGACCGAACCCACCAGGCCGTACCACGGCAGCTCGTGGTCGTAACCGAGGCTGAGCTTCCACACGGTCGGCAGCTTGAATTCCGGATCGATGGTGTCGATCGCGAACCCACGGCCGCCAGCGGGGACGTTCTGGTTGTACGGGTCGGGACTGAACGGTGCGGCGGTCGGGTCGTCCTCGCGGTACGACAGCAACGTGACGCCGTTGTTCTGGTACGGATTGGCCAGCCACACGAACGGCGGCACGCTCTGGAACGCGCCGATGCCGCCGCGCAACTGCGAGTAACGCTCGGTGTCGAAGCTGTAGTTGAACGACACGCGCGGCAGGATCACCTTGTTGTCGGAACCCAGCTGGTAGGCGTTGGAGTAGCCGAACGCCTCCTCGAAACCCGGCGCTTCTTCCGGTGCCTTGTCGGCCTTCGGGATGTTGACGCGCACGCCGTAGGTCAGCGACAGCTGGTCGTTGACCTGCCAGGTGTCCTGCAGGAACGGGCTGATCTGGGTGTACACCAGCGCGGCGGCGATGTCGTCCACCTCGTAGCCCGGCGCCGGGGTGCGCAGGTCGTACTGGTAGTAGTTGCCGGCGGCGAAATCCTCGAGGCTGGCGAACCGGTACGAGCCGTGCAGGTCGCGGCCGTAGAGGTTGAACACGTCGTGACGCAGGTAGTCGACGCCACCCTTGATCACGTGGTCGCCGGCGTAATAGGTGCCGGAGATCGTCGCGGCCAGGCGCTCGGTGTTGATCTGGTTCTCGTGGCGGTTGTTGTCCTCGCCCATGAAGATCGAACCGCCGTTGACCGTCTCGACCTCGATCTCGGGCTGGTTGATCGCGTTGCCGTTGATCTGGTCGAAGGTCTGGTGGCTGAGCTTGACCTCGGTGGAGAAGTCCATCGTCCAGTCACTGAACAGCTGCAGCGAGGTGTTCTTGGTGACGTTGTCGATGTCGTACCAGTGGCTGGTCAGGACCACCGAGTCGGCGCGGTCGTCATACGGCGACGGGCGGAACTCCTCGGTCTGCTGGTAGGTCAGGCTGGCGCGATGGTTGTCGTTGATGTTCCAGTCGATCTTGCCGAGGTAGCGCTTGTTGTCCAGGTTCACGCCGGTCGAACCGTAGGTGCCCGGCTGCAGGCCCAGGTCGTTGGCGATGGCGATCGCCTGCTCCACGTCGGAGGTGGTGACGTCGCCGTTGGCCACGCCATCGGAGGTCGCCGAACCACCGAAGTTCTTGATGGTCTGCTCTTCGTACGAGCCGAAGAAGAACAGCTTGTCCTTGAGGATCGGGCCGCCTAGGGTCACGCCGGTGGTGATGTCGGTATCGAACAGCGCGTACTCCTCGCCGTCGCGCTCGCCGACCATGCTGCCCGCGTCCTTGTACACGTAGTACGCCGAGCCATGGAACTCGTTGGTGCCGGACTTGGTGACGGCATTGACGGTGGCGCCCACGGTGTCGGAAGCGACGTCGTAGTCGGACACATTGATGTCATACGCGGCGATGGTGTCGACCGAAATCGGCGAGCCGGTATACGGCATGCCGTTGGCGTTGAGGCCGAACGGGTCGCCCTGCGACAGGCCATCGACGGAAATGGTGTTGAACCGGTTGTTCACGCCGGCGACGGAGATCGAGCCCGACGCCTGGTCGGTCACCTGGATGCGCGGATCGAGGCGGGCGATGTCGTCGACCGAACGGCTGCTCTGCGGGGTGAGCTCCAGCTGACGGCCGCTGACCGAGGTACCGGTTCCCTTGTTGTCGGGATTGAAGGTGGCGAGCAGGCGCGTGCCGGTGACCGCCACCGTGCCAAGCGTCGTGGCATCGCCCGAGTAGAGCTGGGCGTCGACGGTGCTGATCTGGTTGAGCGACAGGTAGACGTTGTCCTCGGTGTCCGTGCCGGCACCCGCCTTCGTCGCCGTGATGGAATACGGACCACCCACGCGCAGGCCGCGGGCGTTGTAACGACCTTCGGCATCCGTGATCGCACGACTGACCGTGCCCGACTCGGTGTGCACGATGGTCACTTCCGCGCCCGCAACGGGCTGGCCGTCGGCACCGAGGACCTGGCCGCCAACTCCGGCGGAGGTGCTTTGCGCGAAGACGGGGGCGGTGGCGAGGGCGGCGAGCAGCCCCAGGGTGAGTTTGGACAACCGGATGCGATTCGGCTGGGTCATTGGGAGTGGCCTCGGCGTGTGGATGCGATATGGAAAACAGCCCCGGACCCCGGTGCGATGATGCCGTCCAGGGTTAACGGTAGATTAACATACTAGGGCGAACTGATGACAATTCCATGACAGCGGTCATGCCCCGGACGCCCGCCTGGCGCGCTCAACGCGGCGCGATCTGCAGGTAGGCGCCAAGGCCATCCAGGAACATCTGCACGGATATCGCCACCAGCAGCATTCCCATCAGGCGCTCGACCGCGGTCAGCGCGCGGCTGCCCATGAGTTTGTAGAGCAGGGGCGCCGAGAACAGGATCGCGGCGGTCGCGCCCCAGGCGATCAGCAGGGCGACGCTCCAGTCCAGCAACCGGGTGGGATCGTCGCTGCCCATCAGCATCACCGCGGCCATGCCCGACGGTCCCGCCACCAGCGGGATGGCCATCGGCACGATGAACGGCTCGCCGTCGGGCAGCTCGCCCATCAACCCCTCCGGTCGCGGGAAGATCATCCGGATGCCGATCAGGAACAGCACGATGCCGCCGGCGATCGATACCGACTCCTGCCGCAGGTGCATCACCTCCAGCGCGTACTTGCCACCCCACAGGAACATCATCAGCACCGCCAGCGCGATCAGCAGTTCGCGCGCGAGCACCACCCGCTGCCGGCGCGGCGGCAACTTGCGCAGCAGGCTGAGGAATACCGGGATGTTGCCGAGCGGATCGAGGATCAGGAACAGCAGCAGCGCGGCCGAGGTGATGGTCATGCGGGGTTTCCGTCAGGAGTCATGGAGCCGGCGCCCACACTTGGCCGCGATGGGCGGCGCCCGCCGGCGACAGCAGGGTGACGCAGGCCGGTGCGTAGACTTCGGGCGGGCGGGCGAGGCGATCGTCCTGTTCGACATAGGCCATTGCCCTGAGAGGCGTGCGCATCGGTCCGGGCTGCAGGCCCGAGACCCGCACCGGGGTGTTGGCCAGCTCCGAATGCAGCATCCCGACCAGCGAGGCCAGTCCCTGCTGGGCGATGCCGTAGCCGCCCCAGTTGGCCTTGCCGACGCGCGCGAGGTCGTTGATCGCGAACACGAGCGCCGCATCGTCCGCCTTCGCCAGCAGGGGCAGGCAGGCCTGGCTGAGCCACCAGGGTGCGGTCAGGTTGACGTGGATCGCACGCGCGAACGCGGCGGGGTCGGTGTGCAGCAACGGGGTCAGGCCACGGAAATCGGCGGCGCAATGCAGCACGCCGTCGAGCCGACCCAGTTCGGACCCGACCCGTCCCGCGAGCTCGGCGTAGTCGTCGGGCGAGGCACCTTCGAGGTCGAGCGGATACAACAGCGGTTCGGGACCTTCGGCGCGGATCGCGTCGTAGACCCGGTTCAATTTCGGCAGCCTGCGGCCCAACAGCACGACGGTTGCACCGGCGCGCGCGCACGCGATCGCGGCGGCGCTGCCAAGCCCCCCATGCGCGCCAGTGACCAGCACCACGCGCCGGTCGAGCGCGGCCACGGCGTTGTCGTCCATGGCTCCGCTCACTGGCTCTGGGTTTCGCTGATCATCCGGGCCAGTTCGCCCGACTCGAACAACTCCATGGTGATGTCGCAGCCGCCGATCAGTTCGCCATGGATGAACAATTGCGGGAAGGTCGGCCAGTTGGAATAGCGCGGCAGGTTGGCACGTACCTCCGGATCCTCCAGCACGTTGACCGTGTGCAGGTCGGTGGCGCCGGCCGCCTGCAACGCCTGCACCGCGCGACTGGAAAAGCCGCACATCGGGAACTGCGCGGTGCCCTTCATGAACAACACGACCGGATGACTTTCGACTTCGGCCTGGATCCGCTCGAGCACGGGCATCGATCAACTCCTGCAATGGTGCGTTGCCCGGCTTGACGGCCGCGCAACATGACTGGGGGATAGAATGGGAATTGTAAGCCTTCCACCAGCCAGCCTCATCAAGGAGCCCGCCAATGGCCATCGAACTGCCTCCCCTGCCCTACGACAAGACCGCGCTCGAACCGCACATCTCGGCCGAGACGCTCGACTACCACTACGGCAAGCACCACAAGGCCTACGTCGACAACCTCAACAAGATGATCGAGGGCACCGAGTTCGCCGACATGCCGCTGGAGGAGATCATCCGCAAGTCGCAGGGCGGGATGTTCAACAACGCCGCGCAGGTCTGGAACCACACGTTCTACTGGAACTGCCTGTCGCCAGCATCTGGCTCAAGTCCGGGCGGCGGCGAGCCGACCGGCAAGCTGCTGGAGGCGATCAACAAGGCGTTCGGCGACTTCGCTAAGTTCAAGGAGCAGTTCAGCGAGACCGCGATCAAGACCTTCGGTTCCGGCTGGGGCTGGCTGGTCCAGCGCCCCGACGGTTCGCTGGCGCTGGTGAGCACCGCCAACGCCAACACCCCGCTGACCAGCGACGACACCGCGCTGCTGACCTGCGACGTCTGGGAACACGCGTACTACATCGACTATCGCAACGCGCGGCCGAAGTACGTCGAGTCGTTCTGGAACCTGGTCAACTGGGAGTTCGTCGCTTCGAACATGAAGTGATCGGGCATCCGGTGATGTGACGCGAACGGCCGGGGCGACCCGGCCGTTTGTGTTTGGGAATGCGGCCCGCGGAGGCCGGTATTCACGCGGTCCTTCCATTGTAGGAGCGACGTAAGTCGCGACGCTCTGAATGTTTGAAGTACCGGGGAAATCGCGACTTACGTCGCTCCCATCCGCGGATACGCGTTTGCGTGGATGTGACGTGCCCTTTAAAAAGCCAGGTCGCGTGATCTCAAGCGCCCAACCGCGCGATGACCGGCGCGACCTGCGCCTCGCGGCCGAGCGCGCTACCGACCCGCCGCAGCGTCGCCGCCAACTCATCCACCGACTCCGCCCGCAACGTCGCATGCCCGACCTTGCGGCCCTCGCGCGGCGCCTTGCCGTAGTCGTGCCAGTGCCCGCCCGGCTCGGCCAGCACCGCGTTCGCATCCGGCATCGCGCCGATCCAGTTGAGCATGCAGGCGTGGCCGACCATCCGGGTCGAGCCCAGCGGCAGGCCGAGCACGGCGCGCAGGTGGTTCTGGAACTGGCTGGTCTCGGCGCCCTCGATGGTCCAGTGGCCGGAGTTGTGCACCCGTGGCGCCAGCTCGTTGGCCAGCAGTTCGCCATCGCGGCAGAACAGCTCCAGCGCGAACACGCCGACGTAGTCCAGCGCCTCGCCGAGTTGGCGGGCGTAGGCGAAGGCGGTCTCCGCCAGCGCCGGATCGGCGATGGCCGGGGCCAGGCTGGCCGACAGCACGCCGTCGACATGCCAGTTCTCGGTCAGCGGCCAGGTGCGGAACTCGCCGTCGCGGCCACGCACGGCGACCACCGACAACTCGCGTTCGAACGCGACGAAGCCTTCCAGGATCAACCCGACCCGCGACGCCTGCGCACCCAGCGCGTTCCACGCGGCATCGGCGTCGGCCGGGGTCTTGATCCGGAACTGGCCCTTGCCGTCGTAACCGAGCCGGCGGGTCTTGAGGATGCAGGGCGTACCGACTTCGGCAATCGCCGCGTCGAGCTGCCCGCGGGTGTCGACGGTGGCGAACGGCGGCACCGGGATGCCGAGGTCGCGGAACAGGGTCTTCTCCGCCAGCCGGTCCTGGGCGGTGCCGAGGGCGCGGGGATTGGGATACACCTTGACCCGCTCGACCAGCCACTGGGCCGATTCCGACGGCACGTTCTCGAAATCGAAGGTGGCGACATCGACGCGCGAGGCGAACTCGGCCAGCGCGTCGGCATCGGTGTAGTCGCCCACCACCATCGGCGCAAACTGGCCGGCACAGGCGTCGGCGGTCGCGTCCATCACCAGGAACCGCACGCCCAGCGGCGCGCCGTCGAGGGCCAGCATGCGAGCGAGCTGGCCGCCGCCGAGGATGCCTACGGTCGTCATCGTGCGTCGCTCACTTGCGCGGGTCGTCGTTGCCGGCGACGTCCTCGGTCTGGCGGGTGCGGAAACGGTCGAGTGCCTCGCCGATCGCCGCGTGCTCCGGCGCCAGCATCGCCGCCGCGAACAGCGCCGCATTGGCCGCGCCGGCGTTGCCGATCGCGAACGTCGCCACCGGGATGCCGGCCGGCATCTGCACGATCGACAGCAGCGAGTCCATGCCGTTGAGCGCCTTCGACTGCACCGGCACGCCGAGCACCGGCACCGCGGTCTTGGCCGCGAGCATGCCCGGCAGGTGGGCGGCGCCGCCGGCGCCGGCGATGATCGCGCGCAGGCCGCGACCGGCCGCGCTGGCGGCGTAGTCGAACAGCACGTCGGGAGTGCGATGCGCCGAGACCACCCGCACCTCGTGCGGCACGCCGAGCACTTCGAGCTTGGCCGCCGCGTGCTGCATCGTTTCCCAGTCGGAGCGGGAGCCCATCACGATGCCGACGAGCGGCGCCTGCGCGGTGTCTGTCATGGTTCGAGCCTGCGGCAAAACGGTATTCTACCGACCTTACGCCGTCGCTTCACCGGCCAGCACAGGAGCCTCCCGCCCCATGGACCGCAAACTGCTCGACCTGCTCGTCTGCCCCACCAGCCGCCAGTCGCTGGCCCTGCTCGACAGCCGCGGCCTGCAGGCCCTGAACCAGGCGATCGCGGCCGGCGGCGTGGTCCGCGATGACGGCAGCGCCCAGGCCGAGCCGCTGCGCGAGGCGCTGCTCACCCGCGACCGCAAGCGGATCTATCGCATCGACGACGGCATCCCGGTGCTGCTCGCCGAAGAGGCGATCGCGACCGCACAGGTCGACGGGTTCCCGGCATCGTGAGCGTCGATTTCAACCCGCCGCTGGAAAGCGTGGCCGCCGACGTCGCCCGGGCCCTGGCCGAGGACATCGGCGGCGGCGACGTCACCGCCGCGCTGCTGCCGGACGTTGCCGACAGCGCCTACCTGCTGTGCAAGGAAGACGCGGTCGTCTGCGGCCGGCCCTGGTTCGACGCCTGCCACCGGGCGCTCGACCCCGACGTGCGGGTCGACTGGCGGGTCGAGGAAGGCGAGCGGGTCGTCGCCGGCACCGTGCTGGCAACACTGCAGGGCCGCGCCCGCGCCCTGGTCAGCGCCGAGCGCACCTCGTTGAACTTCATGCAGACCCTGTCGGCCACCGCGACCAGCACCGCCGCCCACGTCGACGCGGTGCGCGGCAGCAAGGCGAAGATCCTCGATACCCGCAAGACCATCCCCGGCCTGCGCCAGGCACAGAAGTACGCGGTGCGCGTCGGCGGCGGGGTCAACCACCGCATGGGCCTGTTCGACGCGGTGATGCTGAAGGAGAACCACGTCCGCGCCGCCGGTTCGCTGACGGCCGCGATCGACGCCGCACGCGCGGCCCAGCCGGCGTTGCCACTGATCGTCGAGGTGGAAACCCTCGATCAGTTGCGCGAAGCGCTCGATGCCGGCTGCGACCGCATCCTCGTCGACGACTTCGATGTCGCGACCCGGCGCGAAGCGGTGGCGATCACCGCCGCCCATGCCCGTCCGGTGCCGCTGGAGGTTTCCGGTGGCGTCGACCTGGCCGGCCTGCATGCGATCGCCGCCGACGGCGTGGACTGCATCTCGATCGGCGGGTTGACCAAGCACGTCCAGGCGATCGACCTGTCGCTCAAACTCGGCCCACCTCCCGCCAAAGACTGAACCCGCAGCGCGCGCTCAGCTCAGGAACGCCTGCGCCACCAGTGTCACCAGCCCGACGGCGGCCAGGCCGGTCCATGCCCACGGCGACACCGCACGCACCACGCCGACCGGTGCCGCCCAGTTCCGCGGCGACACCCCGTTCCACGACGGCCGGCGGGCCGGGCGATTACCCGGCACCGCGTGGACCTGTATCGGCTCGACTGCGGCGGGCGTGGCCAGCCGGAAGCGCACATCGTCGAACGCGATTTCGTCGCCCGCCCGCGCGACACCGCGCAGGACACGCTCGCCATTGATGTAGCACCCGTTCGACGAACCCAGGTCCTCGACCTGGATGCCCGTATCGACCGGAACCAGGCGGGCATGGCGGCGTGACAGCCCTTCGTCGTGCAGGTGCAACTCGCATTCGGCAACCCGGCCGATCGAGACCGGCCCGAGCAGCGGGAACGAACGGCCGGCCACGCTGCCGGACATTCCCCGCAGCACGAATTTGGGCAGTACCGCGCGGACCGCGGTGACGCCCGGATCGTCATTGGCGGCCGCATTGGCCATGCCCGCCGCCGTCCACCGGCTGGACATCGAACGCTGCCGCAGCGCCACCGAGGGGTCGAGCGCAGCCAGGTGCGCCTGCACCTTGCCGAACGCGACGCTGTCGCCCGCACGCAGCGCCATGACGCCGTCGACCTTGCGCCCGTTGACGCTTACTTCGACACCCGCCGCGGCCGACAGCATCACCATCTGCCCGGTCACGTGCAGCTGGCAGTGCTGCAGCTGCACACCGGGACGGTCGATGACGATGTTGGCGTGCGGATCGGTCCCGACTCGGTTGATGCCCTGCCCAAGCAGGACCTGCGGGTGCTCGCCACCCGGAAAGACCAGTTTCATCGTTGCCCTCCCCCCTGAGAAGCAAGTCCGGCCCTTGCGCGACGCGCCGGGCGTCGCCACATTGGACCGATGCCGACTCTACTGATCGTGATGATTCTCGCTGCGACCGCGTTCGCATTCTGGAGCGCGGGACGGGCGGCGGCCGAACGCGCCGAAGTGGTCGGCCGCGACGCCTGCCGCGCGGCGGGCGTGCAGTTGCTCGACGAAAGCGTGCACGCGCTCGGCCTGCGGATATGCCGCCACGACAACGGCTGGCTCGGCTGGGAGCGGACGTTCCGCTTCGACTATTCCAGCGACGGCCAGGACCGCCGGACCGGCCGGCTGGTGTTGCGCGGCGACCGCCTGGTGGCGTTCAGCGGTCCGCTGGCCGCGACCACAACGGCTATTTGACGACCCGCAGATGCGGCCCGCGACGCGGGTCGGGACGGTCGGGACCATCGCCCGGATCATCATCGCCATCGTCGTCGGCGGGCCGCGCCTCGACCGGCGTTGCTTCAGGTGATGGACGGTCCTCGTCGGACGACTCGCTCGGCACGGCACTCAGGGTCGGGCGCGCGCTTGCAGGTGCCTCGTCCTGGGCCGCCGGCTCGTTGTCTCCGGGTACTTCGTCCGGCAAGGCCATGCCCTGCCCGGTTTCGCGCGCATAGATCGCCAGCACCGCGCCCACCGGCACCGACACCGCCTGGCTGACACCGCCAAAGCGAGCGCTGAAACGGATCAGTTCGTTGTCCATCGACAGCCCCGATACCGCACGTTCGGCGACATTGAGCACGATCCGGCCATCCTTCACCGCACTCATCGGCACCCGCACGTCGGCGCGGGTGGCGTCCACCAGCAGGTGCGGGGTCATGCCGTTGTCGGCGATCCACTCGTACAGCGCCCGCAAGAGGTAGGGCCGGTGGCTGGTCATCGGGGTCGGGGCGTCGGTCATGCGGGCAGTCTAGACAAATGAAAGCGCCGCACGCGCAAAGGCCCGTCCAGGACAGGCGGCACGGGCGGCGCAGTGTGCGGCGGGCTCAGCCCGGAAGATCGCGCAGGCGGCGTTCCTGCTCGGTCAGGCTGCGGGTGAAACCGGGGTTGCGGAATATCCGGTTGCCGTAATCCTCGATCGCCTTGCCGTCCTTCGGCAGCGGCACCCCCAGCGACTCCAGCCGCCAGATGATCGGGGCCATGGCGCAATCGGCCAGGCTCATCTCGGGGTTGAGGAAGAACTTGAACGCCTTGAACAGCGGCACCGAAGCCGTCAGCAGCTCCTTGAGCCGCTTGCGGCCGGCATCGGCCTGGGCCTTGTTGCCAAGCTGGATCGCCTGGACCTGCGGCACCCAGTCGTGCTCCAGCCGCAGCATCGCCAGTCGCAGGCGTGCGCGCGACAGCGGGTCGACCGGCATCAGCGGCGGGTGCGGGTAGCGCTCGTCGAGGTACTCGCTGACCACGCTGGCGGCGTACAGCACCAGGTCGCGCTCGACCAGGGTCGGCACCGAGTGGTACGGATTGAGGTCGACCAGGTCCTCGGGCGGGTTCTGCGGATCGACCGGGATCAGGTCGTAGGTAACGCCCTTGGCCGCCAGCACCAGCCGTACCCGGTGGCACAGCACGCAATCGGTGGACGAGAACAGGGTAAGGGCATTACGCATACGTGGGCTCGCTGCCATCATCGACCTCTCCAGCGACCGGATTCCGCCGGTCGCACGACACCGCCCACCCAGTGCGGGCGGTCGTCACGGCCTCGAGTTGGCTCGCCCGCGGGCGGCTACTTCACGTCGCGCCAGTACTCGGTCTTCACCAGGTAGAGCAGGAACGTGAGCAGGGCGAGGAACAGGACCACCCACACGCCCATGCTCTGGCGCTTGAGGGCGGCCGGCTCACCGGCGTACTCGAGGAATGTGGTGATGTCGCGGACGGACTGGTCGAACGCCTGCGGATCCAGCGAACCGGGCTGCGTCACTTCCAGGCCGACCACCACGGGGTCGCCGGTGGCCGCGTCGGGCTCGCCGTAGACGGCATGCTGCATGCCCTGCAGCTGCCACAAGGGGTTGGGCATCGAGGCGTTGGGGAACAATTTGTTGTTCCAGCCCAGTGGCCGCGACTCGTCGAGGTAGAACGACTTCAGGTAGGTGTAGACCCAGTCGCTGCCGCGCGAACGCGCGATCAGGCTGAGGTCGGGCGGCATCTTGCCGAACCACTCGGTGGCGTGCGCTTCCGGCATCGCGACCTGGACCTGCTCGCCGAACTTGGCGCCGGTGAAGTTGAGGTTCTCCATCACCTCGTCCTCGGTCAGGCCCAGGTCCTCGGCGATGCGCGAGTAACGCAGGTACTTGAGCGAGTGGCAGCCGGAGCAGTAGTTCATGTACAGCTTGGCGCCGCGCTGCAGCGAGCCCTGGTCGCCCAGGTCGACGCCCGCGTGCTGCAGGTTGCCTTCGGTCGCCGCCAGTGAGCTGGCCGAGACCAGCAGGGCGGCGGCGAAGGTCGCGAACCGGACGAACATCCGCGAACGCGTGGCGGGCTTGGATCCGGAGAGGTTCAACTTAGTCATGCGTCGTCACCCGTTCCGGCACCGGCTTGGTCTTGTCGATCTTGGTCCACAGCGGCATCGTGATGAAGAAGGCGAAGTAAAGGAAGGTCAGGACACGCCCGATGATGGTCTCGACCGGGTCGGTACCCGGGCCGGCGCCGATCTTGCCGAGCCAGACGAAGGAGATCGCCAGGACCAGCAGCATCACCTTGGAGATCCAGCCGCGGTAGCGCACCGACTTGGCCTCGCTGCGATCCAGCCACGGCACCGCGAACAGGATCGCGATCGCGCCGAACATCACCATTACGCCGCCGAGCTTGTCCGGGATCACCCGCAACATCGCGTAGAACGGGGTGTAGTACCAGACCGGCTTGATGTGCTCCGGGGTGACCAGGCGGTTGGCCTCGACGAAGTTGTCGTGCTCGAGGAACCAGCCGCCGAACGCCGGGGCGAAGAAGATGATGAACGCGGCGAACATCAGGAAGAAACCGACGAACACCAGGTCCTTGACCGTGTAGTACGGGTGGAACGGGATGCCATCGGCCGGCGCCAGCGGCGACCAGCGGTTGCCCTTCGGCCCCTTCTTGATCTCGACGCCATCGGGGTTGTTCGACCCGACCTCGTGCAGCGCGCCCAGATGCAGCACCACCATCAGCAGCAGCACCAGAGGCAGCGCGATCACGTGCAGCGCGAAGAAGCGATTGAGGGTGGCGTCGCCGGGCAGGTAGTCGCCCATGATCCACTCGGTCAGGCCGTTGCCGATCACCGGGATCGCGCCGAACAGCGAGATGATCACCTTGGCGCCCCAGAACGACATCTGGCCCCACGGCAGCACGTAGCCCATGAAGGCCTCGGCCATCAGCACCAGGTAGATCACCATGCCGAGGATCCAGACCAGCTCGCGCGGCTTCTTGTACGAGCCGTACAGCAGGCCGCGGAACATGTGCAGGTAGATCACGATGAAGAACAGCGATGCGCCGGTGGAGTGCATGTAGCGGATCAGCCAGCCCCACTCCACGTCGCGCATGATGTACTCGACCGACGCGAAGGCTTCCGCCGCGCTCGGCTTGAAGTGCATCGTCAGGAAGATGCCGGTGAAGATCTGGTTGACCAGCGCCACCAGCGACAGCACGCCGAACACGTACCAGATGTTGAAGTTCTTCGGCGCGTAATACTCGGTCATGTGCTTGCGGTACATCGGCATCAATGCCGGCGCGCGCTCGTTGACCCAGTCCATCGCACCGTTGGCGGTGCGGGTGAAGATGTTCGCCATGACTTACGCGGCTCCCTGGCTGTTCGACTGCGAGGGATCGACACCGACGATGATGGTGGTGTCGTTCTCATAGTGGTGCGGCGGCACCAGCAGGTTGATCGGTGCGGGCACGCCCTGGAACACGCGGCCGGACATGTCGAACTTGGACTTGTGGCACGGGCAGAAGTAACCGCCCTTCCAGTCCGGGTCGAACGGCTCGGGGCGGATCTCCGCCTTCATTTCCGGCGAGCAGCCCAGATGGGTGCACAACCCGACCAGCACCGAGATCTCCGGCTTGATCGAGCGGTACTCCGGGTTGCCCTCGAGCACGTACTCGGGCTGCTGTTCCTTGTTGGTCGACTGCGGATCGCGCAAGCGGTCATCCAGGGTCGGCAGCGCCTGCAGCACTTCCTCGGTGCGGCGCACGATCCAGATCGGCTGGCCGCGCCACTCCAGCACCAGGCGCTGGCCGGCCTCGAGGGTGGTGATGTCGGCGCTGACCGGCGCGCCGGCCAGCTTGGCCCGCTCGCTCGGGTTCCACGACTTGATGAAGGGCACCGCGACGAAGCCGGCACCGATGGCGCCGACCACGGCGGTGGTCGCGGTCAGGAAGCGGCGGCGACCGTGGTTGACGGGCTCGCCACCAGACTCGCTGGCAGCCGCGTGATGAGGATCGTTGACCCCTTGGTTTGCCATCCGGCGCTCCGCTAAAGCTTGAATATCAAAGTTTCACCGCACCGATCCGGCGCCACTGGCGTCGGCTGGCGGCTCAAAGACGGGGAAGTGTAACGGAACGGTTAACGACCCGACAATCCGGACGCATCGCCCCATGCCGCCGCAACGGCATCCCGCGGCCCACCGGAACACCTATCGGGCCGCGCGGTACCGCTCCGCGAGCACGCCCACGCGCTGCACGTAACGCTGGGTCTCGCTGAAGGGCGGCACGCCGTTGTACTTGTCCACGTTGCCCTCGCCTGCGTTGTAGCCGGCCGCGGCGTAGGTCAGGTTGCCGTCGAACCGCTTCAGCAGCCAGGCCAGGTACTCGACCCCGCCCTGGATGTTCTGGCCCGCGTCGAACGCATTGCTGACGCCGAACCGGCGGGCGGTCGCCGGCATCAGCTGCATCAGGCCCTGGGCGCCGACCCGGGACAGGGCATTGGGGTTGAAGGCGGACTCGGCATGGATGATCGCCCGCACGATGGCCTCCTCGACGCCGTATTTCGCGGCGGCGGCGGCGATCTCGTCGCGGTAGGCCTCGGTGTTGAGGCGGACGTTGCCGAAGTTCACCCCCGGCTTGGCCGCGCAGGCGTAGCAGGTCTCCAGGAAGCTGTACTTGATCGTCCGCACCGCGCTGGCGCGGGCAACGCCCTTCGGCCGCTCGCTGGTGTAATGGCGGACGCCGTCCTTGATGTAGGAATAGACCTGGCCCTGGACCCGCCGCGAGCCCGAGGTGCCGGGCTTGACCGCGTTGACCGGGGCGGCATTGGTCAGGGTGATGGACGAGCCGCTGCCAACGGCCGCCGGCGAACCTTCGGTGGCATGGGCCGGGGTGGCGCTGCCGACCGATGCGTCGGGCACGCTCGGCGTGCTGGGCGCGCTGATTTTCGCGACGCCGGACGACCGGCTGGCGGTGTAGCTGCTGATCGGGCTGCACCTGGCGCCCGGAACGCGCTTGCTGACGTAGCTGCGGACGCCGTCGGGGCTGTCGCAGCGGTACACGGTGCCGGCCACCACGGGCGTGGCGACCAGCAGGCATGCAAGTGCGAATAGAGCGATGCCCCCCCTCATGTGCGCGAGTCTCCCCTTTCGTGCCGGCAATGCCAAGTCATTGATTCCGGAAACGCGACCCAGTCCCCGTCACGGCCGCGGCAGCCGCTAGACTATCCCGTTCCTGCCCTCCCCGGGCGCGCCTGCCCACTCCGGCGCGGATTAACCGCCGCTCCTCCCGGAACCGACATGACCGACACCCTCGCCCCCGCCCGGGGAAAGCTGTTCATCCAGACCCACGGCTGCCAGATGAACGAGTACGACTCGGCCAAGATGGCCGATGTCCTGGCCGCCAGCGACGGCCTTGAATTGACCACGAACGCCGAAGAAGCCGACGTTATCCTGGTCAATACCTGCTCGATCCGCGAAAAAGCCCAGGAAAAGGTGTTCAGCCAGCTCGGTCGCTGGAAGTCGCTCAAGAACGGCGACAAACCGGTCCTGATCGGCGTCGGCGGCTGCGTGGCGAGCCAGGAGGGGAGCGCGATCGTCAAGCGCGCGCCCTATGTCGACCTGGTGTTCGGACCGCAGACCCTGCACCGGCTGCCGGAGCTGATCCGCGAGCGCCGCGAGAGTGGGCGGCCGCAGGTCGACATCAGCTTTCCCGAGATCGAGAAGTTCGACCGCCTCCCCGAGCCGCGCGCGGAGGGGCCCAGCGCGTTCGTCTCGATCATGGAGGGCTGCTCCAAGTACTGCAGCTTCTGCGTGGTTCCCTATACCCGCGGCGAGGAAGTCAGCCGGCCGTTCGAGGACGTGCTGGTCGAGGTCGCGCAACTTGCGGCGCAGGGCGTGCGCGAGGTCAACCTGCTGGGCCAGAACGTCAACGCCTACCGCGGACCGATGGCCGGCGAGGATGGCAGCGACGTGGCCGACCTCGGGCTGCTGATCCGCACCATCGCCCAGATCGACGGCATCGACCGGATCCGTTTCACCACCTCGCATCCGCTGGAGTTCTCCGACTCGCTGGTGGAGGCCTACCGCGACGTGCCGGAACTGGCCAACTACCTGCACCTGCCGGTGCAGTCGGGTTCCGACCGCGTGCTCAGCGCGATGAAACGCGGCTACACCGCGCTGGAATTCAAGCAGAAGATCCGCAAGCTGCGCGCGGTGCGGCCGGACATCTCGATCTCGTCGGATTTCATCGTCGGCTTCCCCGGCGAGAGCGACGCGGATTTCGAGAAGACCATGAAGCTGATCGGGGACGTGGGGTTCGACCAGTCGTTCTCGTTCATCTACTCGCGTCGCCCCGGCACCCCGGCCGCGGACCTGGAGGACGCCACCAGCGACGCCGACAAGCACGCGCGGCTGTCGCGGCTGCAGGCGGCGATCAACGACAACGCCGCCCGCATCAGTGCGGCGATGGTCGGCAGCGTGCAGCGGGTGCTGGTCGAGCGGCCGTCCAGGCGCGACGCCAATGAACTGACCGGCAAGACCGAGAACATGCGCTCGGTGAACTTCGCCGGGCATCCGCGGCTGATCGGGCAGTTCGTCGACGTGGTGATCACCGAGGCGATGAGCAACTCGCTGCGTGGGCGGGTGGTGGAAGTCGGCGGCTGAGGGGCCGAATCGAAAAGCAACAAAGGCCGGGCCTGTGTAGGAGCGACGTAAATCGCGATTTCGATGCGAATCGTAGTCGCCGTGCGTTCGCGACTTACGTCGCTCCTACAGGAGGCGGGGTTCTGGCGACCGCCCGAGCCAGCCGTCCAGATAGTTGATTTACGCTTGTCTCCATCCTGATTGGAGCCCGCAATGCCCCCACCGCCCGACACCCTGCTCCGCCGCTGCGCGCTGGGCCTGTGGTTCTGCGCGATCGCGGCGCTAGGACTGCTGCAGTTCCACGCGCGCGCTTTCGACGACGGGCGGTTCGAACCCAACGTGATCGCCTGGGCCTGGCTGGGCGGCAGCGTCGTGCTGGCAATCCTGGGGTTGGTGCTGATTGCCCGCCAACTGGCCCACACGCGACATCGCTGACGGCGAAACGACTACGCCGTCGCAAGGCCGGCGTGGTCGGTTGCCACGCGATCCGGCACTTGGTGCGCGCTAGGGACGGCGGTACACCGCCTCGCCGTCGACATAGGTGGCCAGCACGTCGAGGTCGTCCAGTTGCGACGGGGTGATCGCCAGCGGGTCCTGCGCCAGCAGCACGAAGTCGGCGCGCTTGCCGACGGCCAGGCTGCCGACGCGGTCCTCGGCGAAACCGGCATAAGCGGCGTCCGTGGTGAATCCGCGCAAGGCCTCCCACGCGGTGAGTTTTTCCTGCGGCAGCCAGCCGCCCGCAGGAGCGCCCTTGGCGTCGGTGCGGGTGGCTGCGGCGTACAGGCCCAATCGCGGATCGACCGACTCGACCGGGAAGTCCGAACCCAGCGCCAGCCGCGCGCCGGCATCACGCAACTTGCGCCAGGCGTAGGCCCACTGGATGCGTTGCGGGCCGAGGCGGTCAACGGCCCACGGCATGTCGGAGGTCGCGTGGGTCGGCTGCATCGAGGCGATCACGCCGAGCGCGGCGAACCGCGGTATGTCGGCCTCGGTCAGGATCTGCGCATGCTCGATGCGCCAGCGATGATCGGTGCCGGCATCGTCGCCGAGCACCTGCCCGTAGGCGTCGAGCACGACGCGATTGCCGCGGTCGCCGATGGCGTGGGTCGCGACCTGCACGCCGCACCCCTTCGCGCGCGTGGCGACATCGACCATCTGCTCCGGCGACATCATCAGCAGGCCGTGGTTGCCGGCGTCGTCGCTGTAGTCCTCGATCAGGGCTGCGCCACGGCTGCCGAGCGCGCCGTCGATGTACAGCTTGACCGCGCGCATCTGCAGGCGGCCGCCCGGGTGTTCGTAGAGGCCGTTCTCGCACAGCCAGGCCAGTGCCTCGCCGTCGCCATCCGCCATCGCGTGGATGCGCAGCGGCATCTCGCCGCGGTCGGCCAAGGCCTGGTAGGCGCGCAACTGCTGCAGGGAAACGCCGGCATCGTGCACTCCGGTCAGGCCGTGCTCGACCGCCATCCGCATGCCCAGCGCGAGCACGTGCTCGTGGGCTGCCGCATCCATCGGCGGGACCGCCGAATCCAGCAGCGACATCGCGCCGTCGACGAAGATGCCGGTCGCCTCGCCCTGCGCATCGCGCACGATGCGGCCGCCATCGGGCTGCCAGTCACCCTGCCCGCCATTGGCACTCAGGTCGCGCTCGATGGCCGCCATCGCGGCGCTGTTGGCCCAGCCCGCGTGGCCGTCGATGCGCGACAGCCAGACCGGGCGGTCGGGAAACGCGGCGTCGAGGTCGGCGGCGGTCGGGAACGCGCGCTCCGGCCAGTCGTTCTGGTCCCAGCCACCGCCCAGCAGCCAGGCTCCGTCCGACAGGCCGGCGGCGAACGCGCGCAATCGCTGCAGCACTTCCTCCTTGCTGGTGGCGCCGACCAGGTCCGCCTGCATCTGCGTGGTGCCGAGGCCGGCGACATGGCCGTGGGCGTCGATCAATCCCGGGATGACGGTGGCCTCGCCGGCGTCGATGCGCCCGGCGTCGGGATAGCGGCCCAGCAACTCGCCGGTATCACCCAGCGCGAGGATCTCACCGGCGTCATCGAACGCCATCGCCTGCACGCGCGGCTGCCGCGCGTCCATCGTGCGGATGTCCTTCGCACTCAGCACGGTGACTTCGGCTGCCATCGCCGGCAATGCCGCCAGCAACGCCGCTGCCAACAGCAGGCCGCGACCGCGCCCGACTTTCATTGAGACCGCCGCATTCCGGATGATCTGCATCGCCTGCCCCGTTCGATGGATTCCACCGCACTTTGCGAAAAACACCGGGCAGGCGCAAGCTGGCGTGCCCCCCGAAGCCCCATCGCCCGATGCCTTCACGCACCACGTCCGAGTTCACCCTCGACCCGCCCGACGCCGAGCGCCTGGCCAACCTCAACGGACCGTTCGATGGGCACCTGCGCATGATCGAACTGCGTACCGGAGTCGAGGTCGCCAACCGCGGCAACGTCTACCGCCTGACCGGTTCAAAGCCGATGGTGGAAAAGACCGGGAAGCTGATCCGCGCCCTGTGGGATGACGCCGAGGGCGAGGTGCTGGACGAGCCCGCCATCCACCTGGCCCTGACCGGGATCGATGCCGAGCAGATGGTCAACGAGGACATCGAGCCGCAGGAAGTCACCATCCGGGTCAAGCGCGGCACCATCCGCGGCCGCGGCGCCAACCAGGCCAAGTACCTGCACGCGATCGCCACCCACGACATCAATTTCGGCATCGGCCCGGCCGGCACCGGCAAGACCTTCCTCGCGGTCGCCAGTGCGGTCGAGGCGCTCAACGAGTCGCGGGTGCAGCGGCTGGTGCTGGTGCGCCCGGCAGTCGAGGCCGGCGAAAAACTCGGCTTCCTGCCCGGCGACCTGACCCAGAAGGTCGACCCCTACCTGCGCCCGCTGTACGACGCCCTGTACGAGATGCTCGGGGTGGAGAAGGTGGTCAAGCTGCTGGAGAAGAACGTCATCGAGATCGCCCCGCTGGCCTACATGCGCGGACGGACGCTTAACGATGCCTATGTGATCCTCGACGAAGCGCAGAACACCTCGATCGAGCAGATGAAGATGTTCCTGACCCGCATCGGTTACGGCAGCACCGCGGTGGTGACCGGCGACATGACCCAGATCGACCTGCCCAAGCATCAGAAGTCGGGCCTGCGCGACGCACTGGATGTGCTGCGCGACGTCAACGGCATCTCGTTCACCTTCTTCGAATCGCGCGACGTGGTGCGCCATCCGCTGGTGGCCCGCATCGTCAATGCGTACGACGCGCGCGACGCCCAGGATGCGCAGACCGGTCCCGCCGGCTGAGCCGGACCCGCCCAGGAAAACCACCATGACCCACGGCCCGACCGTCCTTGATGTCTCCGTCAGCTATGGCCTGCCGCGCACGGGCGTCCCGGCCGCCACGAGTTTCCGCCGCTGGGTCGCCGCCGCGCTGGACGGCCGGATCCGCCAGGCCGACCTCGCCGTCCGCCTGGTCGACGACAGGGAGGGCCGCGCGCTCAACCGCCATTACCGCGGCAAGGACTACGCCACCAACGTGCTCAGCTTCCCCGCCGACCTGCCCGAGGGGGTCAAGCTGCCGCTGCTCGGCGATCTCGTGATCTGCGCCCCGGTAGTCGCCCGCGAAGCCCGTGAACAGGGCAAGCGGCTCAACGACCATTACGCCCACCTGACCGTCCACGGCGCCCTGCACCTGCTTGGCTGGGACCACGAGGACGAGCGCGAGGCCGAGTGCATGGAGCAGTTGGAGCGCGAGATACTGGCCACACTGGGCATCGCCGACCCGTACCTCGCGGTGGACTGAGCGGCAACCGCGCCACGCCGATGCGCTAGACTCGCCCCGACGCTCATCCCCCGGGCGTATCCATGAATGATTCAATGTCCGAGGACGACAGTAGTACCCATCCGAATCCCGCGTCGATCGACGCGCCCGAACGGCACGACAAGCGCCGTTCCTGGCTCGACCGGATCAGCTCGGCGCTGTCCGGCGAACCGACCACCCGCGAGGACCTGGTCGAGTTGCTGCGTGATGCGCAGGCCGACGGACTGATCGCCGCCGACACCCTGACCATGATGGAAGGCGCGATCGCGGTTTCCGACCTGGTGGTCGGCGACGTCATGATCCCGCGCTCGCAGATGGTCGTGCTGCCGGCCGACGCGCCGTTCCTGGAGCTGATGAAGCTGGTGGTCGAGTCCGGCCACTCGCGCTTCCCCGTGCACGGCGAGGACAAGGACGACATCCTCGGCATCCTGCTGGCCAAGGACCTGCTGCGCGGCGTCGTGGCCGACAACGGCCCCGCCAGCGTGCATGCGCTGCTGCGGCCGGCGGTGCTGATCCCGGAATCCAAGCGGCTGGACATCCTGCTGCGCGAGTTCCGCCAGTCGCGCAACCACATGGCGATCGTCATCGACGAGCACGGCGGCGTCGCCGGCCTGCTCACCATCGAGGACGTGCTGGAGCAGATCGTGGGCGAGATCGACGACGAGCACGACGATGCGCAGGATCCCAACGCATTGATCGCCGCGCAGGCCGACGGCCAGTTCGTGGTCGATGCGCTGACCCCGATCGAGGACTTCAACGAACGCTTCGGTGCCGATTTCGACGACGACGAGTACGACACCATCGGTGGACTGGTCATCGCCGCGATCGGCCACCTGCCCGAAGCCGGCGAGGAACTGACCCTGGACCACTTCGTGTTCCGGGTGTCGGGCGCCGACGCGCGGCGGGTGCATGCCTTCCACGTGAGCGTGCTGGGTGACGGCTGACACCGCGCGCCGGCGCGCGCGCGTGATGCGATGGTTGCTGCTGGCGCTGTTGTCGCTGGGCGCGGGCGTCGCCTTCGCCGCGCCGCGGGTCGGCGTGGTCACGATGCAGCCAGGCGAGATCTTCTGGGAGCGCTTCGGCCACAACGCACTGGTCGTGCTCGACCCCGGCACCGGCAATGCGACGTCCTACAACTTCGGCTTCTTCGACCCCGCCGAGCCCGACTTCATCGCCCGCTTCGTCCGCGGCGACATGCGCTACCGGCTCGTCGCGCTGCCGTTCCAGCAGGACATGGCGATCTACCGTGACGAAGGCCGCGGCGTCAGCCTGCAATGGCTCGACCTCGAGCCCGACGCCGCACGGGCGCTGGCCGACGCGCTGGCCGAGAATGCGCGCCCGGAAAACGCGCATTACCGCTACGACTACTTCCTCGACAACTGCTCGACCCGGGTGCGTGATGCGATCGACCGGGCCGTGGGCGGCGCACTGCGCCGGCAGATTTCCGGCCGCTCGCGGGGCTCGACCTACCGCAGCGAAGCCATGCGCCTGGCCTCACCTGCGCCGTTGATGTGGCTCGGTTTCGACCTCGGCCTCGGCCCGAGCGCCGACCGACCGCTGTCGCGCTGGGACGAGGCCTTCGTGCCGATGCGGCTGGCCGACTCGATGCGTGAGATCAAGCTCGCCGACGGCCGGCCGCTGGTCCGCGAGGAGTACGAAATCCTGCCGCACCGGCTGGCGCCGGAACCCGTCGGATCCGCCATGCACTGGGGGTGGTGGGCGCTGGCCGGCGTCGTGATCGGCGCGGGCCTGCTGTGGCTGCACGGCCGCAAGCCGCGCGTGCTGGCGGCGCTTGCCATGACGGGCTGGTCGCTGGCCGGTGTCCTCGCCGCGCTGATGCTGTTCATCTGGCTCGGCACCGCGCATCGCTTCGGCTGGGCCAACCACAACCTGCTGCTGTTCAACCCGCTGTGCTGGTTGCTGTTGCCGGGCGGCTGGCAATTGCTGCGCGGCCGGACTCCGTGGGCATGGTTCCGCTGGCTGCTGCTGGTGGTGGCCGCGTGCCCGGTGGTGGCGCTGTTCGCCTACTGGCTGAGCGTGCTGCCGCAACGGCACCTGCACTGGATCGTATTGCTGCTTCCGCTGCATGCGGCGCTGGCGTGGGTATGGGGGCGCAAGCCGGCGCGGGACCTGTAGGAGCGGCTTCAGCCGCGATCTGGAATCGTTGCCTGCGCCACCTTTCGATCGCGGCTGAAGCCGCTCCTACAAGTGCCCGCCCTGGTGCTTGCCGGGAGCAGGCATGGTCGGCACGATGCGGGGCATGGACGAACCCGACCTGCCCCGCTGCGTAGTCAACTGCGCGGCCTACGACCGCAACGGCGTCCGCCGTGACATCGAACTCGATGCGATCAGCGACGTGCTTGCGATCGACGACGGCAGCTTCGTCTGGGTCGGGCTGTACGAGCCGGACGAGCACATCCTCGACAAGATGCAGGAGGAGTTCGGCCTACATGACCTCGCCGTCGAGGACGCGCGCAACGCCCACCAGCGCCCGAAGATCGAGACCTACGGCCAATCGCTGTTCATCGCGATCCATACCGCGCAGGCGGTCGACAGCCACATCCGTTTCGGCGAGACGCATCTGTTCATCGGCCCGCGCTACCTGGTTACCGTGCGCCATGGCGCCTCCACCAGCTACGCACCCGCGCGGGCCCGGATGGAACGCGAGCCCGAGTTGTTGCAACACGGCCCGGGCGCCGCGCTGTACGCGGTGTTCGACCTGGTGGTCGACAACTTCCTGCCGATCGTCGACGAATTCACCACCGCGCTGAACGCGTTGGAGCAGGACATCTTCGCCGAGGACTTCCGCAAGCACACGGTGAAGAAGCTCTACGACCTCAAGCGCGAGCTGACCCGGTTGCGGATGGCGGTGGCTCCGATGCAGGACATCCTCGGGCACCTCGCGCGTACCCGTGGCGGCCTGATCGACGAGGAGATCCAGCTGTACTTCCGCGACGTCCACGACCACGCCGTGCGGATCAGCGACAGCACCGACACCCTGCGCGAAATGCTGACCGCCGCGGTGAGCGTCAACCTGGCGCTGGTGACGGTGCGACAGGGCGAGATCGTCAAGCGGCTCGGCGCATGGGCAGCCCTGCTGGCCGCGCCGACGCTGGTCGCCAGCTGGTACGGGATGAATTTCGTGCATATGCCCGAACTCTCCGGGCGCTGGAGTTACGCGGTGCTGATCGGCGTGGTCGCGGTGACGTGCGCGGTGCTCTACCGCATGTTCAAGCGCGCGCGCTGGCTCTGATCATGCAGGAGCGACGCAGGTCGCGAATGCACGGCGAATCCGGGCATCAGTGAAATCGCGACTTACGTCGCTCCTACAGAAGCATCACGTTGCGATCGCCTGCAGCATCAATCCGGTGATGTACGCGCAGTAGGTGCCCAGCGCATAGCCAAGCACGGCCAGCAATACGCCAACCGGTGCCAGCGCGGGATGGAAGGCACTTGCGACCACCGGCGCCGAGGCGGCACCACCGATGTTGGCTTGTGAGCCGACCGCCAGGAAGAACAGCGGCGCCCGGATCAGCTTGGCCACGCCGAGCATCAGCGCGGCATGCACGCTGATCCAGATCACGCCGAGCAGCAGTAGCATCGGCCGGTCCACCACCGACTTGAGGTCCATCTGCATGCCGATGGTCGCGATCAGCACGTACAGCATGACCGAACCGATGTTGGACGCGCCTGCGCCCTCGAGCCGGCGCGCGCGTGTAAGGCTGAGCAGGACGCCGAAGGTGGTGGCGAACACCACGATCCAGAAGAACCGCGAATCCAGGCTGTAGTCCTGCAGGTTCCACGCGGCCGGCAATGATTGCACCCAGGCCACCAGCGGATCGGCCAGCAGGTGCGACAGGCCGGTCAGGCCGATACCGGCGGCGAAGATCAACATCAGGTCGCTCATCGAAGGCACGCGCTCATGCTCGGCCTGGTAGCTGGCCATGCGCTGCTGCAGGTTCTCGATCGCGGACGCGTCGGCGCCGGTCCAGCGGTCGAACGCCTTGGCCCGCGGCGCCAGGAACAGCAGGATCGCCATCCAGAAGTACGCGACGATCACGTCGACCGCGATGAACTGGCCGAACAGGTTGGCGTCGACCTGGAACACTTCCTTCATCGCCGCCTGGTTGGCACCGCCGCCGATCCAGCTGCCGGCGATCGTGGTCATGCCGCGCCAGGTCTCCCCTCCCACCGTCGGCGGGTGGATGATGCCGATCGCCACGAGGGAAATCACCGCCCCGAGCATGACGCCGACGGTGCCGGTGAGGAACATGATCAGCGCCTTCGGGCCCAGCCTCACGATCGCGCCGAAATCCATCGCAACGCAGAACAGCACCAGCGCGCTGGGCAACAGGTAATCGCGCGCCATCGGGTACAGGCCCGACCCGCTGCTGTCGATCAGGCCAACGGTGTTGAAGATCGCAGGCACCAGGTAGCACATCAGCAACGCCGGCACGTAACTGTAGAACTTGTGCCA
Organism: Lysobacter sp. F60174L2; assembly: GCF_052547135.1. Classification (NCBI taxonomy): domain Bacteria; kingdom Pseudomonadati; phylum Pseudomonadota; class Gammaproteobacteria; order Lysobacterales; family Lysobacteraceae; genus Lysobacter; species Lysobacter sp. F60174L2. Next base: position 77,491 of record NZ_JBQWRA010000003.1, on the reverse strand, counting down.
GAAGCCGGACGGACGCGATGCGGTCCAGAACACCGCGCCGAGAGTGACGGCGAGCAGCCCGAGGATGACGGCGTCGTTGGTGATCAGTGCGGTGGATGCGGCTGGGGTCATGCGTTGCTCCGAGGGTGGAGGTCGCGGCTGGAGCCGCGCCTGCAAGCGCCGGTCCCGCCCGTGGGCGGGACGCAAACGGTCAAGCTACTGGCCCAGGTGCTGCTCGAGCCAGCCGTTGACGGTGTCGTGCCACTGCACCGAGTTGTGCGGCTTCAGCACCCAGTGGTTCTCGTCGGGGAAGTACAGGAACTTCGACTCGATGCCCTGCCGCTGCAGCGCGGTGAACGCGCCGAGGCCTTGGCTGACCGGGATGCGGAAATCCTGCTGGCCGTGCACCACCAGCATCGGCACGCGCCAGTCGGCGACATGCCGGCTCGGGTTGAACGCCTCGAAGTTCTCCGGCACCTCCCACGGGGTGCCGCCGTTCTCCCACTCGGTGAACCACAGCTCCTCGGTGACGAAACCCATCATCCGGGTGTCGAACACGCCGTCGTGGTTGACCAGGCACTTCCACGCGCCCGACGACGGCGTGTGCCAGTTGCCGGCGATCCAGTTGACCATGTAGCCGCCGTAGCTGGCGCCGAGCGCGCAGGCGTTGTCGCCATCGAGGAACGCGTACTTGTCCTGCGCCGCCTTCCAGCCCTTCTGCAGGTCTTCCAGCGGACGGTCGCCCCAGTGCTGGCTGATCGCGTCGGTGAACGCCTGGCCGTAGCCGACCGAGCCGTGGAAATCGATCATCACCACCGCGTAGCCCTGCCCCGCATAGGTCTGCGGGTTCCAGCGGTAGCTCCAGCCGTTGCCGAAGCTGCCCTGCGGGCCGCCGTGGATCAGGAACGCGACCGGGTACTGCTTGCCTTCCTCGTAGTTCCACGGTTTGACCACATAACCGTGGACGGTGTCGTTGTTCCAGCCCGTGAAGGTGAACTGTTCGAACTCGCCGAAGCCGACTTCCGGCAGCATTTCCGCGGCGCTCGGGGTGATCGCGCGCTCCGGCGCACCGTTGATGCCGCCGACGAATACCTGGGCGCCACTGACCATGCTGTTGCGGGTGAACGCGAGCGTGCCGTTCTCGAGCTGGACGGAACCGATGCTGCCGTCGCCGATGATCTCGGTAACGCCGCCGCTATCGACGTGGACCGCGAACAGCGGGTGCTCGCCGGTGTCCTGCGCGGTCACGTACAGGGTTTCGCCATCCTCGGAGACCACGATGCTGTCGGCGGAACGGTCCCATGCCGGGGCAATCGCACGATGCTTGCCGGTGGCCAGGTCGAGCTCCATCAGCTGCAGGCGGTCGGCCTCGAATCCGGGGCGCTTCATCGCGCGGTAGTAAAGCGTGTTGCCATCGGCGCCGAACACCGCGCCGGTATCCCAGGCCGGGTTGCCGGCGGTGAGATTCTTCGCTGCGCCGGTGCCGTCGGCGCTGACCTGGTAGAGGTCGAAATTGGTCGACCACGGCTCGCCGCGATCGGATTTGCGCGCGCTCAGCACCAGCGACTTGCCGTCCGGCGCCCAGGTGTACTCGCTGCTGTCGCCAAACGGCCTGGAGGGCACGTCGCCGACCACGTCGGTTGCGATGGCGACCGCAGTGGTCACCGGAGTGTCGCCGTCCGGCAACCCGGCGACGAACACGCGGTTGAGCCGGCCATCGCTCCATGCATCCCAGTGGCGCACGAACATGCGGTCGTACACGACGCCGGTCGCGGGGTCCTTCTCGACCGCGTCGAGCTTGTCCTTGCTGCAGGCCAGGTCGCTGCCGCAATCGAGGAACGCCTCGACGTTGAAGGCGATGCGCTGGCCATCCGGCGACAACTGGTAGCCGCCGACGTCCAGTGCGAAATCGGTCAGCTGGCGCGGCGTGCCACCCTCGGCCGGAATCGCGTAGAGCTGCGAGCTGCCGGACTTGCCGCTGAGGAAATAGACCGTGCTGCCATCGGGCGAGAACGCGGGCGAATTGACGTTCCAACCTTCCGGGGTCAGGCGCACCGGTGGCGCGGCATCGCGCGCGAGCAGGTTCTCGATCCACAGCGAACTCGACGCCTTGTTGGCGTCGTAGTCGACCACGCGCTTCGCCAGCACCAGCAATCGGCCATCCGGCGACAGGGTCGGCGAGGAGTAGCGGTCCAGCGTCGCCAGGTCCATCGGCTGCAGGCCGCGTGTGGCCGCAACGGCCGGTGCACCCACGGCAGGCAGGGCGAGCGCGACCAGCATCGGCAGGACGGCGTGGCGCAGATTCATGACGGTTCCCCAGGGACGGACGAAAGCCCGATGGTATGCGGGCCGGCCGGCCGGGGCAAAGTCGGGATCGGTCCATTCCGCCATCGGGTCGCCGGGCCGCCCGCCGCTATACTCGCCCGGCCGCGGTTGCTGCCCCACCAGTGCTCCGGTTACCTGTCCAGCCCAGTCCGGGAGTCCGATGTGAGCACAACCGCACCCGCCGTTCTTAATACCGACGAGTTCCTCGGCCACCCCAAGGGCCTGTTCGTCTGCTTCTTCACCGAGATGTGGGAGCGCTTCTCGTTCTACGGAATGAAGGCGCTGCTGCTGCTGTACATCCTCAAGTACCACCTGTTCGGCGACGACGCCGGCTACGACCTGCTGGGCGCCTACGGCGGTCTGGTCTACGCGGTGCCGGTGATCGGCGGCCTGCTCGCCGACCGCTACCTGGGCATGCGCAAGGCGGTGGTGCTGGGCGGCGTGCTGCTGGTGCTGGGCCACCTCGGCATGGCCTACGAGGGCGAAGCGGCGCGCGTAGTCGGCGACACCATCGTCCGCGACGACGGCGCGCTGCAGGTGTTCTACCTGTCGCTGGCGCTGATCATCATGGGCGTGGGCTTCCTCAAGCCGAACATCTCGACGATTGTTGGTCGGCTCTACCCGGAGAACGATCCGCGTCGCGATTCCGGCTTCACCCTGTTCTACGCGGGCATCAACGTCGGCGCGCTGTTCGCCTCGCTGATCTGCGCGTTCCTCGGCGAGACCTATGGCTGGAAATACGGTTTCGGCGCGGCGGGCATCGGCATGGTCGCCGGCCTGGTGATGTTCCTGTGGGGCCAGAAGTACCTGCACGGCCATGCCGAACCGAACGACCCGGGCAAGCTGGTCGAGCGCGTTGCCGGGCTGTCGCGCGAGTGGTGGATCTACCTGGGCAGCTTCGCCGGCGTGGTGGTGGTGTGGCAGTTGATCCAGCGCACCTGGACGGTGCATGGTGCGATGCACGTGATCGCCGTCGCGCTGGCGGCATGGTTCGCCTGGTTCCTGTGGAAGCACTGCGACAAGGTCCAGCGCCAGCAGATGGTCACGCTGGTGTTCCTGATCTTCGGCGTGCTGATCTTCTTCGCGATGTACGAGCAGACCTATGGCTCGTGGGTCACCTTCACCGACCGGCTGCTGACCAAGGACCTGTTCCCGATGTCGCCCGCCGGCTACGTGGCGGCGCTGCCGTGGGCGACCTACTCGCTGGCCGCGAGCCCGCCGCTGATGATCGCCGCGCTGATGGCCAGCGACCGTGGACGGGTCGGCCTGGCCAAGGGCCTGGTGCTGCTGATGGTCGCCGGGCTGGCGGTCGCGTTCGCCCACGACGTGGTGCTGGTGCCGCAGACCGCCGGCTCGCTGACCTTCATCGGCGCCTTCTTCATCGTGGTGCTGGCGCCGGTGTTCTCGTGGCTGTGGCCGTGGCTGGAGAAGCGCGGCCTCAACCCCAGCAAGCCGGCCAAGATGGGCATCGGCCTGGTGTTCGCCGGGCTGTCGTTCATCCCGTTGATGGTGGCCGCGGGCGAGGCCGGTGCGAGCGGGGTGATGGCCAGCGTCTGGTGGCTGGTACTGGCCTACTTCGTGCTGGAGATCGGCGAGATGTGCCTGTCGCCGATCGGCCTGTCGGCGGTGACCCAGCTGTCGGTGCCGCGCGTGGTCGGCTTGATGATGGGCGCGTTCTGGCTGGGCACCGCGTACTCGGAAGTACTGGCGGCGCAATTCGGCAAACTCGCGTCGCTGGACATCGTCGAGGGCGAGGCGATCGACATGGCGGTCGCGGCCGGCAAGTACGCGCACCTGTTCGAGATGATGCTGTGGCTGGGCGTCGGCTCGGGCGTGGTGTTCTTCCTGGTGACCCCGATCGCACGGCGGTGGATGCACGGGGTGAAGTGAGCCGTGGAGCGGCTGGCACGAAAACGGCGCCCTGTGGCGCCGTTGTTTTGCATGGCCGCGGCGGGTGGTCACCGATCGAACGTGGTAGCCAGTGCTTCCCGCCAGTCCGGCAGTTGCAGGCGATACTCATCCGCCAGCCGGCCTGCGTCGAGCACCGACCAGGCCGGGCGCTCCGCACGGGTCGGAAATTCCACGGCGCGGATCGGCTCGACCAAAGGCCGCCGTTCGATCAGACCGCGCGCATGTGCTTCCTCGAAAATCGCTTCGGCGAATCCGTGCCAACTGGTCTGGCCTGTGCTGACGAGGTGACGCACCCCGGATTGCGCAATCCCCTGCTCCAGGATCGTGGCGGTGACGTCGGCGATCAACCAGGCCGGCGTCGGGCAACCGATCTGATCGGCCACGACCCGCAGTTGTTCGCGCTCGCCGCCGAGTCGCAACATCGCGCGCAGGAAGTTGTTGCCACGCAGCCCGTAGATCCAGGCCGTACGAAGGATCAGGTGGCGCGCGCCGCTATCCGCCACGGCGTGCTCCCCGGCCAGCTTGCTGCGACCGTAAACACCCAGGGGCGCGGTGGAATCGGACTCGCGATAGGGACGGCGGCTGCTGCCGTCGAACACGTAGTCGGTGGAGTAATGGACGAGGCTGGCGCCCAGCGCCACGCAGGCGCGGGCGATCCGGCCGGGCGCCTCGGCGTTGATCGCGAATGCGAGGTCGGGCTCGTCCTCGGCGCGATCGACCGCCGTGTACGCGGTGGCGTTGACGACGACATCGGGGATGAAGCGCTCGATCACCGCATCGACGGCCTCCGGCCGGGCCAGGTCGAGAGCCTCGCAACGGCCGCCGTCCGGCAGTACGCCGGTGCGGGTAGTGACGGTGAGCTCGCCCAGTGGCGCCAGGCTGCGACGCAACTCGTGGCCGACTTGGCCGTTGCCACCGAGCAGCAGGATCTTCATCGCTTCACCCTAGGGCATGAAAACAGGCAACCGGTCCCCTGGAATGTCTGCCAGCAGCGGGGCCTTGGCATCCTTGCCCGAAAGCACCGGATCGCTGACCGGCCAGTCGATGGCCAGCGACGGGTCGTCCCAGCGGATGCCGGTTTCGGCTTCCGGCGCGTACGTCGCCGTGCACAGGTACGACACCACCGCGAGTTCGCTCAGCACCACGTAGCCATGGGCGAACCCCTCCGGAATCCAGAGCTGCCGCCGGTTGGCCGCGCTGAGCGCCACTGCGGTCCAGCGAGAAAACGTGGGCGAACCCCTGCGGATGTCGACGGCGACATCCCAGATTTCGCCCTCCAGTACGGAAAGGTACTTCCCCTGCGGATGCGGCCACTGGAAATGCAGGCCGCGCAACACACCCCGACGGGACGACGAAACATTGCCTTGCACGAAATCCGGGCGCAGCCCCACGGCCTCCTCGAGCTTGTCGTGGTTGAAGAACTCGTGGAAGGAGCCGCGGGCGTCTTCGAACACGCGCGGCTCGATTACAAGGCAACCCGGCAGGTCGGTTTCGATCACCTTCAAAGTGGCGACCCCCGCTCCGCCAGTTGCCGCAGGTATTCGCCATAGCCGTTCTTGCGCAGTGGCTCGGCCAATTCCAGCAGTTGCGCGGGACTGATCCAGCGATTGCCCAGCGCAATCTCCTCGGGGCAGCAGACCCGCAGGCCCTGGCGCGCCTCGATGGTCTGGATATAGGTGGATGCTTCGATCAACGACTGGTGGGTGCCGGTATCGAGCCATGCGTAACCCCGCCCGAGTTGCTCGAGATGCAGCGAGCCCTCCTCGAGGTAACGACGGTTCAGATCGGTGATCTCGAGCTCGCCGCGCGGTGACGGGGTCAACTCGCTGGCAAACTGGCTGGCACGCCCGTCGTAGAAATACAGGCCGGTCACCGCATAGCTGGATCTGGGCTTTTCAGGCTTCTCTTCGATGCCCACGACCTTGCCGTCACCATCGAACTCGGCGACGCCATAGCGCTCGGGGTCCTTCACCCAGTAGCCGAACACCGTGGCCCCACGCTCGCGTTCGCCTGCGCGCTTGAGCATGCCGGTCAGGCCCGGGCCGTGGAAGATGTTGTCGCCCAGCACCAGGCAGCTGGGCCGCCCATCGAGGTATTCGCGCCCGATCAGCAACGCCTGGGCCAGCCCGTCGGGACTGGGCTGGATGGCGTATTCGATCTCCATGCCCCACTGCGAGCCGTCCCCGAGCAACTGCTTGAACAGGGCCTGCTCATGCGGCGTGTTGATGATCAGCACTTCGCGGATGCCCGCCAGCATCAACACGCTGAGCGGGTAGTAGATCATCGGCTTGTCATAGACCGGCAACAGCTGTTTGCTGATGGCCTGGGTGATCGGATACAACCGCGTGCCGGAGCCGCCGGCGAGGATGATGCCCTTGCGGCCGGCGGCGGCCGTCATGCCACGCCACCGATGCGCTCGAGGCGGTAGCTGCCATCGAGCACGCGCTGCACCCATGGCGCATTGTCGAGATACCAGTCGACGGTCCTGGCCATGCCTTCATCGAAGGTCACCATCGGCGACCAGCCGAGTTCATCGTGCAGTTTTGATGCATCGATCGCATAGCGGCGGTCGTGGCCTGGCCGATCCCTGACGTAGGTGACCAGCGATTCACGCGCGCTACCGTCAGGCAGTGGGCTGCGGTCGTCAAGCAGCCTGCAGATGGTTTCCACGACGGTGATGTTGGCGCGTTCGGCGTCGCCACCGACGTTGTAGGTCTCGCCGATACGCCCGCCCTCGAGGACACGGCGGATCGCAGCGCAATGATCGCCAACGTACAGCCAGTCGCGCACATTGAGGCCGTCTCCGTAGACAGGTAGCGGCTCGCCGGCCAACGCCTTGGCGATGACCAGCGGGATGAGCTTCTCGGGAAACTGGTAGGGCCCGTAGTTGTTCGAACAGTTGGTGGTCAGGACCGGCAGGCCGTAGGTGTGGTGGAAGGCACGTACCAGGTGGTCCGACGCAGCCTTCGATGCCGAATAGGGCGAGTTGGGCGCATAGGGCGTGTCTTCGGTGAATCTGCCCGTGTCGCCCAGGCTGCCGTAGACCTCGTCGGTCGAGACATGCAGGAAGCGGAAGGCGTCACGCTCGGAGGTATCCAGCGATTTCCAGTAATCACGGACCTGTTCCAGCAGCGCCAGCGTACCGACCACGTTTGTCTGCATAAACGCGGCGGGACCGTCGATCGAACGATCGACGTGGCTTTCGGCGGCGAAGTTGATCACCGCATCGGGGCGATGCTCGCGCAGCAGTCGCGCGACCAGATCCGCATCGCCGATGTCCCCTTGCACGAAGACATGCGCGGGGTCGCCGTCCAATGCTGCCAGAGTGTCGAGGTTGCCTGCGTAGGTTAGCGCGTCGAGGTTGACCACCTTGACCCCAAGCCCCACGGCATCGAGCACGAAATTGCCGCCAATGAAGCCGGCACCGCCAGTCACAAGCCAAGTGGACACGCACTATCTCCAACGATGATTCGCACAAGCCGGCGCCGTGCGGAGATCGGACGACCCAATCGGTCAGAACGGGATGTCATCGTCCGCGAAATCGTCGCCAAAGTCGTTGGACTTCGCCGGCGGGGCCTCATCACGGCGCGGGGCTTCCTGTCGCGGTGCCGGACGCGAGGGGCGATCGCCACCGCGGCTCATCCCACCACCGCTACCCCCACGCTCACCGTCACCACCACCCAGCATCTGCATCTCGTCGGCGATGATGTCGGTGGTGTAGTGCTTGATGCCGTCCTTTTCGTAGGACCCGTATTCGATACGGCCTTCGATATAGACCTGACGGCCCTTGCGCAGGTACTCGCCGGCGATTTCGCCGAGCTTCCCGAACAGCTTGACCCGGTGCCACTCGGTCTTTTCGATCTGGTTGCCGTCGCGGTCCTTGCGGACGCTGGTGGTGGCCACGCTGAGGGTGGTGATGGCCATGCCGGCCTGGGTGTACTTGACGTCGGGATCGTTGCCGAGGTTGCCGACGAGGATGACTTTGTTGACGCCACGTGCCATGGAGATCGGTCCTGTATGGGTCGACGGGATCGCCGGAAGCGGCGAAAGGCAGGCCAGTATAACTGTGTCCCACCTCCCCTTCCGTGCGGACAACGCCGCATTGCCGGGTCGGATTTTCGACCGTCCGGCGCAAGAGCCCGTGGCGCGCACGGCCTATAATCGAGGCCCCTCTCCACCCAGCAGCCCATGCACGCAAGCGCCAAGTCCCCCGGCCTCCCCGACCTGCCGGCTATCCAGTCCCTCGCCCGCCCCGACATGGCGGCCGTCGACACGCTGATCCGGCAGCGACTGGCTTCGGACGTGGTGCTGATCAACCAGGTCGCGGAGTACATCATCGGCGCCGGCGGCAAGCGGCTGCGGCCGATGCTGCTGTTGCTGGCCACCGGGGCGGTCGGTCGAAGCGTCGGCGAAGCCATCGGGAAGGAGGCCCACCAGCTGGCGGCGGTGGTCGAGTTCATCCACACCTCCACCCTGCTGCACGACGACGTGGTCGACGAGTCCGACCTGCGCCGCGGCCGCAGGACCGCCAACGCGGTCTGGGGCAACGCCGCCAGCGTGCTGGTCGGCGACTTCCTGTATTCGCGCAGCTTCCAGCTGATGGTCGAGCTGGAGAGCATGCCGGTGCAGAAGATCCTCGCCGACACCACCAACCGGATCGCCGAGGGCGAAGTGCTGCAACTGCTGCACGTGCGCAACCCCGACGTCGACGAGGCCGCCTACCTGCGCGTGATCGAGCGCAAGACCGCGGTGCTGTTCGCCGCCGCGACCCGGCTGGGCGCCCTGCTCGCCGGCGCCAGCGAGGCGGTCCAGCAGCAACTGCATGATTACGGTCTCAACCTGGGCTACGCGTTCCAGATCGCCGACGACGTGCTCGACTACGCCTCGGACGCAGAGACCCTGGGCAAGAACCTCGGCGACGACCTCGCCGAAGGCAAGGCGACGCTGCCGTTGATCCACGCGATCCGGCATGCCGATGCGGACACCGCGACCCGGCTACGCGCGGCGATCGAGCACGGCGACACCGATGCGCTGCCCGACGTGCTCGCCGCGATCCAGGCCACTGGAGGGCTGGAATACAGCCGCCAGCGTGCCCGCGACTATGCCGACCTGGCCGGGCAGGCGCTCAAAGGGCTGGGCGACAACGAATATGTCGGCGCACTGCGCGGACTGGCCGGATACGCGGTCAACCGCGACCACTGAGCAGCCCGCTTCCGATTCCGTCGTTGTAGGAGCGACGTAAGTCGCGACCTGTACATCATCCGCAGGAGCATCGGGATTGGCGGGGCCGGCAGCGATCGGGGCCATGTACAGGTCGCGACTTACGTCGCTCCTACAGGGGCATTCGCGGCTGGGGCGTCGCCTGCGGGATCGCGGGGTCGAATAATCAGGCGATGCCGAGGCCGGGGATGCTGCTGATCGCGTCGGGGTCGAAGCCGGCCAGCGCGGCGAAGTGGCGGCCGCGCTCGACGTAGTCGCGATACGGCCCGAAGCTCGGCGCCCCCGGGGAAAGCAGGACCACGCCCTCGCCGTCCAGCGCGCTCTCAGCCTGCCGCACCGCCTCGGCGAGATCGCCCGCGGCGGCGAGGCGGAGCCGCCCCTGCGCCGCCAGCGGCGCCAGCAACTCGTGGATGCGCGGGCCGTTGGCGCCCATCGTGACGATCGCGGCCGGGGCCCGGCGCGCCATCGCGGCGGCGAACTCCGACCAGTCGACGCCACGGTCATGGCCACCGACCAGCAGCGCGATATCGCGCGCGCCGAAGCATTCCAGCGCCGCCAGGCTCGCGTGCGGGGTGGTGCTGATCGAGTCGTTGACGTAACTGACCCCGCCGCGCGTGCCCAGCATCTGCAGCCGGTGCGGCAGTGGCCGGAACGATGCCGCCTGCGACGCCAGCCCGGCCGCGTCCAGCCCGAGCGCTTCCACCACGGTCAGCACCGCGCACAGGTTGCCGCGGTTGTGGCGGCCCGGCAGCGGCAGGCCGATGGTGTCCATGACCAGGGCGTCGCCGCGATGCAGGGCGTCGCCGCGCAGGTGCCAGCCATCCTCGCGGCCGAACCAGCGCACGTCGCTGTCGGGCAGGTCGAGTGCGGCCAGTTGCGGGTCGCTGCCGTTGAGCACCGCGATCCACGGCCGTGCGCCGGTCAGCAGACGCAACTTGTCCTCGACGTAGCGCGCCTGCGAGCCATGCCAGTCGAGGTGCTCCGGAAACAGGTTGAGCGCGACCGCGACACCGGGCCGCGCGCCGCTGTCGGCAACGTCGCCGGTCTGGTAGCTCGACAGCTCGATCGCCCAGTAGTCCGGCGGCTGCGGCGGGTCAAGCAACTCCAGCAACGGCAGGCCGATATTGCCGGCCAACGCGGTGCGGTGGCCGGCGGCGCGCAACAGGTGGGCCAGCAACGCGGTGGTGGTGCTCTTGCCCTTGGTGCCGGTGACGCAGACGGTGTCCGCCGCGATGTCGTCGGCGCCGGCCCGCTCGCCGAACCACAACGCGGTGCCGCCGATGAATCGCGTGCCCTGCCGGGCCGCGGCTACCACCTCGTCGCGATACGGACTGATCCCCGGCGACTTGACCACGATGTCGAACGCGGACAGGCGCGCCGCGCTGGCATCGGTTTCGACCTGCAGGTTCGCATCGCCAAGCCCGCGTGCATCGGCGGCTTCCTCGCCGCTGCAGAATAGCGTCAGCGGCAGCTCCGGCAGGCGCGAACGGATCGCGCGGTGGGCGGCGCGACCCTCGCGACCCCAGCCCCACAACGCGACCTTGCGGCAGTCGAGCTGCGCGATCCTAAGTGGTGAAATGCGCACGCAGGCGCTCCCACAACCGCGGGGGGATCCGCTGCTCGTCGTCCAGCACCAGCAGCGGTTCGATCCGCAGCTCGTCGGCATCCAGCTGCGGCAGGATCTCGCGGGCGAAGCGCTTGACCAGCGCGTCCTCGCGCCACTCCGGACGCGCGGCCAGCGCCGCCATCGCCGCGCGCGACTCGCGGCCTTCGCCGACGCACTCGAACGGCTTGTGGTCCTGGTACTCCAGCAACGCGTCGTAACCGGCGGTCTGCGCCGGGTCGTCGAGCAGGTTGCGGCCGAGGATGCCGACCAGCCGCGGCTTGCTCATGAACGGCGCCAGCGCCAGGAACACGAAATGGCACTTGGGGCAGACCCCGCACCAACGGTTGGTCGGGCGCTCGCCGAGGATGTGGAAGTTGCGGTTGCAGCTGGAGAAATGCGCGTCGTAGCGGTCTGTGCGGGTGAACTGCCGGGCCACCGCCAGCTCGCTCAGCGGCCGCAGCAGCGAGTAGTAATGCAGGTCAGCGGCGATGTGCTTCTCGACATACTCGCCGAACGCCGACTCGCAGGCCCAGCCCTTCGACCACTGGTGGTTGACCTCGCCGGTGCCTTCGATCATCGAGCCGTAACTGGCCGAGCGCTCGTTGGAAAACACCACCTGGTCGACGCCGTGCAGCAATGCCGCCAGCACCAGGATCGCCGAGTTCACCACGGTGACCGGGATGTGGCCGTTCCATGCGCCCTCGCGGTTGTAATCGAACAGCTGCGGGGCCAGCGCGCGGCCGACGTTGAGTGTCGGCAGGCCGGTACGCGCGGCGCAGGCCTGGATCAGCTGCGAGCCGCCGATCCAGCTGACGGTCTGGTCGACGCCGAGCGTGCGCAGCGCCTCGATGCTGACCAGCGAGTCCTTGCCGCCGCCGATCGCGACCAGTGCGTGCTCGCGCAGGCCGAGTGCGGGAGCAAGAGCGCCCTCACCCCAACCCTCTCCCGCAAGCGGGAGAGGGAGCCCATCATCGGTCGCCCCGGCAGCTGTCCCTTCTCCCGCCTGCGGGAGAAGGTGGCCCGAAGGGCCGGATGAGGGCCGCTTTTCGCTCGGAAACCGGATCCGCCCGTGCAGGTCCAACCCATTGCGATACGCAAACTCGCCCAACCCGTTGAGATAGATCAACTCCAGCAGCGCCGCGGTATCAGCGTCGATCCCATACGACTCGATGCGTATCTCACCGGGCACCGCCGCCTTGTAATAGCTGACGCCGGCGATCAGGTGCAGCAGCCGCAGCGCGCGTTCGACCGCCGCCGCCCGCTCGCCCTCCAGCACGAAGGGCGCGCCAGGCACGGTGATCGTCTCGATCATCTCCGGGCCGTCGTCGAACGCGTAGACCAGTTGCGCCACGCCGGTCGCCGGGTCGAGCCCGCAACGCACGAAGCGGAACGCCTGGATCGCGTCGCGCCGGAATTTCCACTCACTCATTCGATGATGTCCTCTGCCGGCAACGCCCGCAGGTTGTAGGTATTGGCCATTACCATGCCGTAGGCGCCGGCGTCGGCGACCAGCAGCACATCGCCTTCGGCAGTCGCGACCGGCAGCGCGCGGTCGCGACCGAGCACGTCGCCGCTCTCGCAGATCGGCCCGACCACGTCGAAACCGCGGGTGTCGGCATCGTCCAGCCGGCCCAGGTTGTGGATGCCGTGGTAGGCCTCGTAGATCGACGGCCGCATCAGCGCGTTCATGCCGGCGTCGGCGCCAATGCGGTGCACGCCGTCCTTCTCGACCACCTGGGTCACCGACAGCAGCAGCACGCCGCACTCGGCGACCAGGTAACGCCCGGGCTCCACCACCAGACCGTAGCGCGGGTAGGTGGCCTTGAGTTCATCGAGCCCGCTGCGCCACGTCGCCACGTCGAAATGGGTCGACTCGGGCGTGTACGGCACCGACAGGCCGCCACCGATGTCGATCGTCTCGATGGTGCCGATGTTGTCGGCCATCGCGGCGAGGTGGGCGTAGACGCCGTGCCAGTGCTGCGGGTCGTCGATGCCGCTGCCGAGGTGCGCGTGCAGGCCACTGATGCGGATGTCCAGCTTGCGCGCCTGCGCCAGGAAGTCCTCTACCTTCGCCAGCGGCAAACCGAACTTGGCCGCGACACCGCCGGTCTTGACCTTCTCGTGGTGGCCCTCGCCATGCCCGAGGTCGAGCCGCAGCCACAGCGTGCGGCCGCGAAACACTTCCGGCCAGCGCTGCAGCGCCTCGACGTTGTCGAGCGTGACGGTGATGCCGCGCGCGAACGCGGCCTCGTACTCGCGGCGCGGGGCGAAGCTCGGGGTGAACAGCACGCGCTGCGGCGACAGCTCCGGAAGCGTCGCGAACACGCGCTCGATCTCGCCCAGCGACACACACTCCAGGCCGAGCCCCTCGCCGGCGATCGTGCGCAGGATCGCCGGGTGCGGGTTGGCCTTGATCGCAAAGAACGCGCGGTCGATCGCGGCGGTGCCGGTCAGCATCCGCGCGCGTTCGCGCACGGTGGCGAGGTCGTAGACGTAGCGCGGGGTGCCCGCGGCGGCGCGTTCGAGCAATAGATCGCGCTTGCCGACCCACCACGGCTGCGCACGCTCCGGCTTGCCGTGGGTGATCTCGCGCCAGCTCGGCCCGAACACGCCGGCGTCGCGCACCGGCATCGCGCCGCTGCGGATCAGCTCGGCATGCAGCACCGGCAGCAGGTCCTCGGCGTCTGCCTCGTCGACCACGAAGGTCAGGTTGAGGTCGTTCGACGACTGCGAGACCAGGTGCACCCGCTCGCGTCCGAACGTCGCCCAGATGTCGGACAGCTTGTGCAGCAGCGAGCGCATGCCGCGGCCGACCAGGGTGAACGCGCTGCACGGCACGATGACCTTGACCCGGCAGACCTCGGCAAGGTCGGCGGCGAGCGCTTCGAGCACGTTGCTGGTGACGAGGTTCTCGCTGGGGTCGAGCGAGATGGTGACGTTGGTTTCCGACGAGCCGATCAGGTCGACCGACAGGCCGTGGCGGCGGAAGCGCTCGAAGATGTCGGCGAGAAAGCCGACCTGCTGCCACATGCCGATGCTTTCCATCGACACCAGCACCACCCCGTCGCGGCGGCTGATCGCCTTGACCCCGGGCACGGTCGCGGCGCTGGAGTCGATCCGGGTGCCCGGCAAGTCCGGGCGCCCGGTGTCGAGGATCGCCATCGGCACGCCGGCGTCGCGGCACGGGCCGATCGAGCGCGGATGCAGGACCTTGGCGCCGGTGGTGGCGATTTCCTGGGCCTCGGCGTAGTCGAGCCGGGCCAGCAGGCGGGCGTCGGGCACCTCGCGCGGGTTGGCGCTGAACATGCCGGGCACGTCGGTCCAGATCTCCACCCGCTCGGCCTTGAGCAACGCGCCGAAACAGGCCGCGGAGGTATCCGAGCCGCCACGGCCGAGCACCGCGGTGCCGCCGTCGCCATGGCGGGCGATGAAGCCCTGGGTCAGCAGCATCCGCGTCGGCTGGGCGTGGAAGCGCGGGCCGAAATCCGGGTCGGCCTGGCGCCGGCAGTTGACCGCAAGCCGGCCGGCCCACGGGCTCTGGTTCGGCAAGGCCACCGCGTCGAGCCAGTCACGCGCGTCGCACCAGCCGAAATCCAGCCCGCAGCCGCGCAGGTAGGCGGCGCCGAGCGTGGATGACAGCAGCTCGCCCTGGGCCAGCACTTCGGCCTGCCAGTCGAGTTCGCGCGTCGCGCCACGCGGGTCGACGGCGAGCGCCTGCAATGCATCCAGACGCACGTCGAGGACCGTCGCGGGGTCGAGCCCGAGTTCAACGCAGAAGCCGCGGTGGCGTTCGACCAGCGCCGCGATCCGCCTGCGGATGTCGTCGCCATTGCCTATCGCCATCAGCTCGTTGGTCACGCCCGACAACGCGGACACCACCACCAGCACGCGCGCGTCCCCGTCGGCCGTCCGTTTGGCGGCGATGCGGCCGATGCTGTCCCAACGGGCCCGGCTGGACACCGAAGTGCCGCCGAACTTGAGTACCACCCAACGTTGCGCTTGCGCCACCACGTGTCCCCGTTTAACTCGCGTCGAATCGGTATGCCTGCAACCGGTCTAGAATCGCGCGGTCCGTCGACCGGCACGAAACTTCGATTCTAGTTGAACACGTCCAGTCGAACACGGCGCCGCGACCATGCGCCACCCACCCATTGACCACTCCGGTCGCCCCCAATGGATTGCCTTCCCCGATGACGCTGCGCCGCTACATGCAACTGGATGTCTTTGCCGACCGCCCCGGGGCCGGCAACCCGCTGGCCGTGGTGCTCGACACCGACGGTCTGGACGACGCCACGATGCAGGCCATCGCCCGCTGGACCCGGCGGCCGGAGACCACCTTCGTGTTCGCGCCCACCGTCCCCGGCGCGGATTACCGGGTCCGCATGTTCAGCCCGCAGCGCGAGGTCCCGTTTGCGGGGCATCCGAGCATCGGCACCGCGTTCGCCCTGATCGAGGCCGGCATGCTGCAGCCGCGCGACGGCGAGGTGCGGCAGGAATGCGCCATTGGGGTGCTGCCGCTGTCGGTCGAGGCCGACGGCATCGGCCACACGATCGCGATCCGCACGCCGAAGGCGCGGGTGCTCGAAGTTGCCGACCGTGCGGATCCGCGTCTGGCTGGCGCACTCGCCACGTTGCCGGAAGGCGCCCTGCCGCCGGCCCTGGTCGACGGCGGCCGGCGCTGGTGGATGGCCGAGGTCCGCGACGAGGCCGCCTTGCGCGGCGCGGCGCCCGACTGGGCCGCGATCGAGGCCTTGGCGGCAGCGACCGAAAGCATGGGCCTGTGCGCCTTCGCCCGTGCGGACGCCGGGCAGGACTACGACTTGGTAGTGCGCGCCTTCGTCGGGGCCAACGGCACATTCGAGGACGCTGCCTCGGGCGCCGCCAACGCGGCGCTCGCGGCGTGGCTGGCGAGCAACGACGCACTGCCGGGCCAGGACGGGAGCTACATCGCCAGCCAGGGCCGCGAGGTCGGTTTCGACGCGCGACTGCGACTGCGCGTCGACCACGACGGCGAGGTCTGGTCGGGTGGCCACTGCCGCGTGGTCACGCGCGGCCGGATCGACTGGTAGATACCTGCCCCGCCCGGAACTGCCGTGGCGCTTCTACCAGGCCTGCATCCTCAGCCCGCCTTCAAGGTCGCCTGCATCGAGATCGGCACCGCGCTCAACGCCTTGGAGACCGGGCAGTTGGCCTTGGCGTCCTCGGCAATCGACTGGAACTTCGCATCGTCGATCCCGGGCACCTCGGCGTCGACCTTCAAGGTGATCTGCGACAGCGCCGGCCCGCCTTCCATCGACAGGTCGACCGCAGCCTGGGTGTCGAGCCTGGTCGGCGGGTGGCCGGCCTCGGTCAGCTTGGCCGACAGCGCCATGGTGAAGCAGCCGGCATGTGCGGCGGCGATCAGTTCTTCCGGGTTGGTGCCCTTCTCGTCGCCGAAGCGGCTGCTGAAGGCGTAGCGGGTCTTGTCCATCAACCCGCTGTCGGGCGTGCTGAGCTGGCCGCGGCCGGTCTTGAGGTCGCCTTCCCAGTGTGCGGTGGCGTGGCGGGAAATACCCATGGGGTGACTCCTGGTCTGGTAGGGGAACCCGCAGGCTACGCGCCCGGGTGTTAGCCCGGCATGTGGCCCGGCCCGCGGCCGCTTGACTCACCCAACCCCCGGCGCGACGCTTGCGGTCCGGCCCCGTGCCGGCCTCCCGCCATGACCGCCCGCCGAGCGCGCCCCGCTCGGTCGCGCAGCGCGGACAGCCATGACGGCCTTCCACCCTCAGCGCAGGGAGAAGTCCGCTCATGTCCCACACCACGCAAGACATTCGCAACGTGGCCCTCGCAGGCCACCCCGCCGCCGGCAAGACCACCCTGTTCGAAGCCCTGCTGCTCGCCGGCGGCACCATCCAGACGGCAGGCAGCATCGAGCGCGGCACCACCGTGTCCGATTTCGACCCGGTCGAAAAACAGCGCGGCCATTCGGTAGACATCGCGATCGCCGGCATCGACCACGCCGGCGCCCACGTAAACCTGATCGACACCCCCGGCTACCCCGACTTCCGCGGCCCGGCGCTGTCGGCACTGGCCGCGGTGGAGACCGTCGCGATCGTGCTCGACGCCGCCAGCGGGGTCGATTACGGCGCCCGGCGGATGATGGCGCGGGCCAGGGCGCGTGGACTGTGCCGGGTCATCGTGGTCAACAGGATCGACCAGGACGGCGCCGACGCGGCCGCAGTGCTGGATGGCATACGCGACGAGTTCGGGCCGGAATGCCTGCCGCTCAACCTGCCTGCGGACGGCGCCAGCCGGGTGGTCGACTGCCTCGGCAACAACGGCGGCGACAGCGACGTTGGCCCGGTCGCCGACTGGCACCGCAAGATCATCGACCAGGTGGTCGAGGTCAACGAGACGGTGATGGAGCGCTACCTCGACATCGGCGAGGACGGGCTGTCGGGCGACGAGTTGCACGAAGCGTTCGAGCAGTGCCTGCGCGAGGGCCACCTGGTGCCGGTGCTGTTCTGCTCGGCGCGCACCGGCGTCGGCGTGAAGGAACTGCTCGACGTGATCGAAAAATGGCTGCCGAACCCGGCCGAAGCCAACCCGCCGCCGTTCGAGAAAGGCGCCGACCATCGGCGCATCGAGGCCGTGCCGGACCCGAAGGCGCACGTCATCGCCGACGTGTTCAAGATCACCAACGATCCGTTCGTAGGCAAGCTGGGAGTCTTCCGTGTCTACCAGGGCACCGTGCGCAAGGACAGCCAGCTGTTCGTCGACGACGGCAAGAAGCCGTTCAGGGTCGGCCACCTGTTCAAGCTGCAGGGCAAGGATCACGTCGAGGTCGATCGCGCGGTGCCGGGCGACATCGCCGCGGTGGCCAAGATCGACGACCTGCATTTCGACGCGGTGCTGCACGACAGCCATGACGAGGACAGCATCCGGCTGTCGCCGCTGGACTTCCCCCGGCCGATGTTCGGGCTGGCGATCGACGCGGCCAGCAAGGGCCAGGAACAGAAGCTCGCCGGCGCGCTGCACAAGCTGGCCGAGGAAGACCCCTGCTTCCATGTCGAACACGAGGCCGAAACCAACGAGACCGTCGTGCGCGGGCTGTCGGACCTGCACCTGCGGGTCAACCTGGACCGGTTGAAGGATCGTCACGGCATCGACGTCACCTCGCACCCGCCGCGCATCGCCTATCGCGAGACCATCAGCAGCAAGGCCGAGGGCCACCACCGCCACAAGAAACAGACCGGCGGCGCCGGCCAGTTCGGCGAAGTGCAGTTGCGGGTCGAGCCGCTGCCGCGCGGCGCCGGTTTCGAGTTCGTCGACCAGGTCAAGGGCGGCACGATCCCGGGCCAGTTCATGCCGGCGATCGAGAAAGGCGTGCAACAGGTGCTGCACAGCGGTGCGATCGCCGGCTACCCGATCCAGGACGTGCGCGTGGTGGTGCTCGACGGCAAGCACCACAGCGTCGACAGCAAGGAGGTGGCGTTCGTCGCGGCTGGAAAGAAGGCGTTCCTCGACGCGATCGGCAAGGCCCGGCCACAGGTGCTGGAACCGATCGTCGACCTGGAGGTCAACGCGCCCGAGCAGAACATGGGCGACATCAGCGGCGGGCTCGCCGGCAAGCGCGCCCGGATCAACGGAACCGACGTGCTGCGTGGCGGCGAGATCGCGGTGAAGGCGCAGGTGCCATTGTCGGAACTGGAGGGCTACGCCGCCGAGCTTAAGTCGGTGACCGCCGGGCGCGGCCGCTACTCGCTCGACTTCAGCCATTACGAGCCGGTACCCGAGCAGGTGCAACGCAAGCTGGTGGATGCGTACAAGCCGAGGCACGAGGAGGATTGACCGGCCTTGACGCGCCGCAACGCGGGCGCGCGGTAGCGTCGGGGCCATGGCCGAGTCCGTTCGCCGCGATTACGCGCCCCTCGCCCGCCGCCTGCTGACCACCGCGCTGGTGCTCGCCGGCCTGGCCGCCGCAGGCTGGTGGGCCTGGCAACAACCGTTCATGGCACCGACCCGGATGATGTGGGAGATTTCGCGGATGCCGGCCCCGGCCTCCCTGCCAATGCCGGTCGATGGTGTCGCGGCGGACGCTGTCGCCGACACCTGGGGCGCGGCGCGCGGTACCGACCGCCGCCACGAGGGCGTCGACATTTTCGCCGGGCGCGGCACCGCCGTTACCAGCACCACCCGCGGCGTCGTCAGCGCAGTGCGCGAGGGCGGGCTGGGTGGGCGCCAAGTCTGGGTGCTCGGACCGGGCATGGAGCGCCACTACTACGCCCACCTCGATGGATGGGCGGCGGGCCTTTCAAAGGGCGACGTGGTGCTGCCGGGCGACCTGCTGGGTTCTGTCGGCGACAGCGGCAACGCACGGGGAACGCCGCCCCACCTGCATTACGGCATCTACGGCAACGGCGGCGCGCTGGACCCGCTGCCGCGGTTGCGTGCCGGGGCGGACGCCGACCCCACGGAAGACGCCCCGGCCGAAACCGCTTCGCGCTAGCATCGGAGCGCACGCCGACGACCGGCGTGCGCTAACCCGTCGTTCACCGCGGCTGCGTAACGTGGCCGTCGCTCCACCACTGCAAGGGATCGATCATGCGCAAACCGGCTGTCAGCGGCACCGTTGTACGCACGTCCAACATGCTGGGGTTGTTGTTCCTGGTCGCGGTGGTGGCCGCCGGCTGCTCCACCCTCAACACACTGGGGGCGATGCTGGGCAGCCAGGTGACGTTCACCCAGCCGCAGTTGCAGCACTCGCTGGACCGCAATTTCCCCAAGCAATACGACAAGCTCGGCGGACTGGTGTCGCTGCGCCTGACCAATCCGACGCTGTCGATCCCCTATGACAGCACCCGCCTGCGGCTCGACTTCGACGTCGGCCTGTCGGCGATGGGAAGCAGCAGCCTCGCGACCACCGGGCACTTCGCGCTCAGCAGCGGGCTGCGTTTCGACATGGGCACGCGTGGCCTGCACCTGCAGGACCCGGTGATCGAAGCGGTCGACGTGCCGGCACTCGGCGGCGTGATGAACGGCACCTCGCGCGAACTGCTCAACGCCTGGCTGTCCGACTACGCGCGCGAGGAACCGGTCTACCGGCTCGACAGCAGCCTGCTCGACCGCATCAGCGCGCGCCGGATCGAGTCGACGCGGATCGAACGCGGCGTGATCGTGGTCAACCTGGACGAATGAATCGGGACACTGCAATGGCCGGAGGAACGGGACGCTTCGAGGCGCGCGCAGGGATTTACCGGGGGCTGCTGTTCGCGGCGGTACTGGTCCTCGGCGGCTGCGGCGATCGCCCCGCCGACACCGCGCAGGAGGACGTGGCCGGCGCCGAAACCCTGCCCGCGCCGGACCAGGCCAGCGGCAGCGTGACCGGCATGCCGGGCGAGCCGGGACCGGGACAGGTCGGTCCGCCGCAACTGCCCGCGATCGAACTGCCGGCAGGCACCGCGATCGATGGCGAAGGCAATATCGTCGACCTCGATGGCGACGGCCTGCCGGATGCCGTCGATGGCCCATCGATACCGCCAGCGCCCGGCGAATTGCCCTCCCCGCCTGCCGCCAGCGACGGTCCCGGCGCCGACGAGGCGGTTGCGGTGGTCCGCGCGTATTACGACGCGATCAACGGCGGCAGCTACGGCCGCGCGTACGCGCTGTGGTCGGATGGCGGCAAGGCCAGCGGACAGTCGCCGCAGCAGTTCGCCGACGGCTTCGACGACACCGCCGAAGTCTCGGTCGAGGTCATGCCGCCCGGCCGGATCGAACCGGCGGCCGGCTCGCGCTACATCGAGGTTCCGGTCGCGCTTGCCGCGACCCGTGACGATGGCAGCATCCATCGCTACGTCGGCGCCTATGTCCTGCGCCGAGCGGTGGTCGACGGCGCCAGCGCGGAGCAGCGCGCGTGGCGGATCGCCTCGGCGGATATTCGTGAAGTGCGGCCGTAAGGCGACGGCCGCGCCACCCGCCCCATGCCGCGGCACTGCGATGACCCGGCGGCTTGAAACCGAACGCCATGACCCAATCGACATGACGGCGCCGACACCCGCACCGCGCATCGTGCTGGACACCAACGTGTGCCTGGACCTGTTGCTGTTCGACGACCCGCGGGCAGCGCCCCTGCGCCAGGCCCTGGCGAGTGGCGAAGTCGTCGCGGTCGGCAACCGCGAGTGCCGCGACGAGTGGCTGCGCGTGTTGCGCTACCCGGCGCTGGGGCTGGACGATGCGCGGCGCGGCGCGCTGACGGACGCCCATGACGCACTGCTGCAACCGTTCGATGGGTCCGCCTTCGCAGCCGAAACCCCGGCTGACAGCCCCCTGCCCCGCTGCAGCGACCCCGACGACCAGAAGTTCCTGCAACTGGCGCATGACGCCGGCGCCCGCTGGCTGATCAGTCGCGACAACCACCTGCTGTCACTGGCACGCCGCTGCCGGCGCGAGGGCCTGTTCGAAATCCTCACTCCCGAGCAATGGGACCCCACCCGTATGCGCTCGGCCCCACCTGTAGGAGCGACGTAAGTCGCGACCGCACGGCGGAACCGGGAATCGAAACACGTCACGAGGCCGGCAACCCGCGCCGAGGCGCTGATGCGCGCAGCACGCGCCACCGGGACACCAGTGAAATCGCGACTTACGTCGCTCCTACATCAAGGCGGGCCATGCGTTGCCGCCGGCCGGCTACAGCTCGAACCGGTACGCCAGCTTCACCAGCAACTGCTCGCTGTCACGCAGGCTGAAACTGTCGAGCAACTGGTCGCGCGGTCCCACCGAGAATTCGTCGAGCATGTAGCCGCCGCGCCCGTAGACCACGTACAGGTCCGACAGCGGCGCGAGCATGTAGCGGTAGCGGACCTGGAAGCCGAGGTTGCGCAGGCTGAAGTCATCGACCTCGTTGCCGGTCAGCGTGGTATCGACCGCCACCGCACTGCCGTCCGGAGCGACCTCCACCGCTTCCATGAGCTGCGCGTCCAGCCCGATCGCCTGCAGCTTCAACCGCAGTTCCTGGCGCTGGCCGATGCTCCAGTCCAGCCCGGCGTTGAACTGCAGCGAGCGCTGCTCGAACCGGCCGACCAGGTTGTCGTGCTGCCAGACCAGCCAGTCCGGGGTGTACTCGGCGTAGCCGCCGACGAACGCGCTGAGTGCGTCGCTGAAGTAGTAGGTCGGGGAAAACTCCAGGCTGTAGCCGACCTCGTCGTTGCCGGACAGGCCACCGCTGCCGGCCCAGGCGTCGAACTCCCACGCCCAGTTGCCCTTGCGCGGCCGGTCGCGTTCGAATGACAGGCTGAAGTTGCCCGGCTGCCGCAGCGGGTTGTTGCCGCGCGTCAGCAGGTCGGAGTAGTACGGCGCGTTGATGTTGAGCTGGAGGTACTCGCTGCCGCCATCGCGGCGCTCGCTGGAGCGGATCAGGCGCAACTGCCGTTGCAACCGCAGGCCGTGGTCGTTGTCCATGCCGATGATGCGGCCGCGGTAGTCGTGCGAGGCGTAGGCCGAATCGGGCGAAAGCCCGGTCAGGCGGCGGCTGACCTGCCAGTGTCCGTAGTTGAGGTTGTTGCGACCGAGGTAGCCGAAATCGTTGACCTCCAGGTCGTCGCCGAAATGCATCGCCAGCCACTGCTGGCGCCAGCCGTCGCCCATCTCGTACTCGACCACGGTGGTCGCGCCGCTGCCACGGGTGGTCCGGCCGTCCTGCTCGATGTCGCTGCCGACCACGTTGCTGGTGATGGTGAGCGCGTCGGTCGGCTGCCAGCGGTGGTCGATGCCGAGCACGCGCGCCTCGCGATCGAGGTACGGACGCAGCACCTGGGTCGCCAGCAGGCCGACGTTCTGGCGCTCGAAGTCATGGTTGAGCCGCAGCGCGCGGAACGAGCGCCCGGCGTCGCCACCTTCTTCCGCCGCCATCAGCCCGTAATTGGTGCCGCCCAGGCTGCCGTTGAGCTTGACCGCCGCGTCGATGTCGCCGGCGCCGCTGCCGTCATCGGCCGCGCCGCCGACGCGACGGGTGTAGATCAGCTGGCTGTTGTCGATCAGCAGGCCGAAATTGAAGATGCCCTGGTTCTCGGTGAAGAACGGCCGCTTGTCGCTGAAGAAGGTTTCCTCGGCGCCGAAGTTGACCACCAGGTCGTCGCTCTCGACCTGGCCGAAGTCGGGGTTGATGGTCGCGGTCAGCTGGGTCTGGCCGTTGGGCTTCCAGAAGATGTCGGCGCCGGCGTCGAAATCATTACGGCCGCCGCTGCCATTGCCGGTGAAGTCGTGCACGCCGACCACGTAGGGCGTGATCGCCAGCAGCGACTGGCTGTAGGCCGGCAGCTCGACCTTGCGGAAATCCGACAGGAACCGCGCACGCTGGAAACTCGCGCCCGGCGCGGCGACGCGCTCGCCGGTCGAGCCGATCACGCGGTCCAGGTACAGCCCGACCGTGCGCGTGCCGTCCTCGGCCTTGCGCATCGGCGCGATGTACCAGGGGATCAGCATCTCGACGTTCCAGCCGGCCTCGTCCTCGCTGACCGCGTGCGTCCAGCTGCCATCCCAGTCGCTGCTGTAGCTGCCTTCGTTGGTGATCACCTCGTCGGCGATGCCGCCGGCCAGGGTGACCATGAAGTTGTAGCCGGTGCGGCCGTCGCCGTCGAAATCGACCGCGACGTTGACCCGGTCGACCTGCGCGTCCTCGTCGCGCCGGGTACGGGTGCGCACCCGCGGCACGTCCGGCGCCTGCAGGCTGCGGAATGCGACCGCCAGGCCATCCGGCGTCGCCAGCACCCAGGCTTCGGTCGCGTACGGCGACGGCTGCAGCGACAGCGGCTGGGTCAGTACGAAGTCGTCGTAATGGCGCGCGCCCTGCCATTCGGCCGGGTCGATGCGTCCATCGACCGTGATCGTGCGACCGCTGGCGGGGGCAACGGTCGTCGGCGCTTCCACCGCGTGGGCGGGCAGCGCCGGGATGGCGAGGAGGGGCAGCAACAGCTGGAAGCGCATGGAAGGTCCGGACAGGGCGGGATTCGGTGCGCAGACTAGACGGGATCGGCCGCCACACCGACTGTCGCAAGTCATGGCAACCATTCGGGCGCGGGGTGCATCGACTTCCCTGAAGCAACGGCAGCGGCCCCATGTAGGAGCGACGTAAGTCGCGATTTCACTGATGCCCGGGATCGCCGTGCATTCGCGACTTACGTCGCTCCTACAACGAGCGGGCTTTATCCGTCGTCTCCAGCCGTCGCATCGTGGGTCACGAAGGTGTTCTCCCCCGTCGGCAACTCCAGCCACTCCGGGTGCGCCAGCGCGCGGCCGATGTCGGCCAGGCCGGACTGCCAATGCTCGCGCATCGCCACCCGGCCGAACTGGTAGTCCTTGAAATGCCCGAACCGCGCACGCTCGCGGTAGATCAAATGGATCACCCCGATGCGGTTGTCGCAGGCCAGTTCGGCGGCGTGGCGGCACCACGGGTTGGACTCGCGCACGTCGGCGGGGATCTCCTCCAGCAGCTCGCGCAGCAGCCGGCGGTAGTGCTGGCCGACGCGCTGGATGTCGGTGACCATCCGGGTGCGGCTGGAGTACTGGATCTCCTTCTCGCGCTCGGCGACGTCGAGCAGCGTTTGCGGCAGCTCGCCGCGCGCGTTCCACAGGTCGACCTGGAACACCAGGGTGTCGGCCTGCGGTTCGGCCTGCAGCAGGTACGACAGCGGGGTGTTGGAGACCAGCCCGCCGTCCCAGTAGAAGCGGCCGTCGATCTCGACCGCCGGGAACGCCGGCGGCAGCGCGCCGGAGGCGAGGATGTGGCGCGCGTCGAGCCGCATCGAGCGGTTGTCGAAATATTCCAGGTTGCCGCTGGCGACGTCGACCGCGCCGACCGACACCCGCACCTCGCCGTCGTTGAGCCGGTCGAAGTCGACCAGCCGTTCGAGGGTCGCGATCATCGGGCTGGTGTCGTACCAGCTCGCGACGGTCGGGCCGGCCGGTTGCAACGGATTCTGCCCCGGCAGCCAACTGGTCCAGCTGCGCGGCTGGTAGAAGCCACGCTGGCCTTCGGTCATCGCGCGCCAGGCTTCCCAGGTGTCGAGCCAGGCGCGGGCATGTTCGTTGATATCGAGGAAGTGCGCCTCCTGCCCCAGCGTGGTCGCCGGCAGGAAATACGGTTGCGAGATCGTCTCCCAGAATTCGTGCAGCGCATCGATCCGCCGCTGCGGCGGGTTGCCGGCGATGATCGCGGCGTTGAAGGCGCCGATCGAGATGCCGGCGACCCAGTCGGGATCGACCCCGGCCGCGTGCAAGCCCTGGAAGACCCCGGCCTGGTAGGAACCCAGCGCGCCGCCGCCCTGCAGCACCAGGGCGATGTGCTCGGGCAGGCGCAGCTTCGGCTTGGCGGCCATCGTCGCGTCGCTACTGCATGTGCCAGCCGTGGCTGACGATGAAACTCTGTCCGGTCAGCGCGGCGCTGGGGAATTCGCACAGGAAGCGCACGGTCTGCGCCACGTCCTCGACCGTGGTGAAGATGCCGTCGACGGTCTGCCCGAGCATGACGTTGCGGATCACCTCCTCCTCACTGATCCCCAGTTCCTTCGACTGCTCCGGGATCTGCTTGTCGACCAGCGGGGTACGCACGAAGCCCGGGCAGACCACGTGGCTGCGCACGCCGCGCTCGCCGCCTTCCTTCGCCAGCGTGCGCGACAGGCCGAGCAGGCCGTGCTTGGCGGTGACGTAGGCCGACTTGAGCTTGCTGGCCTGGTGCGAATGTACCGAGCCCATGTAGATGACCGTGCCGCCACGCGGCTTGCCGTCGTCGCCGGCCTTGTACATGTGCGGCAACGCCGCCTTGGTGGTCAGGAACGCGCCGTCGAGGTGGATCGCCAGCATCTTCTTCCAGGCCGCGAAGTCGTAGTTCTCGATCGGGTTGACGATCTGGATGCCGGCGTTGGAGACGAGGATGTCGACCCCGCCCAGCTCGGCCACGACTTTTTCGGTGCCGGCGTTGACCGCCGCCTCGTCGGTGACGTCCATCGCCACCCCGATCGCGCGGCCACCGGCCTGCTCGATCTCGGCGGCGACGGCCTGGGCGCCATCAAGGTTGATGTCGGCGATCGCGACCAGCGCACCGGCGCGCGACAGTTCGAACGCGATCTCCTTGCCGATGCCACTGGCGGCGCCGGTGACGATGGCGACCTTGCCTTCGATCGAGGTCATGCGGGGGCTCCTTCGTGTGCGATGGAATCGCCCCATGGTAACGGTGGACCGTGACGGCGCCCGGACGGGCCGCCTGCCCGTTTGGCCGATGGCGCCCGGGCACCGCCCCATGTACCCGTTTGGCCGATGGCGACCGGGACCCGCCCCATGTGCCCGTTTGGCCGATGACGACCGGAGCCCGCTCATGTAGGAGCGACGTGAGTCGCGATCGCACGGCGAAACCGGGTATCGACATACAACGGGTATCGACATACAACGAGGGTCGACTACCCGCGCAGACGCGTCTTCGCGCGCAGTTCGTACCACCGGGTATCAGTGAAATCGCGACTTACGTCGCTCCTACACCCGCGGTGGCCGGGTTCAGGCCTTCTTCCTGCGCTTGGGTTGCAGCATCGTGCCGGTGCAGTCCTTCGCCCCGCAGCGGCAGGCCCAGATCTTCTTCATCCGCGGCGTGTGGGCCTCGTCGAGGGTGATGCCGTAGTTGTAGGCCAGCTCTTCGCCCGGCTTGATGGCGCGGGTCGCCTCGATGAACACCCGGTCCTTGCGGCGGTCGTCGCCGTCATGCTCCTCCAGCACGGCCTCGCAGTTGGGCTTGCAGCTGTGGTTGATCCAGCGCGCGGTGCCGCCTTCGTAGTTGGCGTCGATCACGTACTCGTCGTTGAGGGTGAACAGGAAGGTGTGGCCGGAGTCGGCATCGCCGGTGTCGCCCGCGTCGACCTCGGCATGGGTCCGGCGCCGGCCCTTGTATTCGACGATGCGTTCGCCCTTGGCGATCGGCTCAACGGCGAACACGCCATTGCCGTGGATGGCGGAGCGGCGGGCGACGATCTTGCGCGGCATGCAGGTATTCCGGACGGGGACGAAACTCCATTGTGCCGGACTTCCGCGCGGATGAACCCCGGCGGGCCGGCCGCTTGGCCGCGGCCGGCTTAATCAGTACAATTCCGGTACGGATTGATTCGACCCCGATCCGCCTCATCCCACCCGGTCCGCCGCCATGCTTCGCGTCACCAAGCTCACCGACTACGCGACGGTCGTCCTGACCGCCCTCGCCGCCCAGTCCGATGCCGTGCTCAGCGCCTCGGAACTGGCCGAGCGCGCCGGCCTGGAGGCGCCGACCGTCAGCAAGCTGCTCAAGCCGCTGGCGCAGGCGGGACTGGTGGAAGGCTTCCGCGGCGCCAATGGCGGGTACCGCCTCGCGCGCCCGGCCGCGGCGATCAGCCTGATCGAGGTGGTCGAGGCGATGGAAGGCCCGCTCGGCATGACCGAGTGCAGCGTCCACGAGGGCAACTGCACGATCGAGGACCACTGCGGCGTGCGCGCCAACTGGCGGCGGATCAACGACGTCGTGGTCGAGGCGCTGCGCAACGTGACCCTGGCGCAGATGATCGACGGCGTGCCGCCGCCCGCCCCCGCAACACCGTCCAGGCGCATCGACCTGCGCCTGGCCAATGCCTGATCCGGGCAAGCCTGTCCGACCAGGTTTGCCCGCCCCCACATCACGACAGTAGGCAGCCCAATGGCCACCGACATCATCGAAACCCCGCTCCGGCCGGTCGAACAGAACGCCGAGATCCACGCCCAGCTCGGCCGCAAGTACGACGCCGGCTTCGTCACCGACATCGAGTCCGACAGCCTGCCGCCCGGCCTCGACGAGGACGTGGTCCGCGCGCTCTCGGCCAAGAAGGACGAGCCGCAGTGGATGACCGACTGGCGGCTGGAGGCCTATCGCCACTGGCTGACCATGCCGGTGCCGCACTGGGCCAAGCTGAAGATCGCGCCGATCGACTTCCAGGCGATCAGCTACTACTCCGCGCCCAAGGGTCCGAAGTACAAGTCGCTCGACGAAGTGCCGCAGGAGCTGCTCGACACCTACGACAAGCTCGGCGTGCCACTGCACGAGCGCGCGAAGCTGGCCGGCGTCGCGGTGGACGCGGTGTTCGACTCGGTCTCGGTCGGCACCACCTTCCGCAAGGAACTGGCCGAGAAGGGCGTGATCTTCTGCTCGATGTCCGAAGCCATCAAGGAGCACCCGGAGCTGGTCAGGAAGTACCTCGGCAGCGTGGTCCCGGTCGGTGACAACTATTTCGCCGCGCTGAACTCGGCGGTGTTCTCCGACGGCAGCTTCGTGTTCATCCCGGAGGGCGTGAAGTGCCCGATGGAGCTGAGTACCTACTTCCGCATCAACGCCGGCCACACCGGCCAGTTCGAGCGCACCCTGATCATCTGCGAGGACCGCGCGCAGGTGTCGTACCTGGAAGGCTGCACCGCGCCGATGCGCGACGAGAACCAGTTGCACGCGGCGGTGGTCGAGCTGGTCGCGCTGGAAGACGCCGACATCAAGTACTCGACGGTGCAGAACTGGTACCCCGGCGACGAGGAAGGCCGCGGCGGCATCTACAACTTCGTGACCAAGCGCGGCGAGTGCCGCGGCGCGCGCAGCAAGATCCACTGGACCCAGGTCGAGACCGGCTCGGCGATCACCTGGAAGTACCCGAGCTGCGTGCTGATCGGCGACGACTCGACCGGCGAGTTCCACTCGGTCGCGCTGACCCACCACCGCCAGCAGGCCGACACCGGCACCAAAATGATCCACATCGGCAAGCGCACCAAGAGCAAGATCATCAGCAAGGGCATCAGCGCCGGCCGCGGCCAGAACACCTACCGCGGGCTGGTCAAGGTGGGGCCGGGCGCCGAGGGCGCGCGCAACTACACCCAGTGCGACTCGCTGCTGATCGGCAAGGAGTGCGGCGCGCACACGTTCCCGTACATCGAGGTCAAGCACCCGACCGCGACTGTCGAGCACGAGGCGACCACCTCCAAGATCAGCGACGACCAGCTGTTCTATTGCCGCTCGCGTGGCATCGGTGAAGAAGACGCGGTGTCGATGATCGTCGACGGCTTCTGCAAGCAGGTGTTCCGCGAGCTGCCGATGGAGTTCGCGGTCGAGGCGAGGAAGCTGATGGAAGTGAGCCTGGAGGGCTCGGTCGGCTGACCGGCCTACCGCTTCTGCTTTCTGTAGGAGCGACGTAAGTCGCGATGGGAAGTCGGCTTCGCAAACGAATGTCCGATCGCAACTTACGTCGCTCCTACAAAAAAACACAATTCACCCGTTCGCGGGACAACGAGAACAACCATGCTGAAGATCGAAAACCTCCACGCCTCCGTCGCCGGCAAGGAAATCCTCAAGGGCCTGTCGCTCGAACTGCAGCCCGGCCAGGTGCACGCGATCATGGGGCCGAACGGCGCCGGCAAGTCGACGCTGGGCAACATCATCGCCGGGCGCGAGGGCTACGAAGTCACCGAAGGCTCGATCACCTTCAACGGCCAGGACCTGCTCGCGCTGGAGCCGGAGGAACGCGCCGCGACCGGCGTGTTCCTCGCCTTCCAGTACCCGGTCGAGATTCCGGGGGTCAACAACACCTACTTCCTGCGCACCGCGCTCAACGCCCAGCGCAAGGCGCGCGGCGAGGCCGAGCTCGATTCGATGCAGTTCCTCAAGCTGGTGCGCGAGAAGCTCGCCGTGCTGCACCTGAAGGACGAGCTGCTGCACCGCGGTGTCAACGAGGGCTTCAGCGGCGGAGAGAAGAAGCGCAACGAGATCTTCCAGTTGGCCCTGCTGGAGCCGACGCTTGCGATCCTCGACGAGACCGATTCGGGCCTCGACATCGACGCGCTCAAGACCGTCGCGGAGGGCGTCAACGCGTTGCGCTCACCCGAGCGCATGTTCCTCGTCATCACCCACTACCAGCGCCTGCTCGATTACATCAAGCCCGACGTGGTGCACGTGCTGGCCGACGGCCGCATCGTCGAGAGCGGCGGACCGGAACTCGCGTTGCAGCTGGAGGAGCACGGCTACGAGTGGGTGAAGGACCGCATCACGCCGGGGGCCGCCGTCTGATGAGCGCCCTGCTCGACTCGCTTGCATCCTCCTTCGATGCCCTGCCCGCGCGCGACGCCGCCGGGCTCGGCGAAGCCCGCCGCGCCGCGCTCGATGCGGCGCTGCATGACGGTCTGCCGCACGCGCGGGTCGAAGCCTGGAAGTACACGCCACTGCGCGCGCTCGAACGCCGCACGTTCGCCCGCGCCGACGCCAGCCCGGCGTTCGACGACGACGCGCTGGCCTCCATCCCGTCGCCGCGGATCGTATTCGTCAACGGCCGGTTCGATGCCGGCCACTCCGATCTCGCCGGCCTGCCGGAAGGCGTCACCCTGCAGCCGCTGTCGCAGGTGTTGCGCGAGGGTGACGCCCGCGAAGCCAACTTCCTCGCCCGCCGCTTCGACCGCGCCGACGAGGTCTTCGCCAAGGTCAACGCCGCGCTGGCCGACGAAGGCGTGGTGCTGCGCGCCGAGGCCGGGGTCCGTGCCAAAGCCGCCGTCCACCTGGTGTTCGTCGGCGTGCCAACGGACGGTGACCACGCCTGGCACCTGCGCCACCTGGTCGAGCTCAAGGCCGACTCCGAGTTGCGCGTGGTCGAACACCAACTGTCGACCGGCGCCCACCGCCACCTCGGCAACTCCCTGATGCACGTGCACCTCGGCCGTGACGCGCGCCTGCTGCACGCGCGGGTGCAGGACGAGTCGACCGGCGCCACCCTGCTGCACCGCACCGACGCGGTCCTGGCGCGCGACGCCGAGTACCGCCGGCTCGACCTCGAACTCGGCGCCGCGCTGTCGCGGCACGAACTCAACGTCACCCTGCAGGGCGACAACGCCCGGCTGCATGCCAACGGCGTGCTGCTGGCCGATGGCAAGCGCCACCTCGACACCCGCCTCGGCATCGACCACGCCGCCCGCGACACCGCCTGCGAGCTGACCTGGCGCGGCATCGGCACCGACCGTGGCCGCGCGGTGTTCCATGGCGGCATCCTGATCCGCGAGGGCGCCGACGGCACCAACGCCAACCTGTCCAACAAGAACCTGCTGCTGAGCGAGGGCGCGGAGATCGACACCCAGCCGGTGCTGGTGATCCACGCCGACGAGGTGCAGGCCGCGCACGGCGCGACGGTCGGCCAGCTCGACCGGAATGCGATGTTCTACCTGCGTTCGCGCGGCATTCCGGAGCCGACCGCGCGTGCGCTGCTGACCGCGGCGTTCTGCCGCGAGACGTTGTCGGTGTTCGAGGATGCCGGGGTGCGCGAGGCGGTGGCGGCGCGGTTGGATGCGGCGCTGGCGCGGTCGGTGGCGGCTGCGATGGAGGTGGTATGAATCAGGAGCAGAAGCGCCCTCACCCCAACCCTCTCCCGCGAGCGGGAGAGGGAGCCAAGCGCGTGGATTGGGCCAGTATCCGGAATGACTTCCCGGTCCTGAAGCGGCAGGTCCACGGCAAACCGCTGGTCTACCTCGACTCGGCCAACACCGGGCAGAAGCCGGCGGTCGTGATCGACACCGTCGATGACTTCTTCCGCAACCACAACGCCAACGTCAGCCGTGCGGTGCACGCACTCGGCAGCGAGGCGACCGAAGCCTACGAAGGCGCGCGCAGCAAGCTGGCGAAGTTCCTCAACGTCCGCGCCGACGAGCTGGTGCTGTGCAGCGGCACCACCTTCGCGATCAACCTGGTCGCCTACAGCTGGGCGCTGCCGCGGTTGCAGCCGGGCGACGCGATCGTGCTGACCCGGATGGAGCACCACGCCAACATCGTGCCGTGGCAGCTGGTCGCCGAGCGCACCGGCGCGACGATCAAGGTCGCCGACATCGACGAGCACGGCGACCTCGACCTCGACCACCTGTACTCCCTGCTGACCCCCGAGGTGAAGCTGCTCGGCGTGGCCCACGTCTCCAACGTGCTCGGCACCGTCAATCCGGTGCGCGAGATCTGCCGCGAGGCGCGCAAGCGCGGCATCGTGACCGTGGTCGACGGCTCGCAGGCCGCGCCGCACCGGCCGCTGGACGTGGCCGCGATCGGCTGCGACTTCTACGCGATCACCGGCCACAAGATGGCCGGCCCGACCGGCACCGGCGTGCTGTGGGCGCGACGCGAGCACCTGCAGGCGATGCCGCCGTTCCTCGGCGGCGGCGAGATGATCAAGGAGGTGCGCTTCGACGGCACCGTGTTCAACGACGCGCCGCACAAGTTCGAGGCCGGCACCCCCAACATCGCCGGCTTCATCGGCCTGGGCGCCGCGGTCGATTACCTGTCGGCGATCGGCATGGCCAACGTCGAGGCACGCGAGCAGGAACTGTTAGCCTACGCGACGAAGCGGCTGGACGAGGTCGAAGGCGTGCGCATCTTCGGTCGCGCCCGCGAGAAGGCGGCGGTGATCAGCTTCCTGGTCGAAGGCGCGCATGCGCACGACCTCGCCACCCTGCTCGACCTGGAAGGCGTCGCGGTGCGCTCCGGCCACCACTGCGCGCACCCGCTGATGCAGCACTTCGGCGTGCCCGCGACCTGCCGCGCCTCGTTCGCGTTCTACAACACCTTCGAGGAGATCGACGCCTTCATCGCCGCCCTCCAGAAGGTCCGCAGGCTGCTGTTGTAGGAGCGACGTGAGTCGCGATTTCCCCGACACCCGGATTCGCCGTGCAATCGCGACTTACGTCGCTCCTACGGAAGCTGCAACTTCATCGCCATGCAAGAAACCACTTTTCGCGACGCCATCCAGGCCGACGTCCCCGCGCTCGTCGGGCTCGTCACCTCCGCCTACCGCGGCGAGGCCAGCCGCGTCGGCTGGACCACCGAGGCCGACCTGCTGGACGGCAACCGGATCGTGCCGGAGGTGCTGCTGGCCGACATCGCCCGCCCGCGAAGCCGCATCGTACTGGCCGAACGCGACGGCGCGCTTCTCGGCTGCGCCCACGTCGCCGAAGAGGATGACGCCGGCTACTTCGGCATGTTCGCGGTGCGCCCCGAACTGCAGGGCAGCGGACTGGGCCGGTCGATCCTCGCCGAGGCCGAGCGCATCGCCGCCATGGACTGGCAACTACCGCTGATGCGAATGACGGTGATCGACCTGCGCACCGAGTTGATCGACTGGTACGTGCGCCGCGGTTACCGCCGCACCGGACAGACAAAGCCCTTCCCCGCCACCGACCCGCGCTTCGGCCTGCCGCTGCGCGACGACCTGCGCTTCGAAGTGCTGGAAAAGGATCTGCGATGAGCGACTGGGTCCGCGTCTGCACCACCGCCGAGCTGCTGCCCGGCGAATCCACGGTCGCCTGGGATGGCGACACCCCGATCCTGGTGCTCAACTACGACGGCGACTTCCACGCGCTCGAGGACAAGTGTTCGCACGAGGATTTCGAGTTGTCGGCCGGCAACTTCGACGGCGAAGAGGCCACCATCGAATGCGTGCTGCACGGGGCGAAGTTCGACGTGCGCGATGGACGTGCCCTGTGCGCGCCGGCCTATGAACCGGTGGTGCGCTTCCCGGTCAAGGTCGAAGACGGCGTGGTCTGGACCCGCGACGACCGCTGAGTCCGTGCGGCAGCAAGCCTGCTCATGTGTAAATATTATTGCGAATCATTCTTGTTTGCGTTTAACATTGTCCGGCTAACCTCCCCAAGGCAATGGACATGGCCCACATCAAGAGTCGCAAGCACACCTTCTCCCGCGCGGCATCGCCGCAGTCGCTGACCGCCGCTTCGCTGGTCGCCGGCCTCGCGCTCGGCGCGCCGATGGCCGCCTCGGCCCAGGCCACCGGCGGCCCCGCCGCCGACGCCCAGACCACCACGCTCGACCAGGTGCTGGTCGAGGGCAAGCGCGTCAAGACCTACTCCTCCGGCCACCTGTCGTCGCCCAAGTACACCCAGCCGCTGGTCGATACCACCCAGACCATCAACGTCATCGGCAGCGACCTGTTCAACGAACAGGGCGCGACCACCCTGACCGAGGCGCTGCGCAACAGCCCGGGCGTCGGCACCTTCTATGTCGGCGAGAACGGCAACACCACCACCGGTGACAGCGTCTACCTGCGCGGCTTCGACACCTCCAGCAGCATTTTCGTCGACGGCGTGCGCGACCTCGGCTCGATCTCGCGCGATGTGTTCAACGTCGAGCAGATCGAGGTCGCCAAAGGCCCGGCCGGTACCGACCACGGCCGTACCGCGCCGAGCGGCGCGATCAACCTGGTGACCAAGCACCCGTTCCTGCGCGATAGCGTTTCCGGCCTGGTCTCGGCCGGGACCGAAGACCAGAAGCGCGTCACCGCGGACTGGAACAAGACCTTCGGCAACGGCAACGCGTTCCGCCTCAACCTGATGGCGCAGGACAGCGGCGTGCCCGGCCGCGACGTGGTCGAAAACAAGCGATGGGGCGTTGCGCCGTCGCTCGGCTTCGGGCTCGACAGCGCCACCCGCGTCTACATCGACCTGCTGCACGTGCAGCAGGAGAACCTGCCCGACGGCGGCGTGCCGACCATCGGCCTGCCCGGCTACTCCTCGCCCGACCCGACCCGTCCGGAGATCGCAGCCGCGCCCACGGTCGACCCGGAGAACTTCTACGGCACCCTGTCGGATTACGACGACGTCACCGCCGACATGGCCACCGTGCGCGTCGAGCACGACCTCTCCGACAGCGCGCGCCTGATCAACACCACCCGCTGGGGCCGCACCCAGCAGGACTACCTGCTGACCGCGTTCATGGGCTCGACCGCGAACCTGGTCACCCCCGACATCGACGACCCGTCGACCTGGACGATCGCGCGCAGCCTGCCGACGTTCAAGGACAACCGCAACGAGATCCTCACCAACCAGACCAGCCTGACCGCGCGCTTCGACACCGGCCGGGTGCAGCACGACCTCAGCACCGGCATCGAGCTGACCCGCGAGGAACTGCAGACCCAGGGCATCGACGGAATCGGCGACAGCGCCTGGCCGGCCGCCAACCTGTACAACCCGGACCCGGCCGTCGGTGGCTTGCAATGGGCCTACACCGGCGCACGCGGCGACGGACGCACCGACACCGCCGCGGTCTACGCCTTCGACACCATCAAGCTCGACCCGCAGTGGCAGCTCAACGGCGGCATCCGCATCGACCGTTACAGCACCGAGTTCAGCAACCTGGTGCCGTGTGGCGGCCGTCGTGGCCCGGATTGCGGCGCGTTGCCGGATGGTTCGATCGTCCCGGGCGTCGACGCCGAGACCTCCGACACGCTGTTCAACTGGAAGCTCGGCGTGCTCTACAAGCCGGCCGACAACGGCAGCATCTACGCCAACTACGCGATCTCGCAGCAGCCTCCCGGCGGCGGCAGCCTGGAGTTGAGCGACCGCGACAACAACGCCAACAACCCGCTGTTCGACCCGCAGAAGGCGCGCACCGCCGAGATCGGCACCAAGTGGAACCTCGCCAACGACAGCCTGCTGCTGACCGCCGCGCTGTACGACACCGAAGTCACCAACGAGATCGTGCAGGACCCGGTGGACCAGCAGTACTACCAGAACGGCCGCAAGCGCGTGCGCGGCGTGGAGCTGAGCGCGGTCGGCCGCATCACCGACGCGTGGATGGTCTCGACCGGCTTCACCACGATGGACGCCGAGGTGGTCGAGGGCCCGACGGTTTCCGTCGACGGCTCGACCGACCTGGCCTACACCCCGAGCAGCGCCTTCACCGCCTGGACCACCTACCGGTTTCCGTTCGGGCTGACCCTCGGCGGCGGCGCACGGTACTCGGGCGAGATGAAGCGCGGCAACGACGGCGCGGTCGGCACCCCGGCATTCACCGAGGACTACTGGGTGGTCGACGCGGTGGCCAGCTACGCGGTCAACGAGCACCTCGACCTGCGCCTGAACCTCTATAACCTGTTCGACGAGGACTACGTGGCGGCGATCAACAAGAGCGGTTACCGCTACACCCCGGGTGCGCCGCGTTCGGCGATGCTGAGCGCCAGCTTCCGGTTCTAGTCAACCCGGCCTAGTCAACCCGGTCCAGTCGATCCGGCCCGGCAACGGGCCACACAATCCGGCGATGCGGCACGGACGCCTTCCCGCTGCGGGGAGGCGTCCGTGTGTTCAAGGAGAACCCCATGCTGTTGCACGTCCCCGCCGTCCTCGACCCCGGACAGCTCGCGCACTTCCGGCAGGCGCTGGATGGCGCCGACTGGACCGACGGCAAGCAAACCGTCGGCCCGCAGGGCGCGAAGGTCAAGCGCAACCTGCAACTGCCGGAAGCCTCGCCGCTGCGCGCGCAACTGGGCGAAGCGGTGCTGGCCGCGCTGGCCGCGAGTCCGTTGTACTTCTCCGCGGTATTGCCGGCACGGACGTTGCCGCCGCGCTTCAACCGGTACGAAGGTGGCGGCCAGTACGGCTTCCATGTCGATGGCTCGGTGATGGCGATGGCGGTTCCGCCCGGTTCGCCACCGGTAAACCTGCGCACCGACGTCTCGTGCACGCTGTTCCTGTGCGAGCCCGACGAGTACGACGGCGGCGAGCTGATCATCAACGACACCTACGGCGAGCACGAGGTCAAGCTGCCCGCCGGCGACCTGATCGTGTATCCGTCCAGCAGCCTGCACCGGGTCGCGCCGGTGACGCGCGGTGCGCGGCTGGCATCGTTCTTCTGGGTGCAGAGCCTGGTCCGCGACGACAGCCAACGCCAGATGCTGTTCGAGATGGACGCATCGATCCAGGCACTGACCGCTTCCAATGCCGACCCGGAGGCCGTGCTGCGGCTGACCGGCGTCTACCACAACCTGTTGCGCCGCTGGGCGGAGACCTGATGTCGAGTTCAACCTTGTCCAACCTCACCTTCCGCAACGCGGTATTCCAGGTCCACTGGCTGCTCGGCATCACCGCCGGCGTGGTGCTGGCGCTGGTCGGCTTCACCGGCGGCATGCTCAGCTTCGAGGATGAGCTGCTCAAGGCGCTCAACCCCGGGGTGATGACGGTCGAACCCCGTGGCGCGGCGCTGTCGCCCGAAGTCCTGATCGAGCGCGTGCGCGCGCAACGGCCGGACGATGCGATCGCCTCGCTGCAACTGTCGAACGAGCCGGACGACAGCGCCGTGGTGGGCTTCGCGGCGAAGGACGGCGGTCGCCGCGGCAAGCGCGTGCACGTCGACCCGTATGACGGCCAGGTGCTGGCCGAGCCCCGCTACAAGGAATTCTTCAGCGTCACGATGCGGCTGCACCGCTGGCTGGTTGCCGACGACGTCGGCAAGCAGATCGTCGGTGCCTCCACCGTCATCCTGGTGTTCTTCTGCCTGTCGGGCCTGTACCTGCGCTGGCCGCGCCGCTGGGGCAGCCTGCGCACCTGGCTGGGACTGGACTGGCGGCAGAAGGGCCGCAACTTCCTGTGGCACCTGCATTCGGTGGTCGGCACCTGGGTGCTGGTGGCGTACCTGGTGATGGCGCTGACCGGCCTGTGGTGGTCCTACGGCTGGTATCGCGATGCGGTCAACGACTGGGCCGGCCGGCAGGAGCGCGCACAGCCACGCGAAACCGCCGATCGCGGCACCCCGCCGCCGCTCGACATCGACTCGGCCTGGCAGGCGTTCAACGACAGGGCACCGGCCTGGAGCACGGCCACCCTGGGTTGGCCGAAAGGCGACGAGCCGTTGAGCTTCCGCTACCTCGACGCCGACCCCGCCCACGAGCGTGCGCGCAACGAACTGCAACTGGACCGCTGGAACTTCGACGTGGTCGCGCACCAGCGTTACGACGATGGCACGTGGCGGCAGAAGATCGGCGCCAGCATGTTCGCGCTGCATCGCGGCAGCTTCTTCGGCACCGGCGGCGTGGTGGTGTTCATGCTGGCCAGCCTGCTGATGCCGCTGTTCACCATTACCGGCTGGATGCTCTACCTCGACCGCCGGCGCAAACAGCGCGCGGCCAAGGCACTGGCGCGCAGCGTCGATGCGGGCGTTCCGTCGGCAGCGGACACCACCACTGCCGACGCCATCCTGATCGCCCACGCCAGCCAGACCGGCACCGCCGAACGGCTGGCCTGGCTGACCGCCGCCGCCCTGCAGGAAGCCGGTTGCGCGGTCGAGGTCCAGCCGCTGGGCAAGGTCGAGCCGTCCGCCCTCGCCGACGGTCGCCGTGCGTTGTTCGTCGTGTCGACCTTTGGCGAAGGTGAGGCACCGGACGCCGCGCGCGCGTTCGTCCGGAAGATGCGTGGCGACGCGTCCTCGCTGTCGGGTTTGCACTACGGCGTGCTTGCGCTCGGCGACCGCGAGTATGGCGACAGCTATTGCGGCTTCGGCCGCGCACTCGACCAGTGGCTCCACCACGCGGGCGCGCGCCCACTGTTCGACCGCATCGAGGTCGATGGCGACGACGCCGGCGCATTGCGCCACTGGCAACACCACATCGGCCAACTGGGCGGCCGCGGCGACCTGCCCGACTGGAGCGCACCGCAGTACGGCCAATGGCGGCTGGTCGAGCGCCGCTTGCTCAACGCCGGCAGTCCCGGTGGACCGGCCTTCCATCTCGCGCTCGTGCCCGAGGTCGCCGCCGACATGGACTGGCAGGCCGGCGACATCGCCGAGGTCGGCCCGCGCCACGCGGCGGCGACCGTCACCGCGTGGCTGGCCGACGGCGACCTCGACGGCGATGCGCGGGTGCAATGCGACGACCGCACCGACACCCTCGCCGCCGTCGTCGCCCGCTCGCAGCTTCCCGCGGCCGACAGCGTGCGAGGCCGCACGCCGCAGCAGCTCGCCGAAATGCTCAAGCCGCTATCGCATCGCGAATACTCGATCGCCTCGCTGCCGGACGACGGCAGCCTGCAGTTGCTGGTCCGGCAGATGCGCACGCCCGACGGCCGGCTCGGCAGCGGCAGCGGCTGGCTGACAGACCACGCGGCGCTCGATGGCGCCGTCGACCTGCGCATCCGCAGCAATCCATCCTTCCATCCACCGGCTGACGACCGCCCGGTGCTGCTGGTCGGCAACGGCACCGGCCTGGCCGGCCTGCGCGCGGTGCTGAAGGCGCGTATCAAGGCCGGCCAGCACCGCAACTGGCTGGTGTTCGGCGAGCGCAGCGCCGCGCACGACGGCTTCCATCGCGACGAGATCGAACGCTGGCGCGACGCCGGGCAGCTGCAACGGCTCGACCTGGTGTACTCGCGCGACCAGGCACAGCGCCGCTACGTCCAGCACCTGCTGGGCGAGGTCGCCGACGACCTGCGCCAGTGGATCGGCGACACCGGCGCCATCTACGTCTGCGGCAGCCTCGAAGGCATGGCTCCCGCGGTGGATGCGGTGCTTGCGGATATTTTCGGCGTGGAAGCTCTGGAAGCGATGGCGGCCGACGGAAGGTACCGGCGCGACGTGTACTGAGGCGAAGCGTGCCGGGGGACGGTCAGCGCGGCGCGATGCGGATCAGCAGCGCCTCGCCGCCGCCCTCGAGCACGTGACGCAGGCGATCCTCGCCCGCCGCGAGGATCGCGGTGTCGCCGGTCGCCATTGCCGGCAGGCCGGAGTCGTCGGCAAACCGCGCCTGCCCGGCGACCAGGTGCACCGCCCAGGTCGATCGCGGTTCGGCGAAGATCACCATCGGCCCCACCAGTGGCCGGTGCCACAGATCGGCCTGCACGCGGTCGCGCCGCCACATCAGGTTGAAGTCGTGGGTGAGGCCGTCGACCAGTTCGCCGGTGACCGCGCGCTCACCGGCAAACCGGTGGCTGTCGTGCGGCGGCTGCAACTCGACCGTCCCGCCATCGTCGAACCGCAGGCGCAACCCGTTGCCCGCCAGCAGCACCAGTTCGCGGTCGATGCCGGGAAACGTCGAGAACGCCGCGTCGCGCTCGATCTCGGCGATCGACAGGCGCCAGTCCCAGTCGTCGGCATCGCCGCTGCGGCAGATCTCGCGGGTCCAGCCAAGCTGGTTGCGCCAGCGCTCGCGGCGGTACTCGTTGGCGGGGATGACGCGCGAGCCGGGGACGACACTCATGGGCGGACTATCCGGTGGAGTGCGGCCAGTCTAGCGACGCGCTTTTCATACGCGCAGAAAAGGTGCCGACCACCGCGGATCCTTCCGTGGTGGCCGGCGCACATCCATGTCCGGGAAACTCCCGATGTCCCCTGGGCGTCCAGCCCGTGTCCGCGGATCGGGGCGTCGGGCAGGTAGCATGCCCGGGCCCGTCCGCTTTACTTGCCCTTCTTGCCCTTGCTGGCGGCACCACCCACGACGATCCGGTCGCGGTTCTTCTCGATCGTGCTCAGGCCGATGCCCTTGACCATCGCCAGCTGCTCGGCGCTGCGGAACGCGCCGTTGGCTTCGCGGTAATCGACAATGGCCTTGGCCTTGGACGGGCCGACATTGACCAGCACCTCGTCGAGGGTGGCGGCATCGGCGGTGTTGATGTTGACCTTGTCGGCAGCGAATGCGGAGCCGGCGAACAGCAGCGACAGCAGCAGCGAGCGGGCGACGACGGAAAGCGATTTCATGGGAACTCCTTGGGGAAGTTGATTTCGGTTCCGGCGGGCAATCCTTTGCCGGTGAGCAAAGTTTCCGCTCCCGCAACCTCGTCGCCCATTGGCCAAACCTCCATCCGCGTGCCGGAGGATGTCGCGGCGTCGTGTAGGAAAAGCCCTACGACGCAGCGCTACAATGGCTTTCTTTGCATTTGGAGATCCCGCCCATGGCTGCCAGCACGTTCGATTCCGCGCTTGTCGAGAGCTTCGTGGGGGGCAAGTGGGACGACGAGATCGTTCCGCAACTGGTGGATTACATCCGCATCCCCAACAAGTCGCCGATGTTCGACGCCGACTGGGTCGAGCACGGCTACATGGAGCAGGCCGTCACCTTGATGGAAACCTGGGCGAAGGCGCAGCCGATCGCCGGGATGCAGGTCGAGGTGGTCCGGCTGGAAGGCCGCACCCCGCTGATCTTCGTCGACATCCCGGCCGCCAATGGCGGCAGCGACGAGGACCCGGTGCTGCTGTATGGCCACCTCGACAAGCAGCCGGAGATGACCGGCTGGGACGACGACCTCGGCCCGTGGAAGCCGGTGATCAAGGGCGACCGGCTGTACGGCCGTGGCGGCGCCGACGACGGCTACGCGATCTTCGGTTCGCTGACCTCGATCCTGGCGCTGCAAAAGCAGGGCCTGCCGCATGCGCGCTGCGTGATCCTGATCGAGGCCTGCGAGGAGTCCGGCAGCTACGACCTGCCGGCCTACGTCGACCACCTCGCCGGCCGCATCGGCAAGCCGTCGCTGGTGGTCTGCCTGGACTCGGGCTGCGGCAACTACGAGCAGCTGTGGTGCACCACCTCGCTGCGCGGCCTGGCTGGCGGCAACTTCACGGTGAAAGTGCTCGACGAAGGCGTGCACTCGGGCGATGCGTCCGGCGTGGTGCCGTCGAGCTTCCGCCTGCTGCGCCAGCTGCTGTCGCGGCTGGAGGACGAGGACACCGGCCGGATCATCGTCGAGGGCCTGCACGTCGAGGTCCCCGCCGAGCGGCTGGAGCAGGCGCGCAAGTGCGCCGAGGTGCTCGGCAGCGCGGTGTTCGACAAGTTCCCGCTGCTCGACGGCATGCAGCCGATGAGCGATGACCTCGGCGAGCTCGTGCTCAACCGCACCTGGCGGCCGGCGCTGTCGGTGACCGGCATCGACGGCATCCCGCCGCTGGCGTCGGCCGGCAACGTGCTGCGCCCGCATACCGCGGTCAAGCTGTCGCTGCGGCTGCCGCCGACGCTGGACGGCAAGAAGGCCGGCGAGATCCTCAAGCGCACCCTGCTCGACAACCCGCCCAACGGCGCCCATGTCGAACTGGAGCTGGAGAAGTCCTCGACCGGCTGGAACGCGCCAGCGCAGTCGCCGTGGCTGAGCCAGGCGATCGAGGACGCCAGCCAGGCGTTCTTCGGCAAGCCGGCGATGTACATGGGCGAAGGCGGCTCGATCCCGTTCATGGGCATGCTCGGCGAGAAGTTCCCCGGCGCGCAGTTCATGATCACCGGCGTGCTGGGTCCGCACTCCAACGCGCACGGCCCCAACGAGTTCCTGCACATCCCGATGGGCAAGCGGGTCACCGCCTGCGTCGCCCACGTGATCGCCGCCCACCACCAGGCCGGCCAGCGCGGCGAGACCACCGGCGTGGCGGCCGCGGCCAGCACCCAGGAGCGCGGCGAGCACGGTTGCTGCTAGTGCGGGAGCGCTTGCTGCTAGGATCGGACCGCGGTACCAACCAAGGCTGAGGAGCAATCATGTTCGATGGCATTCTGGGGTACATCATCGGCGGCGCCGTGATCGGCGTCCTCGCACGTTTCTTCAAGCCCGGCGCCGACCCGATGGGCTGGATCATGACGATCCTGCTCGGCATCGTCGGCGCGGTCGCCGGCGGTTACATCGCCGACATGCTCGGAGTCTCCAACCGGTTCATGGTGTGGGTGATCGCGATCATCGCGGCGATCATCCTGCTCGCCATCTACCAGATGGTCACCGGCAAGAAGGTCGACCGGCCGGGCTGACCGTCCTGCCCTGCGTCAGGCTCGATCCAGACACCCCGGCTCCGGCCGGGGTGTCTTCGTTGAGGGCCCGCATCAGGCGCCCGGCGTGCGCAGCAGGCGCTCGACCACCGCGGTGGCATTGGCCTCCGCATCCCCGGCTACCGTGTCGAGCACCAGCTCGGCCGCCAGCGGCGCCTCGTACGGCGACTCGATCCCGGTGAAGTTGCGGATCCCGCCCGCCCGCGCCTTGGCGTACAGACCCTTGACGTCGCGCTGCTCGGCGACCTCCAACGGGGTATCGACGAACACCTCGAGGAACTCGCCCTCGGCGAACATCCCGCGCGCCATGTCACGCTCCGCGCGGAACGGCGAGATGAAGCTGACCAGCACGATCAGGCCGGCATCGACCATCAGCCTGGCGACCTCGGCGACCCGGCGGATGTTCTCCACCCGGTCGGCATCGGTGAACCCCAGGTCCTTGTTGAGGCCGTGGCGGACGTTGTCGCCATCGAGGATGTAAGTGTGGTGGCCCTGCGCCAGCAGGCGCTTCTCGACCAGGTTGGCGATGGTCGACTTGCCCGAGCCGGACAGGCCGGTGAACCACAGGCACCTGGGTTGCTGGTGCTTGATCCGGGCGCGCGCGGCCTGGTCGACGTCGACGTGCTGCCAGTGGATATTGCCGGCGCGGCGCAGCGCGAACGCCAGGGTGCCGGCGGCGACGGTGGCGTTGCTGGTCCGGTCGATCAGGATGAACCCGCCCAGCGCGTGGTTGTCGGCATAGGGCTCGAACGCGATCGACTGGTCCAGCATCAGGTTGCAGAACGCGACCTCGTTGAGGTCCAGCTGCTTGGCCGCCAGATGGTCCTGGGTGTTGACGTCGACCCGGTGCTTGATCTCGGTGACCTGCGCGCCGACGGTGCGGCTGCCGATCCTGAGCCAGTACGGCCGGCCCGGCAGCAGCGGCTGCCCGCCCAGCCACAGCAGGTGCGCGGCGAACTGGTCGGCGACCTCGGGCAGGTCGGTGGCGGCGGCGATGACGTCGCCACGGCTCACGTCGATCTCGTCGGCCAGGGTCAGGGTGACCGCGCGGCCCGGCGCGGCCTGGTCGAGGTCGCCATCGGCGGTGACGATCGCGGCGACCCTGCTGCGCTGTCCCGACGGCAGCACCGCGATCTCGTCGCCGACGGCAACGGGTGCGCCCAGCACGCTGCCGGCGAAACCGCGGAAGTTCTGGCTGGGGCGGCACACCCACTGCACCGGCAGGCGGAAGCCGCGCGCGCCGGACTCGCGGCCGGCGCCGGGCGGCCCGACCTCGACCTGCTCCAGTTGCTCCAGCAGCGACGGCCCGCGGTACCACGGCGTGGCCTCCGAGGGCCCGAGCATGTTGTCGCCCTGCAGCGCCG
The DNA here is from genome assembly GCF_052547135.1 of Lysobacter sp. F60174L2. Lineage (NCBI taxonomy): Bacteria > Pseudomonadati > Pseudomonadota > Gammaproteobacteria > Lysobacterales > Lysobacteraceae > Lysobacter > Lysobacter sp. F60174L2. Next base: position 33,557 of record NZ_JBQWRA010000003.1, on the reverse strand, counting down.
ACACCGGGATGCAGGTCACCCCGGTGATGCCGAGCTGGCCGGCCAGCTCGCGGTAACCGGCGGCGATGGCCTCGAAGGTCGCCTCGTCGTAGTCGACCAGGTCCATCTTGTTGACCGCCAGCACCACGTGGCGGATGCCCAGCAGCGAGACGATGTAGCTGTGGCGGCGGGTCTGGGTCAGCAGGCCCTTGCGCGCGTCGACCAGCACGATGGCGAGGTCGGCCGTGGACGCGCCGGTGGCCATGTTGCGGGTGTACTGCTCGTGTCCCGGGCAGTCGGCCACGATGAACTTGCGCTTTTCCGTGCCGAAGAACCGGTAGGCCACGTCGATGGTGATGCCCTGCTCGCGCTCGGCGGCCAGGCCGTCGACCAGCAGCGCGAAGTCGATCCCGTCGCCCTGGGTACCGTGCCGCCGGCTGTCGGCTTCGAGCGCCGCCACCTGGTCGTCCAGCAGCAGTCGGGTGTCGTGCAGCAGGCGGCCGATCAGGGTGCTCTTGCCGTCGTCGACGCTGCCGCAGGTGATGAAGCGCAACAGGCTTCTGGTCTCGTGCTGCTGCAGGTACGCGGCGACGTCGGCGCGGGCGTTGTTGCTCATGGCATCCATCAGAAGTAGCCCTCCTGCTTTTTCTTTTCCATCGAGGCGGAGGCATCCTGGTCGATCACCCGGCCCTGGCGCTCGGACGTGGTCGACACCAGCATCTCGGCGATGATTTCCTCCAGGGTTTCGGCGTCCGACTCGATCGCGCCGGTCAGCGGGTAGCAGCCCAGGGTGCGGAAGCGGACCTTCTTCATGGTCGGCTTTTCACCCGGACGCAGCGGCAGGCGTTCGTCATCGACCATGATCAGGGCGCCGTCGCGCTCCACCACCGGGCGCTTGCGGGCGAAGTACAGCGACGGCACCGCGATGTTCTCGCGGAAGATGTAGAGCCAGACATCCAGCTCGGTCCAGTTGGAGATCGGGAACACCCGTACCGACTCGCCCTTGTGGATACGGGTGTTGTAGAGGTTCCACAGTTCGGGCCGCTGCGACTTCGGGTCCCACCGGTGCTGCGGGTTGCGGAAGCTGAAGATGCGTTCCTTGGCCCGCGACTTCTCCTCGTCGCGGCGGGCGCCGCCGATCGCGGCATCGAACTGCCATTTGTCCAGCGCCTGCTTCAACGCCTGGGTCTTCATGACGTCGGTGTGGACGGTGGCGCCGTGGCTGACCGGCCCGATGCCCTGGGCGACGCCATCGGGATTGGTATGCGTACGCAGCTCCACCCCGGCCTCATGCGCACGGCGGTCGCGGAAGGCGATCATCTCGCTGAACTTCCAGCCGGTATCGACGTGCAGCAGCGGGATCGGCGGCCGGGCCGGGTAGAACGCCTTGAGCAGCAGGTGCAGCAGCACCGAGCTGTCCTTGCCGACCGAGTACATCATCACCGGGTTCTGGAACTCGGCCGCCACCTCGCGAAGGATGTGGATGCTTTCGGCTTCGAGCCGGTCGAGGTGGTCGAGCTGGTCGGGGGCGGTCATGGCACAGGGGCGGATCTGGATGAGGCCCGCAGTATCAAAACCGGCACCGGGCGGTGGAACTGGGGAAATCGCATAAGTGGATAACCGGCAATCCTTTCCGCTGCCGGCAGCCGGTATCTAGGCTCGCTTCATCCAGTATCCGAGCCCCGTCATGTCCGCCGCTGCCCCGATCCCGATTTCCCTGCTGTCGCCCGGCAAGGCCGAACTGCTGCACCGGCTGACCGATGACCTGGCCGGCACCGAACTGTGGTGGCTTTCGGGCTACGCCGCGGGGCTGGCCCGCGGGCATGCGCTGCCGGCAGCCGCAACCGCGCCGGTCGAAACCGTCGGCACCGATACGCCGTCGACGACGGTGCTGTATGGCAGCCAGACCGGCAATGCCAAGCGCCTCGCGGAAAAGCTGGTGCACCAGCTGGAAGCCCGCGGCGTGCCGGTGCGCTTGCTGCGCGCCGATGGCTACCCCACCCGCGAGTTGAAGGACGAGCGCCAGCTGTTCGTGGTGATCAGCACCCAGGGCGATGGCGAGCCGCCGGACGACGCGCGGGCGCTGGTCGAGTTCATCGTCGGCAAGCGCGCGCCGAAGCTGCCGCAACTGCGCTTCGCCGTGCTGGGGCTGGGCGACTCCAGCTATCCGCAGTTCTGCTCGATCGGCCGCCAGCTCGACACGCGGCTAGCCGAGCTTGGAGCCATCCGCGTGTTCGACCGCGGCGACGCCGACCTCGACATCGACAGCGTGGCGAATCCGTGGCTGTCGAAGGCGGTCGAGGCCGCGGCCGAACTGCAACCGGCCCGCGCACCCAGCGCCACCGTCACCGCATTGCGGCCGATGGCGCCGGCGTTCGACCGCGACACCCCGTTCGCGGCCGAAGTGCTCGCCAACCAGCGCCTCACTGCCCGCGCCGGGCCGCGCCACCGCAGCGATCGCGACATCCGTCATGTCGAACTGTCGCTGGAAGGTTCGGGCCTGCACTACGAGCCCGGCGACGCGCTCGGGGTGTGGCCGCGCAACCCGCCGGCGCTGGTTGCCGCCGTGCTCGACACCCTGGGCCTCGACGGCGACACCGCGGTCAGCCATGGCGGCGACGAGCGCCCGCTGGCCGAATGGCTGGGCGGCAGGCGCGAGGTGACCCGCCTCACCCGGCCGTTCTTCGCCGCCCATGCCGCCCTCACCGGCAGCGAACCTCTCGAGCGCTTGCTGCAGCCGGACAACGCGGCGGAACTGACCGCATTGCTGGGCGAGCAGCAACTGCTCGACCTGCTGCGCGCCTACCCCGGCCAGTGGAGTGCGGAGGCGCTGGTCGCCGCGCTGCGACCGCTGGCTCCGCGCATGTATTCGATCGCTTCGAGCCGGAAGGCGGTCGGCGACGAGGCCCACCTGACCGTCGCCCACATCGAGTACGCCTTCGCCGGCGAAACCCGCTGGGGCGCGGCCTCGCACTTCCTCGCCTCGCGCACCGACGACGACCGGGTGCCGGTCTTTATCGAGCACAACGAGCGCTTCCGGCTGCCGGCCGACCCCTCGCGTGACGTCGTCATGATCGGGCCCGGTACCGGCGTCGCGCCGTTCCGCGGGTTCGTCCAGGAGCGCACCAACATCGGCGCCGGCGGTCGCAACTGGCTGCTGTTCGGCAACCCGCATTTCCGCACCGATTTCCTCTACCAGTCCGAGTGGCAGCAAGCACTCAAGGACGGCCAGCTGCACCGGCTCGACCTCGCGTTTTCGCGCGACCAGGCCGACAAGATCTACGTGCAGCAGCGCCTGCTTGAACACGGCCGCGAGTTGTATGCGTGGCTCGACGGCGGCGCGCACCTGTACGTCTGCGGCGACGCCACCCGTATGGCCAAAGATGTCCATGCCGCGCTGATCGATGTCATCGCCGAACACGGTGGCAAATCGCGCGAGGACGCCGAGTCACACCTCAACGAAATCCAGCAACAGGGGCGCTACGCCCGGGACGTGTACTGACATGGGCAGCCATTCCGTCGAAGAGATCAAGCTCGCAAGCCGTGGCCTGCGCGGCAGCCTGGCCGAGTCGCTCGCCGACGCGGCCACCGGCGGCCTGCGCGACGACGACAAGGTGCTGATGAAGTTCCATGGCAGCTACCAGCAGGACGACCGCGACCTGCGCGAGGAGCGCCGCCTCGCCAAGCTCGAGCCCGCGCACAGCTTCATGATCCGCACCCGTACCCCGGGCGGCGTGCTGACGCCGGAGCAGTGGCTCAAGCTCGACCGTATCGCCACCACCTATGCCGAGCGCGGCTTCCGCATCACCACCCGGCAGACGTTCCAGTTCCACGGCATCGTCAAGAGCGAGCTGAAGGCGACGATGCGGGTGATCCACGACGCGGTGCTCGACACCATCGCCGCCTGCGGTGACGTCAACCGCAACGTCGTCATCGCCACCAACCCGCAGCAGTCGGCATTGCATGCGCAGGTCTACGCGCAGGCGACCGCGGTGGCCGGCCACCTGCTGCCGCGTACCCGCGCCTGGTACGAGACCTGGCTCGACGAGGAACGCGTCGCCGGCACCAACGAGGTGGAGGAGCCGATCTACGGCAAGGCCTACCTGCCGCGCAAGTTCAAGATCGGTTTCGCGATCCCGCCGTACAACGACATCGACGTGTTCGCGCAGGACCTGGGCTTCATCGCGATCATCGAGCCCGACGCCGCCGGCAACGACGTGCTGGCCGGTTACAACGTCGCCATCGGCGGCGGCATGGGCGCGACCCATGGCGACCCGGGCACCTACCCGCGGGTCGCCGACGTGATCGGCTTCATCGCCCCCGACCGGGTGACTGCATTGGCCGAGGCGGTGATGGCCACCCAGCGCGACCTCGGCAACCGCGAGCTGCGCAAGCACGCGCGCTTCAAGTACACGATCGACGACCACGGCCTGGAGAAGATCAAGGCGGAAATCGAGCAACGCGCCGGCTTCGCGCTGGCGCCGCCGCGGCCGTTCGCGTTCGCCCACAACGGCGACCGTTTCGGCTGGGTCGATGCCGCCCCCGATGGTGAAAGCAACGGTGATGTCGCGCGCGCGCACCTGACCCTGCGGATCCTGTCCGGCCGCATCGTCGACAACGACGAGGCAAACCACCTGAGCGGTCTGCGCGCGATCGCCGCGCTGCTGCCGGACGACGCCCGGTTCCGGCTGACGCCGAACCAGAACCTGATCATCGCCAACGTGCCGGCGGCATTGCGCGACAGGATCGATGCGCTGGTCGCGCAATACGCGCTCGACGGCTACCTCACCGCCAGTCCATTGCGCCGCAACGCGCTGGCCTGCGTCGCGCTGCCGACCTGCGGCCTGGCGATGGCGGAGTCCGAGCGCTACCTGCCGCATGTCCTGGATACCTTCGAGGCGTTGCTGGCCACCCACGGGCTGATCGATGTCCCGATCAACCTGCGCCTGAGCGGCTGCCCCAACGGCTGCTCGCGCCCCTACCTGGGCGAGATCGCACTGATCGGCAAGGCGCCGGGCCGCTACAACCTCATGCTCGGCGCCGACCACCGCGGCGAACGTCTCAACACGCTGTACCGGGAGAACGTCGACGAGGCCGGCATCCTCGCCGCGCTCGACCCGTTGCTGGCGGACTACGCGGCGGCGCGCGAGCCCGACGAGGGTTTCGGCGACTACCTGGTGCGCAGCGGAGTGGTGGCACCGCCGCCGCGGCGGATCGCGATCGAGGTGCAATCATGACCGTGACCGCAACCGCGCCCGTCGCCGAATCCGCTTCCACCCGCTCGCCCGGCACGCCATCGACAACCTCCGCGCGTGCGCTGCGCGAGGTCAACCACTGGCTGGCCGGACGCAGTGCCGAGCAGCGCATCGCCTGGGCGCTCGAAAACGTACCCGGCCCGCATGCACTGTCGTCGAGCTTCGGCGCGCAGGCCGCGGTATCGCTGCACATGGCGACGCGGCTTGCCCCGGACCTGCCGGTGATCCTGGTCGACACCGGTTACCTGTTCCCGCAGACCCGGAGCTTCGCTGCGGAACTGCGCACACGGCTCGGCCTGAACCTGCGGACCTACCGTCCCGACCCCGCCCGCGCCTGGACCGAGGCCGAGGTCGCCGGCCTCGACCGCGCCGGCATCGACGGCCTCGACCGCTACAACCGGGTGCACAAGGTCGAACCGATGCGACGCGCGTTGCGCGAGCTGGGGGTGAACACCTGGATCGCCGGATTGCGCCGCAGCCAGTCCTCCAGCCGCGCCGCGATCGACATCCTCGAACGCCGCGACGGCCGCTGGAAACTGCATCCGCTGGCGGACTGGAACGACCGCGACATCTGGCAGTACCTGCAGCGCCACGACCTGCCGTACCACCCGCTGTGGCACGAGGGCTATGTCTCCATCGGCGATACCCACAGCACCCGCCGCCTGCAGCCGGGCATGCGCGAGGAAGACACGCGCTTCTTCGGCCTGAAGCGCGAATGCGGCCTGCACTTCGACGCGCAGACCACGACGTAAAAGCACGGGGCGCGGTATCAGCCGCGCCCCGTGGATCCATTCCTTCGATGTATTGGCCGGCAATCAGACCGTGATCGGCTGGCTCAACTCCACCCAGCTCGGCGCCTGCGGCCAGTCCGCCGGCTGGTTGCCTTCAACCACCCGGCGCAGGTCGCGCGGGTCGATCTGCGGCGCCAGCGCATGCAGCAGTTCCAGGGCGTACTCGCGTAGCACCCGCGCGCGCGGGATGACCGCCCATGTCACGCATTCGGGCAGGCTCGGCGGTGCCGGCAGCGCCCGCAGGTCGTCGTCGGCGCCGACGCCCAGCGCCATCTCGGCCAGTACGCCGACGCCCAGCCCGGCGCGCACGTAGGTCTTGATCAGGTCGGCGTCGCGCGCGGTCATCGCCAGTTGCGGTTCCAGCCCGGCATGGGCGAAGGTGCGCCGCAGCGACGAGTCCGGCCGCACCGAGGATTCGTAGCTGACCAGCGGCAGCGCGGCCAGTTCGGCCAGACTCGGCGCCCGGTCCAGCTTGGCCAGCGCATGCGAAAGCGGCACCAGCACCCGGCGCTGCCAGCGGAACAGCGGCACCGCCAGCCCACCCTCGGGCGCGCTGCCCGACGTGCTGACGATGGCGAGGTCGGCCTGGCCGTGCGCGACCTGTTCCATCACCTCGCCTTCGGCCGCGGCCTGCAGGTGGACCGTGACGCGGGGAAACGCGCGCTTGATCCGGGCGATCGCGGCCGGCAGCACGAAGCGGGCCTGGGTGTGGGTGGTCGCCAGCACCAGCTCGCCGACGTGCTCGCCGCGCTGGTTGGCGGCCAGGCTGCGGATGTTCGCCGCCTCAGCCAGCACCCGCCGCGCATGCGCCAGCACGCGGCCGCCGGCAGGCGAGACCTTTTCGAGGCTGCGGCCCTTGCGCACGAACAACTGGAAGCCAAGCTCGTCCTCAAGTTGCTTGAGCTGCTTGGACAGGCCCGGCTGGGTCGCATGCACGCGCTCGGCGGCCTGGGTGATGTTGAGGCCTGAGTCGGCGATGGCCACCAGATAACGCAACTGGGTCAAGGTCATGATCGGGACGTCCAGGGCGGGGGAGAGGCGGTGCAGGTGCCAAGGGCGCGGCGAAAACAACGGAGAATCGGCTTGATCGTCTGCATATCTATCGCTCCATTCGGATACAGGGATTTATAACCTACACCGGGTTCGCGTGGGCATCCAGCACTTATGCCATTGCGCCATGCCGGCAGAGGTGGCGGTCATTTCCGTGGGCACGTCGCGGTCGGTAGCGTCGACCGTCCATTCCCGCCTTCCGCATCGCAGCCATGACCGTCGCTCCGCCATCACCGGCTTCATCGCCATTGCTGTTCCCGCTGTTCGCCGACCTGCGCGAACGCCGGGTGCTGGTGGTCGGTGGCGGCGCGGTGGCCCGGCGCAAGGTCGCCGCGCTGCTGGAGGCCGGCGCCCGGGTCACCGTTGGCGCCCCGCAACTCGACCTGGCGCTGGCCGAGTGGGCGACGCAGGGCCGGATCGAGCACAGGTCCGGCCGCTTCGATCCGAACTGGCTCGACCGGATGTGGCTGGTGATCGCCGCCACCGACCACGGCCCCAGCAACCGCGCGGTCGCGACCGCCGCCGACGCGCGGCGGATCTGGGTCAACGTGGTCGACGATGCCGGGCTGTCGAGCTTCCAGGTGCCGGCGCGGGTGGAGCGCGGACCGTTGCAGATCGCGATCTCCAGCGGCGGCGGCGCACCGATGCTGGCGCGCGCGTTGCGCGAGCGCCTGGAGCGCCAGCTCGACGAATCGCTCGGCGCGCTGGCCACGCTGCTGACACGCCACCGCCAGCGCATTCGCGCCCGCTTTGACGACATCGGGGCACGACGGCGGTTCTTCGACCGCGTGCTGGCCGGCCCGCTGTCGGGGTTGCTGCGCCGCGGCGACCACGAGGCCGCCGAACTGGAATTCGACCGGGCACTGGCCGCCGCGACACCGCGTCCGGCAGGCTCGGTCGCACTCGTCGGCGCCGGCCCCGGCGACCCGGGCCTGCTGACCCTGCGCGCGTTGCGCCTGCTCAACGAGGCCGACGTGATCCTGCACGACCGCCTCGTCAGCGCCGACGTGCTGGCACTGGTACGCCGCGACGCGGAACAGATCGAGGTCGGCAAGCAGGCCGGCAACCACCACACCACCCAGGACGGCATCCACGCACTGATGCTGGAACACGCCCGCGCCGGCAGGCGCGTGGTGCGCCTGAAGGGCGGCGACCCGTTCGTGTTCGGCCGTGGCGGCGAGGAGTTGCAGGTCCTGCGCGAGCACGGGATCGATTACGAAGTGGTGCCCGGCATCACCGCCGCCGTTGCCTGCGCCGCGTATGCCGGCGTTCCGCTGACCCACCGCGACCACGCCCAGTCGGTGCGGCTGCTCACCGCGCACTGCAAGGACTCGCACGACACCCTCGAGTGGGCCGGACTCGCTGCCGGGCGGCAGACGCTGGCGGTCTACATGGGCGTTTCCGCGCTGGCGGACTTCGGCACGCGCCTCATCGCCCACGGCCGCCATCCGGCGACGCCGTTCGCGCTGGTCGAGAACGGCTCGAGGCCGGACCAGCGGGTGGTCACCGGCCACCTCGCCAACCTCGCCGACACGGCCCGCATGCATGACGTGCAATCGCCCGCGCTGCTGATCGTCGGCGAAGTCGCCGGCCTGGCCGAGCGGTTGCACTGGTTCGGAGCCGCACCGCTGTCCGGCGCGACCGCAGCTCCGCTGGCACACGCCGCGTAGGCGCCGCGCTCAATCCCAACTCCACCCCATTCTCACCCACAAGGGGACCTCACATGGCCATCCACGAAAGCATCCTCGACACCATCGGCTCCACCCCGATCGTCCGCCTCAACCGCGTCGCTCCCGACCACGTCTCGCTGTACGCCAAGGTCGAGTCGTTCAACCCCGGCGGTTCGGTCAAGGATCGGCTGGCGATCGCGATCATCCTCGATGCCGAACGCAGCGGCGCGCTCAAGCCCGGCCAGACGGTGGTCGAGGCGACCTCGGGCAACACCGGCGTGGCCCTGGCCATGGTCTGCGCGGCGCGCGGCTACCCGTTCGTGGCGGTGATGACCGAGACCTTTTCGGTCGAGCGGCGCAAGCTGATGCGTGCCTATGGCGCCAGGGTGATCCTGACCTCGGCCGCCGAACGCGGCGTCGGCATGGTCCACCGCGCCGCCGAACTCGCCGAAAAACACGGCTGGTTCCTCGCCAGCCAGTTCCAGAACCCGGCCAACCCCGCGTGGCACCGGCAGACCACCGCACCGGAAATCCTGCTGGATTTCGCCGGGCGCCAGCTGGACTACTTCGTCAGCGGCTGGGGCACCGGCGGCACCCTGACCGGGACCGGCGAAGTGCTCAAGGCGGCCCGCCCGCAGCTGCAGGTCATCGCCGCCGAGCCGGCGGTCGCGTCGCTGCTGGCCGGCAAGGAATGGCAGCCGCACAAGATCCAGGGCTGGACGCCGGACTTCGTGCCGGCGGTGCTGGACGCCTCGATCGCCGACCGCGTTCTCCCGATCGACGACACCGTCGCCCGCGACACCGCGCGTCGCCTCGCCACCGAGGAGGGGCTGTTCGTCGGCCTGTCGGCCGGTGCGACGGTCGCCGCCGCATTGCGGGTCGCCGAACAGGCACCGCGCGGCTCGGTGCTGCTGGCGATGCTGCCCGACACCGGCGAGCGCTACCTGTCGACGTTCCTGTTCGAAGGCGTCGCCGAAGGCTCCGACGACGCCTGGCTGGAATCGCTGGAGGATGAGCGCGTGGTGGCCTGAGGCCTCGCCGTCCCGGTAACCTGTGGGCCCTGCGGCCGATGCCGCCCGGAGCCTGCATGACCCAGCCTGTTGACTGCGCCGATCGCGCCACGGCGCGCCTGTCCTGGGCCCGCGCCACCACCGGTGACGCCGGGCTCGGGCTTGTCCGCGCCTCGTTCGATGCCGGCTTTCGCAGCTACTGGCGCACCAGCGCCGGCGACGCGCCCGGCGCGCCCACCCTGATCGTGATGGACTCGCCGCCGGACAAGGAGGACGTCCGTCCCTGGCTGCGGATCCGCGAGTTGCTCGAAAGCGCGGGCGTCCGGGTGCCCGAGGTGCTGGCGGCCGACGTCGAAGGCGGCTTCCTGCTGCTTGAAGACCTGGGCGTCGACACCTTCCTGCAGGTGATCGACAGCGACAACGCCGACGTCCTGTTCGATACAGCGATCGACCAGTTGCTCAGGCTGCAGGCGCTGCCCTGCCCCGCCGACCTGCCGGCCTACAACGAGGCCATGCTGGCCTTCGAGTTGCGCCTGTTCGACGAGTGGTACCTCGGCCGCCACCTCGGCGTGGCGCTCGACTGCGGCGAACTGGAGGCACTGGACCTCGCCTACCGTCATCTGGTCGACGCCGCGCTCGCGCAGCCGCAGGTGTTCGTGCATCGCGACTTCATGCCGCGCAACCTGATGCCGGTACCCGGCAACCCCGCCGATGGACCGGCGGTGCTCGACTTCCAGGGCGCGGTGCGCGGCCCGATCGCCTACGACCCGCTCAGCCTGTTCAAGGACGCATTCCTGAGCTGGCCCGAGACACGGGTCGACGGATGGCTGGACCGTTACCACGCCCGCGCCCTGGCCGCCGGGCTGCCGGTGCCGGCGCTCGCCCCCTTCCGCCGCGACGCGGACCTGGTCGGCATCCAGCGCCACCTCAAGATCCTGGGGATATTCGCGCGCCTGCATCATCGCGACGGCAAGCCGAAGTACCTGGTCGACGCGCCGCGCTTCGTCGCCTATCTCGACGCGGTGCTGCCGAAATATCCCGAACTCGCGCCGCTGGCCGCGATCATCGACCGCCACGTGCGGCCGGCGCTTTGATGAAGGCGACGGCATGAAAGCACTCGTCCTTGCCGCCGGCCTCGGCGAACGCATGCGGCCGCTGACCGACCGCACGCCCAAGCCGTTGCTGGAAGCCGGTGGCAAACCACTGATCGCCTGGCACCTGGAAAAGCTGGCGGCACGGGGCGTGCGCGACGTCGTGGTCAACACCAGCTGGCTGGCCGACCAGTTCCCGCCAGCGCTCGGCGACGGCTCGCGCTGGGGCCTGCGACTGCATTTTTCATACGAAGGCCCCAGCCCGCTGGAAACCGGCGGCGGCATGCATCACGCGCTGGGCCTGCTGCGCGACGCCGCGGCGCCCGACGCGCCGTTCATCGCGGTCAACGGCGACATCTGGACCGACTACGACTTCGCGTCGCTGCCCGACGACCCCGCCGGCGCCGCCCACCTCGTGATGGTGGACAACCCCGCGCACCACCCCGCCGGCGACTTCGCGCTGGACGACGGCGGCCGGCTCGCGGTGGAAGGCGAATCGCGACTCACGTTCGCCGGCATCGGGCTGTACCGGCCATCGTTGCTGGCCGACTGGAAACAGGTCATCGGTGCGGACGAGGACACCGGGCGGCAGCCGCCGCGTTTCAAGCTGGCGCCGTTGCTGCGCGCGGCGATGTCGCGTGGGCAGGTCGGTGGCGAACACCATCGCGGCCGCTGGACCGACGTCGGCACGCCGCAGCGGCTGGCCGAGCTGGACGAGTCGCTGCGCCACGCCGCGCGATATCGGGGCCCCGTGTAGGAGCGACGTAAGTCGCGATCGCACGGCGATCCCGGGCATCAGTGAAATCGCGACTTACGTCGCTCCTACAGCGGAACCGGTTTTCACCGTTCTCATCCCAGCAACTGCCGCAGGAACGGCACGGTAATCCGCCGCTGGGCCGCCAGCGACGCGCGATCAAGCCGGTCCAGCAACGCGGTCAGCCCGGCCATGTCGCGCTCCACCCGCTTCAGCAGCCAATCCAACGCGGTCTCCTCCAGCACCCAGCCGCGCCGCCGCGCACGCTGGCGAAGCACCTCGCGGCGGCCCTGCTCGTCGAGTGGCTGCAGGTTGATCCGGCTGCATTGCGACAGCCGCGAACGCAGGTCGGGCAACCAGGCACCCAGCGCGTCGGGCGTCGGGCGGGCGGCGTAGATGATCCGGCTGCCTGCCGCGCGCGCGCGGTTGTGCGCGTCGAACAGGGCGATCTCGTCGTCACGGTTCCCGGCAACCGCCTCCAGCCCGTCCAGCGCCAGCAGATGGTTGCCTTCCAGCGCATGCAACGCCTCGCCCAGGCGACCCGCCGCGGCGGTCAGCGGCAGGTAGGCCGCACGCCGTCCCGAAGCCTCGGCAGCGGCACAGGTCGCAAGCAGCAGGTGGGTCTTGCCGACGCCGGCGGGACCGGCCAGGTACAGCCAGTCCCCGCTGCCGCCTTCAGCCAATGCCCGCAACTGCTCGATGGCGCCCGCGGCGGCGTCGACAAAGGTGTCCAGACGCTGGTCGGGGGGGTAGCGCAATGCCAGCGGCAATTGCGGCCCGGGCGACGCGGGCGTCGACCGGTGCCCGGGCGCGTCCGGTTTCACTCGCCTTCCGGTTCGCGCGGATACGTGCCCGCCGCGCCGCCCATGACGATCGCCGGCTGTTCGCCGGCGTACAGCCGGCTGTGGGTGTAACGCTCCTGCGCATAACGCAGCAGCACGTTGGCGATCGCGGCCACCGGCAGCGCCAGCAGCATGCCGAGGAAGCCGAACAGCTGCCCACCGGCCAGCACCGCGAAGATCACCGCGACCGGGTGCAGCCCGATGCGGTCGCCGACCAGCTTGGGCGTCAGCCAGTAACTCTCGATCACCTGGCCGAGGCCGAACACCACGAGCACGCCCGCGACGTGTTGCCAGTCGCCGAACTGCACGAGCGCGGCGATGCAGCCGAGGATGATGCCGCTGGCGGGCCCCACGTACGGTACGAACGTCAACAGGCCGGCGATGATGCCGATCAGGATCCCCAGGTCGAGGCCGACACCCCACAGCCCGACGCCATACATCACCCCGAGGATCAGCATCACCAGGAACTGGCCACGCAGGAACCCGCCGAGCACCTCGCTGGACTCGCGCGCCAGGCGGCTGGTGGTGGCCAGGTGGTCGCGCGGCACCAGCGATGCCACGCGGGCGACCAGCAGGTCCCAGTCGCGCAGGAAGAAGAACGTGATGATCGGCAGCAGCGCGACGTTGGCGACCAGCGCCAGCAGCGCGAAACCCGAGCGCGACATGTAGCCCAGCAGGGTGGATGCGACACCGCCGGCGCGCTCCCAGTTGTCGCGGACCAGGTCGATCAGGCTGCCGATGTCGAGCCAGCGGGTCAGCTCGATGCCGGTGCGGGCCTCGGCCCACGGCAGCGCGGTCTGCATGAACCAGGCCCGGTATTTCGGCATCGACAGGACCAGGGTGTGGATCTGGTCCTCGATGGTGGGTACCAGCAACACCAGCGCCAGGATCACCAGCAATGCCATCGCGGTGAACACGAGGGCGACCGCGGCGTTGCGCGAGCGACCGGCTCGTTGCAGCTTGTCGGCCAGCGGGTCGCCCAGCCACGCCAGCATCGCGGCCAGCACGAAAGGCGTCAGGATCGGCGCCAGCAGCCACAGCAGCCAGCACAGCCCCAGGCCGAGTGCGGTCCATTGCAGGCGCCGGAGAAACCGGGCGATGTCGTCCAGCGGATGGTTACGGTCCATCGATACGGATTCCTTCAGCGCAGGCGGTACGCGGTCGGGGCGCTCTCGCCGGGGAGCGGGAGCGGGCTGTCCAGCGGGTCGACGACCCCGCCATCGACACCCATGTCCGCGCTATCGACGGGATCGCCGGACCCGCTTGCCACCAGCACGTCGCCGCCCTCGACCATGCGTGCCAGGCCCGACAGCCCGGACACCAGGTCGAGGTTGAACTCGACCGACTGCGGCGTCGCGCTCAACGGCGTGATGCCACGCACCACGGCAAGCTGCTGCAGGTACCCCGACAGGCGCACGTAGTCATCGGCGCTGTCGAGGCCGCTGAAGGCGACCCGGTAGGTACCCGGCGGCCCCGCCTCGGAACGCTTGGCATAGCGCTTCATCAACGCGTCGGCCGCGCCGTCGGCACCGGTCGCCATCACCTGCCGGGCGTCGGAACCCTCTTCGCTCCAGCGCGACAGCACCTTGCCGTTGTCGACGAAGACCCAGTCGGCCTTCCAGCCGCCGCCGTTGCGGTAGAGCTTGCCGATCAGCTGCATCGGCGGGCTGTAGCGGCGGGACGCGCGCGCGACCGCGGCGGTGTCGCCACGCCAGATCGCACCGACCACGGCCTGCTCGGCGGCGCTGCCATTGGGCAGGCCGAGCCGGTAGCCGCGCTTCTTGGCCCGCTCGAGCGTCGAATTCGCCGCGGCGGCCTTCGGCAGGCCGACCAGGCGCGGGCCACTGCCGTCGTCGATCGCCAGCCACAGCACCGGTTTCGGGCGCGGTTGCGGCCAGATCGCCAGGCCCATTGCGGCTGCCAGCGAATCGACCTTGTCCTGGTCGAACCGCACCACCAGCATGGTGTCGAAGCTGGGCGCGCCACTGGCGGACACGCCTTCGTCCTGGCGGTAGTCGAAGCCTTCGACGTAGCGCTCGGCACGCCGCAACGCCTGCGCCATGCCGGGCTGGGATGCGGCGTTGGCGTCGCCCGAGAGCTTGGCCAGCACCTGCGCCAGCGCGCGGGCAAAGCCGGTGTCGCGCTCGGCCGCGTTCTGGGTATTGACCTCCACCTCGGCCGAATACACGCCGCGCGCCGCGGCACGCGTGCCCTCGACCCGCTGCGCCGAGGCGGTGAAGCTGGCCAGCAACAGCATGGCCACCCCAAGCGCGGGCAGCCATCGCAGGCCGTTACTCCGGACTTTGCGGCCGGTAGCCGCATCGGTTGCCACAGCGTTTGCGCGCGCCATCGTTATCCCTGGGGGTGGGTGATGACGAAATGGTGCCCCACGGGACCCGGCACGTCCATTGAAGCCACGCCTGGAAGGCGCGGCGGGCGGGGGTCGCGGCTGCTAAAATCGCGGATTCCCCGCGCTTCCGAGCCCGACGTGACCGCCTCCACTCCCGACGCACCCACGCCCCCCACCCCGCTGACCTACCGCGACGCCGGTGTCGACATCGATGCGGGCAACGAACTGGTCGAGCGGATCAAGCCGCTGGTCAAGCGCAGCTTCCGGCCCGAGGTGATGGGCGGGCTGGGTGGTTTCGGCGCGCTGTTCGATCTCTCCAGCAAGTACCGCGAGCCGGTGCTGGTCTCGGGCACCGACGGCGTCGGGACGAAGTTGAAACTTGCGCAGCAGCTCGGCCGCCACGACACCATCGGCATCGACCTGGTCGGCATGTGCGTCAACGACGTGCTGGTGCAGGGCGCCGAGCCGCTGTTCTTCCTCGACTACTTCGCCACCGGCAAGCTCGACATCGACACCACGGTGGCGGTGGTCGGCGGCATCGCCAGGGGTTGCGAGCTGTCCGGCTGCGCGCTGATCGGCGGCGAGACCGCCGAGATGCCCGACATGTACGGCCCCGGCGAGTACGACCTGGCCGGCTTCACCGTCGGCGCGGTCGAGAAGTCCGAGTTGCGCGACGGCGCCCGGGTCGAGGCCGGCGACGTCCTGCTCGGCATCGCCTCGTCGGGCCCGCACTCCAACGGTTACTCGCTGATCCGGCGGATCTTCGACCGCGCCGGCCGTCCGTCCGATGTCGAGGTCGGCGGCGTGCCGTTGCTCGACGCGCTGATGGCGCCGACCGCGCTGTACGTCAAGCCGGTGCTGGAGCTGCTGCGCGGCGCGCACGGCGACGCCATCCACGCAATGGCGCACATCACCGGCGGCGGCTTGAGCGAGAACATCATCCGGGTCATTCCCGAGGGCCTGGGCCTGCGGATCGAGGCATCTGCGATCGTGCTGCCGCCGGTGTTCGACTGGCTGCAGCGCGAGGGCGCGGTGGCCGACGCGGAGATGTGGCGCACCTTCAACTGCGGCATCGGCTTCGTGCTGGTGGTGCCGCAGGGCGAAGTGGCCGCGGTCGAAGCCGAGCTGCAACGCCTGGCGCTGGTCCATCGCCGGATCGGCGAGGTCGTCCCGGCCGCCGACGGCGAGCGCGTGCGTATCGGCTGACGCGCGCCGTGGCCTTCCGCATCGCGGTCCTCGCCTCCGGCCGCGGCAGCAACCTGCAGGCGATCATCGATGCGATCGCCGACGGCCGCCTCGTGGCGGAGCTTGCCGGGGTCTTTTCGGACAAGCCATCGGCGTTCGCGCTTGAGCGCGCGCGTGGCATCGGCGTGCCGGCGACCGCGGTCCGTCCGCGCGATTTCGCCAGCCGCGCCGAGGGCGACGCGCATCTTTTCAACCTGGTCGATGCCGTCGCCCCCGACCTGATCGTCTGCGCCGGTTACATGCGACTGCTCGGCGCACGCGAAGTCAGCGCGCGGCACGGCCGCATCATCAACATCCACCCGTCGCTGCTGCCCGCGTTCAAGGGCCTGCGCACCCACCAGCAGGCGCTCGACGCAGGCGCCAGCGTGCATGGCGCCAGCGTCCACTACGTGACCCCGGAGCTCGACGGCGGACCGGTCATCGCACAGGCCCGCGTCGCGGTCGAACCCGGCGACGACGCCGAGCGACTGGCGCAGCGCGTGCTGGGCCGTGAACACCCGCTGTTGCTGGCGACGTTGCAATGGCTGGTGTCCGGCCGGATACGCCTGGCCGGCGCCGCGAACGGATCGCGGGTCGAACTCGACGGCCAGCCACTGTCGGCTCCGCTTCAGCTTGGCGCTGGCAATGTCCTCGCCGAACCTGGGCAACCGGCAACGCCGGCGCCCCCTCATCCCGACTTTTCCTGACAAAACCGCATGCTCCGGATCCTGCTCCCCGCCGCCCTCGCCCTGCTGCTGCCGCTTTCAGCGACTGCGCAAACCGCACCGCAGGGCGCCGTAGCGCCGGCAGCCGCGCCCGCCGACTCCACCGACACCCCGGCTTCCGAACCGATGCTGCAGCCCTTCGTCGCCAATTACCTGGTCTACAAGTCCGGCAAGCCGCTCGGCGAGGCGACCATGCAACTGGTCCGGCAGCAACCGCCGCGCTGGCGGGTCGACCTGGTGATGCGCGGCACGCGCGGCCTGTTCGGCCTGGCCGGTATCAACGCCGAGCAGAGCACCGTGTTCGACGTCGCCGGTGAAACTTACCGCCCGCTGACCCAGGCCACGGTCAACAAGACGATATTCACGCGCAAGCAAACCATCGGCTTCTACGATTGGCGTTCGAATGCGGCACGCTGGGAGGGCGAGGTGGATGAGGACCATCCCGGCCCGATCGCGCTGGAGACCGGCGACATGACCGGCCTGCTGATCAACCTCGCGCTGATCCGCGACGCCGAGCCGGGCAAGACCCTGCACTACCGGTTCGTCGACGATGGCAGGACCCGCCAGCACACGTACGTGGTGGCCGACGAAATCGAAAGCCTCAGCGTCGGCAACCTGTCCTACAAGGCGATGAAGGCCACCCGGGCCAAGGACGCCAACGAGGAGACGGTGATCTGGGTGGCCCGCAACGTCCCCACCCCGATCCGCATCCTGCAACGCGAAAACGGCGAAGACACCTATGACTTGCGCCTGGTCGAATACAGAGGAGTTGATTGAATGCCGATGACGACGACGCACGCACGCACCCTGGACAAGCCCCGCTCGCGGTTGCACGCACTGATCGCAGCGACCGCCGCGGCCACGGTACTGGCCGTGGCCAGCCTTCCCGCGCAGGCGGTCGAGCCGTTCACCGCCGACTACCAGGCCAGCTACATGGGCATGCAGGCCAACGGCAAGATGACCCTGGCCCCGGCCGGCGACGACCGCTGGCGCTACAGCCTCGACATCAGCAACTCGCTGGCGTCGCTGAGCCAGAGCACCGTGTTCGAGGAGAACGGCGGCCAGTGGCGTCCGGTCAGCAGTAAGGACTCGTCCAACGTGCTGGTCAAGAAGTCCGACAAGAACGCGACCTACGACTGGTCCAGGGGCGTCGCCAGCTGGAGCGGCGACGTCAAGGCCGACCGCGCCGGCCCGGTCAAGCTGAAGGCCGGCGATCTCGACGCATTGATGATCAACCTCGCGCTGGTGCGCGACCTGGAAGCCGGCAGGCCGCTGGACTACCGCATGGTCGACAACGGCCGGGTCAAGCAGATGAGCTACAAGGTCGCCGGCAAGGAGAAGATCAGCGTCGGCGGCGAGCAGAAGCAGGCGACGAAACTGGTCAACACCGATGGCGACAAGCAGACCATCGCCTGGGTCGTCGACGGCATGCCGGTGCCGGCGCGGATCCTGCAGCGCGAGGATGGCGAGGACGCGATCGACCTGCGGGTGAAGTCGGTGCACTGACGCCCGGCCGAACCAGCTTCGAGTCCCGAACGCCCCGCAATGCGGGGCGTTTTTTCGTAACGACGTTGCCCGGCCTTTTGTAGGAGCGACGTAAGTCGCGATCGCACGGCGATTCCGGAGATCAGTGAAATCGCGACTTACGTCGCTCCTACATCGGAGACCCTGCGTCGGAGCGCACCGGCACTCACCCGATGCGGCGGATCTTCGCCCCCAGCCCCGACAGCTTCTCCTCGATGTTCTCGTAACCGCGATCGAGGTGGTAGATACGGTCGATGGTGGTCTCGCCCTGCGCCACCAGTCCGGCCAGGATCAGCGAGGCAGACGCGCGCAGGTCGGTCGCCATCACCGGCGCGCCGCTGAGCTGGTCGACGCCGCGCACCACCGCGGTGTGGCCGTCGACGCGGATGTCGGCACCGAGGCGCAGCAATTCGTTGACGTGCATGAAGCGGTTTTCGAAGATCGTCTCGTTGATCACGCCAACGCCGTCGGCGACACAGTTCAGCGCCATGAACTGCGCCTGCATGTCGGTCGGGAACGCCGGATGCGGCGCGGTGGTGATGTTGACCGCCTTCGGGCGACGGTCGTGCATGTCGAGGGTGATGCGGTCGTCGATGCAGTCGATTTCAGCGCCCGCCTCGACCAGCTTGTCCAGCACCGCCTTCATCGTGTCCGGCCGCGCACAGCGCGCGGTGATGCGTCCGCCGGTCATCGCCGCGGCAACCAGGAAGGTGCCGGTTTCGATCCGGTCCGGCACCACCGAATGGGCACCGCCGTGCAGACGTTCGACTCCCTCGATAACGATCCGCCCGGTGCCTGCGCCCTCGATCTTCGCGCCCATCGCCTTCAGGCATTCGGCGAGGTCGACGATCTCGGGTTCCAGCGCGGCGTTCTCGAGGGTCGTTGTGCCTTCGGCCAGCGTGGCCGCCATCAGCACGTTCTCGGTGGCGCCGACGCTGACCATCTCGAACACGTGGCGCGCGCCCTTGAGGCGATCGGCACGGGCATTGATGAAGCCGTTCTCCACCGTGATCCGCGCGCCGAGCGACTGCAGGCCCTTGATGTGCAGGTCGACCGGGCGCGAGCCGATCGCGCAGCCGCCGGGCAGCGACACCTCGGCGTGGCCGTACTTGGCCAGCAGCGGACCGAGCACCAGCACCGAGGCCCGCATGGTCCGCACCAGTTCGTACGGCGCGACCTGGCTGTGCACGGTGGTCGGGTCCACGGTGATGCTGCCATTTCCACCGGCGGCGCGTTCGTCGAAGCCGACGCCGGCACCGATCTCCGCAAGCAGCTTGGCCGTGGTCACCACGTCATGCAGGTGCGGCACGTTGCTGATCGCCACCGGCGCATCGGCCAGCAAGGTCGCGCACAGGATCGGCAGCACCGCGTTCTTGGCACCGGAAATCCGCACCTCGCCATTGAGCGGGACGCCGCCCTCGACCACGATCTTCTGCATCGGTCAGGCCTGTCCGGGCGTTGCCGAGGCATGCTCGGTCGGCGTCAGCGTCTTCAACGCCAGCGCGTGGATCTCGCCGCCCATGCGCTCGCCCAGGGTCGCGTAGACCATCCGGTGGCGGGCCAGCGGCAGTTTGCCGGCGAATGCATCGCTGACCACGGTCGCCTCGAAATGCACGCCGTCATCACCACGCACGTCGGCGCGGGCGCCGGGCAGGCCTTGTTCGATCAGGGATTTGATGGTGTCTGGGTTCACTTCGAGTATCCACGTGGGTATGCGGCTGAAAGCCGCTGAAACCGCGCAAGGCGGGGCGCGGGTTTTTGCGCGGCGATACGCGTAAAATCGACCGTTCTAGCCTAGCGGAAAGCCCCCTGCTCCGAAATGGCAACATTCCCCAGCACTCCCAGCAACACGACGGCCGACGGCAACCGGCTGTCCGCCGACGGCCCACCCGACGCCGCCCTGGCCGCCAGCGGCCGCCGCGTATTCGAGATCGAGGCCCAGGCGCTCGCCGCCGTGTCCGAACGCCTCGATGGCGACTTCAGCGCCGCCTGCCGGCTGATGCTCGGCGCCCGCGGCCGGGTGGTCTGCACCGGCATGGGCAAGTCCGGCCACGTCGCCCGCAAGATCGCGGCGACCCTGGCCTCGACCGGCACCCCGAGCTTCTACGTCCATCCGGGCGAAGCCGGCCACGGCGACCTGGGCATGATCACCGACGCCGACGTGGTGATCGCACTGTCGTACTCGGGCGAGAGCGACGAGGTACTGATGCTGCTGCCGGTGCTCAAGCGCCAGGGCAACAGGCTGATCACGATGACCGGCCGTCCGGGCTCGACCCTGGCCCGCGCGGCCGACGTGCACCTCGACGTCAGCGTGCCGGCCGAGGCCTGCCCGATCGATCTGGCGCCGACCTCCAGCACCACCGCGTCGCTGGCGATGGGTGACGCGCTGGCGGTGGCGTTGATGGAGGCGCGCGGCTTCACCGCCGACGACTTCGCCCGCTCGCACCCCGCCGGCGCGCTCGGCCGCCGCCTGCTGCTGCACATCGCCGACATCATGCACGGCGGCGACGACGTGCCGCGGGTCGGCCCGAGCGCCACCGTCAGCGAGGCGCTGGTGGAGATGAGCCGCAAGCGGCTGGGCATGACGGCGATCGTCGAGCCGGACGGAAAACTGCTTGGCCTGTACACCGACGGCGACCTGCGCCGCAGCCTGGACGACAGCAACGTCGACCTGCGCACCACCCGCATCGACGCGGTGATGACCCGCGCGCCGAAGACCATCGACTCCGAGGCGCTCGCGGTCGAGGCGGCGCAATTGATGGAAGCGCACAAGATCGGCGGCCTGCTGGTGGTCGATCGCGAACAGCGCGTGGTCGGTGCGCTCAACATCCACGACCTGCTGCGCGCGCGGGTGGTCTGAGCGATGCCCTACCAGCACCACAACGACTATCCCGCCGCGATCCGCGAGCGTGCCTCGCGGGTGCGGCTGGCCTGCTTCGACGTCGACGGCACCCTGACCGACGGACGCCTGATGTTCGACAGCGAAGGACGCGAGACCAAGGCCTTCCACGTACACGACGGCCTCGGCCTGGTGCTGCTGCGCAAGGCGGGCATCGAGGTCGCCTTCATCACCGCGCGCGAGAGTTCCATCGTCCAGTACCGCGCCGCCGAGCTGGGGCTGACCGAGGTACATACCGCGGTCAAGGACAAGCTGGCGCGGGTCGGCGAAATCGCCACGCGGCTCGGCATCGGCATGGACGAGGTATCGTTCATGGGCGACGACCTGCCCGACCTCCGGGTCATGTTGCAGGTGGGTTTTTCCGCCGCGCCATCCAGCGCCCACCCGTGGGTACGCGAACGCGTGAACTGGCGCACCGCCGCCGCGGCCGGACAGGGCGCCGCCCGCGAATTCTGCGACCTGCTGCTGGCCGCGCAGGGCCGCGTCGAAGCGTTGCTGGATGACGTCTGCCAAGTCGAGGGCGTGCGCGTCGAGGGCACCGCATGAGGCTTCCCGACGTGAGCTGGCGCGTGTTGGTGTCGCTGGTGCTACTGGCGGTGGCCGCGGTCAGTGGCTGGTCGCTGTGGTCCAAGCGCAGCGCGCCGCCCGAGGAAGCGATGGCCGCCAGCGGCCGGCCCGATTACGTGCTGCACGACTTCGAACTGGTCGCGCTGGATGCGCAGGGCCGCGAGTCGTTCACCCTGCGGGCGCCGGAGCTGGCGCGCGACCCG
Source organism: Lysobacter sp. F60174L2 (assembly GCF_052547135.1). Classification (NCBI taxonomy): domain Bacteria; kingdom Pseudomonadati; phylum Pseudomonadota; class Gammaproteobacteria; order Lysobacterales; family Lysobacteraceae; genus Lysobacter; species Lysobacter sp. F60174L2. Next base: position 11,623 of record NZ_JBQWRA010000003.1, on the reverse strand, counting down.
GCCACCGAAACGATGGAAATCGCCACCCCGCTGTTCCTGATCCCACCGCGTGGTGGCGAAGGCGATGCCTGGGAAGTACGGGCCAGGCGCGGCTGGGTCAGCGCCGAAGGCGATGAACTGCGCCTCGACGGCGCGGTCGAGGCCGAGAGCGACGGCCGCACCGAGCCCAAGGTGACGATCAACACCGAACAGCTGAACGTCTTCCCCGAGGACGACCGGGTGACCTCGCCCGTCGCGGTCACCATTAATCGACCCGGCTCTATACTTCGCGGCAATGGTCTCGAGGTGAACCTGGCCAGCAAGCAGTACACCCTCCAGTCCGAGGTCCGCTCCCGCTATGTCCCCTGACAACTTCCCCCAGCGCGCCAGCGTGCGGCGACTTGCCGGCTGGATGCTCGTCGCCGTGGCGATGGTCGCCAGTCCGTTGGCCATGGCGCGCAAGTCCGATCGCAACAAGCCGATGGACATCAACGCCGGCAAGCAGGTCGGCAGCCTCGACGACGCCACCCCGACCGTACTGTCGGGCGGCGTGACGATCGACCAGGGCACGCTGCACGCCGAAGCCAGCCGCGCCGAAATCAGCACCCGTGGCGGTGAAATCTCGCGGGTGGTGTTCAACGGCGGCCCGGCGCGCTTGAAGCAGCAGCTCGACGACGGCACGCCGATGAACGCCGTCGCCAACAAGATCGACTACAACGTCAACAACGAAACCGTGGTGTTCACCGGCAACGTCAGCATCAAGCAGCCGCGCGGCACGCTCAGCGGCGAGCGCGTGGTCTACAACATGGCCAGCGGCCAGGTCACCAGCGGTGGCGAAGGCAACGGCCGGGTCAGCATGCGGATCATGCCGAAGAACGCGGATGGCGATGCCCAGCCGGCCGAGCCCGACAACGACGAAAGTACCGACTCGCCCGCGGAGGGTGACTGATGCTGGTCGCCCAGGGCCTGCGCAAGGCCTACCGCTCGCGCGAGATCGTGCGTGATTTCGGGCTGACCCTCGACGCCGGCGAAGTGGTCGGCCTGCTCGGCCCCAACGGCGCCGGCAAGACCACCTGCTTCTACATGATCGTCGGCCTGGTGCCGGCCGACGCCGGGCAGATCACGCTCGACGGCAAGGACATCACCGGCGACCCGATGTACGTGCGTTCCAAGTACGGCGTCGGCTACCTGCCGCAGGAACCGTCGGTGTTCCGCAAGCTCAGCGTCGCCGACAACCTGCGGGTGGTGCTGGAACTGCGCGACGACCTCGACAAGGCCGGCCGCGAGCGCGAACTCGAAGCGTTGATGGAGGAACTGCAGGTCACCCACGTCGCCGACCAGCTCGGCGCCAGCCTCTCCGGCGGCGAGCGTCGCCGGGTCGAGATCGCCCGAGCGCTGGCAAGCAAGCCGCGGCTGATGCTGCTCGACGAACCGTTCGCCGGCGTCGACCCGATTTCGGTCGGCGAGATCCAGCGAATCGTGCGCCACCTCAAGAATCGCGGCATCGGCGTGCTGATCACCGACCACAACGTCCGCGAGACCTTGGGTATCTGCGACCGTGCGTATATCCTCAATGAAGGCGGCGTGCTCGCGCAGGGGGCTCCGGACGCGCTGCTCGCCAATCCCGACGTGCGTCGCGTCTACCTGGGCGAAACCTTCCGCCTGTAATGATGCTGCAACGCAACGGCCGTCGGACCCGTCAGGTCGCGTTTGCAATCCATCATGAAGCCCCGTCTCCAAACCTCCCTCGGCCAGCACCTGGTGATGACCCCGCAGTTGCAACAGGCGATCCGCCTGTTGCAGATGTCGGCGATCGAACTGGAGGCCGAGCTGGTCAATGCGGTGGAAAGCAACCCGCTGCTGGACTGGACCGAAACCGCGATCAGCAGCGACCGCACCGACGGCACCAGGCTGGACGGCGACGGTCATGCGTCCGATTCCAGCCTCGATACGCCCGCCCCGCCCGAGGCCGACTGGGGCGCGAACGACGGCGAAACCTGGTACCAGCGTGTCGGCCCCGGCGACCCGGGTGACGAGGGCTCGGCCGCCGAACAGGTGGCCGAGGCCGAGACCCTGCACGACCACCTGCTGTGGCAACTGCACCTGAGTCCGCTGTCACCGCGTGACCGCCAGATCGCGGTCGCCCTGATCGAATCGATCGACGACAACGGCTACCTGCGCGAGCCACTGGAATCGATCGCCGCCGGCCTCGAAGCCGAACTCCATGCCAGCGGCGATGAAATCCAGACGGCGCTGTGCCAGATCCAGCGTTTCGATCCGGTCGGCGTCGGCGCGCGCGACCTGGCCGAATGCCTGCGCCTGCAACTGGAGCAACTGCCCGAAGACACGCCGGGCCGCGACCTGGCCTGGACACTCGCCAATGGCCCGCTGGAACGGCTGCCGCGAATCGGCGTCAGCGGCCTGGCCAGCGAGATGAAGCTCGACGAGGGCGAGGTCGACATCGCGGTCCAACTGCTGCGCTCGCTCGACCCGCGCCCCGGCGCCCAGATCGGCGCGATCGCGACCGACACCTACGTCGCCCCGGACGTCGTCATCTGGCGCCAGCATGGCCTGTGGCGGGTCGCGTTGTCGGACAGCATGCGTCCGCGGGTGAGCATCCATCGCGGTTACGAGGGCATGATCCGCCACGCCAGCGCATCCGACGCCAGTTACCTCAAGGGCCACCTGCAGGAAGCCCGCTGGCTGCTCAAGAGCCTGGAAGCACGCGGCGACACTTTGCTGAAAGTCACCCGCTGCCTGTTGCGCCAGCAGGCCGGCTTCCTCGAGTTCGGCGACAGCGCGCTGCGGCCGCTGACGCTGCGCGAGGTCGCCGCCGAAATCGGCCTGCACGAATCCACGGTTTCGCGCGCGATCGCGCGCAAGTACGCGCGCACACCGCGAGGAACCATCCCGCTGCGCGGTTTCTTCGCCTCCGGCATCGGTACCGGCGGTGGCGGCGAGGCCTCCAGCACCGCGATCCAGTCGATGCTGCGGCAACTGATCGAGGCGGAGAACCCGCGCAAGCCGCTGTCGGACGCGCGCCTGGCCGAAAGCCTGAAAGCGACGGGCATTCCGGTCGCCCGCCGCACCGTGGCCAAGTACCGCGAAGCGATGGGAATCGCGTCCTCGCAGGACCGCGTGCGGATGGCGTGACGCCGGTCGCCGACCGCCCGCCATTCACGCCGGGCTGGGCTATGCTGGAGACCCAAGCCGCGACGTAACAGGAGGTCTCCGATGCGTATCGAAACCCACGGCCAGCATGTCGAAGTCACTGCCGCCCTGCGCGACTACGTGGAAACCAAGCTGGAACGGCTTGGACGCCATTTCGACCAGCCGTTCGACGTCCGCGCCCAGCTCAGCCTCGACAAGCCCAACCACCGCGCCGAGGCGACCGTCAACCTTGCCGGGGGCATCCTGCATGCCGATGCCACCGCGATCGACATGTACGCCGCGATCGACCTGCTCGCCGACAAGCTCGACCGCCTGCTGATGAAACACAAGGAAAAGCAGATCGCCCACAACCGCGGCGAGAGCCTCGCCCGCAGCGGCGAATTCGGCTAGCCCCCATGCCATTGCACGAGTTGCTGAGCGTCGACCGCATTGCGATCCTGACCGAGCCGGGCAACCGCGTCTCGGTCATCGACGCCGCGGCCCGGTTACTGGCCGACCCGCTGTACGCCAGCGGCAATGCCGCCTGCGCCGCCATCCGCGAGAGCCTGCAGGCGCGCGAGCGCCTGGCCAGCACCGCGATCGGCCACGGCGTGGCGATCCCGCACGGCCGGGTGGCCGGGATCGGCGAGAGTCGCGGCGCGTTCCTGCGGCTGGCCGAACCGGTCGACTTCGGCGCCGTCGACGGTGAGCCGGTGGACCTCGTGCTGGCCATGGCGATCCCGGAACACTCGCTGCAGGAGCACCTGCAACAACTGGCGGAACTGGCGGAGCATTTCTCCAGCGCCGGCTTCCGTGACCGCCTGCGCGCGGCGCCAACCGTCGCCGAGCTCGGCGGCTGCCTGCTGGACGGGGTCGACACCCGCGCCCAACGATCGACGGTGGCCTGACACGATGCCGATGTGCAACGCCCGGATCAGCGCCGGCGAGCTGTTCGAGCAGCAGCGCGACCGCCTCGACCTGAAGTGGGTCGCCGGCCAGGAAGGCCGCGACCGTGTCCTGGAATCGGTCGAAACCGTCGCCCGTCGCCCGTCGCTGGCCGGCTACCTCAACGCGATCTATCCCAACAAGGTGCAGATCCTCGGCACCGAAGAGCTGGCGTGGCTGGATGCGCTGGACTCGCGCCACCGCTGGGAAACGATCGAGCGGATCATGCAGTTCCGGCCGCTGGCGCTGGTGATCAGCAAGGGCCAGGATTGTCCCGCCGACCTCGCCGAGGCCGCCGAGGAGTCGCGCACGCCGCTGTGGAACTCGCCGCTGCGTGGCCACGAACTGCTGAACCACCTGCAGTACCACCTCGCCCGGACCCTGGCGCCGCGGATCACCCTGCACGGGGTGTTCATGGAGATCTACTCGATCGGCGTGCTGATCACCGGCGATGCCGGCGCCGGCAAGAGCGAGCTGGCGCTGGAACTGATCAGCCGCGGCCACCGGCTGGTCGCCGACGACGCCCCCGAGTTCACCCAGATCGCCCCCGACGTGCTCGACGGCACCTGCCCGGAAATGATCCAGGACCTGCTGGAAGTGCGCGGCCTGGGCGTGCTCAATATCCGCGAGATGTTCGGCGACACCGCAGTCAAGCACAACAAGTACCTGCGCCTGATCATCCACCTGACACGACCGGCGGACGAGCCGGCCGATGCCCCGGCACCGACCGGGCTGGAGCGGCTGACCGGCGAGAACAGCGCCCGACGCGTGCTCGACCTCGACGTGCCGACCACCCACCTGCCGGTGATGCCCGGCCGCAACCTGGCGGTGCTGGCCGAGGCCGCGACCCGGCTGCACAGCCTGCGGATGAAGGGCATGGACCCGGCGGCGGCATTCATCGCCCGGCACAGCAACTTCCTCGAACGCGGCGACGTCTGAATGGCCACCAACGAACCCTCCAGCGCGACCCTGGTGATCGTCAGCGGCATGTCCGGCTCGGGCAAGTCGGTGGCGCTCAAGACCTTCGAAGACCTGGGCTACTACTGCGTCGACAACCTGCCGGCCGAACTGCTGCCGGACTTCGTGCGCAGCGCCACCGGCGACGGCGCGACCGCCGCCCGGATGGCGGTCGGGATCGACGTACGCAACAGCCACAGCGACCTCGGCAACCTGCCCTCGTGGCTGTCGGCGGTCGGGGCAATGGGGCTGGACCCGAAGCTGATCTTTTTCGACACCCGCGACGATGTCCTGCTCAAACGCTATGCCGACACCCGCCGGCGCCACCCGCTGAGCCAGCTGGGGCTGTCGCTGGCGGACGCGATCGCGCTGGAGCGGCAGGTGCTCAAGCCGCTGCGGCAACTGGCCGACATCCAGCTCGACACCAGCGACCTCAACGTCCACCAGATGCGCCGCCATGTCATCACCGAGTTCGGGATCGGCGATGCCAACACGGTGTCGCTGCTGTTCGAATCGTTCGCCTACCGCCACGGCCTGCCGGCCGGCGCCGACTTCGTGTTCGACGCGCGCGGCCTGCCCAATCCGCACTGGGACCCGACCCTGCGGCCGCTGTCGGGCCGCGATTCCGCGGTGGCGCAGCACCTGGCCGCGCAGCCGGAAGTGCAGGAGTTCGCCAGCCAGATCAGCGCTCTGCTGGACACCTGGCTGCCACGGATGCAGTCGGGATCCACCCGCAGCTACATCACCGTGGCTTTCGGGTGCAGCGGCGGCCGCCACCGCTCGGTCTACCTGGCCGAATGGATGGCCGCCCACGCCCGCGAGCGCGGCTGGGACGAGGTCGCGGTGCATCATCGCGAACTGGACTGAGCCGTCCCGCTTCCGGGGATCAACCCGCGTCTGTTAACTTCTCCGGATGGCCGTCGGCATCCTGCTCATCACCCATCCAGGTATCGGTACCGCGCTGGTGGGCGTGGCGACCCGCCTGCTGGATGCGTTGCCGCTGCGCACAGAAGCGCTCGAAGTGCCGTACGACGGCGCCCCGGACGAGTGGCTGCCTCGCGCAAGCGCCGCGTTGCGCAAGGTCGACGGTGGCGACGGCGTGCTGGTGCTGACCGACCTGTACGGTGCGACGCCGAGCAACCTGGCCGCCCGGGTCGCGCAACTGGGCACGCCGGTGCGGCGAGTGTCGGCCCTGAACCTGCCGATGCTGCTGCGCGTGATGAACTACGCCGAGCTGCCGCTGGACGAGCTGCCCGCGGTCGCCGCCGCCGGCGCGCGCAACGGCGTGCGGCTGGACGATGCCTGAGACGGAAACAAGGAACTCCCCCATGATCGAACGTGAACTCACCGTCTCCAACCGCCTGGGCCTGCATGCGCGCGCCACCGCCAAGCTGGTCCAGCTGCTGTCGGGCTACAGCTGCAACGTGACGCTGGTCGCCAAGGGCCGCGAGGTCAACGCCAAGAGCATCATGGGCGTGATGCTGCTGGCTGCCGGCCAGGGCACGGTGGTCAAGCTGCGGGCCGATGGCGACGACGAGGAGGCGGTGGCCGAAGCGATCACCGGCCTGTTCGAGCGTCGCTTCGACGAAGACCAGTAGGAGCGCCGATGCGGCAGGAATTCTCCGGACTCGGGGCATCGCGCGGCAGCGCGCTTGGCCGCGCCCGGGTGCGCCTGCCGCACGTGCTCGACGTGGTCGAGGAGCGCATCGATGCCACGGCGGTCGAGGATGAGCTGAAGCGCCTGCACGACGCGATCGACCGGGTCCGGACCGAGATGCACGTCATGCGCGAGCGCCTGCACGGCGCACTCGCGCGCGAGGTCGGCGAGTTCCTCGACCTGCATGCGCTGCTACTCGACGACCCCGAGTTGCTGCAGGGCCTCGATGAACTGATCCGCACCGGCCGCTACAGCGCCGATTACGCGCTGCGGCTGCAACGCGACCGCATCGCCTCGGTGTTCGACACCATGGACGATGCGTACTTCCGCAGCCGGCTGGACGACATCGACCAGGTGATCGGCCGCGTGCACGCCGCCCTGCACCGCCGCGACGCCGGCATGGAGGGCGTCGCCGGCGAGATCCTGGTCACCGACAACGTCGCGCCCGCCGAGCTCGCCCAGTTGCAGGCGCAGGGCGTGGTGGCGATCGTCACCGCCAGCGGCAGCGCGTTGTCGCACAGCGCGATCCTGGCGCGCAGCCTGCACCTGCCGCTGGTGGTCGGCGTCGCCAACGTGCTGCAGAAGGTCAACGACGGCGACGCGCTGATCGTCGATGGCGGCACCGGCCGGGTGGTGCTGGAGCCTGCGCCCGACGACCTGCGCAGCCACCATGCGCGCCAGCGTGGCTACGCGCGCGAACGGCGCGAACTCAACCGTCTGCGACGCGAACCCAACCGCACCCGCGACGGCAGCGAGGTCGAGATCTACGCCAACGCCGAGTCGCGCGAGGACGTCGCCGAGGCCCATGCGCTGGGCGCCACCGGCATCGGCCTGTACCGCACCGAGTTTCTGTTCCTGCAGCGGATGGAACTGCCCGACGAGGAGGAGCAGTTCCGCGCCTACCGCGACGTGGTGTTGGGCATGAGCGGACGGCCGGTGACCATCCGCACCCTCGACCTGGGCGCCGACAAGGCCGACCGCACCGGCCTGGCGCTGCGCGACGAACCCAACCCGGCGCTGGGCCTGCGCGGCGTGCGGCTGTCGCTGGCACGCACCGGCCTGCTGGAGACCCAGTTGCGCGCGATGCTGCGAGCATCCGGCTACGGCCCGCTGCGGATCCTGCTGCCGATGATCAGCAGCCGCGAGGAGGTCCGCACCGTCCGCGCGGAGATGATGCGGATCGCCCGCGACCTGCGCAGCGAAGGCTACGAGATCGCCGACTACGTGGCATTGGGCGCGATGATCGAGGTGCCGGCCGCGGCGATCTCGCTGTCGACGTTCATCGGCGGGGTCGACTTCCTGTCGATCGGCACCAACGACCTGATCCAGTATCTGCTCGCCGCCGACCGCGACAACGAAGCCCTCGGCGACCTGTACACCGCGCTGCACCCGGCAGTACTGCGGTTGTTGCGCGACGTAATCCGGCTGGCCGCGGCCCGCAACACCCCGGTCGCGGTCTGCGGCGAGCTGGCCGGCGATTCCCGGTTCGCGCCACTGCTGCTGGCGTTGGGGCTGGAGCAGTTCAGCCTGCACCCGACCTCGCTGCTGGAGATCCGCCGGACGATCCGCAACTGCGACCTCGACCGCCTGCGCGCGAACGCCCCGGCCCTGATGCGCGCGCGCGACCGCGGCGAAATCGAACGCTGGCTGGAGGCGCAGCGCGGGCATTGACTCAGTGTGAGGGATGTAGGAGCGACGTAAGTCGCGATTTCACTGACATCCGGGATCGCCGTGCATTCGCGACTTACGTCGCTCCTACATTCACCGCCGGCATCGCCGGACTGTGCAGTCCCAGCTCCACCAGCGATAATGCCGCCATGAACACCTGATTCGGTCGCACTCCGTCCCGGGACACCCGGCGACGCTGCGGCTCTTCCGCCCGCCCCCCGGAGCGTCCGCATGGCCGAAGCCGACCGCCACGACAAGACCTCGCGCCAGCTGCGGCTGCTGTCGGAGGCACTCGACAGCGGCCGCCTCGGCCCGGTCAAGCGGCTGGTCAACACCCTGTCGCCGGCCGAGATCGGCAACCTGCTGGAGTCGCTGCCGCCCGGCAAGCGCGTGGTGGTGTGGGGACTGGTCGACGCCGAGGACGACGGCGAGGTGCTGGTCCACGTCGGCGACGAGGTCCGCGAGAGCCTGCTGGCGCACATGGACCCCGACGAGATCGTGGCCGCGGTCGAGGACCTCGACATCGACGACCTCGCCGACCTGGTCGAGGACCTGCCCGACACCGTCATCGACGAAGTGCTCAAGTCGATGGACCGTGAGAACCGCGAGCGCCTCGAACAGGTGCTGTCCTACCCCGAGGACACCGCCGGCCGCCTGATGAACCCCGACGTGGTGACCGTGCGCACCGACACCACCGTCGACGTGGTGCTGCGCTACCTGCGCCTGCGCGGTGAACTGCCCGAGCACACCGACCACCTGTACGTGGTCAGCCGGCGCCACCAGTACCTCGGCCGGATCGCGCTGGCCGCGCTGCTGACCCACGAGGCCGGCACCCCGATCAACCAGTTGATCGACGACGAGCAGCCCGCGATCGACGTCGAGGAATCGGCCAACGAGGTCGCGCGGCAGTTCTCCGACCACGACTGGCTCAGCGCCCCGGTGGTCGACGACAACCACACCCTGCTCGGCCGCATCACCATCGATGACGTGGTCGACATCATCCGCGAACAGGCCGAGCACCAGGCCCTGAGCGCGGCCGGCCTGGACGAGGACGAAGACCTGTTCTCGCCGGTGCGTCGGGCGTTCCGGCGGCGGTTGATCTGGCTCGGGGTCAACCTGTGCACCGCATTCCTGGCGGCCGGCGTGATCGGCCGCTTCGAGGGTGCGATCGAGCAGATCGTGGCACTGGCGATCCTGATGCCGATCGTCGCCGGCATGGGCGGCAACGCCGGCACCCAGGTACTGGCGCTGATGATCCGCGGCCTCGCGCTGGGCCAGATCGGCTCCTCCAACGTCGGCGTGCTGCTGCGCAAGGAGCTGGCCGTCGCCCTGATCAACGGCCTGTGCCTGGGCATCGGCCTGGGACTGATCGTGCTTTGGTGGTTCCATGACCCGATGCTGTCGCTGGTGATCGGCTGCGCCCTGACCATCAACCTGCTGACCGCCGCGACCGGCGGCGTGATCGTGCCGATGACGCTCAAACGGCTGGGCTTCGACCCCGCGCTGGCCGGCGGCGTGGTACTGACCACGGTGACCGACGTGATGGGATTCCTGAGCTTCCTCGGGCTGGCGACGCTGGTGTTGCTGCGCTGACCGGCCGCGTCCGGCTCAATCGCGATCCAGCGGACTCAACACCCCGCCCGCCCCGCGTCCCAGCACGTGGGTGTAGATCTGGGTGGTCGCGACGTCCTTGTGACCGAGCAGCTCCTGCACCGTGCGGATGTCGTGGCCATCCTCCAGCAAATGGGTAGCGAAGGAGTGGCGGAACGTATGGCAGGTCGCCGGCTTGTCGATCCCCGCACGCGCCCGCGCCGTCTTGACCGCGCGTTGCAGGACCGCCTCGTCGACATGGTGGCGCCGCTTGCGCCCGGTACGCGGGTCCAGCGAATGGCGCGGTGACGGAAACACATACTGCCAACCGAACTCGCGACCCGCGTTGACATACTTGCGTGCCAGCGCGTGCGGCAGGTGGACCTCGCCCAGGCCCAGCAGCAGGTCCTGCCCGTGGATCACCCGCACCCGCTCGACCTGCTCGCGCAACCGCTCGCGCAACCTGCGCGGCAGCGGCACCCGACGGTCCTTGCCGCCCTTGCCATTGCGCACGCAGATCTCGTTGCGGCCGAAGTCCACATCCTTGACCCGCAGCCGCACGCATTCCATCAGCCGCATCCCCGCGCCGTAAAGCAACCCCGCCATCAGCCATACCTGGCCATCGAGCAACGCCAGCAGGCGCGCCACCTCCTCACGCGACAGCACCACCGGAATCTTCCGCGGCCGCTTGGCCCGCACCACCGACTCCATCCACGGCAGCTCGATGCCGAGTACCTGTCGATACAGGAACAACAGCGCCGACAGCGCCTGGTTCTGCGTACTCGCCGCCACGTCATCTCGAGTGGCCAGGGACGACAGGAATGCCTCCACCTCCACCACCCCCATGTCGCGGGGATGACGCTTGCGATTGGCCAGGATGAAGCGCTTGATCCAGTACAGATAGACCCGCTCGGTGCGCAGGCTGTAGTGCTTCAAGCGGCAGCGGTCGCGTACCTGGTCCAGCAAGCGTGGGGGACGCGGCGGGCGGGCCACCGCCGTGGTTTCGTTGCCAGATAACACCCCACTTTTGGGACGATAAGACATGACACTCCACATAAGCCGTTTTCCACGGGCAGCTTCCGGTCGGACCGGCCACGATGTAAGTGGATAAGTCGTTGGTGTCGTGTAGGATTTCCCTGATTGACCACGCCATGAAGCTCAGGCAAGGATTTGGATAACACCCCGCTTTGGGGATCTACTAAGCGTTAGTTGGCTATGAACCTTTGGTCGCTACTGGGGGCAGTACTTTTCGGCGGCGTGTTCGCGTTGTTCGCATTCTGGGGCGTTGAGGGACTTGATTCACAGGTCATACGCGGTGTGGTCGCGTTCTTCCTGTTCGGCTTCTACTGCGCAATCGTAATTTTCGGTACTTCTGACAAGAAGCGGTCTCTCTCGTTGCCGGCCCAGACGCTAATGGGCGTAGCCTTGGCCTGCGCCATTGCGGCAATCTTCGGGGCCACAGCGGAGGGTTACTTCTTAGCAGTGGCACTGGGGTTGGTTTTAGGCTTCACTGCAGACCGATGGGTGGAGCACGTGCAGTTGCCGTAGGCGCCACCTAACAATTCATTCAAGCCGAACCCGCTTCGCGGGTCGGCTTAATTCAGGCGTTAGGCTGCAGCGCCGAAATTTCTCGCGGCGGACACGGCTACTGTCAGAATTATCGGACGGCGCAAGGCG